>FOBR01000004.1 GCA_900109895.1 bacterium A37T11
CCATCCAAAATCCAGACTTCGTGTGGCTCAATCGAGTGTGGGAAAAGGGAATGGAGCAACTTATCATCAGTGATGATGGGAATGCTTAATCCAGCCAATCCCTTTCCAAATTTACCGCCGAACCAGTTTTCCACCGTCTGCTTGGATTCATACGTAACCCAATAAAATTGAGAATGCGCTTTGAATTTATCCTGCAAGGCGACCATTTCAGGAAGCATTTCAATACATCCTGGACAATGGGTAAATCCAAAGTCCAGGATGAGTAGCTTATCGCCAAAGTTTTTGAGTTTGACATTCTCCTTGTCGATGCTTTTATCCCGATATTGAATTACATTTTTAATAACGAGATCTGGAACAGAATCACCAATCTGAAGGCTCTTTTGGGCGAACGCTTCTACGAATGAGTAGAAAATGAATAGAAATAACAATGCTATTTTCATATTAATCTACCTGGCATTTTGATCAATGTTTCCTACAGTTATCGATTGTTCAGGTATTAGAAAAGCGTAACGTAAATCATTGGGCGGAAGTTCTACTATCGTTCCATTTATAATTCTTCTTAGTGTAGTTGCTAAAGCGGGGT
This sequence comes from bacterium A37T11, assembly GCA_900109895.1. Classification (GTDB taxonomy): domain Bacteria; phylum Bacteroidota; class Bacteroidia; order Sphingobacteriales; family Sphingobacteriaceae; genus A37T11. The sequence continues at coordinate 584 of FOBR01000004.1, forward strand.
CAATATTCAATCTCCTCAAATCCCACCATCGCCTCCCTCCCCGAAATGCCAGTTCTTTTCTTCGCTCATCAAGTATAGTTCTCAGAGCTATCACCTGATCTGTAAACCTATAAGGTTGGAAGCTGCCTGTTTTAAACCTTTTTAATAACAATCCATTTAATTTGTCACTCGCCTCTTTGAGATCATTTAACCGTGCAGAACATTCTGCCTTGATTAAATAGGCTTCATCTACGGAAGCTCCACTATACAAAGCTTGACTAGTAATATTGCCAATATATCCTCCCTTGAATGAAGCAGTTCCATCACCATTGTCTTGATAAAAAATTAATTTCCTTAAGTCATTCTGGTTGTAAGATTTATAAAGATTTGAATCAACCCTGCTTAAGAAAGCATTAAGCGGCAGCGATGATATGATATTTGACTCATAGAGAACTTCACTATTACCTCTTGATATCGGATTTGGAGAATTTGTGTCTAAACTGTTAAAATCAATTAGTAAATTCTTTAACCTTAAACAGGAATCTGCATAGGTAGCTGCCAACGAGTATTCTTGCATTTGTAAATATACATTGGCTAATACTAAATAAGAAACGGCCTTACTAGGTCTTGTAATCGGGGAAATGTCTGCGGGCAAATATTCGCATGCTAATTTCAAATCACTGGTAATTTGGTCGTATGTTTCTTTTAGGAATGATCGCGAAGTAGGAGAATTGATATCCGACGAAATTTTTATTGGCATTCCAAGCTCATTTTCATTTACTCCTTTATTGTAGGGCAATGTATAAACCTGCGCACCGGTAAATAAGGAAAAGCCCCTTATAAAATACGCCGCTCCTTTTATGGAATTATAAGTATTTAGATCTCCATCATTTACAACTTCGTCTAAATAATCCAGAATTAAATTGCTCATGTATATTTTCTGGTAGGTATTAATCCAACATAAGTCTGATCTAACTCCAGGATTCCAGGTATAAATATCTTGCTCAATTGTCGAAAGTATTGGATAGAACGTAGAAACAACATAGTAATCATCGCATGCTATCTCTGCAATATGAGGATCAGTCTCGTTCATTAATCCATCATTATCAACTATTTTTTGTAGGTCACTCAATTTCTGTGGTATAACAAGAGCCTTATTGGGCTTCGCATCTAAATATTTTTTGCAAGAAATAAACGGAAAGACAAAGGAAATTATAACTAAGAATATATATGTTCGTTTCATTCTTTTACTTTTTGAAATCATAATTTAAAAACCTCCTCTAATTCCAAATCCTATGGATCGAGGTGCCCTAATTCCATCTGGCGTATCGGGGTCGATTCGGTCTTTGTTCACCCTCCATATAATACCAATATTATTAATGTAAGAGTATACCTGTAAACCCGAAAGAGAAATAGATTTAGCAAGTCTATTGTTTAAATTATAAGATAAATTACAGTCCTGTATTCTTATATGATCCCCTTTAATGATATTTACTTCGGAGTTAGCATAAAAGGCATCTCTATTATTGTCTACTGGATACGCCATTGAAGGGACATTCGTACGTTGCTCGTCTCCTGGTGTCTGCCATCTTTTTTCATAATCAGAATGTCCAATTCCTCCGTTAAATAAAGTTGAGTAATTGATTGAATTCTTTCTTAGAACATAGTCAAACTTATAAGAGATATTAACGGATAGAGAAAATGATTTGTATCTGATTGAATTTATCCAGGAACCAAAATACATTGGCATGGAAGAGCCCTTCCGTACAAGATCCTCCCAACTTCCTTTGTTTATAATCGCTGAATAATCCTTGCTTAACTTCCCCTCAACGTATCCTTGTGGATCGCCATTGGCGGCATCTAGTCCACCCCATTTATATGCAATAATATCATAAATGTTGGCTCCTTCAATAGGAGAAGTGTAATTTCCCGTAACATAGGCAGATGGATAACTTTGCTTGAGAAGATATTTATCGACTACCGTTTTGTTATAAGATAAGTTTAAAGTGGAGATCAAACTAAATGCGTTGCTGCCAACATGTGCATTAATGTTCACATCAAATCCATGCCCTTTTAACGCCGCATTGTTTGTTACCAGTACCTGTGTTCCTGACGAGACAATGTCCGTGGGTGCACTGGAAATTAAATCCCTTGATTTCTTGTAGTAATATTCAATATATCCCGTTATGATTTGATTCTTAAAACCGAAGTCCAATCCTAAATTGTGCATTGAAACTTGTTCCCACCTCAACGATGGATTTGAATAACTGTTGATGGTGGCAAATGGAAGATTTGTATATCTGAAAGAGCCTATCGAAGTAAACAACAGTGTCGGTAAAGCTGATATGCCATTATTAACATTGCCACTACGACCATAAGTATATCTTATTTTTAAAACAGGAAGCAAATCGCTTTTATAAAAATTTTGATTTGATATTATCCACGCTCCTCCTGCAGACCACAAAGGAACACCTTTTTGATTCGTTTTTACGCCAAATAAATTGGACTGATCTTTCCGGCTACTACCCGATACTATAAATTTGCTATTTAAATAATAAGAGACATTTGCATACATAGACACAAACCGATTCAAATATTGACTGGTAGCTATTGGATTAGGAATAGAATTAGTGAAATTTAAATTATCGTAACTCCGGTAGTAACCTAAGTAGTCAATATTATTCGCAAAAGTCAACGTGTTATTATCATATCCATATAATCTATCACTATTATAATCCGTCTCTGATTGTTTTATTTCTAAACCCGCGATGACTGCTAACTTATCTCTTCTAAGTTCCTTCAAGAAATTAAGCTGGGTCCGCCCTAAATGGGAAACAATCCTACCAGAAGAACGATCCATTATTCCTCCCATTGGAATGGGATAGTATACAGACGAGGCTCCAATTTGCGTATATTGATTGATTAGATTTCGGGTATAATAGCTGTTTAAATTATGATAATTATATCCTATTGATGTGGACGATTCGTACTGGTATCTGCCTTCAATACTTAAAAACTTGGTGATCTTATATGTACTACCAAAATTAATCAGCCATTCCTTATTGTTACTTTCTTTGTCGTTGTTAGTTAATTCATTGAGTGGGTTATAATTCCAATCAAGTAATTTTCCAGCACCAGCGGTATCAGTAAATGCTTTGGAATAATCCTGAGATATATTAGCATTGTTACCGTTTGTATCTTTAAGTCGGGCGTAAGGATAGAGTATTGACCGATTGTAGTTTCTTAATTGGGTAACAGAACCCCCTATAGATTTATTCTGTGTTCTGGTACCGGCGTATTGAAGTGATATGTTGATATCCAGTTTGTCAGTTGGCTTGTAGGTAGTTTGGTTACGAAAAGTAAATCGTTCATATTGGTTTCCTACCAGGTTAGCAAGGCTTTTATCATAGCCACCTGACAAGTAGTAATTAATAGTTTTCTCGCCACCGGAAAAATTGAGAGCATACTGTTGATCAATATTAGTCCTGTACAGATATTTTAAATAATCGTTTCTTACATCTATTTTTCTTAATGAATTGATGGCTCGAGTAGCCGAATCGGCGGAAATAACACCATTTCGTTGGGTATTTAAAATTTGAACTACAGGCGATAATATCGGATACCTCCTTGTATTTCCCAGTGCATCATCGAAAAATCCTTTACCAAATAAAAATTGTTCGACGTCAATAAATTCAGATGTAGATATTTGTTTTGCCGCAAATAGATCCGGTTTTTCTGTTACATTAACCGACGAGCTCAACGTTAACTGCGACTTGCTCTGATATTGCCCTTTCTTGGTGGTGATAACAATCACGCCGTTGCCGGCACGTGCTCCCCAAATCGAAGTCGCTGCACCATCTTTTAAAATTGTAATTGCCTGAATATCATTTGGATTTATATTTTTTAAATCGCCATCGTATGGAAAATTATCCAGGATAATTAGCGGCGTAGCTATTTGGGATGTTAAAGTACTTATGCCTCTTACCGTAAAATTCTCGGAGTATTTCTTATCAAAATATACCCCCGGCGTCAGGTTTTCTATGCGGCTGATAATGTCGCTACTAATCTTCCGTTCAAGTAATTTTTGACCGACTTTGTCGAAGGCTGCTGTCCCGCGTTCCTTGGACAACACTTGGTACCCATTGCTCACCACATCCACCTCATCCAACGATGCCTCTGCGCGTTGCAGTACAATGGTACTGAGATGATCGGATACGGATACTTCACGCGTGGCGAAACCGAGATAGGAAATTTGCAGGGTGGCGTTGTCTTCGACGCCTCTTAGGATGAATTCCCCGTTTTTGTTGGTGAACGTAGCGCGAGAGGTGCCTTTAACGCGCACTGTGGCGTTTGCTAAGGGGGTTCCCAGGAAGTCGGTGACGCGGCCGGTGAGGGTTTTCCCGTCCTGCGACGGGACTCCTCGTCCCTCGTCGGTTGCCCTACCACCAGTCCCGAAAAAATCTTTTACTTTGTCGGTAATACCTTTCTCTTTAATTACAATAGCCTTATCAGCCTCCTGGATACTATAAGTAAAAGGCTGGTCTTTAAAAACCAGCTTCAGGGCCTCTTGGATAGGCATGTCTTGCACGCTGAGCGTAACGGGCTTGGCTTGCTGCATATAGGCGGCATCAAACAGGAAGGCATAGCCACTTTGCTGGCGGATGGATTGGATAACCTCGGTAAGCGGTGCATTTTCGACCCGCAGGCTTACCTGCTGGGAGAATGCCGTAGCCCAGGCCTGGGTAAAACAAATGCTAAGTAAGAGGGCTGTTATCTTCATCGCCTTTACGTATAAATTTATTTGCATATCTTTGTCTTGTTAGGTGTACATACTTTATAAGTTATTCCTGACGTTTACCGGGACTGCCGACGCCAATCTGTGTCCCGGTATTTATTTTTTATTACTTTTCTGCCTGATAAATGAGCCTCCTTCCTTCGATTATAAATGTGAGATGACTGGTTTCCCGGATCATGGCCAGGACCTGCGATAGCTTAACGTCACGGCTCATCTGGCCGTAGAAGTTTTTATCTGGCAGTTGATCTATATGAACCACTTCAACATTATACCAGCGCTCCAGCTGGCGCATGATGTCTTTGAGTGGGGTGTTGTTGAAGTTGAATTCGTGGTTTTTCCAGGCAATGGTGCTCGCTACATCTACCTTGCTTACCGTTAGGCTGTCTCCTTTAACCAGGGCTTGCTGCGCGGGACTTAAAAGTTGTAAGTTATACGTTTTAAGTTTTAAGTTTTGTGCTTTGACCTGGACCTTTCCTGTTATAAGAGTTGTTTTCGTTTCTTTTTCATCCGTGAATGCGGTAACATTGAAACTGGTACCTAAGACCAGGATCTCTTGGTTTTTGCTTTTTACGATGAAGGGCGAATATTTATTCGCCCCTACATCGCCCGTATTAACTTCAAAAAAGGCTTCACCTTCCAAAGTGACCTCTCTCCTATTGCCGCTGAAGCGGCTGGGGTATTTTAGAGTGGATGCAGCGTTGAGCCAGACTTTTGTTCCGTCGCTGAGGATGATTTGGTATTGGCCGCCTTTGGGAGTACTCAAAACCAATTGTCGCACTTCTTCTCCTTCAACCTTAGGCCTTAGGCCTTCTACCTTTCTGCCATTGTCATAGGTAATCGCTTCAGTATTAACAATAATTCCACTTTGCGCACTATCCAACGCTACTTTCCTACCGTCTGCTAATGTTAAGGTGGCTTGGTTATAGCCGGGGGCTATGTCATTTACGATATTAGATTTATGATTTACGATTAGGCTTGAATAGAAATAGAGGGTTGTGGCTAACGCGACGAGCAGTATGGCGGCGTAAGGTAAGTACCGGTAATACTTGGACAGTTGGCGCGGTGCCGGGACTTGTTGGGCTTGTAGGCGCGTCCAGACTTCACTAGCCAGGTTTTCGGGGTCTGGTAGTGTGGGGCCGTCTTGCATACGCTGGTTATAATAACGGTCAAACCAGCTATCCACCAGCTCTTTTTCTGCTGCTGTGCTGGTGCCCGCCACATAGCGTGCTAAGATTTCCCGTATTTCCTGTTCGTTCATATATGCCTTTTCTTCGTGTTCCTATATATAAGAGTCACAAAATTGAAAAGTGTGGTATATGAAATGAAAATATTTTTTTTAGAGCCAGAGATACCAGGCTAGCGCAAGGGCAAAGAGCGTTGAAAGCTTGCTCCAAAGATATTTAACGGCTTTTTTGAGTTGGGTACGGGAGGTAAGGACAGAGATGCCGAGCCGATCGGCAATTTCCTGATGGCTTAATTGCTCGTCACGGCGCAATAAAAACACGGCACGCATACGCTCAGGCAGGTTGGCTACTTCACGGTCAATGGCTTCCTGCAGCTGCTGTGCGCTAATGGCTTCATCGGCAGGGCCGCTGTGTGCGCGCATTTCCTGTAGGTATGAGGCAAGGTCTTGCAGCGCCAGGTTTTCTTTTTTGACCGTCAACAGGTGTTTAACGGCCCGGTTGCGCATCATTTGGTAGAGATAGTATCTCGGATTTTCTACTTCAACCAGACTGCCACGGTATTCCCATAGCTGCGCAAAAACATCTTGAAGGATATCAGCAGCACCTCCCGGTCTCCCATTAATTTATAAGCCTGGTTACCCATAGAAATGCAATAGCGGGCATAAAATTCAGCATACGCCCGATGATTTCCCTCCATAATGAGCGAAAACAAGGCCTTATCATCCAAATTCAGCAAGGAGTTCATTGATTTTGTAATTAATTATTCATATATCGCTTTAATTGTGGGAACAAGGTACGGATAATTGGAAATAGATTGATGCAAATTTTAGGAATTTATTTTCAAGTACCTATTATAAGAATAATAGAAATCTTAAAAAGCACGAAAGATGACGATGCCATTATGGCCTCCAAAACCAAAGGTGTTACTCATGGCCACCTGCACTGGATGAGCTATTGCTTCGCCGGTAACAATGTGCATACGGCTGTCAATGGCAGGGTCAAGCACGGTTGTATTGATGGTGGGAGGAATCACGCCGTCCCTGATCGATAACAAGGCAACGATTGCTTCAATGGCTCCTGCCGCGCCCAGCAGGTGACCAGTCATCGACTTAGTCGAGCTTATTTTAACTGATGGTCTTTGTGAACCAATCACTGCTTGCACAGCCTTGATCTCTGATAGATCGCCTATAGGCGTTGAAGTTGCATGCATATTTAGGTAATCAACCTGGTCCATGCCTATCCCCGCCTCTTTCAGTGCTAGTTGCATGGCCCTGGCGGCACCCAGGCCTTCCGGGTGGGTGGCCGTCATGTGATAAGCATCCGCCGTCATAGCAGCACCAGTTATTTCACCATAGATATGTGCTCCCCGGCTTTTTGCATGCATATACTCTTCCAATACCAATGCCGCTGCACCTTCTCCCATGACAAAACCATCCCGGTCCACATCAAAAGGCCGGGATGCATGTTCCGGATCGTTATTGCGTACAGACATTGCTTTCATCGAGCTAAAGCCCCCTAAGGAAGCAGGCGTGATGGGAGCTTCCGAACCACCTGATACAATGATCTTGGCTTTCCCCCAGCGAATGTAGTTAAAGGCATCCATAATGGCTGTGTTTGAAGTTGCGCACGCCGAAACGGTTGTATAATTTATACCCATCAGGTGATGACGGATGGAGATCATGCCAGAAGACATGTTGCTGATTAACCTGGACACAAAGAAAGGACTGAAACGCGGCTGTCCATTCCCTTTTGCATAATCGGTCACTTCGTTTTCAAACGTCTCCATACCTCCCTGGCCTGTGCCCCAAATAACCCCTACATCAAATGGGTCCATTTTTGACATATTGAACCCTGAATCACGGATTGCCTCATCCGAAGCCACCAATGCATATTGCGTAAAAGGATCTGTACGTTTCAAATCAGCCTTCTCCAAAAAATCTTCCACCCGGAAGTCCTTTAATTCGCAAGCAATTTGCGTGCGGAACAATGAGGGGTCAAAACGTGTAATACGTGCTGCGCCGCTTTTACCTGCTACTATATTACCCCAAAAGGTTTTGGCATTATTTCCCAGGGGAGTTAATGCTCCGATACCCGTAATAACGACTCTATTCATAAACAAATTTCTGCTTTAGCGATTGTGATGATACGATCAAGGGCTATTTCCAGGTATTTCTTTTGCTCAGTGACCTGTGCCAACATAATGCCCCCTTCTAATAAAGCCACAAATGTATAAGCAAGCTCCTGCAAAGGCAAGCCTGGGTTAAATTCACCGCTATCCTGTCCCTCCACTAAAATGTCATGGAACCGGGCCACCATTCGCTTCAAACTTTTCTGGACGGCTGGCTTTAGAAAAGGTACATTGTCATCTGCTTCCACCGCCGCATTTAAGATAGGGCAACCCCCGTTGCGGGAAATACTTACATAATTATGCCGATAAAAATCGGTAACTGCAACTAGTTTTCCCCAAGCTGTCTTTTTGGTACTTACGGCGATTTCAATTCGCATGGAGAGGCTTATCGCGTTGTATTGAAATGCCGCCATCGCCAGGTCATCCTTATTTTCAAAGTTCCCATAGATGCTCCCTTTTGTCAAGCCAGTTGCCTCTGTAATATTGGCAATAGAGGTACCTGCCACACCTTTTGTGTTAAATAGGGGTGCGGTTTTTTCAATGATGTATTGTTTTGTTTTTTCAGCCTTGTTCATTATACATTGTCATTAAATAACAGTTGGTATAAAGATAACAAAAAATTTAATGATCTAAAATGACCTCAGGCGGGCGTTTGTTTTTCATTGATCCAATCACCAATAATAGCAGTGGCAAAGCTGCTGCAAAAAGAAGACCGATCAGTATAAAAGAATCCAGGTATGCCATCAGGGTAGCTTGCTTGGTAATGCGCAGATCTATCGATTTTAAAGCCATATTATGAGCGTGCATCCAGCTGTATCCCTTTTGCTGAAAATAATGCATGTTTTTGTTTAACTGTGCAGAAAATACCTGATTGGTTGAAGTAACATTTCCAATAAGATCGTTTCGGTGTGCTGCCGTATGCCTGAAAGCATAGGTATTTATTATGGATATGCCAAATGAGCCCCCCAGCTGCCGCATCATGTTATTGAGCGCACTTCCCTGCGGTATGTCTGCAGGAGACAGGGATGATACCGCCAGTATGGTTAGTGGCACCGTCAACAAGGCCATTCCAAGACCACGGAATATCAGGGACACGCTGATATACCCGGCCGATACCTCAAAATTCATCTGTGACATTCGCCAATTGAAATAAATGAAGCACAGAAAGCCGATCACAATGATCAAAATAGGTGAAGTCCCTTTCTGCAAAGCAGTTCCCGATATGACCAGAGCAATCACCGCCAATATGGCCCCTGGCAACAGCAACAAGCCCGATTGTGTGGGACTAAAACCCAATAAGCGCTGCGCAATAACCGGTGTCAAAAAGATGGAGGTAAACATACCGACACCCGTAATAAATGTTAGGATAGCCGCAATACTCAGCGTTTTACTTTTAAGCACGCGTAGATTGACCACGGGATAGTCAATGGTTAGTTCCCAAAACACAAAAAGGGTGAGCCCTACCACGGAAATCACGCTAAACCAAACTATGTAAGGGGTGTCAAACCAATCTTCGGTTTCACCTCTTTCCAACACTGTCTGCAGTGTACTAATACCTACGGCCAGCAAGACAATGCCCGTCCAGTCTACTTTACGGACTAATGATTTTATGGAAGATTCGGTAAGCAGTATAAAACAGGAAATAGCGACCAATATTCCAATAGGCACATTGATGTAAAAGATCCATGGCCAGGAGTAATTTTCGGTAATATACCCCCCCAGTGTGGGGCCGATTGTGGGACCAATGAATACCCCTATACCAAATAAAGCACTGGCAATACCCTGTTTCTCCTTAGGAAAAACCTCAAATACTACCGCCTGCGATACAGAAAGCAAGGCCCCGCCACCAATGCCCTGAAAAAACCGGAACGCTACCAACATCCAGATGCTATTGGCCTGACCACACATAAGGGAGCAAAAAGTAAATAACAAAATAGAGCCAATATAGTAGTTCCTCCGGCCCAGTTTAGCTGTCAGGAAACTCGTCATGGGTATAATAATGACATTTGCAATGGCATAGGAAGTCACTACCCAGGACGTATCTTCCAAGGTCGACCCGAGATTTCCACTCATATAGGATAAGGCTACATTGACAATTGAGGTATCAATCAGCTCCATAATGGCCGCCAGGATCACAGTAACGATGAGTAATTTTTTTTGCATTTTAATATATATAATTACAAATGGTATTTAAATTAAAATGAATTTTATCTCATTAAAACACCTATTTTGACAATACAAGTGAACAAACTTTATTTATATAAATGAAAGTTTAAAATAATAATTTACAAATATACCATTTGGTATATTTTATAGGGGAATAAATATTCTTTTTTTACACTAATTAGATCAAGAAGCAATCAGCCATTACGTAAATTACGTTGCAGGATTACACGCCACTCCATTGAATAACGTAAGTAATTGGTTATAGACGGGGTAGATCTTAGTTAAGAAACTGTTTTTTGAATGTATTTGGACTGACGCCCACTTCTTTTTTAAAGAGCCGGGAAAAGTAGGATAGGTTCTCAAAGCCTAATGCATATGCAATTTCGGAAACGGTCTTATCTTCACCCAAAAGGCGGTTTTTGGCTTCTGATATTAAATAGATATGGATATGCTCTATGGCGGTCTTCCCACTTTCCTGTTTTAAGACATCTGATAAATATCCGGCCGAGATATTCAGGCGTCCTGCCAAATAATGGACCGATGGCAGACCCTTCATGGCCAGCATTCCGCTGGCTATATACTGATTTATCTCATCATTAAACTTGGTGACTGTTTTACTGGAGAGCTCCGTACGATTTAGGAATTGTCTTTTATAAAACCGCTGGCTGTATTTAAGCATCGTATCCATATTAGCCAGAATTAATTCACGGCTGTATTCGTCTGGATTATTATGGTATTCGGTTTTAATTTTATGGCACAAGTACCAAATAGTCTTTTCTTCGCTGGGTGAAAGGTGCAGGGCTTCGTTGGTTTCGTAGTCGAAATATCGATATTTTTGAATGCCGCTATGCAGGGGATGTCCATGTAAATAATCTTCATGGATAAAGATGAGAAATCCATCCTCATCCAGTTCAAGGCTTTTCATTTCAATCACCTGTCGTGGCTTAAAGAACATCAGGGAACCACACTCGTGATCGTATTTGGTGCGACCGTACAAAATGTGCCCGGAAACAATCCTTTTAAGGCCAATCATGTAAAAATCGCTGGTGAATGCCCGATTGCCAATAGTACAGATCTTATTGCACTGGTAAACGCTGAATAACGGATGCTCTGGCGGCGGAAAGCCGTTGGCCTGGTGCAATTCAATTAAATTTTTATAATGTTTCATGTTCCGGTATGCCCACAAACCACAAGCTTCACAATTATCGTGCGCGGCTTGTGGTATCGGATGTTAAATGATCTGTCAATGACCTTGAGCTTCGGCCGAAACTGTTGACCAGGCATCAAATTCGGCCAGGCGTTTTGCGTAGACTTGCTTAACAGCGGGATAGGCCAATTTGCCCAATAGAAAATGTAGCGGCGGATTTGGGCTGTCAATCAGCAATAATACGGCTTTGGCTGTGGCTTCTGGTGTGCCCCAGCTATCTGGTGTGGCGGCTTCAAAAAATGCTTTCTTTACGGGTGAATAGGCCTCGATCGGTTCTGTCTGCAAGGCGGAAGCGCCAGCCCAGTCGGTAGAGAAGCCGTTGGGTTCAATTAGGCTCACGTGGATGCCAAAACTTTTAACCTCAGTGGCAAGTGTTTCGCTCAGGCCGTTCACGGCATATTTTGAAGCGTTATAAAGTCCCAGCACTGGCATGGTTATGAGGCCAAGAAAACTCGATACCTGGATGATGTGCCCGGATCTTTGTGCCCTCATGATGGGGACAACTGCCTGGGTGACCCAAAGTACCCCAAAGAAGTTGGTCTCCATTTGGGCACGGGCTTGCTGTTCGGTGGTTTCTTCAACAGCGCCAAATAAGCCGAACCCGGCATTGTTAATTAGGGTATCAATACGGCCAAAATGTTGATTTACGGCATTAACGACAGCAAAGCTGGCATCCCGGTCGGTTACATCCAGCTGGATGGGAAACACGGAATCGCCATACGATTGCACCAGATCATCTAAATCGGCCAGGTTCCTGGCGGTAGTAGCCACTTTATCGCCACGTTCTAGCAGGGCCTTTGCCCAAATCTTTCCGAAGCCCCGTGAGGCTCCAGTTATTAAAATGATTTTTGACATCTTTTTTTGTTATTTGTTGATAACAAAGGTACCGGCTCTTATCGAGGCACATTTATACAAAACACGGTAGGATTAGTACATTTTTGGGTTCGAATGATGCAAATTTTAGGAATTTATTTTCAAGTCCACATTGAAATTCACTTTGGCGCCAAGTGCATCAAATACTTTAAGTATGGTTTCAAAGCGAGCATTGGTTACACTATTCTCCAGTTTTGATATCTGGGCCTTCTGTACTCCTACTAATTCACCAAGCTGTTCCTGGGTTAAATGACGAGCTACCCTGGCTTCTTTTATAGCCTGCCCTAACAGTTCAATTTTCAACTCATTTTCAAAAGCATCTCGCCTGGCTGTCCCAACCTTACCGATATGTTTGTCGATCATAGTGTCCAATGATACTGTTTTTAATGACTTTTTCATATGTGTTATTTTTTTTCCTTATTTTATCATCAAGGGTTTCTAAAAATTCAACAGCTTCTGGTAGCAACTCAATGGTAAACTTTTCTTCCATCCATTTTTCTTTTTACAAAGATAAAAGTTTCCTTATTAAGAAACAAATAAAAATTTATTCTTTCTTAGTAATGATCCATCCCATGTTACGCTAGCCGGAATTATTATGCTTCAAAGCAAATGTATATATTTGGTGTATTCTTATCCCGGTAGTTTACAAATTTTTCAGGCTAATTCATGCCCAATTCCCCTTAAATACAAATTTTTCAGATTAGCCGTATTATATATTAACAATACTAATTTAGCTAAGAAAATAATTTTGTTTCAAAAATAAACAACTATACCCCAAGCATTGTTAACAAATGGAATAAAACACAAACAATGATCGAAATAATCAAAAAATTGCCGGACCATGTATTCGGTGTGAAAGTTAAAGGCGAAGTAACGGAAGTTGACTTGAAAGAAGTATTACTGCCCGGCCTGCAGGAATTGGCTGACACTTATGGAGAAATTTACTACCTGTTGGTACTTGAAACCGATGTCAAAAACTTCACTGCCGGTGCTTGGGTGCAAGATATGCTTGCTGGAATCAAGCATTTTTCCAAATGGAAAAAAATGGCCGTTGTGAGTAATCAGCGGGGCGTACGAAACTTTACCGACATTGTCAGTGCCGTAGTTCCTGGGCAGGCTAAAGGCTTTAGTTCCGATCAACTGGAAGAAGCCAAGTATTGGGTTTCAGATGACCGGGAGGAAGAAACAGGAACGCCTACCAGCAAACTAACTGTCAAAAACGTGGCCATTGCCCTGCTTGGCTTATATGTAGTAAGGCGTGTGCTGAAAAAAATATTTTAACGATCATATAATTATTTTCTTTTGCCAACACAGTATTGTTACCAGTGGGGACAATACCGTTTCCAGCCAACACAGTATCGTGTGGCGTAGAGACGATACTGTTATGACATATCACGGTATCGTCCTCACTGAAGACAATACTGTGGCCACTAGCCACGGTATTGTTTCTAATGGCCACAGTATCGTGGCCAGTTAACACAAAGTTGTTATGAATAGACACAAGAATGTGTTTAGTCAACACAATATCGTTGTTAGGCATCACGATATTGGGACGTATGGCCACGATATTGTGGCTTGTCAACATAGTACTGTGTTTAGTAAGGACAATATCGTGCCAAGTAAAGACAATACTGTGGCAAGTAAAGACAATGCTGTGGCCAGTGCACACAACTTCGTGGCCACTGGTCATAATTATGTGGCCAGCCGGCACAATATAGTGGCTAGTCATCACAGCTTTGTGCTCAATGGACAGGATACTGTCTTCAATGGACACAGTGTTGTGATGGTATAGAACAATAATGTTATTTTACGCATTCATAAATGTATTTTTATTTACTCAATGTATTGAGTGATTTTACTCAGTATATTGAGTAAATTTATAATCATGTTTGAAAGACCTTACTTACAGAATATTATAAATCGGATAAAAGAACCCAGAAACTTCATTCAGGTGATAATGGGCCCCCGGCAAGTGGGAAAATCGACGTTAATTACCCAGCTGACAGAAAAATTGTACATACCTTTTCAGTTTATCTGGTTAAGCCAACCATGGGATACTGCACGTCTCCTGATGCAACAACAGGGAGCATCGGAATACCTCCTGGTGATAGATGAAATTCAAAAAATAAGCAACTGGAGCGAGACGGTTAAACTACTTTGGGAAAAGGTCATCAAGCCCCAAATTCGACTTTGTACTGGAAAGGCGCGGGAATGTTCTGGGCCTTGAGGTAAAGAGCGGCAGCAGCCAACAGGCCAGTGGAATAGCCGCTTTCCAAAAGCAAATACAGCCTGACCGGCTGTTGCTGATTGGCAACAGCGGCATTCCCTGGGAAGAATTTTTAAAAATAAACCCGGTGGAGTTGTTTTAATGGAGGGCTAAATAGTAAAATTTATTTTTTGTCAACATGGATTTATGTCGTATACTTGCGCATTATTTAAATTAAATCCAAATAATGATAAGAAGAATTATACCTATTATTTTCGTGTCAATCATCTATTTAGCAGACACGCAGTATGCAATGGCTCAAAATCAACAATTGGCTGGCAAAGTCGTTTCATCGGCTGACCACAATCCGCTGGCAGGTGTTACGGTACGGCTGGAAGCCTTGCTCATAAAGCAGATCACGCATGCAAATGGTGGTTTCAAATTCGAAAACCTGGTTTCCGGAACCTATGTGATCCAGTTTTCATGTTTGGGTTTCGAATCTTCCAAAATTGAAGTGACGGTTCCATTAGAAAAAAACCAGTTGTTGTCGATCGAACTTAAACCGGCGGAAAACGTGTTGCAAACTGTTGAGGTCCTCGGAAGAAAGGAACAATCGTATAAAAATTCCTCGTCGTTTTCCGGAACGAAAGTTGAAACACCCATTAAATATGATCCGCAGGCCATCAGCTACGTGACCAAAGAAGTCATTGATGATCAGCAAGCCTTTAAGCCAGGTGATATATTAAAAAACATCAGCGGGGTCAATGCTTACTCCTATTATAATAATGATATTTCAATCAGAGGTTTCAGGGCAGGGGGCGCACTGGTTAACGGCCTTCGCAGCCCCACAAACAGTTGGTCGCAGACCTTATTGGCCAATGTAGAGCGCGTAGAAGTTGTAAAAGGGCCTGCCTCCATTTTTTACGGTGATAGTGATCCGGGTGGCACTGTTAATACAGTAACAAAAAAGCCTTTAGCAGATGACCGGAAATCGATTGACTTTTCTACGGGAAGTTTCAATACACTTAGGCTGAAAAGTGATTTTACAGGCCCCATGAATGATCAAAAATCACTGCTGTACCGCTTAAATTTAGCCTATCAGAATGCTGGTTCGTTCAGAGTATTACAAGGTGGGGAAGACATGATGATAGCCCCATCCATTTCATTTCTGCCTACTGACCGTACCCGTGTAAACTTTGATTTTGTGTACTCAAAGACTAATTCACGGCTGGACCGCGGCCAACCCATTTTCGGGGCTTCTGCCGGTACTAATCTCAATTCAACCCCTATCTCTTTTGCCATTGGGAAGGCAAATGATTTTGAGAATGAATTAAACCTGAACGCAACCTTGTCATTGCAACATAAGTTTTCAGAACATACCTCTTTCAATGCCTCCTATATGAAAGTAATGTATGACGAAAATATGCTGGAGCACCGCACCTCCAACCGGTATGCTGTAAACGAGGCAGGTGAGCAGATACCTACTTTGATGGAGATGCAAACTACGCGGCGCATACGGAAAAGTTATAATGATCACCTTTCCCTGTACCTGGTTCAAAATTTCCAGACCGGATCATTTACGCACCGGATATTGGTAGGGTATGATTATATACAGAATCTTTCGCCTTTAGGAAACTCAACGTATAACGCACAGGGCTATCGGAATGCCGATAATACGGATTTTATCAATCGTTACAACGCAAAGAAGCCTGGGGATTATTTAATTGTTGATGGCATGCCGGTACCAAACGTGCCGCATTTTGACCTCACTAACCCTGATTATTCCATATCTGAACTATCTGGTTACATTAATGAATCAAATCCACAATCGCCGGCAAAAACCACCCAGCATGGATTTTTTGCTCAGGAACAGCTAACCTGGGGGCCCCTGAGAGCTGTCATTGCACTGCGTAAGGGTTTCTATACAAATTATCGGAATTACAAGGAATCTGATGAGAATTTGGTAAAGCAACAGAAATTTATTCCACGGTTCGGTCTTATCTATACTCCGATAGAGCCTGTCAGCATTTATATGAACTATACACAAGGTTATCAGCCGCAAAGTGCCAGTATCATTGCCGACCCGGAACGCTATGGGGGGCCCTTTGAACCGATGGTCAGCAGGTCTTTTGAGAGCGGCGTTAAAACTGAGTTTTTCAAAAAACAACTGGCTATAAACGTGGCGGTATATACCATTGAAAAAAATAATATTCTGATCGATGCCAATGACGAGGGCAACCCTGACCTATTACGTCAAATAGGTCAACAGCGCTCACGGGGCATTGAACTGGATGTTTACGGACAGGTACTGCCTAACCTTAGCCTCACGGCAAATGTAGCCATCAATGAGGCTAAGATTACCCAGAGTGATGACGAAAAAGAGATTAACAGAATTATGCCCAATTCGCCCAAAAATAAAGGAGGTATCTGGGCCAAATACACCTTTTTACTTCCAGCATTACGAGGTATAGGCATCGGAGCAGGAGTTAACTACATCAGCAAACGGAATACACAAAGTGATATCCTCACGCTTCCTTCGTATGTGGTTGCCGATGCGGCGCTTTATTACGCTTTTGATAAATTCAAGATCACGGCCAACTTAAATAATGTATTCAACAAAACCTATTGGGTGGGCGGTTACGAGTATTTTCGTTTATTTCCCGGTGCTCCGCGCAATTTCCTGGTTGGAGTTGGTTACACCTTCTAATTGCTAAGACATGAGCCTACAGCCGACTGTTTCTGGAAAAAATAACAAAAAGCAATTCTATTGGCAACTCCACCATTGGGTGGGGCTGTATACCGGTATCCTGATCGGGTTGCTAAGCCTTACCGGTGCCATGGCTGTGTTCATCCCGGAGATCGATGCTTTGGTCCAACGACATCACTATAAAGCATCATCCACCCTTTTACCAGGAGAGCTTCCACGTATAAATAGAGCTGTTAACTCGTTACTAGTGAAATATCCAAAGCAGCGCGGGCTATCCATTATATTACCTGATAACCCGGAGAATGCTGTGATCATTGAGCTCAATACACCTCAAAATAAAGGAAAAACACAACGATATGAATTTTTCGTGGATGCGGGTAGTGACCGGGTAGTTGCACATCGCCCGTGGCAAAGTTCTTTTGTAAATTACTTGCGGCAAATGCATGTAAGACTATTCGAAGGCAAGTGGGGTAGACAACTGGTAGGTTTTGGCGGGGTTGGCCTTACGCTGGTAAGCATTACCGGTTTGATCATCTACGGCAATTTTATGAAAAAACAACGCTGGCCCAACATCCGGAAAGCGACAGACATCCGTATCAAAATGGCTGATTGGCATAAAATCTTTGGTATCGGCGCGCTTGGGTTTAATCTGGTCATTGCGCTCACCGGGGCATGGCTCGGACTGCAACCATGGTTACAAAAGTGGTTAGATATTTATGCTCCCGGGAAAAACAAAACTCACATTATTATGGCACCAAAAAAAGACCGTGCCATCAATATTGATTGGACTTCCGCTTTGCAGGCTGCCCGAAAAGCATTTCCTGAACTCAAGCCTCGTCACTTAATCCCGTCATCAAACGGGGCAGGAACTATTACTTTTCGCGGCAACTTACCTGGAGTCATCTATGAACGCGATATCAACATGCTTGTATTATCAAAACTTGATTATAAGCCATTATATAAATATGATATACGTGAGCAACCCACAGCCGATAAATTCTATTATATTCAAGAAGCGCTGCATTTTGGGGACTATGGTGGTTTAATGGTAAAGGTGTTATATACAATACTGGGATTAACAAGTGCTTTTCTGTCCATCAGCGGTTTCGTGATTTTCCTTTTCCGCCGCAAAAAAAAGCAACGCTTGGTGGGAAATCCTTGGAAGGCCATAGTCTTTTATACCTTTTTATCTCTTCTTTTTTTGGTGACTATCGCCATAATAAGCATGAACACAAGTTATTCCTTAGCTTCAAAAATTTCCGGTGTCGTAATTAATGGGGTACTTATTGGAGTGGGCTGCTACCTTTTAATTATGACTTTAAAAAAAGTAAGGGAAAAACGTAAACTTATTTAGCCAAATGAAACTTGTTCATAAAAAATTTGACAAAGTTACTGAACATTACCTGGTTCCTATTGCACTCCTCATCCTGAATGTTAGCATAGTACACACTATCTTCTTCGCTGCTTTTTATGACAAAGCGACTGGTTTTTTCATGTTGATACTTACGGCGCCAATATTTGTAGCCATTGCTCTTATCCTTAAATATCGTATCACGTTATTGCTGGCCATTGCATACTACCTTGTCTTATTTTTATTGGCATTTTAAGTTTCCGTACATAAAGGTCCGGAAATGGTGCCTGGAAATAACCTTTTGCCATTCTTATACATGTTTAGGGTGTAATTTGCTTGGACAACATCAATAGTATGTTGATTAAATTGTAAATTAAGTTAAAGTTTTGTCATGTATTTGTAATAAATAGGCTGCTTAACGGAAATTATACTGCTAAGCCTTCATTTACACCAACATTACTTGATCAAATACAGTTTGATTTTCCGATATTTGAACTAACAAAACAAACACAATCCCTACAACCATGAAACAAGATGTTTACTATACCGCTGTATGCAAACGCTGTAAAAAAGTGACCGACTATCGGGTGAAACGCGGGCCATTGGCCAAAGCCATTTCGCTTTTCGCCCCAGTCAAAAAATTTTGGTGCCCTAACTGTCACCGACATTTCCTCGCTGTGGGAACGTCTGCCCAGGGGCATTACCATATGTAGTAAAAGCTAATGTTGATTATACGTTATCTCATCTCCGTCGGCAAAGAGGCTTATTTTTAGACCTCTAAATGTGATAAGTTCGCCACGTATTTTCAATTCTTTTGGTTGTGAGATTACCAACACTTGGCTTTTGCCGCTTACGGTCAGTTTATGCGGCTCTACGATGAGCGCTGTTCCTTCATCAATGCCAATACAAGTATAGGTAGGATAGGCTGCGAGTGCTGAGATAAGGCGATTATATCGGCTTCTTTTTATAAAATGTTGATCGATGATGATGTGTTTAAGCAAGCCTAAACCTTTTTTGAACTGGATATTAGCATTCCATATCTTTTCAAATGTTTCCCGATAGCTGGTATCACCTTTAAGTTGTTTGCCAGTAATCATTTGCTCACTCATCACCGCCGCACCGGCACTGGTGCCCGCAATGGTGGAGCCACTGCTATAAGCAGTATGTATAGCTTTATAGATAGGTCCGGAGCCAACGATCTCCATAAAGCGGTTTTGGTCTCCGCCTGAAATGTAAATGAGTCCGGCATGTCGCAGAGAATCAATTTTTTGTAAGTTTGCAGTATCCTGCTTTAAAAAATTGAGCAAATATATGGGGTTTTTACAAATCTGCCTTAACTCACGTTGAATGTAATAGAAGGCACTGTCGGGCTCGGAACTGGCCATTGGTAGAACCACGATATAGCTGTCTTCGGCCAGTTTGGCCGTGCGCATCAATTGATGCATAAGTGCTGGTGGCCGTTCACCACCTCCAATGATAAAGAGATTTCCTTTTGGCGCGGGTTGCTGTGCGGCCAGACAATTACAAAAAAATAGGTACAACAAGGTGCAGCCCCAGGTTGAAAAATTATTCATTTGATGTTATTTATAAATGTCTACTTGAATTTTTCCATCGGATGTCACAGAACCTCGGTACATACCTTCGGTGTTGAAAGGCATGGCGATATCACCATCTTTATCAAGGGCAATAAGCCCTCCATCCCCTCCTGATTTGCCTACTTTATCAAGGACTTCACGGGTAGCGTGGGTAATATCGAGCCTCTTATATTCAATCAGGGCGGCCACATCATGTGCCACAACGTGTCTGATAAAAAACTCTCCCCATCCGGTACAGGATATTCCCACCTGCCGATCGGCAAAGGTGCCTGCACCAATAATGGGTGAATCACCGACCCGGCCAAATCGTTTATCAGTCATGCCGCCGGTGGAAGTACCAGCAGCCAGATGCCCCTGCTTGTCAAGCGCCACGCATCCAACCGTTCCGAACTTGTTATCATGGAACTTAAAGGTTATAGCAGTAGTTTTTTGATCCTGTCCTTTTAAGAGCGCAAGAGAATCTTCTTTTAAGGCCTCTTGCAACGCGTCCCAACGCTCTTTTGTGTAGAAATAAGAAGGGTCAACCATCTCCAAGCCTTTTGCTTTAGCAAATTTTTCTGCTCCGGTTCCGGTAAGCATAACATGGACTGATTTTTCCATCACTGCGCGGGCAGCAGTTATGGGGTTTTTGATAGTCGTAACTCCGGCTACGGCTCCGGCGGTACCATGATAACCATCCATAATGGACGCGTCGAGTTCGTTTTTACCTTCATGTGTAAAAACTGCACCTTTCCCGGCGTTGAACAAAGGTGAGTTTTCAAGGACATGTATGGCTGCTTCTACAGCATTCAAACTACTTTCACCTTTCTGAATTACCTTGTAACCTGCATCGAGTGCCTCACTTAACGCAGCGCGATAGGCCACTTCTTTTTCAGGGGTCATATTGCCTTTGACAATGGTTCCCGCCCCTCCATGAATAACCAGTACATATTTTTCTTTTTTGACCACCGGGCTGCAGGCTGCCATGAGCATTAACAAAAGCCATAGGGTGTAACAGAAATTGTTTTTAAACAGCATGATGTTCGTTATCTTATTTAAGTATTTGTTTTAACTCTCCGTTTTTTACCCACCACCAGTACCAGCGTCCTCCCTTCTGTGCAGGATCCATATAGTCGGTCACCTGGAAATGCCCTGCGCCGGTAGGACTCCCGTTTATCTCATAAACAGCCACGGCATGATTGTTTTGGTTCCATTCCAACTTTTCGCCGGCTTTTCTTATTTCCGGTTTTTTGTCAATGCTGCTTTGCAGAAAATACGCCTTGCTTTCACCGAAGACCATGGCAACCCCCTGCTCGTCAATACAAACAGCGGTTCGCTCGTCTGATGCTATGCCCCGGGCATCTTGCTGTAGGTCTGTTAATACTTTGCTTATAAATACTACGTGTCTGCCCTGTCGGTTCCGCGTGAGGTAATGCTGGTCTGTAATAACATGGTTTAAGAATGGGGCTTTCAGGAAATCATCGTGGTCGATGTCAATCAGGGAGCTTGTTGGGTCGTTCAAGGCCTCTTCAGAGGTTACACTGCCTCTTGCCCCGGTGAAATAGCTGCTTCCAAGAATGGCACAACCCGCACTGGTACCTCCAACAGGAACTTTCTTATCTTTTAGTAGATAATTAATGGCATCTGCTGTTTTGGTACCCTTCCAATAGTTAACATAGTCTGATTGGTCGCCTCCGGCAATAAAAAGAAGTTCGGCATGGCGGATAATGGTAGCGACCTCCTCGTTATTTGCAAGGCTTCGTGAGTCTATTTTAAGGGTTTCAACTGAATTAAGGCTGCCTAGTTTTTTTACATAAGGGTTGTAGGCATCGGTTCCTGAAACACGGATAATGACGGCGTCACCACCTCCAGCTCGTTCGATCATCCACTGAAAGGCCTCGTCGACATCAGTACCGCCGCCCATAAGCACCAGGCCGCTTTTGGTGGACGACTTGACGTCGGCGGTATCACCCACTACGCCAATGGAACCTGTCCTTGGCTTCGAACCTCCTTTTTCAGGCTCCGGACCGCTGGATACAGGCCCACCTGAACTTTTGCAACTACTGGTCAATAGGGCCAGCAACACTAAGCAATTCAAATAACCTGTATGCATGACTTATTAATAATTGGGGTTTTGTTTCATATTGTGATTAACAGAGATCTCCTGGGCCGGAATGGGCAGAGCATATTGAGCATCTGCAGGCGTGAGCGTGAGCGCACCTGAAGTATTGGATGCATCTGCCTCAGAACGCTTCACTGGAAGATTTCTTCTTCTTAGGTCGAAAAACCGTTGTCCCTCAAAGGCAAGTTCTTTGTAACGTTCTGTATAGATTGCCTGTATTAGCGCGTCCTTGCTGCTGATCGTTTCGTCGGTATATCCATCAATCCGGGCATGTCTTAGCGTATTTAGATCATCCACAGACTGTACTATTGCGGCACTGCTTTCTGCCAGTGCCTCTGCCCGGATCAAAAACATTTCGCCGGTGCGGAATAGCTTAATATCAGTAAGACCAGGCGCGGATAGATCTCCTCCCCGGTATTTTTTCACCAGATATGGCGCTTTTCCATTTCCTCGATCCGTTTCGTGGGAAATATAAGAGGTATAGCGAATATCATGTACAACATCAAAGGTATTGATTAGTTTATAGGAAGGTGCGTAAAGAACAATACCTCCGGCTTCCCTGAAATAAAAGCCTCCGATTCGCGTGTCACCCGATACGCGCTTTAGCTTCCAGACCACCTCAGAATCGGATTCGTCTGTCCAGATATCCTGAAATTCGTCGGCTGAGGCCAATGGTACTGCTTCGATCACTTCCGTGGAATAGTTGATGGCGTCTGCCCAATTCTTTTCATAAAGTGCCAGCCGGGCTTGTATGGCACTGATCCCATTTTTTGTGATCCGGCTGTTGTCATTAAAGCTGGTAGGAACCAGGTTTTTCGCTTCTGACAGGTCTGCTTTGATGTTAGTAATGACCTCTTCAAAGGGCTCGCGGGCAGGATTACTGATAACCGATTCTTTCATATAAGGTATGCCCATCGCTCCATTTTCATAAGCCGATGCATACGCCCTTAATATTTCAAAATGCGAATAAGCCCGTAAGGCCAGCAGCTCTCCTTTATATTGATTTTTGATTGCTGCGTCGTTGTCATTAGGCGCCGGCACACCGTCAAGGGCACCTAATACACGGTTGGCCCTGTCTATCGCACTATAGTATTCATCAAAGGCACTGGTTACTGAACCGCTGCTGGCGGTATATAACCATCGGTAAGCATCTGAGTTGCTTACCGAGTTTTCTTCGGGCATATTTGCCTCATCGGATACAATGCTGTTTACACCAATAAGCGTATAGTCAAGTACTGCATAAGCGCCCAGAAGCCCCATATTCAAATCTTTGACATTCCGAAATGCTTTACTGGGATCGATACTGTCACTAGGAGCTATGTCCAATGCGTTGCAGGAGAACATAAAGGCAATAAAAACTGCCATTAAAATGCGGGTTATAGTGCGATGGATAGTCATGATCGTAAATTTAAAAATTAACATTTAGTCCGGCAGTATAGGTTCTGGCAGCAGGGTATTGAAACCGGCCGTATACATCGTTATTCTCCGGATCGAGGCCCCGCCATCCAGTCCATGTGATTAAATTTTGCGCCTGCATGAATATTTTAACACTTTTCACAATTTTTAAATGTTGTATGATTGACGGTGATAACTGATATGCCAGATTTAAATTACGGAGGCGCAGATAAGAAGCATCCTGAATATCTTTTGAGGTGAACTGCCTGGGTATATCGATCCGCTGTAAGATAGCGTGGTCACCCGGTTTTTTCCACCGGTCTTCAAGCATCCGGATGGATTGGTTGCTGGTCATATATCGTTGGTTTTCATTGTAGAGGTCTTCGTTGTTCCAGCGCTTCACGTTTGACACAAATGAGAAAAATGCATTTAAACTGATGCCTTTGTAAGAGAGCCCGGTATTAAATCCGCCGGTGAAAGAGGGATACAGGCTTCCTGACTTCGTAACACTTTGTTCGTTTTCATTATATGTATTTGTTATGCTGCCGTCTTTGTTATAATATTGTGATTCGCCGTTATCAGGATTGACGCCAGCCCATTGCGGCGCGTAATAGGTTCCGTAAGGCAGTCCGATTTTCAGTATACGGGTATCACCGTCCTGCAGGTCGTCAAGACCACTGCCCAGCGCCAGGATTTTGTTTTTATTGTAAGCAAAATTAAATCCAAGAGACCAGGTAAAGTCGCTGCTTTTGATCACGTCTCCCTGCACGTCTATCTCTACACCCCTGTTGCGCATCTTGCCGGTACTCAACGGCAAACTACTGAAACCGGAGGTGGATGACAGTGGCTGGTCAACGAACATGTTGCGCGTAATACGATTATAGTAATCGGCAGAGATACGCACACGTTCACTTTTAAGCAGCCCCAAATCAAAGCCAGCATTAAATTCATCCACATATTCCCAGTCGTATTCAGTATTACCGGGTTCAGCCGGACGGATTGCTGCCTCACCACCGTAACTAGTGTTTACGCTATAGGTGGCCAGATAGGCAAAATCACTACCGAATGGACTGGCTGTTGTACCATAGCTGCTGCGTAAGTTGAGTGTACTGAGCCATTCTTTGTCTTTCAGAAACGTTTCAGCTTTTGCATTCCAATTGACACCTACCGAGTAGAAGCCATGCCACCTATTTTTTTGTGCTACTTTGGTAGAACCATCATACCGATAGCTGGCAGTTAATGTATAACGTTTATCGTATGTATACCGCCCTGCCCCGATGTATGAAACCAGGGCACTTTTGGTGCGGCTGCCTCCAAGCTCTGGTAAAAAGGTGCTGCTTGGTGGCGAAATACCGGCTGGTGTTTCGGGCAAACGTTCATCAATGCCGTAACCTGTATAATCAAAGGATCGGTAATTTTCATACACATACTCATAAAAAGCAGATAATTCCACATCGTTAACTTCATTGAAGGTATTGGCATAGGTAAGACCCGTAGTGGAAATAATACTGTAGTTGCGCCGGCTGCCTTCGCCAAATTTTCCCTGCCCTCCTACGGTGTTCGAATTGTTGCGCGAACCGTAATAGGAATCAGGGTTAATATATACCTGATCACTGGAGTTACGGTAGTCAATGCCGGCCCTTGTTGAAACACTAAGACTGGGCAGTAGCTGGTATTTTAATTGTACGCCGATCACAGATTTAAACTGGTCAGTTTTGTCGCTTGAGTTCAGCAAACGATCCAGACCCTGGGAACCTTCCCGGAGATCCAGGATGTCATCGCCTGCCTTTCCAGGATCGATCAGTATTCCTTCCGGACTGTAAGGGTATTCGTAAGGCAACGCATAATAAACAGAAGCCATGGAAGCGCCGACCTTGGTACTCGCCTCCCCTTCAGTAAAGCTTGATCGGGAATAACCTAGCGTTAGGTTGACATTGCCCGAGAATTTATTGGACCGGAAATCAACGTTACTTCTTAATGCATAGCGCTTCATACCGGTCCGTTTAGCGATGCCATCCTGGTCGTAATAGTTCAATGAATTATAAAATTGTACGTTCTCGCCTCCTCCGCTCACGCTGACCTGTTGCTCCTGGAATTTGCTTTGCTGAAAAAACATGTCCCGCCAGTCCGTGTTGATGCCACGCAAGCTGTCCAAAATTTGGTTGGCCCGCTGTTGTTCTTGTGGGGTCATTTCGGCATAATCAGGATTTTTAGGAGAATAGGTCCAGCCTGGACCTATATTTTTGCCAATTTCTTCGCCAACTTCTTCTTCAAAACGCAGGCGCTGTTCGGTATTCATCATCACAAATTTGGTGCGCGTAAGATCAGAAAAACCATATTGCGATTGATAATCCACTTTGAGCCTGCCGGCAATTCCCTTTTTGGAGGTGATGAGAACCACTCCGTTTGAACC
Organism: bacterium A37T11; assembly: GCA_900109895.1. Classification (GTDB taxonomy): domain Bacteria; phylum Bacteroidota; class Bacteroidia; order Sphingobacteriales; family Sphingobacteriaceae; genus A37T11. The sequence continues at coordinate 26,684 of FOBR01000004.1, forward strand.
ACGAGATCCATAAAGCGCTTTGGCTGAAGCATCTTTCAAAACGGTGACTTCCTGTACATCACCTGGATTCAATGTTTGGAAGTAGTTCGACTCAATGGGTACTCCATCCAGCACATACAAAGGTGCTCTGCTGCCATTGATGCTTCCGATTCCTCTGATTACCACACTGGCACTGTTGCCTGGCTGACCGGAGCTGGACGTGACGTTCATGCCCGGCACTCGGCCCTGCAATATCTGATCAATGGAACCCATGGGCACCTGGTTTACCTTATCGGCAGATACCACCGAGGCTGCACTGCTTGACTGATCACGCCGATAGCTGGTATACCCAGTTACAGTGACTTCATCCAACAGTTTATTTTCGCGAACGAGGGTGATGTTCAAACTGGTCTGCCCCTGAAGGGTAACCTGCTTCGTTATAAATCCTACGGCAGAGTACTGTATGATGTTGCCAGGTTCAACGTCATCCAGTACATATGCCCCACTATTATTGCTATGGGTACTTATCCGGGTTCCCACGATACTGACATTGATGCCCGCTAGCGGCTTGCCGTCTTCATCATTGATGCGACCAGAGAGGTTGGTTTGCTGCTTTTCTTTTTCTACGGTTAAAATGGGATAGATTATAACCAACCCGTCTTCATTGACACGGTAATTAAGCGAAGCACCTTTCAACAACCTGGGCAATACCTGGTCAAGCGTGGCGTCCTTCACCTCAAGTGATAGACGCTGCTCATCGGACAAAATTTTATTGCTGTACACAAAACGAAAGTCAGTCTGTTTTTCAACATCCTTAAAGATTTCCTTTAAAGATCGCTCACGGGCATGGAGGGTAATCTTATACTGCGCAAACCCTGTCGCATAAACATTCACGCATAATGGCAGGAGAAAAAATAGGGTCAGTTTCATATACAAAAGCTGCGTTGGGGAAAATCGATTTTTTGTCATAGTTTTGATTGTTTTTTAATAATGTCCCGATCATGGATGAATTGTTAATTAACTTATGTGATCAGGGAGCGTTGCAGCGCTTCCTGATTATTTACTAATATATATTTTGTTGTCTGCTACCCTGAAATGAAATGGATATGACATTTGAAGGGTTTTTAAAATGCTAAGTATATTTTCGTGCTGAAATACGCCCGTATATCGGTAACTTTTTACTTCCTTGTCATCAAAAAGTATGGTTATGCCATACCACTTCTGCAAGATGGCCGCGATCTGTTCTAAGTTCTGATTGGATATATCTATTTTTTTTCGGATCCAGCTGATTTCTGAATTGCCTTTTTCCAATTTTTGGATGCCCACTTCATCCGGGGGCCTGTTGCCAATTGAAGGTTTTGGTAGTCCGTTATCACGAAAACGTTGATAGACAAATTTTTGATGAGGAAGAATGGTTACCGGATCCTCGGGATGTCTATTACTATTTACAACAACCTTACCACTGATTAAGATAGTCTCCGAAATCCCTTTTTCTAAGTCTTCACGAACACTAAATGAGGTACTCAATACAGTAATCCTGGTAAGATTGGTTTGCACGACAAAAGGTAGGTTTTTATTTGGGCTTACATTAAAATATGCTTGTCCTTTAAGGAATACGGTGCGGTTGGTGCTGCTAAAATGATCATGAAGGGTTAGGCTGCTATGTTTCTGCAAGGTAACAAGCGATCCGTCATCCAAAACCAGCGTTTGCTTACCCTCGCCGGTATGGTAATAATTTATTTCACTGTTTTTAGAGGACGAGGCAGCAGAAAACCAACGCCGTTGATATGCCAGCAGGAATATACTAGCAGCTGCCAGCGGCACTGAAATCTTTAGGAAGGCTGGCAGCCATCTACGAGGTTTTGGCTGTTTGCGCGATGAAACTTGGACCCTGAAAGCGTCGGAATTGTCCAGCCCTTTTTTTAACTGCCAGAGTTGTTCTTTTATATTACCCTGGTTAACGCTAAGAAGGGCAAACAATCGGGTGGCTTCCTCGATATCTATTTGTTTTTGGGGATGCGAAGAGATCCAATTTTCCCAAAAAATGACGGAATGCGAATTTGTACCTAAGCAATATTCTTGAAAACTTTGATCACACACAAAATCTTCTGCCTGGAATTCATTAAACCTCATAGTTTACCCATTTTAATAATAGACGGGGTAATTATGTTTTTTTCCTAAGAAAAATTAAATTATTTTAATGAAAATTGAATAATTTTTAATAGTTTATAGTAAAATTAAAAATAAACGGCTTTTCTATTCATTTTAAAAGTTTTCTAAGGGTTTTTATAGCATCGTATATGGTATTATAGGCCGTTTTAACGCTCAACGTATTTTGTTGGGCAATTTGTTCATAAGTTAACCCTTCAAAGAATTTGAGTTTGATGTGTTCCTTTTGTTTGGGTGTTAGTTGATCAATTGCTTGGTGCAATTTTTTCTTAAGTAAATCAGATTGCTGACTGTTGATAAGTAATTCTTCGTATGAAAGTTCGTTTTGCGGACCTGAGTCTGCTAGATATAATAAAGCTACATCCATTTTTTGCTGGTAAGCAAGTTCGTCCTGAATAAGCCTTCTAAACGCGGTTAAAAGGTATGATTTTACATCGTGGACTTCACTTAGGGTGTTTTGCTTTTCCCATAATTTCAAAAATAACTGGTTAATGCAGTCTTTGACGAGTTCTTCTTCAGCTCTCTGGAGCAATCCATAACGAACTAAATGGAAATACATGCTGTTATAAAGCGAGAATAACGCTTCTTTATTACCTTTTCTTAGTTCATCCCACTGTTCTTTTAATGCAGCATTCATCCGTCAGATCCTCATTCATTTCTGTTAAGGATTCTTTTTTAACTTAGGAACTCTTGAAGGCGTATCCTTTCCGCTAACGATGCTCTGGGCGCCAATAGCGATGGCTTGTATAGAAGCCACGATGTTGCCAACGTTCAGGCTGCTTACCTCGTCTTTAACTGAATGGTAAAGGCTGTCCGTATCAATCTGATCCGTTGAGAACGAATGGGCGGGTACGCCTTGTGCTGCTAGTGTGGCATTATCACTGCGATAAAATAGTTTTTGCGCCGGATAGGGGTCTGGATGGAAGGTAAAATCAGTTCCTTCCACATTCTTTTGCATGATCGTGGCCAGATCTGATCGGTCAAAACCCGTTACAAAGACTGAATTGGGTCCAAATTTAGAATCTTTGCCAATCATTTCGATATTGATCATGGCAACCACCTGGTCCGGGTTGATCTGCGAAGTGAAATAGCTGGATCCTACAAGTCCTAATTCTTCCGCTGTAAAGGTTACAAACAGCAGGCTGCGTGCATTGTCGTGCCGCCGGGCATAATAACGGGCCAGGCTGATCACGGCACTTACGCCGGAGGCATCATCGTCGGCTCCATTGGCAATGGAATCCTGCCCTACGGGTTTAATAATGCCGATATGATCATAATGGGCCGAAAATATGACATATTCATCGGGTTTGCTGATGCCAGGAAGCACACCTACGACATTAAATAAGGGCTTATCAGGCTTTATTTTGGAAGTAAAGGTTTGCCGGTATTCTCCTCCTGCAAATGGCTTCAATCCTATTTGTTTAAACTCAGTACTGATAAAATCAGCTGCTTTCTCGATATCGGGCGAGTAAGCGGCCCGGCCATGCATTTCATCCGCTGTCAGCGTATTTAATATACGGGCAACTTCTTGCTGGCTGACGATGCCGGACGATTTGGTTTGTGCAGAGGCCAGGGTTGTACTGGTAATTAACAGGAATATTAGCTTATTTTTCATAGCGCAAAGTACAGAAAAAATAAATAGGTTTAAATTCTGAAATTAATATTACGTAATAATCAGGTAACTATTGCTAACTTTGTCCTTATGGCAAAGAATTATGTTTCTAATTCCTCAGAGTCTCCCAGAATGTTTAAGAGCAATCTGCTGGAGCCGCTATCAAAAGTTCATTATAGTGTCCCCTTGTTCATTTATATTCCGGTAGTGGTTTATTTTTCCTGGAAAGCGCTGGGCCCTGGACAAATGGATGTGTTACATTACTTGGGTTTTGTAGCTTTGGGTCTTTTTGTCTGGACACTTTCAGAATATTCATTGCATAGGTGGGTCTTCCATTTTCATCCTAAAGGAAAGATTTTAGAGCGTATCCATTTTATATTTCATGGTGTGCACCACGATTATCCACGCGACCGGATGCGTTTGGTGATGCCGCCATCTGCCAGTATACCCATGGCGCTGATCCTTTATTTCTTTTTTTCCCTCTTTTTGGGCAATTATCAGCTGGCTGCTTTTTTTCCGGGTTTCATCATTGGTTACCTGTTTTATGACATGACCCATTATGCAATTCACCATGCTAACTTTAAAAGCGGTATTTGGAAAACGATTAAACAGCATCACATGCTGCATCACTACCAAGATCCGGCAAAAGGCTACGGGGTTAGTTCTGCTTTGTGGGATAAAATTTTCGGGTCGGATTTTGATAATAAAAAATCCGCTGGTGAAAAGGTGGTTAATCGCGAAAGCGAAATGGAAACTGCAAAACAATCTTAAGTACCAGTAACGCCCGTTATGGTCAAAAAACTGGCATTAAAAACTGAGCGTGGGTTTGACTGGATCGACCTGACCAACCCCACGGCCGATGAAATTCATGCTATTGCTGAGGAGTACCACCTGCACGAGGCTTCGGTAATTGATTGCATGCAGCCAGATCACCTGCCCAAATATGAGACGCTGGAAACTTATACGTTTGTAATCATACGCGTACTGACCCCTGACCCCGAGCCCAATGCGGACACCATACAGGAATTAACCACAAAGATCGCCTTTTTCTATACGAAGGACTACATGATCACGGTACACCGGCGGGAGCAACCGTTAATTGATGAGGTAAAAACGAAGAAAATAGATACTGCCGCGTGTAAAGATACCTTACATTTACTGAATGCCCTCATCCGGGCTTCATTGTTAACTTTTGAAAAACCGGGTCTTAAACTCGCGGAACAACTGGACCATTTTGAAGAGCTGGTATTCCTCAAAAACCACAAGGCTCCATTGTTACGCGATATGTATTTGGTTAAGCGCAAAGTGGACACGTTGAAACGCCTGCTCATCCTCTCCCACGACATTGTTGATCGCATCGATGCCCGTGAACACCGTAATGTGTTTACCAGGGACATGCGTGATCTATATGTGCGGATGCAAAGTGTGTATGATAATTTGTCAGAAAATATGGCCCAGTTGCTCTCAGTGTATTTTTCCATGGCCTCCCACCGTACCAATGAAATCATGAAGGTGCTGACGATATTTTCGGTCTTCTTTATGCCGCTCACTTTCGTTGTCGGTATTTATGGTATGAACTTTAAATACATGCCGGAACTTGAATGGCATTGGGGTTATCCCGCCTCTTTATTATTCATGCTACTTATTGTGCTCCTTATTTATATATGGTTTAAGCGGAAAAAGTGGCTCTGATCTTAACTAAGAACTTCTTCTAAAATTAGGTGCGACTGAATTTCCCCAATACCGTCAATGTGTAATCGGTAAAAGTCGATAATCTTACTGAGCAGGTAACGGCGGTCGGCAAGGTTCATGCGTAATTGTGCCAGCGCTTCTATGGAGCATTGAAGGATGGACGACCACTGGCCAGTGTGAGGTTCCATCAGTACTAGGGAGTGACCGGGAGCATGGGTACAGAAAACGCCATCCTTCAGGTCAAAATAATATTGCCCGGCTTGTGCCGCAGCCGGGTAAAAACCTAAAAAACGGGTAAGCCGTAACAGAAAATGCAGATGGAAATGCGGTGGCATCTCGTGGGTTTCATCCAGCCAGGTGATTGCGCTGAATACATAGGAAAATAGGGGTTCGTCTGCCGTTTGATGACGCAGGCACTTGTACAAAACCTCATTCAGGAACTGTACCACGGCACTTTTGGCCATATCATAAGGGATGCTGCGGAAGATTGGAAGCTGCCGGAGTTCAGAAATGCGTTGTAAGCCGCCCTGTTGCTTATGGTAAACGACCATATCCAGCAGGTGAAGGGGCTGGAGCATTTGCTGACGTATTTTGGCCTTTGGCTTTTTCACGCCATTTACAAGGTATGCCTGCAAGCCGAACTGCTCCGTGAATATCTGCGCTACCACGCTACTTTCGGAATAGTCTGTAACTTTTAATACAATGCCGCGGGTTTTAAATAGCATACTTAAATTTTCTGTAAACTTGCTTAGCCCTGCGACCGCTCCCGTCTGTCACTTTCCAGGCTGCGTCGCTCCACTTTCCGGATAAGACTGTACAGGATGGTCAGAAAACCCACGCCAAACAGTAGCACCCCTACAATCATGGCAATTTTGTAGATACCCCATTCTTGTGCTTTCAGATAATAACCTACCATGCAAAGAATGATCCCTGCTATGGTCATTAATAAGCCACTTCGCAGATATTTGTTCATAACATCCCTGATATGTTTAACGACAAAATTAGCCAATTTTAAACGTTGATGAACATTTTTTAAAAAAATTGGGGAAATTATAATATTTGTAGTAACATTACCATCATTTTTAAAAGCATGAAAAAACTGTTTTTTCTAGTTGTTGTCGTTATTGGTGTGGCTTTGGGTTGTGAAAGAAATGGTTTTGACAACACCAATGACCCGATCACGGAGTGCAAAGGTGCTTTGGAGGAAAAGCCGATTACCTTTAATTACGAAGCCAGTACAAAAGGTTCTATCACTTTTTTTTATAATAATGGGCAGCCTTATTTGAAGTTGGACGGTAAATTTGATAGTTTGAAGGCTGGTGATCATTTATTTGAATATGTAGATAGCACGGTTGATACCATTGATGACGACACGCCCAGATCTTACCTTATTCTCAATGAGAATAAGATAAACGGTGAAAAAACCTTCAATTTATCTAAAGATGATTTAAAAACTCTATCGGACAATCATGTGGTCAGGATGGCAGGTATTGAGCTTTACAGTTCTATTTATGGCCAAGTGGCTGACGTGCTCAAATGCTTTTACGAGCGGTTGCAATAAGACTTAACTACCTTTTAATTATTCCTTTGAATTGGATTAAAAAATGACGAAATTTGCACCCTCATCGCTATAAGCGATGTACTGGGACAAGAAGATGTACAAGGAATATAAGCAGCTTAATTTACCGCAAATTGGGCAAGAAGTACTAGCCTTTTGGCAGCAACAGCATATTTTTGAAAAAAGTATCAGCCATAGACCGGCCTCAAAACCGTATACGTTTTACGAGGGGCCTCCATCTGCAAATGGTATGCCTGGCATACACCATGTAATGGCCCGGGCCATCAAAGACATTTTTTGCCGTTACAAAACGCTGAAAGGATTTCAGGTAAAACGCAAAGGTGGATGGGATACCCATGGCCTTCCCATTGAACTGGCTGTTGAAAAAACACTTGGCATCACCAAAGATGATATTGGCCGTACCATTTCTGTTGAAGACTACAATGCTGCCTGCCGCAAGGAGGTGATGAAGTACACCGATGTATGGAATGACCTGACCGAGAAAATGGGCTATTGGGTAGACCTGGAAAACCCCTATATCACCTACAAAACGGAATACATAGAAACCTTGTGGTGGATATTGAAGGAGTTTTATAAAAAAGGGCTTTTATACAAGGGTTACACCATACAGCCTTATTCACCGGCAGCAGGTACAGGCCTGAGCTCGCATGAACTGAATATGCCTGGCACTTATAAGCCGCTTAAGGATACGACCATCGTAGCCGAGTTTCGGGTGGATAGGGAACAAGTACATCCGCTCATCCCTACGCTTTTTGAAGCGGAAGGGGAAGACACTGCTATATTGGCCTGGACAACAACCCCTTGGACTCTCCCCGCTAATAGTGCCCTGGTGGTAGGCAGAAATATCCGTTACGTCAAGATACGCACCTTTAACCAATATACGTTTCAACCCGTGAGCGTGGTGCTGGCAAAGGATTTGGTACAGAACCATTTTAAGGCTGAAGCCGCCCAGGCCTCTTTTCAGGACTATCAGGATGGCGATAAATTGATCCCTTGGGAGGTCGTGGCCGAATTTTCAGGGGAAGAATTGCTGAATTTGCGCTACCATCAGTTACTGCCTTATGTAACCAACGAGGAGTTGGAAGAAAAGGCGTTCCGGGTAATCCCTGGCGATTTTGTAACGACTGAAGATGGTACGGGTATCGTACACTCAGCGGCCACGTTTGGTGCAGATGACTTCCGGGCTTCACGGGACAATGGCGTTCCGGGTGTTTTTGTGAAAGATGAAAATGGTAAAGAAGTACCTATTGTAGATAAGCACGGCCGCTTTGTGAAAGAGATTGGCGAGTTTGCTGGCCGCTATGTGAAAGAGGAATATTACAGCGATGCGGAACGTGCGGAGATAGACTTTAAACCGACGGATGTACTCATCGCTATTAAGCTTAAAGAAGATAATAAGGCATTTGACGTAAAACGGTACGAGCACAGCTATCCGCACTGCTGGCGTACAGATAAGCCCATCTTGTATTACCCCCTTGATAGCTGGTTTATCCGCACAACGGCTGTAAAAGAGCAATTGGTGGCACTCAACAAGACCATTAACTGGAAACCGGAAGCTACCGGAACCGGCCGTTTTGGCAACTGGTTGGAAAACCTGGTAGACTGGAATTTGTCCCGTTCACGTTTTTGGGGTACTCCCCTGCCGATCTGGCGCAGTGCGGACGAAAATGAGGAAATCTGCATTGGTTCACTTTCCGAATTAAAGGAAATCATTGAAAGTAGCCTGCAAGCTGATGTGCTCAATACGGATGAAAAGGCAAAATTAAAAGCTTACCTCGAAAAATTTGGTACAGATGCCCTTGACCTGCACCGCCCATATGTGGACGACTTGGTGCTGGTATCAGCAGGTGGTCAGAAATTATTCCGCGAGCCGGACCTGATTGATGTTTGGTTTGATAGTGGCGCCATGCCTTTTGCCCAATGGGGCTTGGACCCTGAAAAACTGGCTGCAGGCAGCAATGCTCCGTTCAAGGAGGGCTTCGAAGGGGCTTATCCTGCCGATTTTATTGCCGAGGGGGTTGACCAAACACGTGGATGGTTTTTTACGCTGCACGCTATTTCAACCATGTTGCGGGGTTCAGTGGCATTTAAGAATGTGGTATCAAATGGTCTTGTACTAGACAAGAATGGCAATAAAATGTCTAAACGCCTAGGCAATGCCATAGATCCCTTTTTCACCATTGATAAATACAGTGCTGATGCTTCACGTTGGTATATGATAAGCAATGCGGCTCCCTGGGACAACCTAAAATTTAACGAGGAAGGACTGGAAGAGGTAAGGCGCAAATTTTTTGGTACGCTATATAATACGTATGCGTTTTTTGCCTTGTATGCTAATATTGACGGTTTTGTTTACAAAGAAAATGATTTTCCTTTGCAGGAACGGCCTGAAATAGACCGCTGGATCATCTCTTTGCTAAATAGCCTGAGTCAGGATGTAGATGCCTTTTTTGCAGATTATGAGCCCACAAAAGCAGCCAGGGCCATTCAGCTTTTTGTGGATGAGCATTTAAGTAATTGGTTTGTGCGGTTGAGCCGGCGTCGTTTTTGGAAGGGCGAATACACCGCTGATAAGATATCGGCTTACCAGACCTTATACACCTGCCTCACGACGATAGCCAAGCTTATGTCGCCCATTGCACCTTTCTTTAGCGACCGGTTGTTTAATGACCTGAATGTGGTAACCGGAAAAGAAACGGCTGAATCCGTGCATTTGGCCGATTTTCCAATATATCATCCTGGCCTGGTGGATAAGGAACTGGAAGAACGCATGGCCCTGGCACAGGATATCTCCTCGCTTACGTTGTCATTACGTAAAAAAACAGGTATTAATGTACGGCAGCCGCTCCATAAGATACTATTACCGGCACTGGATAAGGCGTTTGTCACACAGGTAAACCTTGTGAAAGATTTGATCCTTTCTGAAACCAATATTAAGGAAATTGAATTTATTACGGATACAGCGGGTATCATCCGCAAGAAGATAAAGCCTAACTTTAAAGCCCTTGGAAGTAAAGTTGGAAAGGATATGAAGGCTGTCACTGCTGAGATTGCAGCTTTTAGTGCTGAAGACATCGCTGAGCTTGAAAATAAAGGGGCAATTTCTATTCCTCGCAGTCCTGTTTCTGCACTCACAACGCCATATTTAATTCTTTTGTCAGAAGTAGAGATCATCGCTGAGGATGTAGATGGATGGCAGGTGGCCAATTTAGGCAAATTGACCGTTGCCTTAGACGTGCATATCAGCCCTGAACTAAAGCAGGAGGGCTTGGCACGGGAATTGGTAAACCGCGTTCAGAACTTGCGGAAAGAGTTGGGTTTTGAAGTTACTGACAGGATAAAGGTGCGTGTTAGTAATATTCCTGAAATAACTGATGCAATAGCTGCGAATTTAACCTATATTCGCACGGAAATTTTAGCCGATACGTTAGTATCCGAAGACGGCCTGGCTGTGGGGGAGACTATAGAAATTGATGAACAGGAACTAAATGTATTAATCGAAAAAGTATAACGACATGGCAGAAAACACAGAAAAAACACGCTACAGCGACAGTGAATTGCAAGAATTTAAGGACATTATTTTAGAAAAGCTGCGCGTTGCACGAGAAGAATTTAATGAACTCACCAAGTCTTTAAACAGTTCCAATGCCAACGGAACCGACGATACAGCCGGCACTTATAAGACATTGGAAGACGGATCAGCCACGCTTGAAAAGGAGCAAACCAATCAATTGGCTGCCCGCCAGAAAAAATTTATGGACAATTTGGAGGCTGCCTTGGTACGCATTGAAAACAAAACGTACGGCATATGCCGCGAAACCGGTAAGCTGATACAGAAAGAACGGTTGCGTGCTGTACCTCATACCACGCTGAGCATGGAAGCAAAGCTGAAACAATATTAAATGAAAGGTTACACCCGCCCGCTAATTTTAATTGTTTCGGTCTTATTTGTTGACCAGTTGATCAAATTCTGGATTAAACTGAACATGACGCTTGGACAGGAATACCATATTTTGGGCAAATGGTTTATTATCCATTTTACGGAGAATAACGGGATGGCCTTCGGTATGGAATTCGGCGGGGAAATGGGAAAACTAGCCTTATCACTTTTCCGGATTGGTGCTATTGCTGCCATTGGATATGGTTTGCATTACATGATTCAGAAGAAATACCATCGCGGATTTATTTTGAATGTAGCGTTGATCTTTGCGGGGGCCATGGGCAATATCCTAGATTCGGCCTTTTATGGCCTTTTTTTCAGTGAAAGTACTTGGTTTGACAAGGCTAAACTTTTTCCTCCGGGAGGCGGATATGCCGGCTTTTTGCATGGTAAAGTGGTAGACATGCTTTATTTTCCCCTGATGCAGGGAAACTTTCCAGATTGGTTCCCGATATGGGGTGGGGAAGAATACCTGTTCTTCCGGCCGGTGTTTAATGTTGCTGATTCGGCTATTTCAGTTGGCGTAGTCCTTATACTGATATTTCAGAAAAGTTATTTCAAAGAGGAGATCATTGAACCCACTAGTTACAACAGCGAGGTTGTAGAGGATTGATGGAGAATAATTGTTGATATAAGCCATTCAGTCTGCTGCTTAACTTATGCGTATATTCAACTTTATATGGTGTTTCCTGTTCATTATATTTGCTGCATTGCAATACAATGATCCCGATCCCTATATTTGGATGCCCATATATCTATATGCGGCAGTTCTTTGTTACCTCGCTGCCAAAAAGCAGTTTTTTCCTAAAGCTTATTTTTGGGGTATTTTTTTATATTTAATTTATGCTGGGTATCTGCTTTTGCTTCGACACAATATTTTAGACTGGTTTGAGCATCACCATGTAAACGACATTGTTGAACATATGAAGGCCGACAAGCCCTGGATCGAAGAAACCCGCGAGTTTGGCGGCCTGCTTATTTTGGTCATTGTATTAGGGCTCGACTGGATCCAGGCAACCCGATTGAAAAATCACAGAAGGAGTTAATAACCGATGGTAAAGCGTTCCTTATGATGCTGCGGTTTTTCAGCTTCATCCAATAACGCAGCAGCGTAATCCCCTACCGATATGTGACTTTTACCAGTTGCATCCACGATCAAGTCATCTTTTCCTAATCTATAGGTACCCGTTTTCTCTCCTGGATGAAGATCACCCGCCGGCGAAAAGAATACCCAGTCCAAGTCAGTTTCAGGCTTTAGGTAGTCATAATATACTTTGGCCAGGCTTTTGACGCCTGGCAAAATGGCTTCTGGAATCACACCTGTGTCCAGCACTGTTTTTCCTGGAGCGACAAACAGGGTACCGGCACCACCCACAATCAACAGCCGTTGTTTACCTGCCTTTTTAACCCCCTCAATGATGGCCTTGTATCCTGTAAGGGTATCGTTATAGATGTCCGGATTTTGCCAGCCGGGATTGAAGGCGCTGATAACTTCATCAGCTTCCCCCAGTAGAGAAGCGATATTTTCTTCGTTTTGCACATCGCCTTTGACCACGGTGAGCTTTGAATCTTGTTGACCGAGTTTTTCAGGATGACGCACAATAGCGGTCACTTCATGCCCCCTGCTAAGGGCCTCTTTGAGTACAGCAGACCCGACAAATCCGCTAGCTCCTATTATTGCAATTTTTGCCATATTTTTTTTAGTTTTTTAATGGTCTATTAAGGCAAAGATATGACCAAAAAATGTTTACTTTGTTTAAGGCATGTCAATTGTTTTGAATAGCTTCGCAGCGTATAATTTAAAAATCGTGCACATCTCTGCTAAACAAATCAAGGTAATGCTGGCAGGCCTTGCGTTTGCCCTCTTGTGGGCCTCTGCTTCTGCAGCTACCAAAATAGGCCTTTCTTCATCCCAGCCGTTTGTCATAGCCCTTACCCGCTTTGCCGTAGCAGCAGCTATTATGCTATTCGTTACTCACGTCTTATTGCGCAACCGGCTTCCCCTTAAGGAGGAATGGCGGCAGTTAACAGTTTATGGATTGCTGAATGTAGGTATTTACTTGGGCCTATATGTGGTGGCCATGCAGGAGGTTTCTGCCGGCTTGGGTTCGCTTTTTGTGGCGACCAACCCTGTATTCATCAGCCTGATTGCCTCAATTTGGTTTAAGCGCCCTGTGGACAAGGTGACTGCTATCAGCTTGGTATTGTGCCTGGCGGGAATGCTGGTAGCGGCCTATCCGCTATTAGGCGATAGCCATGCTTCCCTTAAGGGCATTTGCATTTTACTCCTGAGCATGGTCTCCTATTCTGCAGGTGCCTTGTATTTTTCGCAAAAAAAATGGAATGATCTCCATATTCTCACCATTAATGGTTGGCAGACACTGATCGGGGGCCTTTTCCTGTTGCCATTTATGTTGTTTTTTTATGACCCAAGCCTTAATCACTATGATGGTAACTGGCTTGGATCGGTCCTATGGCTCGCCATCCCGGTATCTATTGGCGCTGCTCAGCTCTGGCTTTATCTGCTGCGCGATAATCCGGTCAAGGCGTCCTTTTGGCTTTTTTTATGTCCGGTCATTGGCTTTGTCATTGCGGCCTGGCTCATGAAAGAACCCATTAGTAGCTATACCGTAGCCGGCGTATTGCTCGTGATCGGGGGGTTATACCTGGTACAGCGGCAAAAAACTGCTTAAGGGAGCTTTACCTTATATAATCCATAAGGATATATGGTTCGGTCAGCCATATTGTAGCGCGTAGTGCGGTTGAGCTGGGCAGCAGTGACGTATAAATAACCGTCGGTGCCAATGCCAAAAGAATCTGGCCAACTGAGGCGCTTATCCTTCACTAAGGTTTTCACTTCCCCTCCTGGCGTGAGGTAGGTAATTGCGTAATCCGGCGAGTCCGTAAAATACACGTTTCCATGCTGATCGGATATCATGCCGTGCGACACCCCTACCCTCTCCATATCCTCCACGTGTGTTTCCAGTTCGGCATCGGTCAGAGAGGCATCCGCCAAATATTGGGTGCCTATTCGGTATACGTGTTCCTGATTAATGGCGCGGAAATAGAAAAACCGGTAATCGCTGGTGAGCGCTATGCCGTTGACGTTTGAACTGATTGGAACTCCGGAAGTATTGATGACGTCCTGGCCATCCAGATGAAGCACATAACCCGGGGCCACCAGGGTAAACTTTGTTTTCTTAAGCAACGAACGGCTTTTGCCGGTTTTCAGGTCAAGGATTACCAGTGCCGCTTGCCCTGGGTCTGAAAAATAGGCCAGCTGCCGGAACTCGTCAATACGCACATCGTTGAGGCTGGAACCAATTTTATCCAAGTCTGCAAAGCGGTATATACGTTCTACGTGAGCATTTGTTAAGTTTATTTTCACCAGCTTCATGGGATGGCCAGCATCCAGCGCCCACAGTGTTTTGCCCGTTGTCCATAAGGCTTGCAGATTCTTAAAGTGATGATCAGGATCGGTGGTCTTATCATCGTTCCAGACTTTATCCGGGTATGGAATGCGCTGCCCGTTTTTAATCTCAGCCAACGAAAGATCGTGGATGCTTCCGCCACTTTGAGCTGGAAAAGTCACAAAAATGCGGTTTTCCCGACTTACAGCCAGGCCTACCGGCTGGTGACGTCCAAAGGTCGCTACGGTAATGAGGGTATCGGGATGACTGAAGGCCGCAACTAAAATTAACACCAGGTTATGCATAAGGATTTCCTTTTAGGGTTCTTAATATAATACATTCATTGCGACTTTGTTTGGAATAAATGATTTTTTCTGGCTCAGATCCCCGCATTTTTTTGCTTAAGTTTGTATCAAACTATGTATTTAATATTCGACACCGAGACAACGGGGCTTCCTAAGCGTTGGGATGCGCCTATTAGCGATACCGACAATTGGCCCAGGTGTATACAGATCGCCTGGCAGCTGCACGATGCTATGGGCAGGCTCATTGAGCACCAGGATTATTTGGTCAAACCGGAAGGTTTCGATATTCCGTACGACGCCGAACGTATCCATGGTATTTCTACAGATCTGGCCAATGAGCAAGGGTTCCCATTGGCTGAGGTGTTGGAAAAGTTCAATGCCGCTTTGGCAAAGGCCAAATTTGTGGTAGGCCAGAATATTAAATTTGACATCAATATTATGGGAAGTGAGTTCCACCGTTTTGGCATGGACTCACCCATGGCCCGTATGCCCATACTGGATACTTGTACGGAAGTGACTGCCGAACTTTTGAAGATACCTGGGGGCCGGGGTGGTAAGTTTAAGTTGCCCAACCTTACCGAACTGCACCAATACCTGTTTGGAGAGCCCTTTGCCGAGGCGCACAATGCCACAGCGGATGTGGAAGCTACGACGCGCTGTTTCCTGGAGCTGGTGAAGCGTGAAGTCTTCACCAAGGAAGAATTAAAGGCAGAAGTGCCTTATTTTACGGAGTTCAGGAGTTTTCACCCTGGGCCTGTCGATAAACTGGGATTAACGCATATCAATCTGAAGGCAGCTTCAGAAGCGATCAGGAAACGGGGGCAAGCAGCTCAACCAGCAGCGGACCTTCGGCAGCCAAACTTGACAGATACGCGGAGCCTGGCTACCGCCCCGTTTGCGCATTTGCACAACCACACGCAGTTTTCGGTGTTACAATCCACCATATCGGTGAGCGACCTGGTAAAGAATGCCGCAAAACACGGTATGCCAGCTGTAGCCATGACCGACCACGGTAACATGATGGGCGCCTTCCATTTTGTGAGCCAGGTAATGAACTACAATAAGACCGCGGAGGTGCCCATGAAGCCCATCGTAGGTTGCGAATTTCATATCTGCGATGACCATTTGGATAAATCACGCAAGGACAATGGTTACCAGGTCGTTTTTTTAGCCAAAAACAAAAAGGGCTATCATAACCTGGCTAAAATGGCTTCTATTGCTTATACGAAGGGTTTTTATTATGTGCCTCGTATAGATCGCCGCATCATAGAACAGTATAAAGAAGACATCATCGTGTTATCTGGCAACTTGTACGGGGAAATTCCTAACAAGATCCTGAACATGGGCGAAAACCAGGCCGATGAGGCACTGCTGTGGTGGAAGGAGCAGTTTGGGGAAGACCTCTATATAGAGATCATGCGTCATGGTCAGGAAGATGAAGACCGTGTGAACCAAAGCTTGATAAAGCTGGCCCGGAAACACGGAGTTAAGTTGGTTGCGACCAACAATACCTATTACACCAGCAAGGAAGATGCACACGCCCATGACATCCTGCTCTGTGTAAAAGATGGCGAAAAGCTGGCTACACCCAAGGGTCGAGGCCGTGGTTTCCGCTATGGCCTTCCCAATGAAGAATATTATTTCAAATCGGCTGAAGCGATGAAAAAGGCCTTCGCTGATCTTCCGGAAGCCATTCTGACTGTTCAGGAGATCGTAGACAAGATAGAGATTTATTCGCTTTATCGCGAGGTACTGCTACCGAAGTTTAACATTCCTGAGGAATTTCAGGTGGCCGAAGATGATGCAGACGGGGGCAAACGCGGGGAAAATAAGTATCTGCGCTACCTGACCTATGAAGGGGCAAAAAAGCGCTATCCGGATATGACCCCCGAAATACAGGAAAGGCTGGATTTTGAATTGCAGACCATCGAAAAAACGGGGTATCCGGGTTATTTTCTTATTGTGCAGGATTTCATTGCTGCGGCCAGGGCTATGGATGTATCTGTTGGGCCGGGCCGTGGATCAGCGGCGGGTTCTGCCGTGGCCTATTGCCTCGGCATTACTAACATTGACCCTATTGCTTATGATTTGCTGTTCGAACGGTTCCTGAACCCAGACCGGGTATCCATGCCCGATATTGACATTGACTTTGACGATGAAGGCCGTGGCCGTGTTATGGAGTACGTCATCAAGAAATATGGCGCGAGCCAGGTAGCCCAGATTATTACCTACGGCACCATGGCTGCCAAATCATCCATCCGGGATACGGCGCGGGCGCTCGACCTACCTTTGTTTGAAGCCGATAAAATAGCTAAGCTCATCCCCAATCTGAAGCTGAACAAGCTTTTTAAGATGGATGCGCAGGCGCTCAAAAGTGCCCTTCGGGCAGATGAACTCGAAAATGTACAGCATCTGGTTACTCTTGCACAGGGAAACGGGCTGGAAGCGGAAACCATCAAACAAGCGCAGGTGCTGGAAGGATCTGTGCGCAATACGGGCATCCATGCTTGCGGGGTGATCATCACCCCTGATGACATTACCAATTTTGTACCGGTGGCCACGGCCAAGGACTCTGACCTGTATGTCACGCAATTTGACAACTCGGTGGTTGAAAGTGCAGGATTGCTCAAGATGGACTTTTTGGGTCTTAAGACCCTTACGCTGATCAAAGACACGGTGAAGATCGTTAAACACCGCCTGGGCATTGAGCTCAACCCCGATGAATTCCCGATAGACGATGTCAAGACGTATGAGCTTTTCCAACGGGGTGAGACTATTGGCATTTTCCAGTACGAGTCGCCCGGCATGCAAAAGCACATGAAGGACCTCAAGCCGACTGTGTTTGGCGACTTGATTGCGATGAACGCCTTGTACAGGCCGGGACCTATGGAATATATCCCCAGCTTTATCAAACGTAAACATGGCATTGAACCGATTACCTATGACCTGGATGCTTGCGAGGAATATTTAAAGGAAACTTACGGCATCACCGTTTATCAGGAACAGGTGATGCTCCTGTCGCAGAAACTGGCTGGTTTTACCAAAGGTGAGGCTGACGTACTGCGGAAGGCCATGGGTAAAAAACAGAAAGAGGTGCTGGACAAAATGAAACCCAAGTTTGTGGAACAGGCCGCGGCCAAAGGACACAGCCCTAAAATTCTGGAGAAAATCTGGAAAGACTGGGAAGCCTTTGCCAGTTATGCGTTCAATAAATCGCACTCCACGTGTTATGCCTGGGTGGCCTACCAAACGGCCTACCTGAAAGCACACTATCCGGCAGAATACCTGGCTGCTGTTTTGTCAAACAACATGAACGACATCAAGCAGGTCACTTTCTTTATGGAAGAGTGCAAAAAGATGGGTTTGCAGGTGCTGGGACCAGACGTGAACGAATCCTTCTATAAATTTACGGTAAACGAACAAAATGCCATCCGTTTTGGGATGGGTGCTGTGAAGGGTGTCGGCGCGGGCGCTGTAGATACCATTGTGCAAAACAGAAAGGAAAGACCTTATGCCTCTATTTTTGACATGGCCAAGCGCATCGACCTGCGTGCTGCTAATAAGAAGGCCTTTGAAAGCCTGACCTATGCCGGCGGATTTGACTGTTTTGAAGGAACACACCGGGCGCAGTATTTTCATATAGATGCTGAGGGAATGACGGGCATGGAAAAGGCACTCAAATATGCTGCTAAGTTTAAAGAAAGTGAAAACTCTTCACAAGTTAGTCTCTTTGGCGGCAGTAGTGATGTGCAGATACCGGAGCCTACCCTGGCTATCTGCCCGGAATGGGGCCTTATTGAAAAACTGAAGTATGAGAAGGATGTCATCGGTATTTACCTTACCAGCCACCCGCTGGATAACTACCGTTTTGAAATCAACCATTTTTGCCCGCATTCCGTCAGCCAGCTTTCCCTGATTGACAAGGTCAAGGCAGCCGAAGTGGAGGAAGAAGTTCGGTTAGCTTTTAGCAAGATAAAGAACAAAGAACTGGTGCTAGGAGGTATGGTCACGATGGCGAGCCATCGCACCACCAAAAATGGCAAACCTTTTGGGGTTATCTTGTTTGAGGATTATACCGACTCTTATGAGATTGCCCTGTTTGGCGAGGACTATGTAAAGCTAAAGGGCTACATGCAGGAGGGATACTTCTTGCAGATTCGTGGAATGGTACAGGAACGTTTCCGGCAGGAAGGAAACTGGAACTTTGAGCTTAAGAGCGTGCAGCTGCTCTCCGATTTACGTGATAAGCTGGCCAAAAGCATCACCATTCAGCTTCCGCTCCAATTGCTTACGGATGAGTGCTTGATGAAGCTTAGCAATGTGGTGTTACAGAACGTGCAGGAAAGCGAAAATAAAAATTGCCAGCTTAAGTTTTTAGTGCTTGACCAAGAGGATGATTACGGCCTTGAAATGTTTTCCAAAGATCTGCGGATCCAGCCCAGCAATGAGTTTATTGATACGCTGACGAAGATCAACGGGGTGAGGTATCGGTTGAACTAAGCAACCTAGGTCGTTTTAGCTTCCAAAAAGCTCCACCCTGTTTTTTTCCAAAGCAAAAAGCTCGTCACGAAGTTTCGCAGCTTGGAGAAAATCCATCTCCTTAGCTGCTTTTTCCATGCTTTTCCGGGTATTGTCAATGGCTTTCTGCATTTGTGGCTTGGTCATATATTGCATAATCGGATCGGCAGCGATCATGCTTTCGGCCGTGGGCTCAATATAGGCTTTAGCCACTCCGCCCCTGAAGTCAGCGACAGAAGTTTGTTCCATAATGGCTTCGCGCGATTTACCCACGGTCCGTGGTGTGATGCCGTGTTCCAGGTTGTAAGCTATTTGTTTATCTCTGCGCCGATCAGTCTCATCAATCGTGATGCGCATACTATCGGTGATCTTATCAGCATACATAATTACCCTACCTTTATCGTTACGCGCTGCCCGGCCGATTGTCTGGATCAGGGAGCGCTCCGAGCGCAAGAAACCTTCTTTATCGGCATCCAGGATGGCTACCAAGGTTACTTCGGGCAGGTCCAGACCTTCCCGAAGTAGGTTGATGCCAACCAATACGTCAAACTCACCGAGCCGCAGGCCCCGCAAGATCTCCACGCGTTCCAGTGTTTTGACTTCTGAATGGATATACCGTACTTTAATACCCAACCTGGCCATGTATTTGGTCAATTCTTCGGCCATGCGTTTGGTGAGCGTGGTACAGAGTATCCGCCCGCCTTCTTTGACGGTTTTGTCCACTTCATCAAGCAAATCGTCTACCTGATTACCCACCGGGCGCACTTCGATCATCGGATCCAACAATCCAGTGGGCCTAATGACCTGTTCAACAACGACCCCTTCGGTTTGTTGTAATTCATAATCTCCGGGTGTAGCGCTTACATATATGGTTTGGGGAGCTAGGGATTCGAACTCCGGAAAATTTAAAGGACGATTGTCTAAGGCTGCAGGTAGCCGGAAACCGTATTCTACCAAGGAGATCTTGCGAGAGCGGTCACCTCCATACATGGCCCTGATCTGGGGCACAGTTACGTGGCTTTCATCAATCACCATCAGATAGTCATCCGGAAAATAATCCAGCAAACAGAAAGGACGCATGCCTGGTTGCCTGCCATCAAAAAACCGGGAATAATTTTCAATACCGCTGCAATAGCCGAGTTCGCGCATCATTTCCAGGTCGTAGTTGACCCGTTCCTCCAGGCGTTTGGCTTCGAGCAATTGCCGATCATTGATAAGCTGCTCCTTGCGCAGCTCCAGCTCTTCCTGAATGTTCCAGATAGCCTGTGTAAACTTTTCGCGGGGAGTGACAAACAAATTTGCCGGAAAAAGGGCTAAATGAGTCATTTTTTCCAGTGTCCTGCCCGTGTTGGGGTCTATCACACTGAGATCGTCTATCTCATCCCCAAAAAAAGAGATGCGGTAAGCGTCATCCATATAGGCTGGAAATATATCCACCGTATCCCCCTTTACACGAAAGGTGCCCCGTTTAAAATCGGCTGTGGTACGGGCATATAAAATCTCTACCAGCCGGTGCAAAAAGGCATTGCGGCTGATTACCGTACCCACCGCAAAACGGAAAACGGAACGGGAAAAATCTTCCGGGTTGCCCATGCCATAAATGCAGGATATGGAGGAAACCACAATGACATCCCTCCTGCCCGACATCAAAGCCGAGGTAGTACGCAAACGCAGCTTCTCAATCTCTTCATTGATGGCCAAGTCTTTCTCTATATAGGTGTTAGAACTGGCAATATAGGCCTCTGGCTGATAATAATCGTAATAGGAGACAAAATAATTTACGGCATTTTCCGGAAAAAATTGTTTAAATTCGCCGTATAACTGAGCAGCCAGCGTTTTATTATGACTAAGTATGAGCGTTGGTTTTTGGGTTTGCTGAATGACGTTGGCAATGGTAAAAGTCTTGCCAGATCCAGTTACTCCCAACAAAGTCTGGTAATGTTCACCGGCATTGACGCCTTCCACCAATTGCCTGATTGCCTCTGGCTGATCGCCAGTAGGTTGATATTCGGAAGATAAATTAAATGTCATGATGGGGAAACCTCTTTCTAAAGAAATTGTTCTAATTTATGATAACAAAGTTACTAAAAAAATTATGAATTAGGATTGAGGAATTATTTTAAAAAATGGCTTTTATATTAACACAACATCCGAGCATTGCCAATCACTTTTTGGCCGAGCTGCGCCACAAGGAAATTCAAACTGACCGCATGCGATTTCGGCGTAATATGGAACGTTTGGGAGAGGTTTTCGCTTATGAGATTAGTAAGAAACTTCCATATGCTAACGTGGAGATTGAGACCCCTTTGGGTATTACAGAAACGTGCTTGCTGACGGATCAGCCTGTACTGACCACCCTGGTCAGGGCAGGCTTGCCTTTGCACCAAGGGTTGCTTAATTACTTTGACCGTGCAGATAATGCCTTTATTGCAGCTTTCCGAAAGTTGAAAAAGAGTGGGGCTTTCGAGCTGCACAAAGAATATATGTCATCTCCCAGCCTGGACGACCGTATTGTGATTGTATCTGACCCGATGCTGGCTACTGGGCGTAGCATGGTGCTGACCTGCCAGGAGCTGCTGGGTACTTTCCGCATTAAAGAACTGCACATTGTGGTGGCTATTGCTACCGAAGAAGGGCTGGAACATGTAAAAGCCTATCTACCCAAAGCTAAGCTTTGGGTAGGGGCTGTAGATAGTGAAATGACCAGTAAGGCGTATATCGTACCGGGTCTTGGGGATGCGGGCGATCTGGCTTTCGGCCCAAAAAGTTAACGGCCCATCCATCCGCCGTCTACGGTGAGGATGGTTCCGTGCAAATAGTTGGCGGCGTCTGACGCCAGGAATACAGCCGGGCCTTTAAAGTCGTCGGGGGTTCCCCAACGTCCTGCAGGAATCCGCTCAAGAATAGACCGGCTGCGATCTTCATCAGACCGAAGGGCAGAAGTATTGTCAGTAGCAATATATCCGGGGGCAATAGCATTTACATTAACTCCTTTGGAAGCCCATTCATTCGCAAAAGCCTTGGTTAATTGGCCAACAGCACCCTTGGAAGCTGCATAGCCAGGTACATTAATACCTCCTTGAAATGTGAGTAACGATGCGGTAAAGATAATCTTCCCGGCACCACGGACCAGCATTTCTTTCCCCAGCTCACGGGTAAGAATAAAAGCAGCAGTTTGATTGATGGCAATGATCTCATCCCAATACTCGTCCGGATGTTCGGCGGCCGGTTTGCGCAGAATGTTACCCGCATTGTTAAACAGAATATCAATAACGGGATGGTTTTTTTTGACTTGTTTTATGAAGGTATAAACTGATGAACGGTCAGCAAAGTCAGCCTGGTAGGCATAGAATTTACGGCCCAAGCCAGTTATAGCCGTGGAAACTTCGCTCCCTTCCAACTCCAGATTGGCAGAAACGGCAATGATATCAGCCCCAGCTTCTGCCAACGCTTCGGCTATAGCTTTGCCGATGCCGCGTTTGGCTCCGGTGACCAAGGCTATTTTTCCGGTTAGATCAAATTTATTTAGAACAGACATTTGATTTATGAATTACGATTTACGATTTACGATTAGGGAGCTTTCCACTTATTTAATGGTTACTTTTAAAGGCGCATCCAATGCAGCCTTATATTGCTTCAGGTAGTTAAACCAGGCTTCTGCACTAGTGATCTTGCCGGCCTTGTTCCAGGCCCCTCCCCGATAATAAACGAACGGTTCATTATGCTTGACCTCCACATGGGCCAAATATTGCTTTGGGGTATCGTCAATGGAGGAAAAAGGTTTGATCGAAACCACGCCAATACCAAGAATACCATCTTCGCCATGGGCAGGTTCCCAATAGCCAAAAATCCCCTGTTCAGGCTCTTTCAACAGCGCACCTTCATCTTTACGACGCGATACGCCAATAGCGGCTTGCAAACTGCCGCCGCCGGCTATGTCATAATCCACAGAAACTTTATGCAATTGTGACCCGGCATCGATTTGGATCGTTTTTGTAGCGCTAACCAACTTGCCATCTACCAGCCATGGTTCAAAGCCCAATACAAAGGTGCTGCGCAGCGGGCCATTGTCTAACACTTCATGCGTGCGATAATGTTTTGAGTAAATAATCGAGTCCGCAACCACCGGTGCCATATCACCTGCGCCAAGCGTAAGGCCTACGTCGTAGTAATCCATGCCCTGCCCGTGATCGCGGTGGTAATCCCCGCTCTTATACCATTTGTTCACCACCAGGCTGTCCGTCCGTTTTGCCCAAATATCAAAACCATTGGCGTCACCATCCTGTCCTTCCAGAGCCTTTCCATAGGTTCTGAAGGCGATCAAATCATTTTCCCAGGCAAAATCATCCATCCGCTCGGGAACATAGCGCGCGTATGTCTTGGGAGCAAATTGAGCAGGATTACCTTCTTTAACCGACAAGACTACACCGCCTTTGGCGGGAACAGCCACCTGTACCAGCAGGTTCTGTATAGATTCCTTTCCAGCCTTTTCTAACTGGTATGGGACTTCATTGCCGCTTACCATTTCTATAATTTTAAAAGGCGTCGCCAGTTTATATTCCTTCTTAAACTGATCATAAGGAATGCTGATCAACTCCTTCCGGTCAAAATTAAGCGTATTCTTCACCTCAATACTGACTCCTTTATCCTGCCCGTTGCAGGCTGCTGTTATTAAAGCCAACCACAACACCAGTATAGGGCTGCTTTTCTTTTTCAAAATCATTATCTTAAATTTAATTTTATTATCGGTTACTTTAATCCGGTAATGGGCACGCCGTCCATATCCCCATAATCCATATTTTCGCCTGCCATACCCCAAATAAAGGTGTAATTGCTGGTGCCTGCGCCGGCATGAATTGACCAGGGTGGTGAGATGACTGCCTGCTCATTGTGTACAAAAAGGTGTCGGGTTTCTTCCGGTTGCCCCATGAAATGCGATACGACCTGCCCTTCGGGCACTTCAAAATATAAATATACTTCCATACGCCGGTCATGGGTATGTGCGGGCATGGTATTCCAGACACTTCCTGACTTTAGTTCGGTCATACCCATCTGTAACTGGCAGGTATCTACTACACCGGCAACTAACAGTTTATTGATAGTACGGTGATTGGCTGTTTCCAAACTACCCAAGGTTACGATTTGCGCATCCGCTTTCGTCACCTTTTTGGTGGGATAAGTATGGTGTGCTGGGGTTGAGTTCAAATAAAATTTGGCAGGATCATTTGCACTGCGGCTGCTAAACAGGACTTCCTGACTACCTTTACCAATATATATGGCCTCTTTAAATCCGATGTCATAGCTAATGCCATCAACCTGAACTTTTCCAGCACCTCCGATGTTAATAACTCCAAGTTCACGCCGTTCTAAAAAGTAAGGTGCCTTTAAGGCATCAATGGGTTCAAGCTGCAGCGCGTCTGCAGCAGGTTGGATGCCTCCGGTAATCATGCGGTCATAATGGGAATACACCAGGTGTATTTTTCCTTCTTCAAAAAGTTTTTTTATTAAAAAATTTTCCCTCAATGCAGCTGTATCCAATTTTTTGGTTTCTTTAGGGCTTAAAGCATAGCGGCTATGTTCGTGTGTAATGGCCATTTCTTTTTTGATTTTTATAAAATAATATTTTTCCCTTCGAGCATGCGCTGATAGCGGGTCAATGCTTCCACATAATAATAGTCAGCATAGGATAAAGGTACGTCAATTTCTGAATTCCCAGGCAAATGGCCAACAGAATGTTGAAGGATAAATCCTCCGTTACTGCCAATGGTAGCTTTGTATGGAGCAGCAGACAGGCTTTTTATCATGGTCTCGGCGGCGCCCAGGTAGGTGGTCGATTTACTAGCATCTACATATTGGCTCAACTCAAGCAGGGCCGATGCTATAATAGCCCCTGAGGAAGCATCGCGGTAGGTGTTTGGGATACCGGGAGCATCAAAATCCCAGAAGGGTATTTTATCTGCGGGCAGATTCGGGTTATGCAGGATAAATTCGGCAATGTGTCCTGCCTGGTCTAAATAGACCTTGTCTTTCGTAAGACGATACATCATGGTAAAGCCGTATAAGCCCCATGCCTGCCCCCTGGCCCAAGCCGATGTATCGGCGGCTCCCTGGTGGGTTTGTTTGTGCAGTACGTTGCCGGTTTCAGGGTCATAATCAATAACGTGATACGAACTATAGTCTGGCCGAAAATGATTTTTGAGGGTTGTATTGGCATGTGTACTAGCTATGTCCTTGTATTTTTTATCGCCCGATACTTTACTGGCCCATTCCAGGTATTCCAGGTTCATCATGTTGTCAATAATCACTGGAAATTTCCATTTGTCGCCGTTATGATCCCAGGATTTGATGCAACCAACGGTTGGATTATACCGGGTAATGAGCGAACCTGCGCCAGTAAGCAGAATATTTTTGTAACGCTCATCACCGGTAAGCCTATAGGCATTACCGAAACTGCAATAAAGCATAAAACCCAGATCGTGGGTACCTTTGTTGTTTTTTTCCTTTTCCAGCAGATCTAATTTTTTCTGCGCTTCTACTAACAAAGATTTGTCTTGGGAAAATTCGTACAAGTACAATAAGGTACCAGGATAAAAGCCGGAGATCCAGGAATTACTGCCCGCACCTTCTATAACATCTGTTGCAGCCGTATAGGTTCTGGGAAATTTTCCATCAGGAACTTGCTTTTGTAACACTTTATATTGGGTTATCGCATCTTTTACTTGTTGTTCAATAAATTGCTTTTTCAGCGTCAATTGTTGGCCAGCCGCCTGCTGACAGGATATTCCCGCTGCCAAAAATAGCGTAGCCATGGTAAAAATAAACTTCCTCATGTTTTAATGTTGGTTTAAGCCACTAAAATACAGAGATAATTACAAAATGCAAACGTTTACGCAAAATTTTGTAAAAAAATCGGAAAGTGCATTAAGGTTGGTAATGCAGACAGAAAAATCTGTTTGTTAAAAAGATCCCTGCTCGTTCAATTTGGGTTTTTCATTATATGCATCCAAATTAGCTATAAACTTTCCGTATTCCGGACGATAACCATGCATCGTTGGGTTTTCAATCACTTCCTTTACGGAAATTACCTTATAGATATAGCTACTGGTTTCGGAGTTAAGCTTTAATTTGAATAGATTATCCTGGCCTTGCCGATCTATGGCTTTTTGCAGATTTCCTCCACCAGCATTGAAAGCAGCTGCTACCAGCATCCAGCTATTAAATTGCCGATAGAGTACTTTGAGGTATTTGCAGGCAGCAGCGGTTGATTTGCGGATATCCTGACGTTCATCATTCCCTTCATCGACATTCAATCCAAAGGCAGCTGCAGTTTGAGGCATAAATTGCCAATAACCAGACGCTCCTTTATGGGATGAAGTACCAGTTTCAAAACCACTTTCTACCAACGGCAAATACCTAAAATCTTCCGGAATACCATACCTACGAAGGATGGGGGCGATAACCGGAAAATATTTCTGAGCTATACGGTGAAGGCGGTGGCTCCTTAATTTTTTAAACGAATACGCCTTCATGTAGCGCATCATCCTGTTTTCTACTTTAGAATCACCCAGTGGAAGATCTTCAGCAGCAAAAGTAAGCGATGAATAATAAGGATTATTTCGCTTTACTTCTGTTTCTTCTGTAGTTACTGTTTTTGTCTTATGGAAATATTTATTTCCTGATGCCCGGCTATTGAATATAAAGATTTTCGTTAGCACCATGACCAGCAACAGCACGCTACAGGATAGCAGTTGTTTCTTTATCATATTCCTTTCTTTTCTTGTTACGCTCAAGGTCTTTTTGGTGACGATCACCGCCAGATTGCTTGAGCACATTGTAGATTGGATCGTTGCAAAAGTATGCATTTAGGATGCTATATAACAAACACTTATGTAACATACCCAAAAAATTAACAATTTTTAACGTCTTAAATATTGGATAATCTTGCTTGAAAATTGGCCTATAGTGTAATATAAACGTATTTTTAGCTACCTTTGCAGTTCAAACTTTCAGGGGTAAATTTAATATGCCATTTAGTAACAAAAGGAACAGTCGCGAAGACAAATCCGGCAAAGCAGGTAGGCCTGGCTTCAGAAAACGCGTTCCAGGTGAACGCATCAATGATAGGGATAATGCCCGCCCTGCTAGCGGTGACGATACGGAAGACAGAAATCGCCCATTTTCGACTAATAAACCCTTTGATAGGGGTAATAAACCCTATGATAAAAATAAAAAGGTGTTTGACAGAATTACTAAACCGTTTGAAAAAAGTAGTAAACCGTTCGACCGAACCAGTAAATCATTTGACCGGAATAGTAAACCCTTTGAAAGAAGTAATAAACCGTTAGACAAGAATCGTTCACAGGGTGCTGGTGACAAACCTTACCAAAAAGACCGGATTTTTGATAAAGACAAGCCCTTTAACCGGAATAGTGACAAACCTGTAAATCGCGACCGTTCGTTTAGTAAAGATACGCCTTATAATAAGGATAAACATTTTAACAAAGACAAATCCTTTAGTAAAGACAGGCCTTATAGACAAGATAAGCCTTATGCCAAAGAGGGCGTAGGCCGAAAACGTACCGTACGCTCTGATGACCGCGAAGAAAAACGTTTTGCAAAAGAGCGGGAAGATAACGGTATGATCCGCTTAAACCGATATATTGCAAATTCTGGTATTTGTTCACGCAGGAAAGCCGATGAGCTAATTGAAGCAGGCGTTGTTAGCGTAAATGGCGTAGTGGTATCTGAACTTGGTACTAAGGTAGACCCCATGAAGGACGAAATACGTTACAATGGCGAGCGGCTAAAACGCGAAAAGATGGTGTACGTATTGTTAAATAAGCCCAAAGATTACATCACCACTACCGAAGATCCGCAGGAAAGGCGTACCGTGATGAACTTAGTGGATAAAGCCACACGCGAACGAATCTACCCGGTGGGCCGCCTTGACCGGAACACTACGGGACTGTTATTAATGACCAATGATGGGGACCTGGCCGAAAAGCTTTCTCACCCACGCAACAGCATTACAAAAATATACCAGGTAGAGCTTAACAAAAATCTCACCCAAGGTGATTTTAACAAAATTGAGTTTGGTTTGACGCTGGAAGATGGCTTAATTAAACCTGATAGTCTTTCCTATGTGCAGGGTGGTAGCAAAAAGGACATCGGAATCCAAATCCACAGCGGCAAAAACCGCATTGTGCGACGCATATTTGAGCATTTGGGCTATGACGTAGTTAAATTAGACCGCGTTATTTATGCAAACCTCACTAAAAAAGATCTACCCCGTGGCCGCTGGCGCTATTTGGAAGAAAAGGAAATTATCCAACTAAAACATTTCATTAAATAATTACCTTAGGATTTCGCGGGAGATCACCATGCGCTGAATTTCAGAAGTACCTTCGTAGATCTGCGTGATCTTGGCATCGCGCATCAGGCGTTCTACATGGTATTCTTTTACGTATCCGTATCCTCCGTGTATCTGTACGGCTTCTATGGTTGTTTTCATGGCTACTTCCGAAGCAAATAACTTGGCCATAGAGGCTGCCTGGGCATAAGGCTGGCCCTGGTCTTTGAGCCATGCCGCATTTAAGCAAAGTAGGCGGGCTGCTTCAATTTCGGTTGCCATATCGGCTAGTTTAAACTGTATAGCCTGGTGACTAGCAATGGGCTGTCCAAAGGTGATTCGCTCTTTGGCGTATTTGACAGCCAATTCAAATGCCCCGGAAGCGATGCCTAACGCTTGGGATGCAATACCGATACGGCCTCCTTCAAGCGTTTTCATGGCAAACCTAAACCCAAAACCATCCTCGCCTATCCGATTTTCTTTGGGTACTTTCACGGCTGAAAAATGCAGGGAATGAGTATCTGAGCCGCGAATACCCATCTTATGTTCCTTGGAGCCCACGGTAAAGCCTTCCATCCCTTTCTCAACAATGAATGCATTTATGCCATGGTGGCCTTTTTCGGGATGCGTTTGGGCAATGACCAGGTATGTAGAGGCCGTATTTCCATTGGTAATCCAGTTTTTGGTGCCGTTGAGCTCATAATGATCCCCATTATCTTGAGCGGTGGTGCGCTGCGAGCTCGCATCAGAGCCTGCCTCAGGTTCTGATAGGCAGAACGCTCCGATTTGAGTGCCTGCAGCCAGTGGTTTCAGGTATTTATCTTTTTGAAATGCATTTCCGTACTTTTCAAGCCCGGAACATACCAGCGAATTGTTGACCGATACCACCACCGAAGCGGAGGCGTCAATTTTAGATAATTCTTCCATCACCAGTACATAGGATACCGCATCAAGGCCTGCCCCGTTGTAATCGGGAGAAACCATCATACCCAAAAAACCAAGTTCGCCTAGTTTTTTTATCTGCTCCGCCGGAAATAGTTCTTTGTCATCGCGTTCGATAACACCAGGTTTTAACGCTGTTTGGGCAAATTCACGCGCGGCATCACGGATCATTTGCTGTTCTTCGGTTAATTCAAAAATCATAACTTATCGTTGGTTTAACGCAAAGATATGCTTTTACTATGCAAGCATACTAAAGAACGGAATAAAATTAAGGAAGTGGATTAGATTAGCCGGTTATTTTCATCCGGAAAGACCAGCACTGGCTGATAAGTTCGTGCTTCTTCCAGGTTCATAAGTGCATAAGAAATGATAATAACGATATCGCCTACCTGTGCCAGGCGCGCAGCTGCGCCATTTAAGCAAATAATTCCCGAACCCCGATCGCCTTTTATAACGTAGGTTTCAAAACGGGCACCATTGTTATTGTTGACAATTTGGACCTTTTCATTGGGAATCATGTTTGCTGCTTCAATCAAATCTTCATCGATCGTGATGCTACCTACATAGTTTAACTCAGCCTGCGTAACCCTGACCCGATGGATCTTTGATTTTAATACCTCGATCATCATGGCGCAAAGATAAGAAGTTTTACGTTATACGTTGTAAGTTGTCAGTTAAAGGATCATGTTGTCTATTAGCCGCACGTCTTCTACCCTGGCTGCTACAAGGGCTATGACTTCGGTATTTTCGTTTTCTGGCCATTCTTCCAATTCATTGAGTGTTGTGCCCTCACAAATGACCAAATATTCTGGAGTTACGCCGGGAGCAGCTTCTAGCTGTGACCATGCGTTTGATCGTAATTTGGCGGGGTTTATAGACCTCCCCTGTTCTTTTATACCCTTCAGCACGCGGTAAAGAGCCAATGCATTCCAACGACCCGCATCTGATAAACGCACATTCCGGGAGCTCATGGCCAACCCCGCTGGTTCCCGGATGATGGGGCAACGGACGATCTGCACATCCATTGATAGCTTTTGAACCATATACTGTATGACCAACCATTGCTGATAGTCTTTCTGGCCAAATAACGCATATTGAGGCCTCGTGGCATCTAACAATTTTTTGACAACTTGGGTTACACCTTGGTAGTGTCCTGGCCGCAATGCACCCTCCAGCACATCTTCCAGGCCAGCCAGGTCAAACTGCCAATGTTCATCAGGCCCATACATCTCACTGACCGTGGGCATAAAGATGACATCACAACCTGCACTTGTTAATATAGCCTTGTCTTGCTCTTCTGTACGTGGATATTTGGCCAGATCTGCCGGGTCATTAAATTGAGTGGGATTAACAAAAATGCTGCAGACGACCACATGGGCCAATTCTTTTGCTTTTTTAATCAGGGATATGTGCCCCATATGCAATGCTCCCATCGTGGGGACTAAAGCGATACTGTGCCCTTCCTGGCGTAAATTATCCAAATAGGCTGTTAAGGCTAGTTTTTTTTCAAATATTTTCACTAGAAACTTTTAATATTTAAGGGGCAAAGTTGCTCAAATATCCTGTCTTCACAAAGCCTATTTGATAAGTAGTTGATTTATTTGGTTATTTTGTGTATATTTGCAGTCTAAATTTTCAATTATTATAATTAATTCTTTAATTTATTAAGCGATGGTAGGCTTTTATATACAATTGCATAAGCTGCTTATCATGATTTCTTTTCTTAAAAATACATAAAAATAATTTTATTGGAGATGGCAAAAACGAAGATATTGTTTATTACCCACGAGATGTCGCCTTTCCTCGAGCTAAGTAAAATTTCTGAAGTTACCCGGCAATTGCCGCAGGCCATGCAGGAGAAAGGATTTGAGATCCGCATCCTGATGCCCCGCTTCGGCAACATTAATGAACGCCGCAACAGATTGCATGAGGTGATCCGTTTATCAGGAATGAATATCGTAGTTGATAACAACGACAACCCACTTATTATTAAAGTGGCATCTATCCCTGCAGCTCGTATGCAGGTTTACTTCCTGGATAATGAAGAATATTTTCAGCGAAAGCATGTATTTTGCGACGATGGCGGTAAATTCTTTGCCGATAACAATGAGCGCACGATATTTTTTTGCAAAGGGGCTTTAGAAACCGTTAAGAAACTTGGCTGGGCTCCTGATGTGGTTCATTGCCACGGGTGGATGAGCGCGCTGGTACCAGCGTATATGAAGACGGCCTATAAAGATGATCCGACGTTTAAGGATGCAAAAGTGATCTACTCACTCTATGATGAAGCTTTAAAAGAAGATTTAGGTGAAAATTTTGCTTCCATGGCGCTGACAGGTAATATGACCGCAGCAGACCTGATACCTTACCAGTCGGGAAGTTATTTTAGTTTGTATGAAGGGGCATTAAGTTACTCTGACATGGTGGTGCTGACTGGCGATGCACTGTGCGAAGATATGTTAAATATTGTCAAAAAGACTGACATTCCTGTTTTTAACGCCGAAAATGACGGTGAATTTGAAAACTATTGCAACCTATACGAGCAATTTTCAGGCGAGGAGCTTGAGACTTTAGCTTAAAGTAAACCGGTTATGTGTGGAATAATCGGGTATGTTGGTTATCGGGATGCTTGGCCAATTATTATTAAGGGTCTGAAACGACTGGAATATCGTGGCTACGACAGTGCAGGCGTGGCCTTGGTAGATCAGGGCATGCATATATATAAGTCTGCCGGCAAGGTTAGCCATTTAGAACAGGCTGCAGAAGGGAGCGACTTCAACGGACATACTGGCATTGGCCATACACGCTGGGCTACCCATGGCGTGCCTTCTGACCGTAACGCACACCCTCATTCCTCTGGTGATGGCCAGCTGGCTATTGTGCACAATGGCATTATTGAAAATTATGCCACGCTTAAAGAGGAGCTCGTCGGCCGCGGCCATACGTTTATAAGCGAAACCGATACTGAAGTGCTTATTCATCTCATCGAAGACATCCAGCAGGAAGAGCGTGTCAATCTTGCCGAAGCGGTCAGATTGGCGCTCACTCAAGTTGTTGGTGCGTATGCTATAGCTATCACAAATGCCGCGCATCCCAAGCAACTCATTGTCGCCCGAAAGGGTAGCCCCTTGGTCATCGGCGTCGGTGAAAACGAATATTTCATCGGGTCTGACGCATCCCCCATTATTGAGTACACCCGTAATGTCATTTACCTTAAGGACCGCGAAATTGCTATCATAAACGGAAATGAACTCGTGGTCAAAACCATTGAAAACGAAATCCAGACCCCTTATATCCAGCAACTGGAAATGCGCCTGGAGCTGTTGGAAAAGGCCGGATACGATCATTTCATGCTTAAGGAGATCCATGAGCAACCCCGGTCTGTCAAAGATTGTATGCGTGGACGCATCTACCCTCTGGAAGGCAATATCCAACTGGGGGGCATCAAGGACTATGGAGATAAGCTGCGCCAGGCTGAGCGTATCATCATTGTCGCATGCGGCACCTCGTGGCATGCCGGGCTGGTGGGTGAATACCTCATTGAAGAATTTGCGCGGGTACCTGTAGAGGTGGAATATGCGTCTGAATTCAGGTACCGTAATCCCATTATATCCGAAAAAGACATTGTCATTGCTATTTCTCAGTCGGGTGAGACCGCTGATACGATGGCTGCTATTCGGTTGGCAAAAGAGAAAGGGGCTACTATCTTTGGCATATGCAACGTGGTTGGATCATCCATTCCGCGCCTTACTCATGCCGGGGTGTACACCCATGCTGGCCCGGAGATTGGCGTTGCTTCTACAAAAGCATTTACTGGACAAGTTACCGTGCTTACCTTAATGGCACTCTATATTGCCCAACTGAGGGGAACCATTGCTCAAAATAAGCTCGTACAACTGCTTACAGAATTGGAAGAAATACCAGCTCTCATTGAGCAGTGCCTCACCACAGATGAAGCTACCCGCTATATTGCCAACGAGATCAAGGATGTACGCAACTGTATCTTCCTTGGACGCGGCACTGGCTTTCCTGTGGCTCTGGAAGGTGCTCTGAAGCTCAAAGAAATATCCTATATCCACGCGGAGGGTTATCCGGCTGCAGAAATGAAGCATGGCCCCATTGCCTTGATTGACGAGGAGATGCCCGTGGTAGTCATAGCCACTAAAAATGCTTCGTATGAAAAGGTCATCAGCAACATACAGGAAGTAAAAGCTCGTAAAGGAAAGGTGATTGCCATTGTTACTGCAGGTGATACTGAAGTGCGCAAAATGGCTGATTTTGTATTGGAAATCCCTGCAGCAGATGACGCTTTCCTGCCCCTGTTGGCCACAATCCCCTTGCAACTGCTGGCTTACCACACCGCCCTGCTCAGAGGCTGCAACGTAGACCAACCCCGTAATTTAGCCAAGTCGGTTACGGTGGAGTAGCTACTTCGCTTTCCCTTTTCTGGTTTTGAATGACCGCATGTCGCTAGCTTTTTGGGCTTTTCCACCAACCAATGTCATGGCACAACGAAATCCTACAATTGCCGATGACTGGTCTTGCTGCATGAAGCGGCGGGTACCTGGATTTAGCCAGTAAGCCCTGTCGTTCCAGGAACCGCCTTTATAGACCCGGGATTCATTATTTACTAACGTAGTTACACCGTAAAGCTGCTTGTTCACACTATCCAGATAACCTCTAAAGTCCGGATCATAGTTCTTGCCTGCAATGGAGCTGCTATCGGTTGCGACCGTCCCTTTTTGCAATTCTTCCCAGGTTTGCTTGCGGGGAGCTTTAGCCGGGTCACGGATCGGACGACCATATTTATCTTTAGCATAAATACCTTGTTGTGTATTTTCAAGCCGTTTATTAGTGAACACATTTCCCCGGAACGGGTTAAAATCGTCAAAATCTTCAAATGATAATTGCCGGTAAACATCACCCACCCACTCATTCACATTGCCTGCCATATCATATAGTCCAAAGTCATTGGGTGGATAGCTTGCCACGGGTGTCGTAATACTGCCGCCATCATTCGGATAACCAGAAATGCCCATATTATCCCCTTCACTGATCTTGAAATTGGCCATCATCAATCCATGTGAACGGCGTTTTTCGGACCGGACACCTAAGCCGTTCCAAGGATATACTTTGTTATCAGTAATCAAACCATATTCGGCATTACCTCCTAAAGCAAGCGCCGCATACTCCCATTCCGCCTCTGTAGGCAGACGTACTGGCGGCATGAGTGATAGCCCACGTATAGCCTCTTTTTTACCTTTTCCTGTACTTGAATTTCCATATTGCCCATTAAGGTAGATATCTGTATTAAATGATTGGTCTGTAAAAGTTGTACCTTCATTTGAAAGGATATTTTCATTGATGCGATCGGTACGCCATTGGCAATAATCATTGGCCTGCTCCCAGGTTACGCCTACGACGGGATAATCCTGGTATGCCGGGTGCCGCAGGTAATTATCCACGTAAGGCTCATTGTATGAAAGGGGATTGCGCCATACAAGCGTATCCGGAATTGCATTATAATACAGTTCTCGGTCATCGGGATATTTTTTACCAATCCAGTTTAGGTATTCCAGCCAGTCTATATTGGTCACTTCGGTCTCATCCATGTAAAAAGTGGCCACGGTAACTCTGCGGCGAAGATTATCGTTGGTATATGCCAAGTCTTCGGTTTGGCTGCCTCCCATTACAAATGAGCCGCCCTCTATTTCAACCATGCCAAACTCACTTGTTGACGGGTTTTTCTTCTTGGCTTTTACCCACCCCTTCATCTGGTCATCGTAATCTGCACCCGTTTTGGGCGAGCGCTGACTCATGAGTAACAACATAAGGCATACTAAGCTGCTGCCCATTAACACTAAATGCCCGTTGAAATTTTTTATATGCTTGTAACTCATTTTTTTTGTTCTCGTAAGCGCTTGTGTTTACACCTATTAACTCGTAAAAGTAATATATTTCTGGCAATCCGGCAAAATTCAAAAAAAATATACCTACGTTTGGCATTTTCAACAGGATATATAGCATGAAGTTTAAAGTAGGATTCGGTTTTGACGTGCACCAACTTAAAGAAGGTATTCCGTTTGTATTGGGCGGCATGACCCTTGACCACCATGCGGGTGCTTATGGCCATTCGGATGCTGATGTGTTGGTACATGCCATCTGCGATGCCCTGTTAGGAGCCGCCAACCTGGAAGACATTGGCTATCATTTTCCGAATACCGAGGAACGCTGGAAAGGAATTAGCAGCCTCCTTTTGCTCAAAGAATGCATCCGTTTATTAGCTGAAAAAGGATGGAAGCTTGGAAATATTGATGCCATGTTGTGCTTGGAGGCACCAAAAATAAAACCCTATTTGCCGGGGATGAAGCAACACATCAGTGATGCTACCGGACTTTCTGTAGATGATATTTCAATTAAAGCAACTACCAATGAAACCATGGGGTTTATTGGAAGGCAGGAAGGCCTTGTGGCATATGCGGTAGTTCTTATTCGAAAGCTAAAAAAGCGGAAAGCTTAAAGCGAACAGCGGAATGCTTTAGATAGTTTATTGTTTTTCTGTAGAAAAGTCCATGCCGCATTTGCAATTGCTGCTTCCGCAAGGGCCGGCATTTTTGCCAGGTCGTATGCTGCGGTAGATTCTACGGCCCAAGAAAAACGCAGCAGCAGCAAAAACTGCTAAAACGATGATCATTTGTATATCCATACTGCAAATTTAATAAATCATTCTCCTAGAATTGCAGTTATGCTATCATATTTTTATTAAATTCAGTTGACCTGTTTTGTATTTATGATATGGCTCTGTCCAGGTGCACATAACCTCCATCTACATGAATGAGCTGTCCAGTGGTATGGCTTGAGCGTTGGGATAACAAAAACACAGTCATATTCGCAATTTCAGCAGAAGTGGTCATCCGCTTTTCCAGCGGAATGCGATTAGTGATCTTTACTAACGTTTCTTCCGGATTAGATAGGGTCTGTATCCAACTATCGTACTGTGGCGTGGCGCATTCGGCCACGACGATGGCATTGACGCGGATACTGTATGGCAATAGCTCTACAGCCCACTCCCTTGTCAAAGCATTGCGCCCACCATTAGCAGCTGCATATGCGGAGGTATTGCCCTGACCGGTTTCGGCTGTTTTGGAACTGATGTTTACTATCGATCCTTGGCTTTCTTTTAGGGCTGGCAGTGCGTAATGAGCCATTAAATAATAATGGATTAGGCTATTGTGTAGTCCTTGTATAAAGCGTTCATAGTTTCCCTGTTCCAGCCCTACGCCATCGTTTAGCCCGGCATTATTAACCAACCCGTTTATACGGCCAAATTTTTTAAAAGCCTCGTCCACGGCTTGTTTGCTGGCTTCTGGTTTAGTCAACTCGGCTTCAATGGTCAGGCCCTGTGCGCCAAGTTGGTGCACTTCAGCAAGTACGGCAAGATTATCTTCCTCATTGCGACCAACGATGACCGGGATGGC
The DNA here is from genome assembly GCA_900109895.1 of bacterium A37T11. GTDB lineage: Bacteria > Bacteroidota > Bacteroidia > Sphingobacteriales > Sphingobacteriaceae > A37T11. The sequence goes on from FOBR01000004.1 coordinate 63,657, forward strand.
TCCTTCTGCTGCAAGCTGCAATACGATACCTCTGCCTATACCTTTAGCTCCACCAGTAACAATGACCACCTTATCTTTCAATTCTAAATCCATTATTATCTTTTATTTATTCGCCGTACGCTTTAACCAACTGGCGTTGAGTCCCCAAATTGTCTGCACCGAGTTCAATGACGTCGCCTGATTTGAGATAAATAGGCGGATTAAAGCCCAATCCTACTCCGGCTGGCGTGCCTGTCGAGATGACATCGCCGGGCAGCAAGGTCATAAACTGACTTACATAGGATATAATGAACGGTACGTTAAATATGAGATTACTGGTATTGCCGTCCTGATATTTCTTGCCGTTTACAGTGAGCCATAAACGTGTATTGTTTATATCGTTAATTTCATCAGGGGTAGCTAGAAAGGGACCAATGGGTGAAAAGGTATCACATCCTTTACCTTTATCCCATGTACCTCCCCGCTCTATCTGAAACTCACGTTCGGATACGTCATTGATCAGCACATAGCCGGCTACATAATTCAATGCTTCCGATTCTTCCACATAAGAAGCTTTTTTACCAATCACGATACCAAATTCTACTTCCCAGTCTGTTTTAACCGAGTTTTTTGGGATAACCACCGCGTCATTTGGTCCACTAAGGGATGTGGTTGACTTCATAAAAATAATCGGTTCTTCCGGGATCTTAGCCCCTGTTTCAGCCGCATGGTCTTTATAGTTTAACCCAATGCAAAGGATTTTGGATGGCCGGGCTACAGCACTACCTAAACGGCTGCCTTCGGGAATTTCGTCAAGCTTGCCTTCATTAGCCTTAACAAATTCTTCAAGTCTTTCCAAGCCGTTATCTGTAAAGAATTGCTCGTTGTAATCGCCACCAAAGGCGGAGGTATCGTAGTTTTTACCTTCAATTTGAATTCCGGTTTTTTCGCTGCCGGCAGCACCATATCTGATTAACTTCATGTTCGTATTGAGTATTAGTATGGAAACCTTTTTGGCTTCCTAAATAGCGATTTATTAAAAAAACTGATTGATCGGGACGTAGTTATTTGCCGTAGCCGCAGAGGGTGAAACAGATTTTTTAATTCCTTCACTTTTTAATTATTGAGTTTAATAAATCCTCCATCAAGTGGATAATCATTACCAGTTACAAAGCTGGCTTCGTCTGAGCACAAATATAACGCCAGGCTGGCAACCTCTGCAGGTTGTGCCATACGGCCGATGGGCTGGCTTTTAGACAATTTCTCAAACATTTCATCTTCCTTGCCTGGATAATTTTTGGAAATGAACCCATCTACAAAAGGTGTGTGGACGCGGGCTGGGGAAATGCAATTGCAGCGGATGTTGCTATGCAGATAGTCACGAGCAACGGAAAGAGTGATCCCTACAATGGCCCCTTTGCTCATGGAATAAGCAAAACGATCGGTAATACCAACGGATGAACCAATGGATGCCATATTAACAATGACGCCCGCTCCCTGCTTTTTCATAAGTGGAATAGAAGCAAAGAGTGCATTATAAGCCCCTTTCACATTTACGCTATAGATACGGTCGAAATCAGCAGTTGTGGTTGTCTCCACATTACCGACATGTGCGATACCAGCATTGTTAACCAAGATATCTACCCGCCCAATCTCGTTAAATACGTTTAATACCTGCTCCTGATTGCTCACATCACAGCCGTGCACTTTAGCATGGCCGCCCGCAGCAATAATTTCATCGGCCACAGGCTGTGCTCCTTCTTTGTTCAGGTCCACAATGTGCACGTGCGCTCCTTGTTTAGCAAATAAAAGGCTGATGGCTTTTCCGATGCCACTACCGCCACCAGTAACGATGGCCGTCTTTCCTGTTAATTGAAACATATTATTAAATTAAAAGTCAATAATTAAAAAGTAAAAAATAAATATCTTTAATACCTGAATCACAATTCACAATTCTTCAATCATAATCGTAAATCGTAAATCGTAAATCACAAAGAAACTCCCCTTCTCCACGGTATAAAATCGTCCTGCCCTAGTTGGACGGCTTTGGGCCGGATGTTACCGCTGGCTACCTCAATAACGTAGTTCAGGATGCGTTCTCCTGCTTGAGGGATGGTTTCTCTACCCTCGATAATGGTGCCGCAGTTGATGTCTATTATATCCGGCATTTTTTGATACGTTTTGGTGTTGGTCGAGAGTTTAATGACCGGCGTGATGGGGTTGCCTGTAGGGGTACCCAAGCCTGTGGTAAATAACACCACATTGGCGCCAGCGGCCACCTCGGCTGTGGTACTCTCAACATCATTACCCGGTGTACAAAGCAAATTTAGGCCGGGTTTGTTGGCTAATTCAGGGTAATCTACCACAGCGGATACGGGCGAAGTTCCCCCTTTTTTGGCAGCTCCGGCCGATTTGATGGCATCGGTAATGAGCCCGTCACGGATATTACCGGGTGAGGGGTTGGCATAAAAGCCCGATCCATCGGCCTCAGCTTTGGCATTGTAGGTCTTCATAAGGTCCATAAACCGCAGGGCGGTTGCCTCGTCAACACAACGATCACTGAGTTCCTGCTCCACGCCGCAAAGTTCCGGAAATTCGGAAAGTATGACCGAGCCACCCATGCTAACCAGCATATCGGATACATATCCCAAAGCCGGATTGGCAGAAATACCGGAAAAACCGTCGGATCCTCCACACTCCAGGCCAATGCAAAGTTTATCCAAGCCGGCTGGTTGCCGCTGTTGCTTGTTTGTGAGTACTAAACCCGCAAATGTATGCTTTAACGCTTGTTTAAGCAGATCGTTTTCTGTACCGATTTTTTGTTGTTCAAAAATGTAGAGCGGACGGTCATAATGAGGGTCACGCTTGGCGATCTCGTCGCGAAGGATGGAGGCCTGCGCATGCTGGCAACCCAAACTGAGCACGGTAGCCCCTGCTACATTGGGATGGGTGATATATCCTGCCAGCAACCCGCATAGTGCGTCTGAGTCCATGCGGGTGCCACCACAGCCCATATCGTGGTTGAGAAACTTAATACCATCTATATTGTCAAAAAGCCGTTTGTGCTGGATGCCATCGGGGGAAACGGTCAGGTCTGCGGCCAGGATCTTTTCTACATCTGCCCCTGTTTGATATAAGTTGATGAGCTGTTCGACTTCTACTTCATAACTATGTGGCTTTTTGAAGCCCAGCTTTTCTTCAAATGCATCTTTCATGACCAGCACGTTGCGGTTTTCGCAAAATACCAGCGGAATGACCAGCCAGTAATTACCCGTGCCTACCGTACCATTGCTTCGATGGTAACCCATAAATGTGCGTCCCTCAAAAACGGATGTGTCTGGCCGTTGCCAGTCTGTTTTACGATTTCCCAACGAAAATGGGTCTGCCGCGTGGTGGATGTTTTCCGTGCTGATGCGTTCTCCTTGCTGTAATGGGTGGTTGGTTTTGCCTACTAAAACACCATACATGTGTATGGGAGCCCCACCCGGGAGTTGCGTGATGGTGAATTTATGTTTGGCATTGACCGGTCCTGGAAGCAGAAATTCTGACCCATTAAAGTGGATGGACTCGCCTTCAGGAAGGTCCTGTAGGGCAACCAGTACATTATCGTCTGGATGTATCTGTAAATATCGATGTGTTTGTTCCATAGCTTTGTTTAGTTTAATGCAAAGATACGATTCATAAGCACCCATTTTTCTCCAGGTTTTGCCCCCGGTACAGCCACCTGATATTTCCACATGAGTGCTTCCCATTCTTGTACTTTAGGATTGTTGGCGTCTGCCGCTGATTTGGCTTCAAAGGTGAATTGATCATCTACTTCCATCAGCATGAAAAGTCGGGTGCCGTAACGGTAGATTTCCATTTGCTGCACTCCGGCATTTATTATGGATTGCTTTATCTCTGGCCAAATATTCGAATGCCAATGCTCATATTCTTTTATAAGCTGTGCATCATCGGTTAAATCAAGCGCTAAGGCATATCTATGCATTTATTTCGTTTTTTAGTTCTTTTATTTTATATCCTGCTATGCCGTAATAAAATACAACCCCAAAACAGATTAGCGGGACCAGATAGGCCAGCTGGATGCTGTGTGAAGTTAGGGAAACCATACCCATGGCAAGAGGTGCGAGTGCCCCACCGATAATGGACATGACCAGGAACGAAGAAGCGATCTTGGTTTCTGCTGCCGTTAGCTGCCGGATACCCAGTGAAAAAATAGTGGGGTACATGATGGACATAAAAAAAGGTACTGCCGACACGGCATACAGGGCAATACGACCTGAAGTATTTAAAGCTAGTACTAATAACAGCACGCAGATAAACCCAAATATGGCCAATAACTTGGGCGGCTTTACAAATTTCATCACAAACGTACCGAAAAATCTGCCAAGCATAAAGCCCATCATGGCTACTGAGCCCAATAAATAGGCGGCGGTTTTTTCATCCATAGCTGCAACAGCATGGGCAAATCGGATGAAAAATGCGCTGACGCCTACCTGGGCGCCTACATAGAAAAACTGACTGATAACGGCCCACCGAAAATGGTGATGCCTAAAAACAGCGAGAGAAAAATGAGAAGGTGGCGTGTGTGCGCCGTCAGTTTCTTCCGTCTGGCCTTCTGGCAAGGGTGTAAAAACAAACAGCATTAATAGGCAAACTACAACGGCAGCAATGATGAGATAGGGCATTTTTACGGTGTCGGCCTCTGTTTGTAAATAGGCTTGCAAGGCGCTTGGCGACATGGCCTTCAATTCTTCGGGGCTGTGTTCAATGCCTGAAAGAATAAATTTTCCACCAAGGATGGGCGCCACCACCGCTCCCAAGCCGTTAAACGATTGGGCAAAATTCAGGCGTTGTGTGGCTGACTTCTTGTCGCCAAGTATGGTAATATAGGGGTTGGCAACCGTTTCAAGGAAGGTTGCCCCTGCTGCTGTTATAAATATGGCCGTCAAAAATATGAGGTAACTACGTTCGGATGCTGCCGGGATAACCAGCAAAGCGCCGAGGGCATATAAAAGGAGTCCTAATAGGATTCCTTTTTTATAACCGTAGCGCTGCATAAATATTCCTGCAGGTATTGCTATGACGAAATAACTGATATACGCCGAAGTATCAATGAGTGATGACTGCACGTCGTTCAGCGAAAATGCCTTCCTTAAATGAGGGATCAGTATGGGATTCATGTTGTGTAGCAAAGCCCATAAAAAGAAAAGCGAAGTGACCAATATGATTGGAAATAGCGTGTTTTGTTTCGACATTTGGTTTATTTTGGCTACTTAGGTTTGTTTGTAAATTAATAAGTTAATGTTCCCCCTTGTTTATTATTAATTACAAAGTAACTATTCTTCCAGCAGTATTTCTGGAAATATTTTAGCTAAATAATCAGTTATTTTAACATAAATTACTTTAATTTGTAAATAACCATGATTATTGAACTGAATTTAAGCATAAAGCGAATGTTATGAAACCACAGTTACTGAAAGTAAATACGACTGCGTCGCAGTCATTCAGCGTGCGGCGGGATGTGGTGCCTTATATGAATAACCGATGGCATTATCATACAGAAGTTGAACTTATCCATTTTGAGGAGGGTTATGGGACGCAATTTGTTGGCGATAGCATTCACCATTTTGAAAAGGGAGATGTCGTATTAATCGGCACTAACTTACCTCATTACTGGCGTTTTGATGATTGTTACTTGCAGGAAGGCTATCAGAAAAGTGCTGACGTAAGGGTGGCCCATTTTAATGAGCAATTTATGGGTGAAACTTTTCTTTCTCTACCAGAAAATAACGGACTCAAAGGAATTTTAGAAAAGGCGCGTTATGGACTGCAGGTAAAGGGCAGCGCCTGCCAGCGCATAGCTGCTATTATGGAGCAAATGCTTAAAAGTTGGGGCACCAGGCGCATCATGCTGCTGATAGAAGCCTTGCTGGAGATAGCAAATTGCGAGGAACTGAATATACTTTCTTCGGTAGGGTTCAACCCAAATTTTGAGCGGGATGAACGCGACCGTATCAACAATATTTATGATTTTGCGTTGGCCAATTTTAAAAGAAAGGTAAGCCTGGATGAGATTGCAGATATTGCCGGTATCAGCAGCAATTCCTTTTGCCGTTATTTCAGGTCGAGAACTGGTAAGACTTTTTCACGGTTTCTCATTGAGATCAGGGTAGGTTATGCTTGCAAGCTTCTGATAGAAAATAAAATGAATGTAAAGCAAATATGTTATGAAAGCGGTTTTAATAATTTTGCGAGCTTTCACAAATATTTCAAGCAGATTACCGGAAAAAGCCCGTTAACTTATCAAAAAACTTATTTATCTGCTCAATCATAGGCTATGGACGTTAGCTTTAAGGTTCTGCCAATAAATGGTCATATTCTAATATTTTTGCGCTATTATTGCATTTTCATGAAACGAAAAGTATGGATGCATGATTAGTCTCTTTAGAAAATATACTCCGCTTAACTTTCTGTTGCTTGTATTGTCTGGTATTGTATTGTGCTTAGGGGCATTTATACAGTTGCCTGCCAATTTAAGCCCGGTATTTTTTGAACCTGCCCTCTCCAACCTGATAGGTAATGCCGAGCCTGGCTTCATATCGCCTGTTGCAAACGTACTGCTTACTTTAATACTGACTTTGGTGCAGGCTGTTATTTTTAATAAAATTGTTAATGACTATAACCTGTTTGGTAAACCAGGTTTTTTACCCGCGTTGATGTATATAACGCTGGCTAGCTTGTTGTCACCATTTTTAGTGCTGTCACCGGTATTGATCTGTAATTTTCTGCTTATTTGGATGATTGATAAATTTCTAAGTATGCACCGCCAGACAGAAGTGAAGCCCCTGATGTTTGATCTGGGAATGATCGTGGCTACCGGGACGCTCTTTTATTTTCCTTTTATCCTGATGTTCTTACTACTATGGATAGGCTTGCTTATTTTCCGGCCGTTTAATTGGCGTGAATGGATTGCCGGGCTTATGGGATTTATCACGATCTATTTTATACTGGGCATTGCTTACTTCTGGTTTGATAAAGTTGACGAATTTTACAGTATATGGCTGCCGCTGACGCATCCATTCCCCAGCTCACTGAACATCGACCTCTATGATTATCTGGTTGTGCTGCCCTTGTTGCTGATCATCATATTTTTTATCAATACTTTGCGCCAGAACTTTTATAAAAGCGTCGTACATATTCGCAAGTCTTTCCAGCTTTTTTTCTTTATGCTACTATTTGGGCTGCTTTCTTTTTATCTGGAAGATAACCTTGAAGCGTATCATTTTTTGCTGTGTGTACCCCCTCTTGCGGTGTATATAGCCTATTATTTTAACTATGCCCAAGTGAAATGGCTGTATGAAAGTTTGTATCTAATACTAGTGATATGTATTATCTATTTTCAGTTCTTTTAGCAAGGCTTTTAACCTTTTTTAACAAAAACTACCTATGGAACAAGCAAAAATTGAATAGCTTTGCATACAATTTTATAAATAGGCATCTTAACAGCATAACAAGAATGAAATTTGGAGTAGTCATTTTCCCGGGTTCTAACTGCGATGAGGATATTATTTATGTGCTTGAAAAAGTATTGGACCAGGAAGTGGTGCGACTTTGGCATAAAGATCACGACTTGCAAGGAGCTGAGTTTATTATACTCCCTGGCGGTTTTTCGTACGGCGATTATTTGAGGTCAGGTGCTATTGCCCGCTTTTCGCCGATCATGCAGGAGGTAATCAGTTATGCAAATAAAGGCGGCTATTTGTTGGGTATTTGCAATGGCTTCCAAATATTGACTGAGGCAGGGCTGGTACCAGGCGCACTGTTGCATAATGAAAAACGCAAATTCATTTGCAAGAATGTATACCTGAAAACAGCAACCAACAACAGCCTGATTACTTCACAACTTGATACACATGCTGCTCTAAAAATTCCACTAGCACATGGCGAAGGCAATTATTTTGCCAATAGCGACACTTTAAAGGATATGAATGATCATGACCAGGTGTTGTTTCGCTACTGTGATGAAAATGCCGCCATAACAAATGATGCCAACCCAAATGGATCTGCTGAAAACATTGCAGGGGTTTGCAACCGCAGCCGGAATGTTTTTGGCATGATGCCACATCCTGAACGTGCTTCCGACAGTTTGCTAGGAAATCAGGACGGCTTAGGTATTTTTGAATCTATTTTAAATACCGTTGCGTAGACCTCTCCGGATACCTTACCATTATTAGAAAAGGAATGATTGTTTTTATTAGAAAATATTTATTTGTTGTTACTTTAGGCATATGTTCTGGGGCTTTTGCCCAGACGAATACGATTTCTCCTTATTCACAATTTGGCCTGGGTGAAATAAAGGATGATTTGCTGCCCCAGTTTAGGGCTATGGGTGGCATTTCTACAGGTATAAGGTACCTGGGGTACTATCATAATATTAATGTGTCAAATCCGGCATCTTACGGTGGTATCCGTATGACCTCCATCGATGTGGGTGCCTATGGTAATTTTAGCAAACTTAACAAAAATTCACTTTCAGAGAATTCTTCAAGCTTTGCCTTAAGTCATCTTAATTTTGCAATGCCTATAACGCATCAGTCAGCAGTTAGCTTCGGTTTGATGCCTTTTACAGAACTAGGATATAAGTATTCAGCTACCTCAAAGCTTGATACTACTCCTGTAAATTATGTATATTCAGGCGAAGGCGGGCTTTCAAAAGCTTACATGGGCTATGGTATTCAATTGGGAAAACACCTAGGTATCGGCGCTAATATAGGCTACATTTTTGGGAATCTTGATAAGATACAGTCTACAGAATACCCGTACCAGGTTGAAGCTTACAATGTTTCAAACAAAAACACCCAAGAGATCAATGGTCTTTCTTATGATTATGGTATCCAGTACTTTACCAATCTTTCTGAAAAGGTGATGTTAACCATTGGTTATTCAGGAACTGCAGGGAATAGGCTAAATAATAAAACTGTAAATGTGGTGACCAGAACCGCCACGAGTGTAACGGAAGACAGTGAAAATACAGCTTTGGATTCTGTGAAGTATTTGGAAGGGAATGAACAAAAGATACGCATGCCAATGACCCATCGTTTTGGTTTCAGTTTGGCCAGCAATAAATGGGTAGTAGGTGCTGATGCCCATTTTTCAAGTTGGAGCAGGTTTGCCATTGGCAGGGTTAACCAAAATTTGAAAGACAGTTATGGCGGTGCAATTGGTGCTCAATTTACCCCAAACCTAAATTCATTACGGTATTTGAACCGTATGGATTATCGGCTAGGCCTAAAATATGATAAGACCTATGTCAATATTCGCGACCATGACATCAACCAGGTAGCCATTACGGCTGGGCTTGGAATTCCCATTATTCCAAGGGCTAATATCGGAGCGTTTTATAAAATCAATTTCTCAGCTGAATTTGGTCAACGCGGAACCCTGAATAACAGTTTGGTCAAAGAACGTTATCTGAATATTAATCTAGGCTTTACGCTAAATGACCGATGGTTTCAGCGTTATCAGTTTGATTAATTGAAAACCACACCTTATATATGTGTTTTTTATGCGCTGATAGCGTGTTTTGCTTTAAACGCTTGTGAAAATAACCTAAAAGATGTAGAACGGCTTGCGTCTATTAAAGCGGAAGAGCCTGTTGACATTTCTTACGGAGTAACGGTAATATATAGCGATTCGGCCAAGGTAAAGGCCAAGATGGTGACGCCGGAGATGCGTGATTATAACCAGGGAAAAGCAGAAGAGTATTACGAATTACCAAAAGGGGTTCTCATCATTTTTTATGACGAGAAACATTTGGAATCGCAACGGGTTACGGCTGATTATGCCATTAACCGGCCCAAGCAAAAGATAACAGACCTTAAACATCATGTGGTCGTTACCCGAATAGATGGCACGGTGTTTAAATCGGAAGAACTGACCTGGAATGAAAAGACAGGCAGGTTTTACAACTCTGTTCCATTTACGATCACCAAGAAAAATGGAGACCTTACAAGTGGTTTATCAATCGATACTGACCAGGATTTCACCGACATTCACATTGAACAACAAACAGGCCATGCGGAGGTGAGCGATGAACCTGGGGTGCCTTTTAAATAAAAGCGATTGCTAGTTTTATTTATTTACAGCAATATATGTAATTATTTTGTAAAAGTCGTATCTTGCGCCCTCATTTTAAAACACGTAGCTTTAATTTGGTCAGTTTATAAAATTTACATAAATATAGATTAATACACAGTATGGGAGTGATGAATTTTCTGCGAAATCGCGCAGGGATAATTATAATGGTGGTGATCGGATTGGCTATTGTCGCATTTTTATTGGGGGATGTGATGCATTATGCTAACCCATTCCTGGCATCCAGCCGTAACGAAGTTGGGGAGATTGATGGAAATGCTGTTGATTACCCCACTTTCAACGAGCAGGTAGAGCGCTTGACCAATAATTTCAGACAGCAAATGGGTGGTGGCGAAATGAGCCCTCAAATGAGGTCATATGCCATCGAGCAAGCCTGGCAGCAAAATGTATCCAGCATTTTGCTAGATAAAGAAGTAAAACGAATTGGCCTGGAAGTGGGAAGTAACGAGATGAACGACGTAGTGGGTGGCAAAAACCCCTCTCCGACAATTGTCCAATATTTTGGAGATCCAAAAACGGGTGAGTTGAATCGAGAACAATTAGGGAATTTCATTAAAACGATGAATGAGCAGGTTAACAGCCCCGAAAGCCAGCAGTGGCGTGAGTTGTTAAAATCCTTGAAAAATGAACGTTTGCAACAAAAGTATAATAACCTGGTTCAAAATAGCGTTTACGTAACTTCGCTGGAGGCTACTGAAGATTTTAACCAGCGTAATAGGTTAGTTAATTTTGATTATGTCATGCTTGACTATGCTTCTGTAGCTGACAAGGATGTGCAATTGAAGGATGCGGACTATAAAAAATATTACGATGAAAACAAAGGGGTTTATAAAAACGCGGATGAGACCCGCTCTTTTGATTATGTGGTGTTTAATGCCCAACCTACTTCTCAAGACACGTTGTTAGCTAAGGAAACCATTTCCAAACTAGCGGAAGAATTGGCTAAATCTAGCAACGATTCGTTGTTTGCTGCGGTACATGCTGAAACGAAACGTCCTTTTATTTACCAAAAGAAAGGCCAATTCGGCAGTCTTGATTCACTTATATTCAGTGCTCCAAAAGGTGCTATTGTAGGCCCGGTATTTAGCAATGGTGCATTTGAAATTGCCAAGGTGGTTGATGCGCGCATTAGCCCTGACTCTATTAAGGCAGACCATATTTTGATCAATCCGGTCAAAGAAGGGGGGTTGGCTAAGGCCGAGGCTAAGGCCGATTCCATCCGGAAGTTGGTGTTAGGCGGGGCAAGCTTTGCCGCGCTAGCGGTTGAATTTGGCACGGATGCCACAAAAGATAATGGCGGCGAGCTAGGCACCTTTGCACGTGGTCAAATGTTTTCTGAGTTTGAAGATGCTGTTTTCAATGCAAAAGCCGGAGATGTGCTTGTTGTTAATTCACGTGCGGGAGTGCATGTGGTGAAGATCGATAAAGTGGTCGGATTGTCACCTGTGGTAAAGGCTGCTATAGTGGATAAACGTATTAATAGCAGCAGCGAGACGCTACAGTCAGCCTACCGCAAGGCTTCTGCTTTCTTTGGAACTGTAAACAGCGCAAACTTTAGTCAGCAGTCAAAAAAGGATAATTATCAGATCCTGGTGGCAGATAATATTTCAGCCATGCAGGGCTTTATCCAAAATCTGGAGAACCCAAGGGAACTGGTTAAATGGGCTTTTGAGGCGAAAGTTGGGGATGTTACGGATAAGGTGATTGAGTTAGATAATAAATATGTGATCGCTAAGCTTACAGGAATTCGCCCTAAGGGTCAATTGCCGCTTGAACTTGTAAAAAAGGATATGGAGCCGCAGGTCAGAAATCAAGTAAAGGCCGTCCAACTAATGGCTAAACTTCAAAACGGCATTCAGGGTGTTAAAGATATCAATCAACTAGCCCAGAAGATCGGCAAAACGGCTACACCTGTTGAAAATGTAGTTTTTTCAAATCCAATAATACCGGGTGTGGCACAGGAAAATAGGGTGGTGGGTACATTGTTTGGCTTGCAGCCCAAAAAACTTTCTGCACCTATCGCTGGGAATCAGGGGGTTTACGTAGCTCAGGTAAATAATTTCGTAAATCCGCAGGCCCCTGAAAACGTTCAAAACTTAAAGTTGCAGATGCAACAAGGTATCCGCCAGCAAATCTCTGGCGCAACCTTCCGTGTTTTGCTCGAGAAGGCTGATATTACCGATAATCGCGTAAAATTCTTTTAAACGAATTGTGTAACTTTGTATCCGGATGGTACTTGTTGCCATCCGGATTTTTTTTGCCCGGCAAACGGGCTAATTAAAAATGATGGATCATGGAAATTCAGGAAAATATAATCAATAAGGTAGCATTAAGTGGATTGGTAACTTTTGACCTTGCTGACCTAGCTCCCATAGATGAGCTGGTTATATATGATATAAAAGAAAACTTGTTTCATGGCCTCATTTTGCGCGAAAAGGATTTCAGGGAGTTTGTCAAAGAGCATGACTGGTCTGCATATTCTGGCAAAAATGTATCAATTACTTGTACTGCCGACGCCATTGTGCCTACCTGGGCGTATATGTTATTGGCAAACAGACTGGAGCCCTATGCTAAAATGGTAGTTTTTGGTGATGAGCAAAGTTTTGAAACCATTTATTATGATCGGAAAATTGCGAAACTCGATTTGGAACCGTTCCGTGACCAACGCTTGGTAGTAAAAGGCTGCGGAGTTACCAAGATTCCTGAATCGGCATTTGTGGCGCTTGCAGCACGGCTTAGCCAGGTAGCCCGGAGTATTATGTATGGCGAACCTTGTTCTACTGTACCCATTTTTAAACGTAAAGGTTAACCGCACTTTTTTGCCTTAACAACACCCGATGAAAAAAATAATAACGATAATTTTGTTGTTGTTGTTAGCGCAACATGCTTTCATTTTGGCCCAAAAATTAGTTATTTTGGACAAACCTGTTTTTTATGCCGGAGAGGAACTAACCTATAAATTAAAATACGGCGTACTTACGGCAGCTGATGGCATCCTTAAGGTTAAATATACTGACCAAAAGTTTGAAGGAAAGCCTTCATTTCATTTAACGGCCGAAGGCCAAACGGCGGGTACATTTGGATTTTTCTATACTGTACACAATAAGTATGATTCTTATATCGATCAAAAAACCTTTCTACCATATTATTATGAGGAAGACATTCATGAAGGCAAATACCGGCGGAATGACAAAGTGAAGTTTGATCAGTCTAGTAGAAAGGTGACGGGCAATAAGGGCACCTATAATGGAGCTGAACAAACTTTCGACCTTTTATCAGCTTATTATTTTGCACGGCAATTAAACCTATCTGGTATAAAGGAAGGCGATTCATTTAAGTTTACGTATTTTCTGCATGATGAGGTAGCTACACTGGGCATTACTTACATTGGAAAAGAGACGATTGAAACAAAATTGGGCAATATCCGCTGCCTGAAGTTTAGTCCGGATATAAAAGCGGGTCGTATATTTAAAAAGAGCAGTAAATTGTACCTTTGGGTAACGGATGATGGTAACCGGATTCCGGTTAAAGCCCAAGTAGAGATCATTGTGGGATCGGTAACGCTTGAATTGCAAAATGCCATTGGTCTTAAATATCCCATTCAAACAAGCAAATAATTAAATTGGCTCATGATGATAGAAGTGGAGAATGTGTTGCTACATGAGGACTTGATTAAAGAAGAGTTTGTATGCAACCTTAGCAGGTGCCATGGTGCTTGTTGTGTGGAAGGGGATTCAGGAGCTCCCCTTCGCCAGGAGGAGCTGGCCATCTTAGAAGAGATATATCCGCATGTTAAACCTTTTATGACGCCCAAAGGAATTGCAACTATTGAGGAGTTTGGGACTTCTGTGCGGGATATGGATGATGATATTACGACGCCTTGTGTAGATGGTAATAAAGAATGCGCTTACGTAACCTGGGAAAATGGCATTACTAAATGTGCCATTGAAAAAGCTTACCAGGCTGGTAAAATTGCTTGGAAAAAACCTATTTCATGCCACTTATACCCCATCCGTACTACGGTTTACCCGGATTTTGATGTATTGCATTATGATCGCTGGCACATTTGCCATTCGGCTTGCTCTCTTGGCCGCGAACTAAAAGTACCCGTTTACCGATTTCTCCAAGATCCGCTAATCCGCAAATATGGCGAAAGCTGGTACCATGAATTGGAAGAGGTGGTTGCTGCAATGCAACAAATGCCTGAAGAAGGTTCCGGGCCCCAATAAATGGCGTAGTTGTTAATTAGGATCCTACCACCAGTTTTAGCTAAGTTTTCAGTATGTTTGTGGCTTAATTACAAAACAACAGCGGCTATTATTACATGTTAAAGCTCGATGAGATAAAAGCTCCGATCACGCTACAACTCGATCTTTTTGAACATAAGTTTAAAGATGCTATGCGTAGTTCGGTGCCCTTGCTGGACCGGATAACCCATTATATTGTTAAACGCAAAGGTAAACAAATAAGACCCATGTTTGTCTTTTTCTCGGCAGGGCTGTGCGGAGGTATCAATGAAGCTACACACCGGGGCGCCGCATTGATCGAGTTGTTGCATACTGCCACCCTGGTGCATGATGATGTGGTAGATGACTCTTATGAACGTAGAGGATTTTTTTCTGTTAATGCCTTATGGAAAAATAAAGTAGCGGTGCTCGTAGGCGATTTTCTGCTTGCAAAGGGGCTTTCATTATCTATTGACAACAATGATTTTACGATGCTTAACATTGTGTCAGATGCTATGCAGCAAATGGCCGAAGGCGAACTGTTGCAGATTGAGAAGGCCAGGCGAATGGATATTGATGAAGCAATTTATTTTGAGGTAATTCGTCAAAAAACGGCCTCACTGATCGCTTCTTGCTGTGCCTGCGGAGCTGCATCGGCCTGTAGCGATGATAAACTGATCGCTACGATGAATAAAATGGGCGAAAAAATAGGCATGGCCTTCCAGATCAAAGACGATCTATTTGACTTTGGCACAGACGATGTAGGTAAACCCCTTGGTATTGACATCAAAGAAAAGAAACTGACATTACCACTTATTTATGCCTTACAACAAACTAAAAAAGCCGAAAAAAGATATGTTATTAACCTGGTTAAAAACCATAATGAAGATAAAGATAAAATAGCAGAGGTCATTAGCTTTGTACGCAGCAGCGGCGGTATGCGTTACGCAACCGATAGAATGCTGGGATTTCAACAAGAAGCTTTTGATATTTTAAATAATTTCCCTGAAAGTGAATACAGGACTGGGTTGGAACAATTGATTCGGTTTACTACCGAACGAAAAAAATAAAAAAGGATATGTTCTCACACGAAGCGCTTTTTTTTATTGGATTTCTCCTATTTATTATATTGATGCTGGCCATTGATCTGGGCTTGTTTAATAAAAGTGATCAGCCTGTGTCTGCAAAACAGGCAGGCATTATGACTGCTGTCTGGGTCACCTTTGCTCTTGCTTTCTACGTGCTTCTCCGCTTTTGGGGAAATGAGCTACATAATATAACTGATTTTAATCACTTGGAAGCCCTTACTAAAAAACATCTGCATAATATTAAGCTGATTCCGGATGACTTTGGTGCTAGTATCGCTATCTATAAAAAGAATCTGGCGCTTGAATTTATTACAGGTTATGTCATAGAGTATGCGCTTTCTGTGGACAATATTTTTGTAATGGTGTTAATCTTTACCTCATTTGGGGTTGATCCCCGGCATTATCATAGGGTTTTGGTGTGGGGAATTATTGGCGCAATTGCCCTCCGGTTCCTGTTCATTTTTCTTGGTGCAGCGCTCATTGCTAAATTTGCATGGATTTTATATGTGTTTGGTGTATTCCTGGTATATACTGGCATAAGCATGTTCATCAACCGAGATGAGGAAGAAAAAATTGATCCTCAAAACCATAAAGTAGTGCGCCTTGCATCTAAATATTTCTCTGTATATCCCCAATTTGTAGGCGACAAATTTTTTTATGTGGAAAATGCCAAAAGGTTTATTACTCCCTTGTTTCTGGTTTTGCTGGTCATTGAATTTACGGATGTGATCTTTGCTGTTGATTCCATCCCTGCCATCTTTGCGGTTACCAAAGATCCATTTATTGTTTTCTTTTCCAATATATTTGCCATTTTAGGACTGCGATCTATGTTCTTCTTATTGGTCAATATTATTCATAAATTTCATTACCTGAAGATAGGCTTATCTTTTTTGATGGTATTTATTGGCGCAAAGATGCTATTACACCATTGGTTGGAATCATGGGGCTTTGGCACCATTCATTCCTTGCTTGTCATTGTGGGTATCTTAGTTATCAGTATCATTGCCTCTTTAATATTCCCAAAGAAGCCTCAAAAACATCCGGCAGATACTCATTCCCTTTAATTCTATTTATAGAACAACATAAAAAAAAAACCCTCGGACGCTTGAACGAGGGTTTTTTACAAAAAAATTTACCGCATCATGACCTATTTTTTGTCATCATCTTTTACTTCCTCAAATTCGACATCGGTCACATCATCTGCAGAAGCATTAGCACTACCCTGAGATTCCGTAGATCCTCCTGTTGCCGGTTCACCTGCTGTTTCTTGTGTTGCTTTGTACATTTCTTCAGATGCGGCATTCCATGCATTCTGCAACTCAGCCTGGGCAGCATCTATGGCCGAGAAATCTTTAGAAGCATGGGCAGCTTTGAGCTTATTGAGTCCTTCCTCAATCGGAGCTCTTTTATCTGCACCAATTTTATCCCCATACTCTTTTAATTGCTTTTCCGTAGAGAAGACCAATGCATCAGCCGAATTCAGCTTATCTACTTCTTCCTTTGCCTTTTTATCAGCATCGGCGTTAGCTTCAGCCTCTTGTTTCATTTTCTTAATTTCGTCATCTGTAAGCCCTGAAGACGCTTCGATTCGTATCTTTTGTTCCTTACCTGTAGCTTTATCCTTAGCTGAAACGTGCAGGATGCCGTTGGCATCTATATCGAAAGTGACTTCGATTTGTGGTACCCCGCGCGGCGCAGATGGTATTCCATCCAAATGGAAACGGCCGATGGTGCGGTTTTGGTTTGCCATGGGACGCTCTCCCTGCAAAATATGGATCTCTACAGATGGCTGGTTATCCGAAGCTGTGGAGAACACTTCTGACTTTTTGCTCGGGATTGTCGTGTTTGACTCGATCAGTCTGGTCATTACCCCGCCCATTGTTTCTATACCTAATGAGAGAGGGGTTACGTCCAATAACAATACGTCTTTCACTTCACCTGTCAATACACCTCCCTGAATTGCAGCTCCTAATGCTACCACTTCATCCGGGTTAACACCTTTTGAGGGTTCTTTACCAAAAAAGTTTTTAACAGCTTCCTGAATTGCCGGGATACGGGTAGACCCGCCTACCAAGATGATCTCATCAATATCACTGGTTGTAAGACCTGCATTTTTCAATGCAGACTTGCAAGGCTCAATCGTACGCTTGATCAATGAATCTGCCAATGACTCAAATTTGGCTCTGCTGAATGTACGAACCAAGTGCTTGGGGCCAGTACTGTCAGCCGTGATATACGGAAGGTTGATCTCTGTAGAAGAAGCGCTGGACAATTCAATTTTAGCCTTTTCAGCGGCTTCTTTTAATCGCTGTAAGGCCATTGGATCTTTACTCAAATCTAACCCGGCGTTGTCATTTTTGAACTCGTCAACCAGCCAGTCTATGATTACCTGATCAAAATCATCGCCGCCAAGGTGCGTATCACCATCTGTTGATTTTACTTCAAATACACCTTCGCCCAGTTCCAAAACTGACACGTCATGCGTACCACCACCGCAATCAAATACAGCAACCTTCATATCACGGTGTATTTTATCAAGACCGTAAGCCAGGGCAGCTGCTGTAGGCTCATTAATGATACGTTTTACAGTCAATCCTGCAATCTCACCAGCCTCTTTGGTAGCCTGACGCTGCGCATCATTAAAATAAGCAGGCACGGTAATAACCGCTTCTGTTACCTCATGCCCCAAAAAGTCTTCTGCAGTCTTCTTCATCTTCTGAAGAATCATGGCAGAAATTTCCTGCGGGGTATATTTCCGGTCATCTATCTCAACCCTAGGGGTGTTATTTTCTCCCTTAACAACGGTATACGGTACACGTTGTATTTCTCCTGAAACTTCGCTAAAATTGCTTCCCATGAAGCGTTTAATAGAGTAAATGGTTTTTTTAGGGTTAGTGATAGCTTGCCGTTTGGCTGGATCTCCAACCTTACGTTCTCCATTTTCAACAAAAGCGACGATAGAAGGGGTTGTGCGTTTACCTTCATTGTTAGCAATAACGACCGGTTCATTGCCTTCCATTACTGCCACGCAGGAGTTTGTTGTTCCTAAATCTATTCCAATAATTTTTGACATATCTATATTTCCTTTTTACAATTTAATGAATAATCAATGGATTTTATCAATGCGTGTGCCAAGGTTAAAATATGAGTAAAATACGGAAAAAAGGACTACATCCTACAGATTTCTGCTCCTGTCATGATGACATTGTGTCATCCATTTCTCTTTCTGTTTCCTTCAAAAGCACATAATAGTTTAAAAAAGAAAAACCCAATTCGTTTTGAATTGGGTTCTTATAAAAGTCATTTAAAATCGTGCTACCTAGGCATCTTCTCCGTCAGTCTTCTTGCCTGCATTGAGTTCATCTTGTAATTTCTTCAAGTCCTCAAATTTACCATCAGCCGCCAAAGCCGCCTGTTCTGGCCATGTATCTGTAACAGCAGTATTAAACTGATCACCCGCATCTGTCAGGATTGCTTTTAATTCTTGGGCTGACTTAGCTGCCAATTCTGCAAAGCTATGAATACCTACTGTATTAAATAACTCAGCAATTTTAGGTCCTATACCTTCAATTATAGCTAAGTCATCTGCATTTTCCTGAACTGGAGTCACCAGTAATTCAGCTTCAGTTTCTTCGAAATTTGTATCGGATTCTGTGGTTGCTGCAGCTACATTTTCAGCCGATGCACCCTTCTTTTTTGCTCCACCGCGACGACGGGTTGATTTCTTTTCCTCCTTCACTTCACCCTTGTTATAAAGCTCATTGTAATCAACAAGTTCTATAAGGGCCACTTCAGCATTATCTCCCAGACGATTGTTCAATTTAATGATACGTGTATAACCACCTGGACGGCTGGCTACTTTTTCAGATATCTCCCTAAAAAGTATGGTGACGGATTCCTTATCTTTTAAATAGGAGAACACCGTACGCCTTGAGTGGGTAGTATCGTTTTTTGATTTCGTGATCAAGGGCTCAACATAGGTACGAAGAGCCTTAGCCTTTGCCAAGGTAGTTGTAATGCGCTTGTGTTTAATAAGGGCAGAAGCCAAGTTTGCCAATAGCGCTCTTCTATGGCTATCTGTGCGGCCTAAGTGATTGATTTTTTTTCCGTGTCTCATTTTTTCATTATTTGCGCATACCGTCTCCGCCTCGAATTACCCGACAGAGGGAATTATGCAACAGGTCGCCAAAAATATTATATTCTATTATTGTTCTTTTTCTTCGTCTAATTTAAACTTCTGAAGGTTCATGCCAAACGACAAACCTTTAGATTTTACCAGATCCTGAATTTCAGTCAACGACTTCTTCCCAAAATTCCTAAATTTAAGCATATCGGCTACATCATACGATACCAACTCAGCCAGCGTCCGAATGTCAGCAGCTTTCAAGCAATTCAGTGCACGTACGGAAAGGTCCAAATCAACCAATTCGGTTTTGAGCACCTTGCGCATGTGCAGAATTTCTTCATCAACCTCTTTTGTCTCTTCCTTTGTTTGCGATTCAAGCATCATATTCTCATCAGAGAATAACATAAAATGCTGAATGAGAATTTTGGCAGCTTCTTTCAGGGCTTCTTCCGGGTGGATAGAACCATCCGTTGAAATATCCAACAAAAGCTTTTCATAATCTGTCTTTTGCTCTACACGGAAATTCTCAATATTATACTTAACATTTTTAATGGGAGTATAAATTGAGTCGATAGCAATAGTGCCTAACGGTACATCCGTTTGCTTATTCTCTTCTGCATTAACATATCCGCGTCCTTTACTAACAGACAACTCAACTTCCAAAGTTACAGAAGTTTCCATATTACAGATCACTAACTCCGGGTTAAGAACTGTAAAGTTTGTTGAATACTTAGTAATATCACCAGCAACAAACTTGTCTTGATTACTAATGACCACAAAAACCTTTTCAGATTCTCCAGATTCACCAGTTTTTTTAAAACGAACCTGTTTTAGGTTCAGGATAATCTCAGTTACATCTTCTACGACACCTTCTATGGTAGAAAATTCATGGGATACACCCGAAAAACGCACAGACGTAATAGCATAGCCCTCTAACGAGGACAATAATATACGGCGTAAAGCATTACCAATAGTTACTCCGAAGCCCGGCTCTAAAGGACGAAATTCAAATGTACCATCAAAATCCGTAGATTTTTGCATGATCACTTTATCCGGTTTCTGAAATGCTAAGATTGCCATTTATTTTTAGTTAATAGTTTTAAAATAATTATCAGCACAAGCATGGGTTATTGTAAATACAATAGCCCACAACATTAGTTATTTAGAATACAACTCGACAATTAAATTCTCTTTTATATTCTCCGGAATTTCGTCGCGGCTTGGAAAATTTAAAAATTTACCAGAAAGTTCAGTAGCATCCCACTCCAGCCAGCTATATTTATTAATCTTTCTGCCAGCTACACTGTGAATAATAGCTTCCAGGGATTTGGAACGTTCCCTCACAGCAACCACATCTCCTGGACGCAGACTATAGGAAGCAATATTTACTACATGTCCATTAACGGTCACATGTTTGTGTCCCACCAATTGACGAGCAGCTGAACGTGTTGGTGCAATTCCCAAACGAAATACGGTGTTATCCAGACGAGCTTCCAAAAACTTCAGCAGGTTCTCACCTGTAATTCCTTCCTTAGATGATGCTTTATCAAACAAGTTAGCAAACTGACGTTCTAACACACCATAAGTATATTTAGCCTTTTGTTTTTCCTTTAACTGGATAGCATACTCCGATTCTTTACCACGGCGCTTGGAAACACCATGCATTCCTGGAGGATAATTTTTACGTTCTAATGCTTTATCAGGGCCAAAAATTGGCTCTCTGAATTTTCTTGCAATTTTGGACTTAGGTCCGGTATATCTTGCCATATTGTTACAATTTAAAGTATCATCCGGCCCACGACCGGAGAATCTTAGCTTTAAAAATAGTGAAATTAAATTAAACTCTTCTCCTTTTTGGTGGGCGGCATCCATTATGCGGAAGTGGGGTAATATCCCTTATGGATGTAACTTCAATCCCTGAGGTTTGTAGCGTACGGATAGCCGATTCACGGCCGGCCCCAGGACCTTTTACGAACACCTCCACTTTGCGTAATCCTAGATCATGAGCGACCTTACCACAATCGCCTGCAGCTTGTGACGCAGCATAGGGTGTATTCTTTTTAGATCCTTTAAAACCCATCTTGCCTGCTGAAGACCAGGATATTGATTGTCCCTGCGTATTGGTCAGGGTAATGATGATATTGTTAAAAGTAGCATTAATGTGGGCCTGACCTATTGGCTCGATCACCACAACACGCTTCTTGGTAACTTTTTTACTCTTAGCCATTTTTACTATATGTGATTATTTCGTAGCTTTCTTTTTATTGGCAACCGTTTTACGCTTGCCCTTACGAGTACGCGAATTATTTTTAGTGCGCTGACCACGTACTGGTAAGTGCTTACGGTGGCGCAACCCACGGTAACAACCGATATCCATCAATCGTTTAATGTTTAACTGAACCTCAGAACGCAAAGCACCTTCTACTTTGATCTCGTCATTGATAATTGTACGGATGGCCGTCAATTGGTCATCGGTCCATTCCTGAACCTTCACATCGTAACTTATACCAGCTTCATTCAGAATGCGCTGTGCTGTAGAACGACCTATACCGTAAATATAAGTAAGACCGATCTCTCCTCTTTTGTTTCTTGGTAAATCTATACCAGCTATCCTTGCCATATTATTATACTATTCTAACCCTGACGTTGTTTAAATTTCGGGTTCTTTTTGTTAATTACAAACACCTTACCTTTACGGCGGATAATCTTACAATCAGCACTGCGCTTTTTAATGGATGCTCTAACTTTCATCAGACTATTGTTAATTAGTTCTTTACTTACCCTGTCTTAATATATACCAATCCGGTTAATTCTAACTATCTATTTATACCGGTATGTAATCCTTCCTTTAGTCAAATCATAGGGTGACATTTCTAATTTCACACGGTCACCCGGTAAAATTTTAATATAATGCATCCGCATTTTTCCCGATATATGTGCGATGATCTCATGCCCGTTCTCTAATTCTACCCGGAACATCGCGTTTGATAGTGCTTCTTTAATAACGCCGTCTTGTTCAATAGAGGCTTGTTTAGCCATATATAGTATTAAAAATTAAATTTATACCCGCTCCAAACAGGGATGCAAAGATAAAAAAAATTTTTATTAATACTAGTCATAAAAATATAATTTGTACTTTTTACTATTTAATCACCTTGTTGAGTGCTTCTTCAACAAATGAAAATGTAGTCAATATATCTGCTTTTCCTTTATTCACTGCAACCATATGCTCAAAATGGGCAGAAGGTTTTGCATCTTTAGTGCTTACAGTCCATCCGTCATCCCAGAATTTGATGGCTGCTTTACCCAAATTAATCATGGGTTCAATGCAGATAACCATTCCTTCTTCTAATTTTATTCCTGTACCTTTCCGCCCGTAATTAGGAATCTCAGGTTTTTCATGCAGGTGAAAACCAACACCGTGCCCCACCAACTCCTTTACAATACCGTAATGATATTTATCAACACAATCCTGTATGGCAAAACCTATATCCCCAACCCTTTTCCCAACAACGGCCTGCTCAATTCCAAGATCTAGAGATTCGAGCGTAACATCTAATAATTGCTGTACATCGGGGCTGATCTCACCTACGGCAAAGGTATAAGCAGAATCGCTAATAAAATTGTTAAGCGTAATTCCGCCATCTACTGAGACAATGTCGCCATCTTTTAATTCGTAAGCCCCAGGAAATCCATGTACAACCTGGTCATTGACAGAGATACATAATGAATATGGAAAACCATGATAGTTTAAGAAAGACGGTGTCCCGCCATGGTCATTTATAAAGTCGTAAGCCAGCCTATCAAGCTTTATTGTCTGTACTCCCGGTTTTATTTCCTTAGCAATTTCACCCAGTAATCTAGATAGCAGCTGGGCGCTGATCCTTAATTGTTCAATATCGTCAGCAGACTTTAATAAGACCCTAGACATATAATTTTTTAGATTACAGTCCCTGAAGTTGCTCCTGTAGAAACTGGCGTGCGGCCTTTTACACGGCCCGTTTTCATTAAACCATCGTAATGACGCATCAACAAGTGGCTCTCTATTTGCTGCAAAGTATCCAATACCACCCCTACCAAAATTAGAAGAGAAGTGCCACCATAAAAGTGAGCGAACTGGCTATTAACTCCAAACATTCCTGCAAAAGCAGGTAATACGGCTATCACAGCTAGAAAAACAGATCCAGGCACTGTGATCTTAGAGATAACGCTGTCAATATACTGGCTGGTGGCCAGGCCAGGTTTAACCCCTGGAATAAAGCCTCCATTCTTTTTCATGTCATCGGCCATTTGTTGCGGGTTAACCATGATAGCCGTATAGAAAAAAGTGAAAGCAATGATCAATACGGCAAAGGTAACATTATAAGCAACCGACGTGTAATTACTTAAAGAGGTCAAAAATGACGACTGCATATTAGGAAAAAACTGACCCACTGTAGCAGGAACAAACATAATAGCCTGGGCAAAAATAATCGGCATAACTCCTGCAGAATTGACCTTTAGTGGAATATATTG
Organism: bacterium A37T11; assembly: GCA_900109895.1. Taxonomy (GTDB): domain Bacteria; phylum Bacteroidota; class Bacteroidia; order Sphingobacteriales; family Sphingobacteriaceae; genus A37T11. The sequence goes on from FOBR01000004.1 coordinate 87,749, forward strand.
CCTAACGCCACCATATTGTTTATTGCCAACAATCTTTTTAGCATACTGCACTGGGATTTTACGAACACCCTGAACCAGCAGAATGGTAAAAATAACCACAAAGAACAAGGCTATAAACTCTATGATCAGGGGAATTGGGCCACCACCGTTATTGCCCATGCGCGACACCCATTCCTGAATAAGGCCACTTGGCAATTGTGCAATTATACCCGCCATAATAATGAGCGAAATACCATTACCAATACCTTTATCAGTGATTTTTTCGCCCAACCACATGACAAAAATTGTACCTGCTGTGAGAATAAACGTTGATACCACGGTAAATAAAGGCTCGGCCATCATCCTAGCTTCCGGAGCAATTTGCGAACGAACATAAGCCACAGCCTGTACGAGCGTAATGAACAAAGTTAAATAACGGGTAATTGAGGTTAATTTTTTACGTCCACTTTCGCCCTCTTTCTGCAATTTCTGGAAAAATGGAACAGCTATGCCTAATAATTGCACAACAATAGAAGCTGAAATATAAGGCATGACTCCAAGCGCAAATATAGCCGAACGGGAAAAAGATCCTCCAGCAAACATATTTAACAACCCAAGCAAGCCTTCCTTAGACTGATGGTGAAGTGCAGACGGATTAACCCCGGGCAGTACAATATGCGAACCCACCCGATAAATCAATAGAAATAAGAGTGTGTTCAATATACGTACCCTCAGATCATCAATTTTCCAGATGTTGGTTAAGGTCGTTATTAGCTTTTTCATCCGTATGTAATGTTTTTAATGGTCGGATGGAACCTGCATGAACATTTTCTTGTTAGGAATAAAGTACGTGCAGGCTACATTGATCTTCGTTTGTTTGTTTATCGGCAAAATGAACCATTTACTAGTTTGTCCTTAACAGGCAAAACAGCTCATTTAAATAATTAAGTTTAAAATAGCGTTTAAAACCCAAATGTTAAATGATAGCGATAGAACCCCCGGCGCTTTCAATAGCATTTTGGGCACTTTTAGAAAACGCATGCGCTTTTATAGAAAGCTTGGCTTTTAACTCACCCCGGCCCAGTACTTTTACCAAATCCTTTTTGGATGCTAAACCGTGTTCTCTCAATATCTCAAAGTCAATCGTCTCCAATGTAAACTTTTCGGCCAATCCCTGCAACACATCCAAATTCACACCCACATACTCAACTCGGTTAATATTTTTGAAACCTACTTTTGGCACACGGCGCTGTAAAGGCATTTGCCCGCCTTCAAACCCAATTTTAGTTGAATGTCCTGAGCGTGACCCAGCACCTTTGTGCCCACGGGTAGACGTACCTCCTCTTCCAGAACCGGTACCACGGCCAATGCGTTTCTTGTTTTTTACAGCACCTTCAGCAGGTTTTAAATTACTTAAGTTCATTTTTTTAAAATTCCGTTGCCCTTCGCTTTCACTAAACAGGCACAACCATTAACAAATATTTTAAATTATTTATAACATCATAAGCTAACGCTTATGATATTCTCTATAAACTTTCTATAGCCACCAGGTGATTTACTTTCCTCACCATGCCGATAATGGCAGGGGTAGCCTCCACTTCAACCGAATGGTTTATCTTTCGTAAACCTAAGGCCTGTACCGTATTCTTTTGGCGCTCACTTCTGTCGATAACGCTTTTTATTTGGGTTATTTTAATCTTAGCCATGACGATTATCCATTAAAAACTTTATTTAAATCTACCCCTCGTTGTTGGGCTACCGTATAGGCATCCCGTAGTTTTGTCAACGCATCAATAGTTGCCTTTACCACGTTATGTGGATTTGACGAACCAGTTGATTTTGCCAATACATCCGTGATCCCCGCGCTTTCCAAAACCGCACGCATAGCACCACCAGCCAAAACACCTGTACCACTAACGGCTGGTTTGATCAGGACAGAACCTCCTGAAAATTTGCCTTGCTGAGCATGGGGCACTGTCCCTCTAATGACAGGAACTTTAATCAGGTTTTTTTTAGCATCGTCCACACCTTTAGCAATCGCTTCAGTTACTTCCTTTGCTTTACCCAAACCGTAACCTACTACCCCATTCTCATCACCCACTACTACAATGGCTGAAAAACTAAATGAGCGGCCACCTTTAGTCACCTTCGCTACGCGCTGTATACTTACTAAGCGATCCTTTAATTCGATTTCGCTAGATTTTACTCTTTTAATACTGCTTACTGACATCTTTTCCTAATTAAAAGTTCAAACCGGCCTCACGAGCACCATCAGCTAGTGATTTTACACGGCCATGATACAAGTAACCATTCCGGTCAAACACCACTTTATTAATTCCGGCTGCCAGTGCTTTTTCAGCTACCAGCTTACCTACTGCCTTTGACTGTTCCACTTTATTGCCAGAAGCATTGAAATCCTTTGATAGTGACGAAGCAGAAACTAACGTCTTTCCCGATAAATCATCAATGATCTGTGCATAAATGCCCTTATTACTTCTATATACTGAAAGCCGGGGACGTTCTAAAGAACCTGAAAGTTGCTTCCTAATACCCCTTTTAATTCGCTCCCTGCGAGATAATTTAATTCCTGCCATGATAATTATTTCTTAGATGCTGATTTACCTGCTTTTCTTCTCAGGGCCTCACCGGCAAATTTAATACCTTTACCCTTATATGGTTCTGGCGCACGCAACGAACGGATCTTCGCGGCTACTTGACCCAATAATTGTTTGTCAATACATTCCAAAATAATAGTTGGATTCTTCCCCTTTTCAGCGGTTGTGCTAACTTTTACCTCTTTAGGTAACACCAAGACAATATGATGTGAAAATCCCAACACAAGATCCAGTGTACTACCTTGATGGGTGGCGCGGTATCCAACGCCTACTAGTTCTTGAACAGATTTATAACCTTCGGTCACTCCGTGTACCATATTTGCAATCAAAGATCGGTATAAACCATGCAAAGCTTTATGATGCTTTTGCTCTGTTGGACGTTTGATAACAATCTGTTCATTTTCCTGAGAAACTGAGATCGCATTATCCACTTGTTGGGTAAGTTCACCCTTAGGTCCTTTTACGGTCACCAGGTTCTTATCTGAAACTGTAATGCTCACCCCGTTTGGTATAGCAATCGGTGCTTTTCCTATTCTTGACATTTCTTAGTCCCTCCTGATTAATAAACGAAACACAATACTTCTCCTCCGGTATTGAGGCTACGGGCTTCCTTGTCTGTCATAACCCCTTTTGAAGTTGACAGGATCGCAATGCCTAAACCATTCAGTACGCGCGGTAAATTATCCGCTCCTGTATATTTCCGTAGACCAGGTTTACTTACACGGGTCAACGTGCGGATAGCCGGAACCTTCGTAATTGGATGATATTTGAGAGCTATTTTAATAACTCCCTGAACTACATTATCTTCAAACTTATAGTTTGCAATATAACCTTTATCAAAAAGAACCTTGGTTATTTCCTTTTTAAGGTTTGATGCAGGAATTTCAACAACCCTGTGGTTGGCCTTAATGGCATTCCTAACTCGAGTAAGGTAATCCGCAATTGGATCTGTATTCATTATTATATAAAATTGTGATAGTGGTTTCCTTCCCCACCCTGGGTGTGGACCTGCTATCGATTAATAATTAAGTTATAAGCTATAAGTTATACATTTATAAGTATAAGAAACTTACCCCGTAAAACTTACAACTTTAATTACCAGGATGCTTTCCTGATGCCCGGAATCTTACCAGCTAAGGCCATTTCACGGAAAGTAACCCTTGAAATACCAAACTGGCGCATATATCCCTTAGGACGGCCGGTCAATTTACACCGGTTGTGCAAACGCACTGGAGATGCATTTTTTGGCAATTTATCCAATGCCTGATAATCACCGGCAGCCTTTAACTCTGCCCTTTTTTCGGCAAACTTAGCAACCAGTCGGGCACGCTTTACTTCCCGTGCCTTAATTCCTTCTTTAGCCATTAGTATTTTGATTTTTAAATGGTAATCCGAATTGTTTCAATAGTTCTAATGCTTCCACGTCTGTGGTTGCTGTGGTTACAAAGGTAATATCCATACCGAGAATTTTATTGATTTTGTCAATATTAATCTCAGGGAAGATAATTTGTTCTGTAATTCCCAGCGTATAATTGCCACGGCCATCGAAACCTTTGTCGTTGATCCCTTTGAAATCGCGGATACGAGGTAAAGCTACTGCAATCAGGCGATCTAAAAATTCATACATTTTTGCATCCCTTAAAGTAACCCGTACTCCTATGGGCATGCCTTTACGCAATTTAAAATTAGATACGTCTTTCTTTGACTTGGCTGATATGGCCTGCTGACCAGTGATTGTCGTCAATTCCGAGATTGCATTTTCAATCAATTTCTTGTCAGTAGTTGCACCTCCAATACCTTGATTGATGGCTATTTTAGTCAGTCGGGGCACCTGCATAACACTCTTATATTGGAACTTTTCCTTGAGTGCAGTGCGAATCTCGTCTCTATATTTTGTTTTTAATCTTGGTATGTAAGCCATTACTTAATTTCCTCCCCTGATTTTTTTGCAAAACGCACAATCGTTTTATCTTCTTTAACTTTACGGCCTATTCGGGTTGGTTTACCGCTTTTTGGATCGATAAACGCCAGGTTTGAAATGTGAATAGCTGCCTCCCGTTCCAGGATTCCGCCATTTGGATTAGCCGCACTCGGTTTTGCATGTTTTTTGATCACATTAGCACCCTCTACTACGGCCCTGTTGGCTTTCACCAGTACTTCCAGTACTTTGCCTTCCTTGCCCTTCGATTCACCGGCAATCACCTTCACCAGATCCCCTTTGCGGATCTTAATTTTATGCTGTGTTGTTGTTGCTTTTGACATGTTATAATACCTCCGGTGCTAATGATACAATTTTCATGAACTGCTTTTCACGAAGCTCACGGGCCACAGGGCCAAAAATACGCGTACCACGGGGTTCATCCTGATTGTTTAATAAAACTGCAGCGTTGTCATCAAAACGAATGTAGGAACCATCTTTACGACGAATCTCTTTCTTCGTTCTAACTACTACTGCCTTTGAAACCGTTCCTTTTTTAATATTTCCGGAAGGGATCGCACTTTTTACAGTCACAACAATCTTATCGCCTATGGAAGCATAACGCTTTCCGGTGCCGCCCAACACACGAATCACTAAAACCTCTTTAGCTCCGCTGTTGTCAGCTACATTTAATCTTGATTCCTGTTGTACCATGCTATTTAGCCCTTTCTATAATTTCAACCAGTCTCCAGTTTTTCGTTTTACTCAGCGGACGAGTTTCCATAATCAACACCGTGTCGCCGATACCGCAGGTGTTTTCTTCGTCATGAGCCTTAAATTTGGTCGTTTTCTTAACGAACTTACCATAGATCGGGTGTTTCACTTTACGTTCTACAGCCACAACCACTGATTTGTCCATCTTGTTGCTTACCACCAAGCCGATCCTTGTTTTTCTTAATTTTCTTTCCATTTCGACTTTAATTATTGCACTTCAGCGGCTGTTTCGGGCTCCTTCTTGGTAGCCTTCTCCAATTTGCGTTTGGTTAATTCAGTTTGCAAACGGGCTATTGACCTTCTGGCAAATTTAATGCGCGAAGGGTTCTCGATAGCAGAAACAGCATGAGCAAATTTCATTTTTTTGAGGATAGCCTTCTCTTCCGAGATTTTGGCAACGATTTCCTCAGTTGACAATTCTATAATTTCTGAATTTTTCATTTAATAAATTGTTTTAAAACGTTAGGGACATTTCAGCGCTAAATATGGTAACGGCATCTTAAGTTAGAAAATCCCTATTTCGTTTTTAATCTTCCACGTAGTCTCTACGTATGACAAACTTAGTCTGCACGGGCAGTTTTGAAGCAGCCAGGCGAAGAGCCTCTTTGGCCACTTCCATTGGCACACCTTCCGCTTCAAAAATCATCCTTCCCGGGCGTACAACGGCTACCCAATATTCAGGGGCACCCTTACCTTTACCCATACGCACCTCTGCAGGCTTTTTGGTAACAGGTTTATCCGGGAAGATGCGGATCCACACTTGCCCTTCCCGTTTCATAAAACGGGTAACAGCAATACGGGCAGCTTCTATCTGGCGGCTGGTAATCCATGCCGCCTCCAATGATTTAATGCCGAACGATCCGAAAGATAATTCCGCCCCGCGGGTGGCGTTACCTTTCATACGCCCTTTTTGCATTTTTCTGAACTTCGTTCTTTTTGGCTGTAACATGTTCGTATTTCTTTATATCCCGCCAAAGGCAGGAATATGCTTAAAAATTAATTTCTTCCCCTTCCTGCACCACCACCAGCGTTCGGACCCCTACGTTCGCCACCACGACCACCTTGGTTACCTCCACCTCTGCGGTCGCCACCCGGACGACGCTGATCATTTCCACGGCCACCGCGACGGTCACCAGCGGGAGCATTCGCGCCATAAGCGCCTACGCCTTCTACCCGTGATTTCACGCCAGCACCCTGGCCAATGTTTGGCGATAAATCGCGCTTACCGTACACTTCGCCTTTGCATATCCATACTTTTACTCCTATTTTTCCATAGGTTGTATGTGCTTCGGCCAATGCATAGTCAATGTCTGCACGGAACGTATGCAAAGGAATCCGCCCTTCCTTGTACTGCTCAGTACGGGCCATTTCGGCACCGCCCAAACGGCCGGAACACATGATCTTGATCCCTTCAGCTCCCATGCGCATCGTAGATGCGATGGTGGTTTTCATCGCACGACGGAAAGAAATACGCGCTTCCAATTGCTTAGCTACACCCTCTGCTACCAGCTGGGCATCCAATTCAGGGCGTTTAATTTCAAAGATATTGATCTGAACATCCTTTTTGGTGAGCTTTTTTAATTCCTCTTTGATCTTGTCAACTTCCTGGCCTCCCTTTCCGATCACTATACCCGGACGGGCTGTATGAACCGTTACGGTGATACGTTTCAATGTACGTTCAATGACCACCTTTGCAACACCACCTTTGGCGATACGAACAGAAAGGTATTTTCTGATCTTCTCATCCTCCACTAATTTGTCAGAGTAGTTATTTCCACCAAACCAGTTGGAATCCCAACCTTTGATAATCCCTAATCTATTACCTATTGGATTTGTTTTTTGTCCCATTACTCTTAAAATTAGTTTTGTGGTTCACTATTTTTACTGTCAACCACTAAAGTTATGTGGTTCGAACGTTTTCGTATCCGGAATCCGCGCCCTTGAGGAGCCGGGCGAAGCCTCTTAAGCTGCCGCCCACCACCTACTGAAACTTCTTTCACAAAAAGCTCGCTGGTTTCCACACTCTTTCCTTCGTTCTTCGCTTCCCAATTCTTAATAGCCGAAAGCAATAACTGTTCTACACGAACTGCCGCTTCCTTCTTGGTATATTTTAAAATATATAACGCATTTTCCACTTTTTGGCCGCGTATAAGATCAACCACAAGCCTCATTTTACGTGGAGAAGTGGGACAATTCAATAATTTGGCAGTAGAAGCACCACCTGTTTGAGCTTTCTCTTGCTCTTTTCTTTGTCTGATAATGACAGACTTTTTCAATTTTACGCTAGCTTCCATTACTTAGTTATTTTTTCTTTTCAGCATGCCCTCTAAATGTACGGGTTGGCGCAAACTCTCCCAGCTTGTGCCCTACCATATTTTCCGTTACATACACGGGAATAAATTTATTACCGTTATGCACAGCGAAGGTATGGCCAACAAAATCAGGAGAGATCATGGAACGGCGTGACCATGTCTTTACGACTGATTTCTTACTGTTTTCATTCATAGAAAGAACTTTTCTTTCTAAGTTGTGATCAATATAAGGACCTTTTTTAATTGAACGAGCCATTATTTCTTCCTTCTCTCAATGATGTAACGATTCGATGTCTTCTTTTTATAGCGGGTTTTAAAGCCCTTGGCCAATACGCCATTTCTTGAGCGGGGGTGACCACCTGAAGCACGGCCCTCGCCACCACCCATTGGGTGATCTACAGGGTTCATAGCCACACCACGTACACGAGGGCGACGACCTAACCAGCGTTTACGACCAGCTTTACCCAATACCTGATTAGACTTTTCTGAATTTGATACCGTGCCAATCGTAGCTAGGCAAGTAGACAAGATCATACGGGTTTCACCAGAAGGAAGCTTAATAATGGCATACTTGCCATCACGTGCTGAAAGTTGTGCATATGTGCCAGCACTTCGGGCAATGGTACCACCTTGGCCAGGGTTCAATTCAATATTGTGGATAATAGAACCCAACGGGATGTTTTGCAGGGGTAATGTGTTTCCGATTTCGGGGGCAACCTTCTCTCCAGCTACAATGGTCTGTCCAACTTTTAATCCTTCTGGGGCAATAATATACCGTTTTTCGCCATCAGCATAATGCAAAAGGGCAATGCGTGCTGACCGGTTTGGATCATATTCAATGGTGGCAACTTTTGCGGGTATATCTTTTTTATCGCGTTTAAAATCAATCAATCGGTAGGCTTTTTTATGTCCTCCACCGAGATAACGCATTGTCATTTTACCGGAGTTATTTCTACCGCCAGATTTTTTGATCTTTACCACCAACGACTTTTCAGGGACGTTTGTCGTAATATCAGAATTATCAGCCCCGACTCTGAAGCGGGTACCTGGGGTTACCGGTTTAAATCTTTTAACTGCCATTTCTAATTATATAGTACTGTAAAAGTCAATCGTTTCGCCATCCTTAATTGTAATGATAGCCTTTTTATATTTTGGACCGCGGCCAGATACATAACCGGCTTTCGTGTAACGGGTCTTAGCCTTGCCAGATACCACCAAGGTATTGACCGAAATTACACTAACGCCAAACATATCTTCCACTGCCGATTTAATCTGCAGTTTATTAGCCCTGGGATCCACTTTGAACGCATAACGATTCAACTTTTCAGTCAGGATCGATGCTTTTTCTGTTAAAATGGGTTTCTTTAAAATTTCCATGTTACTTCGCGAATGCCTCCTCCAATGTTTTTACGGCAGCCGTAGTGATTATAAGTTTACCAGCATTCAATACATCATACGTACTTAACTGATCGGCGGTAATAACTTTTGCCTTTTTAAGGTTTCTGCTTGACAAATAAATATTCTTATCCAGTGTTGGCAATACCAATAAGGTCTTTTCATTTCCTACATTTAAGTCAGAAACCAGCTTAATGTATGTTTTTGTCTTTACCTCATTAAACGTGAGGGAATCCAGCACCACGATGTTATTGTCTTTCGCTTTATAACTCAATGCAGACTTCCGTGCCACTTCTTTTAATTTTTTATTCAATTTAAAGCTGTAGTCGCGTGGTTGAGGACCGAAAATACGACCACCACCATTAAATAATGGCGATTTAATGCTACCTGCACGAGCACCGCCCGTTCCTTTTTGCTTATGCAATTTGCGGGTAGAACCAGCTATTTCGTTCCGTTGTTTTGATTTATGCGTACCTTGACGATGATTGGCCAGGTATTGTTTTACATCCAGGTAGATGGCGTGATCGTTGGGCTCTACGCCAAATACCGAGTCAGGAAGCTGCACCTTGGCACCCGTTTCTTTCCCTGAACTATCTAATACATTAACTTCCATCTTCTTATTTATCAACGATTACGTATGAACCTTTTGCTCCAGGGATTGAACCACTCACAACAAGCAAGTTTTGTTCAGTATAAATTTTTAACACCTGCAGGTTCTGCACCTTCACACGGTCTCCACCTGTACGGCCAGCCATGCGTTGACCTTTAAATACACGTGATGGCCATGATGACGCGCCCAATGAACCTGGTGCACGGCCGCGGTTATGCTGACCGTGTGTTTGACCGCCCACACCACCAAATCCATGGCGTTTTACCACACCCTGGAAACCTTTACCTTTAGATGTACCCACAACGTCGATAAAATCGCCTTCAGCGAAAATTTCTACCGTTACAAGGTCACCAAGGCTTTTTTCGTCGGGGAAGGTTTTAAATTCAACCGATTTTCTTTTAGGCGTAGTCTTCGCTTTGGCGAAGTGCCCTTTCAAAGGAGCTGACGTACTTTTCTCTTTCTTTTCATCGAAAGCCAGCTGAACTGCTGCGTAGCCATCCTTTTCTTCCGTGCGTACGTGGGTTACCACACACGGGCCAGCTTCAATCACCGTACAGGGAATATTTCTCCCTTCGGCATCAAAAAGACTGGTCATTCCTACTTTTTTTCCAATAATTCCTGACATGTTATTTTAATCTGTTAACGTCCTTCGAAGCAGTAGGGCTTCGCTCAAGACACACTATTCCCTAAAGGGACGGCAAAGATAGAAAACTTACATTAACTATCAAACACTTAGCCTATTATTTTTTAATATTTTTTGCAGAAATTATTGAATAAACAGAAAAACCGCTTTAAAACAGCATTTAGAGGGGTTTTCAACCTAGCTATTCGAATTTTTTTTATTGCCTCGCAACATCTCAAACAAAGGAGGCAACAATGAAAGGCAGATAATTGCAAGCACGACATAGGTGAAATTGTCTTTGACCATTTGTAAGCCACCAAAATAATAACCCAACAATAAAAAAGAAGACACCCATAAAACCCCACCTACTATATTATAAGATGCAAAGCGTAGATAACTCATCATACCTATGCCTGCAATGAAAGGCGCAAAGGTGCGCACAATGGGGATAAAGCGCGCATAAATAATGGTCTTACCACCATACTTATGATAAAATGCCTGTGTTTTTTCCAGATACTCTTTTTTCAACAGTCTAATCTTTCCACTAAAGGCTCGCGGACCTACGAATTTTCCGACATGGTAATTCACTAAATCACCCATAAAGGCTGCAACTATCAGGATAAGCCACATAACCCAAATATTTAGGTTCGTTTCAGGCTTGGCTATTATCGCTCCTGCTGCAAAAAGCAGCGAATCTCCCGGTAGGAATGGGGTAACTACCAATCCCGTTTCTGCAAAAATGATTAGGAACAGGATGAGGTAGGTCCAAGCTTGGTATGTGTTGACCAGATCAACTAAATGCTTATCAATATGTAATATAAAATTAATGACGGATGTGAAAATTTCCAAAGCGGCTATCCCTGATTGTTCAACATAACCGGCATCACCAGCATTAGAATATCCTCTTCCTCTGCACTGGTAACTGGTATTAGCAGTCCTGCCCTATTTGGTGTACTCATTTCCAATACCACCTCTTCACTTTGCAGATTTCCCAGCATTTCGATAAGAAACCTGGCATTGAAACCAATTTCCATATCGTCCCCTTCAAATTGGCAATTCAGGCGCTCGTGCGCCTCATTGGAAAAATCCAAATCTTCTGAAGAAATCTGGAGTTCACTGCCTGTGATCTTAAGCCGTACCTGGTGTGTGGTTTTATTAGCAAAAATCACCACCCTGCGCAGAGAGTTAAGAAATGCAGTTCGCTCAATAGTCAATCTATTGGGGTTCACTTGGGGAATTACTGCTTCATAATCCGGATAGCGCTCATCAATCAAACGGCATATCAAACTAATATTTGCAAATTTAAAAAAAGCATTGGTTGCATTATATTCAACAGATACCTTTAAATCATCCGACGGCAGGGAGCTCTTCAATAAAGCAAGTGCTTTTCTGGGAAGTATCAACGAAGCAGAAGTTTCCGAATGAACGTCATTTCTGCGGTAGCGAACTAGCTTATGAGCATCGGTGGCAACAAACGTGGTTGATTGAGAGCTCAACTGGCAAAGCACACCCGTCATTGCCGGCCGTAATTCATCGTTGCTTACCGCAAAGATTGTTTTATTAATGGCCTCCGCCAGGACAGAAGCCGGCATATGAATCGTTGAAGCCTCGTCCACGCTAGGAATTTTCGGGAAATCATCAGCATTTTCGCCGCTCAGCTTATACTTTCCATCGCCTGCACTAATTTCTATTGCCCGGGTATCTTCATCCACAAAAAATGCAATTGGCTGGTCCGGCAACGTTTTCAGCGTTTCGATTAAGATTTTTGAAGGAATGGCTATCCTACCCTCTTCTTTTGACTCTACCTGTAGCGACGTCACCATACTGGTTTGAAGGTCGGTAGCAAAGATGGTCAACACATTATCCTTGATCTCAAAAAGGAAATTTTCTAATATAGGCAAAACTGTGCTGCTGCTAGAAGCACCATTCACTGCTTGTAATTGCTTTAATAAAATGGATGTAGAAACAATAAACCTCATGTGAAACTAACTTACGTGCAATGATAGGAAAAAAATTTGATTTCCGATGTATGATTTGCGATTTGCACATCCAATCCTACAATCATAAATCTAAAATCGTAAATCAATAAACTCCTTTTAATTTCACATATTCGCTGGGCCGCACCCCCACTACCTTATAAAAGGTATTGCTGAATGTAGGCAAGCTGCTATAACCTACCGCATGCGCCACCTCATTAACTGGGAGCCGTTCATCCAGCAGCAATTTCAGAGCTCTAAGCATCCGCAGGATTGTGGCATACTGTATAAAGGTCATGTGCAACTCCTTTTGAAATAACCTTGATAATGACCGCTCGCTAAAACCAAACTCAGAAGCGATTTCAGGAACACCCATATTTGATGCAATATGGTCGTTCAGAAAGCTGACTATTTTTTTTAAGCGATTATCTGCCGGATAGGGCAAAGCGAGGGGTAATGCACCAACACTCAATTCAGGCAAGAGTAATTTAAAGGCATAAGCAATTCCATAACGGCTTACATCATCGGGCGTGATGTTTCCATTCCAGCGGTTCGTAAACATGATAAGCTCCATTAGCAAATTATTAACCGGATAGATCGCAGTTCGGTTAAAAAAAATAAGATCATCTGCCCTCATAGGAAAATATAAATTACGCATAACCACTTCGGGCGTACTTGGGTGAATACTGTGCCTCACGCCGGCCGGTATCCAAATATAATGCCGTGCCGGCAAAAAGAAAGATTGTGTGGATGTATTCAAGTAAACTACCCCACCCTCTGTATACAGAAATTGCCCCTTGTCATGCACATGTTCCGGAATGACCGATTCTCCCATCATGGCATGATGGCAATAAATAGACTCAGGAAAGCGATCCACCTCCGTCATATAATATCGGTCAATATAGCGATCGCTATTATCGTTTAATTCCATATTTTCTTTTTCGTTGTAAATAGCTGCCCAACCCACATAAAATAAATAGCAAGGGAGGCAAAGCCACATTTATTAAAGGCCATTTTAACGGACCATTTTTAATCTTTACCTGGTCAAGCAGCCGAAGTTTAATCTCTTTACCACGTAGCGAAATAATCTCTCCTTCACCAGCCAAATAGTCAATGGCATTGCGAAGAAACGTTTTATTTCCATACTGCCGATTTGTATACCTATCCCAGCCCAGTGGATAGGGTGAACCATCCTTTGGGTTCACTTGGTTTTTCAATACATCGCCATCAGCCAGCATCATCATGGCCGAAGCAGTTCCTTTTGCTGGTAAATGCATAGTGTCAGGTACCCCGGCAGGGACTGGCCTATGAGCAAAAACAGCAGGAAAAACCCCTTCTATCAACACTGATACTGGCTTTGGAAAACTTTTTAGCCGTTCCGGATCCGAATCCTTACTAATTAACTGCAAGCTCACCATAGCCGGCACCTCACTCACAAAACTATAAGGAGAGCTGTTTAATAAAATCGTCTTTTTAAGACCTTTTATTCCGATTGTATCCAACGTTCCAGAAAATTCAGCCCGGATTCCGTCCAGGTTTCTAACGATAGGATGATTAGATAATGGCATAAACACGGGATAATACAACCAAGGAGCCAATTGCAACTGCGATCCGGGCCCGCTGTTCATGGCCAGTGGGATCTGAGAACAATTCATATCCCCTAGTAGTACATAATTAAAGCGTACGCCATATTTAAACAGCATATCATCAAGGTTCAGCTTCTTTGCAATAAAAAGCCCCTCACCTGTCTTATTTAGGTTATCCAATGACGCATTGGTCTGATCGATGGCCCATAAAATGTGTCCCCCATACTGTACAAAGTAGTCAAGTTTATATTTTTCATCCTCTGAAAAAGCACGTAATGGTTTCGGTACCACCAGCACTTTTATATGACGTAAGCCATCCGCTGTAATCGTTTTTAGATCTACCCTACCAGCCTGGTATCCATCACTAAGGCTTGACATAAGATCATAAAGCACCGTATCGTTCAATTCGCCATGACTTTCGGTAAAACCTACCAAGGGTTTGCCGCCGTTCAACGCTTTACGAATTGCTGCCGTAAAAGCATATTCCAAATTTTGTATAGAATTGTTGAGCACTTCTTCCGGCGCTAACCCCATACGGTTTAGCAACAAGAAAACTGGCACATCTTTACCATGAAAACTTACTAAAGCTGCCGGAAAGATCAATTGCTGCATCAGCCCTTCATTTTTGAGAACACTAACATTGATAGGAACTATGCCCTTCTCTGCCAGTAATGCCTGATATTGCTGCTTTTTCCCGGCGTCTCCGGTTAACGGATCAATAAATGAAAATTTTAATCGTCCACCTGCATCCCTTTTCATATCAGATAAGAGGACATCAACCCCCTTAGCTAACCTTCTGAAACCCGCAGGCATATTCCCAGTCAAAAATACACTAATATGAAGTTCATCTGGTAAATGAGCCACCGTTTCGCGTGTTAATGGCGAAAGGGTATAGCGGTTGTCGGCGGTTAGGTCAAGCCGGCCTGTGTATAGTGATGCTGCATAATTAGCAATTAAAAGCAACCCGATCATTAGCGGACGCTCCATCAATGACCCTTTTAGCTTTCGGGGACCGCGTTGCATAGCATCGTTTGCCAGCCGCATGAATAGTAAAATTACACTGGCAAAATAAATTACATCCGGTGCATTAATTACTCCCCTGCTTAGCGACTGATAATGGCTATCCATTCCGAGCATGGAAATAAAGTATCCCCAAAATCCGGAGGTGAGGTCTTCGTCCAAAGCAGAAAAAACATAATAGCCTATAAAACAAAAAAACACCGATAGCAAAAAAGCCACCAGCACACTGCGGCTCATAGCCGATGCCCAAATACTAATGGCTGAGAAAGCACCCGCCAGCAAAAGTAAGCCCAAGTATGAACCAATAGTTGCACCCGTATCTATATTTCCTGGCGTTGCGCCTAATTCGTATACACTATAATAATATAGCAAGGTAGGCAGCAAAGCCAGGCATACCATACTAAAACATCCCAGATATTTGGCCCATAAAAGTTGGGATACAGAAAGTGGCCGTGTGAGTAACAATTCCAATGTTCCACTGTTTCGCTCGACGGATATACTCTGCATACAAATAGCGGGCACCAAAAATAGCAGCACATAAGGGGCCAGGTTAAAAAAACCTTCCAAAGAAGCTATGCCGTATTCGGGAATGGACGTACCGGGAAACACCCATAACAACAAACCCAGGACCAATAAAAAAAGACCCGCAATCAAACAGCCCGTTAAGTCATTAAAAAAATCGGCAATTTCCTTCTGAATTATGCTCAGCATGCTTCATTCATATATGGGCCGAAGATAAACAATGGTAGCTTAATAATAAAAAAAGAGGAGCCGATAATCGACTCCTCTTTAAAGCTACATAATATTAAAGAACTTAGTGCTGTCCAGGCAAATAAATTTGGAAGCCCAATGCTGCTCCTAAACCACTTTGTTTATCACCATATGCATCATGTGCCTCGCTGTAGTTATATCCAGCAGTCAACTCCAAAGCAACACTTTTTGTAATAAAGTGTGCATACCCTAAATTTAAACCAAAAGCAAAAGCTGCACCATCACCTGGCTGGCTACCAGCAATACCAATGTTTCCATGGGCGAAAAAACGACCACTTGCTGAAGCACCTCTTGGGAAATAATACCGAACAAATGGAGCAATACCATAGTTCCAAATATCTTCTTCTGACTTTACAGATTGATATCCCCCATCCAATTGCAGGCCCACTGCCAACCCATCAGACACAAAATAACCGGCTTTAGGCGTAATCCCAATATTAAAATTTTCGCTTTCAAAGCTGTATCCAATACTACCAATGCTACCCCCAATCATCCAATTACCTTTTTGAATTGGCGCAGTGCCTACATCAGCCGATGTTTGCGGACGGTTAATATCCTGTTGTGCATTAGCTGAAAAAGCAGCAGCTATTAAAACTAAAGAGAATAAAAATACACGTTTCATGATTTTACTTTTTGTTGTTAATAATATAGTATAAATTGTTCTATGCCGTAATAACACAAAACATGCCAAAATGTTGACGGCTTTTTAAAATAATTATTCAAATTTAGAAGCACTCTCCGTGGTTAATTGAATAAAAACATCTTCCAAACGCTCTATATTAAATGTTTCCGACATTTTTTCCATAGCAAAGTTAGCCACAATGTTACCATGATGTATAATCACCACATCCTCGCAAACAGCCTCTACTTCCTGCATTATATGTGTGGAGAGAATAATAGTTTTATCCTTTCCGAGCCTAGTGATCAGCGCCCGGATATCTTGAAGCTGATTTGGATCCAAACCAGAAGTAGGTTCGTCCAGAATGAGGATTGCGGGGTCGTGAATGATTGCCTGCGCCAATCCAACGCGTTGGCGATAACCTTTTGACAGATCTTTGATTTGCTTATGTTGCTCCGGACCAAGGCCCGTCAAGCCGATCACTTCATCCACACGCTTTTCCCTGGGGGATACATTATATAAATCGGCCACGAAACCAAGTGCCTCTTTAATGTACATCCCAGGATATAGCGGATTACTCTCAGGCAGGTAACCAATCTGTTTGCGTGCAACCAAACCGTTTTTAATTATATCAAGACCCCCAATCAATACGCTGCCCCCGTCTGGCGGTAAATAGCCGGTCAAAATACGCATTGTTGTCGACTTGCCTGCGCCATTTGGGCCTAAAAATCCTAAAATACGCCCTTTCGTACACTCAAAAGAAATACCTTTCAAAACTGACTGGCTATTGTATTTCTTTGTTAAATTATCAACTTTGATCATCCAAAATTATTGAACATAGTCATTACGGATCTTTTTATCCCGTCGGTATTGTTGCAGTTGTTTGCCCGCTTCTACCGGTCTATCCGTTGAAAGAATATCTGCGCCACGTCCTATCATATCATAATACAACTCATCCCCCCTCCTAATAGCCTGATTATCGAGATTGCCCAACGTTCCCAAAATACAAAGGATTCCATGGTCATGTAATCGTTTATATACCTGCGGTTCTGGCTCACTAGTCCCCACAAAAGCCAGCAAGCGATTATCCGGCACTCCATATTCATTGAGCCTTTCCAAGTCATCGGTTGTGTGGATCGATGCGGATATTAGCAGATCGGGCGCCAAACGATGCACCTCGGCCGCCTGGTTAGCGTTGTATGTAATAATAACACTACAAAAAGGAGCATTGTTTCGTCTTATAACCTCAATTACGCGACTAAAGGGCACACCACGTTTTACGTCAAGTGTAAATATAACCCGTCCTTTTCCCCACTGCAAAACCTCATCCAGCAAGGGAATGCGAAATTCGGTTTGCTTCCCTGCATTATCTTTTAAATATAACTTTTTCAATTCCGGCAACGTAAACGATTGCAAGAGGCCCTTACCAGTTGTAGTTCGGTCAAGCTTATCATCATGCATCAGCACCAGCACAGAGTCTTTAGTCATAGCTATATCGCATTCGATAATTATCGCTTGCCGAGAGGTACTATTTGAAAAGGTTTCGATGGCATTTTCTGGATAACCAGATTCCGGACCACCCCGGTGCGCACTGATCAACGGATAACGATCATCCCGATAGGTCAAAAAATGGTATAGATCATCTAAATTATGGATGTTAAAGTGTTTTACCTGAAAAAGGGTGCCAGAGCGCCCCCCCCCGCATGAAACGAATAAAATTAAAAACAGAAAATAAGCTAAATTAAAATACCGTTTCATAGATCGGAGAAAACAAAAAGCATACAAAGATATCAAATTGAATGCATATAAATATTACCAAATTAGCAAATTTTATGCTAGGTTTGCTGCCTTATGAGCAAGCAAACAGACGATTTCTTTAAAAATGTAATTTCACACGCCAAAGAATACGGTTTTGTATTTCCATCGAGCGAGATCTATGACGGATTAAGCGCCGTATATGACTATGGCCAAATGGGGGCCGAACTAAAGAATAATATTAAAACCTACTGGTGGAAAGCCATGGTACAACTGCATGAAAACATCGTAGGGCTGGATTCGGCCATTTTCATGCATCCTACCATCTGGAAAGCATCCGGCCATGTGGATGGGTTTAACGATCCCATGATTGACAACAAAGATTCCAAGAAACGTTACCGGGCCGATCAGCTTATTGAGGATAAGATAGCCCGTTATGTGGCTGATGGAAAAACAGACAAAGCTGCCAAACTACAGGCAGATCTGGATACGGCGCTAAGTGCCGACGACCTTCCGCGCCTTAAAAGCCTCATTGAAGAACACGAGATCGTGTGTCCGGTAAGTGGCACCAGAAACTGGACCGATGTGCGGCAATTCAACCTCATGTTCTCAACGCAAATGGGCGCCAGTGCTGAAGGTGCTGAAGTTGTGTATTTGCGCCCAGAAACCGCCCAGGGAATCTTTGTCAATTTCCTTAACGTGCAGAAAACCGGCAGACAAAAAATCCCCTTTGGCATCGCGCAGATTGGAAAAGCGTTTCGAAATGAGGTTATCGCCCGGCAGTTCATCATGCGCATGCGCGAATTTGAACAAATGGAAATGCAATTTTTCGTTCGCCCGGGTACCGAACTGGATTGGTATGCACAATGGAAAGAAACCCGTTTAAAGTGGCACCTCGCATTGGGTTCCGATCAACGAAAATACCGTTTTCATGACCACGTTAAGCTGGCACATTATGCTAATGCCGCAGTAGATATTGAATATGAATTTCCATTCGGCTTTAAAGAAGTAGAAGGTATACATTCTCGCACAGACTTTGATTTAAGCCAGCATCAGAAGTTTTCTGGTAAAAAGCTCCAGTATTTTGACCCGGAGATCAACCAGAATTATGTACCTTATGTTATTGAAACCTCCATCGGGCTTGACCGAATGTTCCTTACCGTACTGTGCAATGCCTTTGAAGAGCAGAATATAAGCTCCGAAGAAAAGCAGGACTCACGCACCGTTTTGCACCTGCATCCAGTTCTGGCACCTGTCAAAGCCGCAATATTCCCACTGATCAAAAAAGACGGATTGCCCGAAAAAGCTAAGGAGATCCTGAAACAGCTCCAACTGGAGCACAACGTTATTTATGAAGAAAAAGACGCCATTGGCAAGCGATATAGACGTCAAGATGCCATCGGGACACCGTTTTGCATTACGGTAGATCATCAGACGCTGCAAGACGACAGCGTCACGATTCGACACCGCGACAGCATGGAGCAGAAACGCATCAGCATTTCAGCTCTGAGCAGTAAGATCGCGGAGCTTGTTAGCTGGAAAAACCTATTAGAACAGTTGCTTTAATCAATAATTAATCCTTTAAAAACCCAGTCAACTGCTGTCTGGGTTTTTTTATTTCAATATCTCTGTATTAAAGTGTAAATTTGCAACCATATCCAACATTTATATGCTGGGTCAGGAAAGCTAAACATGGCCGAGGAACCACAAAATAACGTTAGATCTAAAAGCATCCTGGGAACCCTTCCCATTATTTTTTTAGCTTTCATTTTCCTCATTGTTGCTATTTCGCTTTTATTACGATATTCTATTTCGCAGAAACTTACCGCGCTAAATGCGCAATTGAGCACACCACCTGAAAGTGGGAGCATCAATAGCATCCTTTTAGATTTGAGTAGCGCAGAAAATGATTTTCAGCTAGCCAGTTTAAACGGTTCAAAGGATAAATTGGAAGAATATAAAAATAAACTTAGCAGTATCTTTACACAGATCGAAAGTTTAATAAACGTTAGCAAAATCGATAGCTTTGTTCATAAGAGCGAGCAAAACATGCTAAAGAAGAATTTTGACGGAAAACTCGATGTTTCAACGGAGGTTTTTAAACTTAAAAAGAATTTTGACTCTTTATTAAGGGTCACTACGAACGAAAGCATTGGGGCCCTGAATAATACCGTTACCTTTAGTACCTTTAAGGTGAAAACAGGTGAACGCAAACTTGCCGATACGGTGGTACGCCAACTGGAGCAAGCCTCTCAAACAAAAAAAGGATTATTTGGCCGCCTTAAAGATGCATTTATAAATAAACCTGATACACAGGTGGTCAAAATCATTGAGATTAACCGTGAGAAAGGTATCCGCGATTCCATTATCAGAGATATGAGTGGAAAGGCTGAAAAAGAACGTCAGGCATTACTTGTAAAATTAGGCTTGGAGCATAACAGGCTCACATCCAGCCAAATTATGTTGCTGGAGGCTAACCGTTCACTGATTATACAGTTAAGGCTCCTGGTTAACGAAATTCGGGTTGACTATTTTAGCGGATGGGAAAAAAATCGGGAAAAGACCTTAAAACAATACCAATCCTCGGTAAATGTTCTGGATAGCTTTACCCTTATTGCGCTCATTATGGTGCTAATTTTTATTCTCTTGTTATTTATTTCCATCCGAAGAGCATCACGAGCTGAACGGCAAATAATGGCAGAAAATGCAAGGGCCATTGCGCTTGCTGAGCAGAAGTCAGAGCTACTGGCCATCATGAGCCATGAGATTCGCAATCCGCTCACTACTATCGTCGGTTATATTTATATGTTAGAGAAATCAACATTAACAAGCGCACAAACAGCCCTTTTAAAACCCATCAAGCAAGCCTCCACCCTTCTTCAGGACACCGTAAACGATATTCTGGATATGGGCAAATTTGAGAGCCTGCAAAGCGCTGCACTGAATAATTCAGCCTTTTCACCTATCCGTGAAATAAAAGAAACTATTGAGAACTTAAAGTTTAGCGCTGGTCGAAAGGGTATTTATCTCGATTATCAATTTATTGGCATTGATGACCAACAGGTGATCGGGGATGCTTTCCGGCTGAAACAAGTGCTCATTAACCTGCTTAGCAATGCCATAAAATATACAGATACAGGGGGTGTTATTGTTAAAGCCAGCCTCTTGCTATCCCAAGAACACAATTTGCTTTCGGTAAGTATTGAAGATACCGGGATAGGCCTGTCACCAGAACAACAAACCAAGCTCTTTACCAAATATTACCAAGGCAAAAACGCAACTGGTAAACCTGGAACTGGTTTGGGTCTTTATATCTGTAACCAGCTTATCAAGCTGCAAAAAGGCAGTATCCGAGTACAAAGCGAAGTTGGCAAAGGATCTACGTTCACGTTTGAAATTCCGTACCAGCCAGCAAATCTATAAATTCAAAAAGATTAAGCGAACATGCACGTTGTTATCCACGCACAAATTGTCCTGAAAGCCCATGTGACAACCCTATTAGCTAAAGTATTGTATTTAATCTCCTTTTTTGGACTGTTGTGCGCTTTTACCTATGCGCAGGAGAATCCGGCATCTGAAGTTGCCAATCAAGCAGTCTTCAATCAGATCGAATATCATATCAATCTGAAAGAAACCGATTCAATTTATGCCATGGCCGGGGTGGCATATAAAAAAGCCACTTCTCTTTCTTCTTTTCGCGTCATCCTAGCGCAGATATATCCGCTGGGTATAATAAAAGGCGCTGCCAGAATTAATTTTGAAAAAAGAATTGGTACCTACAAACTTGATTTTAATGGACAGTCCTTGCAATTACTCCTGGGTCTTGATAGCCTGAACAAAATTGCAACGCTGCTTTTTCAGCCTTTAAAAGAATCGGTACCAGGCCCTGCTGACAAAAAAGAACCTGTAGCAGCCAGCAATAATCGCGAATCAGGTCAGGATCAATTTGTAGACTCTTTGGCTATGGCCTATACACGTAAAAGCCATAAAAGTGCCCTTGCCATTGGTATTATGACCGGAAACAAAACCCAGCGTTATTTCTACGGAAATACGGGCAATCAGGGAAGCCAGTTGCCCAATGACAGCACACTCTTTGAAATAGGTTCCATCAGCAAAACATTTACAGCAACGTTGCTAGCTTATCTTGCAGAAAAAAAACAGGTAAGTCTGGATGACATGATAACGAAGTATTTGCCAGATTCCCTGAAAAGCAATCCTCACCTTCAACGCATCAGCTTGCAGCAACTTGGTAACCACACCTCAGGCCTGCCCCTACTGCCTGACAATTTTGAACAAGTTACCTCCCTCAAACTTACTGATCCTTATCGAAGTTATAAGCTGGCCAATCTGTACAGCTACCTCAAAAACTATCATGCCAGCGTAGTACCTGATTCCATTTATAGCTACAGTAACCTTGGATTCGGGTTACTGGGAACTATTATATCGCAAGTATACAGTAAAAGTTATAACGACATGGTGAAAGAAATCATCTGCAAGCCTATCGGGCTAAAAAATACCACAACAACTCCTGATAGCCTTAAGCAGAAGGTAGCCAAGTCTTATAATACCAAAGGCACCGAATTACCTATCTGGAATGCTGATTGCCTGGCAGGTGCCGGTGCACTCAAATCAACCGTGTCAGATCTGTTGCAATATGCCAAAGCTGAGACCAAATTACCTGAAACTACTTTGGAAAATGCCATGGCGCAAACCAAACAATTCACGTTTCAGGAATCGGTAGACAGTGATGTTGGCCTTGCCTGGCTTACGCTTATGGTCAATGGGGTATTGGTTCATTGGCATAATGGCGGTAAAGCAGGAAGTAGCAGTTTCTTAGCATTTTCACCCGATAAAAAAACAGCCGTAGTGGTGTTATCCAATACGGCTGAATCCGTTGACGAAATGGCGATAGCCATCGTCAATAAGTTACTGGGTAATTAATGGTTTTCAGGATTTAGATGGTATAATGCCTGGTGTAACGCATGTAACTGGTCTGCAGGCAACTTTTCTACCTTACGGTCATAGGTCAAAATCCCATTTGTTTCTATCTCCACATCGGTTGTTTGCGTATAGACTGCCGCAGATAATCCCAATGGAATCAGGCTTTTTAGATCGGTCATCAGGCCGCTGTATCGTTGCAGCAGCTCCTTGGGATTTTTGAAACTTTGATATCCCCAATTGTCCTTTACCTTCCAGGTATGGCCATCCACTGGCAGGCCCAAGCCCCCAAATTCGCCCAATACCACCGCTTGTTTTCCGGCATATATGGCCGGATCAGGCATGTTGGGGTCCGGATAATTATGCAGGTCCAAAATTTGCCCGGTTTGCAGGAAATTGCCACCGCTGGCACTATTTACCAAACGGGAAGGGTCATACTGCATTGTCCATTCCGTGATCTCCTTGGTTTTAAACTGTCCCCAAGCCTCATTAAAAGGCACCCATACCACGATGCTTGGAAAGTTATGCAGGGCATCTAAGATCGCCTTCCACTCTTTTCGATGAATGGCTTCTGACATTGGTGAACGTTCTTTTTCCAGGTTATGTCCCGAGATTTGACCCGGGTGGTTATCCCAGTGATTACCGCCCAGATCGCCACTAGGCATGTCCTGCCAAACTAACAGCCCCAGGCTATCGCAACCATGGTACCAACGCGCAGGCTCTACCTTAATGTGTTTACGGATCATGTTAAATCCCATCTCCTTGGTTTTGATCAGGTCAAATAATAACGCCTCATCCGTTGGCGCGGTATACAACCCATCGGGCCACCAACCTTGGTCAAGCGGTCCGTATTGAAACAAAAACTGATCATTCAGTGCTATGCGCTGCAAACCGTTTTTGTCTTGTTTCAAAGCGATCTTGCGCATGGCAAAATAACTGCCTACCTGGTCCAGTACTTTTCCCTTACGAAGCAAGGAAACATTTAGTTTATACAAAAACGGATCGGTAGGAGACCATAACCGTGCATTCGGAACAGGCAATTTAACATCGGCACCAACGGCTGCCGTCTGTTCACTTACTATTTTGCCATCTTGCAATGCCTGAATCTGCAGCTGGTCATCTGCACTGGCTCCCTCTATAGAAGCTGAAAAATACAGCGCCCCATGATCCACATCAGGCGTTTGCTTCATCGAGGTTATGTAAGATGACGGGACCCCCTCTAACCATACCGTTTGCCAAATGCCCGATACTGGCGTATACCAGATTCCTTCAGGATGATTCACCTGCTTTCCGCGTGGTTGCGGCCCATCATCAGTCGGGTCCCAAACACGTACCGCCAGCTCCTGTTTGTTGCCCTTTTTCAGGAATGGCGATATATCGAACGAGAAAGGATCATATCCCCCTTCATGAATACCCGCTTTCTTTCCATTTACAAAGACCTCACATTGCCAATCGACCGCTCCAAAATGAAGCAGCACTTTCCCTTTGTTGATCCCTTTTTTTAACTCAATGCTATTTTTATACCATAGTATTTGGTCCTTTCCCACGGATTTACCTACTCCAGAAAGGGCAGATTCCACTGCAAAGGGCACCAACAGTTTTCCATCAAACTTTTCTGGAACTAGCTCCTGTTTCTTTGGCGTGATAGCATATTGCCACAACCCATTCAGGTTTTGCCAGTCGGGGCGTACCAATTGTGGTCTGGGATACTCCTGCAGTGTCTTCCCCGGATCGACCTTTTCTGCCCAAGGAGTCATGATCTTCCCCTGTATCGGGCTCCAAACGGTCTGTGCTTTTAAAAATGGGCTAGTTATCATACAGATCGCCAGGACCATACTTTGCTTTTTTAACATCTTATTGCATTGCTTTTTCCAACATTTTGACAAAATAGCCTCCCACTACTGACCGGGCCCTGAAACCCACAGATTTTCCGTCAGTGGTTTCGTGCCAGTCGCTCAACGGAATCCGGTCAGTAGTCTCATTGGCAAATTTCCAAACCGGATCAACAAAAGTCTGGAAGTCTGCATCACTTCCCAATGTTGCTGTCCATAGAATCCAATCAGACTTGCTATAGGTCTTACGGCTGTCCAATGGCAATCCAAAAGGCTGCTGTTTGGTTTTATAATAGGCAATCTCTTTATCTACGACTTCTTTTGGGAAGATATCGAGTTTAAGTAACTTATCCCAGATCAGGTTGTACTTTTGGCTCCAGGAGCCCTGCTGTCCAAACGCCAGTTCATAGTGATCACCGTCTTTTGCCAGTTCCATCCATTTTTTGGCCATCTCGCGCGCTTGGGCATAGCTTTCCTTGGCCACGTCGTCCTTGTGCATCATCTCGGCGATTTTTGCATAAGAAGCAACGCCCATGATCGCCTTTACAGAAAGATTGGCATTGCGGGCCAGGTGACCTGCAAAATCATCAGTGCAGAGCTGATTGGCCGGATCCAATCCTTCTTTCTTCAAGTAGTCTGTCCAGGTAGTCAGTGTTTTCCAGTGGCTGTCCGCAAAATCGGTATTTCCGTCTCTCACCGTGATAGCCGCCGTCAGCGTAAGCATATTACCTGCCTCCTCTACGGGCATATCCTCCCCATAAGTCTGGCCATTAGCCAGCGGGTAGGTGCCTACGTCGTGAGAAGGAAAAGGCTTATTCCACTTCCCGCTCTCTGAATATTCAAAGATAAAGCGCAACAATCCTTTGGCCAGTTCCGTATTGTATAATAAGAACAACGGCGCTGACGGATAGGTCACGTCGACCGTACCGATAGAGCCGTTGGAAAAGTTTTCTTTGGAGAAGAACAACAGCTCGCCATTGGTATTGGCCACCACTTTATGGGCCGCTATCGCCTGCCGGTAGGCCAGCTCACACAACTGTGCATATTTCTTGCCACCCGCTTTTTCCGCATCCGCCGCCAATTTCAGGTCAAAATCCTGGCAGTCTTTTATCAGCTTGGCATAATCTTTTTCAGCCATATTTAGTAGGTCTACTACTGTAGTCTTTTCATCCCGCCTCCACCACGGGCGCAGGTTTTTGCCAAAATACTGCACCGAATACCCATCGTCATACGCCAATATCGCATGTGTGGACACCGCTTGGCTAGTCACCTCACCCAGGCTCAGCTGCATACCTATCAACATATCTGTTGCTGGCCCGGTAATTTTAGCCTGCCCAGCCGGTTTGCCAGAAACTGACGCAGTAAAATTTTCTAAAGTGCCAGGTATTAGCTTAACTCCCGGTTTTTTTACTGCGGACAGGTACGCCTTGCCCCAGTCTATCCGAACATTATCACCCTGTTTACCCAGTAATTTTTGGGAAACGGTTCCCACCGATTGTGCCACCAAGGTGGTCGTACTTTCATCTGCTACTTTGACCACTTGCTCAGGTTTATCGGTGCTAGCCGTACCAGAAAGCGCTAACCAAACCTTGACCGCATGCTTTGCCTTATCGGCAGACTTTGCACTAACCGTCACATAAGATGCCGGCCTTGCCAGGACTTCCAGCTGATCAATCAGCAAAGGAGAAGTAAAGGTCAGATCGATCTGTGCTTTTCCTGCATTAAATGAATAAGTAGTCTGTGTAGCCGTCAATTTCACTCCGGTTTGCTGCGCCAAGGTCACATTTAGCAATTTTTTGTCGCGTACTAGCCCTACATCGATAAACGCGCCCCCACGATCGTTGCGGCAATGTACAGCCAAAACATTTTTCCCTGTTTTCAAGGCTTTCTGCCCACTTTCAGGTAGTGATTTCAGCGCATAGTCAAGAACAAAGTTAGGGTCGCTGTATACCTTCACACCATTAATAAAGACATCCACTGCATCATCATGGCTAATAAGCAGCTTCAAGTCATTAGGTACCTGACCAAGGGAAAACTCCCGGCGGTACCAAATTTCCTTTTCATATAAAGAAGCAGGTTTCATCGGGTTATCGCCCGAATTATCCCCAAAAGGGGCTGGGCCTTTCTTCCAGGATGCATCTGCAAAACCTGTCTTTTCCCAACCTTGCGCGGGTTGTTTATCGGTATATATAACGGTATAAGCAGCTTTTTGGGCAGTTGGGACTACGTCTTCCACCAATGCCAGCGGCTTGCTGGCCAGCTGGTAGACCTTCCCATCTACTTGTGCCAATACGATCAATGGTTGGTCTGCACCTGTCCAGTGCCTGGTTTGCTGGGTATTTAAGGTATCTCCAAAAGACCAGATGCTAAAATAAGGGTCGTGGGTAACCAGCGGGTACGCCGGCGCCCGAAGGCGTTGTTGAGCATTCGCCATTAAGCTTGCCGTAAGCATGAAGCCCCATAAAATTACGTCTTTTTTCATTATTTAAGTATAATATTTAGTGTTTACAATATCTGAAGACAAGCTATGCAATGGATTGCATCGCATAGCGCTATTCTGCCCTCATGTTAAGTCTACGCCCCAAAGTTTAAAAAGAATAATCGTTTTAGCAAGAAAACAGCTATAAAAATATATTATCTTTTTTTAAAATAACGCTCATAGCTCAGTTTTAGGTGAGCAATTTTGCGCATGTTATTTCTTTTTGTATCCTTGTAATGATTTATAATAATACTTGTAAGTCCAATGATGAAAATACGTAAAATGGGACAATGGTTACTTTTTTTCCAGCTGATTCAGCATGGAGCGACAGCACAAAGGCAACCGTCACATGATTTAATGCTTTGGGACAAAAAGCCCGCTAAGGAATGGATGACGGAGGCTTATCCGATGGGAAATGGACATTTCGGCGGAATGGTTTTTGGCGGTACGGCTCTGGAACATATCCAGTTTAATGAAAACAGCCTGTGGACAGGCGATGAGGAAAACACCGGAGCTTACCAAGCTTTTGGCGATCTTTTTATCCAGTTCAGTGATCGCGATACGTTGGCTACGCCTCCGTCAACCTATCGCAGGGAGCTGGATATAAAAAAGGCCATACAAAGCATTCATTACACAGAGAAGGGAATTAAATACCAACGGGAATATTTTTGTTCTTTTCCTGACAGGGTAATGGTTCTGCATTTTACGGCCAGTAAAAAGAATGCCTATTCGGCCAGCATTCGGCTAAAAGATGCACATGGGGCAAAGGAAACAGGTAGTGGCAAAAGCTTGAGCATAGCCGGATCGCTGGAAAATGGAATGACCTACAAAGCCAGCCTCTTATTAAAGAATCAAGGCGGGAAAGTTTCGGCTACGCCGGACCGTCAGGGCGGTATTCAGTTACAAATGGAGGGTGCTGATTCTTTTACCATCCTGCTGACAGCAGCAACAGATTATAGCAACCAGCGTAGCCAGCATTGGAAAGGTGCTGCCCCTGATGCTGTGGTGAGCCAAACATTAACGGTGGCTTCATCAAAACAATACCCGATCTTATTAAAGGCACACGTTTTAGATTACCAGCAGCTTTTTGGAAGCGTAAACCTCAGCCTGGGCATTACTCCAGCTGCCATCCAGAACTTACCTACCTACCAAAGGCTGCTAAACTATAAACAGACAGCAGACCTCCAGTTAGAACAGCTGCTTTTTCAATACGGCCGGTACTTACTCATCAGCTCATCCAGGAAGGGAGGCCTTCCTGCCAACCTGCAGGGCTTGTGGAACAATAGCAACAATCCCCCCTGGCGCAGCGATTACCATTCAAACATTAACATCCAGATGAATTACTGGCTGGCTGAACCTACCAACTTATCTGAATGCCACTATCCATACCTGGATTATATCAACAGCATGCGGGAGGTTAAAAAGGATCACACGCAAAAGGAGTATCCGGGAATAAGGGGATGGACGGTAAAAACGGAGAACAATATTTTTGGTGGAGAAAGCTTTTTGTGGAATACGCCTGGCAGCGCTTGGTATGTGCAGGCTATATGGGAACATTATGCATTTAAGCGCGACAAGGCATTTCTGCGTGATTTCGGTTATCCCATCCTGAAGGAGGTAACCGAGTTTTGGGACGATCACCTAAAACGACGGATTGACGGCACCTTGGTGGCCCCCATGGGCTGGTCGCCTGAGCATGGCCCTACGGAAGACGGCGTCTCTTATGACCAGGAGATTGTATATGATTTATTTAGCAATTACGTGGAGGCCGCGGACGCGCTGGGTGTGGATAAACCCTACCGGGACCACGTGCTGGACATGCGGGAGCACTTACTCAAACCAAAAATTGGTAAATGGGGCCAGTTACAAGAGTGGGAGACGGACCGTGATGATATGGAAGACCAGCACCGGCACGCTTCTCACCTATTTGGATTGCACCCAGGCAGACAGTTTAGCTCAACGGAAACGCCGGATATGGCCAATGCAGCTAAAGTAAGCCTGCTGGCCAGGGGAGATGCCTCCACCGGATGGTCGATGGCCTGGAAAATAAACTTTTGGGCCCGACTGCATGATGGGGATCATGCCCATACCATCCTCCGTAATTTTATCAACCTTGTTGGCGGCGACGGAGTAAATTATAAAGAGGGGGGCGGCGTTTACGCAAACTTGTTTTGCGCCCATCCGCCTTTCCAAATAGACGGAAATTTAGGCTATGCTGCAGCAGTAGCTGAAATGTTGCTGCAAAGCCAAGCTGGCAGCATTGAAATATTGCCTGCTTTGCCAAAAGCTTGGGCTAATGGCAGGGTGCAAGGCCTTTGCGCCAGGGGAAATTTTGAGATTGCCGACTTGCAATGGAAAGATGGAAAAGTGTACAAACTTTCTATTATTTCCCGTTCAGGAGCGGATTGTATTCTCCATTCAAAACAGTCCATAAAGGCCGGCTTTAAAACGGATTCCAGTAGCAATGATGCATCAGGGTTTACCTACCGTTTTCAAACGAAAGCCGGCAAGAAATATGATTTTTTTTAAAAATTTTACTTTTTAAAATTAAGCACGAGATAGGCCGTTTGCCCGTCAACGGATAAGGGCATGCGCATCGTCATCTTTTGCTCATCGGCATATATTAAGTCTAGTCGGTAACCTTCGGTTACATTTTTAGCTTTATCGCCCGGATATATTTTTTTGAACTGAAACTGTGGTTCACCATTTCCTTTGCCGGGATTATATACTGACCAGAAAATATCCCTTACTGCTCCTGGGGCACAAAGCTGGCCAGATGCTGAAAAGGTAATAGAACCCTTGCCATTGCCCATCAAGTTCCAATTACTTTCAGCAAAACACTCAGCAGGCGCCTCTTCAAAAACCGTTTTTACGTTAAATCCCTTTGGAAAATTGCTCTTTTCTATCGATTCTAACATCCACTGACCTTTTACGGCACTACGCCATTGTGACGCAGAGGGAGAGGCAGCTGTGCTTGCCTTTTTGGCAGAACAAGACAAAAGGACTAAAACAGCCACGGTGCAGATAAAAAAATGTGTGTTCTTTTTCATGTTAATCTGATGCTATAAATTTTAAAAATCGCGGGCGCTATCGGCCCTTTATCGTAATTTTGAAGAATAATATATGTAATAATATGACAACGCTGTCCAAAAACCATACCATGAGCAAGTTTTTTGCCAAGTTGCTGCTGCGGCTCTTTATCCTGCTACTTCTTTTTTCATTAACACCCTTTTTTATTGGGCAAGGACTGGATGGCCGGTTACATCACATTTTTATCAATTTACCTAATAAATGGGCCCTCATATTCCCAGCTATCCTCTTTTTGAGTTTTCTAACCTTGCTTATTATTACCTTGCGTACAAAATATAAGTATACCGATATTAACTGGATGTTTGTCCTTAACAGCACCATTCTGGTTGTTTATCTCGTGTTGGTTTATGTCCGTATACTTCCACTGGTTTTTCATTAAAAATCCCTGACAATAACAGCTCAAAGCCTTATCAAAAAAAGCATTGAAAGCGATGCCTGCCTACTTGCCGGATTTAAAAATGCTGGTTTCAGCCGTGTGACATGAAAATTAGAATGCGCATACTGCTCCTTTATAACAAAACCACCATCCTTGATCTGTTGCATGGCCATTTCGTCAATTAGCAACCAAGTAGATTTACCTTGTTCTTTTCGTTCGTGCAGTTCCACCAGGCTGGTTGCTACCGGCAACGTATGTAGGTAAAAATAAAAAGAGAACTCTCGAAAGCCTTCATTTAAATACCTAAGATTGGCGGTATCTATCTTATTACCATAGGAAAAAGCCAATTCACTAGCTCCTTGATACTTGAGAAGCTTAGGATAAAAACTGGCATTCAACAGTAAATAGAGTGTTGCGCTCAGACCTACGGAAGTTACTACCGTGCGGCTATATGGATGTACTTGTGCCCTAATAAGCCATATGACCATACCAAACCATAATAAGACCATCAAAGCCACCCATCTATTATTCAACGGAAATAACCAAGCTGTGATTAGGCCTACCACCAATCCCATCACCAGCATGACGAAAAGCTGTATCCTACCGAACCATTTTACATAGGCCTGATTATCGCTATTGGCCTGCAAATAACCTGCCAGCATAATGGCAAAGTAAGGAAACAGCATGTTAAGGTAATGAGGCAATTTAAATTTGGAAAAAGAAAACATCAGTAGAAAGAACAGTATTGCCGCCGGTGTAAGTATTTCGCGTTTGCTCCCGGGACGATAATGCCTGAAAAAACCGCGGACATGCCAATAAAAAGCTCCCAGCACCAATACGGACCAGGGCAGAAATGCCCACATCAGCGAATGTAAGAAAAAAAAGTAGTCGTTTTTTTCCTTGGCACCAAAGTTCTCACCGGCCATACGCTCAAAGTTTTGGTCCCAAAGAATAAATTTAACGCCTGAGATATGATCCCTCCCCCGCACCATCGTTTCGGGATGCATGTCAAACTGCAAATAATACGCATAAAGTACTGGGGATATTAACAGAAAGAACAGCGCTATCAAAAGCAGCCAGTACGGGTTAAGAATCAATTGCCACTGCCTTTTGTAAGCTAGGTAAAAGAATAGCGCCACGGTTGGCACCACCACCCCCACCCATCCTTTAGTTGCAAAAGCGACCGCCAGTCCTAATGCCGCTAACAATAGGGTCAAAATTTTCTTTTGTTTCGTAAAAGCTACCAATTGCCAGGTGGAAAAAGCGATGGACGCCGTCAGGATAGCATCCATCCGCACATCGTTATTGGCCAACACATACGCAAAAGCAGAAGCCACAATCACCGCCGCCAGTCGGCCGGTTGCTTTATTATAGAGGAGTGTACCCAATTTATAAGTAGACCAGGTACCACCTACAGTGAATAATAAAGTTGGAAATTTATAGGCAAAGGTCGTGACCCCAAATACATGGTAGGAAAGGGCTGAGATCCAAAACAGGAAATGGGGCTTATCCAAATAGGGCATTCCGCTGTCGATCAAAAATGCGTAATTGCCCGTTATAAACATGTGAAGGGCAATGTTAGCATGGTGCGCAGCATCGTTGTTCATAAGCGGCACCCAGAGTCCAAAGGCATAAACGCCGGCTAACAGCAAGTATAAAGCAATATATGTGGGTGTTTGCAGCTGTCTCATGCCTGTTTCATTTTAAATGGCGCGCAATATATTTATTTTTTACCTTTGGCAATTAAATTTTAAGCTATTTGTTTATCCGGTTAAGGAGCATTTATGAGGGACCTGTCAGTCGTTATTACCGTTCTAAACGAACGGGAAAATATTGCACCACTATTAGCACAGTTGCGCAAAGAGCTGGAAGGGCTTGATTACGAAGTTGTTTTTGTAGACGACGGTTCGGACGACGGCACTGCCGAAGAGATCCGAAGGCACCTGGATGAACGGGTGGTAGTAATTGAACTACGCAAAAATTACGGGCAAAGCACGGCTATGACAGCCGGCATTGACCATGCTTCCGGGCGTTACATAGCTTTATTAGATGGCGACCTGCAAAACGACCCTTCTGATATTCCAATGATGCTCGAAATACTCGTGGACGAAGATTGGGACGTCGTGGCTGGTAACCGCAAAGACCGCAAGGATGGCATTTTCTTGCGGAAAATCCCTTCCCGTATAGCTAATGCCATTATCCGGAAAAGTACGGGGGTTTACATCAAAGATTACGGCTGTACCCTAAAGGTCTTCAAGAGGGAGATCGCAGAAGACCTCGGAATTTATGGTGAAATGCATCGATTTATTCCAGTATTAGCCAAACTACAGGGAGCCAGTATTACGCAGGTTGATGTGAAACACCATCCCCGGTTGCACGGCCAATCCAAATACGGGCTTAGCCGAACCTTTAAGGTCATGGCAGACCTTATTACGATGGTCTTCTTTCGCAAATACATTCAAAAACCCATGCACCTTTTTGGCACCCTGGGTTTCATTTCTTTCGGCCTGGGAGCACTGATTAACCTTTATCTATTATTCCTGAAAATATTTGGGGAAGATATTTGGGGCAAGCCCATCCTGATTCTGGGCCTTATATTATTGCTGGGTGGCATCCAGCTGGTCACCCTGGGCATCCTGGCGGAGATCAATGTGCGCACCTATTTTGAAGGTACTAAACGAAAAACTTATCAGGTGAGACGGCTAACGAATGGATAAGAAAAAGTCTTGGAATATTACAAAAGTCATTATAAAGATTGCTGTCACTGGCTTATCGCTGTTTCTGGTATTCCGCAAAGTTGACCCCAAAGACCTTAAAGCGGCTATCCTTGGTTCAGACCATTGGTTTTTTGTGCTAGCTTTCCTCGCATTTTTGTGCTCGCAATTAATCTCATCTTCACGACTCAACAATTTTTTTAGGGGTATCGGGCTGCAACTTTCCGAAGGATATAACTTTAAGCTCTACTTGCTGGGCATGTTTTACAACATCTTTCTCCCCGGTGGCATCGGCGGTGACGGCTATAAAGTATTCTTCCTTCGCAAAAAATTTGGGATAAAAGGCCGGAAGTTAGTTACAGCCTTGTTTTTTGATCGCTTAAGTGGCTTATGGGCTATGTTTGTCATCACAGCGGCCTTGGTAGTTTTTATCCCCAGCATCGGAATTCCCAATTGGTGGCCCATCCTGGCGGTGGTAGCCGGTACGCTTGTCTATTATATCGTAGTGAACAAATATTTCAATGAATATGCGTTTTGGTTCGTAAAAAAACACCTCAAAGCCATTGGCGTGCAGTCGTTTCAGGTCATTGCGGTCATTATGATCCTCTATGCCCTCCATTTTAACGGCAAATTTTCTCCCTATCTGTTTATTTTTCTCGGCTCTTCACTGGCTGCACTATTTCCGTTCACGGTAGGAGGGCTAGGGGCCCGTGAGATTATCATCGTATATGGTTCCAATTTTTTTGGCTTGGATGACCATCTAGCCGTCCTCATTAGCCTCACATTTTACTTAATCTCAGCCATGCTTTCCTTCTGTGGATCTTATTTTATCTTTAATCCAAGGGCATTGGGTGAGGAAAAACTTCCTCAGGATGATAAGACGGAGATTGAGGAGATGGAAGATTTATTGAAAAAAGATGAATGAATTGATTTACGATTTACGAATTACGATATTCTGATATTAAGTTAAAAATTTCCATCATGAACATCATTATCACAGGAGCAAGTAGCGGCGTAGGGTTTGAAGCAGTATTGGAACTTATCCTACATAACGATAATCGGGTCATTGCGCTGGCCCGGTCTGAAGATAAACTAAGGAATTTATATACCATCGCTAAAGGGCTTAACCCCGATGCACAGTTGTTCCCTGCCCGTTTTGATATTGTCCATGACGATTATGAAAATGGCCTGCTACCTTTTATAAAAGATAAGATGGAACGCGTGGATATTCTGATCAATAATGCCGGTATCCTTTTAAACAAACCTTTTAAGGAAACTTCACAGATCGAGTTTGCCGAATTACTGCAAGGCAACCTATTGGGTCACGTTAAAATGATCCAGGCGCTGCTGCCCATAATGCCGGCTGGAAGCCATATCCTTAATATTGGAAGTATGGGAGGATATCTGGGCAGTGCTAAGTTCCCTGGCCTGGCCGCATATTCTGCCAGCAAAGCTGCCCTGCACGCCTTAACAGAATGCCTGGCGTTTGAATTAACAGAACAACAGATCAAAGTCAATTGCCTGGCCTTGGGTTCAGCCCAAACCGAGATGCTTGAGAAGGCTTTCCCGGGATATCAGTCGCCCATTGCAGCCTTTGAAATGGGTAAGTATATTGCCGATTTTGCACTCAGCGGGCATAAGTTTTTTAATGGAAAAGTATTGCCCGTTGCGGTAACGACTCCTTAGAAAGGTAAAAGGAAAAAAAAGTTTTACAGGGGATACTATATTTCCAAAATTGCCGTTTTAATGGTATAGTTCTTTAAAATTTTGCGGATTTTGAATTAAAACTACAGATAACTAGTTAAAAAATTAACAAATTTTAACAAAAATGGTTTCTCAAAATAAAAATTCGTTCTTATCTTTGCCTTGTAAACAAACGCTAACGGAAACTTTGCTTGTTTCACACAAAAATGTCTTTTCATAATTTAGGTTTATAATTGGTTAGTAAAAACCCTGGTGCTCATCGCCAGGGTTTTTCTTTTTAATCAATCTTTTTTACCTTTTCCCGTACCCGGTTTCGCTATAGAATCCCTCATATCCGTATCGGCCTGGATATTTTGCATTTTATAATAATCCATAATGCCCAGATTGCCGCTTCTGAATGCTTCTGCCATGGCCAATGGAATTTGTGATTCAGCCTCAATAACCTTTGCCCTGGCCTCTTGAGCCTTTGCTTTCATTTCCTGTTCATAGGCTACGGCCATTGCCCGGCGTTCTTCGGCCCGCGCATTGGCCACTTTCAGGTCAGCTTCTGCCTGGTCGGTTTGCAATTTTGCGCCAATATTTTCGCCAATATCAATATCAGCAATATCAATGGAAAGAATTTCAAACGCTGTTCCACTGTCCAAACCTTTTCCCAATACTGTTTTTGAAATCTTGTCAGGGTTTTCAAGCACTTCTTTATGGTTGCCGGCCGAACCGATGGTAGTGACAATACCCTCGCCTACCCGGGCCAAGATGGTCTCTTCGCCTGCACCACCCACCAGCTGGTTGATATTGGCACGCACCGTGACCCTGGCTTTAGCAATGAGCTGGATGCCGTCTTTCGCAACCGCGGCCACAGGCGGGGTATTGATCACCCGGGGATTCACTGAAATCTGTACCGCGTCAAAAACATCCCGGCCAGCCAGGTCAATGGCTGTTGCCAGCTTAAAGCTAAGCGGAATATTGGCCTTATCAGCCGAGATCAGTGCACGGATCACTCCATTTACGTTTCCGCCGGCCAGGTAATGCGTTTCAATATCGTTGGAGGTAATGTTTAGCCCCGCTTTGGTAGAGGTAATCATTGCATTAACCACCAACGATGGAGACACTTTTCGCAAGCGCATCAGCACCAGGTTTAGCAGGTTGATCCGTACACCAGACAGCTGTGCGGTGAACCAAAGGTTAACCGGTAAAATATATAACAATAAAAATAAGGCAATGATCGCACCGATCACAATAAGAATGGGGGTAATGGCCGTAGCAGTTTCCATGAATACTATTTGATTTATAATTAAAAAACCGGCAAGCCTAACTGCCTACCGGGATAAAGATAACTTTTTATTTAATATTCTGTTCTCCAAAAGCTCTTTCAAGTAACGCTTCGGGAGTAGGTTTGCGACCACGGAAAGCGATGTAAAGCTCCATCGGATCTTTCGTCCCACCGCTGCTCAGCAACGTTTTAAACTTCCGGGCTGTATCGGGATTAAAGATACCCGTTTCCTTAAAATAAGCAAATGCATCCGCATCGAGCACTTCCGCCCACTTGTAGGAATAATAACCCGCTGAATAACCGCCGGCAAATATGTGCGAGAACGATGGACTTTGGGCCGTCCCGGGAATATTTGGATAAAGCTGGGCCTCCTTTGTGACCGACTTTTCAAAACTCTCTACATTTTCACCTTTTTGTAACTTACCGGTATGAAAAGCCATATCCAGCAGGCCGAAGCTCAGTTGGCGTAAGGTTTGGTACCCCTCCATAAAATTGGCTGAGGCTACGATTTTATTAATTTCGGCATCCGGCAATAGCTCGCCCGTTTGGTAGTGCCTGGCAAACGTCTGCAGGAACTCCTTTTGGTAACAATAGTTCTCCATAAATTGCGAGGGCAGCTCCACAAAATCCCAATAAACGCTCGTACCAGACAGGCTTTCATATACCGTATCGGCCAGCATTCCATGCAGGGCATGACCAAACTCATGGAACAACGTTGTCACCTCCTGAAACGTTAGCAGGGACGGCTTATCGCCAGATGGACGCGCAAAATTGCAAACAATGGAAATATGCGGGCGGTGATTTATCCCGTCTTCTTTATACTGTCCTTTATAAGACGTCATCCAGGCACCTGGCCGCTTTCCCTTCCGCGGAAACCAATCCGTGTAAAGCAGCGCCTTGTGCTCTCCATTTTCTTTCACTTCAAATACGTCCACCTCTTCATGGTACTTTTGGATGTCATTATGTAGATGAAAAGTAAGACCATACAACTTTTCAGCCGCGGAAAATGCCGCTTGCAACACATAGGGTAAGGAAAAATAAGGCTTTAACGCTTCGTCTGAAAAGTCATAGCGAGCCTCCCGAAGTTTTTCGGCATAGTAAGCATGATCATAAGGCATCACCGTGTCAATACCATCCTTTTCAGCCAATTCTTTTAACGCGGCAATCTCGCTGACGGCATATGGTTTAGCCTTCTGTAGCAGATCTTCCAAAAAGTGAAAGACATTTTGCGGCGATCCAGCCATACGTTCCTGCAACACAAAATCGGCATGAGTTTCAAAACCAAGCAATTTTGCCCGTTGCTGCCGTAGTTCCACAACACGGTGAATATTGGCGGCATTATTATAGGCATTATCCTGAAATGCCTTTTTGCCAGCGGCCAGGTGTAATTCTTTGCGGCGCTCACGGTTAGCAGCGTATTTCAGAAAAGGGACCACACTAGGGAATTGAAGCGTAAATACCCAACCCTCCAGATTCCGTTGGCTAGCTTCTAATTTGGCTGCTTCTTTAATAGAATCGGGGAGTCCTTCCAGTTCAGCTTCATCGGAGATGTGCAGGCTATAGGCATTGGTCTCTTGCAATACATTTTGCGAATATTTGACGGTCAAACCTGAAAGTTCTTCATCGATATCCCGCAAGGTCTGTTTGTCAGATTCCGAAAGCAATGCCCCATTCCGGGTAAACGATTTATACGTTTTATCCAGCAAACGTTGCTGCTCGCCGCTCAGACTGGCCCGGTTTACAGTATCTACCACAGCCTTGATCCGTTCAAAGAGTGCCTGATTTAGTGTTATGTCATTGCCATAGGCTGCCAATATAGGCGAAAGCTCTTCGGCCAGTTCCTCCAGCTGGTCGTTAGTCTCGGCAGAGTGGAGGTTAAAAAATATTTCCGAAGCGGTACCAAGTTGCTTTCCAGCCCGATCAAGAGCTTCAATCGTATTGGCAAAATCCGGGGTTTCGGCATTTAAAGTTATGGCATCAATCTCAGACTTGGCCTTCTCAATGAGCTGTAGAATGGCCGGTTTAAAATCTTCGTGGTGTATATCGGCAAATGGGGCACTTTGAAAAGGGGTGGTAAAAGGGCTTAACAACACATTACTCATAAAGTCTATTCTATTTATCTATTTATTCATGTTACAAGGGGTAAAGATACGGCAAAATCCCTAATTTTGCAGTGTGAACCACACTTACAAACGCATCATTGTAAAAATAGGATCCAACGTCATTACGCAAAGCAACGGATTGCCAGACCTGGACCGCATCCAACATTTGGTAGACCAGATAGCGGAATTTAAGAAACAGGGGCTGGAAATTATTCTGGTGTCGTCTGGAGCCGTTGCATCCGGCCGCAGCCTTATCAGCATCCCGGAGAAGCAGCAACCAGTAGCCGCGCGGCAATTGTTGGCTTCTATCGGGCAGGTCAAGCTGATCAACACATACTCACAGCTGTTTGAAACTCATGACATGCTGTGCGCGCAGGTATTGGTCACCAAAGAAGACTTCAGGGACCGGGCACACTACCTCAATATGAAAAACTGCCTCCACATCCTGTTACAAAACAAGGTTGTGCCCATTGTCAACGAAAATGATGTTGTTTCGGTCACCGAGCTTATGTTTACTGACAATGACGAACTGGCCGGACTCATCGCCTCTATGCTCAACGCAGATGCCCTGTTGATCCTTTCTAATGTAGATGGCATCTTTGACGGCGATCCCAAAGATCCAAGCTCCCATCTCATCGAAGAGATCAGGGGTGAGGAAGTTAACCTGAGTGAAGTGGTCAAGACCGAAAAATCGGAGTTTGGCCGTGGAGGCATGATCACCAAGGCCAGTATGGCCCGCAGAGTTGCCAAATTGGGTATTGGCGTACACATCGCCAATGGAAAAAGAGATCAAGTACTTTCTGACTGGATCCAGGGTCAGCTGAAACACACCCATTTTGTGCCCGAAAAACGCAAGTCTGGCAAGAAAAATTGGATTGCTTTGGCTGTGGATAGTGCCAGGGGATCGGTTAGGCTCAATGACGGGGCCAGGCAGGTATTGACCTCCGGCAATGCCACCAGTTTATTGCCAATTGGCATTGTGGCTATTTTAGATGACTTTAAAAAAGGCGACATCATCCGGATACTGGATGAGCAGGACCACCTCATCGGGCTGGGCATTGCACAATATGGCGCAGATAAAGCCCGCGAGCGGATCGGCCTAAAATATCAGAAACCTTTGGTACATTATGACTATTTTTGCTCTTTCGTTTAGAAATAACAACATGGATTATAGCGCTTATTTCAAGAACGCCCGCAAAGCCACGCAAGTCATGGTGGCCCTGACGGAAGATCAGATCAATGCCGTGCTGCTCGAACTGGCAGATGCCGTGGTACTTAAGAGTGCACACATCCTGGCTGAAAACGAAAAAGATCTGGAGCGCATGCCGCAGTCAGATCCAAAATACGACCGTCTAAAACTAACAGAATCCCGCATCCTGGATATTGCCACCGATATGCGCAATGTGGTGAAGCTCCCGAGCCCACTCCATGAGAAACTTTTGGAACGGACCTTGCCCAATGGATTACAGCTAACGAAGGTGCGCGTGCCACTCGGCGTGGTCAGCGTAATCTATGAAGCCCGGCCAAATGTCACGCTCGATGTCTTTTCCTTGTGTTTTAAAACCGGGAATGTATGCCTGCTTAAGGGTGGCAGTGATGCCGTATATTCTAATACAGCCATCCTGGCCATTATTCACGACGTGTTGGAAGCACAGGATATTGACCCGCGCGTGGTGAGCCTGCTTCCTGTAGAGCGCGAGGCAACTGAAGCCCTGCTCCAAGCCGTGGGTTATGTCGATGTGCTCATTCCACGAGGTAGCCAACAGCTCATCCACTATGTGCGTGATCATAGTAAGATCCCCGTCATAGAGACTGGTGCCGGTATTGTCCATACCTATTTTGACCTGAGCGGTGACCTAACTAAAGCAAAAGACATTGTCTTTAATGCCAAGACCCGCAAGGTGAGCGCCTGCAATGCCCTTGACACACTCTTGCTTCATCAAGACCGCTTGGCAGATTTAGCGGTGCTGGCCGCTCCGCTGGCCGATAGCCAGGTAGAGATCTTTGCCGATGAGGCCAGCTACCCCTTTTTAGAAGGACACTATCCGGAGACACTATTGCAGCATGCCGGTGCCGAGAGCTTCGGAACCGAATTCCTGGATTACAAACTATCCATCAAAACCGTCAGCGGACTGGAAGAGTCGCTCCAACACATCGCGCAGTATAGCTCAGGCCATAGTGAAGCGATTATTACTGAAGACCCGATTAATATCCAGCGTTTTCTAAACCAAGTAGATGCCGCCGCGGTATATGTCAATGCCTCTCCCGCTTTTACCGATGGAGCCCAGTTTGGTCTCGGCGCAGAGATCGGCATCAGCACCCAAAAACTGCATGCCCGTGGCCCCATGGGGCTAGAAGAGCTGACGTCGTATAAGTGGTTGGTGATAGGGGATGGACAAGTACGATGTTAATGATGGGTTATGAATGATGGATTGTGAACTCCATCATTCATTATTTCAATAAGTATTGCAAGTCTTCCATGCTCAGGTTTTTGACGAAGCCTTCTTCACCGCCGATCAGGTTGTCTGAGAGAAATTTTTTCCGTTCCTGCAGCTGGATGATCTTGTCTTCGATCGTATCCCGGCATATCATCTTATAGGCAAAGACGCTTTTAGTTTGGCCGATGCGGTGCGTCCGGTCGATAGCCTGCTGCATAACCGCATTATTCCACCAGGGGTCAAACAATACTACGTAACCAGCAGCGGTCAGGTTAAGGCCCATATTACCAGCCATGAGACTGATCAGAAAGACATTGGTCGAACACCCCTCCTCCTGAAATTGATTTACCATCTCCATCCGTTTTTTGGGTGGTGTCTGCCCATCGAAATGGAAAAAGCCAATCCCTTTTTTAGTCAGTTCTGCTGCCAGCAGATCCAGCATCTTGCTAAATTGAGAGAACACGAGTACCTTATGCCCCTTTAGGTTGTTTTGCAGTTCTTCCAGCAAAACATCTGTCTTGACAGAATCTTCACAAGACACCTCTTCCTGGGGCAATAACATCGGTGAGTTGCAGACTTGCCGTAGGCGCAGTATGCCATGGATAATGGACAGCTTACTACGGTCAAAGCCTTCGTTTTGTATCTCAAGGAAGATTGAACTACGTATTTGTTCTTTCAGGCCATCGTACTGCTCGCGCTGCTGACTGCCCATATCGCAGTACAGTACTATTTCCGTTTTTTCGGGCAGGTCGGGGGCCACCTGTTCTTTGGTACGTCTTAGTATAAAGGGGCACGTGAGTTTTTGCAGCAATTTGATCTTGACCGGGTCCCGGTCCCGGTCTATTGGATCAGCATAAGTACGTTTAAAAAAGTCACGTCCACCAAATAATCCAGGTACTACAAAGTTGAGTTGCGCATATAGGTCAAAGGTATTGTTCATAATGGGCGTACCGCTGAGCGCCACCCGGGTCATGGAATGCAGCCTGTTCACAGCCTGGGTTATCTGGGCCGAAGGATTTTTGATCGTATGGCTTTCATCTACTACCACCACGTTAAATGACATGGGAGCCAGTAGCTCAATGTCTGATCGCAGCGTACCATTACTCGTGATGATGATGTCGACAGCGGCGTCATCCTTGATTTCTTCGGCCTTCCGGTCATTCCCGTGGTAGACCTGCACCCGCAGACCGGGTGCAAATTTCTCCAGCTCTTTACGCCAATTGTAGACTAATGATGCCGGGCAGACCACCAAGTGACGGATACCCGGATATACCTCCAGCTGATGCGCAAGGTAGCAGATAGTCTGCAAGGTTTTGCCAAGCCCCATGTCATCTGCCAGGCAGGCACCAGCTCCAGCCTTAGCCAACAGCACCAGCCATTCATAGCCACGTTGCTGATAGGGCCGCAATTTTTCTACCTGTACCGCAACCGGCAGGGAAAATAGCTCTTCCACGTTTTCCTGCCAGCGATCCCACAGCCCCCACCAATCATCGGCCAATACGGGTTTCAGCAACTGGATGGGCTCGTCGTCGTGCTGTTCAGTAATGGCCATCCAGCGTTCTATCCGGATTTCGTCGTCTTTTATACGGCCATGTCTGAACACGGAACTGTACTTTTCTAACCATTGATCATCTAACACACCGAGGCTGTCATCTTTTAATAAGATAGTATGCTGCCCGGTCTGCACGATGCGCTGTAACTGGCTGAGCGGTATTTTTTCTTTGCCAAATGATACATTGACTTTTAATAACAACTCGTGGGCATGGCTCCCTTCGCTGATCTCCATCGTAGTCTCGGCCTTAAACTCAGAGAATCGGAAATGCCGAAGCAGGTCCATACCAATGATCCGCACACCGATATCCAGCATGCGGTGGTAGGCTTTCAGGAACCAGTTCTTTTTGCCGGCATCGGCAAAACTGAGAAAAAAATAACCATTGCGCTGACTACTGAAGTTGGGATGCAATTCTTTCAGCAAGCTCAGCAAGTTGCCTTCTGTTTCTTTGTCTCGCTGGATGGTGTATGAACGACCGTCTCTCCTTAACTCAACGGCTTCTTTATATTCGCCTTCTATCAACAGCCCCTCATACAGCCATTGAGGGGTGAGCATTAAAAAAGTATCATTCAACTCGCTCACGTACACCTGGCTTTCAGGTTTGGATTGTATAGTGAGGTCTTCCAGCAGTCCATTCCTGTTTACAGTGTATCGTTCTTCGAGTTTGGCCAGCACAGCTTTTCGGAAGGTCTGCTCATTCTTTCCTGCTTGCTGTACTTCATCGGAATCCAGCCATTCGACCATTTGGTAGTCCCGGTAGGGCAGTTGATA
The DNA here is from genome assembly GCA_900109895.1 of bacterium A37T11. Taxonomy (GTDB): domain Bacteria; phylum Bacteroidota; class Bacteroidia; order Sphingobacteriales; family Sphingobacteriaceae; genus A37T11. The sequence goes on from FOBR01000004.1 coordinate 130,967, forward strand.
GTAAGCCTCTTCTTTTTCCAACAGGAAATCATAACGGTTGAAGGATTCAAGAGGTTCGGTCACACTGCCAATACTCACTTGAATCTTTATGACCAGGTTCTTGCCCTTCTTGGCTACGTCAAAGGTGAGTTGGGGTTTTTCGGTTTTCAGCACACATGGTGCGGTGCGTATTTTACCTTGGTTGTTTTTAACTTTATGATAGCATTTCAGCGTTGATAATGCCGGAAGCAGCTGGTAGTAGTTGCTGTGTACTTCCCGCAGGCGCGCCAATTCAAAAAATTCTTCGAAGGACTTGCCTGAGTGTTGTACGGCATGCAGCGCTGAGAGTCTTGCTTCTAGAGCAGCCATTCCTGGCCGGTTAAAAAGAAGCAGACGTTCACGGATGGGTTTATCGATCGTGGAAAAACGTTGCCGCACTTCGTAGGGATCCAATGTCCGCGTCTTAAAATCGACGGATTTTGGGGTCTTCACTACTTCAAATGATTCGAGGATAATGCCGTCCCTTGATAGTCGCTGTGGGGTTAATAATATCATAGTTGGAAGGCAAATTTAGGAAAATTTGGTTGGAATATTCAGTTATAAAAAGTTGTACATCCCTCTGCGGTCATAAACTCTCACTTCGGAGCCTCGGTCTCCTCCGTTTCGTTCCCCATGCCGCATCTGGCAGTACAACTTTTAATATAATGTATCGGAATTTAATAAAATACAATATTGCCATACGGGGCATGGGAACAATAGGCGGAGGGACCGAGGCCCGTAGCCAGCTTGTTTCCGCCGCGGTGCGCGATACTGTATTTTATTACTGAAACGTCAGTTTCTCAAGTACCGGTTTTGAGATGGTGCTCACCGTTGTTTTCAGCTCATCGTTGAGCTGTTCAAAGATCAAGATTTCGTTAATTCCTTTTTTCAGGTATACACCCGGAATGTACAGCGTCTGCTGGGGACCTACTTTCCAGTATCGCCCTATGTTCCGGCCATTGATAAAGACGATGCCTTTTCCCCATTTTTCCATATCAATAAAGGTATCGCCGGTTTTGGTGAGGGTGAAAGAACCTTGGTATACCACGGGTTTATTTTTTAGCTCTCTATCCAGAGAAGCTCTGTTGTCAGAACTAATGTCGTACACCTTTAAACTCTTGGAGCTTAGATCGGGAGCTTCCGACATCGGTAGTTGCTGCATGGTCCAATTGCCGGTTATTTCGCGGTCATCGATTTTTACCGGACTAATGATCCCTTTATTGTTATGCACGATGTCTGCACCATAATTGATGCGCCCCATATTCTCAACCAGGATCTGAAGGGTTGCATTAAATGGAATGTCGATATCTATGCTGTAATTTTTGAAATACCGGTTCAGCTCCCCCACCCGCTCACCGTCTAAATAGACTACAGCATAATCCCTAAGGCCATCTATTAGGAGTTTACCACTGATGGGCTGGTTAAATTTACGACTATACAACACATAGCCATGTCCTTGCTTTAGCTGCTCAAATGTCAGTGGATTATTGTCGGTAGTGCCTTTCGCCTGATTGGCGATATCCAGCACACTGGCTACTTTCGTCAATCCGATGCTGGGTATTTCAATTACTGGGATTGGCTTAGGGATAGATGGTATTTTATACGTCACATATTTGGTCATTAAATGGCGGATAGAGTCGTATTTGGGGGTTTCCCAGCCGGCTTCACTAATGGGCGCATCATAGTCATAGCTGGTGAGGTCTGGCTGTATATCGTGTTTTTTATCGTAGTTGGCTCCGCTTGTGAACCCAAAGTTGGTACCGCCATGCACCATGTAAAAATTGAACGAGATGTTGTTCTTCAAGTACGTTTCAGTTTGCTTGGCCACTGTGCTGGCCTCGACTTTGGGGAAAGGCTCTGCCCAGTGGTCAAGCCAACCCGGGTAGAATTCAGCCACCATATAGGGGCCCGTGCCGTTGTGGTATTGATCGACCACTTTTTTCAGGTTTTCTACATTGTCTTCTCCATTGGCCGTAGGTAGTGCACCCAGTATCGAGCCACCTTCAAAGAGCCAGCTACCGTCTGAAGTAAACAGCGGCACGTTAAAGCCTGCTTCTTCCAGCTGTTTTTTGATCTTGGCATTGTACCTCCTATGCTCTTCCAGCGGTATGTCTTTCCGTTGCGCTACATAGGAACCAAATTCATTTTCGGCCTGAACCATAATGATGGGGCCGCCTTTAGTCACTTGCAGGTTGCCCACTTCCTGTCCCAGCCGATCAATATACTTTTTAGTATAGGCGAGAAATGCAGGGTTATCGCGCCTGATCTCGATTCCGGGAACATTTTGCAGCCACCATGGGTAACCGCCAAATTCCCATTCGGCACAGGCATAAGGTCCTGGCCGTAATATGACCATGAGTCCTTCTTCTCCGGCTGTTTTAATAAAAGCGGCCAGATCATGATCATCTGTGAAGTCCCAATGACCTTCTTCAGGCTCATGGAAATTCCAGAACACATAGGATGCAACCGTATTTAACCCCATAGCTTTGAGCATTTGTAACCGATGCCGCCAATATTCATGGGGAACCCGGGCAAAATGCATCTCACCGGAGTGTATCTGCACGGGTTTTCCGTCATATAAAAAGTTTCCGTCTTTTATTTCAAAGGTATGCTTCGCTTTTTGGGCATAACCGGCTGTTAAGGCAAGGGTAAATAAGATCGTATAAATAAAATTTATTCTCTTCATCATCATTTTTATAGTATCAAATGGTAATGTTAGGAAATTAAACGCTCCTTGCCAAAAGAAATGATAACGCAACCGTTTGATTAAATTGGTAAATTAAATTTATCTCAAATCGTTAATTCGAGATGAAGAATCCTACCAAAATCGTACATACAGCGCGCTAAAAAGCAAGATGGTTACTACGATCAACACCATAACAGAAGGTTCAACCTTAAACATAGCCCGGTCAAGCACAAAAGATTTTGGATTAATCTTTGGCCCGGCAAGGCTCATGCCTACCATAACCAGCATAGTAAAAAGAAAGGCAAGGCCCATGCAGATTTGAAATGGAATCTCATAGGTTCCGTGCCCATTGGGGTAAGCCGTATATAACCAGGTATCATGTCCAAACCATGATGGTGCATAGTTGTTAAAAATAACTGACATGATAAATCCGGTCAGCAACCCGGCAATAGCCGCAGCTCCTGTTGTCCTTTTCCAGAACATACCGAGCAAAAACATGGCAAATACCCCCGGACTTATAAACCCTGTATATTTTTGAATAAATGTAAATCCACCTTCACCTCCAATACCGAGCATATCATTCCAGGTAAATAATATGGAGAGGCCAATGGCTAACACAATGGTGATTTTACCCACATTTACCATATTTTTCTCAGAAGCATCCTTTTTCAAGTACTTCTTGTAAATATCCAGCGTAAAGATCGTGGCAATGCTATTAGCTTTGCCGGCAAGGGAAGCTACAATGGCCGCGGTAAGGGCTGCAAGCGACATTCCTTTTATTCCGTCAGGAAGATAGCCTAAAATGGCAGAATACGCATTGTCTGCATTAAAATGTCCTCCGGGAGCCATCTCCTGCTGTAATGCACCATTTTTATAAAGCACATAAGCCGCTATACCTGGCAGCATGACGATCACTGGCATAAACAACTTTAGAAATCCAGCAAAAAGGATACCTGTACGGGCAGTCTTCAAATCTGCCCCCAAGGCCCGTTGGGTAATATATTGGTTGCATCCCCAATAGTTCAGATTAACGATCCATATACCGGCCAGGTACATTCCCAAACCAGGAAGCATAAGGTATTTATTGATATCATTCTGACTGCTTCCAACATGGGGACGATCAACGATCAACTTAAAATGGTCGGGTGAATCTTTCATCAGGAGTTTAAAGCCAGCCACCAAATCTTTGCCCAAACCAAAATGCTCACTGACCATGGTCAGGGCAACATAGGTAGTGGCAATTCCACCGATAATGAGAACTACCACTTGTATGACATCCGTAAAACCAATCACTTTCATTCCGCCTAGTGTGATGATGACAGCAAAAACGGATAATAAAAGTACGATGGAATGAAAATGATCGCCGCCTGCCAGATTACTGATGGCTAAAGAACCTAAAAATAATATGGAAGTCAGGTTCACAAAAATGTACAAGAACAACCAAAAGATGGCCATAACCAAGCTGGTTGTTTCATTAAACCGCTGGTTCAAAAATTGCGGCATCGTAAAGATTTTATTCTTCAGGTATACTGGAATAAACCAAACCGCTACTATGATGAGCGCTATGGCAGCTATCCATTCATAAGCGGCGACAGCTACACCAACGGTAAAACCGTTGCCACTCATCCCGATAAACTGTTCGGCAGAAATGTTAGAAGCAATGAGGGACGCACCTATGGCCCACCACGTCAATGATCCTTCTGCCAGGAAATAATCTTTGCTTCCTGTAGACAGGCTTTTTTTTCGCTGGTAAATCCAGATACCATAACCTGCCACTACAAAAAAGTAGACAAAGAATATGATATAATCAATATTTGCAAATTTAGACATATATAATAATTTAGGTTTATAACTGATTTGTAAAGCTATCGTTGATGAAGTTGATAGTACACTTCGCTCCAGCGCAACTCATTCTCAAAAGTACTGAGTTGGGTATTTGCATCTATCTGCACCAATTCAATACCGGCTATCCGCGCAAAATCTTGCAGGTGCTCTGTAGTTAGGTTCTGGCTATATATAGTATGATGAGCCCCCCCAGCATAGATCCATGCGGTACAACCAGTTTTCATATCCGGCAATGGCTGCCACAACACTCTCGCCACCGGCAATTTAGGTAACGCATTTAAAGGTTCCTTGCCAATCACTTCATTCACAATGAGTCTAAACCGGTTGCCCATGTCTACCAGACTCGCATTGAGGGCAGGCCCGCCCTTAGCTTCAAATACGAGCCTTGCAGGGTCATCTTTGCCACCAATACCTAGGGGATGTACTTCCAGGGATGGCTTTCCATTAGCCAGAGAAGGATCTACCTCCAGCATATGTGCTCCCAAAACAAGAGACTGCTTTGGATCAAAATGATAGGTATAATCTTCCATAAAGGCGTTCCCACCAGGTAGACCGGTCGCCATCACTTTACACGCACGTACCAAAGCAGCGGTCTTCCAATCTCCTTCACCGGCGTATCCAAAACCCTTTTGCATGAGCCTTTGGGTAGCAATACCTGGCAATTGTTTCATTCCATGAAGGTCTTCAAAGGTGTTGGAAAAACCTTTAAAGCCCCCATCTTCCAAAAATTGGGTGAGGCCGAGCTCTATTTGTGCCGCATCACGCAAATTTTGGCGCTTTTCTCCGCCAGGCCTGATATTGGTTGCCAGCTCGTAGCTCTCTTCATAAGTTTGAATTAGGCTATCTACCTGGTCTTCGGTTATTGACTCAATCACCTTCACCAAGTCTCCAACTGCATAAGTATTCACAGAAAAACCAAAGGCCATTTCAGCCGCGGTCTTATCTCCATCTGTCACTGCCACAAAGCGCATATTGTCACCAAAACGGGCAAACTTCGCGCCTTGCCAATCCTGCCAGGCCACTGCAGCCCTAGCCCATGTATCGATCTGTTTTATAACCTCGTCATCCTGCCAAAAACCAGTGATCACCTTGCGGTTGATGTGCATCTTAGACATAATATGCCCAAACTCCCTATCGCCATGTGCACTTTGGTTAAGGTTCATAAAATCCATATCCATCGTATCCCACGGAATATATTGATTGAATTGGGTGTGCAAATGTAATAATGGTTTGTGAAGAATGTTCAAGCCCCTGATCCACATTTTAGAAGGAGAGAATGTGTGCATCCAGGTAATGACTCCAATACAGTTATTATCGGCATTAGCCGCAGCAAGGATGTCGTAAATTTCCTCAGACGTTTTGACTACTGGTTTAAATGTTACACTAACTGCCAACTTATCTGACTGGCTTAAGTAGTTTGCTATTTCCTTGGAATGATTATCCACCTGACGCAGCGTTTCTTCGCCATATAAATGCTGGCTGCCTGTAATAAACCAAATTTCAAAATTTTTTAATGTTGACATCATTGTTCAAAATATTGTTTAGTAAGTATAAAATATCGGAAATTTACCTATTCCAATCAATTAAGTATTTTGCCCATAATAAGAGTCCGGTCCATGTTTTCGCTCGAAATGCTTTTTAATTAAAGCTTCTTTCATCCGCTTGGCAAGGGGGTTAATTTGCTCCGTGAGTGCTGCCATTTGAGCAACATATTCCAATACAGCGCTATTGTATACCGCTTTAGTCCCGTTTTTACCCCAGGTAAACGGAGCATGGTTGCCTACCAGAATCATTTCCACATTTTTATAGTCCAAACCATGCTCTTTAAAATAATTTAGAATCTGAAACCCGGTTTCATATTCATAATTGCCGGCAATCATTTGGTCATCCATGGGGGGTGCACAGGGGATATCAGTAGTGAGATGGTCTGCATGTGTGGTGCCATAAAGCGGGATATCCCGTAGACTTTGCGCCCACGCCGTGGCATGCAAGGAGTGAGTATGCACAATGGCACCCACCTCCTGCCAATGCTGATAGAGGACAGCATGCGTTTTGGTATCGGATGATGGTCGCAGACCACCTTCTACGACTTGACCGTTAAAATCAACGATCACCATATTTTCCGGAAGGAGTTTATTATAGGCCACACCACTTGGCTTTATCGCAAAAACTCCCTGTGCCCTATCGGCCACGCTGACATTTCCAAAAGTAAATAAAACCAGGCCAAGGGCTGGCAACTGCATATTTGATTCGTAGGCTTCTTCCCTGATAGCTGTAAAATTCATAAATATGAAGGATTAAATTTTTCTTCCAGTTGCGCTTCTAAAAAAGAGCCGGCGGCGGTATACGCCTCATAGCGCTCAGCATATATGGCCACTTTTTCTGCATTGGGCGTATATTCCTGGTCAAAGCCCTGGCCCATATGTTGCATCGCCTCCTCCACATGATCAAAGACACCGGCAGCGGTAGCGGCAAACATGGCCGCCCCCATGGCACAGGTTTGTTCTGACCGATGCACGCGGATGGGCATGTTGATGACATCTGCCATTAATTGCATAATAAAGGGGGATTTGCGGGGGATACCTCCCAAAACGATTAATCCTTTGACCGGGATATCCTGATCTATGAAGCGGTCTACGATTTTTTTTGCTCCAAAAGCCGTAGCTTCTGCCAAAGCACGGAAGATCCGTGGGGGGTCACTCGCCAGGTTTAGCCCTGTAATGGCCCCTTTTAATAATTGATTGGCATCCGGGGTACGACGTCCGTTGAACCAGTCCACGGCGAGTTCGGTAGTAGCGGTAATGGGTATTAAAGCTGCCAGTCTGTTTAATTCAGGCAGGATTGCATCTTCCAATGCCGGGTCGGAAGCTTGCGATAAGTTTTTTATGGGCCATAAAAGAATATTTTTGAACCAGGCATAGACATCACCAAAGGCTGACTGGCCAGCCTCCAGACCCACCATATCCGGGATGACTGACCCATTTACCTGGCCACAAATACCCCTTACCAACTTCCCTTTCATTTCCTCCCGTGGCGCTACCAGGATATCACAGGTAGATGTACCAATGATCTTGCTGAGGTAATACGGTTCAATTTGTCCGCCCACTGCACCCATGTGGCAATCAAAAGCGCCTATACCGATAACCACTGACGATGGCAATCCAAGTTTTTTGGCCCACGCCTCACTTAAAGTACCTGCTGCCTGAGCAGCTGTATAGGTTTCTTTGGGCAGCGTGTGGACAAAACCATCCAACAAAGGATCCAGCGAAGCAAAAAATTCATTGGGCGGGAAGCCGCCAAAAGCTTCTGACCATAAGGACTTATGCCCAGCAGAACATACTCCCCTTCGGATGTCACTGGCTTTATTTCCGCCTGTCAATAAAAAAGGGATCCAGTCGCAATGTTCTACCCACGTATGGACGGCTTCACGGACAGCAGTATCTGCCCGAAGTACATGCAACAATTTAGCCCAGTACCATTCAGAGGAATAAATGCCTCCGACATAGTCCAGGTAGTTTGTATTGAATTTGGCTGCGTGCTTGTTGATCTCGGCGGCCTCTTTTATGGAGGTGTGGTCTTTCCAAAGCACAAACATAGCATTCAGGTTTTCGGCAAACTCCGGCAATAAAGCCAATGGGGTACCCTGTGCATCGACGGCTACAGGGGTCGAACCGGTGGTATCTACCGAAAGGCCGACTACCTGCCCCGCTACTTCAGGGCCCACTTGTTGCACGCAATGGCGCACCGTTTGCTCGAGCCCTTCCAGGTAATCCAACGGATGCTGTCTAAAAAGGTTGGCCGAAGGGTTTGTGTAAAGCCCTTTTTTCCAGCGCGGATAGTAACTTATCGAAGAAGCCAGCTCCGTTCCATTGTCACTATTCAACAGCACCGCACGCACGGAGTCTGTCCCGAAGTCCACGCCTATTACATACTTATTCATTATCATCATGTATCAGACAAGAATTAACTCGTATTTTTAACAATTATAATTATCGATACAGCGCATCAACACTGTTTACAGCGCAAATAAACGTCAAAAAAACAAGTATATCAAGAAAAAAAGTTTCCTGGATTATTTTTTTACGGAAAAATGTCAGCTTACATTTGGATTGGGTATTAAATTTAGAAATGACCTAAACTTCGCTTTTTTTGGAATTCCAGTTATTTTTATCCTTTTGTTTTACCAGTAATTCGGTAGCAGTTAACTTGCATCTATAGGATGATCCAAAAAATAATCAATAAAAAATAAAAAGGATTTCTTATTAATAACCAAATTGTTAACTTATAAAATAGTTAATTATACATTTTTTTTAAATAGTTCTATTGACATTTAATAAAATACTTGTAATTTAGCTGCGTCAATTATGACCACCGGAGCTTTTGGGCCGGAGTTTTTAAGCCATTTATACTAATAAGTTATGAAAATAAGTCAAATACTTTTATTATTGGGGGCTATCGGCATGCAGTTGCTATGGATTTCCTGCCAGAAAAATTCGTGGGACGATCCCGCAGGCAATCAAAAACTCCCCGAACCGGAAGCACCGGTTGTGGATGCCGCATACACGAATGTGTCTGATCCTACCATTGCCAGTGACGGTACCAATTATTTCATTATCTCCAGTAATGCCAGCATAGAGGGTATCACTTACCAAAAAGGACTAATGTACCGGAAGACCACTGATCTGGTTACCTTCGAAGGAATGAGCGATGATAATGCATATGTATTAAGTGATGTGATTGATGGCTGGGCTGCTACCCGGATAAAAACCCTAGATCCATCAGTGAGCGACGACGCCATTAAAATTGGGCAACCATGCCTACGCCATATTGCTAATGAATGGCGGCTATATTATACTGTCTCTGCTGGTACTAAGGCATCCATTATTGGTTATGCCACTGCGGTATCTCCCGAAGGGCCATGGCAGGATCAGGGGGAGATTCTATCTTCCACGCCTACTTCCACTTTTGCAGCCTTTGGCCCATCCGTTTGCCTCTCTACGGATGGTACTGCCTTATATATGGCATACGGCAATAGCGGTGACGGCATTTTTCTCACTGAACTCGACTTAACCACCAACAAACCAAAGGGTGCAGCAGTAAAAGCAGCTTTCAGGAACGATGCCGCCATCTGCCAGAATGCTGAATTATTTACCTACGGTGGATATTATCATCTCTTATTCACACATATCAACGGTGACAATAACCTGACGTGTCATGCAGAATCAGCATCGCCCCTAGGCTCCTACAAAGATTTTACTGGACGTAATGCGGCAGGTATCACAGATTTTTGGAACATAACCCGTGTGCTTACCGATCACCAATTGGTCAATAGTACCACATGGACCGGAATATCAGGTGTTGGCGTTTGTCAAAATGGTGATCAGTTTTATGTGGTGCACCATGCTAAAGCCACTTCCACGTCAGCCCCTATCTTACATATCCGGGAAATGCACTGGATTGAAGATATCCGCCGGGTAAATGGGCCTAACTTGCCTGTACCCGCCATCTCACCCGAACGCTTTGCAGGAGTGATAGAGAATAATGTAACCGCAGCTGATCTAACAGGCGACTGGAATTTTGGAACATTGTGGGGGCATGTACTTAGTGGCATCAATGATCCTATGGCATTTAGTACAGGAGGGACGTATGATGGTGGAAGCTGGGATTTCAATAGTGGAACCCATATCCTGCACCTCAGTAGTACCGAATGGGGTGGAGAACAAGTATATCTGTACATTTCCAAAGGGCAGGATTGGGATAAAGAAAAAGCCGTCACCTTGCTTGGATCTGGCGTTAATGACACCTTTGGAGACCATCCCGGCGACTGGATGAAAAAGAACTCCCTATAACCAATAATAATTACGAACAATTTACATCGTATGAATATCAAAGCCATTTATAAAAACCGGATGTATGCATTGCGCTATAGCATGGTCCTGCTCGTGATGAGCCTATACCTTACTGATGTCAAGTCCCAAGACTTCAGGGCCACCGGAATTGTCAAAAGCACAGATGGCCTGTCCATTGCTGGCGCCAATGTAAAAGACAAAAAAAATAAGCATTCTGCCATTACTGATTCTCAAGGAAGGTTTAGTATACAGGCATCTGTGAATAGTACGTTGGTTGTTAGTTATCTCGGATACAGCTCGCAAGAAGTCACTGTTTCTGGCACTGGAGAACTCAGCATTATCCTGCAAAGTGAGGATGAAAAATTAGACGAAGTTGTAGTCGTTGGCTTTGGCACTCAAAAAAAAGAAAGTGTTATAGGCGCCATTTCGCAGATCGGCAACAAAGAACTTTTGCGGTCTGCCTCTGCCAATATCTCACAGGCACTGACTGGAAGGCTATCAGGGATAACCACCTCCCAACCCTCCGGAGCACCTGGGAATGACGATGCCCAAATATTTATACGTGGCCGGGCGTCTTTTGCAGGTGACAACCAACCCCTCATTCTGGTAGACGGAGTAGAAAGGCCTTTTTCACAAATTTCACCGGATGATATAGAGACGATTTCCGTATTAAAAGATGCATCTGCTACCGCCGTATATGGCGTAAGAGGCGCCAATGGCGTAGTATTGGTAACTACCAAAAGAGGAAAGGAAGGCCGGCCCGAAGTAAGCCTGACAGCCAATTATCAAAGTCAGGATCCTACGCGAAATGATACCTACCTGAACGCATATCAATCGGTAGTCTTGTTGCAGGAAGCCCTCCATAATGACGGATTGGCTGCTCAATTTACCGATGCAGATATAGCCATGTACAAGAAATCTGCAGAAGGACAGCTATCACCAGAAGAAGCGCAACTCTACCCCAATGTCAACTGGTATGACGAAGTACTCAATAACAACGCCCCCTCCATGCGGTATAACGCGACCATCCGCGGAGGTACCCAACGTATGCGGTATTTCACCTCCCTGGACTATTATAACCAATCTGGTCTTTATAAAAATGTAAGCACCTATGAGTATGACAGAAGTTCTAACACCCAATTCAAACGGTATGGATTCAGGGCCAACCTGGACTTTGACCTCACTAAACGGCTCACATTGTCTGTTAACTTTGCTACCCGATTTGAAGAACGTACTGGGCCCAATATCGCCAACGAAAACACCAGCGATGACCCTTATAACGATTTATTTTATTACATAAACCATACGCCTGGCTGGCTATTTCCGGTTAAATACCAGAATGGCTTTTACGGAGGCAACTCTCAAAATCAAAACAATATCGTCGCCAATTTGGCAGAGGGTGGCTTTTATCAACGCACAAATACCATCAATGAGACTAATTTCTTAGTAAAACATAATCTGGATTTTATTACCAAAGGGCTTTCCATAAGAGGGCTGGCATCTGTAGACTACAATAATTATTACAACCGCAGATTCACGGCTGGCTTTGCCACCTACGAACTTATTGACCGTACACAGCCTGATCTGGAAAGCAGCTATACCCGATATAACGAAGACAAAGAGCTATCTTATGCAGGAAATTCACAGACCACAGACCTCAAAGTATATATGGAGTTTGCACTGGACTACGCCCGTAAATTTGGAGAAAAACACGATGTAACCGCTTTACTTTTATATAACCAAAATGACTACCGTTATCAGGCCGACTTAGCAAAGCGTTACCAGGGATTGGTAGGACGTATTACCTATAACTATGATTCCCGGTATTTTGCCGAACTCAATGCCGGATATAACGGATCTGAAAACTTTGCCAAGGGTAACCGGTTTGGCTTCTTCCCTTCCCTATCAGCAGGTTGGATGCTCAGCAATGAAAACTTCATGAAATCCAGCCAAAGTTGGCTTCAATCGCTCAAATTGCGAGCTTCTTATGGAGAAGTCGGCAACGACCGGTATTTGGTAAATGGGGTAGAATCCAGATTTCTGTATGTACCCTCCTGGATTCAACTAAGCAATGCCTACTTATTTGGCGACACCAACTACCAAACCGGTATATATGAAGGCCAATATCCCAATGTAAACGTAACTTGGGAGCGGGCACGTAAATTTAACCTGGGTTTGGAGTCAAGCCTTTTTCACAACAAATTAACGATCAATGCAGACATCTTTCGCGAAAACCGGGACAATATATTAACCAGCTACCTTGACAAACCTAGTTGGCTGGCCCAGGTCCTTGCACCCGGCAATCTGGGTGAAACCACCAATACGGGCTATGAGCTGGATGTAAAGCACAATAACCATATTGGAAAGGTGAGCTATAATCTAGGATTTAATTACACCCATGCACACAATGTCATTAAAAACATGGACGAACCTGCAGGTAAACCAGCATATCGCAAAATGGAAGGCCACTCCATTGGGCAGTACTTCGGGCTGGTAAGTGAAGGGTTTATAACCAGTGCAGACATCAGCGGAGGTAAATTGCCCATCTCCACCTTTGGCACCGTCCAGGCAGGTGACCTAAACTATAAAGATCTTAATAACGATGGATTTATAGATGAGCGAGATGTGACTTTCATCGGAAACAGCGACTTACCTGAGAACACCTTCAGTTTTTCCTTAGGCGCTTCCTGGAAAGGTGTTAGTATTAATGCGATGTTTCAGGGTGTCAGTCATGTATCCCGCTATTTTGATGCAGAGACCCTGTTTGCCTTCGTAAATGGAGGCAAAGTTAAAGAGAACCATCTCAATCGTTGGGATCCGGCCCTCCCCGAAAGCGAGAATCTGGCTAAGGCTACCTACCCGCTCCTGCATTATGATCAATTTGGCAATCATAACCAGCGCTTAAACTCCTTTTTCCTTGAAAATGGGGCCTTTCTTCGGCTCAGGAACATCGAAGTATCGTATGATCTGTCCAAAAACCTGATCAAAAATTGGTTAATGCAGGGTCTCCGCTTTTATGTTAATGCTAACAACCTGATCACATGGGATAAGCTGAATGGCCTCACAGATCCGGAAAGTGCCGGGTCAAACCGCTACCCCATTATGAGAACGGTCAATATAGGGTTAAATGCCACATTTTAATATTAAGATCATGAAAAGATACATTATATACTGCCTAACCGCTTTACTGTCAATGGGAACATTTTCTTCCTGTGAAGATATGTTTGGTCATTACTTGGATAAGCAGCCCAGTAACGAACTTTCAGAAGAAGACGTCTTTTCCAGCTGGAAAAACACGCAAGCTTATTACTACGACATTTATAATTTCCTTCGTAACGGACTTGCCTACATCAATAACTCCTGGATGGATGCCGCCACAGACCTTGCTGAGAACAGTTATTCGTGGGGAGGAACACGTTCCAGCTTTAATATAGGCAATTATTATGCGGCGGGTGGGGCCCCTGAAATTACTGCCACTTGGGAACACTATTTTAGAGGAATCCGAAAATGCAACACATTGCTGCAAAAGATTGATGCCGTGCCCCTGGACGCAGATGAAACTTCCGCCCTACGCCAGGCAACAGCAAACCGTATGAAAGCCGAAGCCCGTTTCTTCAGAGCATATTTCTATTGGGAACTTTGCCTGCGGTACGGTGCTCTTCCAATCATTGAAGTACCTTTGGATCCGGAAGACGAATCTATCAATGACCTACCCCGGCCCTCATCTGTCAAAGATAATTACGCCTATATCCTACAAGAATTAACAGCCTGCTATGCTGACCTGGAAGATGACCTCTCCATCGCAGCAGCCAATCTGGGACGCATCACCAAAGGTGTCAACCTGGCCTTGCAAAGCCGCATAAAACTATACCTGGCCAGTCCGCGGTATCAGGACCTTGGACTAGCTACCTGGCAGGATGCTGCCGATGCGGCACAGTTATTTATAGATCAATTTGGCGAGGGTACCCATTACCATCTGTATACTGCCGCCGACGCCCCCAGTGCTTACTCCTTGGCTATTACCCGCCGCGTATTTGATGGCAATCCGGAAGTTATCTTTTGGAGGAACGATGCTGTTGGAGACTGGTGGCCCAATGAATCGCCCGTAGGCTACGGCGGAAACGGCGGGCTATGCCCATCACAAAATCTGGTTGACATGTATGATATGGCCAACGGAACTTCTCCCTTCATCAGTTATGATGATACTGGAGCACCGGTGTATCTAAATGGGCAACCCACCGTTGCTGTGGTTTCCGGTTATGATGACCAAAAGCCCTACGCCAACCGTGATCCCAGATTTTACCGTACCGTGTTGTACAATGGCGCAACCTGGTGGAACCGGGCCATTAATACCCAAGCCGGAGGGACGGATAATCCTACTGGCAATGCCAACGCCACTCCAACCAGCTATTATAACCGCAAATATCTGGACGATTCGCAGACTAATTACCTAACCGGCGGCACCATGTACCGTAATTGGATTTTCATTCGTTATGCGGAAATACTTCTCAATTTTGCTGAAGCAGAAAACGAACTCAACGGACCAAGCGATGCGGTTTTTTCGGCCTTACAAAAACTTAGGGACCGGGTAGGCCTCACCGCGCTACTTAGCAGCCGCACCGACCTGAAAGACAAGACGTCCCTGCGTAGATTTATCCATAAGGAACGCACCGTAGAACTGGCCTTCGAAAATCACCGCTCCTGGGATGTACGCCGGTGGAATGTAGCCAAAGAAGCCCTTTCACGTCCCATATACGGCCTTACCATCACCAGCAATGGCCAGCAGGTCAATTATGAGCGCAAAGTTTCACAGACTAGGATATTTGAAGACAAAATGTATTTATATCCCATCCCGGAAGAAGAAGTCTGGAAAACGGGTATCGCCAACAATCTGGGTTGGTAGCAATTAATAATGAACATCTTAAAATCTGGACATATGTATAGATTATTAAATATAAATCCCCTGCTGAACCTGCGGTCTTTCCTATCGGTTATAAGCCTTTTGTTGGCCATCAACAGCACATTTGGACAAGATGAAGGCCTAACCCTAACAGGAAGGGTGGTCAATGAAAACGGGCTTCCCGTTTCAGGCGCCATTATCAGCGTAGCTGAAGAAAGTCGTATTGGAGTTAGCGATAAGAATGGCTACTTCAGCCTTAAAAAAGTTCATCCGCAGGACGAGCTGATTATCACAGCCAATGGCTATAAAGCTACACGGGCCACAGCCGTATTCAAAGAAGGTTTTCAGATTAGTCTGGTGGCTGAGACAGACCCGTACGTTAACAAGATTGCCGTACCTTTTTCAGAAATGCCCCTGAAACTGGTGGTCAATTCCATGTCAACGATTACAGGAGATGAACTGGAAAAACATCCGGTCACTGTATTGCAAAATGCCTTACCTGGCGGGGTTACCGGTATAGCTACCTATGAAGCTAATTCAGAGCCAGGATGGTCACAAACTGAGCTTTATATAAGGGGATTGCGCACAATGAATACTGCAGCCAGGCAACCGCTCATCATGATAGACAATATGGAACGTGACCTTTCCTTTCTTGATGCCTACCCCATCAAGACCATTTCTATCCTGAAAGACGCAGCAGCAGCCTCCATCTACGGCATGAGGGGTGCAAACGGGGTATTCCTGGTAACCACCAAGCGTGGAGAAGCCGGAAAAGCAGCCATCCAAGTTTCACAGGAATTTGGTTTCCAAGCCCTATCCGGCCTGCCCTTGCATCCCAATGCTTACAACTATGTATTGACGGTTAATCAGGCCCGGTATCTGGACGGCCTGCAACCCCTATACAGTGATGAAGACATACAGCATTATAAAGAAGCCAGCAACGGAACCCTGGACCCCTCCCTACGTTATAAATACGTAAATACAGACTGGTATGATGTCATGCTGCGCAACCTGGCACCTCAAAACCGCACGAACCTGACCTTAAGCGGAGGTAATCGAGCTGCCCGATATTTTGTCTCCTTCACCTACTTGCGCCAGGAAGGAATGTATGACGAGAAATGGACCAACTATAATGATGGATATACCACCCAACACATACTCGATCGCTTCAATTTGCGGTCAAATGTAGATATGGATATCAATAAGTTCCTGAATGTATCTTTAGATCTGGGTGGGCGGATAGACCGCATTGCCCAACCCTTGGCCAGTACCTGGACCATATTTACCTGGGGAGCAGGAGAAAACTTGCCTATTAACCCAGTATACGCACCCAATGGCGAGTTTTCACTTCCTAACGACAACGATTCGAAAAATGCCGCTGCGCTCATAGCCCGGTCAGGCATTGACTTTAACCGCCGCCGCAACCTTTACTCCAACATCACGGCAACAGGCAACCTCGATTTCATTACGAAAGGACTCAACATCAAAGGAACTGCCGGTTTTGATGCTTACAACACCTTTGAATATACGCAATCACAAAATTTCAATGGGTTTTATTACGACCCCAATACGGGTACGGCAGACGATCCATCTTCTTATACCTATACCCGGAAGCGTACCGCCACTGCTTTGGCCAATCCAACGACCATAGCCAGGGACATGAGTTATAATATCAACCTCATCGGGTCGTTAAATTACCAAAGGAGTTTTGGTGTGCACGCGATAGATGCCCAGGTAATGATGCGGACCTACCGCAATGTGGTTGAAGGATACACCTCTTCAAACAGATACCTTTCGTACGGAGCCATCGCCAATTACAGTTACAAAAACAAATATATTGCACAGGCATCTGCTTCGTATATGGGCAATGACAACTACGCCAAAGGAAACCGCTTTGGATTCTTTCCTGGGCTATCATTGGGTTGGCTGGCCTCAGAAGAAGATTGGCTTAAAGGCCACGATCTGCAATTACTCAAATTGCGTGCATCTTACGGCCGTACAGGGCAGTCTGTCACCGGAGTACGCAGGTATCCTTACCAAGGTGAGTACGTGGAAGGAGCCGGATATAACTTTGGCACTACCCAAGCCTATCAGCAAGGCGCCTATGAATCGGCCGCTGGTAACTACAACATCAAGTGGGAGCTTTCGGACATGGCTAACATCGGGGTAGACTTTGATGTATGGAACCATCAATTATACGGACAAGTGGACGTCTTTAAAGAATGGCGGTCCAATATCCTGGTTACCCGTTCAACCATTCCGGATATTTATGGTGTCGCCGTGCCACAGGATTCTTATGGAAAAGCCGAGACTAAGGGGCTTGAAATTACTCTTGGCCATAAGAAAAAGGCTGGTCAAATCACCTATTTCATAGAAGGTATGCTCACCTACAACCAGAATAAAGTGACCGAAATGGATGAGCTGCAAAAAACCGAACCCTACCAAGTACTTACTGGCAGACGGCTATCCTATAATGGAGAGGACGGGCTATATTTTATTAAAGAAAAATGGGCCTCTGATCCTGCACTCATTTCCACCTCAGCACAGGATGCCATAGACCACCCCGAAAAATATCCATACCAAGGAAGTATGAAAGTAGGCAACGCAGTATTCAGGGATGCCAATGGCGACCGGGTTATTAACGACTTTGATCGTTTGCCCTATAATTATACCCGTATACCTGAACTCGTGCCATCACTGAAAGCCGGATTTGAATGGCACGGCATTGATGCCAGGATCATATTTACAGCCTATCTAAACCGTACTGTAGAAACCCGTGAAAACATGGATAATGCTTTTGGTTGGGGGGGCTCCACAACCCATGAGGTCACCAAGACATGGGGATATTATACCGATGACCCCACAGATCCAAGCAATATAAACGCCTTGTATCCCAGGTTGTCTACTACGTTTAGTGACAATGACCGCAATTACCCGCGCAATACTTCAAACATTTGGATAAAAAACGGAAATTTTCTTTCGCTGCGAAATGTAGAAATAGGCTATTCATTGCCTATCAGTGTGATCAGTAAGATCAATCTTAGAAAACTGCGCATATATTGCAGTGGCTACAATCTGTATAACTGGAGTAATTTTGAAAATGGTTTTGATCCGGAGTCTCCCCTCAATTATATTTGGGCATACCCCAAAACCAAATCCTTTTCGGTAGGCCTGAATGTAGGATTTTAAACCTATAAATATTAATAAGCATGAAAAAGTCATTATCCCTGATCGTATATATAACCAGCATCCTGTCGGGAACATCCTGCAGCCATTATCTGGACAAAGAGTTTGATGCATCTCTTTCTGAAGAAAAAGTCTTTGGCAACGCCACCATGACCCGCGAATTTTTAACTAATATCTACACCAATTTGCCAGATGGTATAGGCATATATAACGATCCGCAGTTTCTGGGGGCATCCCGCGACTGTATGACGGACAACTCAGTCTCATTTTGGGGATTGCATTATTATACCAAAATAGCCACAGACAACTATACCGCCACGGATCACCCATTGTTGGGTTTTTGGGGCAACAATTTTAATGGTATCAGAAAATGCAATCAGTTTCTTAAATATGTGGATCCAACCAATCCCAATAACCCCCATCCGGATAAAAGCGTCATTTCAAATAGCGAAGTTCCGGGAGATGATAACCACTTACGTGACCGGTATGTGGCCGAAGCCAAATTTATGAGGGCCTTGTTTCACTTTGAACTGGTGGATTATTTTGGAAATACGCCGATTTTGGAGAACCAAATCTTCGACCTGAGCGATCAGGCTGCAATGAACACTCCCCGAAAAGATGCCGCCGAGGTACTTAAATGGATCGCCGACCAATGCGATGCTATAAAAGATGTGCTTCCATTTCGCTATAGTTCAGACGGCAATTGGGGGCGCATAAACGGAGCAGCAGCTTATGCCCTCAAATCCAGGGCGCTGTTATACCGGGCCAGCGCCCTGCACAATAGCAGTAATGACAAAAGCTGGTGGACAGAAGCTGCCAATGCCGCCAAAGATTTCATCACAAAAAATACCGCATCAGTAACTCCATTTAAACTATATCCGGACTATCAAAAATCCTTTTATGAGACTCCCTATCAAAATGATGAACTAATTCTGAGCCGGTCCATCTGGTATACCAATGCTATCGAGACTAATTTACTTCCCTACGGCTTTTCTGGTTGTTCAGGGCGTACGAACCCGACGCAAAACTTTGTAGACAGCTATGAAATGAGCAATGGAAAGATGATCGATGAGGCGGGTTCCGGCTACAACCCCCAAAAGCCATATGACAATCGAGACCCCCGCTTGGAAGCCACCATCTTTCATGAAGGATCGGTCTGGGGCCGTGCTGACTATAACGAACAGCGGGCCATTGACGTTACTACAGGGGGCAAAGACTACCGTGGCGACCTCGGAGGAACCTTTACCGGTTATTACCTGAAAAAATTTGTCAACCCGGACATGGTTATGCAAGATAAAAAGACTTTTGCCCATGTATGGGTCATATACCGTTATGCCGAGATCCTGCTCAACTATGCCGAGGCGCTAAATGAGGCCGGTGCAACGTCCAGCGAGGTATCTGCCCCTCTTAACGAAGTGCGGAAACGAGCAGGACAACCAGAGCTGGCAGCAGGACTCAGCCAGGATGCATTGCGCAAAAAAATACGTAATGAACGACGCGTAGAACTGTGCTTTGAAGACCATCGCTTTTTTGACCTGAGGCGGTGGAAAGCCTACGAAGGAGTCACAGCCACCAACGAAACCAGTAAACCTCGCTATGAACAATTGCTTAACTTGTATGTCACTACAGTGACTGCGACAGGAGGCGTGCCAAAATATACCGGTACCACCGTTAACCAGAACGTGAAAGATGATAATATACAAACACGGGTATTCAATTCACCCAAAAATTACCTGTTCCCAATCCCTTATAACGAAGTAGTTAAGGCGCCAAACCTGGTTCAAAATCAGGGCTGGTAAATTAGGTATGGATATGAAGACCAACTATTTAGCACATTGGGGAGCTGCCATCCTTCTTTTGACCGGTTGTTCTTCCAAAGACCCCGGTGCTCCTGAAATACCAGACGAGGATCAGTCAGAACAGCCAGAAGTAAGTTACAGCCCACCCACCTATACTGATGATTACTATTCAATCGCCGGCTGGGATGAACGAGCCAAGTGGAACTTGGCCAATGTGCATGATCCTACCGTTGAAAAATGCGGGGATTATTATTATATGTATGGCACAGATGCTTCCTATGGCAATGCGCTTGATGGCCACGGTCATTTTCCCTACCGGCGATCTAAAGACTTAGTAAATTGGGAATTTAGGGGTACAGCCATAACCAAAACTCCCACATGGGTCAGCGACACCCTCCAACAAATGCGCACACGCGCAGGTCTGCCGTTTATTGAACAACCTGTATATGGCTATTGGGCGCCCGTAGTCCGCAAAGCTGGCAACAAATACCGCATGTATTACAGCATCGTGGTAGACAACTATATTCGTACCGGGTTACCCAATAATACGGCTAATTTTGATGGTTCATGGACCGAACATGCCTTCATTGGGTTGATGGAAACTGATGACCTGGCCAATAACCTGTGGATAGACCGGGGAATGGTGGTCTGTTCGGTGAGTGACAAGGGGCAAGACTGGACACGCAAGAGTCTCAACGACTGGAATGCGTACTTCAAATGGAACGCCATCGATCCCACCTATATCATCAATCCGGAAGGCGAGCATTGGCTGATATATGGCTCCTGGCATTCCGGTATCGTCGCCCTGTCGCTAGATCAGGCAACGGGAAAACCCAACCATCTAGGTGACCTGCCAGATTATGGCACCTGTATAGCCAGGCGGGATGCCAATAGTCAAAACCGATGGCAGGGGCAGGAAGCCCCGGAGATCATTTACAATGCCGCCACAGGCTACTATTACCTATTTCTGGCCTATGACGACCTTTCTGTCGGGTATAACACCCGTGTTTGCCGATCCAAAAACATTACCGGTCCTTATTTGGGTATAGACGGCCGGGACATTAGCTCCGGCGGGGAGTGCTGGCCTCTTCTTATTCATCCGTACCGGTTTAATGATCATTCCGGTTGGGAAGGCATTTCCCATTGTGCCTTATTCAAAGACCCAGATACAGACAACTGGTATTATACTTCACAGGCCAGGTTGCCTGCCGGTACAGGAGGCAACGCTTATAGCAATGCGATCATGATGGGGCAAGTCAGGCAGGTGCGTTGGACAGACAGTGGATGGCCAGTACTCATGCCGGAGCGATATGCCGCTGTTCCTGAGCAACAGATTACAGAAACGGAAATCGCCGGAAACTGGGAACATATCCGGCTTAACTATCAATATCAGGTACAGCAAACTTCCCAAATTCTTTCGCTTTCGACCGAGCACCAAGCCACAGGCGCCCTCACCGGCAGCTGGAATTATGACGCTACCAAAAAACAACTGCATATTGGCGAGGTCACCCTGTTGGTAGAACGCGGGCTGGACTGGGAATCACAACCCAGAAAAACCACCCTTATCTACGCAGGACTAAGTGCCGACGGACGATCCCTGTGGGGCAAAAAATCAGAATAAACGGCAAGTAAAAATAATAGTATTATTGACTTTTATTAATTAACACGTATCTTTAATGAAAATTTAAATGCTCCCATGAAAGTTAAGAAAATCTTTTTTTGGACAACTATGGCCGCATCCTCCCTGCTTATAACAGGGACTGCCTGTCTAAATCAGACCAGTGCGCAGCTATTGTCAAACGTGTCCCTGCCCTATCAGTTTAAAGCTACTGGTAACCCAATTATCAGGCATACCTACAGTGCAGATCCTGCAGCATTGGTTTACCAGGACAAACTATATATATACGCAGGCCATGATGAAGCCCCTGCCCGGCAAGAGGCGTATATCATGAACGAATGGCTTGTTTTTTCCAGCGCAGACCTCACCAACTGGACAGAACATCCAGTACCTCTCAAAGCCAAAGACTTCAGCTGGGCAAAGGGTGACGCCTGGGCATCACAGGTCATTGAGCGGGATGGAAAATTTTATTGGTATGTAGCCGTAGAACATGGCAGCATACCAGGAAAGGCCATTGGCGTTGCAGTTGCTGATACACCCATCGGCCCTTTTAAAGACGCACGTGGATCGGCCCTCATCACCAATGATATGACTACTCAATATACCCAAATTGGCTGGGACGATATTGACCCCAGTGTCATTATTGATACCGACGGCCAAGCCTATCTGTTTTGGGGCAATTCTAAATGTTACTATGTCAAGCTCAAAAAAAATATGATAGAAATCGACGGGCCCATTACCCCAGTCAAGGGACTCTCCCCCTTTACTGAAGCCCCTTGGATCCATAAGCACAAGGATTGGTATTATTTATCGTATGCCGTCGGTTTCCCAGAGAAAACCGCCTACTCTATGAGTAAAAGCATACATGGCCCCTGGAACTATGGGGGTATCCTCAACGAATTAGCAGGCAACTCCAACACTAACCATCAAGCTATAGTCAGTTTCAAGGGCAAAGACTATTTTATTTACCATAACGGCGCCATCAATCCAGATGGAGGAAGTTTCCGTCGCTCAGTCTGTATTGACCGGCTATTCTATGAAAAAGATGGCCATATTAAACGCATTCAGATGACCTCCGAGGGCGTCCAACAAACACCATAACTATGCATATCAAAAAATCAGGAATCCTGGCATTGGCCATTAGCAGCCTGGCCGCACCTGCCTTAGCACAGCCAGTACAACCCAAAGTATTGACCATTCAGGCAGATAAGCCTATCGCTTCGGTACCAAGCACCATGTGGGGCATCTTTTTTGAAGACATCAACCTGGGGGCAGATGGCGGCATTTATGCCGAGCTGGTTAAAAACCGCTCCTTTGAATTCAGGCAGCCACTAATGGGATGGAAAAGACTTGGCAAACCCATGGAAGGCGACCTGCTGGTATTAAATCGCACAGACAATACCAGCAACCCCCGGTTCATACGCATTAAGCGTAGCCTTGCAGATACCAGTACATGGGTCCTGAGCAACGAAGGCTTCCGGGGTATGGGTATCAAAAAAGATCTTCGCTACGATTTTTCCCTCCTGTACCGGGCTGAGCAAGCAGGCATCAAACTCAAGTTCGAATTGCGCGATAGCAGCAACCATTTACTCGGCGAAGGCCACCTAACCCCCGAAACGCCCGATGGCCAATGGCATAAGCAGTCAGTCAGTTTCCAAACCCAAGCCGGGGCATTGCGGGCACATCTGGACATTTGGGCTGAAGGGGCAGGTACCCTTGACCTGGACATGCTATCCCTCTTCCCAGCCGATACCTGGAAAGGGAGGCCAGGCGGCATGCGGGCAGACATGATACAAATGCTAGCTGACCTGAAGCCAGGCTTTATCCGTTTTCCCGGGGGCTGCATCGTAGAAGGCTACGATCTGAGCACGCGCTACCAGTGGAAAAAAACCATCGGCCCGGTTGAAGATCGGCAGCTGATCATCAATCGCTGGAACAACGAGTTTGCCCATCGCCCTACCCCAGACTATTTCCAGACCTTTGGCCTGGGCTTTTTTGAATACTTCCAGCTAGCCGAAGACATCGGGGCCGAACCCCTACCCATCCTCAACTGTGGTATGGCCTGCCAGTTTAATTCAGCCGAACTCGTGCCAATCGACGAATTGGATCCCTACGTGCAGGATGCTCTGGATCTTATCGAGTTTGCCAACGGGCCGGCAGACAGCCCATGGGGTAAAATACGGGCGAGTATGGGCCACCCCGCCCCATTTCATCTGAAAATGCTCGGCGTAGGCAATGAGAACTGGGGGCCGCAATACCTGGAAAGACTCGCCATCTTTGAAAAAGCCCTCCACTCCCGTTACCCGGACCTGCATATCGTAGCCAGCTCCGGCACCGACCCCAATGGCGAGCGCTTTGACCTACTAAATACCGGGTTGCGAAAAATGAACATAAATCTAATTGATGAGCATTACTACCGCCCACCATCCTGGTTTTTTGAAAATGCCGGTCGCTACGACCACTATGATCGTCAGGGACCAAAGATCTTTGCCGGCGAATATGCTGCACAGAGTAAAGCTATAGCCAGTCCAGACAATAAAAACACCTGGGAGACGGCCCTAGCCGAAGCCGCTTTCATGACCGGGCTGGAGCGCAACGCAGGCGTTGTATCGTTGGCATCCTATGCCCCTTTATTTGCCCACGTGGATGGATGGCAATGGACACCAGACCTGATCTGGGTAGACAACCTGCACGTATATGGCACCCCCAACTACTACATTCAAAAGCTCTATTCAACCAATAAAGGGACGCAGGTGCTCCCCCTTACAGAACAGGAAAAAGCCCTTAGCGGACAAGACGGCTATTTTGCATCCGCTGTGCGGGATGATACGAAACATGAGCTCATCATCAAGATCGTCAATCACACCAATGAACAGCGGCCGGTGACCTTTGCCCTCAAAGGTGTCAAAAAAGTGCAGACCACTGCCAAGCAGATCACCCTAAACGGCGATCTTCATACCCCGGAGGAAACCACGATAAAAGCATCTGCCAAAAAAGTAGACGCACAGCTGGCCCCCAACTCTTTCAACGTCATAAAAATAAAACTACTTTAGTCTTCAATTAATCAAAAAATGTATAAATCCATTCTCACCGCAACAACAGCAAGCCTCGGAATTTTACTCATGGCCGCCTGCAACAACCAGCCTAAAAAAGCCAATGAAAACACGCAACAGACAGACAGCGTGCCAACGACAGCCTACATTGACAGCAGTTCCTTTGACAGCACCATCAATGGGAAACCTGTCAAGCTATATGCCTTGGCCAACGGCCCGCTTCATGCCGCCATCACCAACTTTGGCGCACGCGTGGTGAGCCTGCAAGTACCCGATACAACCGGGAATCTCATAGACGTCGTACTTGGATACCGCGACCTGAATGCCTACACGCAAAAAGGAGACGGATTTTATGGATCTATCGTCGGGCGCTTCGGCAACCGTATTGCTAAAGGCAAGTTTTCCTTGGGTGGAAAATCGTATCAACTAGAAATCAATGATGGCGTCAACACGTTACATGGAGGCACCAGCGGCTATTATAGCAAAGTTTGGGATGTAAAAAGCGCCTCAGATACCACCCTTGCACTGCATTACCTTTCGGTCGACGGCGAAGGTGGCTACCCGGGCAATCTGGATATCACTGCTACCTATACCCTTCACAAGGATGGTTTAGAGATTAACTACCTGGCCACTACAGATCAAGCCACCATTATAAACGTCACCAACCACGCTTACTTTAACCTCAATGGAGAAGGTGACAGTACGATCCTGGACCATCAGCTCACTATCGATGCCGATGAATATACACCGGTAGACTCCACCCTTATCCCTACAGGTAAAATCGCATCCGTAGCCAACACACCTTTTGATTTCAGAAAAGCGACAGCTATCGGAGCACGCATTCAGGATGCCAATGACCAGCTCAAACTAGGCGGTGGCTATGACCACAATTATGTACTTAATAAAAAGGAAGGGCTGCGATTGGCCGCCACCGTCCAAAGCCCCAAGACCGGTATCATCTTAGAAACCTGGACTGACCAGCCTGGACTGCAGTTCTATAGCGGCAACTTTATAAAAGACATTAAAAATGCCAAAGGAGGCAAAGTGTACGGCTACCGTTCGGCATTCTGCCTGGAAACCCAACACTTTCCCGATTCGCCAAATCATCCTGGATTTCCATCCACAGAGCTGAAACCAGGCCAGCAATATCGCAGCAAAACCATTTATAAATTCCGAAAATAAATGCGCTATTTAATCTTCCTACTTCTCGCATCCATTCAGTGCCTGGCCCAGGACAACCATCCTCCCAGCGTACATGACCCTGTGATGGCCAAGCAGGGAGATACCTATTATATTTTTGCCACCGGATATGGCATCTCCACCTGGTCATCCACAGACTTTCAGCATTGGAAGGAAGGGCCACCCGTATTTGCAAATCCGCCCAAGTGGGCCCTTGACGCCGTCCCCGGCTTCAAGGGCCATATCTGGGCCCCAGATATCAGCTATTACCAAAGTCAGTACTACCTTTACTATTCCATATCCACCTTTGGTAAAAACCGCTCCAGCATAGGCTTGGCCACCAATGTAACCTTAGACCCCGCAGATCCACGCTACCATTGGACTGATCATGGAGCAGTAATTAGCTCCGTTCCGGGCAAGACACCATGGAATGCCATTGACCCCAACTTGGCTATTGGTGAAAAAGACACCCCTTACCTCGCCTTTGGCTCTTTTTGGAACGGCATCCAATTGGTCAGGCTGCGCAAAGACCGCATACATCTGGCCGAGGCCCCATCCAAGGCCATTACCTTGGCCAGCCACAAAAAAGACCCCGGCAGTTCCGGGGACAACGCCATTGAGGGCGCATTTATTTTTAAAAAAGGAGGTTATTATTACC
The DNA here is from genome assembly GCA_900109895.1 of bacterium A37T11. Taxonomy (GTDB): domain Bacteria; phylum Bacteroidota; class Bacteroidia; order Sphingobacteriales; family Sphingobacteriaceae; genus A37T11. Next base: position 157,758 of record FOBR01000004.1, read on the forward strand.
TATTTGCATCCATTGACTACTGCTGCAAAGGGCCACAAAGCACTTACAAAATGATCGTTGGCCGATCCAAAAGCCTCAAAGGCCCGTATTTAGACAATCAAGGCAACGATCTGCGAAAAGGGGGCGGCCACATCCTTCTGGCAGGTGATACCGACTGGTATGGCGTTGGGCACAATGCCGTCTTTCACGATCCCAAAAGCGGGATAGACTACTTGATATTTCATGGGTATGATGCCCACGAAAATGGCCGGCCTAAATTGCGTATCGAGCCTCTCATTTGGAATCCGGACGGTTGGCCAACCATCCAACCCAACACATCACTTCAATAGCCTGATACCATATACACCCGCCGTGAAAGAACCATTGGCCGCTTCAAACCGGAGTAACCAACGGCCGTCCTGGTTGGCATCTAACCAACCGCTGGGTATCGCATAGTCCGCATCAAAGAACTGGCCCGGCTTTTCCCCATCCATCACAACTTCTTTTAGCAGGCGACCATCCAGATAGATGTTAAATTTCCGTCCGCGGTCATCGCCATGATAGGTCACCCGGAGGGTTTTTGCCTGCTTATCCGGATCCCTCAGCACATAGCTAAACCAACCCCTTGCATCGCGCCAGTGGCGATCATAGGCCACCCCTGTCGAACTATTATCCCCCTGGTATCCGTGGTCATTCTCGGGTTGTTGTTCACCAGTGGCTATATGGTCTACCGTCAACGCATCCAATGCCAGCGCAGCCTCTTCAGAAGAACGCAATGTACGTTTTAGGCTATCTAGCCCCTTTTTTGTAGCTATTGGCCAATAAACCATATACCGCGCATCGTGTATTGAAAAGAAAGGCTGAAGCAAGATACCCTGAAATTTCTGCGGCCACACATGCTCGCCCAAACTAAAGGTGAGCGGTTTACCCTTTACGGGCTTCAGTACGTCAGATGCCGTCGAATCATCCGAAACCACTATAGGCGCATCTTTGATCGGAATCAAAGACCCACTAGCAATATGCCCCATCCTGCTTCCGTCAGCCAACAGGCCAGTCAGGTCTTGGTGACCCGTAATGGCAGCCAACACCACCGGTCCATGCACAAAAGAAACCCATGGAGAACCATCCGGCAACCATTCGACACGGGTCCGCATCGGCAATGATACTTTGATATGGTCATTATCCTTCCAAATCCGGTCTATACCCAGGTAGCCTGGCTTGGCTTCCAAGGCTTTTACCCGCGCACCATTAACCCAGATCTGCATCTCACCACCCAACCATACCGGCTTTCGTATGTAAAGCGTAAACGCCTTTGCTTTGTCTAGCCCTAGCCGCAGTTCGGTACCTTCCTCAAATGGAAAAGAGCCCAGTTGCCTCACCTTGATCCCCATTTCCTTCCAATCGAGCGATGAAGGGATGAACAGATTTACAAACAAGTCCTTATCCAGGTGCGTATAAATCAGTTCACCATATTTCGCATGATTTTCCATGCCCGAACCCACGCAACACCAAAAGCTCTCCTGCGGCTGTGAGTACACCCGGTAGTGCTGCGGCCTCATTGAAGTAAAGTAGACAAAACCACCTTTATCCGGATGCTCCGAAGAAAGAATGTGATTGAAAGTTGCCCGCTCATAGTAGTCCATGAACTTCGCCAGGGGCTCGGTCAAAAACAACATCCTGGTCAATTTTAACATGTTATAGGTATTGCAGGTTTCAGGCCCCTCCCGCGACTCAATCATACTGCTAAAATCGGTAGACGGATGAAAATGCTCGCTCACACTATTACCCCCAATGGAGACCGTCCGATGGTCTATCACCGTTTCCCAGAAAAATTCACTGGCCTGCAATAGGGAATCATCCCCATCCACCTCTTCCTCCCGTTTGTAGCCGATCACTTTTGGGATCTGCGTGTTGGCATGCAACCCATTCAGCACATCGTGCTTTTCCAAGAGTGGATCTAGGGTCACTTTCTGGTTAAACCGCCGGGCCATCTGCAGATATTTGTCCTCATGGGTTTTGTCAGCCAGGTCGGCATAGACTTCATTCATACCCCCATATTCCGTTTGCAGCATGCGTTCAAACGCTTCGTTACTAATCCCTTTAGAAAGATTTATCCACCAATCGGCCAATTTAATGACTATTTTTTTGGCCCTGCCATCACCCGTATAAGTCCAGGCATCGAGTAAACCCGAAAAAAGCTTATGCAAGTTGTACCAAGGCACCCACTTACCATTCAGGTCAAAAGCACCTGCGCGGATATCCCCTTTACCCACTTGCGCCCACATAGCCGCCCCGCCGGGTATCCCTCCGAGATAGCCGTCCGTTCGCTGGCTTTGGCAACTATCCAACACCTTCAATATATATTGAAGCCGCTCACGCACCTCATTCTTCCCAGTTGCGGCCTCCATCATCGATAATGCCGAAACGTACTGCCCCAGTATATGGCCATCTAAGCCCGTATTTTCCCAATTTCCATAACCCGGCTTAACCGGATGTAAACCCGCCTCGCGCAGATAAGGCGATAATAACCGGTCCGGATCAAGTGCCATCATATAGCGCAGATCCGTTTGTTGTGCTATTAAAAAAGGACTTGCTGACAGACGAACACGCGATAATGGAAATGGTTCCATCTGGGAGAAAGCCGTACTGGAAATACCCAAAAAAAGGAAAACCAGGACATATACAGGTTTTAACATCAATGTTATTTTTTAACAAACATTATAAAAGTCAAATATACGCTTTTAATGGCACATATCCATTCTATAAGTGTTGTTAATTAATTACAACGCATAGGCATTTTTTAAAAATGCTTTCAATATTTCCGGCTTTCTGCCTATCAGCTGTTCCAAGTCAGTAGCCGGAAAATCAAATTCTCCCTGGGCAATACCGTGGCAGAATGTTGCGGCCCCCAATATCGCTTCTTCTGCTACTCCAGCCTGCTTTAATGCATTAGTAAACGTATCTACATCAGGTGCTGCATACTGAATGTTTTTGCCAGAAAGTTCGGTTAGTAAGGCTGCTATATCATCGAACGAATAGGATTCGGCTACCGCAATGTCATAGGTTTTATTTTCATGCCCTGTACTTGTTAATACTTTTGCCCCTGCAGCAGCCATATCACTGCGCGATGTGTAGGGACATTTACCTTGCCCTGCTGGCAAGAAAATCGATCCCGTAGCCAGGACCTGTTCACCCATAAACAGGGGTAAAATGTCGGCATATAATGCATGCTTTAAAATGGTATAGGTAAGACCAGATTCTTTAATTAGTTTTTCGGATAATAAATGTGCTTGTGCCACAAAAGCAATGGGCGAAGTACCGTCTTCAGTTTTGCGCTGAAAACTGGTATATATCATATGACCCACCTTGGCGGCCGTTGCTGCCTTCACCACGTTTTCATGCTGTTTGCTACGGTTCGCTATATCACTGCCTGAAACAAAATAGAGTTTATCCACATCTTTAAACGCATTGACCAGTGAATCATAATCATCATAATCACCATGGATCAATCGAATTCCTTTTTCATCCAGGTCGCCTGCTTTGGTAACATCGCGTACTAAAGCAGACACTTGTGCCTTATGATTGCTTTTTATCAATTCCTGAATGACTTCCCTGCCCAAATGCCCGGTACCACCTGTAATTAGTATATGATTCATTTGCGTTTTTTTTATTAATCAATTTAACTTTTTTAGATAATGTGGCAAAACTATTTAAAAGATCGGATATAACCCCCCATCGTAACGGGTAACTAAACTAAAAGCGTTTTTTCATCTTTATTCAGTATTTCATGTGTTCATTTAAATGAACAAGCAAATATAATGAACAGAAAATAATCTTTCAGAGCAAACAAAGAACAGGATTGCGAGCAGGTGTAAAAATTCTTTTCATTTAGGTGTTTGAATTTTGGATTTTAACCGTATTTTTGCAGTCCGAAATGGAAACCCATTAACGTTCAGTAAATCTGTATATTAAAAATATTAGTTTGTAAAATATGCCCAATATAGGAAAAATAGCGCAAATTATCGGCCCAGTGGTTGATGTAAGCTTTGCCGATAGTGACAACCTTCCGAAAATTTTTGATGCCCTTGAAATTGAAAAGCCCAATGGACAGCGCATCGTTCTGGAAGTGCAACAACACTTAGGTGAAGAACGCGTACGCACCATTTCCATGGACAATACGGACGGGCTGGTACGTGGCATGAAAGTTACAGATACAGGCGCTCCGATAAAAATGCCTATTGGTGATGATATCAAAGGCAGGGTGTTTAACGTGGTGGGTGACCCCATTGACGGTATCAAGGCATTGGACAAGAGTAACGGTAAGTCTATTCACAACCATCCGCCAAAATTTGAAGACCTTTCTACCGAAACCGAAATTCTTTTTACAGGGATTAAAGTGATTGACTTATTGGAACCTTACGCCAAGGGTGGTAAAATCGGGTTGTTTGGTGGTGCCGGTGTGGGAAAAACGGTATTGATTCAGGAACTGATCAACAACATTGCCAAAGCTTATGCAGGCCTTTCGGTATTTGCTGGTGTGGGTGAGCGTACCCGTGAGGGAAATGACCTGCTACGGGAAATGCTTGAGTCTGGCATTATAAAATATGGTGACGAATTCATGCATGGCATGGAAAAAGGCGAATGGCCTTTAGATAAAGTGGACGAGAATGAGCTGAAGGATTCTAAGGCGACCTTTGTATTTGGTCAGATGAACGAGCCTCCAGGTGCACGTGCACGGGTGGCCTTGTCTGGGTTAACCATTGCCGAATACTTTAGGGATGGGGATGGCCAGGGTGCTGGTAAAGATATATTGTTCTTTATTGATAACATCTTCCGCTTTACACAGGCTGGTTCTGAAGTTTCGGCCTTGTTGGGACGGATGCCTTCGGCCGTAGGTTACCAACCGACATTGGCTACGGAGATGGGTTTGATGCAGGAACGGATCACCTCAACCAAAAATGGATCGATCACTTCTGTACAGGCCGTTTATGTGCCTGCGGATGATTTGACCGACCCGGCTCCGGCTACTACTTTTGCCCATTTGGATGCAACTACCGTACTTTCCCGTAAGATCGCCGAGCTGGGTATCTACCCGGCGGTGGATCCGCTGGATTCTACCTCCCGCATATTGAGCCCCGCTATTTTGGGTGATGAGCATTATAATACAGCGCAACGGGTAAAAGAAATTTTGCAACGTTATAAAGAATTGCAGGACATCATCGCCATCCTGGGTATGGATGAGCTTTCTGAAGAGGATAAGCTGACAGTATCACGTGCACGTCGTGTGCAGCGTTTCTTGTCGCAGCCATTCCACGTTGCTGAGCAGTTCACTGGTTTAAAAGGCGTGTTGGTTGACATCAAAGATACCATCAAAGGCTTTAACATGATTATGGACGGTGAAGTGGATGAATATCCGGAAGCGGCCTTTAACTTGGTAGGTACCATTGAAGAGGCGATTGAAAAGGGCAAGAAATTGTTAGCAGAGGCGGTTTAGCATGAAGTTAAGCATCATCACACCGGATAAGTCGGTTTACGAGGGGGAGGTTACTTCGGTAACGGTACCTGGCACCTTGGGTTCTTTTGAGGTGCTTGAGAATCATGCTCCGATCATTTCGACCTTAGACGATGGGAAAGTGATCATCCGGAAACATAAGGAAGAAGAAGTCATCCGAATTAAAGGCGGCGTCGTGGAAGTCATTCGTAACAACGTTACGGTACTTGCGGAAGCCGTTTTGGATGCTTAGAAAAATACAAAAACTAAAGCAAAAAAAGAGGCCCGGAAGTATCAAACTTCCGGGCCTCTTTTTTTAAACTTTTTTAAGGCCCGGCCCGGTTTTACGCAGAATTTGATGCGATATGAGTTGGGCTATAATTTTGAACTAAAAACCAGAATTGGTTTTGGTCTATTTGATACAAAATTAAATTTTACTAAAATATATAAAATAAGAATAAAATATAAAATAATGTCGGCTAAAACATATTTAATTGTTTTTTCATTTTTTTTGTTTTGCTATTGCCAGTATAAAAGGAACATCTTACCTTGAATCCGGAATATGAATCACTTGAACGAGCATACATTTTTATACCTGAACGGGGCCTTTATGAAGGCCAAATCGGCAGGTATCAGCCTGACTGGCGAAGCCATCCATTCGGGGTTTGGTGCGTTTGAGGGAATACGTGCTTACAACACGCACAACGGTGCCCGGATGTTTAAGGCCGAAGAGCATTTTAGCCGCTTAGAGCGGTCGTGCAAACTGATTGGCATTTCTTATCCGTGGGATAACGCCGAGCTGATAGCCGATACGTATCGCCTGCTTGAGATCAATAACATCCGCAGTGCATATATACGTCCGATGGTGTTTAGCGGCCACCACATGTTCCAGACGCAGGTTTCAACGCCATCAATCCTGATCACTGCCTGGGAATGGGGCCCTTATTTGGGTTACAGTTCACTAAGGGTAACGGTATCTGACTATAAATATCCACATGCGGATACGGTTCCGCTGCAGGCCAAAATAACCGGACAGTTTGTGACGTCGCTATTGGCTAGCAAAGCAGCAGTTAGAAAAGGGTTTCAGGAGGCCGTGTTGACAGGCCTGGATGGGTTTTTGGCGCAAGCTGCCGGATCAAACTTATTTATTGAAAAGGACTATAAATTATATACCCCTGCGGCTTCAGCCAATTTCCCAGGCATTACGCGGGCGACCATTAAAGAGATTTGTGCGACGCTGCATATAGATTTGGTGGAAAAAGACCTGACAGTGGATGACCTGAAACGTGCAGACCATGCATTTCTATGCAGCACGGCTGCAGAGGTGATGGAGATATCAGGGGTAGATGAAGTAACTTACACGGAACCCTGGGGTGAGAGCCTGGGTGCAAATATACAACGTACCTACAAGAATTTGGTACTGGAGAAAGAGAATTACGAAGTGATAATATAATAGCATGCTAACTAAACAAAACAATAAACTAAACAAATTTAGTAGTGTTTTAACAGAAGACATTACGCAGCCTGGGGCGCAGGCGATGCTTTATGGCATCGGCCTAACGGATGATGACCTGAAGAAGGCACAGGTTGGCATAGCAAGTATGGGCTATGATGGCAACACGTGCAACATGCACCTGAATGACTTGGCCAAGCTAGTGAAAGAGGGTGTGTGGAAAAATGACCTGGTGGGCCTTATTTTTAATACGATCGGTGTGAGCGATGGGATGGCTAATGGTACGGATGGTATGCGCTACTCCCTAGTAAGCCGCGATATCATAGCCGATAGCATCGAGGCCATCTGCGGTGGTCAGTATTACGATGGGCTGATTGCCATACCGGGTTGTGACAAGAACATGCCTGGTGCGGTGATGGCGATGGGACGCCTGAACAGGCCTTCTATCATGGTTTATGGGGGCACGATTGCTCCAGGCCATTATAAAGGGCAAGACCTGAATATTGTGTCTGCTTTTGAAGCGCTTGGGCAAAATATCGCCGGAACCTTATCTGCAGAAGATTTTAAGGAGATTGTGAAGCATACCTGCCCGGGTGCGGGTGCTTGTGGGGGCATGTATACCGCCAATACAATGGCTGCGGCCATTGAGGCGCTGGGCATGAGTTTGCCCTATTCTTCATCATACCCGGCGGTGAGCGAGGAGAAACACCAAGAGTGCCGGGAGGCAGGTAAATACATCCAGATTTTGCTGGAGCGTGACATAAAGCCCTCGGATATCATGACACAGGAAGCATTTGAAAATGCGTTACGGGTGATCATTGTGTTGGGAGGGAGTACCAATGCGGTGTTGCACTTTATCGCCATCGGTAAGAGTGTAGGAATTACCATTACGCAGGATGATTTTCAGCGCATGAGTAACAAGACGCCTGTATTGGCCGATTTCAAACCCAGTGGTAAGTACTTGATGCAGGACCTGCACAATTATGGCGGTGTACCCGCGGTGATGAAATATTTGTTAAACGAAGGGCTGCTGAATGGCGATTGCCTAACGGTGACTGGTCAAACGCTGGCTCAAAACCTGTCGGACGTGACGCCGATCAATGAGATAGATCAGCCGATCGTGCAAACACTGGACAACCCGATCAAAGCAACCGGACACTTGCAGATTCTATATGGCAACCTGGCCGAAAAAGGCAGCGTGGCCAAAATCTCTGGAAAGGAAGGGGAGCGTTTTATAGGCCCAGCCCGCGTGTTTGATGGTGAGCATGACCTGGTAGCAGGCATTGCTTCGGGTCGGGTGAAACATGGGGATGTGGTAGTGATCAAGAATGAAGGCCCGGTGGGTGCACCGGGTATGCCCGAAATGCTTAAACCGACAGCTGCGCTGATAGGTGCTGGCCTGGGTAAAAGCGTGGCCTTGATAACGGATGGCCGTTTTAGTGGTGGTACGCACGGTTTTGTAGTGGGCCACATTACGCCGGAGGGCTACAACGGTGGCTTGATTGCTTTTGTGGAAGATGATGATGTTATTGAACTGGATGCGGTAAACAATACCATCAACCTCAAAGTGAGTGACGAGGTGATCGCTGAGCGGCGTAAATGTTGGGTGCAGCCTCCGCTGAAGGCTACCAAAGGGGTGTTGTATAAATATGCGAGAACGGTTTCGGATGCAACGGAAGGTTGCGTAACTGACGAAAAATAATAGTAATAATTAAGAGTTATGAGCACACTCGAAGTAATAACAGAAGGGCTGCAACAGGATGTGGCTGAGAAAGCACCGATTACGCAGATAAGCGGGTCAAAGGCGGTATTGGAAGCGTTGCTGGAGGAAGGGGTCGATACCATTTTTGGGTATCCCGGTGGTGCCATCATGCCCATTTATGATGCCTTATATGATTACAATGATCGCATTAAACACATCCTGGTGCGCCACGAACAGGGCGGCATTCATGCTGCTCAGGGGTATGCGCGTACTTCTAGCCGAATAGGGGTGGTGTTTGCGACCAGTGGCCCGGGTGCGACCAATTTGGTGACAGGTTTGGCAGATGCCATGATCGATAGTACGCCGCTGGTCTGCGTAACGGGGCAGGTATTTGCTTCGCTGCTGGGCACGGATGCCTTTCAGGAGACGGACATCATCAACATTACTACGCCGGTGACTAAATGGAATTTTCAGGTAACGGATGCTGCTGAGATACCGGCTACGCTGGCAAAGGCATTTTATATTGCCAAAACGGGTCGCCCAGGGCCGGTGCTGATCGATATCACCAAAAACGCGCAGTTCCAGCTGTTTGACTATGAGGGTTACACGCCTTGTAATCATATCCGCAGTTATCGCCCCAAGCCTAAAGTACGCAAGGAGTATGTGGAGGAAGCTGCTGGGCTCATCAACGCGGCTAAAAAACCGTTTGTGTTGTTTGGCCAGGGCGTTATTCTGGGAAATGCCGAAAAGGACCTGAAAGCTTTCATTGAGAAAACAGGGATTCCAGCGGCGTCCACGGTATTAGGCCTAAGTGCCCTCGAGACCAGCCACCCGCTGCATGTAGGGATGCTGGGCATGCATGGCAACTACGCGCCCAATGTGCTGACCAATGACTGCGATGTGCTCATCGCGATCGGGATGCGCTTTGACGACCGCGTTACGGGCCGGCTGGATAAGTATGCTAAACAGGCGCAGGTGATCCATTTGGATATTGACCCGGCCGAAATAGACAAGAATGTAAAATCGACGGTACCAATTTGGGGCGATTGTAAGGAAACCTTGCCGTTGCTGACTGAGCTTGTACATGCAAAGGAACACACCGATTGGTTGCAGCGGTTTCGCGAGTTGGAGAAGGATGAGATAAAGGAGGTGATCCATGATGAGCTCAACCCAACCAGCGACACAATGACCATGGGTGAGGTGGTCAACATTCTGAATGAGCTTACTGATAATGATGCAGTGATCGTAACAGATGTGGGACAACACCAAATGGTGGCCTGCCGATATGCCCAATTTAAGCAAAGCCGAAGCAATGTGACTTCTGGTGGGTTGGGTACCATGGGCTTTGGCCTGCCGGCTGCGATTGGTGCTTGGTATGGTGCCCCCCATCGTACGGTGGTGGCCATAGTAGGTGATGGCGGTATTCAGATGACCATCCAGGAGCTGGGTACAATCATGCAATTTGGCGCCAAAGTAAAGTTATTGATCCTAAACAATGAGTTTTTAGGCATGGTACGTCAGTGGCAGCAGTTGTTCCACGATAAACGCTATTCGTTTGTAAACATCACCAGCCCTGATTATGTGACCGTAGCTAAGGGATATTATATCCCCGGCCAAAAGATAGACAAACGTGCCGAGCTAAGGGATGCCCTGAAGGCCATGCTTGACCACGATGGGGCTTATTTGCTGGAAGTGATGGTGGGCAAGGAAAATAACGTTTTCCCGATGGTTCCGCAAGGTAGCAGTGTAAGTGAAATAAGGTTGAAGTAAAAAAATGGAAAAGCAAGAATATACGATAACCCTTTATACTGAAAATTCGGTGGGGATGATCGGCCGGATCTCGACTATCTTTTCGCGGCGGAAGATCAATATTGAGAGTTTGAATACTTCGCCTTCGGAGGCGGAAGGCATACACCGGTTCACCATTGTAATCAATGAGTCTGAGGAGGTAGTGCGTAAGCTGTGCCGCCAGATTGAAAAACAGGTGGAGGTGTTAAAGGCTTATTTTAATACCAATGACGAGGTCATTTGGCAAGAACAGGCCTTATATAAAGTTCCTACCGATGTGGTTGCTGAAAAAGCGCCAGTAGAGCGGCTGTTGCGCCAATTTGGTGCCAGCGCTGTGGTGATACGCAATGACTACACGGTGTTTGAAACGGCTGGACACCGGGAAGACATCGATAAGCTGACCGAGGCCCTGGCCGAATATAACCTCATAGAGTTTGTGCGGGGTGCCCGCATCGCCATCATCAAAGACAGTGCGGGTTTCCACCGGAAACTGAAACAGTTTGAACAGGCAGAGCCTGCTGAAGAAGTGGTAGAGAATGAATACCTGGACAAACAGGACAAGGTATTCACAATGTAGGGGGGTTGAAAGGTTTATTAAAAATCATAACTTAGCACCGTTATAAACCGGCACCCAATTTATATCAGTATTAATGCTAATAAAGTTTTAAATCGTATGTTTATAAAAATTAGTTTGTCCTTCAGCGGCTGCGAAAACCACAGGATCAAACAAATTTTTAAAAACGTTTCTAATATTCAAAATCGTAAATCGTAAATCGTAAATCGTAAATCGTAAATTAAAATGGCACAAATCAATTTCGGCGGGACCGTAGAAGAGGTAGTTACCCGCGAAGAGTTTCCGTTAGAGAAAGCTCAGGAAGTATTAAAAAATGAGACCGTAGCAGTGATCGGTTATGGTGTACAGGGCCCAGGCCAATCATTAAACCAAAAAGATAACGGTATTAACGTAATAATTGGTCAACGCAAGAATTCAAAAAGTTGGGATAAGGCAGTAGCAGATGGTTTTGTACCTGGCCAAACCTTGTTTGAAATAGAAGAAGCGTTAGAGCGCGGTACCATTATTTGCTACTTACTGAGCGATGCGGCACAGATTGAATTGTGGCCTACCGTTCAAAAACACCTGACTCCTGGCAAGGCGTTATATTTTTCCCATGGTTTTGGCATTACCTTTAATGAGCAAACCGGCATTGTTCCTCCTAAAGATGTGGACGTGTTTTTGGTGGCTCCAAAGGGTTCTGGTACTTCCCTGCGCCGCATGTTTTTGGAAGGCCGCGGGCTGAACTCCAGCTTTGCCATTTTCCAGGATGCAACTGGTAAAGCTTGGGATCGCGTCATTGCCCTGGGCATTGCGGTAGGAAGTGGTTACTTGTTTCAAACAGATTTCAAAAAAGAAGTTTTTTCTGACCTGACTGGTGAGCGTGGTACGCTGATGGGTGCTATCCAGGGTATTTTTGCTGCGCAATACCAAGTGCTGCGCGATCATGGCCACTCCCCTTCTGAAGCGTTTAACGAAACAGTAGAAGAGTTAACTCAGTCATTAATGCCATTAGTGGCCGAAAATGGCATGGACTGGATGTATGCCAATTGCTCAACGACGGCTCAACGCGGTGCGCTTGACTGGTGGAAAAAATTCAGGGATGCGACGGCACCGGTATTTAAGGAATTGTATGAGAGTGTGGCTGCCGGCAAAGAATCCCAGCGTTCTATTGATAGCAACAGCCAACCTGACTATCGCCCAAAACTGGATGCTGAATTGAAAGAGCTCCGTGAAAGTGAATTGTGGCAGGCAGGTGCGGCGGTGAGAAGCCTTCGTCCGGAAAACCAACCTGCTGAGGTTTAATTAGGATAAAAGAATAAACGGCGGTGCTTACTGGTAAAAGCACCGCCTTATTAGTATACACTTTAAAAGTATCATCATGTTACACGATCCGAATCGCATTTATGTTTTTGACACCACCCTACGCGACGGGGAACAGGTGCCTGGCTCACAATTGACCACTGAAGAAAAGCTCATCATTGGCGAGGCACTGCAATCGCTGGGTGTAGATGTGATCGAGGCCGGATTTCCAATATCCAGCCCCGGCGACTTCCAGAGCGTGGTGGAGTTGTCCAAACTTTTGCGTGAACCGGTGATCTGTGCACTAACCAGGGCTATCAAGGGCGATATTGACCGCGCTGCAGAAGCCTTGAAAGAGGCCAAGCGTCCCCGTATCCATACGGGGATCGGTTCGTCTGACATGCATATTCAGTACAAATTTAACAGTACCCGTGAGGCAGTACTCGAAAGAGCTGTCGAGGCTGTAAAATATGCCAAGACCTTTGTGGAGGATGTGGAATTTTATGCAGAGGATGCGGGCCGGGCCGACAATGTGTATTTGGCACAGATGGTGGAGGCGGTGATCGGGGCAGGTGCTACCGTGGTTAATATACCGGATACTAACGGATACTGCCTGCCTGAACAATATGGAGAAAAAATCCGGTTCTTAAAAGAACATGTAAAGAATATTGACCAGGCAGTGATCTCCGTGCATTGCCACAATGATCTGGGCCTAGCGACGGCCAATAGCATCGCCGGTCTTCAAAATGGAGCCCGCCAAGTGGAATGTACCATCAACGGCATCGGCGAACGTGCCGGTAATACCTCGCTTGAAGAGGTGGTCATGATCATCAAGACGCACCAATCTTTAAACTTCCAAACCCAAATAAATAGCAAACACCTCACACCACTGAGCCACATGGTAAGCCGCATGATGAACATGCCGGTGCAGGCGAACAAGGCCGTGGTAGGTCGCAATGCGTTTGCCCATAGTTCTGGTATACACCAGGACGGGGTGTTGAAACACCGGGAAACGTATGAAATTATGAATCCGGAAGATGTAGGGCTGGATAAATCGTCTATTGTGCTGACTGCCCGAAGTGGCCGGCACGCCCTCAAATACCACCTGGAACGCCTGGGATTCCCAGCAGACCGCATTGACCTGGAAGGCGTTTACCAGCGTTTCCTCGAACTGGCGGATGTAAAGAAGGAATTGCAGGATGAAGATCTCCTGCTATTGATGGAGGCCGAAACCCAGCATTAGGTTCCCGGCCTTTTAAGGCACCAAAAAACTAACAACATCATTCAATATTTTTAAAATGAGCAATACATTATTTGACAAGGTGTGGGACGCACATGTCGTAAGGAAAATAGATGGAGGGCCGGATGTGTTATTCATCGACCGCCACTTGATCCATGAGGTAACCAGTCCGGTGGCTTTTTTAGGGTTGAAGAACCGCGGCATCGGGGTATTGTATCCTGAGCGCACGTTTGCTACCGCCGACCACAATACGCCTACCATTAACCAGCATTTACCGGTGCAGGATCCCTTGTCTGCCAACCAACTGAAAACACTCGAAGAAAATACAAAAACCTACGGTATTAAAAACTACTGGGGCCTGGGCGACTATAAAAATGGTATTGTGCACGTAATTGGACCAGAGTTTGGCATTACCCAGCCAGGCGCTACCATTGTGTGCGGCGATTCGCACACGTCTACGCATGGTGCTTTTGGGGCGATTGCATTTGGTATAGGTACATCTGAAGTGGAAATGGTACTCTCCTCGCAGTGCATCATGCAGCCTAAACCTAAGAGTATGCGCATCACCATCAACGGCTCATTGGGAAAAGGGGTGGTTCCAAAAGATGTGGCTTTGTTTATTATATCCAAACTGACTACTTCAGGCGCTACAGGTTACTTTGTAGAATATGCCGGTGAAGTATTTGAAAATATGAGCATGGAAGGTCGGATGACGGTATGCAACCTGAGCATTGAGATGGGTGCGCGCGGGGGCATGATCGCACCGGACCAAACCACCTTTGACTATGTGCAGGGCCGGGAGTTCAGCCCGAAGGGTGCTGACTGGGACCGCGCAATGGCTTATTGGAAGACGCTAAAAACCGAGCCTAATGCGGTATTTGATAAAGAACTAGTGTTTGATGGGGCCGAAATTGAGCCCATGATCACCTACGGTACAAACCCGGGGATGGGTATGGGTATCTCCCACCACATCCCGGATGCGGAACAAGTGGAAGGCGGTGTGGCCACCTACGAAAAATCATTGGGTTATATGGGTTTCAATGAAGGAGATGCGATGATCGGCAAAAAAATTGATTATGTGTTTGTGGGTAGTTGTACTAACGGGCGTATTGAGGATTTCCGTGCCTTTGCATCGTTGGTAAAGGGCAAGCACAAAGCCAATGATGTGACGGTTTGGCTGGTGCCGGGATCGCATGTGGTAGAAAAACAGATCAGGGAAGAAGGTATACTCGATGTGCTGACCGAAGCGGGTTTCACGCTGCGCCAGCCTGGTTGCTCGGCTTGCCTGGCCATGAATGATGATAAGGTGCCGGCTGGTAAGATAGCCGTGAGTACGTCAAACCGCAATTTTGAGGGTCGGCAGGGTCCGGGTGCACGCACATTACTGGCCAGCCCCTTGGTAGCTGCTGCTGCTGCGGTAACTGGGGTAGTGACCGATCCAAGAACCCTTCTACAGTAATTTAGATAATGGCATACGATAGTTTTAACAAATTGACAAGCCGGGCTGTTCCACTCCCGATAGAAAATGTGGATACGGATCAAATCATCCCTGCACGGTTCCTAAAGGCTACCGAGCGTGTGGGTTTTGGAGATAACTTGTTTCGCGATTGGCGCTACCACCCGGACAATACACCTAAGGCTGATTTTGTGTTGAACGACCCGACCTATTCGGGCAGTATCCTGGTAGGCGGCAAGAATTTTGGGTCTGGTTCTTCTAGGGAGCATGCGGCATGGGCCATCTACGATTATGGATTCCGTTGTGTGGTTTCAAGCTTTTTTGCTGATATTTTTAGGGGCAACTGCCTTAATATTGGTGTGCTTCCGGTGCAGGTTAGTGCTGGATTTCTCGAAAAAATCTTTGCAGCCATCTTTGCGGATCCACATACTGAGCTTGAAATAAACCTTCCTGCGCAGACGATAACGCTGCTTGCCACTGGTGAGCAGGAATCCTTTGACATCAACAGCTATAAAAAAGAAAATATGCTGAATGGCTTTGATGACATTGATTATTTGATCAACATCAAGTCGAATATCCAGGAGTTTGCCAAGACGCTTCCGTTATAGGCCATGGCTAGGAAGAAAATAGAAATCATGGACACCACGCTGCGGGATGGTGAGCAGACATCGGGTGTGTCATTTTCTGTTTCTGAAAAACTGACCATCGCACGGTTGCTACTGGAAGAACTGCAGGTGGACCGCGTTGAAGTGGCATCTGCCCGGGTTTCTGAAGGAGAGTTTGAGGCGGTCAGGGCGATTGTGTCCTGGGCGGAGAAACATGGAGCCTTGGAGCGTATTGAAGTGCTTTCCTTTGTAGATAACGGCATATCGGTCGATTGGATGGAGCGGGCTGGGGTGCGGGTGCAAAACCTGCTGACCAAAGGTTCTTTAAACCACCTGACCTACCAGCTCAAAAAAACGCCGGAGCAGCACTTTGCCGAGATTGCCTCGGTTATCGCACTGGCGCAAAGTAAAGGCATCAGCAGTAATGTGTACCTGGAGGACTGGAGCAATGGCATGCGCCATTCAACCGATTATGTGTACCAGTACCTGGATTTCCTGCAAACGCAGTCCATTAAACGTATCCTTTTACCGGACACGCTGGGTATCCTGACGCCGGCCGAATCCTTTACATTTATTTCGTCCATCAAACAACGATATCCGGGCCTGCATATCGATTTTCATGCACATAATGACTACGACCTGGGTACAGCCAATGTCCTGGAAGGGTTAAAGGCTGGCGCGGATGGGTTGCACCTAACGGTGAATGGCATGGGCGAACGGGCAGGCAACGCGCCGATGGCGAGTGTGGTAGCGGTGATCAACGATTTCCTGCCTGAGTTGGAGATCGGGGTGAAAGAATCGGCCATCTACTCGGTGAGCAAACTGGTGGAGACCTTTTCGGGGATTCGTATACCGGCCAACAAACCGATCGTGGGTGATAATGTGTTTACTCAGACGGCCGGCATCCATGCGGATGGCGATAATAAGAAGAACCTTTATTTTAATGACCTCCTGCCGGAACGCTTTGGCCGTAAACGCAAATATGCGCTGGGAAAGACCTCTGGCAAGGCCAACATTGAGAAGAACCTGCAGGAACTGGGCTTAAAGCTAAATGATGAAGACCTGAAAAAGGTAACCCAACGGGTCATAGAACTGGGTGATCGTAAAGAAACGGTAACTAAGGAAGATCTGCCGTATATTATCTCGGATGTCCTGGCGAGCAATGCCTTTGAGGAGGAGGTGCTGGTAGAGGCGTATGTGCTGACCAACACCAAAGGGCTACGCCCTTCGGCCACCCTGGCGGTACGGATACATGGCGAGCTTTTTGAAGAACACGCGCAAGGTGACGGCCAGTTTGACGCATTTATGAATGCTTTGACGGCTGCCTATACCAAAAACAAGATCAAGCTGCCTGATCTGATTGATTACACGGTACGCATTGCGCCTGGCAGTAACTCTGACGCACTTTGCGAAACGATCATCACCTGGGAAACCCCCACAAAGACGTTTAAAACGCGGGGTTTGGACTCTGACCAGACAGTTTGTGCCATCAAGGCCACCCAAAAAATGCTCAACATCATCCTGCGGGACGAAAAATAATTTTAAGAACTTTTAACTTTTTATTGAATTTTACTTTATAATTTTTACTTTAAAATTATCCTTAACAAATGAACTTACATATTGCACTACTGGCCGGCGATGGGATTGGCCCGGAAGTGACCGACCAGGCGGTGAAAGTCGTCAACGCTGTAGCTAAAAAATTCAATCATTCCATAACCTGGACTCCTGCCCTGACGGGTGCGTCTGCCATTGATGAGGTTGGTGAGCCCTACCCCGACTCCACACACGAAATATGTATGGCTGCCGATGCTGTCTTGTTTGGAGCCATTGGCCACCCCCGCTATGACAATGATCCTAAAGCAACGGTACGGCCAGAACAGGGGTTGCTGAAAATGCGCCAGAAACTGGGTTTGTTTGCTAACGTGCGCCCTACTTTTACGTTTCCTTCCCTGATCGATAATTCACCCTTAAAAAGGGAACGCATTGAAGGCACCGACCTGGTGATCTTGCGTGAGCTGACCGGTGGTATCTATTTTGGTGAGCGGGGTCGCAAAGACGATGGCAACACGGCATTTGATACCTGTAAATATACGCGTGCTGAGATTCAGCGCCTGGCAAAGCTTGGTTTTGAGATGGCGCTGGGCCGTAGTAAAAAACTTTGCTGTGTAGATAAAGCCAATGTATTGGAAAGCTCACGGCTTTGGCGCGAAACTGTACAGGCCATGGAAAAAGATTATCCGGAGGTAACGGTGAGCTATGAGTTTGTGGATGCAGTGGCCATGCGCCTGGTGCAATGGCCCAGCTCCTATGACGTCATCATCACTGAAAACCTGTTTGGCGATATTCTAACCGATGAGGCTTCAGTCATTTCTGGGTCGATGGGTCTGATGCCTTCTTCCTCGATCGGGGTGCACACCTCGCTGTTTGAACCGATCCATGGTTCTTATCCGCAGGCAGCCGGTAAAGATATTGCCAATCCGCTGGCTACGGTGCTTTCTGCAGCGATGATGTTTGAAGATGGGTTTGGCCTGAAAGATGAGGCTGCCCTGATTAGGGAGGTGGTGAACAAATCGCTGGCTGAAGGGGTGGTGACAGAAGACCTGGCTGGTAAAAATAAGGCTTATAAGACCAGCGAAGTGGGCGATTGGCTGGCTACGCATATCTAATGGGCCAGAATACTGCTGTGATAGATGTAAAAGCGGCGGCTGCAAGGCTGCAAGGGGTGGTAAACCGTACGCCCCTGATGTACAATGCGCGGATGTCTGAAAAATATGGCGCCGAGATCTACCTGAAGCGGGAAGACCTGCAGGTGGTACGGTCTTATAAGCTGCGCGGGGCTTATAATATGATCTGCCAGTTGGACCAGGCCAGCCTGGATAAGGGGGTGGTATGCGCCAGTGCAGGCAACCATGCCCAGGGGGTGGCCTTTTCCTGTCGCAAACTCAACACCCGCGGCGTGATCTTTATGCCGGAGATAACGCCCAAACAAAAGATTGACCAGACCTTATTATTTGGGGCTGGTATGGTGGAGATTGTACTGGTGGGCGACACTTTTGATGATTGCCTGAAGGAGGCTTTGGCATATACCGACAGCCATGGGATGCATTTCATCCCCCCGTTTGATGACCTGCGCGTCATCGAAGGGCAGGGGACAGTAGCCTTGGAGATCCTGGAAGACCTGCCAAATACGGATATGGTATTCATCCCCATGGGTGGTGGTGGCCTTATTGCGGGAATGGGTACTTACTTAAAAGTGGTAAATCCGGCCATCTGTATTGTGGGCACAGAGCCAGCGGGAGCGCCTTCGATGAAAGCGGCCCTGGAAGCTGGAGAACCGGTAACGCTTGACAAGATCAATCGTTTTGTGGATGGGGCAGCAGTTAAAAGGATCGGCGCCCTCACCTTTCCGTTAGCCAAAAAAGTGCTGGATGAGGTGCTTCTGGTACCGGAAGGTAAGGTTTGCAGCTCGATATTAAAGTTATATAACGAAGAGGCTATCGTGGCCGAACCTGCAGGAGCACTTTCTGTTGCCGCGCTTGATTTGTATAAAGATCAGATCAGGGGCAAAAAGGTGGTGTGTGTGATCAGTGGCGGCAATAATGACATTGCCCGCATGCAGGAAATTAAAGAACTGTCCCTGCTATATGAAAAATTAAAGCATTATTTTATTGTTCGCTTTCCGCAACGGCCAGGTGCGCTAAAGCTTTTTGTCAATGAGGTACTCGGCCCGCACGATGACATTACACGGTTTGAATTCATCAAAAAAACCGAGCGGGAGAACGGCCCCGCACTGGTTGGTATAGAGTTACAATCGGCGGCTGATTATGAATCGCTTATCGGCCGAATGCACCTGTATCATTTTGATTTTAAGGCAATAAATGAAGACCAAACCTTGTTTGAGTATTTAATTTAGCCTCTGTAACTTTTCTTGGGGGTGGTGTGAAGTTGGTGTTAATAAATTATGAATATAGATTGACTTCACACTGCCATTTTCACCAAAAAAATCAACTGATAACCAGAACCTAATACTGGCAAATCATCCGAATGTCATTTTGGATGTTAGTAATCCACCGTCTGTTGATAACAATTCTATCTAATCAGCAACATTATGATGCAACTTTGTTCTTAAGCAAAAAATAACCCCCGGATTTCGGCTACCGGCTTTCCGACAGGGATGGTTTTCTGCCCTAATTAAGTAACAATTTTAATATAATAACAATGACCAGGATTTTAAAATTCGAAAAAAACGACTGCGCACCCTGCAATCAGGTTTCAGACTTTCTTGACAAAAAAGGCGTAAACTATGAAAAGGTCAATCCTTTCGATAAACCCGAGTTGGCCATGCGCTATAGAGTGCGTACGGTGCCTACCGTCATTGTGCTCCAAGAAAACGAAGAGACCCAACGCATTATTGGCTTCAAGCCGGAAGAACTGGCAGCCCTACCTTTGGTTTAATAGACATGTAGCGAGATGGAATGGATTTATTACGATAGCAAGACGGGCAATGTAGACCGTTTTGTACAAAAAATAGCCGGGCTCATACCCTGGAAGGTTCAAAAGATAATGCCCGGCATGGAAATTATCCACCCAGGACACCTGATTACCTTTACGACCCGCTTTGGCGAAGCTCCTGAGACCACTACCCAGTTTCTGAACCATGCCGGGAGCCTGATCAAATCGGTTTCGGCCAGTGGCAATCGTAATTGGGGTAAAAATTTTGCGTTGGCAGCCAATAAACTGTCTGCGGCTTATGAATTGCCCTTACTCCTCAAGTTTGAATTGTCAGGCACCATGGAAGATGTAAAAGAATATATTAACCTCATAAAAAATAATCATGATTACCAAAAAATGGATATTGCTTAACAATGAGATCATGATAAAGAAAGATGATGAGTTCAGCCTAGATAAGGACAAGGAGGCTGTGCGCTCATATTTTCTGGATTATGTTAACAAGAATACCGTATTTTTCTATACGCTGAAGGAAAAGATAGATTACCTCATCGAGCAAAACTACTACATTAATTTTTATGAGTGGTTTACGTTTGAGGAAATGGAGCAGGTATACGACTTTGTCGCTTCCAAGAAATTCCGTTTCCCCTCTTTCATGAGTGCATTCAAATTTTTCCAGAGTTATGCCTTGCGGGATGATTCAGGCGAGAAGTTTCTGGAGCGCTATGAAGACCGCGTGGTGGCGGTATCGTTATTCCTGGCACGCCATGACGGGGTGGAACAGGCTTTGCAATATGCAGAGCTGCTGATCAACCAGGAGTACCAGCCAGCGACCCCGACGTTCCTGAATGCGGGTAAAAAACGCTCTGGTGAGCTGGTTTCGTGTTTCCTGGATGAAATTGGCGACAACCTGAACGGCATAGGTTATGCAGTAGACTCAGCCATGAAGCTTTCTTCCATTGGCGGAGGGGTTTCTTTCAATATTTCTAAAATTCGGGGCCGTGGCGAGGCCATTAAAGGGGTGGAAGGCCGCGCAGGTGGTGTACTGCCGATCATGAAAATCCTCGAAGATACCTTTTCTTATGCCAACCAGTTGGGTCAACGCCCCGGGGCTGGAGCGGTATACCTAAACATCTTCCATTCGGATATTGAAGAATTTTTGGATTGCAAAAAGATCAATGTGGATGAGAAGGTGCGTATCAAATCGCTTTCCATTGGCATCATCGTTCCGGATAAGTTTATGGAACTTGCCGAAAAAGATGAGCCTTGTTTCCTGATCTATCCGCACACGGTTATGCAGGAATATGGAAAATACATGGACGAGATTGATATGGATGAAATGTATGACGAGCTTATTACCAATCCGAAGATCCGTAAGCGTAAGGTCAATGCTCGGCATTTATTGGTAAAAATAGCCCAAACGCAAAAGGAAAGCGGTTATCCATACATCTTTTTTAAGGAAAATGCCAATCGTCAGCATGCCCTGAATGGCATCGGGCAGGTGAAATTCTCTAACTTGTGTACAGAGATCATGCAGGTGTCACAAGTATCTGACATCAATATTTACGGCAAGCAAGACACCATCCGCTATGGTATCTCCTGCAACCTTGGCTCGCTCAATATCGCCACCGTGATGGACAACAAGCGCATTGAGGAGTCTGTTAAAACCGCAATGCGCTCTTTAACGATGGTGTCTGATGTAACCAATATAGAGATGGTTCCTTCCATCCAAAAGGCCAACAGTGAGCTGCACAGCGTGGGTCTTGGGGCTATGAACTTGCATGGTTACCTGGCCAAAAGCATGATCATGTATGAAAGTGATGAGGCCCTGGACTTCTGCAACGTGTTCTTTATGATGATGAATTTCTATTCGCTGCAAAGCTCTATGGAGATAGCGCGTGAACGCAAGACAACGTTTTTGGGTTTTGAAAAATCAAGCTATGCGGATGGTACTTACTTTGACAGCTACGTTGAAAACGATCACTATCCGGCTACGGAAAAAGTAGCGGCACTGTTTGATGGCATAAGCATACCTACCCGGGCTGATTGGGCTGAGCTGAAGCAGCAGGTACAGGAACATGGTGTTTATCATGCCTACCGCATGGCCATCGCCCCTAACCAATCGACCTCTTATATTATGAATGCAACGGCATCTGTCATGCCAATTGTAGATATCATCGAGGTGCGTGAGTATGGAGACAGTACCACCTACTACCCCATGCCTTACCTGACCAACGATAATTACTTCTTCTATAAGTCAGCGTATGATATGGACCAAATGAAAGTGCTAAAGCTTATTTCGGTAATACAGCGCCACGTAGACCAGGGGGTATCAACCATCCTGCACACAAACAGCAAAGACAATACCCGCGATTTAGCGAAATATTATATATACGCGCACAAAATGGGGCTTAAATCGTTGTACTATACACGTACGCGGAAAGCCACCATTGATGAGTGTATCAGTTGCTCAGTATAGGCCAGTAACTGAAAAAAGAATGGCAGCAGCCACGCGCAAGCGGAGGCTGCTGTTTTTGTCATAGGTTTCAGGTGCCCCGTGCATCAGCTTTTTATAATTTTTTAATTTTTACACTTTCTTTTTTACTTTTACTTTATCCTTTTCATCATGGAAACCACATATAGAGCTGTCAATTGGAACACCCCCGATAATGATTATGCGGGCATGTTCTGGGAACAAAACATCAAACAATTCTGGGTGGATACCGAATACATCCCCTCTAAAGACATAGACAGTTGGAAAAGCCTGAGTCCGGAGATGCGGGAGTGTTATAAAAAAGCACTGGGTGGGCTGACCTTACTGGATACCTTGCAAAGCCACACGGGTATGCCCAAGATCATTGATCATATTTACTCTTTGCAAAATAAGGCTGTATTGTCTTATATGTGTATGATGGAAGCGATCCATGCCAAGTCATACTCTACTATTTTCACTACCGTGGCCACCACGCAGGATATTGAAGATATCTTTGCCTGGGTACAGAACAATAAGTACCTGCAGTTCAAAGCAAGCACAATTGACAAATACTACCGCGCACTGGAAAAGCCCAATGTAAGCCAGGAGGACCTGTTTATGGCGCTTGGGGCTTCGGTATTATTGGAGTCATTCCTGTTTTACAGTGGCTTCTTTATTCCTTTGTGGCTGTGTGGCCAGGGCCAGATGGTGGCCAGTGCGGATATTATTAAAAAGATCGTGGCAGATGAGTCCATCCACGGGGTATTTGTGGGCTTACTGGCCCAGGATGTTTATAAGAAATTGCCAAATCCGGAGAAAAGCAAGCAAAAACTGGAAGCACTGTTGCATGAACTGTATGACAACGAGCTGAAGTATACCGAGGAAATTTATACGGATGTTGGCCTGACGGCAGATGTGAAGGAATATGTGCGCTATAATGCAAACAAAGCCCTGATGAATCTGGGTTTTCAGGAACTTTTTGAGGTAAAGAACGTCAACCCGATCGTGTTGAATGGATTGAACCTAGAAACGACCCAGCATGATTTCTTTTCCAAAAAATCGACCAACTACGAAAAGTCAACAGAGATTGTGCATTTGAGAGATGAGGATTTTGTATTTGATACGGCCGTAGTGGTGTAGGGCGATGGAAAGACGAAAATTTATAAAATCGGCCACCGGAATCAGTGCTGCGGCTGCGGTGGCCAGCCTTATTCCATCAACAAGTTTTTCACATACATTAAAAAATAAAGAAGTGATCGCGCATTATGTATTATTTTGGCTCAACGACGGCCTGACCGAACAGGAAATAGACGATTTTACAGGCTTTTTCGAGGAGCTCCGGAGTATCCCCAATATTAAATCTTTCCACTACGGCCGTCCCGCCCCTACCCACCCACGCCCGGTAGTTGACAATAGCTTTACGTATAATCTGCAGCTGCAGTTTGATAGTTTGGAACATATTAATGTGTATGAAAACCACCCGATACATTTGAAAGCTATAGAAAAGTATTCAAAATTTTGGCATAAAGTGGTTGTGCATGATTCGGTATTGAAAAGTTAAATCTTTTTTATACTTTTGTCCTTTGTGAAAATGATCGCAAAGCAATGCCCTTCCGAGCTCCTGTTTACTAGGCCTGAAGGGCCATTTTTTTTGCCTATACTTCCCCTTTCCTTATTAAAATCAATACATCATAATGACTAACTACATTAAACTGCCTGCTATTTTATTACTGGAAGACGGCACAGTTTACCACGGCAAAGCCGCGGGCAAGATCGGCACGACAACGGGTGAGATTTGTTTCAATACGGGCATGACCGGTTATCAGGAAATTTTTACGGACCCCTCTTACTATGGCCAGATTATGGTAACAACCAATGCACACATAGGTAACTATGGTATTGCCGACGAGGAGATCGAGTCTGGAAAGATCCAGATAGCGGGATTGGTATGCAAAAATTATAACATCACCTACAGCCGTAAGATGGCGGATGAATCAATTCAACGTTATTTTGAGGAAGAAAACCTGGTGGGCATTTCGGATATCGATACCCGCTCGCTGGTGCGGCACATCCGCGACAAAGGAGCGATGAATGCAATTATTTCTTCTGAAACGACAGATCTGGATGAACTAAAGCAGAAATTAAGCAAAGTACCTTCCATGGACGGGCTTGAACTTTCTTCCAGGGTTTCAACCGAGTCTCCTTATTATTATGGTAAGGAAGATGCCCAATACCGGGTAGCCGTTCTTGACTTGGGCGTTAAAAAGAACATTCTGCGTAATTTTGATGACCGGGATGTTTATGCGAAAGTTTTTCCGGCAAAGACTTCCTTTGCAACGATGGAAGAATTTGCACCTGATGGGTATTTCATTTCCAATGGCCCGGGCGATCCAGCTGCTATGGATTATGCGATTGATACGGTGAAGGAGATTCTTAAAGCCGACAAGCCACTTTTTGGCATTTGCCTGGGGCATCAGCTTTTAGCTTTGGCAAATGACATCCGTACGCAAAAAATGTTTAACGGCCACCGCGGCATTAACCACCCGGTTAAAAACATCCTGGCTGACCGGTGCGAGATCACCAGCCAAAATCATGGATTTGGGGTGGTACGCGAGGATATCGAAAAATCGGCTACTGTTGAGGTGACGCATATTAACCTGAACGACCAATCCATTGAAGGCATCCGTGTTAAAGGGAAAAAGGCGTTTTCTGTGCAGTATCATCCGGAGTCATCGCCGGGGCCGCATGATTCCAGATACTTATTTGACGATTTTAAGGAATTGTTAAGTAAAAATTGAAAAGGAAAAACCTCTTAGATTTGCTTTTAAATTCCTTTTTAAGTATGTTTGGCGTCTGATAGTGTATTTAATACACCAACCAGTTTGACTATATTAATTTAATAAGTATCATGAGTTTGATTATTGATGTACATGCGCGGCAGATTTTAGATTCGCGCGGTAACCCCACAATTGAAGTGGATGTAACCACCGAAAATGGATTTGTAGGTCGTGCGGCTGTTCCTTCGGGAGCTTCTACAGGAGTTCACGAGGCTGTCGAATTACGGGATAATGATAAATCCAAATATTTGGGTAAAGGCGTATTAAAAGCCGTTGAAAATGTAAATACCACTATTTTCAAAGCATTGGAAGGGGTAGATGTTTTTGAACAGAACGCCATTGACAAACTTATGATTGAACTGGATGGTTCAGAAAATAAGGGCAACTTAGGTGCTAATGCTATACTGGGTGTTTCTTTGGCGGTTGCCAAAGCGGCTGCGCAGGAAAGCCGCCAGCCTTTGTACCGGTACATTGGCGGTGTGAATGCGAATACCTTGCCCATCCCGATGATGAACATCATCAATGGAGGTTCTCACTCAGATGCTCCAATTGCTTTCCAGGAATTTATGATCATGCCAGTAGGCGCACCTTCTTTTTCTGAGGCTTTGCGTTGGGGTGCGGAGGTTTTCCACAACCTGAAAAAGATTTTGCATGACCGTGGCCTTTCAACCGCTGTGGGAGATGAAGGCGGTTTTGCACCCACGTTTGATGGCACTGAAGATGCGGTGGAAACGATTTTAAAAGCTATTGAAAAATCGGGTTACAAACCAGGTAGTGATATCTACTTGGCGCTGGATTGTGCTTCTTCTGAATTTTACAAGGATGGTAAATATGATTATACCAAGTTTGAAGGTGATAAGGGTGCGGTAAGAAGCAGTGCCGAACAAGCCGATTACCTGGCTCAATTGGCGGCAAAATATCCAATCATCTCCATTGAAGATGGCATGGCCGAGGACGATTGGGATGGCTGGAAACTACTGACCGAAAAGGTTGGTGCTACGGTACAGCTGGTAGGCGACGACCTATTTGTCACGAATGTGAAACGCCTGCAACAAGGTATAGACAACCATACGGCTAACTCAATCCTTGTAAAAGTTAATCAGATCGGTTCGTTATCTGAAACCATTGATGCAGTTTCATTGGCTCAAACCAATGGGTATACTTCGGTCATGTCACACCGCTCTGGCGAAACCGAAGATAGTACCATCGCTGACCTGGCTGTGGCCTTAAACTGTGGCCAGATCAAAACGGGGTCGGCTTCGCGTTCAGACCGTATGGCCAAATACAATCAGTTGCTGCGCATTGAAGAGGAACTAGGCGAAAACGCCAAATTCCTGGGCAAAACATTTAAATATGCCAAAAAATAAGGCGACCTTTTAAAAAGGATACCCAAGCCGGTATTTGCTAACTAATCAGGCAGCAAATACCGGTTTTGTTTTTTAATGGATAATGCTTACGTTTGTCATATGAATCGGTTAATTAACATCATCAAAAATAAATACTTTATAGCCGCCCTGGCTTTTGTGGTTTGGATGTTATTCTTTGACCGCAATGATCTGTCCACTCAGTTTGAATATCGCTCTCAATTAAAAGCCCTCAACACAGAGAAGGACTTTTATACTAAAGAAACCGAACGGGTAAAAAAAGACCTGGAAGAATTAAGCAGTGATCCTAATAAACTGCAAAAGTTTGCCCGCGAAAAATACCTGATGAAAAAGGACAACGAAGATGTCTTCGTCATCGTCAAGCAACCCAAAACTGAAGAATAACAATTTTTTAAATCACCATTCTTCAGCTCTGCTTTTTATCTTTAAGCTTTCCGCTCTTAAAGCATTCCCCCATCTACCGGTATAACAGTTCCCGTAACATATGCAGCAAGGTCAGAAGCCAGCCATACACACACATTGGCTACATCCTCGGTGGTTCCTGCCCTTTTAAGCGGAATCGCTTCTTCCCATTTTTTAATTTTTTCAGGGTTCAGCGCGCCGGTCATTTCCGTGATGATAAAACCTGGTGCCACTACGTTTGCCCGAATGTTCCGTGATCCCCACTCCTTGGCAATGGATTTAGTGAAACCGATGATACCGGCTTTGGATGCCGCATAATTGCTTTGTCCGGCATTACCTTGAATCCCCACGACTGAACTCATGTTAATAAAAACACCCTTCTTTTTAGCCATAAATGGTTTTATGGCTGCCTTCGAAACGTTAAATACCGATTTTAAGTTTACATTTATCACTTCGTCCCAGCTTTCTTCAGTCAGCTTTATCAACAGTTGGTCTTTGGTAATGCCAGCATTATTTACCACAATGTCCAGGGCTCCAAAATCATCTACGATAGCTGTAATCAGTTTTTCGGCCTCATCATATTTGGACGCATCCGAACGGTAACCTTTAATCTGGGTACCAAACTTGCTCAGCTCCTCTTCCAGCTCCTGTCCTTTCTCAACAGATGATAAGTAGGTAAATGCCACATTGGCCCCATTTTCTGCAAATTTCTCAGCGATCTTACGGCCTATCCCTTTGGAGGCACCGGTAATTAATGCTGTTTTTCCTTCCAGTAACTTCATACTCATATAATGTGGGTTTTCTTAATTTTTAATCCGGGCTAAAATAAGACAATCTGCCCAAATAAATTGTTCACAATGACACAAATAAAATTAAATAAATTTCACTATCATTGTTACATTAATTGACAAATATTCAATTCGTATTTTATGGCCCTAAAAGTTACCCTAAGAATATATCTGTTTACAATTATATGCTACAGCTGGTATCCATTTGCGATAGCCCAGGAGACTACCCCTGCGCAGTTTGGAAAAATATCTCCCGAAGATTTTAAAGTTAAGGTTTCCACAGTCGATTCAACTGCAGATGCAATGATCATAGCCGATGTAGGTGAATCGGCTATCATTGCCAATAATAAAGGTTGGTTTTCCATTGAGTATAAGCATTTCCGAAGGGCACGTATTCTTAATAAGAATGGGTATGATATAGCCGATGTAGTAATTCCGCTATATGTAGATGGTGCTGATCAGGAAAAATTGGTAACCCTAAAAGGGAATACCTATAATTTAGTAAATGGAAAGGTTGAAACTACTAAATTTGAAAAAGACCAGCTTTTTACGGATAAACAAGGCAAACATCACGTGATCAAAAAGTTTACACTTGCTAGTGTGAAGGAGGGTAGCATCATTGAATACGAATATAAAACAACCTCCGACTTTTTGTTCAACCTGCCTTCCTGGTCGTTTCAGGGATCCCTGCCGCGCTTATGGAGCGAATATACTACCCGGATTCCCCAGTTCTTTCAATATGTATTTCTTTCCCAGGGTTACCAACCGTTCTTGGTCAAAGAGAACCGCAATTCCATGGTTAGTTATACTGTCCGTGATCAAACCGGTATCCAAACCGACCAAAATGCGGTTTCTATTACTGCCAATTTATCTATAAACCACTGGGTCATGAAAGACGTTCCACCATTAAAGGAGGAACCTTATACGAGTACGCTGGCTAATCACTTATCATCTATCCAGTTTCAACTGTCTGGATATGCCGATCCGCTGGTGCCAAAGAAAATCATGAACAGTTGGCCTGAAACCTGCAAACAGCTCCTCCTCGATGAAGATTTTGGTGCCGACCTGGATAAATCCAATGGCTGGATGGATAAATATCTCAGCTCGGTGTTGTCCGCAGGGCAGGATCAGTTGGCCAAAGCCCAAGCGATCTATACACACGTGCGAGATAGCTATTCTTGCACACAACGGGAAGGTTTTTACCTGACGAAGCCGGGCTTAAAAAATGTGGTGGAGGCTAAGGGAGGAAAATCATCCGACATTAACTTGCTGCTGACCGGCTTATTACGTCATGCTGGTCTGGATGCGTGGCCTGCAATCCTCAGTACAACCGATAATGGCTATGCCCATCCAATCTATCCGTTAATGAATAAGTATAATATTGTTATAGCTACGGCAGCAATTGGCGGGAAAACATATGTGATGGACGCCAGCAATACCCAACTGCCTTTTGGAAAGCTAAGCCCTGATTGTTACAATGGGGTAGCTCGCAAAATCAATGCGTTGGGCGATCCGATCACCCTTGTCTCTGATTCGTTGATGGAGCACAAGGTGGTAAATATCCGCATCGTTCCCAATGAAAAAGGGGAACTAGCCGGACAAATGGACACTTGGCCGGGCGATTATGAGAGTATACGGATTAGGACGGCAATTAAAACCAAAGGTCTGAGCGAGTTTAAAAAGAAAGTGATCGGCGATCTGGGCGGAATGTTCACGCTGGATGAGCTAAAAGCAAAAGGTTATTCTTCGCCAGACAGCAGTGTAAGCCTGACGTATAATTATAGCTTTAACAATAACCAGGAACACATGTTATATATATTGCCCTTGCAACAGGAAGCGACGAAAGAGAATCCGTTCAAATCGGCCGTTAGAAATTACCCGGTAGAAATGCCTTACGGATTTGATGAGGTGATTAATGTGTCGTTGATCGTTCCTGAGGGCTATGCGGTAGAAGAAATACCTAAACCGGTGCAGGTAAGCCTGGATGAAAATCGCAACTGTATGTTTAGGTTCTTGGTGCAGTATGATGGCAACAACATCCAGCTAAGCTCCAGGATTATTTTTAAGCGGGCTTATTTTGCTCCGGAGGAATACGCTAACCTCCGTGAATTTTTCAATCTCATTGTTAAAAAACAAGGCGAACAAATTGTGCTAAAAAAGATCTGATCGTGAAGGCTATTACTTTCTTTAAGGGTGTATGCATGCAACTAGCTTGCTCAGTAGCCCTAGTTTCAGTTGCCAAGGCCCAGGACCTGGCGATCTCCAATATCCCTCAGGCCTTTCGCGATTCGGCGGATGTGGTGAAACGGTTTGAAGATATTCGGTTTGAGGTAAATAGCCCCGTTAGCACGGTGCTTAAACGGCGCTATGCACTGAGCATTTTAAATGAAAATGGTGCCGAATATGCCAATATTAAGCTATATTTTAGCAAATTATCTGCTATCAAATCATTATCTGGAATCCTTTACGATGCCAACGGAAAAGAGGTCCGTAAAATAAAGGGACGGGATTTTACCGAGCGAAGTGCGGTTGGTAACGGCAACCTGATGGATGACAACCGGGTGATCTCGTATAACCTGTTGAACCGCACATATCCGTATACGATTGTTTATACGTATGAGCAGGACGCCAATAACAGTTTGTTTTATGAGGACTGGATGCCGGTAGAGGGCGATCGCTTTGCGGTACTGCAAAGTAAATTCAGCTTGGTTCACCCCACGGATCAACCCGTTCGCTATAAAACTTTTAGCTATACGGGTGACCCGGTAAAGACTATGGTAAAAGGCAAAGAGTCGCTCAGCTGGGAAATCAAGAATTTCAGGCCCACTGAGCTGCAGATACTGTCGCCACCCCATTATGAATTATTCCCCACGCTTTTCACCGGTCCTGAAACTTTTGCTATTGAAGGGTATACAGGCAATATGCATACTTGGCAGGATTTTGGCAAATTCGTAGCTTCGCTTACTGCCGGCAGAGATCAATTGCCTGAACGGGTAAAGGGCGATGTGCACCGTCTAACGGATGCACTTCCCAACGATAAGGACAAAATAAAAGCGCTTTATCAATATCTTCAGCACAATACGCGGTATGTAAGTATTCAGCTGGGGCTGGGAGGCTGGCAGCCTTATGACGCTGCCTATGTGGCTGCCAATTCTTACGGCGATTGCAAAGCGCTTGTCAATTATATGTACAGCTTGCTGAGAGAGGCTGGCATTTCATCCCATTACACCTTGGTTCGTGCCGGGGACCATGCCAGCCCCATCATTACCGATATGCCGTCATCCCAATTCAATCACGTAATCCTTGCTGCTCTGCCAAAAGGATCTCAGGATACTGTTTGGCTGGAATGTACTAGCCAAACAACGCCTTGCGGCTATCTGGGTTCGTTCACCTGCAACCGGGACGTGTTGCTGATCGATCCTGCCTATGGGGGGAAATTGATTCATACACCTTCCTACAAACTAACCGACAACCTGCAAACAAGGCACGTACAAGCCATACTTAAAGAGGATGACCAATTGCAGATGGAGGTAAACACTGTTTATACCGGGCAACAGCAGGAAAGGGTACACGACCTGATTAGCAACTTGCCGCCCGATAAGGTAAAGGAGCAACTGAACGAAGCGTTTGACCTGTCTACGTATGACGTGGCCTCATTTAAACATACTGAAAAAGACTCTTTAGTACCTAAGATAGAGGAAACGCTAAAAATTAATGTACAGAACTATGCCACCATTACAGGTAAACGGCTTTTTATACAGCCCAATGTCCTGACGAAGGGATATCGCCGCCTGCCAGATGAAATCCGGAGGTTTCCCATTAAAGTTCCCTTTCCGTACTTAGACACCGATTCTGTGCAGATAAAGCTCCCAGCCGGATATGAATTGGAGGCAATGCCTGAAAATGTGGCCCTCAACAGCAAATTTGGATCTTATGATGCGCAGTTTAAGGTTTCGGATAACACGATTACCTATTACCGGCGCATAAGCCATTCGGAGGGTGGGTATCCGGCATCAGACTATGCCTCGCTGCGTAAGTTTTATGACGATATTTATAAAGCAGACCGCAGCCGTATGGTGTTTGTAAAAAAAGCAGAATGAGTTTGATATAAATATTTATTTTCTACCTTCGTATGGTTCATAGCTGTCCAAATTGGGCACTTAAATTATAACATACTAAACATGCGTTCATTTAATATCCTAGTTATTCTTCTTTTAAATCTGTGTGTCCATGCACAGGAAGTTTCCCCCACCCTGCAGTTGCTACAATGTGAGCATCTAACTAACCCACTTGGCATGGACGATCTACATCCACGGCTGTCCTGGCAAATGGCCGATGGCCACCAAGGCGCTGCACAGAAAGCTTACCGCCTAACAGTAGGCACCGACTCCCTGGCATTGACCACCGGATCCAGATTATCATGGGACAGCGGCAAACAGGCCTCAGATACTACATTGGTCACGTATCGGGGTCCTTTGCTTAAACCCTTTAGTCGCTATTATTGGCGTGTAGAGGCCTGGAATGAGCAGGGAAAGCAACTCGTTTCTCCCGTTCAGTTTTTTGAAACTGGAATGTTGTCGCTGCAGAACTGGGCTGGTTCCTGGATTTCTGATGGGCACGATATAGACCTGAAGCCTGCCCCTTATTTCCGTAAGGTTTTCTCTGCTTCAAAAAAAGTGAAAAGTGCCCGGGCATATATTGCAGTAGGTGGCCTCTATGAGCTTTACATCAACGGCAACAAGGTTGGAAATCATCGGCTGGACCCAGCCTACACGCGCTTTGACCGCCGCAATATTTATGTGACCTACGACGTCACTGCCCAATTAAAAGAAGGTAATAATGCGATTGGTGTATTGCTGGGCAACGGCTGGTACAACCATCAGTCTGGCGCAGTCTGGGATTTTGACAAGGCTCCCTGGCGCAACCGGCCGGCATTTTGCCTGGACTTGCGCATTACCTATACAGATGGTACAAGCGAAGTGGTTTCTTCGGGTTTGGATTGGAAGACGAGTTCAGGCCCTCTGGTTTTTAATAGCATTTACTCGGGTGAGCGCTATGATGCCCGTTTGGAGCAGGCCGGCTGGAACACCATAAATTTTGATGATAAACATTGGAAAAATGTTAGTTACCGCGCGGCGCCATCTACCCATATCGTGGCGCAAGCCATGCCACCCATCCGTAATGTAGAACGTATAGCGGCTAAATCTGTCAAAAAAATCAATGATACGACGTATGTTTTTGACCTCGGGCGAAACATCGCAGGTGTCAGTGAGCTTACCGTAGCTGGTGAGAGCGGCACGGTGATCACGCTGAAACACGGCGAACGGCTGGCTGCCGATGGCCACGTAGACCTTTCTAATATTGACGTATATCATCGCCCACATGATCCCTGGGATAAGTTCGGGACGGATGTAGTGATTCTTTCAGGAAAGGGAAAGGAGTCTTTTATGCCCAAATTCAATTATAAGGGCTTCCAGTATGTGGAGGTGACCAGTAGCCAGCCCCTGCAATTGGGTCAGGATGACCTGTGCGGATATTTTATGCACAGTGATGTTTCTCCAGTAGGACACATCAGTTCTTCCAGCCAACTGGTAGACAAGCTATGGTGGGCCAGCAATAACTCGTACCTTTCCAATTTATTTGGCTACCCGACTGATTGCCCGCAGCGGGAAAAGAACGGCTGGACCGGTGACGGCCATTTTGCGATAGAAACTGGCCTGAATAATTTTGATGCCATTACGGTATATGAAAAGTGGATGGCCGATCATTGGGATGAACAGCAGCCCAATGGAGTATTGCCCGACATTGTCCCTACCAGCGGTTGGGGATATGGCACAGCCAATGGCACGGATTGGACCAGTACCATCGCCATTATCCCTTGGACGCTGTATGTCTATTATGGGGATAGCCGAATCCTGGAACGTGGCTATGAGCACATCAAACGGTATGTAGATTATATAGACCGCATCAGTAAGGATGGCTTGACCTCTTTTGGCCGGGGTGACTGGGTACCTGTCAAATCTAATTCATCCCTTGAACTGACTTCCTCCGTCTATTTTTATGTGGATGCGACGATCCTGGCAAAAGCCGCAAAGTTACTTGGGCGTATTGACGACCAGCAGCATTATGAAGCCTTGGCCGCCCGTATTAAAAAAGCAATCAATGATAAATACCTGGATGCTGCCAAGGGCATCTATGCCAGTGGCACACAAACGGAGCTCAGTGTACCGCTATATTGGGGGCTGGTACCAGAGGAGCTAAAGGATAAAGTAGCCCAAAATCTCGCCTCAAAAGTTATGGAAACTAACTTTCACTTGGATGTGGGCGTACTGGGGGCAAAAGCGATCCTCAATGCATTGAGTGAAAACGGACAGGGCGAGACGGCTTACAAGTTGGCAGCTCAGGATAGCTACCCTTCCTGGGGATGGTGGATCGTGAACGGGGCCACTACGCTGTATGAAAACTGGAACATCCAAGCCACACGCGATATTTCGCTTAATCACATGATGTTTGGCGAGATCGGTGGCTGGTTCTTTAAGGGTCCGGGCGGTATCCGCGCGGATGAACATCATCCCGGCTTTAAACACATACTACTGCAACCTCTGGTTCCTGCCGGCCTGAACCATTTTGAAGCGAGCCATGAGGGACCTTATGGCACCATCCGGTCTGCCTGGAAAAAAGTAGGTAAAAAAATCACCTTTGACGTCGTGGTGCCGCCAAACAGCAGTG
The DNA here is from genome assembly GCA_900109895.1 of bacterium A37T11. GTDB lineage: Bacteria > Bacteroidota > Bacteroidia > Sphingobacteriales > Sphingobacteriaceae > A37T11. The sequence goes on from FOBR01000004.1 coordinate 192,390, forward strand.
CTACATTTATAGCACCCTCAGAAAAAGGGAAAAGCTTGTATGAAAAAGGCAAAAAAAGACCTGTAGGGCCACAGGAATTAACTTCTGGGAGATATTCTTTTGAGCTTAAATAACTAATTTCGTTCAAAAGTGTAACATTTTGTCACGCGTACCGACTAACCATGCAACAGATATAACAAGTTATGCTGCGTATTCGTTTAGCGTTTTTGTTCCTTTTCGTATCCTCTATTATTACGATCAGTTTGGCCCAGGAGGTTTCATCAACGGGATCCATCAGCGGTTCGGCCGTCGATTCTATTACCGGAAAACCGATTGATTTTGCCACCATCAGCATCTTAAAAAGCGGCGATACCAAAGTGGTATCGGGCGGATTGGCCGATGAGTTTGGTAAGTTCCGTATTGATAAACTGGCTGCCGGCTCTTACCGGGTGGTCATCAGCTCTATGGGATACGCCCCCAAAGTGGTAGACCCTGTCCTTATAAGCAGCGGCAAGCTTAATGCCGTTCTGGACAGCCTTCGTCTGGCGCCATCGGCCAATACCTTAAAAGAGGTGGAAGTGATCGGGCGGCCACCCTTAGTAGAGAATAAAATAGACCGACTTATTTACAATGCGGAGCAAGACATCACCGTTGCTGGCGGAAATGCGGCGGATGTATTACGTAAAGTACCTTTGCTGTCAGTGGATATGGATGGCAACCCCTCTCTTCGCGGCGACCAAAATGTACGCATCTTTATCAACGGAAAGCCTTCTGGTGCCATGAGCAATGGTGCGGCAGATGCTTTGCGGATGATCCCGGCAGACCAGATCAAGAACGTGGAAGTCATTACCAGCCCATCGGCCAAGTACGATGCAGAAGGAAGCTCAGGCATTATTAATATTGTTACCAAGAAGCGGAATATCGCAGGCGTTAATGGTTCTATTGCCGGTGGTATTGGTATCCGCCAGAACAATACAAACGGTAATATAAACATACGGCAAGGAAAATTGGGCGTTAACGCCAATGTAGGCGGCTTTTGGAGTTGGCCAGCCAACTCCAATTATATCTTTAACCAAACTGCCACAGATGGTACCCCTACCATAGTGCAACAACGAAAAAGCCGGACCACTTTTGGGGGCGGAAGAGGCAACATCGGTCTGGATTATGACATGGATGATAAGAATAGCTTATCTACCAATTTTGCCTACAACCTCTTTCATTTTGGCACTGACGGTTCTGGCTACAGTGTATATAATGGGCAGCCGCCGCTTAACAGCACCAGCGATAACCAACGGGAGAACAAAGGATTTGACTGGAGTGCTGATTATACCCACAAGTTTGACACGGCAGGTAAAGAACTTTCTTTTGCCGGGCAGCTCACCAAGGGTCGCAATAACACCGACTATATCACGCTTTATGATTTGGAAAGCCGGCAGGATGAATTGGGAAATAACCGTGGCGTCAATAAGGAGGTGACCTTCCAAGCCGACTTTGTTCAGCCCATTAAAAAGGCCAAACTGGAAGTAGGTGGCAAAGGCATCCTGCGCGATATATCCAGTGATGCCGACATTCGACTGGGTGAAGATGGCCAGTACATTCCAAGCCCGGAACGATCTTACGATTATGGCTACCAGCAAAATGTAGGGGCAGGGTATGTAAACGTAACGGCCCCTGTTGGTAAAAAGTACGACCTCATGGCAGGGTTAAGGTATGAATACACCCAAATAGAAGGGGATGCCGTCAGCATGTTCCCCTCCTTCAGGAGTAACTACCACAACTTGTTGCCCAGCCTTATCTTTTCCAGGAAAATCGGTATGATGTCAACCCTCAAAGTAAGCTACAATCAGCGCATCCAGCGGCCCAGCTTATTCTATCTCAATCCATTCAGAAACCAGGCCGACCCTGTAAACCAAACGGAAGGGAACCCGGAACTGAAACCAGAACGCACCCACAACATTGAATTGGGATATTCCGGAATGGTCAAAAAAATAGTATTAAACGCTTCGCTCTATTTTAAGCAGACCAACGACGTCATCGAATCGGTGTTTCAGAACATTGGTACCGAGACAGAACCCATCGCCCTTCAAAGCTATGATAACATTGGGTCCACCCATTCATTCGGAAGCAATATTTTTATGCAGTTAAGCCTGCTGAAACCCCTTACGTTGCGTGCCAACGGCAACGTTTATACCTACCAGAACAAAGCTGGTAATGTGTCAAATCTGTTAAGCGAATTGGCTGGAAAGACCTTTGTGCTGTATGAAGCGTTTATTAGCGGTACCCTCACGTTGCCCCAAGGCTTGACGGCGGAGACGTTCTTTATCCTCAACTCTCCCAGGCGGACATTTCAGGGTTATAATCCTTCCTTCAATATGTGGAGCTTTGGGGTCAAGAAGGATATATTCAAAAAACAAGCCTCTGTGGGAATCAATGTGATCGATCCGTTCAATCCGAACAAACATTTCAAGTCACGGATCGAGAGCAGCGCATACACCCAAATTAGCGACGCGTCGGTGCCTTTCCGTTCGGTGGGAATTACGTTTAGTTGGAAATTTGGCAAAATGAATGCCGGAGCGCCCAAAAAAGAACGAGGCATCAAGAATGATGATCAGAAAAAGGAAGAAGGGGGTTCCCCGGGGCAAACACAGGGCGGAATTTAGTTTTGCCCCATCCTTAATTTACTTATTCTTCGATAATCACGCCAATCTGTCTGAGCAGCATGGAGGCATTAAAGATGGTACATTCACCGTCTTTGATTTTATAATCAAAAAGCATCTCCCCTTCATGCACTTGAATGTCAAAGTGAAAATTCTGCACGATTCCTGGATTTTCTTCAGCCAGTTTGGCGAGCTGTAGATCATGGGTAGCGACTATGCCTGTGCCCTGGTCGGCAATTAATTTTTGGATGACCGCTTTTGAGCCGCGGTATTTGTCGACAGAATTGGTGCCGCGGAGCATCTCATCCAACAGAAAAAAGGCTTCCTTATCACATTCAACTGACTGCAAAATCATCTGCATCCGATCCAGTTCGGCTTTGAAGGTGGAGGTACTTTCATGAAGGGAGTCGCGGATGCGCATGTAGGTAACCAAATGCACCACCGATACCAGCATGTGTGCTGCACATACCGGGGCCCCGGCAAAGGCCAGGACCATATTACTGCCTACAGTACGTAGAAATGTACTTTTGCCGGCCATGTTAGAGCCGGTGATCAGGGCGATGCGGTGATTTTCCATCCGGTAAGTATTGGCCACTGATTGCAACGCAGGGATCAAGGGATGCTTTAGGTCTATAGCGACCAATGACCGCTGGCCACTATTGGATATTTCAGGTAAAGACCAATCCGGATGGTTTCGATGCAGCGCAGCCAAACTAATTAAGGCCTCAAAATGCGAGATGGCGTCAAATGCGCCCAAAACATGCCCCTGATGGTCGCGACGCCATGCCAGCACAGCAAACACCTGTCTAAAATCCCAGAGTAAAAAAATGTTGTACAAACCTCCTATCAACATATTGTTACGGTATTCCAAACGGGAAATGATGTCAGAAAGGTCTTTTATAGCTGCTGAGACGGGTTGCTTTCCCTCAAAATACAATTGCAATGCTAACCGTTTGTTGAGGGCACTTTGCCAATCCTCGGTTTCGACCTGCTTAAAAACTGCTGCGAAAGCTGCCAGCACGTTGCTCATTTTGTCAATACCTGCCGAAACCCTTGTCACGGTGCCTGCATAGCCGATGGTCATCAATAAATGGATAAGCCCGATCACTACAGCAATTCCGGTAAAAGGTTTAATAAAAAAAGACAATCCTATAGCCAGTAGCAACAACCATGGGCCAACCTTGACGTATAAACGGAGTGCTTTGCCTGCAAAATTAAGTAGCGGACTGTTTAAATAAGTGGCAAAGCGCCGTTCATAATTGATCTTTTCTTGACGATTAAACAGAAGCCCGGCTTGCACTCGTTGTGTCCAATTAAGCTTAGCAGCCAATTCTTTAATAGCCTCCTGCCTTTCAGCAATGGTTGACGGGTCGGCCGCCTTATCCAGCCAACCTGCCAGGCGAACGATTGCCTCTGGTGTAGAACAGCGGTTTATTAAGGCGTATAGTGAGGCTTCGCCAAATACATCCAAATCAGACGTATAGGGATGTTTACTATCGAAAAACTCGGCTCCATCGGCATACCCATTGGGTTTTCCAGCCCATATATCCAATTCGTTCTGGTTAACCCATCGCTCATCTTCAGCTGCTTTTTTTATACGCTCCAGTTTGCTTTGCTTGGAAACCAGCCCCATAAACACCAGCAGAACGAACAATACCGATACCAAGGAGAGCCACACAATCTCTGTACGGAAACACTGAAATATAAGGATCGCGCCTCCTACGATTACAAACAGACGAAATAGGGAAACCGCGTTGATCTTTTTATTCAATACGGTAAGTTCAGCAGATTTGGTGGCTACCCGTTGTTGGTATTCCTGGTTTATTGGTAATTGCATAGGCTATTTGCGTGGGTTAATTTTTAAAGACAACTTCCAGGCTCTCAAAAATAGCGCGTTTTGCACGTTCAAGTTCGGTTTTGCTATGGGCTGCTGAAACAAACCCAACCTCATAGCCAGATGGCCCCAGATAAATGCCCCTGTTCAACAGTTCACGGTGAAGCACTTTGTATTTTTCCATGCTTTGCGGATCAATTACTGATGCCTGACGGATGGTGTCATGTTCTGTAAAAGCAAACCAAAATACCGAGCCTATACTAAATACGTTGAATTTATAATTTTTAGCCGCCACAAACCGTCTTATCGCGTCTGTAAAGTCTTCTGCTTTTTTATTCAACTCCTTATAAAAACCAGATTTAACCAATTCAGTAAGCTGGGCAATGCCGGCTGCCATGGCCACAGGATTGCCAGATAAGGTACCTGCCTGATAAACGCCACCATCCGGAGAGATGTGGGACATAATTTCTGTCGATGCGCCATAGGCCCCTACCGGCATTCCTCCGCCGATGATCTTTCCGTAAGTAATGATGTCAGGCTTTACCTGGTAGTATTCAGCCGCCCCTTCAAACCCAAGCCTAAACCCCGTAATTACCTCGTCAAAAATAAGCAGCGCGCCATGGCGCGAAGTGATTTCTCTCAGAGATCGGATATATGGTTCGGTCTGTACCAACAGCCCATTATTTGCAGGGACCCCTTCAATGATCACAGCAGCCACCTGACCTTCAAATTGAACAAAAGCTTCTTCTAAGGCCGGTATATTGTCTAATGGCAGCACGATGGTCTGCTCCGCAAAGCTTTTGGGTACTCCGGCTGATGAGGTTTCACCAAAGGTGACCAAGCCCGATCCGGCCTTAACTAACAACGAGTCCGAATGGCCATGGTAGCATCCTTCAAATTTGATAATCTTATCCCTGCCGGTATATCCCCTGGCCAGCCGGATGGCCGACATGACGGCCTCAGTTCCTGAACTCACGAAGCGTAACTTTTCGATATACTTGTTGTGCTTTAGTATAAGTTCGGCTAATTCGTTTTCCAAAGCAGTAGGTGCGCCAAAACTCAACCCATTCTGCAACGCTTCGGTCACTTTTTCACGTACTTTCGGATGGTTATGACCCAAAATAAGTGGTCCCCAGGAACAACAAAAATCAATAAATTGATTGCCATCGGCATCCCATATAAAACACCCGTCACCTTTTTGTATAAACAATGGGGTTCCATAAACCGATTTAAATGCCCGTACGGGAGAATTTACCCCTCCTGGAAAATATTTTTTGGCTTTTTCATAGAGCACACCAGACTTTTCCCTGGAAATATCCGGTTTTGCTCCCGAAGGCCGGGTTTCCGTTTCTTCCGTTCCGGCAAACATTTTTTTGATGGAATCTAACATATAGTCAGTCGTTAGTCATTAAAGCAAACATACACAAAATTCAAGGCTTAAAGCCACTTATTCTGCAATACTTCTTTGGCATGGTAGGTTAGTATGGCGCTGGCGCCTGCCCTTTTAAAGCTGGTGAGTACTTCTTTTACGGCTCCCTGCTCATCAATCCAGCCATTTCTTGCCGCGGCTTTCAGCATCGCATATTCACCACTGATGTTATAAACAGCAATCGGCAGGTCGAAATTGTCTTTCAGGAGTTTTACCACATCCAAATAAGGCAACCCTGGTTTGACCATCAGAAAATCGGCTCCCTCCTGGGTATCAAGGGTTGCTTCGATCAGCGCTTCACGTTGATTGGCCGGGTTCATTTGATAAGTTTTCTTATCGCCATGCTTGGGAGCAGAGTTCAAGGCATCCCGGAAAGGACCATAAAAGGCACTGGCATATTTGGCCGTATAAGACATAATAGAAACATTGGTAAAGCCGTTTTCATCCAGCAACTGCCTTATATAACCCACCCGGCCATCCATCATATCAGACGGGGCTATTATATCGGCACCAGCATGGGCATGTGCTAAAGCCATTTTTCCTAATATTTCCAAGGATGCATCATTAACAATATTCCCATTAACCACCAAACCATCGTGTCCATCGCTGCTATAGGGGTCCATAGCTACGTCTGTTACAACGCAAGCTTCCGGAAAATGAGATTTAACGGACTGAATAGCCCGGACGTATAAATTCCCCTCCCGGTGACTTTCCGAGGCATAAGGATCCTTTAAACTTTCATCAATGTTGGGAAACAGATCAAAAGACCTTAAGCCCAATTCCAAGCAACATTCTACTTCTCGCAATAAATTATCTATGGAATACCGGTATATACCCGGCATTGAAGAAATTTCTGTTTTTTGGTTTTGCCCCTCTACAATAAATAGCGGGAATATCAAGTTGGCTGCAGAAACTTGATTTTCCTGAACCATATCGCGGATTACTGCCGATTTGCGATTTCTTCTCGGACGTATTAACATGATTTTGTTGTTTTATTAATTGAGGCAAAAGTAGTTGTTACCTGCAATGCGCACGTCACCAAGATGTAAGAACTGGAAATGTGATCATCAGACTAAAAATCCAGCCCAAACACCGCTTCGGATAATCCAATCTCATCTGGTGAATAGGGCAGCGCACCTGTCAATCCATATTCAGACAGCTTACTCGCCGTGGAGTGGCCTATACAGATCACTTTTTGCTGGGGCTCTACCAGATTGTCTACAAAATAGGCTTCCACATTACTGGGTGAGGTAAATATCAGTACGTCGGCACTCGATTTCTCCACGTGCTCTTCCATGCGGGTTTCATAAACCGGTAAATTGATCAATTTGGTATCGGCGGTAAACTGTTTTTGTATTGTTTCAAGAGATCCTTTTGCTCTAGGTAGGAGCACAGTTTTGCCAGCCGCTATTTTTGAAAACGCCGCCCCAATCTGGTCGAGGTTGATGCCCGAACCCTCCCCGTTAAAATCCGGCACATAGCCAAAGTTGCGCAACGTTTCTTCTGACCCCCTGCCAATCACTGCAAACTTAACTTTTTTGGGAAGTTTTGGATTCAGGCGAAAGAAATTCTCAATACCATTTTTACTAGCAAAAAATACCCAATCAACGTGTTTTAGAATAAAGGGATCAAGCCGGTTTATAATCGGGAAAATGCGGATCAGCGAGCGACCTTCTATACGGATGCTGTGTTTGGCCATGGATCTTGCAAAATAGCTGCTTTCGGGCACGTCCCTGGTGATAAATACAGACAACGGAAATTTTCGCTGTTTATCATACTTAGCCACCACCTTTTCAGCAATTCCATCCAACGTTTTGCTGCGTAAGTAAAGCCGATCAGGAAATTCTTCTTCCTCTTCTGATTTAACGGTCCATACCTCATATTCTTTACCGTTTTTACGGCAATAGCAACCGATCGGCGCATGGCAGCCCCCGTCAAACAGACTAAGCACTTTTCGCTCTACAGCAATCAAATCGGACACCTCCTTATTATTAACTTGTTGTAATAATTGGAACAGTTCGGCATCGTTTTCCCTGATCTGGACGGCCAACACACCTTGGGCGGGAGCTGGTATGATCTCAGTAGGGGGTAATTCTTCAACATAAAACTCGCTTAGATCTATGTTCAGGCGCAATACTCCGGCTTTCGCCAACATGATAGCATCGTATTTTTCATCGCGCAACTTTTCAATGCGGGTAATGACATTCCCACGAAGATCATCGAGTGTTAGGTCAGGTCGCATAGCCAACATTTGAGCTTTACGCCGATTAGAAGATGTGCCTACAGTAGCATTGTGCTTTAGTGAAAGTCGTTTCTTAAAATCGGTGCAATCTTTCAAAACAATTAGAAGCTCTGCCGGATCTTCCCGCTCAGATACTGCAGCGATCATAAGCCCAGGAGGGTTTTGTGTGGGTAGGTCTTTGTGCGAATGTACTGCCAAGTCTATACTGCCAGCCAGCAGTTCCTCTTCCAGCTCCTTAGTAAAAAACCCTTTCCCCTCCAATTTGTCTAATCGCAGGGTCTGTACAATATCTCCTTGAGTTTTAATAATCTTTAATCCGGCTTCAACACCAACGGCGTTTAATTGATCTTTAATATAATTTGCCTGCCAAAGGGCTAAATCACTTCCGCGTGTCCCGATAATGAGCTTCCTATTCACTTTTTCCAAATTTTCCGTTTTGATAGATTCTATGTAAACAAGTCCAATTCTTCTTGTGGGTAAAAATACGCTTTAAACAATGAATTCCAAGAATTTTTATCGCGGAATTATATAAGACCGTTTTGGAAAACACAGAAGCCCGGCAATGCTTACCGGGCTTCTATATGATGAAATTTTTGAAAAAAGGCTTATTTATCTCTATTCTTAAGCGCAGTTACTTCATTTCTGATTTCCTGAGAAAGGTTCTTTACATCCTGTAAAGCTTTTCTTACCCTGGTACCTGCAGCAGCATTCCCATTTTCATAAAATTTTTGAGCGTCCGCTTCTGTAGCTGCGATCAATTCTTTCAGTTGTGCAAATTTTGACATCGTATTTAAATATTAATTAAAGTGCTGCAAGATACATTATTCATGCCAAAATCCAATTTTTTCTACAATTTTAAGCCAATTTCCCGCAACCTTTCGTCCAGGTATTCACCGGCCGTACAGTCCGGATAAATCTTCGGATGAGTATTATCAACACAATTTGGCAAAACCGCCAGACTCGTTTTGGCCTGCGGATGCAAGAAAAAAGGCACCGAGTACCGGGAGGTTTTCATGAGCGCCAGCGGTGGGTTCACCACCCTATGTGTTGTTGACTTCAGCCGGTTATTCGTCAGTCTTTGCAACATATCCCCCACATTAACCACAATATCCTCGCCTTGCGCCTTTACGGCATACCAATTGCCTTCGCGGGTCAAAACTTCCAACCCATCCGCACTAGCCCCTATAAGCAGTGTGATTAAGTTAATATCTTCGTGTGCCCCAGCCCGCACAGCATCGCCTGGCAAATTTTCGGGATGTTCAATAGGAAAATAATGAATGGCCCGTAAAATCGAATTGCCGTTATGGACCATCTCTTCAAAGTAATCTTCTTCAAGCTGTAAATAAACAGCAATCGCTTTCAATAATATACGTCCGGCATCCTCCAGCCGCCGGTATACCTCATCCAATACCTCGTTAAAGCGGGTTAATTCGAGTACCGTCACATTTTCCGGATAGTCTTCTTTTACCACATCTCCATCTGTCACGGTTTGCCCCTGTTGCCAAAACTCTTTCAAGTCTGGCACTTTGGCATCTTTCGCCTTTTCTTTGCCTTTACTAGTATAACCCCGTTGGCCAGCCAGGCCTGGAATTTCATATTGTTGTTTTATTTCAGCAGGCAATGAAAAAAAACGTTTCACCAGATTGTACAGCTCTTCAATCAAAAATTTCTCCAGCCCATGATTGGCAATGGTCACAAAACCTGTTTCTGTAAAGGCGCTGCCTAAAGCATCTGAAAATTGTTTGCGCTCTACAATAGTACCGCGCGTATATTGATACAGGTCAAGCCTGGGGATATTTACCGAAGTTTCCATGATTACTTAATTTGGCCTAAAGATAGATTTTTAGGGGGAAATCTGAAAGAAGATCAACTCCACGCCATCACAAAAATCGTCAAGGAATTGTTAATTTGACAACCTCACTATAATTATATTTTTTGTTTGCGTTGTTGGTTCGGGCTGCGACGCGCGCATAGTAAACCTTTTCCGAAGTTAAACCGGTTACCTTATCGGTATAATGTGTTACCAAAACCGTTTCATCAGCGGTAGCTGAAAGATCCCTGCTTACGCTGTATTCATTAATGGTATTTCCTACCGAGGGGTATTCTGAAACAATTATCTTAGCCTCCACAATTTTATCACCTATTTTTTCCCGTGAAAGTTGATAAGAAGCAGAAATACCTCCTGCCATAGTGCTCAAGGTGGCATCGATTACTAAAAATGGCGTTACTTTAAAGTTCACCTCCGTCTGACCTTTTACATCAACCGTCGCGGTATCGGCCGGAAAAAAAGCTCCTTCAATGGGCACAACCTTATATTTACCGGCAAAAACATTTGCATTTTCAAAAGTGCCATCAGGTTTTGCCCAAAAGTCGATAGGAGTAACGTTTGCCCCATAAGACACCTCCAGTAACCTTATTTTCATCCCATTGGGTTGTTCTGTTAGCACAGCGCTTCCTGTGGTATTGTCAACGATAGCTCCTGTGATCTCCCCATTGGGGGTAAGGTAGTTGTCATGGGAGCAGGATATAATGAGCATGGGAAAACCAAGCAAACTAAAAAAAAGAAGATTTTTATATTTCATGATTGAATAGTTAATTTTGTTTATCAGTAGCCAGGGTTTTGAATCAACTTAGCATTTTTACTGATTTCATTGGGATCAATTCGCTCGTAATACATATTGGGCGTAAAGGTTTTGGGAAAGCTTATGGGTGCGGTCTTGAAAATATACCCATCCTTGTCCAAATCTAAGTATGGAAGTATGGCTGTATACTTTGTATTGTTCATTACCTGATCTGCAATATGCCATCTTCTCATGTCCCAATAACGGAAAGGCTCGAGGGCAAATTCAACCTGTTTTTCATGCCGGATTCTATTAATGTTGACTTCGCTGGCAGTCAAAGCCCGGATACCTGCCCGATTGCGCACCATGTTAATGGCCGATGTGGCATCGTCTATTTTATTAAGCTCTGCTGCTGCTTCTGCGTAATTCAACAGTATTTCCGCAAACCTGAAATCAATGAATGCCTGTGCTGATGAACTAACCTTGACCGTCGTCCTATCGTACGCTGGCTGCAAATATTTACGTACATAATAACCGGTTTGTGAGACTTCTCCGTGACCGCCTATACCATTATGCCCGATTACATGATTTCCTTTATATATATCATTATAATTGCCGGAAGTGATAGTTTTACCGCCATCAACTATGCCGGCACGAACCTCTATAGCCGTTCCTTTCCACAAACTAAAGGGATAAAGAACGGTAGCGGCCAGCCTAGGATCTTTCCCTTTGTAAAGATCCGTTGGATCCTTAAACACAATCGGGTTTCCGGCATTATCAATAAGTTTTAAAGTACCCGGTGTACCGTCTGTATATTCATAATCAGAAACCAGTTCCAATGTTGGATTGATTCTGCTACCATAACCAATCGATGCCCCTACCACATCATGTGGTAAGGTAAATAAGTCATAGGAGTGAGCTTTGTCGGGATATTGAAATTGTTTGATAAAAATATTGCCCGGATTATCAGCATCCAAAAACAAATTGGTGAAGTTCTCTGCTTTATCCGCTGACTTGTTGTATAAGGAATATTTTCCGGAGGTGATAATGGAATCAGCCGCATCGTAGGCCGCCTGCCAGTATTGATTGGCACTGGCTGGGTCAATACCTAAAAGGCCATTTAACTGAACCATTCCGTATTTTGATTCAGCTGCTGCATAAACCATAGCCCTAGATTTAAGCGCAAATGCCACATATTTATTGGCCCTGCCAGTTACACTGGTTTTTCCCAATAGCTTTATCGCATCATCAAGTTCTGTTGCAATAAAGTCATAAACTTCTTTCTCAGTATTGCGAGGCACCATAAGCTCATCGAGATTATCCCCGGTAAAATTCTGTACTTCAGTAATGAGGGGGATTCCACCGTATCGTTTTACCATGCCAAAGTAATAGTAGGCCCTGATAAATTTGGCTTCGCCCAACCACCCGCTTTTTATCTCGGCAGGAAAATTAGCCAGGGCAACCTTAGCTATAAAATCATTGACATTTCTGACGCTATTGTAGCCCCACCAGCCCAGTGAAGTACCACCACCTATACCAAGATGGTCATCATTTGAGTTGGTCACGGATTCGTTGGTAATATTCGCTGTGCCATAAGCCCCCCTCTGGGCACCGAAGCCGCCCCCTACCAGGAAGTTGAAGTCTTCAATGGGAAGGGCATCATACATGGAAGCAAAATACGCATTGACTGCAGACTCGTTAGAGAAAACCTGATCATCTTGGATTATATTCTGTGGTGCAACATTCAAATCGTTCAGACAAGCGCTGAAAGTCATCAGTATCACAGAAAAAAGGAATATTATTTTTTTCATAATATCAAAACAATTGAGTTAAAAAGTAAGGTCAATTCCGAAATTATAACTGGTAATCGTAGGATACTTATTACCATAAGAATCATTGGTGTGTTCCGGATCAATCAAGCTATTGAGCCCTGACCAGGTGAACAGATCGAATCCATTAATATAGACCCTTAAAGATTTAATGATATCCGTACTTTTGAACATATTAGCAGGAAAGGTATAACCTATTTGCAGGCTTTTTAACCGGAGATAGGTAGCATCCTTTAACCAGAAGTCAGATGGCTGATAATTCCATTCAGCGCTGGTAGTTGTTCCGCTCTTTGTTCTTGTCGAAGGATATTTACCGGGAATCCAGGCACTGTTAGGATCAAACAGATCCGCTTTATGCCATCTGTCCATAAATACATCCAAACCATTGCCACCCCAAGCCAGTGGGCCGTCAAGCGCTACACTGCCCAGGTAAGATACCGTATAATTGGTAGCTCCCTGGAAAAGTGCATTGATATCAAACCCTTTCCATTGTACATTCAGGGTCAAACCAAAATTTATTTCCGGTGTATGGCTGTTGCGGCCAACATTTTGCCAGTCGTCACCGTCAATAATACCATCTTTATTTAGATCTTCATATTTTAAGTCACCAGGCAATACATTCCGGTTTCCGTTGCCATCTTCAATAGGTGAGTTTTTGATTTCATCCATTGATGTAAACTGACTAATTACTTTTAAGCCAAAGTAATTGTCATTCCATCTATAGGCGTTGTTGTCACGCCAGTTACGATAGGAGTTCTTGGATGCAGCACGTTCGACATACAGGTTTTTAGTTCTTGTAAAAGAAACATTCCCTGAGATGTTATAGGCAACCTCTCCAATCTTATTGGAATGGCTCAGTGTTAGTTCAAGGCCCAGGGTCTGATCACTGTTAAGATTTTCCTGTGGAAGGCCGGCCCCAACAGTACCTGGCAGACTTAGGTTCCTGGTTGCTAACAGGCCAACCCTTTTTTTGCTGAATACATCAACCTCTGTGTGCAATTTATTATTAAATAAGTCCGCGTCAAGCCCAACATTAATAAGCGTACTGGTATACCACGTGAGGTTTTGATTCGACATACCTCTAAATCCCAATCCATTAACCAATGAATTTCCAAAAACATAGTTAGAATTGGGATAATTATAACCCATGAGGTATTGGTAGGTAGAAGATCCGTCATCGCCTAGTTTACCATAAGAAGCCCTGAGTTTTAAGTTCTGGACAAAACCGAACTTATTTTTGAGGAATGGTTCCTCAGATATCCGCCAGCCCGCAGAAACTGCAGGGAAGAAGCCCCATTTATGTCCTTCAGCAAACTTGGAAGAACCATCATAGCGAAAACTTCCTTCCAACAGATAGCGGCCACTATAGTCATAATTTAATCTTCCTACCAACCCTTCATTGACGTTTGGATCAATATTGCTGGACGTGGTCGATTGGTTAAGCGAATTGCCCGCATATAACTGATCCACTGCATCCAGCGAAAACTCGCGATGACCATTAAAGCCCGTTCCGTTATATTTTCGCTCCTCTCCTAATAACAAGCCTTTTACATGATGATTTAAATTGAAAGTGTTCTCATATTCCATAGACAACTGCGCAGTTGTGGATGTATTTTCCGAATAGGCCTGGGTAAGATTGGAGGGTGCATTCCTTGTACCGGCAATGGTATAGGCATCTGTTATGGGATCATAATTATAAACATTGAACGCTTTTTTCCATACCTTATTGATGCCGTAATCATTATCATAGGCAAATAACGCTCTAAGCTTTAACCCCTGCACTGCAGGAATCTTATAGTTAAGGGCAAAACTTCCATTGAAAGTTTTCGTTGTACGGTCATCATAGCCTGAAATGTCCGAATTGGTAATAGCCAGCGGATGTGCGGCATCGAACGTATTATTGAAATATGCTGGGTTGTCATTGGCAAATACAGAAGTGGTAGGAATCTGCCGCCATAAGGACTGCATAATCGGATATGTTGTTTCAGACGGTGAGTTTTTGGAATCAATAATACCATTTAGCAGTACCTCCGCTTGTAAATCCTTCGTCAGATTAGCGGTCAAATTCGATCTGAAATTATACCTTTTAGCATCCAAATCGCCTGATTTCCACATCCCCTGTTCACCATAATATCCCAGAGACAGAAAGTATTTTACTTTGTCTGTTGACCCACTCGCACTGATATTATGCTGCTGCACCGGCGAATATTTGCGGACAACTAAATTATACCAGTCTGTGCTTGGTAATGTGCCGTCTTTATATTTGGCGATATCTTCCTGAGAAAAGGGCAGATTATTGTTACCCGCATTCAAATAGGATTCATCCGTCAACACGGCATATTGATACGCATCCAAGGTATGTGGGGCATTGGATGGCGTTGTGGCGCCAAAAGTTGACGACAGGTTGAATTGGGTTTTTCCATTGCCCCCACGTTTGGTTGTAATCAGAATAACGCCATTGCCTCCTTTTACGCCATACACTGCCGCAGAAGCATCTTTTAAGACAGAAATACTCTCAATTTCAGCGGGATCAAGCCGATTAAATGTCGATCGGGGCACACCATCCACCACGATCAATGGAGCACCAAAGCCCCGGATGTCAAAATCGGTTGCGTAATCGCCAGGTTCGCCAGTACGTTGGGTCACTCTCAGGCCTGGCAATTTCCCTGCAAGGTTATTGACCACATTACCATTCGTGCTGGTATTGATCTCTTTATTGCTCACGCTAGCTATCGAGCCAGTCACAGTGGCCCTGCTTTGGCTTCCATATCCCACCACCACCACTTCATCCAAATTTGAAAGCTCTTCAACCATTACGACGTCAATCATAGGACCGGCTGATGCCACCTTCTCCACAGTTTTATAACCAACCATGGTAAACACAAGCACATCTTTCGGAGCACTGAGAGCGATTTCATACGTTCCATTTTCATTGCTTGCTACCGTCTTAGTTGTTCCTTTTATCGTTACTGTTACTCCCGCCATTGGTTGCCCTTTCTCATCCGTGATCTTGCCCTTAACCTCCGTCTGTTGTACCGGGACATTGACCACTGAAAATCCTGTTACAACATTTCCTCCCCGTTTGGCGACCAGGATGGTTTTTTCATTGATATCAAAGCTAAAAGATTGGTCTTTAACTAGCAGCTTTAAAAAATCGTCCAATTCCATATGAGCCACATTCATACTGACAGGTTTTGCAAATTTCACCACCTGCGAGTTGTATAATACCATATAACCAGTCTGGTCTTCAATTGCAGCAAATACATCCGTAATCGGCATGTTTTTGGACTGAAGTGTGATCGTCTGCGACAGCGATGCTGCACTTACATGCAGGCATCCTACTAACAGCAGCACCGATGTTATTTTCATAATTAAGAATAACTGATGTTTAGCCATAGGCTTTGTTAAGCCCACAGACTGTAATACATATTTTTTCATTAACTTTGTTACGTTTGGATAGTTTATAATCCGGTTTTCTCGATTGGGTGGATAAATGTTGGTATCCGAACATCTCAGGGGCGTGCAGCAAACACTCCCCTGTTCTGTTATTACATTTGTTGGTCTATCACGCCGTATTCATATTGTTCATAATTTAGTTTATTTACCCCGTTTTTTTAAATTGGTCCTTACTTTATGATTAGCTTTCTGCCTTCCATTTTATAGTCAATCCCTGAATTCGCCAGGAAGGTCAATAAGACGGATAGCTGTACTTTACGGCTCATTTTCCCCGAAAATAACTCATGGGGTATGGTTCCTTGGTAACTGAAATCAATATCATACCAGCGTGCTATTTGCGGCAACATATCCTGCAATGGTGTGTCTTTAAAATAGAATATGCCGTTACGCCATGCTGTAGCGGCCATTACGTCTGCTTGCCGCTTTTTCAGGTCACCGGAAGCTGCCAGCACAGTCTCTTCACCGGGTTTCAGCTCAGCAGATAACTTTCCATTGGTGTTCACGCGTACTTTTCCGTTTACTAGCGTAGTGATTACATTTGGAGACCCCTCATACGCATTCACATTTAGCTCCGTACCCAACACATAAACCTCCTGCCCGTTAGTCCTTACCACAAATGGAACTGGGTTACCAGCTGCAGATGGCCGGTTATTCACTATGAAGTATCCTTCTCCCGTCAATTTAACCTCGCGCCTGCCTGTTTTAAAATGGGCAGGATAACTTAGGGAACTGGCTGCATTTAACCAGACTTTCGTACCATCTGGCAACACAATCTGATACTGCCCACCATTGGGGGTCGTTATTATATTATCACCTTCTTCGGCCTGTGTCATCTCATTTTTTCCAGGATGAAATACGACAGATCCATCAGCATATTTCACCACATTATGTGCGATAATTATGCCTGCCTGCTGCTGATTAAGGGCTACCTTTCTTCCGTCAGCCAGGGTGAGCACAGCCTTGTTACCCCCCGGAACGATCGAGGTTTGCAACACCTTATTTGCTCCTGGCTTTGACTTCTGCCAAGGTTGGTAAAAGTTAGCCGCCACAAGAGAGGTCGTTAGCAATACTGCTGCCGCATAATAAAACCACCTCTTAAAGAAGATTTTTTGAGGTTGACGATCTATAAATGATAGCAGCCGGCTTTCCATCTCAGCTCTTAACCGCTCTTTTCCATCCGGGCCGAGCTCCGCAAAAGCATCCACACGGCCATCGAGCAGCACATCCCAGCTCTCCAGCAACCGGATTTCTTCAGGGGTAGCCTCCCCTGCCAGATACCGATCCAGGATCTTTTTTAACTCGTCGCGATTGTCATAAACGGCCATAATTTCCTCTAGTCACAAGCGCGACTAGCACGCCCTCTTATGTATGTGACCAAAGGCTTAAAAAGTCCCAAAAAAATTTTATCTTTTTTTTAAGAGATCCAAGCGGTGAGCAGTGTGAGGATCATTCCGGTTAGCAGGTAGTGCATATATTTCTGCTGCAAATGGGTATAGACCGTGTTTAACTGGTTTTGGACGGTTTTTCTGGACACGCCCAGACGGGTCGCTATTTCTTCGGTAGACAGGCTTTCTTCATAGTGCAGCAGAAAAACTTTCCGTCGCTTTTCGGGCAGCGCTTCAATCCAATGGTCCAACAACTGGCGCAGCTCCTTAGTTAACAGCTGGTCATCGGTAAAAAGTGAAGAGGCAATCGTTTCTTCAAATTCTTGGTAATATCGTGTCTCCAACGGCATTTTGGCTAAACGCTTATAGGTCATGAAACGCATAGCACTGTGCAGATAGGCCCCCAGGGTGGTTGCTTCCAGACTTTCGCGCCGTTTCCATACATCCGTGAACAATTCTTGCACCAAGTCCTGGCATTGTTCGCGATCACGCAGCCGGTTATAGGCCGTAGCATATAACGAAGACCAGTATTGGTTATAAAGTTGGGTGAATGCGCGTTCATCTCCCCGGCGCAATGCCTGCAAAAGCTCCTGATCGTTGCCGGGTGTGAATGGTGACATCTGTTTATAATTACGGGGCTAAAATTAGCAAAGGTTTTTGGCACCGTCAAATATCTTTCACATTATCATCGCTTATCCGGTCTATCAGTTTAAGGTAAGGATCAATGCCCACTTTTACAGGTTGGCCTTTCACCCGAAATTTCAGTTCATGTTCCCCAGCCTGGAGTTTATATTTTTTCAGGAATAACGGATTGGTTTGGCGCCGGCCCGAACTATCCTGAGTTTCTGCAGCAAAAACTCCAATATCTATATAATCCGCCATATTGCTAGCTGGCTTTTCATTCCCTTTGGCATCGGCATAAAATTTTTTGGTAGAGACCTTCAGCGTCACCTCGTACTCGCCCTTGGCCTTTGCCGGAGTTACCCGGACATCCAGGATGCGGTTGTCGTATAAAGTGATCTTTCTCCAGGTATCTTCCAGGTAGTACGTCAGCGAATCGGGCACATGCCTGGCAATCGCGTCATACAAGTCGTGGCTTCCGGCAAAAGGTGGTTCCTCGCGAAACGCAAATTTTTCCCTGAATTCGCGCAACGCCTTATTGAGGGTGTCCACGCCAATTAAGTCCTGCAAACCGTATAAAATGAGTGACCCTTTATTGTACCATTGATATGGCCGGTTACAATCTATAAACGTATTTTCTTTTTTTGCCTCATTGGCCCTACCTCGCAGATAGTCGTCCAACTCATTTTTTAGAAAACGCTTCATGTTGTCCTTACCATATTTTCTTTGAGTCAGGATGAGAGCCGTATATTCGGCAAGCGCCTCAGATATCAGGTTGGATCCACGGGTATAATTGGGTACCACTTGGTGGCCCCACCACTGGTGAGCCAGCTCATGG
This sequence comes from bacterium A37T11, assembly GCA_900109895.1. Classification (GTDB taxonomy): domain Bacteria; phylum Bacteroidota; class Bacteroidia; order Sphingobacteriales; family Sphingobacteriaceae; genus A37T11. The sequence continues at coordinate 211,221 of FOBR01000004.1, forward strand.
GCCGTTACAAAATAGGCATAGTCAAATTTATCGGGATTCCTGAAGTCTGCTGTAAAGCCAAATGCCTCCGAATAGGAAACTGTATTGGGAAAAGACTGCGCAAACATCCGGTACTTCGGGAATTCTAATAGGCGCATCTGGGGAAACTGAAAATCGCCGTACTGCTGCGAATAGTAGGCGATACCATCCTTAAATGCAGCAAGGAAGCGATCGAGATTTGCCGTATGCGCCGCATGGTAGTACAACTCCAGGGGTATCTTTTTCCCGGATGGCAACACTGCATGCCCATATTTGGTCGCGTAGCTAGCAGAGACAACATCAAAAAAGAGATCTACTTTAGGGCTTTTCTGTATGTAGCGATAGTAGTTGCGCCCCTTCTCTTCCCACTTCTTTTCAAGTTTGCCGGGGGCAATGGCGATTTGGCCTGCCGAAGTCCCTACCGTGATATCCATAGATACCAAATCCGCGTCGTCGTTAAACAGCAATGTGCGTATACCTTTCGGGTCGTCAAAAGAAGGGTATTCTTCTTCTTTGGCCGGCAATTTATACTTTTTCCGTTTTTCATCACTATTCAGTTCGTTTCCGGGGTCATAGCCAATGGTAGGCAGGCCGCCAGCATAAAAAGTACCATTATGCAAAATATCCGTCCCCAGCCCATTATTGCCAAAACCGGTGTAATCAATGGTTGAATGGATGACCAGTATAGCCGTATCACCCGGAGACATCGGTTTAGCGAGTGTATATATCCGGTATTTACTAGTATCCGCGGCATTTCTTAAGAAATTGAATTTTCCGCGCTCATAGATTAGCGGGAAGCTGGCAGTCAAAGATTCCCCGTTCCAGGTTATGCTGTATTCAGTTAGCCCGGCCCCATCCAGGTGCAAAGTCCGGATAACAGAATCGGTCTTATTAACCAATGGAATGCGGGCTTCCAACAGTACCTTTCGCTTTTGTGGGTAAATATCGGCTTTCATCACGATCGATATCACCTTCGGTTGTAGCAGGCCTTGGAATTTTTTCAGTTTTTTTTCATATAACGATTGGCGGTAGCTACTCTCGCTACTGGACAAATAGTTATTCAATACGCTTACATTATAATAGGTATACCCCCCCACTGCCAGAAAACCAATAAGGAATACCACGCACAGCAACGCCATTCTTTCCTTGAATTGCTGCCTGAACTGTTTCCATCTGGTTTTCCACCCTTCTGCTACGCCACGCGGATAAGCCGCCGCCGCAAAAACGAGCAATATGCCCCCAAACAACAGCCAATACAGGTTGTACCAGAAGACACCACTGGCCATGCTGCTGATGCCATCCATGTCTGACCAGGAATACGTAGGCGTGTAGGAGTAGAAAAACAGGTTGTAGTCCATCTCTCCGTAATTACGAAGCATAAACATTACGATCCAGATCAGTAGCCCTACAGCATGTCCGGCAAATTTATTGTTAACCAATATATGCACTGCAAAAGAAAGGATCACAATTTGGAGATATTGTGGGAAACCGATCGCAAACAACTCCAGGAAGTAAACCCTGAAATTGAAATCAAAATACCCTTTTAACACCTGAACAATGACCCCTGCCACTAGGGGAATGGCACACAGGAACAAAGCCAGCGCACTTAGCCCCAACAGCTTTGCCCCGTAAACTACCCAATTGGGCGTAGGAAGCGCATCATTGATCAGCGAAAATCCACTTCCCTTTTCGCGGTGCACCGCCTCCCCCGTATAAAAAATGATGATGATAAAAATAAAAACCAGATAATTGTAGTTTTTGTATTCCATCAGGTTGACCGTAAGCGGGTAGGGAGTCACCCCATAAGTGGTATCCCCAATCCAGAAATCAATAAACAAAAATATCAGTCCGCCACCCAGAATTGCCTTAAAATAATTATCACGCCAGATCTGAAGAAACTCCAAGCGGCCCAGGTTCAGCATAATCTTACGATAATAACCCTTACTGAAGGCTATAGAAACATCCGGCAGCGCTTTCCGTGATACAGGCGCCGACACCTCATCTGCAACCATCATTTTCTTTGAGCGTGTAGCTCCAAAGAACCGTTCGAAACTAAATCGCCAGTAAGTCAAACCGATTATCAGTAAGGTCGCACTGAGCCAAATGATCCGGTTCCACAACAAATATCCCTGAATCGGGACAATTACCGAATTTTTCTCTGCGGGGGTATAGTACCTAACCGTTAAGGTAAATGAATTAGTAGCAAACGGGTCCAATAGTTTCACCAAATTGTGATTTTCAACATCCCTTACCAGAAAATTGCCTAGCAGATATCCAATAAACAATAGAATACTGCCCGTATAGATCACCTTCACGTCCCTGAAGGAAGCGACCAATCCAAAAAAGATGGCAGACGATAAAAACAAGTTGGAAAGTGTGAGGGTCAGATACGGTTGCACATACGGCCACAGATGATTAGGACCAATGCGTTCAGCCGGTACCCAGTCAAAGAGTGGGCCGATCAATGTACCCACAAATAGCCCACTGGAAAGCGAGGTGCCAATAAAGAACACAAACAAGAGGGAACCCAGAAAGCGCCCCCAGAAATATCCGGCTTTGCTAATGGGCAGGCTCAAGTACCAGCTTTTGGTTCCATGCTCAATGTCGCGATACAGGGGTACCCCCATCACCGCCGAGCACACCAGCATCATGATCATGCTAAAATATACGTTAAATTGGGCAATAATTACCGGCGCATTGTGAAATACCTTTTCACTGGCAGGAGAACTACCTGTAGCGGTTACCAGGACCCCTAATATAAAGAATACCAGAAAATAAATATAGGTCGCCGGCCTGCGGATTCGGTAGGCGATCTCGAAGCGAAAGATTTGCCAAAACATAGCTCGGGAATTAAAGGGTGATCACTTCTGTTCTTTCAGAGATTGTATTAAAGTATACATCCTCCAAACCTGCAGGTACAGACACAAACCCATTATCTGGATGCAGCTCGCTGATGATGCGTATGGCCAGTTTCCCTCCTTTGATCTGCGTAGAAATAACTTTATAATTATCCTTATAGGTATCAATCTCTTCCTGTTCGATGACTTTGGTAAAAACCTGGCCTTCCACCAGTTTTACCGCTTCATCCGGCTGTCCGTGAAAAAGTACCTCTCCATCGCAGATAATGGCAAAATCAGCACACAGTGTTTTCACGTCCTCCACAATATGAGTGGACAAAATGACAATTGTCTCCTGCCCTATTTGGCTGAGCAAATTATAAAAACGATTACGTTCGGCTGGATCCAACCCTGCGGTAGGTTCATCGACAATGACCAGCCGGGGTTGGCCTATCAGTGCCTGCGCTATGCCAAACCGTTGCTTCATTCCTCCAGAGTAAGTTCCCAAATTTTTTTTGCAGTGTTTTGTCAGGTTCACCTTCTCAAAAATTGCAGCCAGCAAGGCTTTACGTTCTGCTTTATTATGAATGCCTTTAAGTTGTGCTATATGATCCAGTAACTGTTCAGCAGATACCTTTGGATACACCCCAAAATCCTGCGGCAGATACCCTAACCACTGCCTTACGGCGGTTTTATCTTTCAGCACATCCACGTTGTCCAACAAAATATTTCCGGAATCCGCTTCCTGCAGCGTGGCAATCGTACGCATCAACGATGATTTTCCGGCCCCATTTGGGCCTAACAGGCCAAACATGCCTGGCTTAATGTGAAGGGTGATCCCCTTTAAGGCTTGTACCCCGTTTGGATAGGTTTTGGTTAACGCGTCGATGTTTAATTCCATAAAATCAATTATTAAGATGAATGAATCAGAAACAGTGCAATTTACCAAAATTGTTTGGATATAAACAAGTTTTTATAATGGGCTATTTTGTTATCGAAAATATGATATACCTGTATACCATTAACTTTAAATTCCAGCAAGGCATCCTGATGATGGTTTTGTTGCATCAGCTAAAAATACCCACAATGGGGTATTTTTATCGGTTGTGTTATTGAATACCTTTGGTCCATGAATTAAATATTTACTTACCTAGATCTCATTAACATGCTCACTGATCAACAAGCGGCTATTTTACCAGAATATGGTAATAAACGCACCACTCCCATCTCAAATGCTTATTCTGTTTTAACCAAAAGGTCAATTTTTTCCAAAAGGGAGACCGAGATTTTATTTTGGATGGCAGAAGGCTTGACTAGTAAGGAAATTGCCCTTAAATTGTATGTGAGTGAACATACCATTATCAACCACCGTAAAAATATGCAGGAGAAATCTGGTGTCCCGAATGCTGTTGCACTGGTAAGCTATGCCATTAGAAATGGTTTTATTTAATTTTTGTCTTTAGATACTAATTCTTTCCGGGCTGGTCGTGGCCCGGACAGAATCCATGGTTTAAAAATAATCCAACCTTAGGATATATTGACGCTTTTTCAGGAAAAAAGATTTAAAGCCCACTGGTTTGCTACCGGTACGCCTACATTTTTGTTAAAGTTGTTAAGGAAAGTAGATGATTACTCCGCGGTATTAACCGATTCCATTCAGGTAGATTATGGTTTCGAGACACAACAAACGCTTGAAAATCTAAAATTAGTACCGTTATTATTTCAAACAGGCTACTTGACGATGAAAGCCGATAATATACAGGAAAGTAAATTTGACCTTCGGATACCTAATGAAGAGGTAAGAAAGGCCCTTCTTGAATACTTAGTAAACGATTATATTCGTAACGAAGAGAATACCACACTATACAACCTGGCTGCCAACCTAAAAGAAGCTTTCACTAAAGGCGATACAGCCCTTGCCGCGGAATACCAGAAAGTACTCTATAGCAATGCGGCTTACCATCAAGGAAATGATAACGAAGATTATGCTTTTAACAAGGGTGGTATCGCTTTTGAGGAAGAATTGTTATCCTAGAAAATACTTCATAACCCATCATTAAATCAACACATATTTATTCACCTTTCCACCCCATTCTTCTCCCGGGATGGTGCGAACGATTTTGTTGCGGGGATGCTTACCCAGCAATACTGCTATTTTATTGTGGGGCACTACTACTTCGGCCTTAAGTGCATCGGCTATCTCGGTGAGGGTACGGGGCTTTTTCAGGAATTTGGTTTTCAGGAGCTCATCCAGGAAGGGGGCCAGTTTGGTACGGGGTTGCTTGGGTAAATCGGCTTTATATTTTTTTATGTTGTCTTTCAAATGCCGGATGTGCTCTGGCATTTGTTCAAAAGACGGAATGGTAAAGTTGGGATTTAGAAATTCATAAATTTTTACTCCGAATAACTCGGCATATTTACCAACGCTATCAATGCCCAGGTTTACTTCACCGGTTTCTATTTTTATAATATAAGATCCGTCTGTCCCCATAAACTCGCCCAACTTTCTTCTGGACAATTTTGCCGCCAAACGGTACTTCATCAACTGCTTCCCAAAAAGTACTTTGGCACTTACATCTATCTGATCAACCAAAACAAATGATTAAAATAAATTAATAATTTTTTTCCTTTATTTATATTTTTATTTATTACCTTTGTCTCATCCTCTCCAAATAAGGAAAGGAGGCAGGGACGGCAGTTGCCGTCTCGTCAAGTTTTTACTTTTAAACTTTTTAATTATGGCATAAACACATAACTATTAACTATTGGCTGAATTAGTCTGGTTGCTGGCAAGGCATAAACAGCCAAATACATATTAAACCAAGGTATTGGTATACAAGGTCTCGTTTCTCCCGACTATCCCACGAGAAAGACAGCGAGGCAGCAGGTATACCCCACTCACGTCCTGTACCGGTTATGCCGGAATAGGGCTGGGCTGGGTGCTGCTGTTGAACCGTGTCTTAACGTGGGAACATTAAGGGGAACGGGGAGGCAACATCCGGCCCTATTTTTTTGCCTGTGCCGAACAGGCCCAGCCTCCCTATACACCTATATTTCCAATACCGTTAAACCCAAACGGTAAAGATGCAAAAAAATTTGAAATTTCTTTGGTTGTTATTGATTTGTCCACCGGAATGAAGGGGAAAGCTTACGTGCCGTATAAGCTATAAGTTTGCTAGGCCGAATTATCGATTACCATTTAAATATTATTAACTAATTAAAGTTCAAATGAATAAAAAACAGTTATTATTCATATGGCCCTTGCTGTGTGTTTATTTCTCAGTTAAGGCCCAGCCCGATGCCATTCTGCCGCTTAAGATCGGCGACTCCATCCCGGATATCACGCTCACTGAGGTCTATCATTATTTAGACCAAGAGACCACTTCGTCCCTCCCCCTCCGGGATTTCTGCAAAGGCGTATTGGTGATCCTGGATTTTGGGGGGTTATATTGCCAACCTTGTATTGCCTCGGCAGAACACCTACAACGGCTAACCAAAACGTTGCCAGGAAAATTTCGGGTCCTGCCTCTGGTTGCTGGGGATAAAAAACTTGTAAAACTACTGGCTGACCGGCGTAAATGGGCAATGCCTTATGTAGCCGGATCAACGCTACTGGACAGCTACTTCCCGCATTGGAGCATTCCTCATTTAGTTTGGCTCTATCAAGGAAAGGTACTGGCCATAACTTCAGCTCATGAAGCCACCGAGACGCAAATTGAGGCCGTCCTCCAAGGCCAAATCCCACATTTTATGGAAAAACGTGATTTGATAGCCAGACCGAAGGATCGGTTGGAAGATTTGATTACTCAACGGCAGGCGGTGTTATTGGGCCAGTCAACTTTTACCGGTTACCTCAACGGCCTTGGCGGAAGGGACCCATATATTACCAACACTCATATTCAGTACAATTTTGACAATTTCAGCGTGCTGGATCTCTATCGCCAAGCCGTCCCGCTGCTTCCCAACCGATTTATCCTCGAAGCCGCAGATAGCCTGCATATCCGAAACGACCTACGGGATACCTCTTTTGCGTATTGCTACCAACTAATAGGTCCACTTGCTACGGACAAAGCACAAATGCACCAAAAAATGATCAGCGACTTCAATAGCCAGTTTGGCATATATGGCCATTATGAAGAACGCGATTTGCCTTGCTATACGATATGCGGAGGAAAATCAATTCTCATATCATCTGATCCGGGACTCACACTCGATGAATTGGTTTTCTCGCTAAACCAGCCATTTAACCCTTCTATACACACAAAACGGTTTATCAACGAAAGCACCTATCGGGGCCGCATTCCTACGGGCACGCTTGAGCCATTGGCGCACGATCTTCCCGCTTTGCAAAAAGCATTGGCTCCATTTGGGCTACAGGCCATTCCGGTCACCCGTCGTCTGCGTGTATTTGTAGTTAGCGATACTAACAACCATTCTATCCATTTTTAGCACCTCAGGAATATGAATTCATTATTATATAAATATTTGTTACCCATTTATTTTCTGACCGCTGGGCAGGAATCTTGCAAGGGCACGCCCAGCAACAGCTGATTACCGGCGTTATTACCGACCAACATGCCAAAACATTGGCTGGAGTCTCAGTCCTAAACAACCGATTACATAAATCGGGCAGCACCAGTGGCAATGGCCACTTCACTATCCTGGCCGCTGTCGGCGATACCTTACTGTTCAGCAGCGTTGGCTATCAGGAGCAGCTTGTTCCTGTCCAAGACCTTTCCGGTATCCTTCGCGTCCAGTTACAGCTCCGTATCCAGCAGCTGGAGGAAGCGCTTGTTCATACGGGCTACCAGCAGCTCCGGCCAGAGCAAATGACCGGATCAGTTGACGTAATTGGCCAGGACCAGTTGCGACGCTCTGTTTCACCTGATTTTTTAAGCCGACTGGAAAACTTGTCCCCGGGTTTGCTGATGAATCATGGAGATGCAGCCACTTCAGACCCGCTGACTATACGTGGCCGCAGTACCCTCAGCGGAGATGCGCGACCGCTCATCGTCGTCGATGATTTTCCCTACGAGGGAGACCTGGATCTGATCAACCCCAATGATGTTACCTCGGTCAGCGTCCTTAAGGATGCAGCTGCCGCCAGCATCTGGGGAGCCCGTGCCGCCAACGGTGTCATTGTGCTCTCTACCCGAAAGGGAAGCAACCATGAGCCGCAGCTGGAAGCCGGCAGCACGTTAAGCATGCAGGGCAAACCAGACTTGTATAACATAAACAGTATTTCTCCCGCTGACCGTGTGGAATGGGAACGGTTTATGTTTATAAATGGCCGCTATAACAGCTATAAAAATCCTGCTTATCTCATTTATCAAAGCACGGCCATCCCGCTAGCAGCTGAATTATTAATCGCCAACCCGGCCGATCTGGAAGCGCAGCTGGATGCCCTAAAAAAACATGACGTACGCGATGACCTGAGCCGCTATTTTTATAAGCAGGCCCTCAGGCAGCAATACAGCCTCGGCATCAGCGGTGGCGAACAAAAGCTACATTACCAACTTTCTACCGGTTATGACCACAATCGATCAAACCTTGTGGCGCAACAGGACCAGCGTTTCACCCTACGGAGCAACAACCGCTATCAGTTTAATGAACGTATAAGTGCTGAAGCCGGTATCAGCTATGTAAAAAGCCAGCAACGGGAAGGCCAAAACGACGGGCTCACTTCCGGCTATGACCGCAACGGACTTAGCCCTTATGCCCGTTTTGCCGATGACCAGGGCCGCGCCATCCCCTATTACCCACTGTACCGGCCCGGCTTTTTAGATACCGTGGGCCAGGGACAATTGTTTGACTGGAACCTACGGCCGCTGGATGAAATATACCTCCGGGATAACCGTACCGGGATCCAAAACACGACCATCCAGCTTGGCCTGAATTACACGCCGCTAAAGGGTCTTCAGGTCAATATCAAATACCAGTACCAGGAGGAACAAACCACGCACCGTGACCTGTACAAGCAAAACTCGTTTTACGCGCGAGATCTGGTCAACCGCTTTACCCAGCTTTCTCCCTTTGGTGGTGCCAATACATATCCGGTACCTCCAGGCGGCATCCTCATGGCCCATGACCAGTCTATCCAAGCGCACTCAGGTCGTATTCAGGCCCATTATAACATCCGCCTGGGTACACAGCACGAGCTTGATCTGCTGGGCGGCTATGAAATCAGGAGCAGCAGCACAGCCGGCAATGACTATCAGTATTATGGCTATCAGGATACATATCGATCTGTAGCTTCCAATATGGATTTCGTCAATCCACTGCCCGTTCTTTCTGGAGAAGAGTATAATTACATCACCAATTACAATTATGCCACCCAGCTGGATGATCATTTCCTTTCCTACTATTTTAACGGCTTGTACACGTATCATAAACGATATATTCTTTCGGCAAGCTTCCGGAAAGATGAGGCCAACCTGTTTGGTGTACAGTCCAACCAAAAAGGTACTCCGCTTTGGTCAGCCGGGGGCCATTGGAAAGTTGATCAGGAAACCTTCTATCATTGGGACATGGTACCCCAGCTCAGCCTGCGCGCTACCTACGGAGTCAACGGCAATATTTCACGTGCCGCCACAGCCATGCCCACCGCGCTGGCTACGTCACAAGGCGTGTCACACAACTTGCCAGCATTACAATTACTGACCCCTGCCAACCAAAACCTACGATGGGAACGAGTGGGCATGCTCAACCTGGGATTGGACTTTTCACTCAAAAACCAGTTCCTTCATGGTTCAATAGAATATTACCGGAAAAATGCCCATGACCTGCTGGCACCCACATCTATCGACCCTACCCTAGGCTTTCTATCTGCTTATACCAATACCGCCAATATGGCTGACCGCGGTTTCGACATCAAGCTCAGCAGCCAAAATCTAAAAGGGCCACTTAGCTGGCAAACCGATGTTAATTACAGCATCAGCCACAACCAGGTCACCAAATACCTCATGCCCGTCAGCAGTTCAAGTTTCACCTACGTGCAAAGTACCACCAGCATCAATCCCATTGTTGGCCAGCCACTTTATGCCGTCTATAGCTACCCCTGGGCTGGACTAGATCCGTTGAATGGTGACCCGCAAGCTTTTCTGCACGGTCAGGTCAGTAAAGATTATGCTGCAATTTATGACACACCGCTTGGTGAACTGAACTATGATGGATCTGCTCAGCCTACCCAGTTTGGGTCCCTGCGCAACACTTTTGCCTTTGGGCCCTTCTCCCTGTCGTTTACCATCAGTGGCAAATTTGGCTACTACTTCCGTCGCCCCACGGTTAGTAACAGTATGCTGCGCAGCAATTGGGACGGCAACGGCGACTACGCCCTGCGTTGGCAAAAACCCGGAGATGAACAACACACCCATGTGCCTTCTATATTATATACACCCGATTACTACCGGGATCTGGTTTATACCTATGCCTCCATCCACATTCTCAGGGCCGATCACATTCGCCTGGAAGACCTGCAGGCACAGTATACACTACCTACCCATACGTTTCATCAAGCATTCAGGCAAATCCGGATATTTCTGTATGCTTCTAACCTAGGGATCTTATGGCAAAAGAATGCCTACCAAATTGACCCTTATTACAACAATATTCCCAAAACAGCCGCTAGTTATTCGCTCGGTCTTAACCTCACACTTTAAACATCTTTATAACATGAAAAGAACCCTACTTGGCCATATATTCCTGTTTATAGCAGGACTGGTTTTCATAGCATGCAGCAAAACTAAATTTCTGGACACGCCACCAAACCGCTCCCTGGTTGTCCCGCAGAGCCTGGCAGACTTGCAGGGAATCTTAGACCAAGACGGCGTTATGAATGCCGCGGGTTATAATAACGGCGGCCCTGTCCCTTTTGCGGGCGAAGCCTCATCCGATGATTATTTCCTAACTGATGCCAGCTATAACAGTATGCTCAGCGTGCCATTCCAGCATTATTATACCTGGTCGGACGGATTGGAAACCGATGGCGCGGTGACCAACTGGAATTCCGCATTTCAAACAGTTTTATATGCCAATACTGCATTGGATGAGGTAAAAAAGATGAGTAGAACTTCAGATAATGCGGTTACGTATGACCGCGTGATGGGAGGGGCCATATTTTTCCGTGCTCACGCCTATTATCAACTAGCGCAGGTTTATGCCCTACCTTATGGTCCTTCCACCCTCAACAGTGCCGGATTGCCCCTTCGCCGTTCGTCGGATATTACGGAAAACCTTTACTGGGCAACCTTAACAGAAACTTACCAGTTCATCCTCACAGATCTACTGCAAGCTTTGCCCCTCCTGCCTAAGAGCCCATCCCTTAAAACGCGACCATCCCAACAGGCAGCCTACGCCCTATTAGCCCGTACTTACCTGGTCATGGGAAACTATGAAAGGGCCCTCAGTTTTGCAGACTCCTGTTTATCACTTCCCCACCAATTAAGTGATTTTAATCAATTGGATCCTTCCGCTAGCTTTCCCTTTGAGTTTGGTAGCCATCATCATCCGGAAGTGATCTTCTCCTGCAATATGTCAGGCTATAACTCCAATTATCCCATGTCGCCGTTCTTTGCACTAGCAGACAGCAACCTATATCGTTCATTTGCCAATTCAGATTTAAGGAAGACCCTGTTCTTCATGCCGGCAACCGATGGGCAACAATTTAAAGGCAGTTATGAAGGCAGCGGCGTCTTTTTTGCAGGGATCGCTATTGACGAGATCTACCTGATCAAAGCGGAGTGCCTGGCCCGGTTAGGTGAAGCCGAACCTGCGTTGCATACCGTTAATAGTTTGCTGGTGATGAGGTACCAAGCTGGTTCGTACATTAACTATATGGGTTTGAGTGCCGAGCAGACCCTGTCCCTTATCCTTAGTGAACGCCGTAAAGAATTATTGTTTAGGGGGCTGCGCTGGACGGATCTCCGGCGATACCTTTCTGAAGACAAAGGCCTTACCTTGTTACGCAACATCAATGGAAAACTATACAGCCTGAAGCCATCGGACGCAAGGTACACGTTACCCATTCCTGATGCCGTTAAAGCCTTTCATTAACCAAAAAAGGGGGGAGTACCATGACTCACCCCCTTTTTTTGAGCGGATTAGATTGATTGGGTGATTACTCGGGTTTATAGCGCCGATAATTGGCTCCTGCCGCGACCATATCATTCACTGTTCCCGGGTTGCTGTTAAAACCTACCGCACATAACACAGTACCAGTAGTCAATGGACATAAGGTGGTGGGGGCTGTGCTAGTGCCGGTCCCAATCAACGTATAGTTGTTAGGTCCATTATATCGGTACCAGTAAGCTGTCTGAAAATTGGTTTTTTTACCAATTTCCACTTTACAACCTTTGTTTACCGGTTCACTTCCCTTAAAACTATTTAATCCAAGATACCCAACTACCACTAAGCCCAGGATACCCAATGCACTGATTATTTTGTTTACGATCTTTTTATTCACTTGATGAGCTTTTATTTCGCATTTGGAAAAAAAGCATCCCAAAAAAAGGTTTATGTTTAAAAAAACTAACACTAACAATTGGTTCAACCACCGGTTTCCGGTTCATTTTCACTTCATTTTTAAGGCCCCATTTTTACCTTCCTTTCCTTTTATGCTAGTTGGACATCCAACAAAACAAAGGTAGGGTACTGCTATAGGCTGACTTGTGAAGTAGTTCACAGAAACCGGTTTATTTGTGTGAATTTATCCGGGTGCAAAGGGCATCCTGCCACATCTTACCTGGCGATAATGCTTTCTGCGGTGGTCCAGTCGCTCATGCCCATACCGTTTCTGGCCCGTACACGTACAAAGTAACGGTTACCCACCGTGAGCGGGGCCAGTACATTGGTGTTGCTGCGGGTGGTAGTGAGGGATTCCTGCGGCCAGTAAGGCAAGGCGGTTTCATCCAGGGCATCAGTAAACTGATACTCATACATCCAGGCCTCCTTTACCGGGTCAAAGTCCAGGCGGGCCTGGCCGCTTTGCAGCCAGTCGGTGAGGCGCACCCGTGTGGGCTTTTCTGGCGGCATTGACCTGGTGGGTAACGCCATTACCCTAAAACCGCTGCTCAGAATGACTGACAGCGACCCATTAGCTACCGTGTTGACGTAAAAGGCCAGCTGTTTCAGTACTTCGATCAGTACATCCCGGCTGTCATTCTTCAGACTGATATCCAGCGGGCTACCCTTGCGGTTGGCCACTTCCATTTTGTCCCTGAAATCTTCTAACGCCGTTTCCAGCACTGTTAACCCGGGGTTCGGGGTCGTAAAATAAGGATTGCCCGTTACTGCGGTCAGCACCGTGCCGCCAAAGGTGAGCAATTCCTGGTCTTTAAGGTGTTTAAAGCCACTTCTGGCTGTTCGTTTGTTCATTTTAAAATAAAATTAAAAAGTTAAAAAATTAAATATATTTACCTGATGCAAGAATACCCACAAGTTTATGAAGCTAAAAATCAGCGAACCAAGTGTATTGAAAACTGAACCATATGAACAGGATGCGGTTCATTTTCCCGGGTTTTTCCGGCACACTTGGCAAAATTTCCGGATCACTTGACCGGATTTCCGATTCAACTCATCGGATTTCCGATCCAAACTTTTGGATTTCCGGTCGGTTAACGGATCAGGTGGGCCGGGAATGGGCTAAGGTTATTCGAGAAATCATCAGGTAAGGAGCACTTATTTCATTACCTTGCCCAGGCTCTGGCGGGAACGGTGGTTCCGGCACCATTCCCGGCCCATTCAATAAATAGGAAGTCCGGGAAAGCTTGCAAGTGTTTCGGTGAATGCCTGGGGATGACCGGTGATACCCTCTACAAGAACCACGATCCATAAAAAACGGCCGGTAACGCGGGGTTACCGGCCGGATGAGGCAACGGATAGGCCGGAAATATGGCCAAGTGGTTCGTAGAAATGGGCGTTAGGCCGATTTTTTGGTTTCTTCCACCGCTGGAAGTGGCTGCATGTGCCGATAAGATTTCCGCTCCTCCAGGTGGCGGCGGTACAGATTCCGCACTTCTTGCAGGTTAAAATAATCACTGTTGCCCTGGCGGTCTACTGCTTTTAGCAGACGGCCCTTTACATGGACAAAAAAGGTGGTGCGGCCAATGTGCAGTTCCCGATGTGCCCAGGCCACATCGACATGCTCAGGTTCCATCCTGACTTCCTTGCCGGCCGGCCGGATATAAATCTCCAGCAACTGGGCGGCTCTTCTGTTTTCCTCGTAAATCTTCTCGAGTAATTCATGAATCTGTTTCATCGTTTTTTTAATTTAAGTGAACGAATGTTCAAAACTAAAAGAAGGATAACCTTTTTACCGTGAACTTGTTCACAAAAACGAATGAACAGATGTGAATTATTTCCGGTTTTTGTTTTTCAGGAAGATTTCCATTACGCCCTGTATGTTTTTGCTGATCCATTCCCGGCTCGTATCCAGGTAACTGGCCAGCAAGAGGGGGTTAAATGTTTCAAAACAGTCTTCCCATTTTTCCACTAGCCAAAGCATCCGGTAGAAGACTGTGCGCGCTACTCGCATGGCCATCTTGTGTGCATGCTCCTGCTCCACGAACGTCTCCAGCCACGCCGTGTACCAGTCTTTGGCTTCTTCAAACTGGTCGGCCAGCTGAAAATACTGGTCTATAGAAAGGGAGAGCAGAATGCTTTCCTCTTCTACGACCAGGGTAGCAGGGCTTTTACCCCGGCTCAGCAGCTTTGTGGGAAACACAAAAGACCCGCTCCGCAAAATCCAGGAAACCTCCTGCCCTTCTGTCGTGGCGCAGGTAGCTACCACACTGCCCTTGACGATAAAGTAAATGCGCTGCGGCCGGTTGCCTTCCTCCACCAAAATACAATGCGCCGGCAGTTCCTGCTGCTGCAGCAATAGCCGCAACAGGTCCAGGAATGCGAAGGAGGGAATTTTGCGGAGAGGCTCAAAAAGTTCTTTGAACGCCGATTCCAACATTTTGAGTTCTGCTGCCAGCGGATCGCGGTAAGCAAAAGCATGTGGGTAGAATCTTTTTTTCATATTTGAGAAATGACATTAATATCCTAACTATCCGGGTGTCAAGGTCGTCATTTCCGGCGAAATATAACCTCCCGTTCAGGAGGTTAACGGGCTTTTGTTAACACTATTTAACACCGGTGTTCGCGCAGCCGGCTTTCGCTCATGTGCAGGTAGGAAGCGATGTCGGCATCCAGCACGATCTCGCCGGGTTTACGGAGTTCGGGGTAAACCGTATAAAATTCCTGTACTTTATCTGCTCCTCCTTGGTTCAGCAGGGTATTCCGCTCCAGTTCTTCCAGCTCACGCGCAGCTACTAATAACCGGGCCAGCTCCTCTGTCCCGGCAAAGTCTTTATAGATCGCATCCATTTCACCGGCAGTCAGCGAGAGCAGGTAGCTGCCCTTGCAGGCCTGCAGGTAATACGGGGAAGCCATTTTTAGCATAAAACTGGCCCCTGCAATGATGGATCCGGGCCGGTAAATACGCATCACCTGCTTTTTGCCTTTCAGATCGATGTAGTAAAGGAGCACAAAGCCGCTGCTTACATAGAGGGCCTTATTAATCACCTCCCCCTGTTCAAATAATATCGCTGACATTGGGTAATGACCGGGCTGCATGATCTCGGTGAGGCGGATATATAACCCTGGGTCTTGTTTTTTGATGCTTTCCAGTTTTTTGAAAAGGTTGTTTAAGACGGGTTGGTGTTTTTTTTCTTGCATAGTTGTTTGGTTATGTGTGTTATTTAGGTAGCATGATTTATTATGCTACTCCTTGAAGTAAAGCGAAGTTCCGAAATTTCGGGAAGGGGGGTGCAGTTCAATTATCGCCCCCCTGCCTTAAGGTTTAGCTACTTTCACTACTTCGGAGCTTTATAATCAGGTTCAGAAATTACAATAAATGAAAATGTACGCTCGCCAGGAACAAGATTAAGGCCATACTTGTTTAGAAGGGATTTTACCGCCTTGTAGTCATTCACGTCTAGATTCGAAACGTCTAAATTTGTCCTGCCCGTGAACCCGGATTCATCTACATAGATTGCCGTTTCATAATTCGCGCCCAGATTGAATTCATTGGCTATTGATGTTACAGCAATACCTGCATACCGTTTCTCTTTGGAATGTCCGTCATTTATTGGATTATGTAGCACTTGCGACGAATCACCATTTAATAAGGTAATGCCCCATGTCTTGACCGTTCTCTTATTCCTTCTGCCATTCAGGTTGAAATAATAATTGAGATCCTGCCGCATTTTTTCCTGCATTTGTTCTTTTGTCGTGCTCAACGGAGCAGTCGCTTCATAGCTGTGTGCATATTTCCTGAACCACTCTGAACGGTAAGCCGTCGTAGCATCCAAACCGGCAGTTCCGGTATGATATTTATAATCTAAAATGCTTTTATCCTTAACTTCCAGTATAAATCTTTTGCCGGGTGCCTCCCCGTCTTGCATAGGTAAAGCAAAACTGTAAAGATCCAGTATACTAGCGCGCAGAAAAAATAATCTGATAGTTTTAGAAAGACTATCCTTTTGAAACCCCATTTGTACATTAGCCGTACCGGGAAGCGCCCCAACCACGCAACTATAATATTTAAGGGTATTTAACGGCACGGTGTTACTGGAGAATTCCAATAGGGACTTTTCTCTTACATTCAATGCTATTTCGTCTTTGGAAGACCAGTTGGGCAACATCTTTTGTTGAACGATCTTTGATACATTGTCATCATTAACCATTTCAGCGGCAGTTATGGCGATTACCTTATTATTCCGAATCCATACTTCGTGCGGGTCAACTTCGTGCGGAAACAGTTTTTTCAATTGCGTATCACTGGTTATAGTCGGAACCGATAATCCCTTTAATAGTTCATTTTTGTTAAAAAGTTTCAACACAGGAGGGACGGCTTCATACGTTGTCCAAAAAAACTGAAATTGGTGGTTATACTTTTTCTGTAAAGTCATCATTTCCGGTAAATTTTGGATACATCCCGAACATCCCGTAAAACCGAAGTCAATAATTAACAGCTTATCTTTGAAATCATGCAGCTTTACTTGCGGTGTCTTATAGTTGATGATATTAGTTATCATCAAATCCGGTACGTCATCGCCGATTTTCAATGGTGATTGAGCAAAACTCCTCAATGAAATGATGAACAGGCTTAATATAGCTAATATTCTATCCATAATTGGCTTATTGTTTATTGTCTGAAATATGCATGCGATTTCAATTATAACTTTCCTTCTTCTATCTCGCATTCTGTTCAATACCAGATAACTGAATTACACTTGTCGGAATCAAAAAGGCGTATCTAAGATCATTGGGTGCCAGGGTAAATGTTTGACCCGAAATTACACGTGTAATAGTTTGAGAAAATCTAGGATCGGAATTGAGCCTTCTTAAATCAATCCATCGTAAACCATTTCTAAAAGCTAGTTCTTTTGTTCTTTCTGCGATAATCAATCTTAACGCACCTTCCGAATCGGTTGCTGTAAAGGGTATAAATGACTTTTTACTATATCTATTTTTTAGCAGTTTATTTAAAATGTCAATGGCAGTAGCGGTATTGTTTAGTCTGGCTTCGCATTCAGCTTTTATTAAATACATCTCATCTATTGCAAATCCACTGAAAAATGTAGCAGAAGATATATTGCCATCATAACCACCCTTAAAATAGTAGCTTTTATCCGTATTCTTTTTATAAAATACGCCTCGTCTTAGATCATTTGGTGCATAAGACTGATAAAGAATAGTATCTACTTTACTATAGCTTTTGGAAAAATTATTACATGCCGCAGACTCATTTTGCAGATATACCTCCTTGTTGTA
Source organism: bacterium A37T11 (assembly GCA_900109895.1). Lineage (GTDB taxonomy): Bacteria > Bacteroidota > Bacteroidia > Sphingobacteriales > Sphingobacteriaceae > A37T11. The sequence continues at coordinate 228,893 of FOBR01000004.1, forward strand.
TATCATAATTGGCTTTAAGAAATTTGAATCCAATGTATTAAAATCAATCAAACTATCATCAAATAATAGGCAAGAGTCCGCGTAATCCCTAGAATCTTGATAATTTCCCATTATAAGATTTGTTCTCGCCAAAGCTGCAAATGCAGCTTTTCTATTTGCTCTGGTTAACGGCATGGATTCGATTGGTAATAACTGGGCTGATTTTTTAAAGTCGTTGATAATTTGAGAAAAAGTCTCCCTAAGGTTCGCTCTAACCGTAGGCGAATTAATATCCGAAGATAATTTAATTGGTAATCCTAATGTTTTATCAGCATCCATTTCGCTATAAGGCAACGTAAATATCTGTGAGAGGTTTAATAGATTAAATGCCCGCATGAAATAAGCTTGGCCTTTTATAAATTCCCTCTCGTTCTGAGTATTAGCTGTGACCTTATCGATGTATTCAAGAATCAAGTTTATATTTTGGATATTCCTATAATTCCCAGACCAATCATTTTCGAATGTTCCTGGTTCTCCCCATATATAAAGATTTCTGTAGGTTATATTTAACGAATTAAAATTGGCGTCGTTTATATAATAATTATCGGAGGCTGCTTGTCCACTAACAGGCGAATTTGAATACATAAGCGGTCCGTCTAATAAACCTTGTAGATCATTGGTGGTTTCTGGAATGACTAGGGTTTTATCAGGCTTAAGGTCAAGATATTTCTTGCAAGCTGATCCCACCATTAACACTATTGAAATCAGTATATATATAAATTTGTTTTTCATTTTATCTACTTTTTCGTACTAATAATTTTTCATATTCAATAAGGTATGCACTCCCTTTGGATTCTCTACCGCTGCTACCGTCCCCCTTGTGGCCTCTGTATCTGGGGAAGTCAAGCCGTTGCCGTGCTTTCTGACTGGCAACCCCTGATAATGGTGCGGGGCCTACCGTCGCTTGCCACGAACCTTCCGGAGATCTCGTTAGGACAGACGATGGTAAACTAAAATTCAACTTTTGCTCCAATGGCATAATTTTTGGAAAGTGGAATACCTCCTGGCGAATCAGGATCAAGCCCCACTTTATTTGCCTTCCAGATAATTCCTAAATCCGATGCGTAACCGTAAAAACTAATGCCATAATTAGCATACTTACTATTCTTCCAGGGATAAATGGTATAAGACAGATTTATGTCCTTTAACCTAATATTATCTCCCTTTTCAATGGTAGCATGGGAGTATTGATAAAACCCATCTCTGTTGCTGTCATCTGGATAAACCATAGAAGGGACGTTAGTTCTTGACTCATCGCCAGGATGCTGCCATCTTTGTGAAAATTCGTTATTGCCAACGCCCCCATAGTAAAGCGAATTATAGTTTAGGCTACTCCGCCTAAAATAATATCCGAATTTATAATTGACGGTTACTGACAAAGACATGTTTTTATAAGAAATAAAATTTCTAAATACACCGAATGAAGTTGGCAGACTGGATCCTTCCTTTACGAGGTCGTCCCAAATAGAGCTACTCATTATAGATGCATAATCCTTGCTTGGTTTTCCATTTAAAATACCTTGGGGATCTCCAGTTACTGGATCAAGACCGGCCCATTTATAGGATATTAAATTATATGGTGAAGATCCCTCAATGGGGTTTAAAAATCCCGATGAACCAACATATACAGCAGCGCTATTGATGCTACCTAAATACTTCTTTACTATAGTCTTATTATTCGAGAATAAAATAGAGGTTGACCACTTAAAAGTCCTATCTATAACTTTTAAATTTATTGTTAAATCAATTCCATGTCCTTTTAATGCCGCACTATTTTTTACAATAATGGAGGTGCCATTTGTAATATCCAAAGGTACTGGACCGATCACGTCTGATGAAAGCTTATTATAAATATCAATTGATCCAGACAAAATATTGCGCTTCGTAGAGAAATCCAATCCAATGTTTCCAGTCTTTATTTTCTCCCAACGTAATTCTGGATTCGGATAATTCACAAGGGATGTATAGGGAAGACCAGTGATACTATTGCTTGCTGGAGATCTATTTTCAAGAGTGGGTAATGCTGACAATGAATTATTGACGTTGCCACTGGTACCATAAGTAGCCCGTAGTTTTAGTTGTTCAATGACAGGCACATTAAAAAAATCTTCATTGGAAATATTCCATGCTGCTCCTACTGAGAATAAAGGGACTCCTTTTTGATTCGACTTAACACCAAAGAGATTTGATTCATCTTTCCGAACACTTGCCGTTGCGGTGTATCTATGATCATACGTATAGGATGCATTTGAAAAGAAGGAAACGAATCTATTGGTGATATCTGAGAATGCAACTGGATTAGGTACCGTCTGATAAAAACTCAAATTATCGACATATGTATAAGGTGTGGCAAAGTCAACATCGTTTGCATGAGTAAGAATGTTATCATTGTACCCGTATGTCCTGTATGAATTTAGAGCAGAATGTGATTGTTGAATTTCGGAGCCTATTAAAAAGACGAAATCATGTTTTTCATCCCAAGTTTTTGTGTAATCAATTTGCCCGCGAACAGAATTCGCCACCAGTTGCGAATTAGCGAGATCAAAAATACCACCCAATGGCACCGGATAAGTAATGGTATTTCCGTTAATCTGGGAAAATAAATTGATCAGATTGCGAGTGAAATAAGTTTCCTGACTATAATAATTCCTTCCCTGATTTTGTTGGTCTTCCCGTTGAAACCGAACTTGTGCGGATAAATTATTAAGGATATTATATTTGAAAGAAAAAGCGATCAATGCATCTTTAATCCTGGATGTATTATCAGCGTATTTCAACTCATTGAGCGGATTGTATCCCCAGTCCAGTAAATGTCCGTTACCTGCTGTGTCTAAAAAGGAACTGATGTAAGGCTGGAATGAAACAGGATTGCCGTTGTTATCTGTCAATCTGGCATAAGGATAGATCTGACGATGGAATTGGTCTGAGCCAATACTTATATCCCCACCCATTCCGTTGTTCTGGGTATTCGTTTGTGTTAAAATAATACTGCTGGTGATTTCCAGTTTGTCAATTGGCCTGTAAACCGTCTGCGAATTGATATTGACACGCTGATATTGATCCCCAATGCTATTGTTAAGGTCTTTGTTATACGCTAACGAGATCCTGTAATTTAATTTATCGCTTCCTCCCGTCAAAGCGGCATTATATTGTTGATTAGCAGCGGTACGGTAGAAATATTTTAAGTAATCCGCCCGGATGTCATTCTTTCTCAAGAGATCGATCTGGGCATTGGCATCCTGATCAGAAATGGTTCCCAATTTTGCCTGATTGAGTAAGTCCACCACGGGTGATATAATGGGATAGTTATAAACATTGGTTAAATCGCCATCGTAAAAACCATTCGCGAATAGAAACTTTTCTACGTCTATATAGTCGGAGGGATCTATTTGACGGTTGGCCATTAAATCAGGCTTAGTGGTAAAACTGATACTACTGTTGGCGGAAAGATGGGAGCGTTGATTAAATTTGGCCTTTTTGGTGGTGATGACGATCACCCCATTACCTGCACGGGCGCCCCAAATAGAGGCGGCAGCAGCGTCTTTAAGTATCGTAATTTCCTGAATATCATTTGGATTTATATTTTTTATATCTCCCTGATATTGGAAATTGTCAAGAATAATAAGCGGAGACATCGTTTCTCCCTCAGTCAATGTACTGACTCCCCGTATGTTCATTCCTACACCATATCGTTTATCAACTGACAGCGCGGCGAAATTATCTTCAATACGAGAAGTTATATCTGTCGATACAATCCGGTTGATTAATGTACTATCTATTTTTTCAAAAGAGCCGGTAGTTCGTTCCTTCGAAATACTTTGATAACCATTGCTTACCACATCCACTTGTTCCAGCGAGGCCTCCGCGCGTTGGAGTACAATGGTGCTGAAGTGATCGGATACGTATATTTCACGCGTGATAAAACCGAGATAGGAAATTTGAAGGGTGGCGTTGTCTTCGACGCCTATTAATGTGAATTCCCCATTTTTGTTGGTGAACGTGGCACGCGAGGTTCCTTTAACGCGCACGGTGGCGTTTTCTAAGGGCGTGCCCAGTGAGTCAGTGACGCGGCCTCTTATCGTTTCCTGCTGGGAAGACCCATTCGACTCCGTTTCACTCCGCTCAGAGTGACGGCTTGGGAGGATCACGTCCAAAATAGATTTCTCCTTCTCCTTAATCACAATCTCCTTCTCATCCAGCACAAATTCCAGCCCCTGCCCTGCCAGGATCTGTTTCATGGCATCGGCCAGGGATGCCCGGTGCAAGTGGATACTGACGGGCCGGGCTTTTTCCAGCTGCTCGCTCTGGTAAACTACCTGATAACCGGTTTGCCGGGTGATCTCGGTAAAGATTTCCTGCAGGCTGGCATGCTTTACCGAGAGGCTCACTTGCTGTGCCACACTCGCAGCGCTAAGCTGCAGGAAACCGAAAATTAGTAAAATGGGTACGAGTTTCATGACCCTCCATAGTAATTTTTTATACATTTGCAATTCGTTTTGATAATTGATGATGCCGTACCGGAAACGTCGAAATTTGTGGTATAGCAAGTTTAATCACACATTGTTTTCAGAACTTTACCGGATCCTGTTTCCGCAGGTCCGGTATTTTTTTTGGCTTAGGGTTTTACGAAGATCTGCCTCCCTTCTATGTTAAAGTGTACACCTCCGGTTAATGCTAATTTGCGCAGCACCTGGCTTACGTTTGCATAGCGGGACACGTTGCCACCGAAACGCTTGCTTTTATCGGCGCCCTGGTATATAATGTCTACGTTATACCAGCGCGCTATTTTCTTCATAATGGTCTCGAGTGGTTCGTTGTTGAAGCTGATGAGGCCATTGCGCCAAGCGAGCTCGTTGTTTACGTCCACATGGGCTTTGGATATTTTTCCGTCCTTTTGGATCAATGATTGTTCTCCGGGGACGAGCTTTAGGGCATAAGGGCCTATCTCACTGGCTACATTACTTGCAACCTTTATGGCTCCCGAAATTAACGTTGTCCTTGCAGTCAGTTCTTCCGCGTAGGCCGTGACATTGAAACTCGTGCCCAAGACTAAAATTTCTTGGTTTTTGCTTTTAACGATGAAGGGTCCGCACGACACGCGCGAACCAGCGGATGCTTTATTGTTAACCTCAAAATATCCTTCTCCTTCCAAAAACACTTCTCTCTTATCACCGGTAAATTTGCTGGGGTACTTTAACGTACTGGCTGCATTGAGCCAAACTTTGGTGCCGTCGGATAAGATGATTTGGTATTGACCCCCTTTAGGGGTACTAAGCGCTAATAGAACGTCACCCTGAGCGGATCCCGATATATCGGGAGGAGTCGAACGGGTCTCTGCCCCATTCTTCCCGGCAGGCAGAGATCCTTCGGCTCCCCCTTTCTCTTTCCCACCCTCCCCGCTCAGGATGACGCCCGGGAGCGATGCACCGCTTTGGTATTTTATATGCTCATTTCCAATTATAATCCCGCTTTGCGCGGAGTCTAACGTTATTTTTGTGCCGTCGGCTAAGGTGAGGGTGGCTTGGTTGTAGCCCGGGGGAATGTCAACGGTGCTTTTGTTGATATAAAAATATAGGCTAATGCTTAGCATAACGAGTACTGCGGCGGCGGCTATGGAAAGCGGCTTTTTCCAGTGGGGTCGGCGGACGGAAATGGTATGGGCTGGCTGCGTGAGTTGCCGGATATAGCCGTCGGTCTGGGCGGTGATCTGGTCAATGCGTTGGGTGGTAGCCTCGTCAAAGGTTTCTGGTGCTGCCAGGTAGGTTTCAATTTTCTGTTTTAACGCGCTGCTGTCTGTTGCCTCATCGAAGTAAGCCAGCAGCTCCCCGAGCTCGTCAGGGCTGTAGGCCCCTTCGAGGTATTGCTGAAAGCGTTGCAGGCGTTCTTCGTGTGTGTCCATTTTCCTCTGTGGTATGTCCGTTTATAGATAGTACGCTCGAACACGAAAAAGTACCACAGGGAAAATGAAATTTTTTTAGGATTTTCGTACACACTTCAGAAAGATGTTTAATTGCTATATGTATATAGCAATTTACCCGTAAAAATGCTATATAAATATAGCATTTTACTCCTGGATTATATAGATAAAGCCAAATTGAATACTTTCCCTACGCTTAAACTAATATAAGAATTACTATTATTTTTTTAGTACAAGAATCCAAATAACCATAGCGGGATCTTATTGCCCACGCCGGCTTCCAGTTCGTCAGCTGCGACAAATGAGTTGGGTATGCCGGCTATCTGCTTGTAGCCTTTTTGGCGACCACCAACTTCAAAAATAAATTGTTTGTCTACCTCAAAATCGCCCTTTATGGGCAGTGATAAGTGATGCCCGGCATTAATGAGCTGCCCGGCAAAAAACGATTCACGAATACTGCCCTTGTCTGGGTTTACCATGGCTAATGCTTCAAATAGGTTGGCATTTTCCAGCAGTACTTTCCCGGGCTTTTCCAGCTTACCATAGCCTTTGCCCGATTGATAAAGATTATTGATGAGACGGGCTTTATCCAGATAATGCAGGTATTCAATGAGGGTGTTTCTGCCCATAGACAACTTTTTGCTTAGATCTGAGATATTGGGGGTAAAAGGTACGTTTTCTGCCAGGATGGCCATCAGTTCCAATATTTTCCGGATATTCTGGTAGTCGATGTGCTCTACAAAGGCCAGGTCATACTCAATCACTAGTTTCACCACCTGCTCTAACCGGCTTGGATAGGTGTTGATGTTCTCTTTAAAAAATGGATAGTAGCCATAGGCCAGGTATTCATTAAAATACTTGAGCGGAGTAATGTCTTTTATGACAGTTTGTACCAGTTTTTCATGGTTTTTAAGCAAATCGCCCAAGGCGATTATTTCATATCGGATGCCTTTCGCATATTGCAAGAACTCCCGGAATGATAGGCCGGATAAGTGATAAATAATGGCTCGCCGGCTTAGATCAACAGGAAGCTTTAACATGTCAATGATGGATGAGCCGGTAAAGAAGAGAGTAATTTCCCGCTTAAAATCATAGATGTTCTTAATCTCCCGGTGCCAGTCCGGATATTTATGCACTTCGTCCAAAAACAGGTATCTGCCGCCGTTAATCCGAAAAGTTTCGGCTACATCGATGAGGCTGTTTCGTGTAAAGTAGATATCATCCAAAGAAACATACAATGCTTCTGACCCGGAAAGCCCCATTTCCTTGATACGCTGCAGTAATATCGTGGTTTTCCCCGCCCCACGAGGGCCCATCAGACCAATGAGACGATTGCTCCAATCAATCTCTTCATACAGCGTCCGCTTAAAATCAAGCGATTGTTCTGCGACGAGTTTGTTTGATTTTAGAATGAGTTCCTCCATATTGAATTGCTAAAATGCTCTGCAAATATAGCATATTTATCACAAAATTGCTATTTGAATATAGCAATTAGGTAGCAATCAACGATGCTGATAGCAGGGCCAGCAGAATAAGCAAGCCCGGATTAAGGAGCTTGATTAAGGTTTGGGTGGCGCGGTACACGTGATTGTTAATGGCGGAGGGGCTAATACCGAGCTCCTCGCTGATCTCTTTGTAGCTTTTACCTTCCAGCTTGTGCTTCACAAACACTTCGCGTTGCCGGGGCGGAAGTTGCTGTAGGGCTTGCTGCACGATGGCGATGTTTTCTTTGCTTACCAAAGTTTCTTCAATGTGGCTGTAATCGATCTGTGCGCCCAACAACAGATGCTCCCGCAGCTGCTCATCACGGCCAGCCCTGCGGTAAAGGTCAGTGACGAGGTTTTGGGCCATTTTATAGAGCAGGGCACCAAAAGCCTGCTCCGGGTTGATCTGCTCACGCATTTCCCATATTTTGGTGAACAGGTCCTGCAGGGCGTCTTGCGCCAGCTCATCTGACTTGAGTAATCGAAGAAATTTTCCGGTAAGGGGCTTTTTATAATGGTGGTATAGTGCTTCGAAGGCCCGGTGGTCTCCGTTTTTGAGCTGGGCTAACCAAACTTTCTCGTTTTCTGAACGGATAAGTTCCATCGTGTTTTAAGTTATCAGGTATCGACAACGAAGGTAATTTTTTTTGCCATCAAAAAGAAATTAATTTGCAAAAACTCGATTCGCACTACAATAAGGGGATAGTTACGTGGATTTACTTTGCCTTAAGGGGTTATTACCTGCATCAAGGCCGGGATACCACTGGCGTCATAACAAGAAATAGCTTCATTTGCCGGGCATTTGATTTGATAGTTTTTGGTGGTCAGCCCACGCGCTTTATCCCGGTTATTCCAGCCACAGGCTATATTCCGGCGAAGCCAGGGCAAATATTCCGGCTTATTGCCGTCTTCTATAAGCCGGATCATGTATTGGGCCAGGATGGCGGTATAAACTCCCTGTTCTTCGCCGCCCTCAAATGGAAGGATAGATGAAGGGGCCGACAGGGTGTTCATGGTATAGTTTGCTGCAAGCACCGCATCGTCCAGGTATGCTTGCTGCCCCGTGGCCTTATATAATAGCACTGCCGACCCGATACAGGTGGCCTGGTTGTAAACGTGCGCACCCCAATCGGGGTTACCGCTCCCGTGTTTAGAGTCGGCCACCCTGCCGCTACGATTGTCAAATAAATTGTCGTGCGACCACTGGTAGATCTCTTTGGCCTTATTAAGATAGTCTTTGTCTTTGGTGATGTTATATAAGGTGGCGGCAGCTACAACGGTAGGATAATTGATACAGGACATTTTCCCCGTATTTCGCCCTTCGTGCCAATCCCAAAACATCCCCCCGCCTTTTGGGTCATAAGAACCCTGGTCGATTCCAGGCGCTCCGTACCATACCCGGTGGAAACCAGCAATGGAATGATCTAAATATTTCCTTTCACCAGTGGTTTCATAGGCATGTGCCATCGCGATGACCCACCACATAATGTCATCATAAATGAACCAAACATCCGGTTTACTGTTCCAATCGTAGTTGGCGTAATGTTTGCCACAGCCTTCATATATGTCTTCTATCAGTTGTTTATTTGCCTCGCTCTTTGTACGCTTGTAAGCATTCATGGCCATATCCCAATAGATTGCCTGGGTCCAAATGGCCCCCACAGCCTCCGGTTTGTCAGAATCCCGGTAGTAGAGCTTCCGTACCGGGTCAAATAGCTGTTTGTTGAAAGCGGCAAAAGCTTTATCGGCATCGGCCGCCGTAATAGATGGCTGTATGCTGTCATTGCAATGGGATAGCACAAGAGACAGTGAGGTCAATAAGATGTTTAACATGTACAATTTATTTTTTTTTACGACAACCTCTAATTAATGGGTTTTTCTGGTTAAATCCAAATTGTATTTAAACTTCTTAGCCAGCAGCATAAAAAATTTTAATAGACATAACAAAAAAATTGGCTATAGTATCAGGATATATAAGATATTTTTACTTTTTTTGATGTTTATATAGACAAAAAAATGCTTCAAAAGAAATTCATCCGTAAATGCCTCTGCACATTTACGCTTTTTCTCATTATAACGATAGCAGCAAAAGCCCAATTCGGGCAAAAGCCACAGTGGTCGGCTGATGGCAATGCACTGATGCTTATCCGCCAAGGGGAACTGGTGAGACAAGACCTGCTTCAGGCCGGACACACAGAAGTAATCCTATCCAAAGCCAGCCTAACCCCCTTGGGGGCTACAGCTCCCTTATCACCCAGGCGGTTCAGCATCTCTGCCGATGGACAAAAAATTCTGCTCAACACCAATACGAAACGTGTTTGGCGCTACGACACACGGGGAGATTATTGGATCTACTATATTCCGGACAAAACGTTAAAACAATTAGGAAAAGGCCTGCCTACCTCTTCGCTTATGTTTGCCAAGTTTTCTCCTGATGGCAGTAAAGCCGCTTATATAAGCGGGCACAATTTGTATGTGGAGGATCTACGTACCGGCCTCATTACACCATTGACCAAAGATGGCACTGACCGGCTTATCCACGGTACTTTTGACTGGGCTTATGAAGAAGAGTTTGGTTGCCGTGATGGATTCAGATGGTCTCCGGACGGCAGTAAAATAGCATACTGGACTATTGACGCCCACAGCATCCGAAATTTCCTGATGATCGACAATACCGATTCCACCTATTCCTTTACCGTTCCGGTGGAGTACCCCAAGGCTGGTGAAAACCCAAGTGCAGCCTATTTATCGGTGGTAGACCTGACGGGAAAAGCCGTAAAAATGAATATTCCCGGCGATCCTGTCCAACATTATATCCCGCGTATGGAATGGGCAGCCAATGCCAAAGAACTCATCGTGCAGCAGCTAAACCGCAAACAAAATGAAAGTAAGCTCTTTTTGGCCCAGGCGGCAAACGGAACGGCCAAAGAGATCTACAGCGAACGGGATAGTGCCTGGATCGATATCAAAGCCCGTTGGAACGACGATGATCCCAGTGGCTGGGAATGGATCGAACAAGGAAAAGCTTTTGTATGGGTTAGTGAAAAGGATGGCTGGCGCCATCTGTACCGGATTGACCGAAACGGACATGAAAAACTCTTGACACCCGGAAACTATGATGTCATTGACCTGGCCCTGATTGATGAAAAAGGCGGTAACATATATTTTTCCGCTTCGCCAGACAATGCCACCCAAAAATACCTTTACAGTGTCAAGCTTTCGGGCGGATCTGCTAAAAAGATCAGTCCCGCCAACGAAACAGGTACACATGACTACACCATCTCTCCCAATGGAGCGATTGCCATGCATAGTTTCAGCAATAGCAGTGCTTTTCTTGCTGGTGAGTTGGTGAGTCTTCCCGGGCACAAGACTTTGGCTGAAGGACGTAGTAGTGCAGCAAAAGCTGGCGAACCACGTGCCGAATTCTTCAAGGTCAAGACCTCAGATAGTATTGAGATGGACGGTTGGATGGTAAAACCCACCCATTTTGATCCGCTTAAAAAATACCCGGTGGTGTTTTATGTTTATGGCGAACCAGCCGGGCAAACCGTTACCAACACTTATGGCGTAGGGAACAACGGCCTATATAAAGGTAACATGGCCGATGACGGTTACATTTACATCTCGGTTGAAAACCGGGGAGCACCTGCCCCAAAAGGGAGTAAATGGCGCAAATCCATTTACCGTAATATTGGTACCCTCAACATACGTGACCAAGCCATGGCGGCCAAGGAAATCCTGAAATGGCCTTTTATCGACAGCAGCCGTGTGGCGGTTTGGGGATGGAGCGGGGGTGGGTCATCTACCCTCAACCTGTTGTTTCAATATCCCGATATCTATAAAACCGGTATCGCCATCGCTGCGGTGGGCAATCAACTGATGTATGACAACATTTATCAGGAACGTTACATGGGCGTGCCGCCTGAAACCACCGCAGACTTTTTACGCGGATCTCCTGTTACCCATGCGCAAGGCCTTCGCGGAAATTTGCTTTATATTCATGGCACTGGCGATGACAACGTTCATTACCAAAACGCTGAACTGCTGCTTAACGAGCTGATCAAGTACAATAAGCAATTTCAGTTTATGGCTTACCCTAACCGAACCCATAGCATTAGTGAAGGAGCGGGAACCAGCGAACATCTTTCTACCTTATATACAAACTATTTAAAAACCCATTGCCCTCCGGGAGGAAGATAGGGATCATGAACAGAATCACCATCGCCATCAGTTTTTGGCTGCTCACGTTTCAGGGTTATGCTCAATTGCTGCAGCACAAAGAACCTGTGCTTAATAAAGCAGATACACTACGTGGTTCATTAACCTCTCCCATGCGCACTTGTTACGACATCGGCTATTACCATCTCGACGTTAAACTGGATATCGCAAAACAAGCCATCCGCGGATCCAACCTTTTCCAATTCATGGCTGTTACTACTTTTGATAGCCTCCAATTCGACCTTTTTAAAAACTTGCAGATTGACAGCATCATCTATGATGGCAGTAAGCTGACTTACACCCGGCAATATAACGCTGTATTTATTCGTTTTCCGGAAACTATCCAAAAGGGCCAGGTCGATTCCTTCCTAGTCTACTACTCAGGGCGCCCTGTGGTTGCCAAGCGCGCACCATGGGATGGGGGCATTGTCTATTCAAAAGACAGCCATGGCAAACCCTGGGTGGCTACTGCCTGCCAGGGGCTTGGGGCCAGCGCATGGTTCCCCAACAAGGACCAGCAGGCCGACGAGGTTGACAGTGCGCTGATCAGCATTAGTGTACCAACCGGCCTCACTGACGTATCCAATGGACGCCTGCGCAGTAAAACAAATCTTAAAAACGGCTATACCCGCTTTGACTGGTTTGTAAAAAACCCGATCAGTAGTTATTGCATTTCCATGAACGTGGGTGATTATGTCAATTTTAAAGATACTTATGCTGGGGAAAAAGGACCACTTGATTTAAGCTTTTGGGTACTAAAAGAAAACCTCGAGAAAGCAAAGGCCTATTTCCCTGCCAATGTGAAATCCATGCTCAAAGCTTTTGAACATTGGTTTGGCCCCTACCCTTTTTACGAAGATAGCTACAAACTGGTGGATGCCCCTTATTTGGGCATGGAACATCAAAGTGCGGTTACCTATGGCAACCACTATGGGTTTGGCTATCTCGGAGGCGATGGTTCGGGCACCGGATGGGGTATGAAGTGGGATTTTATCATTGTTCATGAAAGCGGCCATGAATGGTTTGGCAATAACATAACCTCCAAAGACCTGGCCGATATGTGGATTCATGAAAGCTTTACCAACTATTCTGAAGCGCTCTATATTGAAAGTTATTTTGGGAAAAAGGCATCTCAGGAATACATTCACGGAAATAGGGACGGCATTTTAAACGACCAGGCAATTCAAGGACCTTTTGGTGTCAACAAGGAAGGCTCGGGTGATATGTATAATAAAGGTGGGGTTCTGCTCAACATGGTGCGCACCATGATTAATAATGACGAAAAGTGGCGGGATATCCTCCGTGGACTCAATAAAACCTTCTATCATCAAACCGTGGGTTATGATGACGTGATCAAATACATCAACCAGCAATCAGGTATGGATTTTTCGGCTGTATTTTCGCAATACCTACGCTATCCAAATATTCCCACGCTTGAAATGCGCTTGACAGCAGGAAAGTTCCAGGCCCGATGGATAGCCGACGTCCCTAACTTTGAAATGCCGGTGAGGATCAAGGCAGGAACAGGCCCTTATCAAGTTATTAAACCTACCTGCAAGTGGCAATCTTTTGAAATACCAGGTGCCACTAATGAAAACCTGCAGGTGGATACCTTTAATTTTTATATTGGGCTACTATTGGAATAAATCACCATTGCCCTAATTCAAATTTACACCATCCTACTTCATCAACTCATCCACCGTAAAGGGGTTTTTCCGGCCTTTATATTTCTCCCTGATCTTTGCCACTTGTTCTTTGCTAATCGGCGCACCCTGATTGCTCCAGGAATGACGGATAAAATTGAGTATTTGCGCAATATCTTCATCGCCATATTCATCGTTCTGACCAATGCCAGGCATCTCGCCGGAAACTTCAGGCACCTTATACATTTTTCCTCCTACTTCCACAGGCCCAACGAGTCCGTAAAGTACAATGGGAATGAGTTTATCCGGATCGCCCTGTACCCACTGCGAGCCGTTAAATGGCGGTGCAAGCGATTTGACCCCATTTCCGTCAGCCCCATGGCATGCTGAACAGACCGAAGTAAAGATTGCTTCACCTTTCGGATAATTCTTTTTTGCTTGTAAGGTGTTCTTTTCGCTTCCGGCAGCCTTGATCTGTGCTACCAGTGCACTCAGGCGCTTGTAAAACGCAGAAGCCGTATCAGGATGCTTCTCTTCGAGTTTCTTCAAGTAAACAGACTCCCTGTCATGCAGGTTGCTCAATACAGCATCCAGCACATAGCGGTTGCCCGGATAATTATCTTGCAGTGTTTGGATCATCCTGTCTGCTCGCTGCGCATCGTATGGCCGCACATTATTGGCCAAATATCCAATAACCGGTGCATACAGACTGTCTTTGGCAGCCAGAATGCTATCCAAAATACTGCTAAAAGCCTGATGGTTTTCTTTACCGATCAGAGAAGGGATAACCTGAAGGGCCTGCATCCGGATATGCGTGTCACTAAGTCTGAGTAGTGGCAATACATCCCCTGCCTGTAATACATGCAGCCCCTCGAGCGTCCATAAAGCATGGATAAGCTTTAAATCATTCGATGGATGCTGCAGCGCCTGCCGCAAAAGAGGTGTAGCAGCAGTCATTTTCCCATCGATCAGCAACTGTTGGGCTTTATCCCTTACCCACCCGTTAGCATGGCCCAACAAATCCACCAATTTAACTGCATCATGCGGCAGGGTGGTCAATGTGGGCTTTGAATCCTTGGGGAGAATGCGGTATATGCGGCCACAGGATACCGGGTTATTCAAGTCGCGTGCTTTTATTTCTTTCTTCAGATAATCGGTCAGATAGGTTTTATGCTGAATAATGCCGTGATACATATCTACCACATAAATGGCGCCATCCGGACCACTGTATACACTTACCGGCCTGAACCGCTCATCTGTACTACGCAGAAATTCACGCCCGGCATAAGCTTGTTTTCCTTCTACTCTGTAGCCCTTTTCTGAAAGTATATTGCGTTTGATCAAGTTGGCGGCTGGTTCTGGCGTAAAGGCATTAAATGCATAACCCTTATCAAAGAGGTCGCCGCGATAGATTGCCGGTGCACTGGCTGCGGTAAAATTTACCAAACGAAGGCTATCGTCCAGGGTGCCCTTTACATATCCACGGTTCACGCCCGTGTTGGGCCTTGATGCATATAATCGGTTGTCGGGCACGATCTTTTCATCGTAGCCTGCCACCCGCTGTTGATGCAGGTTTTCTGCCCCCAAACCAGGCCCGAAATAGTCACCCAATAAATTCTCTGAATTGTTGTTATAATAAAGGCGGCCATAGTTATCCTGCGTAATGCCCCACTGCCCCCTAAAATGATTTTCTTCTATCAGCCACTTATCACCCTCTTTGCGGTATCTTTTGGATGACTTAGCATTATAGATCCAGTTATCCATCGCACGAAGCAAGCCATTAGGCTGATGCTCCACATTCCCACCTTCCGCATAGGCTGAATCAACCAATATTTTCTTTCCAGCCTTGTCGCCCGCATTATCCACATACCACAACTTAGGCGGTTCGGCAACTAGCACCCCGTTTTCAATCAGGCAAAGGGCCCTCGGCAACACCAATGAATCCAGAAAGATCTTACGGTTATCATACACGCCATCGCCATTCTTATCCTCCAGGATCACCACCTTCCCAGTGGGAGCATCCTCTCCTGTGCCTACCGTATCAGGCATGTAGCTTTGCATCTCCAGCATCCAAATGCGGCCTTTTTCGTCAAAGGTCATCGCAATGGGCGTGTTCACTAAAGGTTCAGCAGCCACCAGTTCAACTTTCAGGCCCTTTTCAACTTCCATTTTTTTCATGGACTCGCTGGCCGAAAGCACCGGCGATTCTGAAAAATCGGGTTTGGACTGACAGGAGATTACCATAACCAGACAAAACCAAAAAAAATATTTCACACAAAATTTCATCATATTAGCGATGGCTGAATGTTTTTATATCAACGGTAAATGTACAAATTTGAAAAATAGTTGCAACTTGAATCCCTGTTATTTCAGTAACGAACTCGATACTTTAACAATACCGGCTGATGAAATTTTATTTATAGCAGCCTTGGCATTATTCTGGTTCTGCAAAAAGAGATGTATATTGCCCAAACTCACACCTACTAACAGATCGTATTGATGCAAGACCAAGTCAGGCGAATTTTTTCAGGTTCTGTATGGGGCATATTGGCTAAATTGCTGGATGCGCTCGCCAAATTTGTTACCATCCCGATGCTGGTGGGCTTCTATGGTAAAGCAGACTATGGGCTTATTGCCCTCGCATTTTCGCTAAATGCCTACTTGCGCCTTATGGACCTGGGCTTTAATGTTGGAGCCGTGCGGTTCTTCTCGATGTGGACCGAAGAACGCCAGTGGGATAAAATAGGCGACGTATCACGATCAAGCATGGTCTTCTACGGGGCTATAGGACTCATTAATGCGGGCATTTTTGCCTGCATGGCCGGGTACGGTCATGACCTATTTAACCTTCCGGATGTGCAGTTGCCCCTATTCCGTCAAATGATGTATATTTTGGCCCTGTCGGCCGTCTTTAACTGGCTTTCAAACGTCGTTATCCAGTTATTAAGCGCCAAGGACGAGTTGGGTTACGTAAACCGGGCCACCGTTATCAGCAGCGTGCTCAATTTTGTGGTGACTTTTATCGCCATCCGACTTCAATGGCCGCTGATCACCTATTTTATTTTCTACACATTGTCGACTCTTGTCCCCATCCCGCTTTACATTTATCGTTTGCGGGTCTTTCCCATGCCCGTGCTCAAACTCATCCTGCCCCAGTGGAACGGAAAAGCCTTCAAGGTGATCTTAAATTATAGCCTGGCTATCTTTATGATGGGCATTTTTCAGCTAACGGCCAACAATCTCCGGCCCTTGCTGCTGGGCAAATACGCCACAGATATTGGCGTGCTTACAGACTACCGGGTCATCCAGACCATTGCCAGCCTCATCCTGGCTTTTGGAGGTGTATTTATGCAAGTATTACTCCCCTCCTCTTCAAAGATCCATGCAGAGGGCAATCCGCAAAAAACGGCCCGCATGATTTTTGAAGCCACCAAATATATTTCCATTTTTTTGGGTTTTATGGTGTTCATATTAATCCTCAATGCTGGGCCCATCCTGCTGCTATATATGGGCAAAGGCTATGAAAACCTGTCCCTATGGCTCATCCTATGGCTGGTTACCGTTTTGCTCAACATGCACAATACACCCGTTGCCAGTTTAGTACTATCTACTGGCAAGACCCGTTTTTTGGTCTATTCATCGGGCATAGCATGTATTGTATCGCTACCTATTACCGTTATTTTCGCCAAACAATTGCAAGTAGGTGCGGCCGTGGTGGGTTATATGGTCTATATGCTACTGCAGATTATCGCCTTTTATAGTTATTACATCCCAAAAGTGCTTAAGCTTGATAGCGGTGCCATTTTTTTCCGGGCCTTTTTTCCCTCGGTTATCGTTGGCATACTGGCTTGGCAAGGCGCTCATTATGCCGGCCTATGGTTGCATGCGGCACCCAACCTTTGGGGCATTATCCTCCGCTCGGCCATCTTTAGTGTCATTTTTGGAGCGCTTCTGTTTATATTTGTCATCAAAAAAGCCGATATTCAGTATCTCAAACAAAAATTAATGCCGAAAGGAAGTACCCATGCTTAAGTATTCCGTTTGTATACCCGCTTTTAAAGCCCGGTTTTTGGAGGCATGCATTCAAAGCATCCTGGAACAGCACGTGGTTAATTTTGAGCTGATCATTCTCAATGACTGCTCTCCAGAACCGGTAGCAGACATTGTAAACCGCTTTTCAGATCCGCGCATCCGCTATTTTGAAAACGAGAAAAACACGGGGGCCGTTCGGCTGACAGATAATTGGAACAAATGCCTGGAACTGGCGAATGGAGAATTTATTGTCATTATGGGCGACGACGACCGCTTGGAGCCCGATTTTCTGGCCGAATTTGACCGATTAACTGAAAAGCAGCCAGGCCTCGACGTTTACCATTGCCGTAGCCTGGTCATCGACGATTTGGGGCAGCCGTTGATGCTGACCCCTTCATGCCCGGAGTTTGAGTACGTATGCGATCATATCTGGCACCGGTTGCAACAGTGGCGCTCACAGTATATTTCAGACTTTGTATACCGCACGGACAGTCTCCGCGAGCGTGGCGGCTTCTACTATTTTCCGCTGGCCTGGGGTTCTGATGATGTGACTGCCTATATGGCCATGGCCGAAAAGGGCATAGCTCATACCCAAAAGCCCGTCTTCAACTATCGCAGCAATGGTTTTTCTATAACCTCTACAGGCAATGACTTAGAGAAAATGAATGCAAACCTCGCCTATGGAGATTGGCTCAGAAAATTTCTGGTGCAATACCAGCCTAAAGAAGGAGAAAAGGTAATGCACGCCTACTTGCTTAAACATCTCAACGCCTATATTCAACAGCGCAAAAATTATACGATGGCCCTCTCGATGCGCAATAAACCTTTTCAGAAGGCACGCATGTGGGCCAATCATCGCAAGGAATTTGACATTAGCCTACGGCAAATTCTATTAGCAGCCTTCAAAGGCCGGAACCTCAAACACCGTTAAATTAGGGTAAGGAAAGATTATGGACATCATTTTTAACCCCCCCGAAAATAGCGAAAACCAATATATACGCATTCTGGTGGACCAATTGCGCGAGCGCGGCTATCAGATACATTCATTGGATAATTTGCTGTCTGCGGGCCGCACGCATTTTCGTTCCATCAGGCTTGTACACCTCAACTGGTTTGAAAATGTAGATGATAGCAGTTTCCTCGTGGCATTGCGCAGTTTCATGCGAAAAATGGTGGTCTTGACCGTCATCCGATTTAGTGGCAAAAAGCTGGTTTGGACAATGCACAACAGGGCATCTCATGAAAAGAAACTCAGCTTTTTCAGCCGTACCCTTACTTGGTTTTTGATACGCTGGTCAGACCGTATCATCATCCACAGCCGCCAAACGGAATACTTGATCAGGGCTCAATACCCCTCAGCTACACAAAAGATGGTATACTACCCCCACCCTCATTTTATCGGAGCATACCAACAACCTGAGAGCAAGTCGGGGGAAAATGGCACCACCTTGTCGCTCTTGTTCACAGGGATGGTCAAACCTTACAAAAACCTGGAACTACTTATCCGGGTAGTCAGTGAATTTAAAGATACGGTGCACCTAACCATTGCAGGCCGGGCAGTAAATCCTAGCTACGAGCAAGAGTTGCGCTGGTTAGGGTCTGCGGCATCCAACATTAGCTTGGTGCTAAAATTTGTTCCCGACGAAGAGCTTTTGGAGCTCATCAGTGCATGTGATGCGCTAGTGTTGCCTTATGATATGGCCAGCAGCCTCAACTCAGGCACGGTAATCCTGGCTTTCTCCTGCAAAAAAACGGTCATATGCCCCGAGATCGGAACCATTACAGATCTGGGCGAAAGACAGGACTTGACCTTTCATTACCGCTACAAAAATCCGGAAGAGCATGCTAATGCCCTTCGGCAACAAATAAAAAAGGCCGTCAGGCTTAAACAAGAAAACCCAAATACATTTACCAGATTAGGGCAGCAGCTATACAATTATGTACAGGCCGAAAATAGCCCGGAAAAAGCCGGAGACTTGCTGGATGGCACTTATCGTTTACTTACGGAAAGCAAGAAATGAGAATCTTATATATAAATGCCTTATATAGCCCTTATATTGCCGGAGGTGCAGAGATATCCCTAAAATTGTTAGTGGAGGGCATGCAGGCGCAGGGCCATACGGTTTCTGTACTTAGCATGGTACCAGATGGGCCACTTTTACAAGAGGAGGTGGATGGCGTGAAAGTGTATCGCGCCGGACTGCAAAATGCCTACTGGCCCTTTGACAAAAACCACCATGGCGCACTTCAACGGATGACATGGCATGTACGTGACCGCTATAACAAAGCCATGAAGGGCATCGTAAAGCAGGTTCTGGATGCTGAAAAGCCAGATGTGGTTTCTTGCCACAACTTGGTAGGCTGGTCGGTGTCGGTTTGGGACGCTATTAAAGAGGCTGGCATCCCCATCATTCAGGTGCTGCATGACTTATACCTTTTATGCCCAAACAGCAACATGTTTAAAAATGACAGCCCCTGCCGCGGTCAGTGCACTTCTTGCAAGATCTTGCGTTTTGGATACCGCGATCGATCGGCGATTGTTGACGCGGTGGTTGGCATAAGCCAGAATATTTTGGGCCGTTTCCTCAATTATGGCTATTTTGAAAAAGCACAATCTGCAGTTGTCCACAATGCCCGACATATACCTGATAGGGGGATGCCACCTTTGCCTATAACAGGGGTAAACCTACATATAGGCTATATAGGCACGCTTTCCAAGATAAAAGGCCTCGAATGGCTCATCGGCGAATTCAAGAAGCTAGATGGTCCTGTAAGCTTGGTCCTGGCAGGAAAAGGCAAGGAAGATTATGAACATTTTCTGCGACAACTGGCACAGGATGACCCGCGGATACAGTTTGCAGGATATCTCCCATCTGCCGATTTTTATAGGCAAATAGACTTGCTTGTTGTACCTTCGCTCTGGCAGGAACCATTGGGTATGGTAGCCATTGAAGGTTTGGCAAATCATTTGCCGGTAATAGCCAGTCGTATGGGCGGGTTAACTGAAATCGTTAAGCATGGTGTTAATGGCATCCTTTGTGATCCAGAACAACCTTCATCGCTGGGAGAAGCGATGCGCCTGTTGAGTTCGGATGCCCGACTGTATGAACAATATGCACTGGCAGCAAGGTCTTCAGTCGCGCCAATGCTCAGCACGAAGCGCATGGTTAAGGAATATGAACAAGTCATTCAAAAAATAACGTCACCCAAGTAGTCTTTATGCCTGATACAGCATATCCTTATAAAAGAATAGCTGCAGAACTACTGTTCTGCCTGAGTGTGCTGGCCATTTTTCTACCCATTAAGGTATATCCAATGTTTTTTTTGGTTAGTTGCCTATTTTCCTATCTCGAAAAACCACGTCTATCTTTTCCTGCTTGGGCTTTGTTTCTTTTTATTTTTACGGGTTATGCCAGTCTTATTTTTCTCGTCCATCTGCCAGAAGACCGTTTGGACCTGGGCAACTTTATTAAACTGCCGCTCAACTTCCTGTTTCTATACATCAGTGTAAACTGGCTTAGGCAGCGCAATAATGAAGCGCTGTTGCGTTGGCTGGATATCACGCTGCACATCGTCTTTGCGTTAACGCTCGTCCAATTATTGTATTATCACCAGGCCGCCCACTTCACCCTGATTAGTGGCAGTCCATCCTCGGCAAAGGCCAGCGCTCTATACCGTCCAGCGCGGTACTTTTGGGGCCTGCCAGACAAAAACATGTTTGGTGCGCGTATAGCGCTGCTGGGCTTTGCATACATCCTGCTTCCTCTTGCCAAAAAAAGTCGGCTGGAATGGTGGCGTATTATACTGGTTTTTGTACTGGCGTGGTTATCCTTATCCCGCACGCCGTTGGTGGCCCTATTCATTGGAATTCTATATTTAATATGGCTTGTCTCTACCAAGAAAATGCGCATTGTAATTGGGGTAGCCAGTCTTGTCGCGATCCCGGTACTGGCCTATAAAGTACTTCGTATAGACCATATAACGGCCTCTAATGATGGTATGGGTGTGCGGCTTGTGTATTGGAAGGCTTTTTTCCAACATGTTGGCAACATCTCCCCTTTGGGAAATGGTTTTTTGAGTGGAAAGGCCTTCTTGGCGCAGTACGCAGACTTTTACCACGGTGAGCCACACGTCCACAACACATTTTTAACCTGCTACCTTGATTTTGGTATTATTGGCTTTTTATCTTATGTGTTGTTCTTATACTTTTTCTTTAAATACTGCCAACAGCATCAACGTCCTCTATCATTTTGGATATTGGCCTTTTTACCGTTGCTCGCCATTATGATGATCCTATATACAGGTTATGACAACGACCTTGTACTTTATCTGGCACTTATCTTTCTGCTGGGCAGCATTCGCCCAGTCTATTTTAAACAACTTAAACTTTCACCCATATGAATGCTGATGTATTGATCGACAGCCGTTGGGCTGGAAATACTGGTATCGGCAAACTATATCAGGAAGTCATGGCTCGTATACCGCCCCGCATAAATCCCGCTTTTGTGGAGAGCCACATGGGGTTGGGTAATCTGTTCTCACCCCTGATGCTGAGTGCCGAGATACGGAAAGCCCATGCGTCTGTTTTTTATAGCCCTTCGTTCATGCCACCCATATACAGCCAAACGCCTTTTGTGTGCACCATTCATGACCTGATGCATCTGTTCTACTATACACCGCTGCATAAATTTTATTATCAACAGGTGATTGCCCGCCTCGCAAAGAAAGCAAAACAGATCATCACCGTGTCGCATTTTAGCAAACAACAGCTTACGGAACTATTAGGAATACCCCCAAATCTGATCTCGGTCGTTTATAATGGCGTGGATGAAGCTTATGCCGCCAATGAGAAAAAACATTCGGTAGGGAGGCCCTATTTTTTTTACATTGGCAACCAGCGGAAGAATAAAAACATCCCAGCCATGCTCAGCGCTTTTGCCATGGCTCGCGTTCCTCAGGACTTTATCTTTTTGCTTAGTGGACAGGCCAGCCCTGAACTGGAACAATTAATATCAAAGCTTGACATAAAAGAGCGCGTCCGTTTCCTTGGATTTGTACCAGAATCAGACCTTCCCAAATTATACAAAGGGGCTTTTGCCACCCTCTATGTGTCGTTGATGGAAGGTTTTGGATTGCCCATCATTGAATCAATGGCCTCCGGCACACCGGTGATAACCTCCAATAGCAGTTCCCTGCCAGAAATAGCAGGCGGCGCGGCGCTGTGCGTTGACCCAAAAAGTGTAGAAGCCATTGCCGCTGGTATTGAGAAGCTGGTGAACGATCGCATTCTCTACCAACAATACCAGCAGTGGGGATATGAGCGTGCCAAGCAATTTAACTGGGAAGATACCGCGAATAAAACATGGAACATTATTTTAAACCCATAACATTGGTCGCTTATGAAGGAATACGTGTTTAAATTTGTGTGTACTTCCCTGATGTTTTTAACGGTCATACCTATGATTGCCTGCAACCAACAGCTGGGAAATGAGAATAAAGATACTGCAGACAGTACAGAAATATATTTTGGAAAATTGCTGGATGTATCGGATTATGGGGCCAAAGGCGATGGAAAAAGCGATGACACCAAAGCGATTCAAAAAGTGATTAATGAGGCTGCGGCGGGAGATACCGTCCTGATACCTGAAGGCACCTTCCTGGTACGGACAATTCGAATGAGGGCTTATGTGAATCTTAAAGGCGTAGGCTTACTTAAACAACCCCGTGATACCTCCTCCCCTCAGTTGTACAGTAAAGAAAAGCAAAATTCAAATATGCCGCTTATTCGCATACACCGTATCACCGATGTCAGCTTATCTTTTAGGGCAGAAACCAGTAATGAGGCTATATATGTGTCTACAGCCAGCAACATTAGCATCCACAACAGCCAATTGACCGGAGACACCAGCAAGTTCCGGTCTTATCCCGGTGTGCTGATGTATGGCTGCCATAACTGCCAGATCAGCGATAATGACATCAGTGGGTTTGGGAAAGCCCGGCAATCAGTTAAAACTTACCAACCCGGGACTGGCATTCGATTGATGAACTGCGAGGATATCCATGTTTTAAAAAATCATATCCACCACAACGGCGAGAACGGAATTTTTGTGCACGCCTCAGCCCGTATAGATATTGATGAGAACGACATCCACCACAACGGCATGAGCGGGGTACAAATCGCTTTTGGCAACAGTGCATTGGAGAAATACTTCACGATTACCAACAATAAGATTTTATTTAACGCCGCTGACGCAATAGACATTAACAATCGGAGCTCCCGCGCTGCTGCCCCCATCCATTGCCTTATTGCAGGCAATTTAAGCCTTAACAATGGATTTGTACAGGGGCATTCGACGATTGACGGTTCTGGTATTGCAACGCTGATCAATGTAAGTGATGTTAGAGTTCGTAATAATAAAGCGTATAAAAACAACCGCCCTGCGCTTTATTTGGAGAATTGCGGTACAATCAACTTTAGAGATAACCAGACTGATGGCACCGTTGAGATCAATCAGCAATTTGATACGGTATCTTTGGTTGGCAACCATTTTGGACGGCTGCTGTTGCTTGCCAATGCAGTAGGCAAAAGGCTTCTATTACAAGAAAATGTCGTTAAACGGTTATCTTTCCCAAATGGGATCCGGGCAGACTCCCTACTCCTTTTATATAATGAGATTCTAAGTGGGCCCATCAACATAAACATGAATGGTCATTTGCGTATGCTGGGTAACAGCTTAAATAGTCAAGATCCTGCGGGCGCGCTGATACTGGTAAGGGCTAACACTGCCCTCATTGAAAAAAATAAGATTCAAAACAGCCGGTTTTATGCCATCGTCACCCGTAAAGGAAGTAAGAACTTCCAGTTAGACAGCAACCGAATCGCTTCTGTCAATGCATGTGTTAATGACGATGGGTCTGAGGGTCTCCGAGTGACGAATAATGTGTTTATTAGCTTGCCTGGTGGCCAATCGATGCGAACGTTCATGAGCAATAATCCAAAGCAGTTATGGTTGCAAAACAATGAGCACCGCAATCGCAAAGATGGAAAAAACATCGTTTTGAGCGGTCGTGGTACGGCCAATATCCAAGGCGAAACGTATTTTTTCGGCAAACCCGATTTTGGAACGGTGTTAGTTAAGTCTTATTGAATATGAAGGTAAACGTATTTATACCTAGTTTGAACGCTGGGCCTGTATGGGGAGAAGTTTTGCAGGCTCTAAAACAGCAAACGTATCCGGTAAACATGTTTGTACTCGCCGATTCAGGATCGACAGATACAACTGTATTCCAGGCGCTAGAAGCTGGTTTTAATATAATCCCCGTAGCAAAAAAAGATTTTGATCACGGAGGAACCCGACAAAAAGCAATTTCAGACTATCCTGATGCGGATATTTATGTATTGCTGACCCAGGATGCCATTCCTGCCAGTAAAGATACCATTGCACATATCGTTCAGGTCTTTGCCGAACGTCCGGAGATCGGGATGGCCTATGGCCGCCAGCTGCCTCATCGAGGTGCAACTGCCCCTGAGGCACATGCTCGGCTCTTCAATTATCCGGCCCAGACTCAGATTCGGGGGATTGAAGATGCCAGCAAATATGGTATCAAGACTATATCCTGTTCCAATTCTTTTGCCGCCTACCGGCGCACTGCTTTTGAGGAGGCCGGAGGTTTTCCCTCGGGCACCATTATGGGCGAAGACGTCATTGTAGCCGGACAAATGTTGCTTAAAGGCTGGAAAATGGCCTATGTGGCCGATGCATGCGTATATCACTCTCATGACTACACCCTGCGGCAAGAGTTTGAACGCTATTTTGATATTGGGGTGTTTCACGAAAGCAATCCCTGGATCTTTGCGTCTTTTGGCACTGCAGACCGCGAGGGATTCAGGTATGTCAAGTCTGAACTGAAATACATTTTAAAACATCAGCCCCTGCTACTTCCTAAAACATTTCTCTCCTTCTTTGCCAAATGGCTGGGCTATAAACTAGGCCTGCAACATAAAAAGTTATCGTTAAAACGGAAAAAGCAATTTTCCATGTTTAAGGGATACTGGAAATAAAATCTATCCATCATTTAATAAATTCCCCAATTGGGGAATAATTCCCCAATTTTCGCAAGTGTTAAAATATGTAAAATCAATCTCTAAGTGCCATTAAGCCACATTTCTCATCTTTATTGACTTTTGGCATTCAGTTAGCATTACTGGTCACGTACAATAATGCAGAGTTTTTACTTTAATATAATTAGAAAAAGAACATGAACGGAAATCAGCAAATACGCCACAGCATATATAAAGATAACAACGAGATCGTTTTGACTAATAACTATTCATTTGAACAAAGCATCCGCAATTTTATTACCTATCCTCAGGCCTTTAAGTTAAGCGAACAATTAAATAAGCAAGCTATTCTGGATGAAGGAACTGTTATGCTTAAACGCGGTTTCGATATAGTTTTTTCTTTGTTGGTAATGATCGCAGGTCTGCCCGTATTTTTATTACTTATGCTGATTACGAAAGTCACTTCCAAAGGCTCTATATTCTATAAACAAGAACGCGTTGGGCTAGACGAAACGCCATTTTATATTTATAAGTTTAGGAGCATGCGGGTTGATGCCGAAAAATTTGGCCCACAACTCGCCTCTGAAAACGATCCACGCGTTACTAAATGGGGCCGCATCATGCGTAAAACCCGTTTAGATGAGCTTCCTCAATTTTGGAATGTACTTAAAGGCGACATGTCAGTAGTAGGCCCACGCCCTGAACGGAGCCACTTTATAAAGAAAATAGCCGAACAGGCGCCAGAATACAAAAAACTATTAAATATTAAACCCGGTATTACCTCATTTGGCCAGGTATGCTACGGCTATGCAGAAAGTGTAGAAGAAATGTGTGATCGAATGCTGTTTGACCTTAGCTACCTGAGCCGGGTAAACCTGGTTACCGACCTTTCCATCATTTTCCAAACTGTTAAGGTTATGATTGAAGGCAGAGGTAAATAACAACGGGATAAGGAATACCTTATCTTAAGAAAAAAGCTATCCTTAAGTGGGTAGCTTTTTTTTTGCTACTAGCCCATAAATCCAAGTTCCGATCACGGCGCCTAATATAACGACCAGCATTGGCAAATAACCGGTACCTGCTAATACATACATTGGCCCCGGGCATGCGCCGGCCAAAGCCCAACCGAGTCCAAATACAATACCTCCTATTAAATATCGCTTAATACTTTTCTCTTTGTTGGGTATAGCAATCACGTTGCCTTGCGCATCCCTCATCTTGGTACTCTTTATAAACTGCACGAGTAAAATACCTATTAACAAAGCCGAACCCATCAATCCATACATATGGATAGACTGAAAACGAAACATTTCGTATATACGAAACCACGATGCTGCCTCTGATTTGTACATAACAATACCGAAAAATGTTCCTACGAATAAAAAAACGAAGCTTTTCATAGACTAAACAGATAAGGAAATATAAAGTGTACCATAATGAGGCCACCAATGAAAAAACCTATAGTGGCTATTAGCGAAGGGAGCTGTAAATTACTTATCCCGGAAATGGAATGACCAGAAGTACAACCACCTGCATACCGGGATCCAAACCCTACCAACAAACCACCGATGAATAGAATAGCCACCATTTTTGGGCTTGAAAATACCTGACTCCCATATAATTCAGTTGGCACATATGTCTTCCCAGCACTTTCAAAACCCATTTTTTGAAGATCCTGTACTGTTTTTTCATTTATCTTTGGGGCCTGGTGAATAGAAAGGTAATGGGAGGCCAAAAATCCACCGATGGCTGCCCCCACCATAACAAGCAAATTCCATCGCTGTGATTTCCAGTCGAAACGAAAAAGTCTTGCGGTTTTCCCAGCACCTAATAATGTACAAATGGTTCTGAGATTTGAGGACATGCCGAAAGTTTTGCCCATATATAATAGTAAAAACATGGTGAACGCAATTAAAGGGCCTGAAACGTACCAAGGCCAGGGTGCTAAGATCCAATGCATAATATTATCTTTTCTACAAAAATAAACTTTTAATAGCTAACATCAAGGATCATATTAGGAACAACATACGGCAAGAACAATAGCCGAAGAGAAGTTTAATTGGAATATAGGAAGCCATAATCAATAGCTTCTAAAGTTTTTTTTAGAAAAATCACTTGCTTTGTCAATCAATTATCAACTTTATGTTACATTTGATGCGGGAAGACGAATATACCCTGATCCTTTTTGTAAGAACAAATGAAGGATTTTTGAGTATTTGAATAGAAAAGAATGAATATTTTAGTGAAATACATGATTTTACTGTTAGACATTGCTTTAGGGAATGTACTAACGTCTTTATATTTATTATATTTGTCATCCTCTAAAGAGGTTACTTACTAATCTTTTACAAATGAATAAAGCAGATATCATTGCACAGATTGCCGCTGATGCTGGCATTAGCAAGGCACAGGCAGAAAAGGCCGTTAACAGTTTTACTACTACAGTAACCAAATCGTTAAAAAAAGGAGAGCCTGTTATCCTTGTCGGTTTCGGCAGATTCTCAGTTGTTAAGTATTCAGCTCGAAAAGGTCGTCATCCTGTTACAGGCGAACCGTTAAAAATCAAAGCCAAAAAGGTGGCTAAATTTAAAGCCGGCCATTTGCTGACCGACGCTGTGGCTAAGGCCAAAACGTCGAAGTAAAAGGAAGGAAAAATGGCGCCTGCCAACGTTTCAAGCTATGCCTTTAACGGCTTGGAGAGCTAGCAAGCGCCATTTTTACTGGCTTTTTGACAAATTGAAGGCCCTTTAATTTGACGGTATTTACATCTCGGTTTTCTGGCTAATAAGCCTAAGCATCAACTCCCCAAAGATGGAGTGGTTGTTAAATTATCCGTAATTCCATTGTTGGCTTATAACTACTATAGCCGTAAGCGCCTAATTTTACTTAAGCCAAACATTTAGTAAATACACCTGTTCCTGTATTTGCTAATAAAAACAATCTAACAGCCACCCGGCAGGCATTCTTATTAAAAAACCGAGAACCTGGGAGAACACCTGTCTTTTAAAACTAATAAAAGTTTAATCATTAAATTAAAGAAATTAACTTGAAATACAATTTATTGGTTAATACTGGATTACTATTGGACCGCAATAGGTACCCTGCCACAAAATGAAGTAGACGAATTGGTCAAGCTTTCCGCTGATGCTGGAATTAATTTTATAGATACAGCAAATGTTTATAGCGAAGGGCTTAGTGAGCAGATCCTGGCCAAGTTCGTATCGCTACAAGCATATTATACCATTGAGGGACGCGATCTTGAACGAGGACCAGATTAGCAAACTGACTCCGCCAACCCGAAAAATACTGACTAAAAATTCACCTTACAAACTGGGCATCGTCCCCTTTGTAAGCATTCGGGCCATCATGTTAAACTTATGCAGATAGTTATCGGTAAATTCGCCGGATTCGGTATCATATAAGCCTCCACGCACAATTGGTATGCTATAAGGCAGCACCCAAGCACGTAATGCTTTGGCCACAGCATCCATAGCGTTAATTCCCTGCATGGCTTGTCCGCCATCTGCCCAGCACACAAGCCCTACCACTTTATTGGTTAGATATGGGAGAGATTCTTTAGCACTGATCTCCAGCCAATCCAGGCAGTTCTTCATTGCGCCTGTCATGCTTCCGTGATAAAGTGGCGTAAGCCAAATATGCACGTCAGCCTCTCTAAACAGTCGATTCATATCCTGAACAGCTGTCGGCACTTCATCTAAAGTATGATCAAACAGTGGAATACCGGCTTCAGAAAGATTAAAAACGGCAACCTCCGAATCATAACTTTCAGCCGTCTTTTTAAAATATTGCGCTATTTTGTGTGAAGTTGCGTGAATTCGACTTTCCAGTGCACCATTAAATATAAGAATCTTCATGTTAACCTTTTCGAGCCTTGTTACTTGGCTATTTTGTAATTAGACGCCCCCTTGACCCAATCAATGACGGAGTGATTATAATGCCCACCACCATTGTTCCGTACGGCAGCAGGGTATTTTGAAATGTTTTCTATAATTTCTTCTATCGTCAGGTGTTCTGCATCGGTACCTGCAATAGCCTTTTTAAGCTTATATTCATAAGACTGGTGGTGCTTACCGTGATGAATTTCCATTGTAGCTTTATCAATAGTAGGTTTTAATACATCCGTGGAGTATGGTATCGCCGGTAATGTAAATGCCATCTTGTTTAATATTTAAGGTTAAACTTAAAAATTATTTAATTCATGCCAGCAAAGATTAGCTAACATCTGCAAATTTATTACTTTTGCCCATATAATAAGTTAAAACTTGTAAAACTAAGTTACCTAGGTTTAAAACGATCCCTTAATTTCACGCGGATTTGACCGTGTAACCACACGAAATTTGGATGGTTATAACCAATATTTCGTATATTTGCCTTACATAACCCACTTGTTATGCTGGATGAAAATGAAGTACAATCCTTAATCCAATTGCTGGATGACCCGGATGAATCAATCTTTGCCATGGTTGAACAAAAGTTACTGTCTTTGGGCGGTGAAGTAATAGACCATCTCGAATTGGCTTGGGAACAATCTTTTAACGTTGTTGTACAAACACGTATTGAAAATTTGATACACCAGATCCAGTTTGAACAGGTAATGAATGAATTACAGCTGTGGAAATTGAGTGGTTCTTTTGATCTATTGCAAGGCCTTATTATTGTCAACAAATACCAGTACCCGGATATGGATGAGCAAAAGGTAATTAATCAGCTTGAAGCCATTAAACGGGATGCTTGGATGGATATGATCTACACAATGAGCGCTGTAGAAAAAGTACGGCTGCTCAACCATATTATTTATAATACGCACGGGTTTTCAGGAAATACAAGTAATTACCATGATCCGCAAAATTCTTATATAGGCCAAGTACTGGAAACTCGGAAAGGAAATCCGATTATGCTGGCATGTATTTATAGCTTGATAGCCCAAAAACTAGATATTCCTATATATGGAATTAACTTGCCCAGGCATTTCATATTAGCCTATACAGATGAGCGGGGTGGTGAAGACGAGTCTTCCGTATTATTTTATATCAACTCTTTTAATCGTGGACAAATACTCGGCAGGCATGATGTAGTATCCTTTATTAAGCAACTTAATTTGGAACCAAACCCTCAATTTTTGCTGCCATGCAATCATATGGACATTATAAGCCGTGTATTACGTAATCTCAGCGCCGCCTATACGCAAATGGGGACACAGCAAAAAGCAGAAGAAGTAGACCGGTTGCTCCAATTACTGGAAAACGAATAAAATAAGTTTTTTTATTGCACCTCCATATTCAATCCAGCCCTTGCATCAAGCGAAAGGGCGTAAGGGGTTTGATTTTGGCCAAACTCATAGCTAATTTCAGGAGCAGTGGTACCATTGGCCGAAAGTGGAAAACGCATCAGCATCCGGTTTCCTGTTTGGGTACTAGCATCAAACCCATCAATAACATATAAAAGGTTCTTACCATCACGGTCATCAATAGCCACATCCATTAGTCTTGGCTGGCTATTACCTTTTATATTTAGGGTACGTGTAGGTGAAACAGTACCACCTCCATCAATAACAGTGCTGGCATTTTCAAAAACATAAACATTGCCATTATCATAATCGGTTACAGCCAATACGTCCAATTTAGAAGAATAGGTCATTCCGCGTAACCGTAAGGCGCCTGAAATCGTGACGACCTTATTAGGCACGATTACCCCCGTCTTTTTGGTTGATATGCTATCAATTCGGATAATTTGCTTGGTGCTAGACAGCGATACCAACAATTCATTATGGCCAGGAATTAAGGCTAATCCCCAAGGCTGTGCACTTATCCGCAAATGTTGGTGTGCAGCTTTTTTTTGAGTACTATTGAGATTTAAGGGTGTAGAATAAACATGAATATACCCTATATTATCGTTTATTGAATCTTTTGACGCTACATATAAGCAGGTTGTTGCGTAATCAAATGTTAAGTGCCTTACATCACGCAATAAGGTATCTGCAAACGTACTTCTTGACCCAATAGATCCATTAGCACTAACAGAATAAAGGTATATATTATTAAAATTACCTTGATTCTGGGCTATATTACCCTGAAATATAACCCCTGTGTTCGGATCAAAATGAATTCCCCGCCCACCAGTAACAGGCGATTTAAAGGTTATTGTATCAGGCTGGCCAAATGTATCCAAATCTGCTTTCGGAAATACAATTACAGCTTTAAACGGATTCAGATCGGGATCTGTCTGTATATCGGAGAACGACACATATAATCGAGATATTGGTGTAGAAGGATAGGTGGGTTCGTCGTCATTCCTTTTGCAAGACCAAATAACGAAAACTGATAATACTACCGAAGCCCAAAAAATAGATTTCTTCATAACCCTAAACCTGTTACGCAAAGGTACACGAAAAAGCACAATATATCTCATTATCTTTGCATAGTTAAAATTGATAAGATGACTTTAACACAATTGGAATATATTATAGCAGTTGACACATATAGAAGTTTTGTAGCTGCAGCTGATAAATGTTTTGTCACCCAACCTACCTTAAGTATGCAGGTGCAGAAACTTGAAGAAAATTTAGGAGTTCGTTTATTTGACCGAAGCAAACAACCGGTAGTACCTACCGAAATTGGCCAAGAGGTAATTCGCCAAGCTCGAATTACCTTACGAGAAAGCCAAAAGATCAAAGAGCTCATCTCAGACACTAAGGACGAATTAATCGGCGAATTCCGAATAGGCGTTATCCCGACCGTTGCACCGTATTTACTCCCCGGTTTTTTGGGTAGCTTTATGAATCGATATCCAGCATTACAACTGCATATTTGGGAATACACCACCGATAAGATCATCCGTGATATCAAAGCCGGACAACTAGATTGCGGCATATTGTCAACCCCCTCCAATGAACTTTATTTACTGGAAAGACCCCTTTATTATGAAACGTTTGTAGCCTATCTTTCAAAAGAAAGCAGCCTACAAAGTAAGAATAGCGTTGATGCCAATGATATCCTTACTGAAAAGTTATGGTTGCTTAATGAAGGGCACTGCATGCGTGATCAGGTTTTGAACATATGTCAACGCAAACGAAGCTTGCATCCTAAAGATGCATTCGAATATAATACAGGAAGCGTCGAAACGCTAAAACGAATGGTGGATGCCAACGCAGGCGTAACTATATTACCTGAGCTAAGCATTAGCGAATTTTCTTCCACTGAACTTGATAATGTCCGTTATTTCAGATCACCAGAACCAGTGCGCGAGATTAGTTTGGTTATGCTTCCCGATTTTCTAAAGCGTAAAGCCATCGATGCCCTGGAAAAGGAAATTTTGCAGTTCATTCCGAAACGCTTTAAAGAAAAAAAGAAAAAGGAGATTATGCCAATTAACTAGTTTTCACAATTAATCATTACAAATCTGCTTTGCTACATACTATAATTGATTACGGGTTATTTTACCCTTAATAATATATAGCTTCTTAACAGCATCTTTAGTAATGACCGTATCCCCCTTAAATTCCGGATTTGAAGCACGCAGTACTAGCTTTTCCGGATCCTTGTGTTCAAAAAGTAATTTGACAGTAACCATATTATTAGCCCGCTCATCGGCAATAATTAAATAAGCCTCACCCCACTGAATCACTTCAGGGTTGGCCACCTCCTTTACCGCAATCAAATCACCATTGACAAATTTTGGAAACATACTATCCCCATAAACCGGCAAATAAGCGTTACAATCATTAAACGGACGGAAATTAATATAGTATTCAGGGTTTTCTTTCCATTGATCCGTCGCTTCGGCCATATCCGTGAGGCTAACATTGTAAAATGGCACCTCTTCGCCTTCAACCGGCTCCTGATAAGAAAGATCTCCCTTACGGTATGCCCTTGATGAGGTAAACTTGTCACCCTTTCCGGTAGCTAAAAATTCTTTGCTGATGTGATGATAGGAAATCACATCTTTAAATAAGCGTTTCCCTATTTTCCTGCGTTCATTTTCAATGGCAGAAAAATTACTGAAATGTGGAGTAATCGGACTGTAGAACTCTTCCAGGGTCATACCACGGGATTCTCTCGCTTCTTTAAGCCTTGGACCAATTATTTCTAATTGAATATCAACGTTTTTCATAAAAATACTAAATTTTTAAACAAAAATAGTTGCCTTTACAATCAAATGATTGTATATTTGCTTAATCATTTGATTTAAAAGATAATCTTATGATTAATGGCAATAACGAAATTATAAATTAAATCTGATATACAAAAAAAAATTAAAATTTTTCACCAAAAGACAATATATGAGACCCGTAATTAACCGAATTCGCGAAAATCGGCCCTGCCGATTAAATGATCAGGAATTATCCAAACCATCACTGGTATTTGAAAATTTCTTCAAATCCGGTGATCCAAACTATTGGAAACATACACTATGGGGATGGTTAAGTTCGCAACTTACAGATGGCTTTATAATGCCACAGCTATTTGTAACAGACAAAATGGCGCCATTTCCACAGGCGCATTACCAACTAGCCAGAATGGTGGAAGCCGCTTGGGTAAAGCAAAATGAGCAAGCTATACATCGTTTGCGATTTAATGGAGAAGAAATAAAGCGGCTTATGTCTGCAACAATCCAATTACAGTCTAAACCAAAGTTTTATGAGGTCAATGAAAAGCTTTACACATTTTATTTTCTTAATGTTGATGAACGCCGAATCCCCGATCTGGTGCTTCAAAACACTTTTTTAATATATGACCTCTATGACTGGCAAACTATACTGGAAGAATGGTTGGTCTATGGCAGGCTAAATTTCATTCAGGCTGCCTATACAAATAAGTCTGTAATCTTATACGTTTATGTCCAGTTAAATAAACTGGTAGAAGCGGTATTTCTATTACACCATTCATCAAAATAATTTCATTCAATGTTTTATTTACTACTAATTTTTATTATCAATTAACAATGGACAAAGCAACAAAAAGCGCCTCTATGGTTAGAGAAACCACTTCGGCCGATCCCAAAAACGAACAACTTCATTTGATCAATATTCGCCTTACTAATGCTTTTCATTTAGATAAGCTCATCTGCATCAGCAGTCAGTTAAAACATGTTAAAACCAGCAGCTGTTTTACTCCAGGCCCATCCGGTGTCAGTATTAAAGAACAAAACAGCTATTGCTTTTTATTAATTCCTTCAGCTGAGGAAAAGACCTCTAACCTTCATATACAGCAGAGAACCGAGGAAATTTGTAAAGACATAGCTATCGTAACGGTATTGGTGCATTCTATAGACGAGGTAAATCAGGCCCTGCAGAACGGCAGTTCTTTTTTTACCAGCATCTATCAAAAAGGTATATTGTTATACGACCACGCTGAACAAAATTTTGTTGAGCCTGGTGAAGGACAATCCATCAGCAAACGCATCCAAAAGAGAGAGCGCTACTGGGAAAAATTTCATCAGTTATCTATACAATTCGCAATGGGAGCTCGTTTTTATGCTGAAAAGGAGCTCAACACTCTTGCGGTATTTATGCTGCATCAAGCCGTGCAACATAGCTATTCAGGTACCCTTAAAGTAATGACGGGTTATAAAAGCAATAGCAACAGCCTTACCCGCCTGGTCCGGTTGATAGAAACTGCCCTACCAGATTCAACGTTTGTCTTATCGCGACAAACCGCTGAAGAAAACCGGTTAACGAACTTACTCTTAAAGGGATTTAGTGATGCAAGATATCTGGATAAATTTACCGTTTCCCAAGAAGAAATCCAGAAATTACTTAACCGTGTCAGCCACATAATCCAAGAAGCAAACAGCAGCTGCCAAGATCATCTCAAACAATTGAAAGAAGGGAAGATTCCTTACAAAAAATAATCAGGATACAATCGGTTTTTATGTTTTCTTATTCTTTTCTTCTATCCACAAAGCCATATATCTGGTACTTTGCAGCATATGATGCTGTAATAGCTGCCCTATAAAGTTATGTTGCCGGTGGTGCAGCAGCTGGCCCGAAAAACCGGACAGCTGCTGTATAAATGCCTTTATAAATTTATCTCTTGAATATCGCTCATTCAAAATACGGGTTCCGGCGGCTTGGGCATTATGCCAAATAAATTTATCCTGGTAAAGCTCAATAGCCTTTTTGACAAACAAAGCATAGTCATCCGCAATGAATCCATTCCATTCCAAATTACCATTCATACCCTCTTTACCTATTGTCGTGGTAACTACGGGGGTACCACTGTGCATCGCATCAATAAATTTCCCTTTGCTACCAGCACCAAACATTAAAGGCGCCAGCAAGACCCGTTTGTTTGCCAAAGCCCTCCGCGCATCTTCAGCCCTACCCATAATTAGAAAGCGATCTTTTGGTTGATGTAACTGAAAAACTTTCTCAGAGGGATATGCCCCATAAATATATAATCGGGCTCCGGGTATCTTATTGCTAAGATCTGGCCAAATATGCTTTTTTAATTGCTGTACAGCGTGCCAATTAGGCGCATGTAAAAAATTGCCGATAAAAATAAAATCACTGCGCTCTTCAAATGGCAACCAATGCTGAACATCTTCCGGAGTGATTTCATTTTCCAAAAAAGGAAGATAGCAAAGCAAAGAAGGGTCTATCCTAAATTGATTCAGAAGCAAGTTCATCTCAACTTCAGAGATAATCAGCGACAAGTCTGAACGTAAGATTGCGGCAATTTCTCTTTTGGCCGTATCAGAAAAAAGATCTTCGGTATGAAAATCTTTCCCTAATTTCACCGCATCCCACCTAGCCTGACGTAAAAAATGCAAGTCTTCGGTATCTAGTATTCTTATTGCTTGCGGACATTCCTTTAAAACGCGCCAACCATATTGTTCCTCCACCATGAAGCGGTCAAATAGCACCACGTCGGGCGCAAGCGCGCACAACCAGCTATCAAAACCACTGTCATTAAGTTTAATAATACATTCTTCTGCCCCTTCAGCCTTCAAATTGGCACTATATGGACCTTTTCCTGCCGCACAGGCAAAAACAATTTCATAGCTAAACTGCCTAAAAAGCCTTAACAATTGCAACATCCGGGTTCCGGCAGCAGACGAATCGGGTTCAGGCCATACCTGCCCAATGATCAGTAATTTCCTGGCTTGTTGCATCTACTGGCAAAATAGCTTAAATATTGTTGCATTTGCAAACGTCTTTGGTTATGTTTGGGATTATTTAAAAAAAGACTACCATGTTAGGATTAAAACTTTTGACAGATCCGCGATGGGCCAATATAGCTGCCTCCAATCTCGAGGAAATATTAACAGACCATGCCTGGTGTGAACAAAAAGCAGCCAGCAATGCCATCAGTCTGATCGCCTACAACTCAGAGCACGAGGATCTGGTGCATGAGCTGACAGCTATAGCAATTGAAGAGATGCAGCACTTTCAAATGGTCATAAACCTAATTAAAGCACGCGGATATACCCTGGGTCGTGAGCGTAAAGATGATTATGTTGGCCAGCTTATGAAATTCAGCCGGAAGGATGGCAGTCGAAATATGGCCTTTATAGACCGCTTACTATTTGCCGCGATGATCGAAGCCCGCAGTTGCGAGCGTTTCAGGGTACTCTCACAAAATATAAATGACCTAGAGCTTTCCAAATTTTACCATGAGCTCATGGTGTCTGAAGCCAGCCATTATACCACCTTCTTAAACTTTGCCAGGCGTTATAGTACCGATGTCCAAGTAGACAAGCGCTGGCAGGAATGGTTGGATTTTGAAAGCAACCTCATCAGAAGTTACGGAAGCAAAGAAGCCATCCATGGATGACGAACGCTATTTTTTAAGCTTCTCCTTAAACACCTTCTTAAACTTAGCTAACTCCGGTTGGATGACGTATTGGCAATAACTTTGGTTAGGATTGAGATTATAGTAGTTCTGATGATAGTCTTCGGCAATATAAAAAGGCCCATAGGGCTCTAGCTTGGTCACTATTGGATTAGGATACACCTTTTCTTCATTCAGCCGGTTAATGTAAAACTGCGCCTCCTGCTTTTCGGCCGCATTGTGATAAAAAATCACTGAACGGTATTGAGTACCTACATCATTTCCCTGCCTGTTCAACTGGGTAGGGTCATGCGCGGTAAAAAAAGCCTCAAGCAGCGTTTTATAATTAATCTTAGCAGGTTCAAAAATAATATTGACTGCCTCCGCATGACCCGTTTGACCCGTACACACCTCTTCATAAGAAGGGTTCTTGGTATGGCCTCCCGTGTATCCTGAAATGACAGTATCTACACCCTCCAACTGCTGCATCTGGGCTTCTATACACCAAAAGCACCCGCCGGCAAAGGTAGCCGTATCCAGCTTTTGCCCGGCTGTCTGCGTAGCAGATACCTCAGCGGTCATTAATTTGGTTGGCGGGCCGTACGTACAACCTAACAGGCTTTGTAACCACGCCAAAAAAATCCCCAAAATATACATCTTATTCCCCTTCTTCGTCATTATTAATACGAAGATAAGCAAAATACGGCACTGAATCAAGTAACTTATTCGTAGCGTAAAGCCTCAATAGGATCCAGCTGCGATGCCTTGACAGCCGGGTAGTATCCAAAGAATACGCCCGTCAGTGCACACACAAGAAATGAAATAATAATAGAACTTTCCGAAATGATCGTAGGCCATGATAGCAGGTTAGATATCGTTAGTGAGGCTGTTATACCCAATGTAACCCCAATAAGTCCGCCAGTAATACTTATCATCACCGCCTCGGTTAGAAACTGCCACATAATATCTTTGCCTCGCGCACCTATAGACATTCGCAAGCCAATCTCCCGCGTCCGCTCCGTAACAGATACATACATAATGTTCATAATACCGATACCTCCAATAACCAATGAAATGCCGGCTACAGCAGTAAGTAGCGTTGTCATCATGCTACTGGTACTGCCAATGGTCTGAATCAGGTCTGCCTGTGTACGCACATCAAAATCGTTCTCCACGCCTGCCCTCAGGTGGTGGTTATCGCGAATGGTCTGGATTATTTCATCTGTGGCTCCAGAAGAAGCGTTTTCGCTCACTGCCGAAGCATAAATATTTTGTAGATATATCGTCGCCAGCACGCGTTTCATAACTGTGGTGTAAGGTGCAAGTAAAATATCATCCTGGTCTTGGCCAAACGTATTTTGCCCTTTGGGTGCCAATACGCCAATAACCTGGAACGGAATTTTCCCAAAACGTATAATTTGACCTACTGGGTTCACACCATTGGTAAACAAATTGTCTACTACGGTTTGTCCAATAACACAAACTTTTGCAGACTCCCGAATCTGCTCATCCGTAAAATTAGTTCCTTTGGCAATGGACAGTTTCCGAATAAAAAGATAATCAGGAGACACCCCCTGCATAGAGGTGGGCCAGTTATTAGCACCTTTTATCGCCTGACCACTGGATGATACTCCGGGAGACACAGCGCTGATATTATGTACATTTTCTTTAACCTTTGTAACATCACTTAGCGTAAGTGTTTGTACACTGGCCGCGCCCAACCTTACCCCACCAGGCATGGGCATATTGTTGTAGGGCATAACGGTAATCATGTTTGCACCCATATTAGAAAACGTGGCCGTAATACTTTGTTTAGAGCCCTCCCCTATGGACATCATGGTAATGACAGATGCCACACCAATAATAATGCCCAGCATTGTGAGGAACGCCCTAAGCTTATTTCGCTGAAGGGCCTTCAAGGCTATTCGTAAAAGATTGATTACACTCATCTTAACTAATTTGATAATCATCACTTACCGGCAAGCTATTCAGCGCTTCGCGGGCAGACTTGATATTGGCATTTGGCGTATCGCGCTGTACAATGCCGTCGCGCAACATCACAGTTCGGCTACTGAAAGCAGCAATATCAGGCTCATGGGTTACAAAAACAATGGTCTTTTTATGATCTTGATTTAACTCCTGCATAAGCGTCATAATTTCATAAGAAGTCCTTGTATCCAAATTACCCGTAGCCTCATCCGCCAGGATCATGACCGGCTCATTCACCAACGCACGGGCTATGGCCACCCTTTGTTGCTGCCCGCCAGAGAGTTGGCTTGGAGTATGGTCATAACGGTCGGCCAATTTCACCTGCTCTAACGCCGTCATTGCGCGGTCGCGTCGATCCTTATGGCTTACTCCTTTCTGGTAAAGTAAAGGCAATTCCACATTTTCTAAGGCTGAGGTCCTAGGCAATAGATTATAGGCCTGAAACACAAATCCGATCTTTTTGTTACGAAGCGTTGCCAGGGCATCGCGGTCCAGTTGTTTTACATTGACACCGTCCAGTAAATATTCGCCAGAGGTTGCCTTATCCAGACAACCTAAAATGTTGAGCATCGTAGATTTTCCGGATCCACTACTTCCCATGATGGTTAGGAACTCACCTGTCTCTACCGAGAAACTGACGCCCTTGAGCGCTCGTACAATTTGAGAACCAACGACAAATTCGCGTTTTAATTCCTTTATTTCTAAGATAAACCCCATAAAATTACCTCCTGCTATTAGGACGTTTTGGCATAAAGGGGCTTGCCCCCTGAGCCCCCTGGGCAACCTCGGCAGCGGCTGCATTCACACCCGTTATCACGCTGTCAGCAGGAGTAAGCCCTGACCTTATCTCCACTTTGGTATTATCGTTGATCCCGGTGGTAATATGTTTTTGCAATACCTGCGATCCTTTAACCACCCAAACAACAGCTGTACTATCTGCACCCTGACCATTATCAGCAAGCTTTTTACCCTCACCATGGCGCTCTGTAGGTACAATGTGATAAAAATGTCCCAATGCCGCAGAATCCGGAAAAAACTTGAGTGCATTAACCGGTAGCACCAAAACCTTTTTAGCCTCATTTGTAAAGATTGTAATGGTAGCAGTCATCCCTGGCTTGAGTTTCATGTCATCGTTGCTCGCATTAATAATAGTTGTATAAGTCACAACATTGGCCGAAGTAGAGGGCTGAAGCCTAATTTCAGCTACAGATCCCTCAAATACGCGGTCCAGGTAAGCATCTACCGTAAATGTTACCCGCTGACCGGTCTTGATCCCGCCAATATCGGCCTCATCCACTTTGGCCCTTACCTGCATCTTAGTAATGTCCTTAGCCAAGCTAAACAAGGTGGGCGTATTAAAGCTGGCAGCCACCGTTTGGCCCTCGCTCACATTCCTGTTGAGCACCACACCAGATATGGGGGAATAAATTTTAGTAAAGGACAGATTTTGCTCTGCAGCCCTCAGCTGCGCCCTAATGCTTGATACCGAAGCCTTGGCCACATCATTGCTATTTACAGCTATGTCATAATTGGCTTTACTGATGGCTCCTACATTATATAGTTTCTTTTGCCGTTCAAAATTGATGGTTTGATAATCTTGGTTGCTCAGCGCTTGCTGCAAGCTTGCCTTAAGCTGGTCTACCTGGGCCTGCATCAACGTTGGGTCCAATTCAGCCAGCAATTGACCTTGGGTAACTTGTGCGTTAAAATCAGTATAAATCTTTTTAATAATTCCAGAAATTTGAGTACCCACCTGCACCGTATCAACCGGCTGCACGGTACCCGTAGAGGTCACGATCTGAGATACATCCCCTACTTCAGGAACAACGGTGTTCAGCGTGGTAATCACCTCCTTTTTCCGGAAAAAAAAGAAATAAACCAAGGCCAGGGCCAAAATGACGACAACAAGAATGATGATATTTTTTCGCTTCATGATATTAATCAATATACGGATGTATGAAACTCTGTTAGTAGGAATCCGTAAGGTCCCCACGGTAAAAATTATAAACACTTATGGATAAAAGCGCATTGTATTTGGCCTGCGTATAGCCCTGTAAAGCTTGGACGTAAAGGTTTTTTTGCTGCACAAAATCTACCGTATTAGAAGATCCAACCTGAAGCTCTTCCTTGGCTATTCGGTAGGACTCTTCATTATACTTCAATTGCTGTTGTGCAGCATCAAACTGTGCCGCGGCATTTTGTGTACCTATGTAGGCTTGTTCCACTTCCTGCGATAGCAAGGTCTTGGTATTTAACAAATCGAGTTCGGCCTGCTTCACGGCAATGCCCGCACGCGCTTTGTTGGTCTGATTAACCTTTCTGCTGAATATGGGAATTGCGGCGGTAATCCCCAACTGCTGGTAGAAGTTGTTATCAAATTGATTACCCACACTACCTGCTCCGTAGCCATTATTATAACTAGTACCCAAACCCGCGTTTAGGCTCAAGGTGGGCCGGTAACCCGCCTTTGCCTTTTCCAGGTCCAAGCTCGCAATTTCCATATTTAACTGACTGTTCTGTACCTCTGGCCTATTATTAAGGGCCGTACTCAACACATCGTGAAAAGGACTTATCGCTGCAAGCTGTACACTAGTATCGGGCTTATCAACTTCAAAACCACTGTCAACAGGCAGCTGGAGCAATTGCTTGAGGTTTATCTTATCCTGCCGCTCGGCATTTTTTGCAGCAGTAAGCGTGTATTGATCATTGGCTAGTTGGGCCTGTATCTGTACTAGATCCTTGCGCGCAGCAGAACCAGCGTCAAAAAGCTGCTGCATTTGTATGACCTGCTGTTGCGACGTGCTAACAAGGTCTTCAGCATAAGTAATGGTTTCCTTATCAAGCAATATACTGTTGTAGGCCTCGATAACCTGTAAATAGAGATCATTTTCGGCTTCCTTCACACTTAGGTCAGATGAAGCAACCTGAAGGTTACGTTGTTTAATGTCAGCCCGCAGTGCTCCCCCCTGGTACAAAGTAATACCACTATTAAGGCCTGCGGAGCCAGAAGCATCAATAGCGCGACCACCAGTTGACCTTTTATTATAATGACTAAAATTTTGCGACAAGGATCCGTTTAGATCGGGTAAAAGGGCGGCCTTTGACTGGATAAGATTTTGTTCGCTGATGGATTTGTTAAGTCGGAGATTGTTGATATTAATATTATGCTCCCGGGCATAATCCAAACAAGCCTTCAGAGACCAGGTCTCAGGCAACGGAGCTTCCTGTGCATTTACACCCGCATATATAAAAACGAGGGAAAACAAACAACTAACTAAAAATGGATATCGGAACATACCAATTCTCTAAATTTTGTTCCGCAAATGGAGTGCATTTTTCCCAGAAATAAAAACACTTTAGACCGACAATGGCAACTTCATGATAAAGAGTCATTTTTTACCGATCAATCCGGGAAGCGATCCATACATACCCATATAGATAAACCGACGATATAAATAAGCTATTCTTCCAGAAAAAGGCCTTCTTTATCCAAGTCTTTACTAATTATGAATGTTTAATGGTATTCTTGCAGACAATGGATTCATACGCATCCCCTGGAAAAAGCAGGACAGCAGGCATTATCATCACCCACATCTTATTATGGGGGTTGTTTGGCTTTATGCTGTTATTCTACCAGCCACTTTCCTGGGGAGTAAAACTTCCATCTGTATTTTGGGTGAAGCAGTGTACCAATCTTCTATTGTTATTGGTTCTTTTTTACGCCAACTATCTTTACTTTGTCCCCACCCTCTTGTTCCGGCGGCAGTCTGGATGGTTTATCGGCTGGATCTTCGCGGCCCTCGTCATCAGCCTTGGATTGGCATATTTATTAGAATCCTACTTGCACGTACGCGAGCAATTTGACCGCATGCGCAACAACCATACACCCAGGGTAAGGGAGTGGGTGGATGGATTTATCTTACTAACCGCCTTACTCGTGCTTGGCATCAGTACCAGTATTGCTGCCGTTCAGCGCTGGCAAAAAGATGCCCGCCTCAGTGAAGAGCTGCAGCGCCAGCAAACCAGTGCCGAGCTGTCTTTTCTCAAGGCACAGATCAATCCGCATTTTTTCTTCAATACCTTAAATAGTATATACGCGCTAACCTTTACCGATATCTCCATGTCAAGGGAAGGCTTACACAAGTTATCGCGAATGATGCGCTACCTGCTATATGAAACCCAGCAAAATGAAGCAAGCCTGCAACAAGAAATCAACTTCATCAAAGACCATATTGAGCTTATGAAGCTGCGGCTTCACCCAAATGTTCATGTCGTCTTTCAGGAACCTATTCTGGTTAGTGACTATGTCATAGCGCCAATGCTGCTTTTTCCATTTGTTGAAAATGCCTTCAAACACGGCATTAGCACCACCCAGCCCTCCAATATTCTCATACGCTTGTCGGTACAAGAAAACGAGCTGGAACTTCAGGTAGAAAATCCAGTTTTCCTCGGTGAGCGATCTATAACCGGCCATGAAGGCGGCATCGGGTTAAGCAACACCAAAAGAAGACTGCAACTGCTCTACCCTGAAAAATACCAATTGAAAATTGACGACAATAAAGACGGGTTATATTCCGTAACTTTATCGCTCCAATTGTCATGAAGTTAAATTGCATTGCTATTGATGATGAGCCGTTGGCCCTGGGTTTGGTGAGTTCGTTTATTGAACAAACCCCGTTCCTGCATCTGGCAGGAGCCTTTTCCAACGCGCTTGACGCCTTATCAATT
Organism: bacterium A37T11; assembly: GCA_900109895.1. GTDB lineage: Bacteria > Bacteroidota > Bacteroidia > Sphingobacteriales > Sphingobacteriaceae > A37T11. The sequence continues at coordinate 272,797 of FOBR01000004.1, forward strand.
ATGGGCGAAGGCCATATTCAGCTCGTATTTCTTGACATCCACATGCCAGAGCTCTCGGGCATGGAATTCTCCAAATTACTAAAACAATCGATCACATTTGGGCAATACCGGATCATTTTTACCACAGCCTACAATCAGTTTGCCATTGAAGGCTATCAGGTAGATGCCATATACTATCTTCTGAAGCCCTTCAGCTATCAGGAATTTCTGAAAGCGGCTTTAAAAGCACAAGTATATTTTGAACAAGTGCCTACAGATACAACAAACCTGATCCCGGCTGAAGCACGCGAGCAATACCTCTTTGTAAAGTCGGACTATAAATTGGTGCGCATCGATTTTGAAGACATTTTATTTATAGAGTCATTAAAAGACTACGTCAAAATCCATTTGGTCCAGCAAGAAAAACCCGTGCTCTCCTTGAGTAGCCTGAAGGCCATTACCGAAAAGCTTCCAACCGCTGACTTCATCCGGATTCACCGGTCCTATGTTGTCGCGATCAGCAAAATAGACTCCATCACCAAGACTAGTGTCCAAATAGGCCAAACAACCATCGCCGTAGGCGACCAGTATAGAGACAACTTCAATGTACTATTGGCACGTTGGTCATAAACCAGCGGCCATTAAGCCCCATAAATTATTTAACTTGATAATGGTAAATTGTACGGCCTACCTGACCACTTGGAGCCATTCCTTCCACAATCACCCGATAATTCCCTTTCCCGTCAGCATTGTAAAATTCAAGTTTGGCATTCCCAAGCTTATCGGTCACCACGTTAGGAGCCCAAAAAATAGTTGAACGAAGATCACTGATATTCTTAGATTCTATGGTCGTATACTTGGGTGAATAAAATTCCTTCGTCTTAAAGTAACCAAGCGGAGAAAATGTGATGATATTGCTTTTTGGAATGAGTTTGTCCAGATCTTTAATAGAAATACTCTGCCCTTTGGGCTTCTTTTTTGTGTTTACAACCAAGACCCCATTACTTTGATAAGTACGGTTTACCGTACCCAGATCATCTTTTGTAAAAATTTCAACCGACTCCACTTCAGCCGGCATTACCGTATTCAATGCGTTAACATCTACAGCCATCCCATTTAAAAAGACCTGCACAGGCGTCCGGTTGCCGCCGTTATAGTCACGGGTTACATAAAAATTATAGTCTTCATAGGTTAACCCCATCGCCTGTGTTTGCAGACAGGTAAGCAAGTCATTACATCCGGAAAACTGCTTACCATCAATCACGTGGTCGGCAATGGGACTAAGGCCAGAAAGGGCGGGGTAGTCTTTATGGCTGGGCTTCTCGACCGGTTTGGCCACCACCTCAACTTCATCCAGCACAAACTCACTCCGATATTCCTTTTGGCTATTAGCCAAATAAGATTTCAATACCGTATCCATATTTTGTAGCTCGTCTGGCCTATCAGGATTTTTATTGATGCCGGGATAGTGCTCGCCATCCAGCGTAATTACCAGATCACGATAATTATCATTTCCTCTGGCATTAATGGTTACCGATGAAGAATCGGTAAAAACCACGTTTGAAAATTTAAACAATCCATTTTCATCAGTCCGTGCCTCAGCATTATACCGTTTATCAGGAATAGAAATCAGCAGGCCCACATTGGCAGCAGGCATTCCATTCTTTAATCGCACCATCCCCGTGATATCAATACCCTGCTGCGGAAAAAATAACACTTGCGGATATTTATCGGCCAGGATATCGCGGTATGAAAAGCGGCGGAAGCCTTGCGTCATCATTAATAAGTCAAGATGTGCTTCCTTAATAGAATTAATATGATTAAAATAATAATTTGGCTTTTCAATGTAGCCTTTCAAATCAGAGGTCAACAGAAAATTACTAAGTATAGTATTTTCATCATCTTCTGCATAAGGAACTTTGGTTTCATCGGTCACGGCCACAGAAAAAGAACCAGACGTTGCCCCAGAATCAGACTTAGAAACCAGATTAAGCAAAACTTTATCTTTAATTGCATAAGCCTTTTTATCTGTTTGCACCTGCAATTTCAAGGTATCATCATGCCTTATAAACACCAGGCGCTCGCTAAGAGGCAACCCTTTTGAAGACAAGAGCGCAAACTGCGCCACACCTGTTGGAAACTTATCCTTAGGGATACTTGCATTAAAACTCCTGTTGTTCAAAATTGCCTGAGCAGCATAACATAATATACCACCGCTTTGAGCCAGCAAATAGAAGCCTTTTCCCTTGTTACGTTCAAAGTAAGTATCATTGGCCACAATAGCCACCTTTATCGCTAACGAATCAGAACTATCCACATGAAGCCCTATTCCGGACTGCCTCACCCGGGGCAGCCTGAAGGAATAGTTACTTCCACTTGGCACCGTTACATTAACCCTATAAATAGTCCCTAATTCAGGGGTTAGTTTAAACTTGCCCATTCCGAGGTGTTCTGACGTAAAATTGGCCACCACCTTATTATCTTTGTCAAGCACTTCACCTTTCACCTCCCGGCTCAGGCCATTACTTCCAACAGCTTTGAAGGCGATATTAGTCTCCACACCTCCAAGAAGCTCACCCCCCTCCGGGAAAAACTGAAGATCCAGGTCATTCAGCGCATCACTCAGCGGGAAAGTACCAATCGCAGGCTTATCCGGATTAGCCAATACAACAGATGTCACCAACTTTCCTTCCGTCAGCTTTGCCTTCAGGTCTGTACTTATTTTGGCAACAAGAGACCCATCTGCCGCCGTTTCGCCCTTTCCCTTCGCTATACTCTCAAAATTTGAAATAACCTCCCAGCTCACTTTTTTGCCTACATAAGGCTTACCACTAAAGTCTTTAAAAACAATACGCGCTTCAGTAGCCGGCACATTATTGGCAGAAACATCTTTAAAGTCAATGTGAGTATATAACTGCTTGCGCAATACATCACCAATAGGAACCACCTTATTAAAGAAATAATCCGGTCCTTGGTTGGCCATCCACATAGTATAGGCCCTGAATCGGTAATTATCCTGTTTAAAAGTTTCGGGGTCAAGCACAATCTGGCCATTAGCCGTCTTTTCTTTAACAGGAAGTTGCAAAATGCGGATCACTGAGTCACGTCCATTCAGCATTTCCACGTAGACAATCTTACTCAGTTGATAATTGGTCATGTTACTGTTCAGGTACGTTTTAAACCAGAGCGTATCACCCACAGCATAGTATGGCTTATCAAAATGTATGTGAACCTTTTCAATAGGGTAGCTTGTCAGCAGTTTTTGGGTTTTTTCTACTACCGAAGTGAGTGGAAGACTATCCTGTTGAGCAAATAAGGCAAAATTGATAACCGAAATAAAGACGGAAAAGGCAGCAATTATTTTTTTAAAATTCATTAATATTATACGTGTTATTAAAAGGCTGGATAAATATATCAATTAAAATTAATTTATATACCATCCAGCCTTTTTTTTAACACTCCTAATCTCAAAACAGCAACAAAGGCTATTCTGACTGAGGGATAAACTCCCAGGTATCATCAAAGGGCAATGTACCGCTGCGTCCGGTTGACACATATGCCCTGTTATTAATTGTAAATGCTACAGGTTGCTGCCTATATGATCCTAGAAAAGCCTGATGTTCCACCCAATAATCACCTGAGGCATCATAACGCCAGGTTGTACCAATAGCCGAGCCACTATAACTGCTTAAGCCGCCAGATATATATGCCTGCCCATTTACTACAAATGTAGCCGGACTTAGCCGCGTAAGGTTATAAGTATAGTCATCATCTCTACCAGATAGGTCTTTTTTTGCTGCCCAATTGGTACCATCAAATGTATATAAAGAAACCACATTGCTATTGTTGTTGGTACCTCCACCAAGGTAAGCCAAATTATTCAATACAAAAACAAACGCAAAAGAACGTTTTGCGGGTGTACTAATTGACTTAGTCCAAGTGCCATTTTTATAACTATAAAAATCATTATAATCTTGTGCATCGCCATCACGACCTGTGCCTACATAGCCCACTTCATTTAAAGAGAATGCTACAGCTCCCCACCTGCCAGCTCCTGGAAAATCGTCTATTTTTTTCCAAGTACCCACCGAACCTTGTGTTGGGTCAAACTCATAAAAATCTTTAAACATTTCATTAGAGTTAGTACCTAAGCCTACGTATGCCTTACCATTGGAGACAAAGGAAACAGCATTGTTACGTGCAGCACCTGGAAATGGAGCTACTTCATCCCAAGTCCCTGTTGATGCATCATAACGCCAGGTGTCAGTAAAACGAGTGGAATTGGTACCATATCCTGTAGTAATATACTCATAATTGCCAATGGTAAAACCAACGGACCCACTTCTAGGCAGCCCCTCAAAATCGGGCGCTTTAACCCATTCATCCGGATCATCATCATCATCATCCCCGGAGCAGGATATAAAAACAGGAGCCCACAATAGCACCATCAGAAATGTCAATAGGTGTGTTTTCTTTATCATCATCTTAAAATTTAACATATAATATTCTTAGTTTAATAGAAGGTTTGTCATCCCCCGCAGCAACTACCAGCCTGTTTACTGAATTCATCAGATTAGTAACCGGCAATGTTAACAATAAAGATTGGTTTAAATCTGATGTTGCATTGCGCTGATTGCTGACATATTGGGTCAAGTTGAACACATATTGGCCATTGCTGCCACCATTGTTTCCCTTTACTAAGTAGCTGTTTTGTGCGCCACTGCCATAGCTCGCTGTAAGCAAAGAAATGGGCGTACCATACTTATTGGCAATCATAAGGTTCAGCACCGATGGAGGACCATATAATGTTTGTGTTTTTGGAGAAGTCTGGATAACCAGTTCAGCCTTACTAATAGCCAGATTTGATTGGTTAACAAACTCTCGTAGTGTTGGGAAACTCAATCGGGTTACAATGCCGGTGCTGCCTTGTATGTACGTTTGGTTGCCAGTTTGTGAAGCAGGAACCTCAGATCGCTTTTGAACAAGCGCTGCCAACTTTCCTCCGCTCCTATCAGCGGTTACCGCATTAAATTGGTAGGCTGTTTCACTCAAATTAAACACCAATGAATCGTGCACCTGCATGCCGTCAGTCTCCCGATGATAAGAATAATGCACATTTAAAAGAACCGAGTCCCTAAACCCCGTAACACAACCACCATCACCATCCGGCTTCAACACAAAACCTTTAATAAACGAAGCAAAGTCCTCAGCATTTTTCAAGCGCGCATCCGCATTTTTAGCCATGTTAAACAAAGTATGGCCCAAGTCGTCACTCACCTTGATCTTTACCGTATCCCTTCCAGAGAGTGGGTGCGGTTTGAAGGAAACGCTTCCCAATACTGTGGCATCATGGTTAAGTTCCTGATCTGCCCAAAAGGTCGATCCACTTACAAATACTGGTTTTTCATCATCTTCCACCGTTGTAGGAATGTCTTTCAGCTCCATTTCGTCCGATAAACGATATAAGTTAAGGTGCTGCAGCTTGGTAGTATCCCCGTAATAATAATGATTATATTGTAACAAAAGTGATATTGAGTCATAAACTGCACCATCCGGAAGCGTGGCATCCAACACGCTGATGCCCGTCCGGAAATAGGTGGATACGTTCAATTTTCCTAAGTCGCCATCATCCAATTTACCGGTAAGCAATACGCCCGTACCTGCAGTGGGCAATGGATCCAACAAGAATGTGGTTGCATTTACAGTAAGTGAGTCAACAATTTCTGCCCCCATACTTTGCTCCTCATTACCCAAACTAATTACTTCTTCCTGTTTGCAACCAGTCAAAAAAAACAAGATACAACCTATAAACAATACATAACTACTTATCTTTGTTTTTTTATCCATACTGTTAGATTAACGGATACAAAAGTGCTGATGAGAAGTGTTAATGAATGTTACAATTTGTTAAATATGGTTAAGGCAAACCCCTCATGATGGTTTGTATTCTAAATTTACCCCCGTAAAGGTCATGAAAAAACATCTTAGAAACAGTTTGGGTTTAATGACAGTTTCTGTTGCCGGTATCAGCCTTTTCATGGCGGTATGGATATGGGGAAGTTTTATTGACGAGCAACGCTCATTATCAGAAACCAGCACCCATACCTTATTTGATGCCGTTCAGGCTTACACCCAGCACCTCCTCAAAAAGAGGGAAATCAACATTCCGATCGAATCTTTCAGGCAAGCACGTGACTCCGGAATATTTATGTATGGGCGCAGAAAAGGTTTTGAATTTATTAATAGGCCATCATATGGTCGCACACTGGCACCCGTCCTTTTTCCAGAACCCATGGAAAAATGGGTATCGGTCAAGCATCTTAAAACAGTAGTCGGGGCATTATTGCATGAACAGAAAATCGGCCTTGACTTTACATTAGATACTGTTCGGATCAGCGAAGAAAAATGGATGGAAGACCGGCCGCCGCATAGGGATAATGGGCCACACTGGCCAGGATTTTACCGGGAGCAGGAAAGCAGCCTCTTACCGGGTGGCGCAGTTAGCTCACGACCCCTTCCTTTCAACACTGAAAAACAACTTTTCATGAGGCTCACCCTTCATAAGCCATTTTGGTACATATTAAGTGCCCTAAAATGGCAAATTATGACGGTCACCGTGCTGATCAGTTTAACAGTGGGCTGCTTTACGTACATGATTTACCTGTTGTTTCGGCAGAAAAAACTGGCCGATATCAAAAATGATTTCATCAATAATATGACACACGAGCTTAAAACGCCTATTGCTACTGTATCAGCAGCAGTTGAAGCGCTCACAGGCTTTGGTGCCCTTGAAGATCCAAAAAAAGCAGAATTATATCTAAAAATATCGCTTCGTGAGCTTGATCACCTTTCCGGACTGATCGAGAAGGTCATGGATATTGCCGTATATGAACATGAATATCTTGTACTCACGTGCCGGCCGACGCAAACAGCAGACCTGCTTCAGAACGCTGTTGAACGCTATCGTCAGATAACTGACAGGCCCGTATCTATATCGCTCCATTGCACACCTGGCATGCCAAGCATCCCATTTGACGCACTTCATATGAAAAATGCCATCAGCAACCTCATAGATAATGCCATCAAATATTCGGGCGATCCGGTAGAAGTGCGTATTGATAGTACCATTCATGCATCACGGCTGGAAATTTCAGTCAGTGATAACGGCATCGGCATAGAACCCAAATACCAGCCACACATCTTTGAGCGGTTTTTTAGAGTTCCAACTGGCAATATCCATAAAATAAAAGGATACGGCTTGGGTCTAGCCTATGTAAAACAAGTTGTCACACTGCATGGAGGAGAAGTTTCAGTCATTAGCCAACCTTCCAAAGGAAGCACATTTAAAATTAGTATTCCCATTAATCGATCATAAATTATGCTTACTGTATTATTTGTTGAAGATGAATTAGATTTGGCCCAAATAGTGAGTGATAGCCTACAAACTAGGAACTTCAATATTTGGCATTTTAGCAATGGGCAGGACGCCCTAGGGGCTTTCTTACGTAAAAAACCCGATATTGTACTATTGGATATCATGATGCCTCAAATGGATGGCTTTACATTAGCACAACGCATCCGTGAGTACGACAGCAGTATTCCCATTATTTTTCTCACAGCACGTACACAAACCATTGATGTCATCAGAGGATTTGAGATTGGAGCAAATGACTATATAAAAAAACCTTTCAGCATTGAAGAGCTAATTGCGCGCATCAATGCACAATTAAAAAACAACCAACTGCATGGTGTGCAGCGATTCATACTCATTGGCCAATATACGTTAGATACGGTACACCACACGTTAAAATTCGGCGAAAAGATTACCCATCTCTCATTTAGAGAAAGTGAGCTCCTAAAACTATTATATGACAACCGGCTTCAAGGCATCAACCGGCGAAAGATCCTAACCCAGCTGTGGAATGAAGACTCATTTTTTACGGGCCGGAGCCTGGATGTATTTGTGAGTCGCCTGCGGAAGCATTTAATTGACGATCCCAGTCTCAAAATCATCAATATCCGAGGGGTAGGGTATCAATTGGTCGTATAAAATTCAGACATTTAACATTATTTAGGTTTTTCAAGATAAAACTGTAATACAAATTAACAAATCATGCAATAGCTTTGATGCATGAAAAAAATACTTAGACTTACTCTATTAGCCGGGTTGTGTTCATTTTCCTACAATGGCTTAAAAGCCCAGGAATGGCAAACCCATTTCGGCGTCAAGGCGGGCGTTAACATGATCAATTACCAACTATCAAACGTCAGTAGCGGTATCAGCCGACAGACATCTTCAAGCGTTGGTTTTATGCTGGCAGGAACATTTGACGCCTCTCCAAGCAAGTATTTCGGTTTGCAGACTGGGTTGCAGTTCCAATTGCTCGGTGCCAATCTGAAATATTCTGAATTTGGGAGTTCATCAGTACTTCAACATACCGGTTGGGCCCAAATTCCGATAAATTTAGTCGGAAAACTACCCTTGGGAGAATTAAATTACTTTTTTCTTTCAGGCGGTGTATATGGAGGCTTAGGTCTTTTTGGAAAAAACTGGGTTCCTAACTCTTACGAAGGTAATGTGAGCCATTCATTTTCATTTGGTAATGAGGGAACCCAAAAAAGAGTGGATTATGGATGGGATCTTAGCGTTGGATATCAGACACCAAAAAATATAAGCCTTTCGGTGAGCTACTTAAAAGGGCTGGCTGATTTAGCTCCTGATAATGCACGCTATGAACAACGCAATAAAGTTTGGCAATTTGCAGTAGGCTATCGATTTTAAATATTCCACTCAGCACGTAAAACAATCTTTCCAAATTGATCAGAGGTAGCCATTTTTTGAATGGCTTTCTCCGTTAAGGCAATGGGGTAAACACTGTCAACCACAGGTTTTACTTTATGGTGGTTTACAAAATCCATCATTTCTTTAAAATCCTTTGGAGAACCCATGGTAGTACCCAAAATACTCAGTTGTTTCCAAAATATTTTACGACCATTTAGTGGCGGCAAATTTCCGGCAGTGCCGCCACAAAATACAATACGCCCGCCTGAGATAGCCAGGTCTAACAGATCAGGAAAACTGTCTCCCAAAGCGCTATCAAAAATTACGTCAAATCCAGCAAACCCTTTTTGGCGCAATTGCTTTACCCAGTCAGGGTCGGTATAAAGCACACCATCTTTCGCGCCCATATCCAGCGCCCTCTTTATTTTTTCCTTTTTACTACTGGTTACATATACGTCTATACCCATATGCAGCGCCCATTGCAAAGCAAAAGTAGCCACTCCCCCACCTATTCCATTTATGAGCAATCGCTCTCCTTTTTTCAACTTAGCCCGGCAAAACAAAGCCCGGTAGGCTGTCAGTCCAGCCAAAGGAAAAGCTGCTGCCTCTTCAAAACTAAGGTGATAAGGTAAAATAAATAGATTATGCACTTTCACTTTCACCAATTCAGCAAAGGTGCCGCTGTCTGGAAGACCCAAAATGGTAAAATCTTTATCCTGCGCCAGCTCACTGTCGCCCCAGTCATTCGCAGGATAAATCATAACCTCCTGACCTAGCCAACGCTCTTCGGATGGGCTGCCAACCGCTTCAACAATACCGGTACCATCAGAACCGGGTATCAAGGGAAATTTTAAACCTGCATACTGCCCCTGTTGTATCCACCAATCGCGCCTATTTAGCGCAACAGCCTTCACACGTACCAATACTTCATTAGCTGCGAGCGTTGGCTTTTTTACGTCTTTAATTTGAAAGGGCTTGTGTACCCCATCGAGTACGATTGCCTTCATTACTTTGCAGCCGCATAGCGTTCTGCAACCTTTTTCCAATCAATCACATTGAAAATCTCTTCGAGGTATCCGGGGCGTTTATTTTGATATTTCAGGTAATAAGCGTGTTCCCAAACGTCAATACCCAATATTGGTGTCCCTTTCACTTCAGCAATATCAAACAATGGATTATCCTGGTTAGGAGTAGATGACACCTGGAGTTTGCCATCAGCACTTACCGAAAGCCAGGCCCAGCCTGAACCAAAGCGCGTAGCGCCCGCTTCCTGCAATTTCTTTTTCAGCTCGTCAAAAGAACCAAAGGCAGCATCAATTGCTGTCGCTAGTTCGCCCGTAGGTGGCACACCCCCATCTTTTGAAAGAATAGTCCAAAAAAGCGAATGGTTATAATGACCACCCCCATTATTTCTAACAGCTGGAGGATATTTAGAGATATTCTTAACAATATCTTCAATAGACAATTGTTCTGCCTCAGTTCCAGCAATAGCCTTATTCAGGTTATCAACATAAGCCTGGTGATGTTTATCATGGTGAATCTCCATGGTTAACTTGTCAATGTGCGGTTCAAGTGCGTCGAAGGCGTAAGGTAACGCCGTTAATGTAAAAGCCATGATCAATTAAGTTTAATGTTTCTATATATGTGACAAACTTAGGCAAAATTGCCCGTTAATACAACGTTAATAACACAACATTTGGTACTCAAAATTGTTATTAATTATTTCGCACGCTTTTCTTGAAAAAAGACCTTTACCAGGTTTGAACAAGTAACCTCAAGTATCCCGCCGGTCACTGTAGTCTTCGGATGGACAATACCAGGATTAATCGTAGAGTAACCGCGTTTTTCATCGCGTGCACCAAATACAATGCGGCTTACCTGGGCCCAATAAGTAGCTCCTGCACACATTACGCAAGGCTCAATCGTGACATAAAGCGTACAATCTTTTAGATATTTGGCCCCAATATAATTGGCCGCAGCCGTGATCGCCTGCATTTCCGCATGTGCAGTGACATCATTGAGCGTTTCAGTCAGGTTATGTCCACGGCCTATGATACGCCCATTATGTACCACTACTGCACCAATAGGCACCTCATCCTTTCGTAAAGCCAGTTCAGCTTCCTTCAAAGCCTCTTTCATAAAGAACTCATCCGAAACCGTATCGTTGATATCTTCAAAATTAATGTATTTCATTTTTTTAAGCGAAAGGCCAAATCAAATAAGTTTACTGCCATTTGGAACGTTTCGTTCCACACTAGCCAATACTATATCCCCATTTTCATCTGCAAATCCCGTTACAAGACATTCTGACATGAAATTGGCGATCTGCTTTTTTGGAAAGTTAACCACAGCGACCACTTGTTTACCCATTAAATCCTGTTTGTGGTAGTGAACCGTAATCTGTGCTGAACTTTTACGGACGCCGATTTTCTCTCCGAAATCAATAGTCAACTGATAGGCTGGTTTGCGGGCTTTTGGAAAATCTTCCACAGCCAGTATGGTCCCTACTCTAAGCTCTATCTTTTCAAAATCCCCCCAAGTGATCTCTTCCATGGTTCAAAACTACCACTTTTGGCGGAAAGCAGAAAGCGGAAATCTTATTGCAAAGAAGTGTCCCAATCTTTCCACACCACCTGATAACCGGCTTGCTCAATAACTGTGGCCATTTCTTTCGGACTGCGGTCATCGTCAATTTCAAATTGCTCCAGGCTCTCCGGAGCTACGGCATAACCTCCCGGATTGGTTTTGGAGCCGGCACTGATGGAAGTAATACCCAGCTTGATGATGTGATTGCGGAAGGAACGGCTTTCACGCGTAGACATAGACAATTCCACCTCGCCATTCAGCAAGCGGTACGCGCAGATCAATTGAACCAGCTCCCGGTCGGTGATCACTGTTTTCGGTTCCAAGCCACCAACATGTGGCCTTAGCCGCGGAAAGGAAATGGAAAACTTGCTTTTCCAGTACTGCCTTTGCAAATAATGCAAGTGCGCCGCCGTAAAAAAACTATCCGTACGCCAATCATCCAACCCTAACAGGGCACCCACGCCTATCTTATGGATACCAGCCCTTCCCACGCGATCAGGAGTTTCCAGTCGGTACTGAAAATTGGACTTTTTGCCTTTCGGGTGATGCATTTTGTAATCTTCCTCGTGGTAGGTTTCCTGATACACCAATATCGTATTCACCCCCAATTCATGCAATTCTGCATAATCTTGTTCATCTAGCGGCTGCACCTCCATGGCCACATGCGCAAAGTGAGCCGTTACCACCGGCAGCATCTTGCGGAAGTACTCCATCCCTACCAGTTGCTTGGCCTCCCCGGTCACCAGCAGAATGTGCTGGTACCCCATTTCCTTCACTGCGGCAATTTCCTGCAGCAGTTCTAACGTGTTCAGCGTTTTTCGGGGAATCTGGTTGTCCAGACTGAAACCGCAATACGTACAAATATTCTGACATTCATTTGACAAGTACAGCGGCGCATACAACTGCATAGTTTTTCCAAACCGTCTCACGGTTTCCTGGTGGCTCATTGCAGCCATCTGCTCCAAAAAAGGAGCTGCAGCAGGAGAGATGAGCGCTTTAAAATCCTCCAGCGTACGCTTTTTCCGTGCCAGCGCGCAACTTACATCCGCAGCCGTTTTTTTATAAATGCCCGCATGGACCTCGTGCCAATCATACGAATCAAAAATTTCCGTAAACATGCTTATGTCTAAATAATCCTTTTATACATCCAAAAATGCGGTCAGCGGGCTGCTTGCTTGCGCACCCTGCTTTACGTCTGGCAATCCCGTTTCAAAAGCCAACCTCCCTGCTATCACCGCCATGCGGAAAGCATCTGCCATTGCAACAGGGTCGGCCGAAATCGCTACTGCCGTATTCACCAACACCGCGTCGGCCCCAATCTCCATAGCCTGAGCAGCATGGCTGGGCGCCCCGATGCCCGCATCAACCACAACAGGAACACGCGCCTGGTCAATAATAATTTCCAGCATATCCAACGTGGTTAAACCTTTATTGCTCCCTATTGCCGAGCCTAGCGGCATAACCGCCGCCGTGCCTACTTCTTCCAGCCGCTTGCATAAAACCGGATCGGCACCACAATAAGGCAATACTACAAATCCCAGCTTCACCAGCTCTTCTGCCGCAAGCAACGTCTCGATCGGATCGGGCATCAAGTATCGGGGATCAGGATGAATTTCTAATTTCACCCAATTGGTCTCAAGTGCCTCACGAGCCAATTGCGCGGCAAATACAGCTTCCTTTGCCGTCCTTACCCCCGAAGTATTGGGCAGTAAATGGATTTTGGGGTGCTTCAGATGGCTAAGTAGCTCATTTTGGTCGGCATGCTGATGCTCCACCCGTTTCAGGGCCACCGTAACCAACTCGCTTCCGGACGATAAAATAGCGTGCTCCATCATCGTAGCGGAACTATATTTTCCCGTACCTAAAAATAACCGGGATGAAAACGTCTTATTAGCAATAGTTATCATGCTGTTATATGTCCTAAGAGTTCACGGCATGCCCTCTCAGGCGCAGCATGCCGATGTATAATACCAGACAGGGCCACGCCGTGCACACCAGCCTGCAATAATGAAGAAATATCATCGGCATCAATCCCACCTATAGCTACCACCGGAATCGCAATTTGCTCCTGGTGCATGCCTTGGAGCAGCTGCCGGTAACCATCTAGCCCCAATATCGGGCTCAGTTTATCTTTCGTGCGGGTAAAACGAAAAGGCCCCACACCAAGGTAATCGATAGGATAACGCGAAAGCTCCCGGATGTCCTCCAGCGTATTGGCCGTAGCTCCAATTATCTTATCCGGACCCAGGATTTGCCGGGCCTCCGAAGGATGCCCGTCTTCCTTTCCCAAGTGCACCCCATCAGCATCCACGGCTTTCGCCAAAAGCGGGTCATCGTTAATGATGAATGTGGCGCCATAACTACGGGCAATGGGTAATAATTTTTCGGCGGTTTCGCGGCGCAATGCATCCGAAACATTTTTCATCCGGAATTGCACCCAACGGCAGCCACCCCAGCACACATCATGCACCTGCTGCTCCATGGAGTATCCATCTACCAAATGGGTAATATAATGCAGCGGCGCAATTCGCTTTTCGATTTTCGATTTTCGCTTTAAGCTTATTGCCTCCCTAAACCGGGCTACCGGCTCTGCGTCCTGCCAAAGAAACCCCATAAAGGCAGCCGCATCAAACCCCCACATTTCCAATTCGGGCAAATGATGTGGACAAACCCCACCAAGTGCCACCAGTTTATTGCTTCGCTTAATGTTACCCATAGCCTTTAAAGAGGCATTTGCTGTATATCCCGGCTTCGATATGCTATTAAACAGCGGGCTGATAAAAATCCGGCTAGCGACGAGTGAGGCCGCATGAAATTCCTGAATGCCGTGCGACGACGTTGATATCTCCATCCCATTCCGCCTATCCACCCTGCCCAGATCATTGAGTTTCACATGAAAACCTCCCAAACCTACATCCATAGCTAATTCGGCGTTGTCGTGCAGAATAATCTTCGGATACCAGCAAGTCGAAATCTGTTTAATAAGCCGTTCTAAATCTGCAGAAGGCATGCCGGGCTTACGGATATGGAGCCAGTCAAGACCTTCTTCAAACAGCGTTTGTAGAATCCGGGCTTCACTGGGCATCAGTCCTTCGGCGGTAATTACAACTAATTCCACCTTACGAATAATTTTTTTTGGCAAAATCACGTACATCCTGCGTAATCTTCATACTGCAAAAGTTTGGACCGCACATGCTGCAAAAGTGCGCCGTTTTGGCTCCTTCAGCCGGCAACGTCTCATCGTGGTACTCCCTGGCCGTTTCCGGGTCAAGCGCTAAATTAAACTGGTCTTCCCAGCGGAACTCAAACCGCGCCTTGCTCATGGCATTGTCACGGTGCTGCGCCCCAGGGTGCCCTTTTGCCAGGTCGGCGGCATGCGCAGCTATTTTGTAAGTGATCACCCCGTCCTTCACATCCTTTTTGTTGGGCAGGCCCAGATGCTCTTTGGGTGTCACATAACAGAGCATCGCCGTGCCAAACCAACCGATCATGGCCGCACCAATGGCCGATGTGATGTGGTCATATCCAGGCGCTATGTCTGTGGTCAGCGGCCCTAACGTATAAAAAGGCGCTTCCCCACACTCCTTGAGCTGCTTGTCCATGTTCTCTTTAATTAAATGCATGGGTACGTGGCCAGGCCCTTCAATCATCACCTGCACATCGTGCTGCCACGCCGTCTGGGTCAGCTCACCCAAGGTTTCTAACTCAGCAAACTGTGCGGCATCATTCGCATCCGCTATAGAACCAGGCCTAAGGCCATCTCCCAGTGAAAAAGCCACATCATACGCCTTCATAATCTCGCAGATCTCATCAAAATGCGTATACAAAAAACTCTCCTGATGGTGCGCCAGGCACCACTTGGCCATGATAGACCCACCGCGAGATACGATACCCGTAACCCGGTTGGCCGTAAGCGGCACATAAGGCAGCCTTACCCCGGCATGGATCGTAAAGTAATCAACCCCCTGCTCAGCCTGTTCGATCAGCGTATCTTTAAATATCTCCCAGGTTAGCTCTTCGGCCTTTCCATTCACCTTTTCAAGTGCCTGGTAAATAGGCACCGTACCAATGGGTACCGGCGAATTGCGAATGATCCATTCCCGGGTTTCATGGATGTTCTTACCCGTAGAAAGGTCCATGACCGTATCGGCGCCCCAACGCGTGGCCCACACCATTTTCTCCACCTCCTCCTCAATGCTCGATGTCACGGCTGAATTACCGATATTGGCATTGATCTTCACCAAAAAGTTGCGGCCAATAATCATCGGCTCGGTTTCGGGATGATTGATGTTGGAGGGCAATACTGCACGGCCCCTGGCTATTTCCTCCCGCACAAACTCAGGCGTTATAAAAACCTTATGGCCATACGCACCAAAATTATGACCAGCATGCTGCTTCCACAGGGCATTATCTTTTTGATATAAGGCCTCCAGGTGCTGGTTTTCGCGGATGGCGATAAACTCCATTTCGGGCGTGATCAGGCCCTGCCGTGCATAATGCATCTGTGATACATTTTTGCCCGCCTTCGCCCTGCGCGGCTGCTGTGAATATTCAAAACGCAGGTACTGCAGATCCGGGTTAAACAGACGCTCCTTGCCATACGAAGAAGAAATGCTGTCCAATTGATCAGTGTCCTGGCGATCTGCTATCCAACCCTGCCTGATCCGGGGAATGCCCTTGCGCACATCAATGTCAATGGAAGGATCCGTAAAAGGCCCGCTCGTATCATATACCACCACCGGCTGGTTTTCTTCCACCTCATTCCTAAAGCGGTCAGTGGTCTTACTCAGGGCTATCTCCCGCATCGGCACTTTAATATTGTGCAATACGCCCGCTACATAAATTTTTTTTGAACCCGGGAACGGCTCCCGGCTTACTTCATTGGGCAATTTCTCTACTTTCATTCTCATCCTCCTTGTGCTGCTTTTATAATGATCAATTGGTCTTTTTCCTTCAGGACATAGCTGTCCCATTCCGTTTTGGGTACGACAGATTGGTTTACAGCCACAGCTATGCCCTTGCCTGGTTGCAGGCCATAAGCCACCAATACCCCTAAGAGGCTATGATCTTGTGTCGTTGTAAATAATTGTTGATTGATCGTGACTTCCATCCTTTCATTTCGTTTTTTGTTAAAAAATGAAACTTTAGGAGCGCCACCAATGAGGTGAGGTCTTCACTTTTCCCTTCGCAGGCATTATCCTGAGCAGGTTATGAGGGTTATTTCTCAGCCGTCCGAACTAAATTCCGGAGCAGCACCCCTAAAGCACGAAGCAAACATAGCAAAACATTTGCTTATCAACAAAAATAACAATAATTTAGCTCCCAAATAGAATCACAGGCTAATATCGCCCTACTTCAGCAACTCAAAACGGGCAATCTTCATGCCCTGGAGCAGATTTATGCCCGATTTCAACGACCATTGCTTGCAAAAGCCCTTTACTTGCTCAAAGATGAGGCCGCAGCCGAAGACCTCGTGCAAACCATTTTCATTGAATTCTGGCAAAAACAATTATACCTGCAAATAGAAGAATCGCTGGAGGGTTATCTGTTTCGGGCAGTCCATAACCGTAGCCTCAATGAGATCAAACGACTTCAAAGGTTAACGCACCGCGCCGAGGGTTACTTACAGGAGCTTGATGAGGCCGTAGACCCCAAAGAACCCGAGATCGGCGAGGATAAAGAAAGTATCATGTCCCTGTTGGACGAACGATACCATCCGCGAATACTTCGTATACCATTCAGGCAACATTGACAACATTTGCCATAACCGGGTGTAAAAAATTTGTTGAAGTGGAAACACCACCCACTAAAACAAGTACGGAAAACGCTTTCAAAAGTGATTACACAGCAGCAGCAGCTCACCGGTTTGTGTTATTTATCCCAACGGGGTGAGGCTTGAGGTTGAAAGCATGGATCTGGTTCTCTTGTCGCGTCTGATCAGGTTGTATTGATGTTCAGTTTGGGGTCATCGCATGTTTATTTTTTGTACCGCGGCCACTGCGACATGCGCAAAAGTTTTGATGGGTTGTGCGGCTTGGTCATCAATGAGCTTGGCCGGATTGCCACCAGCGGGGAAGTATTCGTCTTTCTGAACCGACGTTGCACCCATATGAAACTCTTGCATTGGGAGCATGGGGGCTTTGTGCTGTATTACAAGAGACTGGAAAGCGGCACTTTCCCCATACCCAAAGCGCTGGGGACAGGTATGTCATTGGAATGGTCTGAACTGGTGCTGATGGTGGAAGGGATCCTGGTAGAGAAGAGTTCCAAAAGACGGCGCTTCCGTTTGAAAAAAGCGGGCTAAAAAGAATAAAAAAAGTGAATTTATTTTTGCTGTTTACTCCTGTTATACTTATCTTTATGGCATGGAAACAGCACTGGAATCCCTGTCAAAAAGCCAGCTTATTGCCCTGGTGAAGGAGCGGGATACGGCTGTTTCCAACCGGGATGCAAAGATCATCCACCTGGACCAGGAGGTGGGTTACCTGAAAGCCCAGGTGGAGATGTACAAACGGATGCAGTTCGGCCAGAAACGGGAACGCTTTGAAGGGGACAGCCAGCAAATGGCCTTGCCCTTTGAGGCAGCCCCCCCAAGTAGCGGAACAACAACAGCTGGAAGAACAGATCAGCTATACATAAAGGCCGCGCAGCCCTTCCTGCCCATTTGCCGGTAGTGGAAGTGGAGATCCACCCCGAAGGTGATTTGAGCAGCCTGGTTTGCATAGGCAAGGAAGTGACCGAGGAACTGGACTACGAACCGGCCAGGTTCTTTATCCGGCGCTACATCCGCTACAAATATGCACCAAAAAACGGGGAAGGCGTACGCATTGGTGAATTGCCTGAACGGGTCATTGACAAAGGTATTCCCGGATCCGGCCTGCTGGCCAGCATCCTGGTGGATAAATACATGGACCATCTGCCGCTATACCGCCAGAAACAACGCTTCGCCCGGGAAAATATCCAAATAGCCTCCTCCACGATAGAAGGCTGGACCAAAGAAGCCCTTCTCAAACTCCACCCGCTTTATGACCAGCTTATGTTTGATATCAAAGCAAAAGGTTATTTACAGGTGGACGAGACGCCGTTAAAGGTCTTGGAAAGTGATAAAAAAGGTGCCTGCCACCAGGGTTACTATTGGGTATACCATAGCCCCATGGATGATATTACACTGTTTGACTACCAGCCCACGCGGGGGATGGTGGCCACTAAAAGCATGCTGGACAGCTTCAGGGGTTACCTGCAAACAGATGGATATGCCGTATACGAAAAGCATGGCAGGCGGAAGGAAGTGACCCATTTGGCCTGCTGGGCACATGCCAGGCGGGAATATGAACGGGCGTTGGATAACGACAAACCAAAAGCACAGCATGCCCTCACCCTGATCCAGCAATTATACGCGGTGGAACGGAAGGCGAAAGAAGAACAACTGGATGCATTAAGGATCAAAGAATTACGGTTAAAAGAGTCACTCCCGGTACTCAATGAACTGGGCAAATGGATCTTTACAGAAGTTAAAAACACCCTGCCCAAAAGCCAGATTGGAAAAGCCATGCAGTACAGTATGGCCCGCTGGGATGCCCTGAGTGCCTATTTATATGACGGGAATCTCCGGATTGACAACAACCCGGTTTATCCAAACTTTTCCATTATCCAAACTTTCGGTTTAACAGCTGCATAATCAGCATTCTGCCAACTAAAAGTTGGGATAATATTATCGTACATTGTGTCCGCAATACTTCGTTAAAATTTAATATATGTTTTTGATTGTTAGGTAAATATGTGGAAAACTTTTTGAAATAATATTTTAATAAACACTTGACAATCTGTATCTTAATAGGATTTTCTCACGATTCTGTTAAGTATGATCATCAAGGGCAAGAATATATACAATGTATTAATTATAAACATTTTAAATAAAATGTCAACTATCAATAAATGTAGGCAACGTTTTTTAATTGAGACGTTTATTCTCTTTCTGAGCATAAAAGGTCGTGTCAACTTTCTCCAGCTGGGGAGGTATGGCAAATATAAGGAACAAAGGTATAGAATCCAATTTCAGCGGGAGTTTGACTTCCTGTCCTTTAATAGCCAGCTGCTCCGGGAGCATGGAAGCGGCAATTGTGTGCTTGCTGCCGATCCCAGTTTTGTTAGCAAAGCAGGTAAGGCAACTCCCGGTGTTGGTTATTTC
>FOBR01000045.1:0-3335 GCA_900109895.1 bacterium A37T11
TCCCTCTAACGGCTTAAAAAATCGCTTCGTCCCCGATGTATCGGAATATTTACGCTATCATTTCCAGGCCGTTTCCGGCCAACCAGATTTAATATAACAAAAAAGCCCGTCAGCATCAGCTAACGGGCTTATTAAATTTGGCACCGACCTACTCTCCCACCTATTACGGCAGTACCATCGGCTCTGGCGGGCTTAACTACTCTGTTCGGAATGGGAAGAGGTGGACACCGCCGATATAGGCACCTAAATATTTTATTAAGTTGTAAGTTTTACGTTGTAAGTTTTAAATTAAAGCCCCAGTGGCCTAACTTAATTGCTTATCCTCCGTTTAACCTAAACCTAAGACATGATTAGAAGAAAAAAATCAAGCAGAAGACAACAGCATTCTGTCGCTTGAGAAAGCTTCGGGTAATTAGTACTGCTCGGCTATGATATTTCTACCTTTATACCTACAGCCTATCAACGTCGTAGTCTTCGACGGCCCTCAATGGAAGTCTCATCTCGTGGCTAGTTTCGCACTTAGATGCTTTCAGCGCTTATCTATTCCCAGCATAGCTACTCTGCAGTACACCTGGCGGCATAACAGATTCACCAGAGGCTAGTCCAACCCGGTCCTCTCGTACTAAGGTCAGCCCCACTCAAACTTCCTACGCCCACAACAGATAGGGACCGAACTGTCTCGCGACGTTCTGAACCCAGCTCGCGTGCCACTTTAATCGGCGAACAGCCGAACCCTTGGGACCTTCTCCAGCCCCAGGATGTGACGAGCCGACATCGAGGTGCCAAACCTCCCCGTCGATATGAGCTCTTGGGGGAGATCAGCCTGTTATCCCCAGAGTACCTTTTATCCTTTGAGCGATGGCCCTTCCATGCAGAACCACCGGATCACTATATCCGTCTTTCGACCCTGTTCGACTTGTCTGTCTCACAGTCAAGCAAGCTTATGCTATTGCACTCCTCATACGGTTACCAAGCGTACTGAGCTTACCTTTGAAAGCCTCCGTTACCTTTTTGGAGGCGACCACCCCAGTCAAACTACCCACCAAACAATGTCTCCGCCTTGGGCGGATTAGAAACCGAATACAGAAAGGGTGGTATTTCAACGTTGGCTAACCGAATCCTGGCGAATCCGGATCACAGCCTCCCACCTATCCTACACATCCTGTACCCAATTTCAATGTTAAGCTATAGTGAAGGTTCATGGGGTCTTTCCGTCCCGTTGCGGGTAACCGGCGTCTTCACCGATACCACAATTTCACCGAGCTCATGGCCGAGACAGCGCCCAGATCGTTACACCATTCGTGCAGGTCGGAACTTACCCGACAAGGAATTTCGCTACCTTAGGACCGTTATAGTTACGGCCGCCGTTTACTGGGGCTTCGATTCAATGCTTCTCCTTGCGAATAACATCCCCTCTTAACCTTCCAGCACCGGGCAGGTGTCAGGCCTTATACCTCATCTTTCGATTTTGCAAAGCCATATGTTTTTGTTAAACAGTCGCCTGGGCCTTTTCACTGCGGCTTCTCTATTGCTAGAGGAAGCGCCCCTTCTCCCGAAGTTACAGGGCCATTTTGCCGAGTTCCTTAGCCATGATTCACTCGAGCACCTTAGGATTCTCTCCCCAACTACCTGTGTCGGTTTACGGTACGGGTTTTTATAACCTGAAGCTTAGCGGGTTTTCTTGGAAGTCTGTTTACCTGCTCTATCAGCGCCACCGAAGCTTTGCTGTACTATTAGCCTTCAGCATCGAAACCGGATTTGCCTGATCTCAATTTACCTACAGCCTTTAACGAACTATTCCGTCAGTTCGCGGCAGTGTCACTACTCCGTCACCACATCGCAGTTATAAAAAGTACTGGAATATTAACCAGTGGTCCATCGGTTACACCCTTTCGGGTTTCCCTTAGGCCCCGACTAACCCTGATCCGATTAGCGTTGATCAGGAAACCTTAGTCTTTCGGTGGGCAGGTTTCTCGCCTGCCTTATCGTTACTTATGCCTACATTTGCTTTTCCAGAAAGTCCACGTCCCATTACCAGAACGCTTCACCCTCGCTGGAATGCTCCCCTACCAATGACATTTGCATGTCAGTCCATAGCTTCGGTGATACACTTGATGCCCGTTTATTATCCACGCACGGTCGCTCGACTAGTGAGCTGTTACGCACTCTTTAAATGAATGGCTGCTTCCAAGCCAACATCCTAGCTGTCTGTGCAACCGCACCTCGTTAGTTCAACTTAGCATATACTTAGGGACCTTAGCTGATGGTCTGGGTTCTTTCCCTCTCGGCCCTGGACCTTAGCACCCAGAGCCTCACTGCCGGCTATATTTGATAGTATTCGGAGTTCGTCTGGATTTGGTAGGATGTGACTCCCCCGCACCCAATCGGTAGCTCTACCTCTATCAAACTCACGCCGACGCTGTTCCTAAAAACATTTCGGGGAGTACGAGCTATTTCCCAGTTTGATTAGCCTTTCACCCCTACCCTCAAGTCATCCGGAAACTTTTCAACGTTTATCGGTTCGGTCCTCCAGTACCTGTTACGGCACCTTCAACCTGCTCAAGGGTAGATCACAAGGTTTCGCGTCTACCTCCACTGACTATACGCCCTATTCAGACTCGCTTTCGCTTCGGCTCCGTGGCTTAACCACTTAACCTTGCCAGTGAAGAGTAACTCGTAGGCTCATTATGCAAAAGGCACGCCGTCACCACGATAAATCGCAGCTCCGACCGCTTGTAAGCACACGGTTTCAGGTTCTATTTCACTCCCCTGTCGGGGTTCTTTTCACCTTTCCCTCACGGTACTGGTTCACTATCGGTCTCTCAGGAGTATTTAGCCTTACCAGATGGTGCTGGCAGTTTCCCACAGGGCGTCTCCGACCCCGCGGTACTCAGGATACTGTTAGGCTAGTATTGCTTACGTGTACGCAGCTATCATGCTCTTTGGCGGGACTTCCCAGACCCTTCCACTTAACGTTACTATAACCATATCACAGTCCTACAACCCCACGCATGCCGTAACATGTGTGGTTTGGGCTTCTTCCCTTTCGCTCGCCACTACTCAGGAAATCACTATTGTTTTCTTCTCCTACGCTTACTTAGATGTTTCAGTTCGGCGCGTTCGCGTATTTACGACTGTCCTTCAGACAGCCAGGTTACCCCATTCGGAAATCTACGGATCAATTCCTATTTGCAAATCCCCGTAGCTTATCGCAGCTTATCACGTCCTTCTTCGCCTCTGAGAGCCAAGGCATCCCCCGTGTGCCCTTTCTTACTTTCTTCTCCCTGCAGCCTTTTGCTACTGCAGGAATGCTTTTTGTATTGCTGTGTCTCCTT
>FOBR01000045.1:3624-5767 GCA_900109895.1 bacterium A37T11
CGCTCTGATTCGTGGAGAATAACGGATTCGAACCGTTGACCCTCTGCGTGCAAGGCAGATGCTCTAGCCAGCTGAGCTAATTCCCCGGCTTTTTGTAGTCCCGAGCAGATTTGAACTGCTGACCCCTACATTATCAGTGTAGTGCTCTAACCAACTGAGCTACGGGACTAGCTTACTTCAATCTTACTCCGGTACCACGCAAGGGAATGGTACTGTATTCTTCTTATTTTTTTTGCTTCCTGCTTTCTGCTTGTTGCTCTATATTTTTTTATAGAGCTTTTTGCTTCTTGCTTTCTGCTTTTTCCAAAAGATATCATGGCGTAACGAGTAACAATTCAGGTACTCCAGAAAGGAGGTATTCCAGCCGCACCTTCCGGTACGGCTACCTTGTTACGACTTAGCCCCAATTACCGGTTTTACCCTAACACGCTCCTTGCGGTTACATGCTTTAGGTACCCCCAGCTTTCATGGCTTGACGGGCGGTGTGTACAAGGCCCGGGAACGTATTCACCGCGTCATTGCTGATACGCGATTACTAGCGAATCCAACTTCATGGGGTCGAGTTGCAGACCCCAATCCGAACTGTGAACAGCTTTACGAGATTAGCATCCTGTTACCAGGTAGCTGCCCGCTGTACTGCCCATTGTAGCACGTGTGTAGCCCCGGACGTAAGGGCCATGATGACTTGACATCGTCCCCACCTTCCTCTCTGTTTGCACAGGCAGTCTGTTTAGAGTCCCCACCTTTACATGCTGGCAACTAAACATAGGGGTTGCGCTCGTTGCGGGACTTAACCCAACACCTCACGGCACGAGCTGACGACAGCCATGCAGCACCTAGTTTCCTGTCCCGAAGGACTGACTCATCTCTGAGTCATTCAGTAACTTTCAAGCCCGGGTAAGGTTCCTCGCGTATCATCGAATTAAACCACATGCTCCTCCGCTTGTGCGGGCCCCCGTCAATTCCTTTGAGTTTCACCCTTGCGGGCGTACTCCCCAGGTGGATAACTTAACGCTTTCGCTTGGACGCTAACTGTATATCGCTAACATCGAGTTATCATCGTTTAGGGCGTGGACTACCAGGGTATCTAATCCTGTTTGATCCCCACGCTTTCGTGCATCAGCGTCAATCATACCTTAGTAAGCTGCCTTCGCAATTGGTGTTCTGAGACATATCTATGCATTTCACCGCTACTTGTCTCATTCCGCCTACCTCATGTACATTCAAGCACACCAGTATCAAAGGCACTGCGATGGTTGAGCCACCGTCTTTCACCCCTGACTTAGCATGCCGCCTACGCACCCTTTAAACCCAATAATTCCGGATAACGCTTGGATCCTCCGTATTACCGCGGCTGCTGGCACGGAGTTAGCCGATCCTTATTCTCCAAGTACATTCAAATACCGATACATCGGTACATTTATTCCCTGGCAAAAGCAGTTTACAACCCATAGGGCAGTCTTCCTGCACGCGGCATGGCTGGTTCAGGCTTCCGCCCATTGACCAATATTCCTTACTGCTGCCTCCCGTAGGAGTCTGGTCCGTGTCTCAGTACCAGTGTGGGGGATTCTCCTCTCAGAGCCCCTAGACATCATTGCCTTGGTAAGCCGTTACCTTACCAACTAGCTAATGTCACGCGAGCCCATCCTTGTCCTATAAATATTTGATTATAATATGATGCCATATCACAATGTTATGCGGTCTTAATCCGGATTTCTCCGGGCTATCCCCCTGACAAGGGTAGGTTGCTCACGCGTTACGCACCCGTGCGCCACTCTCATGGAAAGCAAGCTCTCCAATCCCGTCCGACTTGCATGTATTAGGCCTGCCGCTAGCGTTCATCCTGAGCCAGGATCAAACTCTCCATTGTAAAATGAAGTGTTAAAGATCGCTGACCCTAAGTACTCAAATTAGTATTAGAATCAATCTTTATTTATTGTATTCTCTAATACCCGAATTGTGGATTCTTGTTTTCTTTTTAACTTTCGTCTGAAAATCAAACTACTCGTTACGCTACATGATCTTCTTTTGTAAAGAACTTTGCGCCTCCGCTCACGCTTCGGCTTCTATTTTGATGATGCCCCGAAAGGTATCCAAATATTCAATTTTGTCGGTTCTGGCATCGCGCCGCAACCTTTTTTAT
>FOBR01000009.1 GCA_900109895.1 bacterium A37T11
AGGAATAGAAAAAAATGCCCTGAATGGACAGATACGGGCTAATAAAAGAAAAAAATAAAATTTTAGCTTAAAAAATTTGGATTTCAACATAGAAGGTATTTATTTAAAATTAAATTTCAACGGTTATGGCCGTCTTTACATCAATTACAACTATATTTACTTCACTCACGGCCAAGTTTTCATCAATTATGGCGGTAGTTGCAGCAACAACGGTCATGAGGCGGACATTAATGGCCTTGTTTGCAGCAAACACAACCGTCAGTCAGTTCTTGACGGTTGTGTTAAACGTAAAGATGGCCATCATTGCAGTTGTCGTGGACAACATAACAGTAGTCGCAGCCATAGTTGTAGCAACTGCAAGTGTTATTACTACAATGACCACCGTACTTGCAACAATTACGGCCCTCATAAATCCTTTGACGGTATATTCAACCGCATTGATGTCCGTTTAGGCATACATGTCGTTCATCATTTCAGCGAAAACGGCTGTCTTGCAATCATGGATGGCCATCAACGCTGCAATGACAACCGTCTTTGCCTTACTATTATCCATATATGCAGGGATGATGGCCGTGTTTACTTCAAATGCAGATAACACAGCAGTGATCTTGGGCATAGATGGTGTTAGAATGGTTGTTTAAAGTGTTACTTTGCCAGCGGATTTTCAATTTAGTGCTTTGAAAAAGACTCTGTAGGAAAATTGACTGTTATGTAAAAGCGGCCTGGTGCGGTATTATTTCAACAATGATGGCGAGGGAAAAACGAGCTATTTTAACTAGGCATGGCGAACGGTTAGGACGAATATACGTAGGTAAAACAGTAGGAGTCTAATCATATGGAATTGCTTGCATCTTGGAAAAAAAGCCACCCGGATACCCGGGTGGCTTTAGCCCTACAAATCAATATCCGTCGTTTTGTTTAATCAGGTTATTGGAAGACATGATCGTCTCATGAATCGGAAAATGATTTTCATTGGGATTATTAGAGGCAGTGTGATCCCACCAGTTTTCTGTAACATAAGCGTCCCATCTTATAAGATCTGTTCTTCTCCGCCCCTCTCCTAAAAATTCTACCATCCATTCATCTAACATTCGATACTTATCAAGGTTGGAAGCGCTCACGGGATTGGGATCAGCTCCACCAATAAAATACCTTTTCCGCACCTTATTAATTAAATTTGCTGCAGATTGTTTATCTCCTGCCCGCATCTTGCACTCAGCTAACATATAATAAATTTCACTCAATCGAATTATAGGTACATCTGGGTTATATCGCAATAAACGATCAGTAAAGGTAGGCATAGGACTTCGCTTCATGATACGTATACCTGAGTTCTCTTCTGCGGTTGATATTTTGGATGGTAAACTGGCTACATTTGGATAATCGCTACCTACTTTTTTAAAGTAGGCAATTTGATCAACCATTGTAATTACCTGACCATTGTATTCCCTATTTCCAACACAAACACCACCGTCTAAGGGATTGACTAATTTTCCCGCTATAAACATTCCCTGATACTTCCCGCTTCCTGAATAGACATATAATTGCTTCCGAACATCTGAATTATCAAACTTTGCATATGGTTTGCCTAGCTTAAATTCTGAATATAGACTTCCATCTGGTTTAAGGGAAGGAGTCAGGCAATATCCATTACTGGCACTTGCATCAATACCACCCAGAAAATTTTTCAGGTTATAGTGGTGCATGGTTGAATAATAACCCCCATCTGTTTCAAGTTTGGTATTTTCGCTAGGAACCGACCATAAAATTTCCGGACATAACTCATTTTTAAAACCAAATATATCTGTCCAATCAGTAGCTAATTCATATGAACCGTATTTTCCATCAATAATGTCCTGACATATTTCAGCACATGCTGCAAATTTATTTTCACCAATATACGACCCTGCATTGAAATAGAGTTGGGCTTTCAATGCAGCCCCAGTTGCCTGATTAATATTTCCTGTTTCCATCGCTCCTAAGGTACTCTTTACGGGAAGATTGGGAATTGCCAAATCCAGGAGTGAGTCGATGAACTTAAATGTTTCTGCCGCAGTACTCCTTCCCTTAACTTCTGATTTGGTAGTCGTATATAAAGGAACACCACCGAAAAAATCCAGACCATCCTTATAAAAGGAAGCAACAAGCGTCTGTTGCTGGGCTAACATGGATTCCCGTGTTCCTGCGGCAAATCCCAATGCATCAAAATTTACATTCTCTTCGATATCTTCCATGGTGTCCCAGGCAAGTGCAACTCCCATTGAAAACCCATACCACCCATTGTATAAATCTCCTAACTGTGGAGTAAATTGGTGATAATGATACTGCTGAAATACGCCACCATTATACCAATCACTCCCCCGGGTAGGCAGACACATTTCATCAGTACCCAGTTCCTGCATATTCCATCTGGGGTTATTGCTAGCCAAATACCATCTCCAATGTGTAAATGGCCTGTTAAATCGCTGCCAAACACTTGTTTGCGAATCATAGAATGTTGTAGGTACTACTTGTGAATAATATGATGGATCTATACTGCAGCTCCCAATAATAAGAATTGTACAGAAAGTGAGGAAGCGAAAACCTATTATTTTAATTCTTTTCATTTTTTAAAAACTAAGTTGAACACCAAGGGTATAAGTACGTGTTGGCGGATATAGACTATTAAACCACTCTATTCCGCCAGAAAGTCCGGTCACATTTACTTCAGGGTCCAGACCACTGTACCCGGTTATGGTGGCCAAGTTGGTTACAGTACCATATATTCGGAGCTGATTAAAAGCTTTTATATATTTTTTAAGTGGGAGCGTATACCCCAGACTGAGGGCATCAATTTTTAAGAATGTCCCGTTTTCTAAAAAATAATTACTAAGTTGCTTTTCGCCTGTGATATTGTTAAATTTAGTATACGCAGTTTTTAACACATTTAGATTATCTACATTCTTCAATCCGAAATACATATTGATCGTATTATATACATCAAAATCGATCCAGCTGCGCATGTTTATTAACAGATCCCAATTTTTCCAGGTGAGATTGTTGCTCCAAGCAATAATAAGTTTCGGCATGTAGTTACCTAAATATTGTTTGTCAATATCGAGTTTTTGGCTGGCCGGAATTACTTTTCCATCTTTATTATATAACAAAAAATCCCCATTTTCATCAATACCGGCACTTTTCCAAAGATAAAATTTACCAATTTCTGTTCCTTCTTCAATACGTATTGCATTTCCCGGATTTCCTGGAGATGGAAAACTAGCATAATCATAATACTTGTGGTTACCCCAAAGGGTAAGAATGCGACTTTTATTAGTACTGAAGTTCATACTGGTTCGATAGCCCCAGTTATCACTCTTCACCACAGTACCACCCAATTCTAATTCCCATCCTTTATTCTCCAGATTTCCGATATTTTCAAACATTGTTTGTTCAACGTAAGGTGGTTGAGGAACCTGAACATCGTAAATTAGCCCTACAACCTTCCGGCGATAAAGGTCAAACCGGCCATATAGCCTATCATTTAACAACGAGAAATCGAGACCAAAGTTCCATTCATGCTTTTCTTCCCATTTCAAGTCATTATTGATGTTTTTGGTTTTACCGTAAGAGTAAGCCCAGCTGCCATCCGGAAGCAACCAATATTGGTCTGATCCATATAAGGTGGCCGCATAGTCTGCACCAAAGTTATTATTTCCCGTAATACCATAGGCTGCTCTGATCTTTAGGTCACTAATCCAGGATATATCCTTTAAAAAATTTTCTTTTGAAATGCGCCACCCACCAGATATAGACCAGAAATTTCCCCATCTGTTATTGATCGCAAATTTTGAAGATCCTTCATGCCTAATAGTCGCGGTTGCCAAGTATTTGTCATCATATGCATAATTTGCCCTGGCATATAATGAAAAAAGTCGTTCAGTAATTGATTTGTTAGACGATATTTCTGCTTTTCCATCACTTAAAAAAGACCCCTCACCGATATTCCAGACACCAATTGCATCGTTTGAAAAGTTGTAATTGGTAACTCCAAAATTTTCACCATTTCCTTCAAAATAACTATAGCCAGCTACAGCATTTATAGCATGTTTATCAAAGGTGCGATCATAAGTGGCATATCCTTCGGCAGAAAAATTATCTGTTTTACTAAAGCCTAGGTGCGCCATGCCCTTACGATTATTTTCTAATTCGACACGATGATATTTAGATTCAAATTCATGGAGCTCCCATTGCCGGTGGTCATATCCGAAGGTCTGGCTTAGGGAAAGACCTTGTACTGGCAAAATATTTAATTTAATGGTAGCATCTGGTTTAAGCCATTTATCCAATCCGTTATAATCATATAATTTTGAATCTGCTAAAACGTTGTAATCTAGTGATTCATTCAACCAAACATTATAGCCAGTTTGACTTGACGGGTCATAAGGAGATCGGGTTGGATTGTTACGAAGGGCCTGCTGAAAATTGGGTATATTATTATTCCTCCGCGCCTGACGATAATCAACATGAGTAATAATGGATAGCCATCCTTCTAAAAAATCAAAATTGCCATTAATGCGTCCTCCAAAATCCTTTCTACTATCATCAACAGCGACACCCTGATTATCATTATACATAAATGTTCCGTATATCTGTGCTGTTTTACCACCACCTTGCATATTAACGACGTGTTTTTGTGATATAGGGTTGTTTTTTAATAATGCGTCAAACCAGTCTGTTGATGTGCCATAATCTTGTCCTCTGTTATGTTCACGAAATTCGTCTGCCGAAAGTACTTCCGGACGTCTTGAAACCTGCTTAAATGATGTTTCATCGCTATATGTTAACCTTGAGATGCCATCCTTGCTAGCCTGCTTCGTGGTAATAAGAATGACTCCGGCTGCTGCTCTTGTTCCGTAGATTGCTCCTGCAGAAGCGTCTTTGAGCACATCAATGGATTGAATGTCTTCCTGTACAACCGATCGTATATCTCCACCAGGCATCCCATCTATGACAACCAAAGGCGTTTGACCTGCATTAACGGAGGCTACCCCTCTTAATTGCAGCGTATTCCCTGAATTTGGGCTTGCGTTTCCTGAAATAACTAGGCCTGCTACTTTTCCTTGCATTGCTGTAGCAATACTAGCTCCGCCAACACCTATCGGCAAATCTTTGGCTGAAATAGATGTAATGGCACTTGTAACTTGTTTTTTCGCCATAGTGCCATAACCAACGACAACTACTTCGTCTAAATTATTTTTAAGGGATGTGAGTACTATATTAAGGATAGAATTATCGCCTACTTTCCTTTCAACTGTGCCATATCCTACAAAACTAAAAACCAAGATGCTATTAGCGTCAGGTACCTTGACACTATAATTACCTTGACTGTCACTTACTACACCTATGTTGCTGCCTTTCAATAGAACGCTCACATTTGAAAGTGCTGAACCAGCCTCATCTGTTATTTTTCCTGTAACTGTCCGTTGTTGAATAGGCTGCCTCATTGATTGAGGATTGCCTTTATCCATACCGTTTTTAATCAAAATGATGTTCTCTGAAATACTATAACTTAACGAATATGGTTTAAGTACCAATTTTAAAAAATTAGTAAGAGGTAAGTTTTTGGCATTTACCGTAACTGGCTTGCTTGCATCTACGGTTTGATCATTGTAAATAACACGATAATTTGTTTGCTTGATGATAGCATCAAAAATCTCTTCCAACGGTCTTTCGTTGGCCGTTAATGTTATCGTTTGTGATAGGGAAGCTGCACTTAGGTGCATACAACCTATTATTAAAAATAATGTAGTTATTTTCATAACTAAATAGATATTTTTTATGTCAGTTAAATTTAAACCTAATAAATTTTTAATTTTTTTTATCATAATTTTCTGTTTAAAACATATATTTAATGGCATTTGCAAACCTATATGTTTGGATATTTAAAAATCCTATTTAAACTTTAATTAAAAAATTGTTGCATTCAAAATCCAACAATTATTCAATATACGATCTGGTTGTCTAATTGTTTTTAAGTGCTAGTCATAATTTATGATAAATTTTTGTTGCTAATTCTTGTTCATTCCCTTTTCATTCAATAATAATCTTCTTATCTTTTATTCGAACCTCAATACCAGATTCATCCAAAATTTTTAAAATTGTGGATAAATGCACATTCTTATCCATAGTTCCTGTAAAAGATTCTTGAGGAATCTTCCTTTTATAGATGATTTCGAGGTCATACCATCTTGCCAATTGTTTCATTATATCTTCAAATGAAGTCTTTTTAAATTGAAAAATACCCGATTTCCAAGCCAAGGCACTTTGTACATCAGCGTTGCTGACGGTCATGCTATAATCTCCCACAACGGCTTGTTGACCTGGGATCAGCAATTGAGATTTACTATTAGTCTCCGTCGTACCACCTATTGTAATTTTTACCATTCCGGATGACAAAACCGTTCTTTCATTTATTTCATCATCATATGCCTTTATACAAAAGGAAGTCCCAATGACATTGATCTGTTGTTTCTTACTGATTACTATGAATGGCATGTTTTCAGATTTTGCAACTTCAAAGTAGGCTTCTCCGTTGATTTTTACCACTCTTTTGTTCCCAGTAAATTTGGTTGGATAAACGAACGTAGTAGCCGAATTTAACCAAACTTTTGTACCGTCTGAGAGGATTATTTGGTATTGTCCTCCGCGTGGAGTGATTAAAGAATGATAAGCGATAGAGGAATCTGAAGTGACCGGGATTTTTACAAGGCTTCCATCATTGTATGTTAATTTGCCATTAGATACTTGAACACTATTTTTAGAACCGTCAAGTTTTATTTTTGCTCCGTTTGCTAACTTCAATATGGCTTTATTTCCTCCAGGTGCTATATCAAGGTTATGCACAGCTAAAATGCCCACCACTTTACTGGCATCAGCCCTCCCTTTATAATAATAAATACCTGAGATTAAAGTCATCACAAAGATCGAAGCCGCATACGGCAAATAATAATGCTTTTTTTTAGTCTTGGCTGTACTGCGGGTAATACTTGATATCTCTTCTTCGTGGATCCGCTTTATTAATTCGCGAAAGGCTATTTCAGTTATTTCATCCTGTTGTGCACCTTTTATACTATTAACTTCCTGAAAACTGTCATCATGGCTATTATACCATTCCATGAGCACATGGGCCTCCTCTGGTGTGAGGTTTCCCTTCACCCATTTGTCAGCTAACTCTTCCAAATATGCCCGTGGATAACTCATTCAATTGTCTCGCTTTTAATGATAGACACCAAAAGCAAGCTGAATGGTGAGTGGCTGTTTATTTTTTTTTTTAGTGGCACATAAAATACAGTAGATGCAAAAGTATAGGTAAAGTAATGTCTAAATTTTTACGGATTAATTTTTTAGCTTTTTTTAAATGACTATTAACAGTATTTTCTGAAATTGCTAGTTTCATGGAAATTTCTTTGGCCGAAAGTCCGTAGTCTTTATTCATACGAAATACCAACTGGCACTGAGATGGAAGATCATTGATTGAATTTTCAATCTGCTCATGAAATTCACGAAAAATTATCTGTCTTTCTGGAGTAATGTCCGTATGAAGTTCGGGTGAATAATCAGTTGAGTAGGTACGCCGACGGTGGTGTTGTGCCATCATGCGGAGTGACCGGTTCATCACTGCTTTAACTAAATAATACGAAAGACTTTCGGTTTGCAGGACCAAGGTGTACCGCTGTTTAAACAAATTGAACATTACATCCTGCACACACTCCTCTGCATCTTCCTGATTTTCCAAACGATTTAATGCCACAGCCAATAATTTACTGTAATAACGACGGTAAAGTTCTTGAAGTGCACGCTCAAAGTTATCTTTGAAATTTTCAAATATTACCTTATCTGATAGGCTTTGCATATTTGGCATAAGCAAATGTAGGGGAAGTTTTGGAGATTGCAATGATTTAAAATATAATTTGCAAAAACAATTTTCTCTCTGTTAATTTGCAACAAATTATAGTTAGTCTAAATAAGAATAAATATATGTATAAAAACTTAACGTATCAACGTTTTTTAGGAATTACCATTTTATTTACAACCTTTGCTTTTACTGTTTCAGCACAAAAAGGAATAGTATCTGGCAGGATTAGTTCTTCTGACGGAAAACCGGCAGGGTCGGTTTCTGTGCACCTGAAAGGAAAACCACAGGCTACGTTAACATCCGTTAACGGTTTTTATAAATTAGAACATATACCTGAAGGTGAGGTTACTATTCAAGTTTCTTCCATTGGATTGAAAAACCAGGAAAAAATAGTTACCGTACAGGCAAACCAAACGGCTACTGTTAATTTTATTTTAGCAGAAAATGCCGAACAACTTAAGGAGATTGTCATTACAGGCAATAAGCAAAATAAATTTGCGCGTAAATCTTCTGAATATGTAGCAAAAATGCCATTGAAAAATTTGGAAAATCCACAAGTTTATAACTCGGTAAGTAAGGAATTAATGACCGATCAGCTGGTGTATACCGTCGATGATGCCATGCGTAATGCGACCGGTGTGCAAAAAATGTGGGAGCCCTCTGGACGTGCCGGAGATGGGGGGAGTTTTTATAGCTCCCGCGGATTTACCACTCAATGTACCTATAGGAACGGAGTCTTTGGTTCGGTAACCAGCACCATTGATGGAATAAACTTGGAAACGGTAGAAATATTAAAAGGGCCTTCTGCTACTTTATACGGCAGTTCTCAGGGAGGTTATGGAGCAATAATAAACCGTGTTACCAAAAAACCGTTTGACCATTTTGCAGGCGAAATAAACATTGCTGGAGGTACGGATAATTTTAAAAGGATAAGTTTAGACTTAAATACGCCTATAAATAAGGATAAAAAGTTCATGTTTCGCATCAATTCTTCCTACAACTACCAAAATGGTTTTCAGGAAAATATTTTTGCCCGCAATATTGTAGTAGATCCTTCTGTATTATATAAGCCTAATGATCGTTTATCTATTCAGCTGGATGCTGAATTGAACTATGGACGAAATGTCATCAGTCCGACAATCTTTTTTTATTTCCCTGTATCTGTTCTGGGGGTTGATCGGGCTGATGAAACCAGCCTGGACTACCAAAATTCCTACACCGGAAAAGGTTTATATACTGACTCCCGAAGCATGAACTATTTCGGACAAATAAATTACAAATTGTCTGAACATTTCACCTCGGCAACCATCCTGACCTATAGTTCAACCTTTTCCAATGGATTTGGGTCTTACTTTTATCTTGTTCCTGACAGTTTAGTAACAGGAAATGTTGCTGACGCGGATAAAAGCAATTACCTGGTCCGGGCAGATCAATCGACAAAAAATGCTAAAGGCCACACCTTACAGCTTCAAGAAAATGTAAATGGCGATTTTAACATTGGCAATTTGCGAAATCGCATGGTCGTTGGGCTTGATTTTAGGAGGGTTTCCCCAAACATAAATTTTTATGGAATTGATCCATTTGATGTGGTACCTACACAGGCCCATGATTATGATTACAGCGGTTACAACCGCGATGCACTCTTGGCAATTTATGCCAACAATTCCCAAACGGCACCATATATTGCTAATGTAAAAACAAATACGTACAGTGCTTACGTTTCTGACATGCTCAATATTACTGAACAGCTTTTTGCCTTGGCCGCATTGCGGGTAGACCATTTTGATAATAAAGGTGGCACCAATTACGCCCCGGTAGAATCGTACACGCAAACGGCACTCTCTCCAAAATTTGGATTAGTCTATCAACCGATGAAAGATCAGGTATCATTGTTTGCCAGTTATCAAAATGGATTTACTAACCTTGGTTATTTTCAGGCATATGATGAACAAGCAACAAATCCGGATTTTCCCGTTAAGACTACTCTCGCCAAACCTGAGCAGGCCAATCAATGGGAAGGAGGCGTCAAACTTAACTTGTTCGCGGGTAAATTGACCAGCACCATCAGTTACTACGACATCCATGTGAAAAATACCCTCCGTGCAGATAGCCGCAATCCGGCACTGGCCCAGTTACAAGATGCGAATAAAGTAAGTCGCGGTTTAGAAGTTGAATTAATAGGCAATTTGTTTACCGGATTTAATGCTGCCGCAGGGTTTAGCTACAACCATAACAACTATGAGAACACGAATGCCGATGTAGATGGCCGTCGTGATATTTATTCGATGGCCCCAATAAGTGTTAATTTATGGTTAAGCTACCGATTGCCAGAAAACCTGGTTAAAGGATTAGGATTTGGTTTTGGAGGAAACTATGCGAGCGATAATAAGATCATGAACAGCGTATCGTATGGTGTGTTTACCTTACCCGCTTATACGATTATGAATGCTTCAGCGTTTTATGACATGAAAAAATTCAGATTGGGGATAAAAATGGATAACTTAACGAATAAAAAATATTGGATAGGTTATGGAACGATGAATCCGCAACGACTACGCAATTTCGCAGCCAATATAGCCTATAAATTTTAGAGGCAGGTGTTATCCAACTCTAATTAATTACATCCAAAACTAAATAAACAGGCACTAACCTAGGTTTCTAAAATTTAATTAGATCCGTAAATAGTTTGGATTTATTCTAAATAAAGTTATTTTTGCCCCTATGAAGAAAATACTAACTCTCCGATGGGTAAATATTACAATATTGTTTATAATCATATTCAAGGCTGGATATGGACAACAGGAAGGTGCTATCATTACAGGTAAAATAAGTACGGTAGACGGATTTCCCGCACTGGGTATATCCGTAAGCTTGAAAGGGACGTCATTGGGTTCTGTTTCTGCGGCTGATGGCACGTATACCATAAAACGGGTAAAGCAGGGGTCTTATACGCTGGTGGCAACAGCCGTTGGTCTGAAACCTTCAGTAAAAAAACTCCTGGTGGATGGGGATGGTACATTTACGGTAGATTTTTCATTGGACCTGAACTCAGAGAAGTTAAAGGAGGTGGTAATTTCAGCGAATCAAAACCGCTATACGAAGGATGAAATTTCACCTTCCCTACATTTGAATGAACCCCTGGTAGAGATTCCGCAAAATATTCAAATTATATCTTCGCAAACCTTAAAGGATCAGCAGGTGTTATCGATGAGTGACGGAGTACTGCGCAATGTGAGTGGGGCCACGCGTATTGAACACTGGGCAGACCTATATGCGCGTGTCAATATGCGCGGTGCACGGGCGGGTGCTTTTCGTAATGGGGTCAATATTTCATCAGACTGGGGCCCGCTTACTGAAGATATGAGTTTTGTGGATCACATTGAGTTTGTCAAAGGGCCTGCCGGCTTTATGATGAGCAACGGAGAACCCAGTGGTATTTATAATGTAGTCACCAAGAAACCTACCGGCAAGGATTTTAATGGGGAGGCTGAGGTGACAGTGGGTAGCTATGATCTTTACCGTACTTCAGTGGATCTGGATGGCAAATTTAGTAAGGAAAGCAAGGTGTGGTACCGGCTTAACCTGATGGGTCAGAAAAAGAATTCTTTCCGACCAAATGAATACAATAACCGTTACAGCATTGCGCCCGTGCTCACTTTTAAGCTGGACGACAAAACAACACTGACTACGGAATATACATTTCAGTATGCAAAGATGTCTGATCTGGGCTCGTCTTATTTGTTTGAGCCGAATGGCTATGGTCATTTGCCCCGCAAACTGACCACACTGATGCCGGGTATTGAACCGACCTACATCCATGATCATAGTGCTTTTGTCAATGTACAGCGAGAGCTATCTTCACAGTGGAAACTGACGGGTCAATTGGCTTACTTTAATTATACGCAGCAGGGCACCTACATGTGGCCGGATGCGGTAAATGCCGATGGTACCATGATCCGTGCGGTGGGTTTTTGGGATGCTAAGTCTTCGTATAAATTTGGCCAACTCTACTTAAATGGTGATGTATCTACGGGTGTGGTACACCACCGTATTTTGGCAGGGCTTGATCTGGGTAATAAAAAATATGCAGCAGATTTTAGCCAAAGTCATACATTGGATAGTGTGGGTGCTGAGTTTGATCCCCGCAAGCCTTACTTTGGTGTGCCGGTAAATGGTTTTCCTGAATGGGATCTCAGCTTGCCAATAAAACAACGTCCTGATCCAACGATCAGCAATCAATCGTACACGGGTATATACCTGCAGGATGAACTGGGCTTCTTAGACAACCAGTTGCGCCTGACCGTGGCAGCCCGCTATACGTATGTGAAACAGCAAGAGTCTGAAGAGCCTTATGATGCCAACCATTTTACTCCGCGTTTTGGGCTCAGTTATTCAATAGATGGCCAAACGTCTGTTTATGCATTGCTTGACCAGTCATTTGTTCCGCAGACGGGTACGCTGCGGGATGGTGGAAATATCAAGCCAATCACGGGTAATAATAAAGAAGTGGGCATCAAACGAAGCTGGATGAATGGGAAGTGGAGTACGACCTTAACCCTATATCACATCTTGAAAAACAATGAACTCACGGCTGATCCAGCCAATAATGGGAACGAGTCTTATTCTGTGGTATTGGGACAAACGGTGACCAAGGGTATTGAGTTTGATTTGAAGGGTGAGTTGCTGCCAGGCCTTAACCTGATAGCCAACTATGCGTATACGAATGATAAGGTAACAAAGGTGACTCCAGGAGTAACGGCTTATGAAGTAGGACAAAACATAGCAGGCTATGCCACCCATAATGCAAATGCTTGGCTGACGTATAAATTGCAGAATGGGCCGTTAAAAAACCTAGGATTTTCTTCCGGAGGTTCCTTCCAGGCTGACCGCGATGCCTGGGTGAAGAACCTTGAAGGTGCCGCCAGACTACCAACCTATTTCCGGCTGGACGGAGGGCTGTTTTGGGAACGAAATAATCTACGCATCTCAGGAAATATATACAATATATTAGACAGATACCTCTACAGTGGCGGCTTTGAAAACTGGGCTGAACCCTCTTATTATTCCTATCAGGTAGAAGCCGGCACTAACCTTAGGGTGAGTGTGGGGTATAGGTTTTAGGGATAAGATGATGATCTCCTAAAAATATTAGAAGGAGAGTTAATCCGTGTACCGACTACCAAGCATTATTTCAGTTGACCATGATCTTGGGTCAACTTCGGTAAGTTAACGGCAGCATTCTTGGTCATTATTCCCAAGAATGCTGTCTTCACTTTTTATTCATTACTCAGTGAATACGGTAAATCTCCTTTCGATATCCCCCGTTGCTTGTTAGGCTGCGCACTCATATCAAAGTCAAGTTTAGCGCCTTTCAGCAATTCGCTATGCTGCAAATAATTTTTGGTTGAGCGGTTACCATTAATCTGCAAAGATTGTACATAACGATTGGTATCGCTGTTTTTCGCTGCGTTGATTTCAATTGTCTTGCCGTTAGCCAGTTTGATCGTTGCCTTTTTAAATAATGGCGCCCCAAGTACGTACTGGTCAGTGGCTGGCGTTACGGGGTAAAATCCCAGCGCGGAGAAAATATACCACGCGGATGTTTGCCCGTTATCTTCATCGCCGCAGTATCCGTCAGGACCGGCGTGGTACATCCGATTCATGGTTTCGCGCACCCAATACTGTGTTTTCCACGGCGCTGCTGCATAATTATACAGGTAGATCATGTGCTGGATTGGTTGGTTTCCATGAGCATATTGCCCCATTCCAGCTACCTGCATTTCGCGGATCTCATGAATTACGCCACCATAATAGCTATCATCAAATAGTGGTGGTTGTGAAAATACAGAATCAAGTTTCGCCACAAAAGCTTCATGGCCACCCATGAGCTGCGCCAACCCTTCAATGTCTTGAAATACTGACCAGGTGTAATGCCAGCTGTTGCCTTCCGTAAACGCATCTCCCCATTTATATGGATTAAACGGCGACTGAAACTGTCCGTCTTTGTTCTTGCCTCGCATAAACCTTGTGGAAGGGTCAAATAATTTTTTATAATTAAAACTGCGCTGCCGGTACAGGTCGATCTCTGCCTGTGGGCGTTTCAGGGCTTTGGCCAATTGATAGATCGCAAAGTCATCATAGGCATATTCAAGCGTACGGGCTGCATTTTCATTAATTTGCACGTCATATGGTACATAGCCTAATTCCAAATAATAACCTGCGCCTTTTCGGCCCACTGCGCTGATAGGCCCTTCATTGTTGGCCCCATGGAGCAGTGCATCATATAAAGTATTAATATCATATCCTTTCAACCCTTTCATATACGCATCGGATACCACTGAGGCTGAGTTATTGCCCACCATGATATCTGCATAACCCGGACTGCTCCATTCGGGCAACCAGCCTCCTTCTTTATAATCATTCACGAGGCCTGCCTGCATTTCGGTATTGGTTTCAGGGTATAGTAAGTTGAGCAGTGGATAAAGGGCTCTGAAGGTGTCCCAAAATCCAGTGCCACCATACAGATAGCCTGGCAGAACTTTCCCATTGTAAGGGCTATAGTGAACGGGCTGGTTGTTCTTATCCAGCTCATATAATTTATTGGGGAACAACACAGCCCTGTAGAGGCAGGAATAAAAGGTACGGAACTGATCGATGCTGCCTCCGGCTACCTGAACCCTTCCAAGTGTTTTATTCCACGCATTTTTGGCTTCTTCTTTTGTTTGATCAAAGGTTTTCTGGCCAATTTCCCGTTGCAGGTTGAGTTCTGCCTGTTCAGCACTGATAAAAGAAGATGCGATCCGCATATGCACTTGTTCGCCCTTCTGCGTGGCAAAACCGATCACCGCGACGGCATGGTCGCCTTGGGCATCTTTCTCATTATTATCCAGGTAGCGACCGTTTAGCGACAGTTTACTGAATGAAATAGCTTTATCAAAGTAAATGACAAAATAATTCTTAAAATTTATCAGCTTCCCACGGCTGTATTTGGACGAATAGCCAACTACCTTTTTCTCTTCCGGGAACACCTGAATAGCCGACCCTTTATCAAAGGCATCTACCGTCACAAACGAGCTGTCGCTTTTTGGGAATGTGAACTGGAAGTTAGCAGCCCGTTCGGTAGGTGCGATCTCTGTGGTAACATCTGCATCGGCCAGGTACACCTTATAATAATAAGATTTGGACGTTTCTGCTTTGTGCGAGAACCAACTAGCACGTTTATCTTCGTCTACCTCCGGGTGCCCACTTCCGGGCATAATTGAAAACTGGCCATAGTCATTCATCCAGGGTGAGGGTTGATGGGTCTGTTTAAATCCCCGGATTTTTTGGGCGTCATAGCGATACATCCAACCATCACCCATTTTACCCGTTTGTGGACTCCAAAAGTTCATGCCCCAAGGCAATGCAATGGCCGGATAGGTATTTCCATTGGAGAAACTGGGGTCTGAAAAAGAACCTACTAATGGGTTAACTAACTCCACTGGATCGCTAACTGGAGAAATTTCCTGGGCAGAAACTGCCAATGATAGACAGGAAAATAAACTTAAACAAATTTTTTTCATCAAAAGGATTTCATTAATTAGTTTGAACGCTTGAATGTATCTATTTTCAATTCGCTGGCAAGATAAAAAATTTGCAATTAATTAAAGAAGCTAAAAGTATTTAGCACGCTATATTAACAACCAGTTAACAAGATCAGTTTGCCCGTAAATCCACCCTTTTCCATTAAAGTATGCGCCTTCTGGGCTTCTTCAAGTTTGAATTTCTGATGGATGGTAACTTTATATTTCCCGGCATCCAGCAGAGGCCACACGTATTTTTTAACTTCAGCGGCCAATGAACTTTTGAATGCGTTATCCCGGTTACGGAGGGTGCTACCCGTGATGGTAAGTCGCCTGGACATGAGTTTGACCAAAGGGAGTTGCACCTCGCTTCCGGAAACGGCATTGATCACTATCAGACGCCCATCATCCCGTAATAAACGGAAATGCCTTTCAAAATAGTCTGCTCCAAAAGAATCCAGGATAACATCGATGCCGGTTTCCTTTAACCCTTCATAAAAATCTTCTACACGGTAGTTAAAGCAACGTAGAGCACCAAGATCCAGGCAATATTGGCACTGCTCGCTGCTGCCTGCTGTGCTATACACTCTTGCACCAAAAAAATGAGCCAATTGAATGGCCGCAGTGCCTATACCCCCACTGCCACCCTGCACCAGAATATGTTCGCCTTCCTTTAGCTGACCTCGCTGAAATACATTATGCCACACCGTAAAAATCGTTTCCGGCAAACTTGCCGCATCTGCAAAATCAAAATTTTTGGGAATGGGCAAACAATGGCCGGCGTTTACAACAGCATATTCAGCATATCCGCCTCCCGCTAATAAAGCACAAACATGATCTCCAGGCTTCCAACTACTTACTTGTTCACCACAGGCCGTAATAATTCCTGCCACTTCCAGGCCTGGTATGTTTGGTTCCACCCAGGAGGGTGCCGGATAATTTCCACGTCGTTGAAAGATGTCCGGTCGGTTCACTCCCGCCGCTTTAACCTGAATTAATACCTGTTCGCGGCCTATTTTGGGCATGGGTCTTTCTTCGATACGTAATACCTCCGGACCTCCAGGTTCTGTATATGCAATAACCTTCATTTCGATTGCTTAAATTTTTGAGGGTTTTGAGGGATATTTCTGCAGTCGTATATTTAGTGTTATCATAAAATACCGGGCTAAACGATTGTTTCGTGTATCCAACACATCATTTCCGACTACTTCGCGGCTTATTCCTGTATTTTCGTTAAACAGGTCAAATCCCTGCAATCGAAGCAAGGCCCTATTATTTTTTAAAAAACTGCGTTCAATATAGGCGTTTAATAAGGTTGGGTTACTATTTACACTGCTGCTGAAGCCCGCATTTACCCGTTGTGAAAAATCAATCCCCAGTGTCCATTTTTCTCCCAAATAACCTTTGCCTCCAAAATTAACATTTAAAAAACTAGCGTCTACATCAGCGGTATAAGGTAGTGAATTACGTGTCCGGGTTACGGCATAATTGGTGCTAAATTCTGCATCCACCATATCGGCCAGTTGAAATCCAAGTTGGGCTCCTTGGGAAAAGTCAAGAATACGTCCCAAATTTCGCTCTTCATTTATGTATGAAATGTTATTACTAAAGGTCGCGTTACCATTTAAAGTTAACTTAAGAGTTTCACCAACCAATGGGAAAGACCAGATATAATCTCCACGCATATCAAAATAGCCATCGGTGTTTAAATACCCGGTTTCCTGTTTCGTGCTATTGGGCACGATACTTCGCTTGGTGACGATTTTATTTTGAATAAGGTTAAATGAAAGTGTTGTATTAAACATGCTGCCGGTTACCAAACTAAAGGTGTTGTATTTTATCTGAAAATTATTAATGAACTCAGCCTTTAAATGCGCATTGCCGTCAACTTCATTTTGGGGGTCGCTTACGTCGCGTACAGGTTGTATTTGAGAAAAATTTGGTTGGTTATTTCGCCCCAGGTAGTTAATGGAAAGGTCACTGTAGCGATTTATTTTATAATAAAATCCGGCGCTTGGGATAACATTCATGTGCTTGTAAGAGGTGACACTATCTTTATTGAGGGTATAACCGCTCAAGGTAGTTGGCTGCATGGCAAAACCAATGGTGTACTTATACCGATTGTTTTGGTTAAACTGATAGTTTAGCCCAAATTTACTGGTTTGGAACAGATAGGCATAGTCAATACTTAAGGAATCGATATAAACTGAATTTCCAATAGATCCTTCCGGGTCCGTATCCCAGGTATTGCGAATACTACTTATGGATGTATTTGAAAACTCATAGGCAAATTCCAGCAGGCTGCGATCATTTATGGGCTCC
The DNA here is from genome assembly GCA_900109895.1 of bacterium A37T11. Classification (GTDB taxonomy): domain Bacteria; phylum Bacteroidota; class Bacteroidia; order Sphingobacteriales; family Sphingobacteriaceae; genus A37T11. The sequence goes on from FOBR01000009.1 coordinate 17,779, forward strand.
AGATAAGAAGCTTGTATGAATCCTACACGGTTCCGGTTACCATCATCCATCCTGCGTCCTATCTGCACGGTATCAATAAAAGGGTCATTGAAGGTGGATGAATCAATGTTTCTGGTAAGGTCATTGATGTAATCTTTTTTATTTCGTTTATTATATTGCCCTTGTAAATTTAATATAAAATTACGGCCAGGTTTTTTAAAACGCCGGTTATAGAATATATCCAAATCCACATCGGGCGATGAGGCATGTGAGGTTGTATTGTATAAGCGATTGGTAGTGAGCCATTTATTACGGATATTACTTATGCTATTTGAAAGGTCGTCTGATTCTGAAAAGGTGACTGTTGGGGCTATTTTAAAATAGTTAAAGGTATCTATCTTAGCCTCGATTTCTGCTGAAATTTTATGTCGTGCATTTTCAGAATTGGTTTTTCGTTCTTCATTGCTAAAAATCGAATTGTTCTGAAAGATACTCTGGAGCAGTGAGGTGCCTTCTGTTACGTTTTTCTTATCTACAAAATTATACCCGGCAGCTATCGTGACTCCATTTCGATACTCATCCGCAAAATTCACTCCGAAAGAACCTGCGGTGTTAATACCATCTGTCTGATCAAACATACTGCCAAGGTCAAAACCTGAGCGATCACGTTCACTACCGCTACGAACATCCCCAAAACTAAAGATGCTGGTATTGGTATTATTCAAAGACCCAAGTAAAGAAAGTTCCTGCCCATTGTCAAATCGGTTAGCAGAAAAACTGCCAATATAACGTCCCGTAGTGCCTCCTCCTGCCGTGACTTGACCAAACATGCCTTTATTCCTGTCTTTTTTTAAAACAATGTTAATAATTTTTTCAGACTCTGTGTTTTTTATTCCGGTAATATTTGCCTCATCACCGTAGTCATTAATTACCTGTATATGGTCTACAATATTTGCTGGAAGATTACGCGTGGCTGTTAACACATCACCGCCAAAAAAAGGCCGCCCATTAACTTTAACATGAGCTACCGTTTGCCCTTGAGCGGTTACTTTTCCATCCCTGTTCACTTGCAGTCCGGGCAGCTGCCTCAAGAGTTCCTCTGTTAGCGCACCTGCCCGCACCGGAAAAGCCGATGCATTATATTGAATGGTATCTTCCATCATCTGAACCGGAATATTATTGTAAACCACCACTTCCTTCAATAAATTGATTTGTGGTTTTAAGACTGATTTACCCATATCTACGGCCCATTTCAATGGGTCAGTTATTTGGTGTCGTTCTGAAATCTGATAACCGAGCAAGCTAAAAATGACTCTGAATTCCAAACCGTATACTGATCTGAATTGAAATTTTCCGCGTTCATCCGTTACGGTTAACAAGGTATCTATTACTGATACCAACCGCACGTTCACACCCACCAGCGGCAAACCGGTGGAGTCTTGGACAACCCCATGAACAGCCCTGGTTTGATACTGAGCGGTGGCTTTTCCTGCCATCAACACCAATAAACAAACCAATAACTTTTGCATACGGATATAACGGTGTTTGTTACCTTCAAATTGCCTTGTCAAGTAAACGAAAAAGGGTTATCATTTGTTACAATGATAACCCTTTTCTATCAAAATTAAAAACAATTATTCAGCGCTGTAGCTTACTTTGGGAATATGCTTGTCAATCTCCCATCTTCCGGTGCCTTCTTCGCCAATTACATCGAACATCTCCAGAATACGACGTGCGACATACTCTTCTTCAATTTGTTCTTGCAGGAACCACTGAATAAACTGAAACGTTACAAAATCTTTCTGCTTAAAGCACTGGTCCGCAATGTTATTGAATTGCTGGGTTACATACATTTCTTGTTCCAATGCTTGCTCAAATACACTTCTGAACGATTCAAAATCAGCAGGGATATTAAAAATTTCAGGTGAAATCGCTTTTCCTCCCCGGTCATTGATGTATTTAAACAACTTAAGCATGTGTTTACGTTCCTCACCAGATTGTTTTTCAAAATATCCTGCGCTGAAGTCATAGCCCTGATTATCACACCAGGATGACATGGCCAGGTAAATGGCTGAAGAATGTGCTTCCACCTTGATCTGATCATTCAGTAATTTTTCTATCTCTTCGTTTAAAGAGGTTTTTAAACGCAATAAATCTTTCATAAACCTAAAATTTTACCTGTATTAATCTTAAACAAAAACCATTCCTGGCTTTGACATACAAAAGTAAACAAAATGTTTGCTATATTGTTAAGAATAAATGCAATAAGAAATGAGTCTAAATTACTTAAGCCCTTGAAGGGGTGCTTTTAAGGCAGCTTTTTATCACACTGTTAAGTTCGATCATGAATCGGGCTCCGTCCAAAAGTTCGCGGAGGTTCAATAAATCGTTGAGTGTGAGAGCAAAACAGCGTTCAGAACGGAAAGGCATTAGAATGGTATAGTCGGCATGACGGGATGAATCTATGATAAGAGAGGCAACGTCTATGCTGTCAACCTTCTTTTTAAAATGCAGAAAGTCAGCAACGCGAAATGCGGTTTTATCCCCCGCAAAATCCAACCAATAACAATTTTGGTTGCTGCATTGATAAACAGCCCCATGTTGGGTTTGATACACTTCTTCTAATTTCGCAAATGGACAAGGCATCTTTTTATCGAATATTCCGTTGCGAAGATAGGAACTATTTATAATCAGTCCAAATCGTATGGTGATTTTTTTTTAAATAATTCCATGAAGGGGCTTGCCTTTTACTCCCAGGGAATCAACTATGCGTTCTATGGCAGGGTCCATGATCAGTTCAGGGGCATGGTGGGATTTCTTGCGGGCGTCAATAATGACAGGCCCCTGACAACTCCAATGTTTAAAATGTATTTCCTCGCCTACTCCATAAATATCATGCGAGGGATTGCTTCGGGTAAAGGCAACCCATATGAGGTTATTGACCGTTTCAGCTGTAAAACTGGCATCATCGGCCAAAACAACTAGTGCAAGCCCGCTGAGTTGTACAGGGTCGAGAGCCACGGCAAACTTCCTGATTTTTTCAGACTCAGCTTCGTAATTAGTGAAGGCAGGGCCTTCCACAACCAGAATACCCGGTAGTGCTAGCCTAAATTGATTAAATGGCCTTGGTATGACAACTTGTGCTGGCACCTCTGTCCACAACTCCCGCTTTTTATCGCCAGCAGCAGCAAATATGACTTTTGATCCGGCATTAAGGCCATCTCCCGAATAATCCAGCGTATCAATGGTTGTCTGGGTATAAAAATGCAGGTCGCGCCTAAAATCGATCCGTTCCAATATATGCCTGAAAAATGCCGGTACATTGTGAATATTCAGTAACGGGTCATCTTCGTAAGCGGCAATAAATAAAAATTTGGCCAAGCTTAGCTGGTTTTTGCCTAACACCTGGCTGGCAATGGTCAGAATTTCTTGCGGACGATCAGTGTGCACATAGGGCGTATATCGTTCACTACCGATGGCAAATAATAAAGGGTGTACGCCCGCAGCATCTACGGCATGTATCGCATGGAGACCATTAATTTCTTTCGGAATAGCATCGCCGGTGATTTCATGGATAAGGGCGCCAAAACTGGTATCTTCCTGCGGAGGCCTTCCAACCACCGTGAATGACCATATCGCTTTTTTTCGGTGATACACCCGGTGAACCCGCAATAGCGGAAAGGGATGGGTAAGACTATAATAGCCCAAATGATCGCCGAAAGGGCCTTCGGGCTTTGTTTCCTGCGGAAATACGAGTCCGGTGATTACAAAATCGGCATCTGCAGAGATACAAAATCCCTCCTGATCGTAAAAATAACGGAAACGCCTATTCCCCATAGCCCCGGCAAAAGTTGCTTCTGACAGGCCTTCGGGCAATGGCATAACTGCTGCCAACGCATGTGAAGGAGGTCCACCCACAAAGATGCTAACTTTTAACGGTCGGCCAAGCGCATTTGCCTTCGCCTGGTGAATGCCAATTCCACGATGCAACTGATAGTGTAGACCAATTTCTTCATTTTGTTGGTAGTCATTCCCCGCCAATTGAATGCGATACATTCCCAGGTTCGATTGCATAATTCCGGGCTTGTTAACATCTTCGGTATATACCTGCGGCATGGTGATAAATGGCCCGCCATCCATGGGCCAATTTACAATTTGCGGCAGTTCGCTGATGCGTGTTTGGCCATAAAGCACCGGTGCACCCCTTTGTTTTTTATAAGGTAGGGCCGATAAGGCCGTCATTGCAACCCCAGCATATCTAAAGGGATGTTTCAGCGCTTTTAAAGGATCAGACTTTAGGTCAACCAGCACTTTAACTTTTTCAAGCGTATCCCGAAATAAAAAACGGGAGCGCTCGAGTGTACCAAACAGGTTGGAAACTGCCGGGAATTTACTGCCTTTAACGCGCTCAAATAATAAAGCCGGCCCCTGATTGGCATAGACCCGTAAATGGATCGCAGCCATTTCCAAGTATGGATCAACCTCCTCTGGGATGCGTATGAGGTGTCCGTGATGTTCCAGGTCATTTATGCAATCGGCTAGGCTTTTATATCCCATGGTCTTTGTTCGCTTGTCCTACGTATATTCTTTATGATTCTGGCAAAAATACAGCAAAATAAAATTTAGTTGGGTAATTCAATTCAAATCTGGTTAGCCCGGAAGCGGCCTTGGAAAAATAACGGAGTGAGACTGAGGCTCACGCAGTGGTTTTTCCAGTCGCTGGAGGGATAATCAGATTTGTATTCAAACATTCTTATTTAGAAATACAATTGATGAGGGCTTTAGCCAGCAAACGTCCCTGCAACTCATATCCTTCGGGCGAAAAATGGACCCCGTCACTGCCCATAAGTCCCCTTTTCTTCCAATCTGCAGCCCCGTCGGCACCACCGGCAATCTCATACAAGTCCCATACCGCATGGCCATTTTGTGCAGCGTATGAGAGAATAGCCTCACGCACCTGCCCAACAACGGGATTGGGAAGAAGATACATACTGCGCCTGCGCCGCCTTTTAACCCGTCGGGTGCGGTAAGCCCGTTTGTAAGAAGCCATGGGTGTTGTAAAAAGAATGACCGCATTGGGATTATTTGCTATGATCTGTTTAACCAAAATATCAATTGTTTGCTGGAGGGCCGAAACCGAAAGTTCGTTGGTCTGCGCTTCGTTAGTACCCATGGACAAAATAATGATATCCGGATGCAGGTCGCTCGTTTGTCCGGCAAAAAAGCCATCACGGCTAAAATTTTCAAAGCGGCTGCCATTAACCCCAATATTATGATAAAGCACGCCCTGCTGACCATTTTCCAGGTTAACGCCGAATAAATAGCCCCTTCCCTGCCCGTTCAACATACCATCCAGCCGAAAGGAAGCCACCTGTTGGGGCAATGTCCAGGTTAAACTTGAAGCCTGCATGACTGGGCTTTGAAAGATGAGGTTTTCAGCCTGTACTGATAATTTATAGGGATCATGAATGCCCCCCTGAAAAATTTGGATTCGATTAAACGAGTTCCGGTAGCGGGTGCTGTCCTGAGCAGAGGCCGTGATGGAAAACGAAGGGCTCTGCTGGGCAATGACCCAGCCGCCGATGCCCGCAGGAAATTGGGGATGAATGGCCGTGTTCCGGTCTACGGCCCATCGGTTTGGCGATGACCAGCTGAAATCCTTATTGCCATTGGTCCTGGCCAGGCTATAAGGAAAAATAAATCCGGGGCCGGCATTTCCAAAATGTTGTTGGAGCGCTCTTTTCACGGTCTCACCAAAAAAACCACCCTGCACATGAGAATCTCCCACATGGATGATCCGGGTAACATGGCCCGGAACCTGTTGCTGATATGCTAGCAATAGCCCGATTCGTTCCCCGTTTTTGATACGGTTAAGTTGGCTATTATATTGCGCCTGTGAGATCTCTACCAGCAATAAGGCCAGTACCAGACACAAATAACGGGCACATGGAAAGGTATATCTGATCATTCGCGGAGCAAGTATAGGATTTTTTAGATTAAAATACGTTATTTGCGCCGTCTTTCGTTTTAGTAAGCATGGGGAGTAATTCTTTTTAAATGAACAATCAGTTGTTTAAGGTTTGGTTGTTGAGCGTAATATTGCTTTGCGCGCTATTCAGTTTATATTACGTACCTGAATTAAAAGTGGCCGGGTACACACTTAAGGAGATGGATATACTCCATGATGTGAAATCCAGAAAAGAGCTAATTGTTACAAATCTGCAAAATAAACAGACAAAAGACAAAAAAAGTAAAAACCCTTCAAAAAAGTTTTCTGGGAAACCAGTAGTTAGCAATGAAGGCTTATCCATCCCTACGGAGCCGGTTCCCATTGAAGATTTTGGTCAGGAAACGCCGGCCATGCAGGCCTTCTATGATGCACTGCGTAACCTTCCCGAATCAGAAAAGTCCGTGCATATGGGATTTATGGGCGACTCCTTTATTGAAGGCGATATCTTAACGGACAAATTACGTGACACCCTGCAGGGTATCTTTGGCGGTAGTGGCGTGGGTTATGTAGCCTTTGCCAACCCGTCTACCGATTACAGGCTCAATATTCTTCAGCGAACCACGGGCTTCAAGTCCACATCTGCGGTGGATAGCGGCGTCCGGAAAAAAAGGTTTGACATTTCCGGGCATTTGGCCATTCCTGTAACTGATTCCAATGCCATTACTTATTATGGGGCTGGAAAAATCCCTAAATGCCGGTACTTTAAAAACATAACATTGTTTTATAGCACACCGCACCCCAGCCGAATCTCATTCAATTACCAGGGGGGAAAACGGCAAACCTATACGCTTGAAAGTGGCCGCAGGCTACATGCGCTGGCCTTGCAGGCTGATTCCGCACGAAACCTAAGTTTTTATAGCCAAAAAGATTCGTTGCTCCAGCTGTTTGGGCTCAACTTTGAGAATGGGAAGGGCTTGTACCTCGATAATTTTTCGCTAAGGGGTAATGCAGGCACCGCCTTATTCCGTACAACGGCTGACATGTACCAGCAAACCGATTCCTTGCTTCATTATAAGCTAATCGTGTTGCAATATGGCTTAAATGCCATGTCGCCAAAAATAAGTAACTATGATCCTTATAAAAGGATGCTTATTAAAGTTATCCAGCTCATCAAAGCGGGATTTCCGCACAGCAGCATCCTGGTGTTAGGCGTGGGCGACCGGTCACAGCGGGATATGGGCGAATACGTGACCATGGAAACTTTACCAAAAATGCTCGAAGCACAACGCGCTGCGGCCGAAGCGGAAAAGGTTGCCTTCTGGAATATGTTTGAGGCCATGGGTGGTGAAAACAGTATGGCGCAGTTTGTGAATCACGATCCACCCCTTGCCAATAAAGATTATACGCACATTAACCGCAGGGGCGGCATCCTCATCGGCCGGCAACTGGCAAAAGCACTTTTATTGGGTTTTAACGGAAAAGACTAAGTGAACAATTTTTTGGCTATTCAACTTCCAGACATTGATCTATCCCGTTTACTGGATCAGTTTATTTATCACAAGGAATCGCCGTTGATCTTCAACAGCGGAATTTTTCTGTTTATTTTCTTCGGTTTCATTAGCGTGTATGCCCTGCTCAGCAAAACTCACCATGCAAAATTTCTGTTTGTGGTGTTATTTTCGCTATACTTCTACTACAAATCAAGCGGGTTTTACTTTTTACTACTCATCTTTAGCACCGTGGTAGATTACAACCTGGGCAAATGGATGCACCAGAGCGAAAATCAGGGCAAACGCCGTTTTTTGCTCGTGTTCAGCATTGTACTGAATTTAGGTATCTTGTTATATTTTAAGTATACGAACTTTATCCTGCAGACCTACGATGACGTCATGGGCCGCCATTTTGAGCGGATGGATATTTTCTTGCCGATCGGCATTTCCTTTTTCACTTTTCAATCTCTTAGCTACTCCATTGATATTTACCGCAAGCAATTGGAACCGGCACCTCATATTCTGAACTATGCGTTTTTTGTATCTTTCTTTCCCTTTTTGGTGGCAGGGCCTATAGTTCGCGCCTCTTATTTTCTGCCCCAATTACAGAAACCAACTTTTGTAAGCAAAGAGATGCTTGGGCGGGGGATTTTTCTGATCGTGTGCGGGCTGTTAAAAAAAGCAGTGATCGCAGATTATATCAGTATCAATTTTGTGGACCGCATTTTTGACAACCCTTCCCTGTATTCAGGTCTTGAAAACCTTTTTGGCCTGTATGGCTATGCACTTCAGATCTATTGTGATTTTTCGGGCTATTCAGATATGGCCATTGGCATTGCACTACTTTTAGGTTTCCAATTTCCGGATCATTATAATTTTAACGCCCCTTACCGCTCCCTGAACATTACGGAATTTTGGAGGCGATGGCATATATCACTTTCCACTTGGCTGCGCGACTACCTATACATTTCCCTGGGTGGTAACAGAAAGGGCAAATTCAGGGCCTACCTCAACCAATTCATCACAATGGTTTTGGGAGGATTGTGGCACGGAGCATCTTTGCGGTTTTTGCTTTGGGGAGCTATGCATGGGCTGGCGCTGGCTATTAATAAGATTTGGCTAACAATTACTAAGCAAAAAGCTGTTGGCGGCCGAAGCTCTCTGATGGGAACAGTACTTGGCTGGTTCATTACATTTCATTTCGTGTGTTTCTGCTGGATATTTTTCCGTGCAGATAACATGGAAACTGCAGGAAAGATGCTGCACCAAATTTTTCACCAGTTCCACCCACAGCTGTTCTTTGAATTTGTGAAAGGATACCAAGTGGTAGTGGCCTTAATGGCTTTAGGCTACTTGCTGCACTTTGTTCCGGATACGATGGAAACTGCCACTCAACGCGCGGTGATCCGGATGCCATTACTTGGGAAAGCCCTTTTACTGGTTCTGACCATTGTTTGGGTCATTCAAATGAAATCATCCGAAATCCAGCCGTTTATCTATTTCCAATTTTAAGCAAATACGTATCTTTGTTTAAATCAATAACACGCATATGTTTACTGGCATCATAGAAACCTTGGGCACCGTGAGCGCCTTGGAACGAGAGGGAGGAAACCTTCATATTTTTATAAATTCTGATTTGTCTGAAGAGTTAAAAATAGATCAGAGCGTTTCTCATAACGGTGTTTGCCTAACCGTAGTAGGCTTGCATGTTGGCGGATATCAAGTTACGGCTATTGATGAAACCCTGCAAAAAAGTAATATTGGTGACCTACGCGTTGGTGACTTGGTCAATTTGGAGCGTTGTACCCCGGCAAGCGGACGCTTGGATGGACATATTGTACAAGGACATGTGGATCAAACAGCTACTTGTATTGCCCGGGTTGATCAGGAAGGCAGTTGGGTCTATACCTTCCAATACGATTCAACCTTGGGAAATATGACCGTAGAAAAAGGATCCATTGCAGTAAACGGTATTAGCCTAACTGTATTTAACGCTGCTTATGACAGCTTTTCGGTAGCAATTATTCCCTATACTTTTGATCATACCAATCTTCATCAAGTTAGCGCAGGCGATGTAGTCAACCTGGAATTTGATATCATTGGCAAATATGTCGCCGGCTGGTTAAGCCGGCAACAGCCTTCTTACCAGGCGCCGCTGTAATAATCAGTAAGCCGCTGCTGCAAATGCCACTGATAACGTGCGATCACGAGGTTGGCCTTGGCATTATCCATCTTATTTTTGGCAATCAGGAAATCTACTGTGTTGATATCACCGGCGTTAAACCGGACTTCTGCAATACGATAAGACTCTGAATAAGCCTTGGTTTGTTCGACCAGATTGTAATATTTTTCCTTAGCGATTTTTAGGTCCAACAACAATTGTTTCGTCTTTTGCTGAAGTTCATTGCGACGGGTTTCGGCTTCAAAGGTTGCTTGTTCCAGATTTATTCGCGCTTTGGAAACGTTGTTGCGGGTAGAAAGGGCATCTAAAATAGGTATTTGCAAGCTAAAAGTCAGTCCCCGCCCCAATTTATTCTTAAACTGATCATAATACGAGCTCGGTTCATTTCCTGAATAATTACTGCTTAGGTATGCAGACACACTAATAGATGGGAAATAGGCCGCCTTAGCCCTTTTAATTAAATAGCTCGCATTTTGTTTCCAGGCATCCGCAGCACGCAATGTGCCCAGTTTAGCAGAGGCGAGTGTGTATAGCTGAAATGCATCCTGCACCGAAGGATTTTCTGTAGGCGTTTCACCCAGGGGTTCAAGTTTCATCCCTTCATTATAAGGAATGTTCACTAAATTACACAGATTAATACGCGTATCGTTATACGATTTAATCGCATCTGCCAGCGTATTTTGGTCGGAGGCTAGTTGCCCTTTCAGGTCGTAAAAATCACCAGGCGCAATAGCTCCGTCCTGCTGAAGCAATGAAGTCCGTTTTACCTGTTCGTTGGTAAGCATCAACTGCATCTTACTTTGTTTCATCACATCTTCAGCTGTCAAAACCTGAATATAAGCTGTCACTACATCCAGACTCAGCTCATCCTTCACTTGCTGTTCATCCAACTTGGCTGCCTGAAGTGCAGTCGACTTTTCGCGTACATTATATAGATTTGCCAATCCGTTGAACAGCATGAGGGAAGCCGATAAATTCTGACTGCCCGTAGTCAGATTGTCTTCTACAGGCAAGTTGGTTGCGGGGTCAATACTCCGTCCATGGCTTAAACCATGGTTGATTGATGCATTTAAAGAAGGAATCAGGTCCGTATTAGCCTGTTTCAGGTCGATTTTAGCAGACCTGGAATTATACATTCCTTGCCGGGCTTGGCGATTTTTGGCCAAGGCTGTATCGATGCACTGTTGCAAGGTATAGATCTTGACCGTATCAGCTGAGTTTTTCTGTGCATTTGCATCGAAGACCATCAGGCAACTTACCAGAATTAGAAGAAATGGAATACTTGTTTTATACTTCACTGATCTGTCCATCCAATAAATTAATGATCCGGTTGCCATAGGCGGCATTTTTTTCGGAGTGAGTAACTTGTATGATCGTGACCCCGTCTTCCTTATTCAGCCTCAGAAAGGTTTCCATGATCTCTTGCCCTTGTTTTGAGTTGAGATTGCCGGTAGGTTCATCGGCCAATAACAGAGTCGGTTTGGCAGCCAAAGCACGGGCTATGCCTACTAATTGCTGTTGTCCGCCGGACAATTGTACAGGAAACAAATCTTTTTTGCCCACTATTCCAAAACGGTCCAGCAAGTCGGCAACAATGGCCTTGCGTTCGCTACTTTTCAGATCCTGATAAATTAACGGTGTTTCAATATTTTCATAAACGGTCAATTCATCGATGAGGTGATAGGCCTGGAACACAAACCCGATGTGTTTTTTATAGAGCGCAGAACGTTGTTTTTCTTTTAATTTCAACACCTCGTTACCCTGAAATAGATAATCGCCTTCGTCTGGCTCATCCAGTAAGCCTATTATATGCAAAAGTGTTGATTTTCCGGAACCGGATGGGCCCATAATGGATATAAATTCCCCTTCCTGAATATTTAGGCTGACGTCTTTTAGTACAAATGAACGGCTGCCGCCCACCTGGTACCATTTAAAGATATTTTTTAATTCAATCATTTCGTAGCCAAATTGCATGTTTTCGGCCAAAAATACAAATTAATATAAATGAGACACTTAATAAATAAAAATCACAACACCTGTACGATAACGCACACCCAGTTGTTTCAAAAACGTACAGCCACAAATTTATTTTGTAAATATGTGCCAGAAACTAATAATACATTTTACCAGGATTATACAAATAATCAACGAATGTCACCTACCTTTGTGTATTGTTAACACTATGATTGAATGAAGAAGAGTTTACTTAGCCTTACTTTTGGCGGATTAGGTATTGGCATCACTGAGTTCGTTATGATGGGGTTATTGCCCGATATTGCTAAGGACTTAGGTGTAACTATCCCCGAGGCTGGCCATCTCATTTCTGCCTATGCGCTTGGTGTAGTAATTGGCGCTCCGTTATTAGTGGCAATTGCAGGGAAATATCCGCCAAAACAAATTCTAATAGCTTTAATGGTGATGTTTACTCTCTTTAATTCATTGTCAGCATTTGCACCCAATTTTCAGATATTATTTATCACACGGCTGCTATCTGGTTTGCCCCATGGAGCATTCTTTGGCGTTGGGTCTGTAGTTGCCAGCCGCCTTGCGCAAAAGGGAAAAGAAGCACAAGCCGTATCGATGATGTTTGCAGGGTTGACCATTGCCAATATTGCAGGGGTCCCCTTGGGCACTTATATTGGACATCACTTTTCCTGGCGCTACAGTTTTGCAATTGTAGCTTTTGTTGGCATTATTACACTCGTCAGCTTGAAAAGTTGGCTTCCGACGATCCCCGCCAACAAAAACAGCAACTTAAAAAAAGAGTTGAGTTTTTTTAAAGGCGTCAATGCCTGGTTGATTATTGGAATGATAGCTATAGGAACTGGAGGCTTATTTTCCTGGTATAGTTACATAGCTCCTTTGATGACGAAGGTTTCTGGATTTTCTGAAGATTCCGTGACCTATGTATTAATATTAGCTGGAACAGGAATGTTTATTGGAAATTTGATTGGAGGTAAATTAGCCGATTTATTCTCCCCGGCAAAGGCCGCTGTTTTTATGTTGCTAACCATGGTGATCTCATTAATTATCGTTCATTTTGTGTCAACCAATCCACTCCTTTCCCTGATTATGACGTTTATTACTGGCGCCATCGCATTTGCATTAACTTCTCCAATCCAAATGTTGATGATCAATACGGCTAAAGGATCAGAAATGTTGGCTGCAGCGGTAAGCCAGGGTAGTTTCAATATTGGTAATGCGCTGGGTGCATATTTTGGAGGCCTGCCTTTGGTGTTTCATATGGACTACAGTTGGCCAGCAATGGTGGGGGCTGTTATGGCACTGACAGGTGCTTTATTTGCAGGGATTTTTATCCGGCTGAATAAGCACGATACTTATCCTAAAGTCTCCTCTCAGGGAACTACCATTAAAACACCTCACCCAGCGACAACTGAAACCCGGAATAACCCTTGCTGATTCCATAGTCTACGGCAAAATTGGTTCCGGAATTTTTATTGAACTTGATACGTAGTCCTGTGCCAATTGCTGGATTCCATGACCAAAAGAAAGTACTTTTTGGGCCACTCACCGTGTTTGCATTGGCAAATACTACAAATCCAAACAAGCCGTTTGAGGTAAGGTCGCGCCTGTACTCAGCCTCTACATAAGCCAGATGCCGGCCCCTGTATCTATTTTGGTCTTGTCCCCTCCCTGAGCGGGTATCCGGATCCCAACCTACACTTGGTAGATCCAGATAAGGCACGTTCCGGTTTAGGACGGTCCAAAAATAGGTCCATACGGCCAGCATATTTTGCTTGTTGGGGTTATCGGTATACCGAAAGTAGCGGCGCACATCTACATATAACGATTGCCAGTTTTGATCGCTGCCCAGAGCCTTTGAGTTAATACGGTATTGTAAATTGGTATAATAACCATCTAATGGATTGATGGAGTTAGCCCTGGTATCATACAAGAGATTCAGACTTATCCCCGAGGAGATACTATTGCCCCCCGCTTCCGTACCATACTTATATTTTGAATATTCAGCTAGTGGCATTTTATCTTCGTCGGTATTAATCTTCATACGATCATCCAGATTATATCCAATACCGGCAAACATACCATCTTTAATGCGTCTTAATAATTGCTGATAAAAACGGATGTAGGTATAATTCACTTTTATCTCTTCCCCATTTCCATATTGCCTGCCCAGACCCCACGTATTTTGAGGATATTTTAAAATGCGCGTATCGCCTTTAATAACCCATTGATTGTTTTTTAACCATAAATAGGAAGTTATGGGTAAACCAAAACGTCCTGAAAAGTTAAAATAAGGAGTAAATGTGGCTTTTGACATGAAGGTCGTTTTCCGATCACCCAAATAAAATCCTGCCGTTGTACTCGTGATCAGTGCGTTGCCGCCACCAGGTACAGAAGTGGAAAAAGGTAATATTGAAAAATAAACTTTTTCTCCGGTGCTGTCCCGATCTTTTGGAGGGCTAATATGAAATAACTTTTTCCCCAAATCAATCAAATCCCGTTGCTTGCTTGTATCAGCATGTATCCTTGATTTGACAATCTCATTAGGGGGTTGCTGTCCAAAACAGCATACACCTTTAACTATACCAAATACTACAAGAAGTATTTGGCGAATATAACCCAGCAATAGCTCTTTCCTCATTTTCATCCACTAGACTAACAATCTATATTATAATCCTTATCAGAATGACTGCCACCAACGGGTAAAATGTGGTGCGCAATAGTTAGATATAAGGCATTAATCGCGCCATATATTCATTAGCGATATTTAAATGGGATCTTACTCCTTTCCAGTGGATACTAACAAAAGGCGCACGTCTACCTCCAATGCTTCGGCGATTTCAAAAAGTGACTCTACAGTTGGCTGCATTTTGTTGGTGCACCATTTGGATACAGTGTTAATATTCCTGTCAAGGGTTTCGGCTAACCAGTTATTAGATTTACCTTTTTCGGCTAAAACAGCCTTAATACGATTGTATACTTTTTTTTCCATAATCAACGTTCATCGCTTAATTTTGTGCAAATTACTAACAATATTTCATATTATAAAAATAAAAATTTTTTATATTAGTTCGTTTCATAGCGTAAATGTCAATAAAAACAGCTATCTTCGATGAAAAGTACTTAAGTGTATGAGAGGTTTCCGTTTTTCAGATTTTAAGCCAAATGAAATGCCCAAGGGAGGTTTTGAAGACTTGCTCAAGCTTTTCACCCAGTTACTTAATTATACCTCCGGCGATGCTGGTGAAGCGCTGGCGTGGCTAAATGAGTTGGATAAGCAGTATAACATTACCAACAACGAATACGGTATGGGAGATTTTATGGATGACCTGAAACAAAAAGGGTACATAAGGGATGACCCGGACGATGGTAGCATTAAAATTACAGCCAAAACAGAGCAAACCATCCGTAAATCTGCCCTGGAAGAAATATTTGGTAAACTAAAGAAATCGGGAAAAGGAAACCATAACAGCAACAGGTCGGGCATTGGCGAAGAGAAAAACGCAGACCGCCGGGAGTATCAGTTTGGGGACAGCCTTGACCAGATCGATTTGACCACATCCATTCATAATGCCCAGATTAACCATGGCATTAGCGATTTCAGATTGACCGAACGGGACCTGGAGGTAGAGGAAAAGGACTTTAAGACGCTTACCTCCACAGTCCTTATGATCGATATTTCCCATAGCATGATCTTATACGGGGAGGACCGCATTACCCCTGCCAAAAAGGTAGCGATGGCACTTGCCGAATTGATCAGCACCAAATATCCAAAAGACACATTGGATATCGTTGTTTTCGGCAATGATGCCTGGCCAATCAGCATTAAAGACCTTCCTTATTTACAGGTAGGACCGTACCATACTAATACCTATGCAGGCCTGGAATTGGCTGCCGACATATTAAGGCGCCGCAAAACACACAACAAGCAGATCTTTATGATCACTGATGGGAAACCCACCTGTCTCAAAGAAAACGGCCGGTATTATAAAAACAGCATTGGCCTGGACCGGAAAGTAATTAATAAAACCCTCAACATGGCTGCCCAATGTAAACGACTACACATCCCGATCACGACATTTATGATCGCCAAGGACCCTTACCTTCAGCAATTCGTCCGACAGTTCACCCAAACCAACGGAGGCAAAGCCTTCTACAGTTCACTAAACGGACTGGGAGAATACATTTTTGAAGACTATATTAAAAATAGAAGGAAAACTTTTAGGTGATTAAAAATGTTGGATGATGAATGCCCTTACAAGTATCATACCTCATCTCTCAAATCAAATATCACAAGTCAATAATCGTAAATCGTAAATCAATTAATGTTAAATATAAAAACACTCGGCCAACTAAAGGCCACTAATTACACCCCCAGAAGCGTTAAAGATGAATTAAGGGCTAACCTGATATCCCGGTTGCAACAAGACAAGGCTGATTTTGATGGTATATTGGGTTATGATGATACCGTTATACCTGAGTTGCATACTGCAATCCTGTCACGGCACAATGTGCTGTTGCTGGGGTTGCGTGGGCAGGCTAAGACCCGGATTGCGCGGCTTATGGTAAACTTGTTGGATGAATATGTGCCTTATGTGGCTGGCAGCGAGATTTTTGATGATCCGCTGTTACCGATATCCTGGTATGCCAAAAATGAGATCGCTAACAAAGGTGATGACACACCCATTGGTTGGCTTCACCGTAGTGAACGATATACCGAAAAGCTGGCTACACCTGATGTGACCGTAGCTGACCTTGTTGGCGACGTGGATCCCATTAAGGCTGCCACCCTAAAACTGACTTATAATGATGAACGGGTTATCCATTTTGGGTTGATCCCAAGGGCACACAGGGGCATCTTTGTGATTAATGAACTTCCCGACCTGCAAGCACGTATCCAAGTGGCTTTGTTTAATATGTTGCAGGAAAAAGACATTCAGATTCGTGGTTTTAAACTCCGGTTGCCGTTGGATATCCAGTTTGTTTTTACGGCTAATCCCGAAGATTACACCAACCGGGGTTCAATTGTAACTCCACTAAAGGACCGGATCGAAAGCCAGATCCTCACCCATTACCCAAAAACGATAGATATCTCCCGTACCATCACGTTTCAGGAAGCCAAGCTGACCCCCGAACAAAAACTAATTGAGGTGGATGGTTTGCTGAAAGACCTTGTTGAACAGGTAGCCTTTGAAGCGCGTAAAAGCGAATTTATTGACCAGAAATCGGGCGTTTCGGCCCGTCTGACCATCTCGGCTTTTGAGAATCTGGTTAGCACCGCCGAACGGCGAATGCTGATAAACAAAGAAAAAAAAGGCGCTGCGCGCATTGCAGACCTGGTGGGCATCATCCCGGCTATTACAGGTAAGATAGAACTGGTGTATGAAGGGGAGCTTGAGGGACCAGTTCATATTGCTATAAAGCTCATCAGCAGCGCCATCAAGACGCTATTTACGGAATATTTCCCCGACCCGGTAAAGGCCAAGAAAAGTAAAAAGGTGAACATTTACCGGGAAGTTATCGATTGGTTTACAAACGGTCACAAACTGGATATAACAGACGGCATGACCCAAGCTCAATATAAAAAAGACCTTCAATTGGTGCCGGGACTTCGGGATGTGGTTAAAACCCTTCATCCTAAACTTAGCGAAAACCAAACATTGCTGCTTATGGAGTTTGTGTTGCATGGCCTGGCCGAATACTCCCAGTTGGGTAAAAATTACCTAAACGGTGGTTTTGGCTTTTCAGATATGCTGGGCAGTCTTTTTAGCGGCGATTTTGATGACGACGACGATAACGACGATGTGGATTTCCGATAGGTGTTTCCAGGTTTATTCATCCCTAAGGCTGTTAACCGGGTTCGCCAGGGCAGCTTTTAGGGCTTTAAAACCAACTGTTAACGCCATCAGCAACAACGACAACCCTAGTGACAGCAAAAAGATAAGCCCGGAAATGGGGGCTTTGTGGGCAAAATCAGCCAGCCATTGCTGCATAAGGTAATAGGCCAATGGGCTGGCAATGATGAAGGCCAGCAATACCATCCAGACAAACTCCCTGGACAACAGGAACACAATGCCTTGTACGGAGGCCCCCAGTACCTTCCGGATACCGATCTCCTTCACCTTTTGTTCTGTCATGAATGAAATGAGCCCATATAGTCCGATGGCGGAGATCACAATAGCCAGCACCGCAAATATCTTATACACCAGGGCTAACTGATTATCCTGCCGGTAGAATTCAGCGATGCTTTCATCCAGAAAATTACCGGCGTACAGATCGTCGGGGTATAAGCGGTCGTATATTCCCTTTATTTTATCCATCGTTTGGGATCCTGCGCCTGCGGCCAGTTTAAGCCCCACCAGGTAATAGTCTTCTTTCCTGCTGCACAGAATAAGCGGCTTGCTTTCATCACGGAGGGAATTGGCAGAAAAATCCTTAACGACGCCGGTAATGGGCATCCATGGTCCACTAGCACCGATCCGAACCGTTTTTCCCAGGGCTTCCTGTGCGGATTTAAGACCTAGCTTTTTCCGCATGGTCTCGTTGATCACCGCCTCATACATCGTATCCCTGGGGACATACCCTCTCCCGGCTGCAAAATTCATCCCATAGTTGCCAAAGTAATCAGCATCGGCAAATTTGAGGGATGTAGCAAAAGGGACGTCTTCCTCGCTGTGGTTGAAATAGAAATTAGAAGACCAGTTATTGGCAGATGACGGTACATCGGCCGATAAGCTGGCCGAACGGACGTCCGGAAGCCGGAGCAGTTCTTCTTTAAAGGCGACCATGCGCTGGTGTACGCTGTCGTCGGAAGGT
Source organism: bacterium A37T11 (assembly GCA_900109895.1). Taxonomy (GTDB): domain Bacteria; phylum Bacteroidota; class Bacteroidia; order Sphingobacteriales; family Sphingobacteriaceae; genus A37T11. Next base: position 36,179 of record FOBR01000009.1, read on the forward strand.
ACCTGCACATAATAAAGGGCATCCTTGCTAAATCCCAGGTCGGCCGACCGTACAAAATCCATTTGCCGCACTGCTATAAACGTGCCTACCATCAGCAACTGGGCGATCGCGAACTGCAATACCACCAGTACACGCCGAAGAGACACCCCTCCTACCTGGCTCACCTGGATCTTATTTTTCAATGCGGCGATCGGCTTGAAACCCGAGGTTACGAGAGCGGGGTATGTACCTGCCAGTACAGTTGCGATGATCCATACGGCTGCAAGGAAAAGTCCCGTCCGGGTATTCAGTAGGGGCATATCGGCCGGCACATTGGCGATGTGTTCCATAAAGGGCATGCACGCATAGGCCAGCATCAAGGCTACAACCAATGAAAAACACACCGTGATGGCCGTTTCGGCAAAGGAGAGGCCCAGCAATTGGCCCCGGCTGCTGCCCAATACTTTGCGCACGCCGATCTCCTTGCTTTTTCCAATGGCCTGGGCCGTGCTCATGTTGACGAAATTGATGCAAGCCATCAGCACGATGATGACTGCGATGAGGCTTAAGGTACGCAACGTAGACATCCGTACCTGGTGCTGGTTAAAGGTGGCATACCGCTGATCAAAATGGATCTCTTTCAGCGGTTGGAAATGCAGCATTTTTTTCGATATCCCCAGCCCTTCAAAATGCTTTTTGGTAAACTGACCCAATTGCGCTGTCAGTTTCGGCAGGTCTTCCTGCGGGTCAAGCAGCACATAGGTTTGAAAACTGCTGCTTGTGGAGTTCCAGTCGTTAGGATCGTGGTTAAAAAGCCTTCCATAGCGCTGCAGGCTTGCAAAGGGGATCAATACCTTCATTGGAAAATTACTGTTGTCAGGGGCATCTTCGACGATTCCGGCCACTTTCAGGCTGATCTCCTTGCTGAACGTGAGGCGTTGGTTCATCGCTTTTTTCCAGCTGCCATAATATTTTTCTGCCGTGCTGCGACCGAGCACAACATTGCCGGGTGCATCCAGCAAAGCCGCGCTGCCGGCCAGCCATTTGGCATCAAAGAGCTCAAAAAAATCGGGGCTTATAAAAAAGACGTTGCTGGCCGTGAATTTAGCAGGCCTGGCATCGCCCTGACGGTAAACATCCATTTGCCCTTCTGCTTCCAGCACGGCAGCAACTTTTTTCAAACCGGGCAGGTCCAGTTTTAGGGCTTCGGGTACGGCATCGGGTACCCCAGGATTGTAATCGACGGCTGTTTCATACCGGTCTTCCTTGACCACGCGATAGATCCGGTCATAGTTTCGCTGAAAACGGTCGAAGCCCCATTCAAATTGCACGACCAGGAATAGCAACAGCGACGCTGCAATCCCGATGGACAGCCCTCCCATGTTGATCAGCGAAACCCGCTTATGCCGCAGCAGGTTCCGCCAGGCGGTCTTGAAATAATTTTTGATCATACCGGCAAACCCGCTTAAACCACGCCAGAAATACAAGTCACTGTTTTAAAATATGTTAAAACAATTGAAAAGAATCCTACTGTTCGTTTTCGTACAATATGGATCTTAAAAACGAACAATTACCCGTACCTCATTAAAAGCAACGCCGCTTTTATAAAACGGACACTATTTAATCCCGCCAAAAGCCGCGACATTCCCGTTCTTATGTAATACTTCGGTGTATCGGAAGCCCCCCTTTTTCATCAGGTCCAGTTGAAAATTCAGTGAACGCGGCGTATCTTCATGTGCTACATAATCCAGCACTTTCTTCCGCAACTCAGCACCACCCAGTTTTTCCAGATGATCGGCAAAGCGTTGCTGGAAGAGGGCTTCCAGTAGAGGCGCATCGTGCTGTACAATGTCAGAGATCCAAAAGCTTCCGCCCGGTTTCAGCAATTTATAGATTTTGCCGAAGACCGCTTCCCAGTCTGCGTCATCGCGCAGATGATGGAGTGTCGCCGCAGCCAGCACGATATCAAACTGCCCATCCGGTAGTTCCAGGCCACGCATATCCCCCTGGATGGTTTCCACGCTGCCGGATGTTTGGGCCGAGACCCTTTCCCTGGCCCGCTCCAACATGGGTTGGCTCAGATCATTCAGTGTACAGTTCAGGTTCGGCACCTTCTCCAGCATCTTCAGCGTATAGTTTCCGGCTCCGCATCCGATATCCAATAGTTGGGTAGCGTCCGGATTGGCGTATTTAGCAGCCTCTGTGCATAGATCCATCGTGATCGGTGCATCTATCGTAGTGGCCTGGCCGGTATCGAGGTTGGAAAAACGCTCTACATCCCGGTCAAAACGAGCTCTGATCTCTTCGTTGGTGGCCTTATTGGAATAATCTGTATTCATCTCCTTGATTTTTTTCAAAGCTAAGGGCTTAAATCGATACTTTAAAATACCAATTTTGGCAATTATTGATACCTTTGAGATATGGAACTAAGGCACCTTCTTTATTTTAAGACCGTGGCAGATGAATTGCATTTCCGCAAAGCTGCTGAAAAGCTTTTTATCTCACAACCGCCCTTGAGCAGGCAAATCAGGGAGTTAGAGGAAGAGCTTGGGGTACGGCTATTTTCAAGGGAACACAAACAGGTGAGGCTCACCGAAGCGGGGAAATATTTCAAAACCGAGGTAGACTCGCTGCTTGCACACTTACAGGAAACCAAGACCATCGTGAAGCAGATCAATGGCCACGACAGTGGGGAACTTCGCATAGGTTATATCAGTTCGGTATACCAACCGCGCCTTGCCGAAGTACTGATACTAATGCGCGAGGTATATCCGTTTGTGAAGACCAGTCTTTTTGAAGTCCCAACGCGGAGCCAGACCGAGGCGCTGGAGAACGGCAGCCTCGACGTGGGAATCCTGCGCGCGCCCGTGCCCTCCAAAAACCTGGCCGTCAAATCTTTGTTTTTTGACCCGTTTACTGTAGTAGTCCCGGCGGGCGTCGGTTTTGATTCGCAAATCTCTATGGCCACATATCTCAGCGGCAGCCCTTTTATCTTTTTCAACAAAAGCTTTGCACCGCATTATACGGACAAGTTGCTGGATATTTGCAACCGGCTGGGATTTCAGCCGTCAATTATGCATGAAGCTAACAACGTCCATTCGATCCTCCAGCTTGTGGAAGCCGGCATGGGAGTATCTATCCTTCCCGCTTCCCTGGAAAAGCAGTATGCCTATCTTAAGCTAAACTTCGTCCCGCTGCAAGGTATCCCTATTAACACGGAGGTTGTGTTAGCCTATAAGACTTCCAGGCTGAGACCTGCTTTGAAATGGTTTATTGAACATTATCCGCTATAGCGTATATTCTTTTCGGCCGGCCAGTAATTTATTCCGGAAAAATAAATATTTTCGACAAAATATAGAATAATTTCCCGTTTGCACACCAATATATTCCTTTTATGTAAGTTTGTTCCATAAAGCAATCCAATGAACACCTATAATAATCCAGTGCTTGAAAAACTGCCGCTGCACCTCAAGCAATACCTGGTTGAACAACAGTATGAACGTTACACGCCCATCGACCAAGCCGTATGGCGGTATGTGATGCGCCAGAACTACAGTTACCTGAAAGACGTGGCATACTACCCTTTACATTCCCGGCATAAAAAAAGCAGGACTTAGTATTGAGTTTATCCCCGATCTGCAGTCGATGAATGACAGTTTGAAGCAAATTGGCTGGGGTGCTGCTACGGTGGACGGTTTTATCCCGCCGGTAGCTTTTATGGAATTCCAGGCGCACAAGGTACTGGTTATTGCAGCCGACATTCGTCAGATAGAACATATGGAATATACTCCGGCGCCCGATATCATACACGAGTCCTCCGGCCATGCCCCAATCATTGCTGAGCCGGAATATGCCACATACCTAAGCTATTTTGGAGAGATCGGCTCCAAAGCTATGTTTTCTTATAAAGACTTTGAATTATACGAGGCCATTCGGCATCTGTCTATCCTGAAAGAACAAGCACACGTGTCGCCTCATGAATTGGCCGCCGCAGAAGAAAAGCTCCAACATATCTAGCACAACATGGGCTATCCCTCTGAAATGGCCTTGTTGAGCCGCCTACATTGGTGGACCGTGGAATACGGACTCATAGGCACGTTGGATCATCCCAAAATATATGGCGCCGGACTTCTGTCATCGATTGGCGAGAGTGCCAGCTGCATGCAACCCAATGTGCCTAAACTGCCCTACTCGTTGGATGCCGTCAACTTTGCCTACGATATCACCAAGCCACAACCGCAGCTATTTGTGACCCCCACTTTTGAACACTTGCTAAGTGTTTTAAACTCCTTTGCCGATAGCATGGCTTTCCGCAAAGGTGGCAAGGAAAGCCTGGAAAAAGCCATCGAATGCCAGAATGTATGTACAGCTGTGTATAGTTCCGGCCTGCAAGTGTCGGGTGTGTTTACTGGCAGCGGCGATGAGGGGCTGGTGTACCTGAAAACCGTTGGCCCTTCTGCCCTGGCCTATGAAGGAATACAGTTGGAAGGGCATGGTAAGGCCGGCCACAGCGATGGCTTTGGTTCGCCTGTCGGGAAACTTCAGCAGGCGGGCAAGTCTCTGGAAAATTTCAAAGATGCGGATCTAGCCGCATTCCGGCTCATGCCCGGAGAAGAGGTACAGTTGCTTTTTGAATCGCGTATCTGTGTTTCGGGTACGGTTGATAAGATCATCCGCAGACACGATAAGATCATCCTGATCCGTTTTACAGATTGTACAGTAACCCGCGCGGATACCGGGAAAATCTATTTTCAACCTCAATGGGGTGCCTATGACATGGCTGTCGGAGAACAGATTGTTTCGGTCTTTTGCGGGGCTGCCGACAAAGATGCCTTTGAACAGGTGGCATTGATCTCGACAGAGCAAACGTTTAAGGTACAGGATAACCCAGAGAAAAAAAGATTGTATGATTTTTACGCATTGGTTCGTAAGATCAGGGAAACAACTCAAGATACGGAAAAGTTGGAGGAAATATGGAATGGTTTGCGGCAAGCGTATCCTGATGATTGGTTATGTGCCTTGGAAATTCTGGAGATTCTGCGGCCTAATGAAAATTACTCTTCGCTGGCAAATACCATTGAATCGTTTTTGACAAACAAACAGAACACTCATCCAGATTCTAACAAGTTGATTGAGGATGGATTGCTACTCAGTAAAGCCAGTGATAAAAGTCAACTGTACTGAACTGTGCTGTATCCTATTATTTGGATATTTAATAATTTGTTTCTAATTTAACAAGCTGAATAGATAAATTTGCATGAAATTATGAACCTAACTTCAGATGACATATTGTTGATTGAGCTCAGAAAAGGGAACAATGGGGCCTATGATCAGTTATTTCTGAAATATTATAATGCTTTGTGCCTTCATGCTTATTTTCTGTTGAAAAACGAAGAAGAAGCAAGGGAATTGGTGCAACTTTTTTTTGTAGACCTCTGGGAAAAAAAGAAATTTTTCCTGCTTGAGGGTTCAGTCAAAAATTATTTCTATCAATCCATTAAGAATAGGTGCATGAACCACATGCGAGATGAGGCCCGTAAACGGAGGAAACAACTGGAGTGGGAACAGCATTTTTCTGAATACGAAGATGATTTAGAAACTTCACCTTCAGAGGACTTATTTCTCCTCATTGATAAGGCTGTTGAACAGCTTCCTATACAGCGAAGGGAAGCACTAAGGCTGGTATATTTACAAAATAAAAAATATCAGGAAGCTGCAAAGATAATGGGTATTAGTGTCAATTCGCTTAAGACACATCTTAAACTTGGTCTAAAAAATTTACGGGAAGGGCTAAATATTACGAAAGAAGCTTAACCCAATTCTTTCATTTGCGTGTATAATTTTATATGACTTCCAAAAACGATCACATACGCAGTCTTTATTTTGAAAAGCTTGCAGGTATTATTTCGGCGGAGGATGAATCCGATTTGGAGGTACTGCTTGCCACTGACGCTATGGCAAAGCAGATTTGGGAGTCTTTAGAAGAACAGGCAATTAATTTACGTACTGAAGAATTTCTTCGGTGCACTGATTCCCGTAAGGCGCTGGACCAAGTTTATTCCCGAAGGGTAAATAAAAAATTCCGCCTGCCTATATATATATATTGGACTGCAGCCGCAATTATGTTACTCATATCGGGTTCAGGAATTTTATTCTTGTTGCGTCAACTACATACTATCACCGTTGACCCGAAACTTGCAACACAACAGCTCCTGGATATCCATAAAAACCAAAGTATCCAGCTTATTACTAATAACGGCACTATTGTCAAGTTGAGCGATCACACTTCAGGGATAATATCCATGGGTGGGATCGATCTGCAAACGCAACCTGGCGAACTGACTTCTATGCATACTGGCGCCCAAATCGTCATGAGCACATTAATAGTTCCGCCCGGAAAAACCTATAAAATAATTTTGGCAGATGGCACAGCTGTCTGGGTCAATTCCGGTTCCAGCATCCGATTTCCGTCCCGTTTTGAAAGTGATACACGAGATGTATTTTTAGATGGTGAAGCTTACTTTGAAATAAGCCCGCATGCGACTTCCCGTTTCCTTGTACATACCAAAGAAGTAACGGTTCAGGTATTAGGTACTAGCTTTAACCTGCGTGCGTATCGGGGAGAAAGTACTCAAACCGCATTAATAAGTGGGAGTGTACAGGTCGATGCAAAAGATGGATCCAGTATGCGGCTTAGTCCAGGTAAAATAGCTAACATGGGAATAAACGGTTTTTTCAGTCAGCTTTTCGATCCTGATGAATTGCTAGCTTGGCGTGAGGGAATTTATTATTTCCATCACATTCCTCTGCGTGAACTAGCTCCAGTGATGGAGCGTTGGTACGACATTGCCGTTATTTTTGATCATCCGGAACTTTCAGGCCAGGCCGTAACGGGCCTCATGGAAAAAGAAGATTTACAACATTTCCTTTCTGATCTTAAAACATCTATGGGGGTAGATTATGAAGTCAGGAATGGTCAACTTCATTTTAAATAGCATCTGTCGCAATACAGCCTGACAGGAAACTCGACATAAAATATTTTTCGTATCCTTCACCCGATGTGGACTTTCTTGTGTATTAACTATACCAAATATAAACTGACTTGTTTTGAAGAACTTTTTTAAAACCATTTTCCAAATGCTTCTAGTTAACCAATTATTTTTAACCAATCATTAAAGGAATGCATACCATTAAATTTTACCGAAAGTTCCGCGTTGCTTTTACCGCTGTCATTTGCCTATTGAACCTTGGCTTGTCTATGGCGTCTGCTACCGGGCAGACGGGTTTAATAAAAACAGTTACCATTAAAGGTGATCATTTGTCTATTTCGGACATTTTTGACTACATCAAAAAAGAAACCGGACTTACCGTCTTTTACGGCGACCAGCTCCTAAATGATCAGGAACAAATAAGTGTTAATTTCAAAAGTACGCCACTGAATGAAGTGTTAAATTTTTTGCTGCGAAATAAAGGGATTGGCTACAGTCTTCGCCGGGACCGTGTCATCGTATTAGAACGAATACAACGGTCTCAGGATATTCAGATTCAAAAGCCGATAAGCCAGGCCAAAACTCAGCAGGTAATTAGCGGCAAGGTAAGTGACATGAATGGTCCTTTGGCTGGAGTATCTATTATAGTTAAAGGTACCACCAGGGGCACCACAACAAATGGAGGAGGCAACTATAGCATTCGGGCATCGGCCAACGAAATCTTAGTCTTTAATATCATGGGTTATACCAGCCAGGAGATCAATGTAGGGCCAAACCGTGATATTAACGTTACTTTACAAGCAACTGCCCAAGATTTAAACGAGATTGTGGTTATTGGTTATGGTACAGTTCGCAAACGTGATTTGACTGGATCTGTATCACAAGTTAAAGCCAAAGAAGTCAATGCGTTTCCAAATGCTAATATCATCCAGTCGCTTTCAGGTCGGGCTGCTGGTGTGCAGATCAGGCAAAGTTCTGGTGCGCCTGGACCTTCGATGAGTATGCGGATACGCGGTGGCAACTCGATTTTAGGAAGCAATGAACCCTTGTATGTCATTGATGGCTTTCCCATTTCAGGCAATAGCCCAAACCCTTCCCACATTAACGTTACTGAAGTTGAAAGCGTAGAGGTATTGAAAGATGCGTCTGCCACAGCTATTTATGGTTCACGGGGTGCAAATGGTGTAGTATTGATCACCACCAAGCGGGGTAAGGCCGGCCAAACAGGTGTCAATTTTGAAACTAGTTTTAGCAACCAAAAGCTAATACGCAAGCTTAATTTGATGGACGCCAAAGAGTATGCCTTATTTTATAATGAACAACGCAAAAACGATGGAGAATCTTCCTATTTCTCACAAACTGATATAGATGGTTTCGGAAAGGGATTTGATTGGCAAGATTTTGTATTTCAAAATGCACCAATGAGCAATTCTGCCATTAATGTAAATGGTGGTAATGAACGAACCCAGTTTTCAGTTTCAGGAAGTATCTTTGACCAGGATGGCATTATTAAAGGCAGCGACTATAAACGTTATTCACTTCAATCAAGTCTCAACCACAAAATAAGCAATAAATTTAGTTTTGAGTTGACCTCCACCCTTTCCCGCCTGATCACAGAACGTAAAGACAGCGGAGGTGGAAGCAGAGGCAATTCCATGATCGCTGCAGCGATATCTGCCCCTCCTACTCTTTCACCTTACAATGATGATGGAAGCTACCGGGTACTAAGCACTGCCTACCCATTTATTGCCACAGATATCATCAATCCTATTAATTTTATTAACGAGCGCTCTAATAAAATTATTGCCAATTCATACCTGATTAATGGTGCGGTTAATTACCGTATAACGACTGACTTGACTTTGAAAGTAGCAGGTGGAATAGAAAACCGCGATGAACGTACCGATAGCTATATAACACGTGAATACTTTAATTCTACAGGTGTAGCAGGGGTGTCATCCACCCAATTAACTAGTTTGCTAAATGAGAATACCCTTAATTATAATAAAATATTTCATGAGAAACACAGCGTGTCAGCCGTGTTGGGATTTTCTTACCAGAACTTCGTTAATACATCATTTAGTGCTGGGGGGATTGGATATCTCAGCGATATCTTCCAAAGCTATAAGTTGCAGGTGGCAGAAACACCCAATGTCCCAACATCCAGTTATAATAAGTCGGTAATTTTATCCTTTTTGGGAAGATTAAATTATAGTTATGACGACCGTTACCTAGCTACCGTCAGCCTTCGCAGGGATGGGTCATCGAGGTATAGCAAAGGGGACCAGTGGGGATATTTTCCTTCTGGCGCATTGGCATGGAGGATTTCTTCTGAAAAATTCCTTAAAGGTAACCCGATAATTTCCGACTTGAAAATACGAACTAGTTGGGGGCTCACTGGCAGCCAAGCCATTGATCCTTACAAGACACTGAACATTCTAGATCCCGGCAAGATCATCTTAGATAACGATTACGCAAATACTTTCGCTCCCGGGACGGATCTTCCAGGCAAGCTTAAATGGGAAAAAACAGAGCAATTAAATGCCGGATTTGATTTGGGATTATTTAAAAACCGATTTATACTGACAGCTGACTATTATATTAAAAATACTCGCGATCTGTTAAGTGTCGTAACTTTGCCTTCATCCATGGGCTATACTAGTACCATGCAAAACGTTGGGAAAATAAGAAATAAGGGGGTTGAATTGAGTTTGGATTCGCGCATATTTGATAAGGCTTTTACCTGGAACCTTAGTGGTAATATTGCTTTTAATCGAAGTAAGGTAATTGATCTTTATAATGATGCCGATCTGTTGCGTGATCAAGTGGGCGCAATTATAGTCAATGATGTTACTAGCATCCTTCGAGTGGGTCAGCCAGTAGGTCGTTTCTGGGGATATCAGGAGTATGGGTACGACGAAAAAGGTAACATTATCTTTAAAGACATCAGTGGAGATGGATCTGTTTCGGCTGTAGATAAAACCTATATAGGCGATCCAAATCCGAATTTTATCTATGGTTTAAACTCAACTATGACCTATAAAAATTTTGAATTTAGTTTCTTTTTTCAAGGTATGCAAGGTAATGACATATTCAATGCTAGCGCCATTAGTAATACCATGGATTATGGCTTTGGACTCAATATGACAAAGGATGTTTACAATAACCATTGGACACCTGAAATTAAGAATCCGGACTATCCGCGCATAAGTAAGAGTACCCCTGTCAGGATTTCCAATCGTTTTATTGAAGATGGTTCTTATCTCCGTCTTAAAAACATTATGCTAGCTTATCACCTACCTATACAGTCTTTTGGATGGAATTGGGTCAAAAGTCTGCAGGTGTATGCTAGCGGTCAGAACTTATGGACCGTTACAGACTATTCATGGTGGGATCCTGAGGCAAATTTTAGGTTGGATAATAACAGTTATCCCCTGGCAAAATCTATTACCTTTGGTCTGAAAGCAGATTTTTAATTATATAATTACTGAATAAAGATAATAAAATGAAAAGATTAGTAATCATTTTAATAGCAGGCATTTTCCTTTCTTCCTGTAATAAATGGCTCGAAGAAAATCCAAAGGAAGTGGTGGAAGAATTATTTTATAACACACCCGAAGAATTAAAAGCAGCGGTCAATGCCATTTTTCTTCCTTTGCGAGGGAGCGGGGCACAATATGCTAACTACATAGCCACCTTGGAATGTCAGTCTGACTGGATGTATGGTAGAGGTAGCTGGTCACCATTAAGCGATTATCAGGGGCTGAATGATGTAAATATTACGAGGGTTTCCGGATTTTGGAATGCGTTCTATCTCGCAATCCGCAATGCAAATCTGGTTATTTTTAATGCTCCTCATGGTAGTGGTTCAAGTCAAGAAGAAAAAAATTTGTATATAGCCCAAGCACGTTTTCTTCGTGCTTTTATATATTTTCAGCTGGTACGTAATTGGGGAGCAGTTCCATTACGTACCGAAAACAACATGGATGAAAACAACCTAGCCAAAAGTAGTATTGAATCCATTTACGCTTTAATACTTAGTGATCTTTCTGAAGCCGAACAGGTTCTGCCAAGTGTTCCGGAAGCTGATGGACTGCCCTCCAAATGGGCGGCAAAGATTCTTCTGGCAGATGTTTTCCTGCAATTGGCCAGGTATGATGATGCTGTTGTCAGAGTTCAGGAAGTTATGGATCAGGGTGGTTTTTCATTGGTAAAGGTGACTTCTGTCCATGACATCCAATATAATATTTTTGGCCCTGATATTTTGCATAGCAGTGAAGAAATATTTTCATTCAAGTATGCCCGTCTGGATGGACAAAGTAACTACATTCTCTGGATATCCAACCATCCCAGCACTAAATTATTTACACCACAAGGAACGGGGGCTTATGCCGTAAATAGCGATGCCACTAATCCAAATTATGTTCACTGGGATACCAATGATCTTAGACAGAAAATGTGGAATAAAATAAACGTTGGAAATGGCCCTAATACGTTGGTAAGTTCAAAATACGTTGATCCAGCTGCATTAGATAAGAACGGTGGAGGCAATGACCAACCAGTATACCGCTATCCTGATGCCCTGCTGATCTATGCCGAAGCTTCAGTTCGATCTTCAAATACCATTAGCGAAGCTGCGATGGAAGCTTTAAATAAAGTTCGTCGCCGTTCCTACGGCTATGACCCTTCAGCCCCTTCTATAGTGGATTTAAAAACGAGAGACTTTACCCAAGAGACATTTATAAATCGAGTCATTCAAGAGCGGGGATATGAATTTATTTATGAAGGAAAGCGCTGGCTGGAACTAAAAAGGACGGCTAAGCTAAATGATTTAATTCAATATGGAAAGGGTAAAACAGTGGTGGAAAAACACTTATTATGGCCTATCCCGCTATCTGAATTAAATTATAATAGTGCGATTGATCCAATTTCCGACCAAAACCCAGGGTATTGAAAAAGCTTTAACTATTGGATAAAAAGCATATTGTTATGAAACGAAGAGAAGCATTAACCGCACTTGGAGCAGTTTCGCTCGGCATTACTTCCCCGTCACTTCTTCATGGAGAAGTAATGGGAGTTCCATACTCCTTAAAAAAGGGAAAAATCGATACAGATATACTTGTTATCGGAGGCGGGACTGCGGGAGTTATCGCCGCCATTCAAGCAGGACGGGCTGGAGCACGAACAGTATTAATAGAGAACGGTAGTATGCTCGGCGGTACGACCACTACTGGCGGAGTAAACTTTCCAGGTATATTTTTTGCCTGGGGCAAGCAGGTGATCAGTGGAATTGGTTGGGAATTGGTACAGGATGCAGTATCTCTTGCGGATGGCATGCTCCCCGATTTTTCCATTCCTCATGGTCGGCAGCATTGGAAACACCAGGTTCGCGTAAATCCAGCAGTCTACGCATTGTTGGCTGAAGAAAAATGTATACAGGCGGGTGTTCACATTCGCTTTTATGAAACCCCTATTCAAATTCGATTTCATAATAATCGCTGGATTGTGTTAACTGCGGGTAAAGGGATTGAAATGGAGATCACTTGTCATCAACTCATCGACTGTACAGGAAATGCCTACGCGGCTTCAATAGCCGGACTATCTGTTATCCGTGAAGCAGAAACCCAGCCAGGCACGCTTCAATTTCGAATAGGTGGGTATGATCTCAAATCGCTCGACCTTGATCGCATCGCAGTTAATTATAGAAGGGCTACAGATAGCGGCGAGCTCAATCCACATGAATTTATGAATGTCAGATCTCTACTTGCCAACGCCGGCGACAATGTGCAGCATATTGCCGGGGCAGACTCAACCACATCTGAAACCCACACGTTTGCCAACTTGGCCGGAAGGACATCTTTATTAAAAATGGTACGTTTTCTTCGAACCCAACCAGGGCTTAAATACCTAAAGATTGAAGATATGTGCAATGAAACTGCTGTCAGGGAAACATATCGGATAGATGGAGAGTACAAGATAACTTACGACGATTACACAAGCGGACACGTGTTTGATGATGCTGTTTCCTATTCATATTATCCCATTGATCTCCATGACGCTTATGGCGTTCAACCGAAACAGCTGGAACCTGGCAAAGTAGCAACGGTTCCGTTAAGGGCATTGATCCCACGAAATAGTAAAAACTTTCTGGTAGCAGGGCGATGCGTTTCCAGTGATCGCTTAGCTAACTCGGCCTTGCGAGTACAAGGTTCATGCATGGGAATGGGTCAGGCGGCCGCTGCTGCTGCAGTGATAGCCTTTAAACAAGGAAAAACACCTTTAGACATTTCATTAGTAGATCTCGGCACACTATTAAAAGAACATGGGGCAATCGTGCCTGCTTCGCAAAAAGCAGTATAAAAGGATGCTATGGCTATCAACATACATGAAATACACATTGGTTTTCATTTTGTATTTAGGTTGCAGCATAAATACGGTTTTTTCACAAGGGGAAACAAAGACTACAAGATATTTTGTTCAAGCTAGCGTTGTTCAACAACCTGCTTTCGTCAGGAGCATTAAAGTGAAACAACAAAGTGGTTTTTATCCAGATACGCTATTTCAAGTTTTGGATAAAGATAGCCTGTCAATCGCTTATTACCGGAACATTGCTCAAGAAGTTTGCTATGATAAAAAATGCCGATTATTGCGGTTGAATTTGTATTGGAACATAACAGGACGGTATTTGGGCATAGAGTTACCAACTGGTGAATACCTTAGTAAAACAGATCATGTGCCTTTTACCCAAACAGAATACAAAAGACTGAATGAAATATTGTCTGACCCGTCTTCCCCATTGGCAGGAATTTCATATGATGCCCTAGCAACTCCAGATAGCGCTGTTTTTGATAATCTGGACGGCATTACTGGTGCTACCACTAAAAGTATGGTTCGCTATATTATTCCTGGAGCAGCGTATACTACTTATACATTATGGCACTTAGTATATAGCCAAACTCAAAAGCAGATTCAGCAAATCACTGAACGCACCATTTCTTCCGATCAATTGATACGTATTATGAGTAGTCCTTCACCAACAGATCAACAGTGGGCTTTGGCGCACGTGCATCTTGTGCCACTATCCACGTTCTTGCGAGAAAAGGTATTGAAACTTATCAATGATGATAATTATCATCTAGCGATTCTGGCCTTGAATAGTTTCAGTAATCGTCAGCTGAAAAGTGACACTGTGAAACAGAATCTTGTAAATCTGTTCATCAAATCCGGATACAGTATCAGGTTATTGATCATCGAGAAACTATTCAGTTTAGATAAATTTTCACAACCCACGCTGCTCTCTTTGGCAAGAGAGTTGCCACAATTAAATGGCGAGCCTTTGCTGGGCGTCTTTCGTATATTTCGAAGGCAAAAGGTGAAAGACGACCAAATCATTGCAATAATAAGGAGTTTGATAAACCATTCAAATCCATTTATAGCTAGGCAAGCAGAGGATTATCTAAAATTTATTGGGAAAATTTCGACGACCACTACCGCCTCCGGAACTTGATCACCCGCTTAAAAGTACCCCAGGCATCTTTTAAAATAAGGTGTTTTTTAGTTAGCCAAAGTGTTTCATATAACCGAAGGTTACGAAAGTTTAACTTAACTCCAGTTGCTAAAAAGAAAGCAAATCTACGTGAAGCAGCTCTTGTTCGACGGGTATACTGATATGGTTGCATTAATCGCAGACTTTGAATTTTTTGCGGTACGAAACTCATTTTCCTCATTTTTTCCGATTCTGAAAGCAAATCTTTGCCGCGTAAAGTGCGTGCAATAACTAAACTAACCCCTTCTTTTTCAGTAAAATCCGGATATCCGTCCTTTGTTTCCCAGGCATCTCCTACCGCAATATCTGCTTGTATACCAATGCCTTCTGGACACACTTTACACCGAAAATGAAGATGTTGATTTAACGTTTTCCCCCAAGAATCGTTATATGTTCGCTTAAAGGTTTTTTTTAAACTATCGGTAAATGTAAAATATCCTGGCCATCCACCTCCACGGTAGGATAGGTTATGAACCGGCTCTTTAGCATGGAAGTCAGTAATTATTGCTTTTGTTCCAATAAATGATGGTATACCAGCACACATAATAGAAACAGTCAATACAATACGGGCTGAATATTGCGGATATTCGGCCAAAATATTTTTAAGTGCAGAAATATCACAAGGCTTACCAATAAAACAATACCTATCCTCGTTTTCTTCAAATAATTTGAGAATATTATTAAATACCAAGGCGGGTGCATACTTCGACGAAGCACAACGGAGAACTTCTTCCCTAGTTTTAGAAACTTGAAGTTGGTTCCGTAAATAGTCTGCAGCATCTCCACCAATTTGTAATACAGCATCTGCCTTTCCGCTTTCCAACATAAAAATTCCAATTGCACTTACGATACCTCCTGAGGATCCTTTCGTACGAATCTCTTGATCCAGAGAATACCCAGCGCTTAATTGTTCGATATGTCCCCAAACCATTTCATTTTTTTCAAACGGAATATCGTTTATAATATTTAACCCTGGACAGGTTTTCTGAATAATTTTTTCCTTTTCTTCATCGTGATTCTTAATTTTAGGGTGAAAAAATCCATCTTCACCCAACCTCATTTCCAAGTTTTCTTTACCAAAAACACTTTCGCACAGACCACATCCCAAACAAAGTCCATATTTATCTATTTTCTCGATAACAGAAAGGTTCATAAGCATTCCTTTACTTGGTTAATATATGATATAGAAGTTCTTTTAAATAGTCTAACCGTGGTTTGACTATTTCTTGGTTACTCTGGGATATTTTCGCTTTTAACTGATTCTTGTTATCAAAAGCCTTCCTAAGTCCCTGAAAAACCACACTTTCTTCTTGTTTTACACAATCACCCAACCAAGGGTATTGTAATGTATCAGCAAACAGACCATTAAATTTACGACTATAAGCCATTGGGTAAACAGGTACTCCAGTAGAAAAAGCTGCAATACATGCATGCATTCGAGCACCTGTAAAAAAATCCATTCCGCTGATATAGCTCTTCGCTTCAATTGGTGTGGTAAACTTAGGAATGACATCTACCTTCGGAAATTCTTCTTTCAATGCTATTGCTGCAGCATAGTCGTCTTCTACTGCTTGTTCATCAGGTATCACATGCGATATAATATGTACTTTAACCGATACTTGTGAACAAAAATATTTAATGACCTCCCTAATCAATTTTTTGTAGTCTGTATGCATTTCAAATTGGTTATTGCGGGAGTATCCTCCATTCCACAATAGTCCGGAAACATTTATTCCTACATGTACAAAATCAGTTGGTAGGTATATTTTAGTATAAGGCATATAAAAAGCGACATCAATAGTCTCTGCTATTTTATCGGAAGGTAATTTCCTTGCAGTATAGGCATAGCTTTGCTGATCTCGGCTTATGACTATATCTGCCTGATCCATCGCTTTAAATGCTTCGACTTCATTTTTCGGGTTATTAAACGGACCTATGGTTTGTGGTAGAAGTGCCAATTTTTTTGCCTTTTTGCCAAAATAGAACTTGCTATTTAAAATTTTTCGAAAGCGCACATCTCCATAGATATCCGTAAAGCTATCTCCTTCGGCAATATCAAACGCGTATTCAATACGGCGAATATCGACTAGATGATGTTTTTTAGGAAATAGCCACAGTTTTATCCGCCATTTCCAATCGTAGAAATTAAGTCCGGGAATGTTGGTAAAGTGTAGCGTTCTTTCCCCAATCCGCAACTGGTCTTGTCCACTCCGTTCACTCCCGAAAAATGAAAATTCAACCGATAATTGATGCTCAGCTGCGACATCATTTAGGATAGCAAGAGCTGAATAAGCCAATGCAGCAACTCCCAAGTTCTTATTATATGGGTTAGCCCAGATAATACCTATCTGTAGTTTTTTATTTTTTTTCATGTAGTTGGGATGTTTTCACTTTGGCAAACATGCAAATTAATTGCCAGAATATAAACCTACCCCAACAACAAAACCTTCCAGGCCTTATAAACCTCTCCCCTATCCAGCATTTCTGCTGCTTTCCGATGAAGTTGAATCCGAAGGCTAGTTTTATCGCCAATAAAGGCATCCAGCAATTCTTTGATTTCCGGCTCAAGGGATAGGGCAGCTACTTCCTCCTCCTCAGGCAATTTTTCCACATTTCCCAACTGCCCCAGATGATTTCCCGTTAGGATCGAAGAAAGGCGAATGTGTTGCGGGAGCTGGTCAACACCAATTCCCATCTTTCGGAGTGGTTTTTCCACTTGGAACAGGTTGTCACGGTTTACGCGGCAATACCAGTCGCCGCCTAATCGGGCTACCAAATCCATGGAGGCCTGATCTATATGCTGGTTTTCGTCGAGTAAATTTTCCTGAATATGCATGCGAACAATCTCTGCCAGTACTAAATTACCTGCACCAGGAATGCTGGCCAAACTAATTACCTCCCTAACTACACATTCCAATTGTATCGGCGATTCTGATACGCGTGGCGGTCGAACAAGTTCAGAAGCAATGGGAGTAAATCCCGATTTATCAAATTCGTTGACCCCTTTTGGATATTCGGTACTGGCCAAAGACTGTTGTTGAACCATTGCATAGTTCACAATGTTGATCACCACCTCGGGAATTTCCCGGATATTATCAAGGCTGTGCTTGCTACTGCCGTCGCGCATTCTGAACAACGGTGAAAACACACATATGGGTGGTTGATGCGACATCAGATTAAAATAGCTGAAGGGGCTTAAATTTACTTGTCCATTTCTATCTATAGTACTGGCAAAGCAGATTGGACGGGGTACAATGGCATATTTAATAAGATTATCAAACAGGGCCGTTTGGGATGGATCTATTGTCTTTGTCTGGAACAAAATGCTATCCTTCTTCACTGATAATTTGGTTTTGTAGAATTCCCAAGCCAGTGATTTCCATTTCCACAGTGTCCCCTGGCCGGAACCATTGCTCGGGAAAATCCGGGTTATAGGATATGCGCTCCACCCCTCTTTTTGAAATCATTCAGCGCAAAGTTGCCCAAAGCTTTGGTGCCGGAAACTTAAAGGCACTTTTTGAAGCCATTGAGCGCGAACAGGACAAAAGGGGAAATCTTTAATATTATTTAGTAACGAGTTGAGTATTGAGACCGCTTTTAAGACGTTCTCAATACTCTATACTCAATACTATGAAAGCGCCCAGGCCTTATCCCCTTTCTTATACGGATAATTTCCGTCGTATTTACCAGGAATAAACACATAACGTAAAGCCTTGGTGGCTCCAACCTCTGAAGTAAAGAAACCGAGCAACGTCAATTCCTTCACAATACTGAAGTAATGATTCGGGTCTTCCGGTTTTTTTGTTGTTTGATATTCTTTGGCTTCCTTGTCAATGGTTGTGATCAGTTCTGTACGCTGTTCTGCAGTCAGATCCTGAAATACTTTGCTGTATTTATCTTTGGCAGCATTATCCAATTTGACCAGGCCATCCAAAAACACCTTCTGATCTTCCGGAGTATAACAATCACGGATCATCACCGGGATAAATGAACCAACCCCGGCCTCTTTGGCTCCAGGGGTAGCTGTTTTGGGTAGAATAGTCTCTGCGATATTACCCAGAAAATCGATACTACTTTCCTCAAAAAGCCCATCAACCCCCGTAATTGCTTTTCTGGAACAGCCTTCCAGAAAAAGGTTGGTACCTATAATGGTACCTCCCATGATCCAGGCTACCCTGCTTAATGCTTCCCTTCTATTCATTTCATCTGAAATTAAAATTGATAGTTCACTTCGTGGCCGGCCCTGTAATTCCGTTTGACGAATTGGTTAACCACATCAAAATTTGTTACCTTCATTTGGGCATTATCCCAAAGTAATTTAAGATTACGTCCGGGATATCCATTATCTATACGCAGGTCAGAACCGCGAATGGCCAGGTTGGCCATCAACAACGCCTCAGTTAAAGGGCCTGCTATCTCAAAAGGCGAACTCACTGCTTTTTTTCCGTATCCAGCTAAACAAGCCTCCACCCACTGCGCGTAATGTCCTGAATCACCACCTGGTACGCGATCATATTTTTGTGGAACTGATAGGCCTTGCATTTTTGAGGTAGGAAGCAGGCGTGCATTCTTACCATAAGTATCTGCCAATGCTTTCCCTTTGGTACCTATTAATAAAATACCGTTTCCACCATCACCAAATGCTTCATTAGCCCCCAATTCTTCCGGCCGTTCTGGTTGTATTCCGCCGTCCATCCAATGCAGTTTAACTGGTCCTGCGGTTCTTTCCGTTTTTGGGAAGGTCAATGTGGCATGGCTTGACGGAGGGCAACTTTCCGGGAAATAACCCCTTTTAAATTCATCCACATATACGGTGCCCACACTGGCCTGTACGTCCTGAACATATTTTAATCCCAGGGTACTAAAAGGTACCTCTAGCAAATGGCATCCCATATCTCCAAGTGCACCTGTACCATAATCCCACCATCCCCGCCAGTTAAAAGGCACTAATTTCTCTACATAATCTTTTTGAGGTGCCGTTCCCAACCACAAATCCCAGTCAAGTTCTGCGGGCACGCTAGCAGGCTGTGTTGGCCAGGGAATTCCAGAGGGCCATACAGGCCGGTCAGTCCAACAATACACGGTATGCACGTCGCCAAGCAAACCTGCCTCAAACCATTCACGGATTTGCCTCGGCCCGTCATTGGAAGCACCCTGATTACCCATTTGAGTGACAACTTTGTATTTTTTTGCCGCATCGGTCAATACCCGTGCCTCCCATACATCATGGGTAAGAGGCTTTTGAACATATACATGTTTTCCAAGCTGCATAGCAGCCAAAGCGATGATCGTATGGTTATGATCTGGGGTCGATACAGAAACCGCATCAATATTTTTTTGTTCCTTATCCAGCAACTCCCTGTAATTCTTGTAATATTTTGCCTTTGGAAACCGTTTAACTGAATTTGCAGCACGGCGATCATCCACATCGCAAAGGAAAGCGATGTCGGCCTTTCCACTGTCTGCAAAATTTTTAATGTCCGATTCGCCTTTCCCGCCGGCACCAATTCCTGCCACCTGCAATTTATCGCTGGGAGCTAAAAAACCTTTTCCACCCAGCACATGCCTGGGAACAATCATAAATCCGGCTGCCGCGGTCGCACCACTCTTCAAAAAAGTTCTTCGCGAAGCGTTGGTACCTACGTTATTTTCCTTTTGGTTATCCATTTGTTAAAAATTAATAGCTGATATAAGTTTACAAATTTTGTTTTTTTAATTCTTTCACAGCGAAATCGACCGCCCTTGCCGTTAATGCCATATAGGTGAGCGAGGGGTTAACACATGCCGCCGAAGTCATGCAGGCCCCATCGGTTACGAATACGTTCAGGGCATCCCAAACCTGGTTATTGCCGTTGAGCACTGATGATTTTGGGTCTCTACCCATCCTTGCTGTTCCCATCTCATGAATTCCCTGGCCAAACCCATACACATTATCATAACTTTTTACATCCTTTACACCTGCAGCTTCTAATATTTCTAATCCGTCTTGCATCATGTCCTTGCGCATCTTCAGTTCATTTTCCTTGATCTCCATATCCATAGAAAGTACAGGAAGGCCCCATTTATCTTTCTTTTCTTTATCCAGAAAAATGCGATTTTCATGATACGGCAGGATCTCCCCAAAGGCTCCAAGTCCTATGCTCCAATCACCGGGTTCACATAATTCATCCTTAAAATCACCACCAATACTTAATTCTGCCACGTCCCGTCTCCAATTGCTGCGGCTGGCACCACCCTGATAACCAAATCCGCGCAGATAATCGCGTTTGTCATTACCTACATTCCTGAAACGTGGTACATAGACCCCGTTGGCCCTGCGGCCAAAATAATATTTATCATTATAACCTTCTACGCGGCCACTTGCCCCACAGCGAAAATGATGGTCCATGGCATTGTGGCCCAATTCGCCGCTACTGCTACCCAAACCTTCAGGCCAGATATCGGTAGCAGAATTCATCAATACCCATGTTGAATTAAAAGAGGAAGCGCATACAAAAACAACCTTTGCAAAATACTCATAGGTCTTGTTGGTCTCCGCATCCACAATCTCAACCCCTTTAGCTTTTTTTGTATCCTTATCATATATGATTTTGGTGACAATTGAAAAAGGACGTAAAGTGAGATTTCCTGTTGCCCGGGCTACTGGAAGCGTAGCTGATTGTGTACTAAAATAAGCCCCAAAATTACAACCTAGCCAGCATTTATTTTGATATTGACAATTCACGCGGTCATTATGCGGTACTGTAATATTCGCTGTGCGGCCGATGATCACATTTCGCAACCCTTTATAATGCTCCTTAACCCGCGCAGCCACATCCTTTTCTACAATGTTCATATCCATCGGGGGCATATAATCCCCATCTGGCAATACGGCCAAACCGTCCCGATTACCGCTAATACCAGCAAACTTTTCTGCATAACTGTACCAAGGGGCAATATCTTTATACCGAATTGGCCAGTCCACTGCAATCCCTTCTTTCAAATTTGCTTCAAAATCAAGGTCTGAATGGCGATAGCTTTGCCTGCCCCACATGAGCGAGCGCCCCCCCGTATGATATCCACGATACCAATCAAAACGTTTTACTTCCGTATATGGACTTTCTTTTTCATTGACCCAGTAATCCAAATTCATCTCATTTAACGGATAATCCCGCTTTAAAACGGGGTAATCTTCAATCATTTTCTGTGTTCGGCCACCTCTATGTGGAAATTCCCAGATATTCTTGGTAGGGCTGGGATAATCCTTGACATGTTCTATGTGTCTCCCACGTTCCAACATTATAGTTTTAAGGCCTTTTTCAGTTAGCTCTTTGGCTGCCCAGCCCCCGCTGATACCTGACCCGATCACGATCGCGTCATACACATTATTTGCCATAATATGATTGTTATATAAATTAGTTTTAGTTTATTAGTTAACTTAATTAAAGTTATGCCTTACACATCACAAATACTAATTGCTTGCTTAAGTGAATTTAATTTATTTGCATTTGCCGGCACGAATTCCTGTGCTACAAATCCTGAAAATCCAGTATCGCGTATCGCACGCATAATTGCCGGATAGTTTAATTCTTGGGTTTCGTCAATCTCGTGGCGGCCTGGTACTCCTGCTGTATGATAATGTCCAATATAATCCTTATACTTTCGGATGGTGCTGATCACGTTCCCTTCGTCTACCTGCATATGATAAATATCATATAACAATTTCAAATGGGATGACGAACAAGCATCAATAAGCGCCACACCCCAAGCTGAAGAGTTGCAATGATAGTCAGGGTGATCCACCCGGGCATTCAACAATTCCATCACCAGGGTTACCCCATACTTTTCCGCCAACGAAAGCAATGGCTTGAGTCCAAGTGCACAATTTTTAAGACCTGTTTCATCATCCATTTCATTTCTGTTACCACTGAAACAGATAAGGTTTTTATATCCAGCTTTAGCTACCAACGGTATCATTTCTGTATAACGCTTGATCAGCTCATTATGGTATTCCACATGATTAAAACCTTCTGTTAAACTAATTTCTGCGCCGTTACACATGGATGAATATAAACCATACTGTTTAAGTGTGGCCCAATCAGCCGGTCCTACCAGATCAATAGCACTAATACCAATCGTTAAAGCTTCCCGGCACAATTCATCCAAAGAAAGCTCAGAAAAGCACCAACGGCATACCGAATGCCTGATATTTCCTTTCATAATGGATTGACCAACCACTTATGCTTCTTTAAAAACTGGGCTATTCTGTTTACGATCCTTGAAGAATAATAGAAATAAAATGGTTACTAATAAAGCAATCCCTGAGGGAATGAGCCAAATCGTTTTCCAATCATGCCCACCACCTACCGTCGCATAAGCATCCACTATAGGACCCGAAACAAAAGCACCAATCAGCATACCCACCCCATACGTACCCAAGGTAACAAGCCCTTGTGCTGCAGATTTAAATTTTTCGCCAGCCAGGTTGTCTGTATAGATCTGCCCTGTGACAAAGAAAAAGTCGTAACATACCCCGTGAAGTGCAATGCCTACGATCAGCATCCAATACCCGCTGCCAGCATCTCCATATGCAAAAAACACATAACGCAGCACCCAGGCAATCATCCCAATCGCCAGCATTTTTTTCACGCCTAAGCGAATAAAAAATACAGGGATCAACAACATAAATAACGTTTCTGATACCTGACCAAGCGCCTGCACTCCAGCTGCCGCTTTCATACCAGCCTCATTGAAATACTGGTTGGCAAATGTGTAATAAAATTGCAGCGGAATGCAAATAGCAATGGAAGATAAGAAAAATAATAAATAAGATTTGTGCGTTAAAAGACGTAAAGCATCGAGGCCTAAAATTTCACTTACCGAGGTTTTCTCTCCTTTCTTAAGTGGAGGTGTTGCTGGAAGTACAAAACTAAAAACCCCTAATATCCAAGAAGCTATCGCGGCCATTTTAAAAGTAAGGTGCAGCTGATTGTTTTGTTCCCAAGCCAGCCAGCCAATGGTCAATCCAGCAATGATCCAGCCAATTGTGCCTAGTACCCGGATGCCCGAAAACTCCTTGCTGGGGTCTTTCATCTGACGAAATGATACCGAATTGACTAAAGCCAAAGTAGGCATATATAATATCATATAAACCACGATTAACGGAAATAGGCTATCAAAACTTGTGGATGATGCAGCAAACCATAATAACAAGCCCCCCGCCAAATGCAGTACCCCCAGGATCTTTTGAGCTGAAAAAAACTTGTCAGCAATTAACCCAATAATAAAAGGGGCAATAATCGCTCCGATAGATTGGGTTAAAAAGGCCAGGCTGGTTTGAAAACCTGTGGTTCCTAAGCCCTTGCTTAAAAAGGTACCAAGCGTTACAAACCAGGCGCCCCAAACAAAGAATTCAAGGAACATCATTATGGATAATTTCGTGCGTGTGACGACGTTCATAAAAGGATATTTAAAATGTGATATAATTTTTAATGGGCTAAAAATGCCATTTATTTATGAATAGTACAAATAATTACCGCTATTTAACAGATTACTTGTTTCTAGCCAAAAAGTCATCGACCTCCCGGTAAGCACCAATCAGCCTCAATTCACCCTCTTTGCCTTCTATCGATTTACCATGTTCCATTCCCACTACGCCCTTATATCCTTTTTCATAAAGGTGCTTAAAAATATTTTTATAATTGATTTCACCTGTGGTCGGCTCCTTCCTTCCCGGATTGTCGCCAATCTGAAAATATCCGATTTCCTCCCAGCACTTGTCCATGGTGGCAATCAGGTCACCCCTGTTTCGCTGCATATGGTAAAAATCGTATAAAATTTTACAGGAAGGGCTGTTAACCCCTTTACATATCAAATATGTCTGCTCAGCAGTACGCAAAAATAAATTTGGCGTATCACTCAATGGCTCCAGCACTATAACAATTCCATGTGGTTCCAGGATCTCCATCCCCCGTCGCAACGCCTCAATCACATGAGCTGTTTGAATATCAACCGGAATATCCCTCGCAAAATCCCCCGGAACTACGGTAGCCAGTTTTCCACCACAACGTTTGGACACCTCTACCGCCTGGCGGCAGCCTTTTAAAAAAATATCCACGTATTCAGGTTTTCCGGCAGCGAGCGTATTGGCTCCGTTTCCTCCTTTATCAAGTACAAACACTCCCATCGCCATATTTAGCTTGGCCAGCAGATTGCCTATTTGCTCTTGCTCCTGTTCTGGCCGGCCAGCCATACCATTATCTTCAATCCCCCGAAAGCCCCGATCGTAAATAAATTGAATTTCATCAAGGAACGATTTACCGGCATGGTTAGAAAACATCCCCTGGTGCGGCCCATAGTTTAAATGGAATGGCTGATCTGCTACCGGAGCAAAATTTGTCGCAAATCCCTTGGCAGTTGTACCGATTGCCACAGATCCTGCTGCTAAAACGGTGCCTTTTATAAAATCACTTCTATTCATGTAATTTTCTAATTCTGTCTATTTATTGTATAATTAATTTCCTGAATCCTCGTGTCATGGTGTCTGCAATAACCCCATTTTTATCCCGATAAATCAGGTATGCCTCCATATTTTTGTGATTTTCCATAAATGCAAGTGCATGCCCAGCATCCATTCCCATCAGCACATTATCATAACCATCGGCAGTGATGGCGTCTTGAGCGTAAATCGTCGCGCTGATCATTCCGGTATCCATCGGATAACCAGTAATGGGATTAATAAGATGTGAATAACGCTTTCCGTTCATTTCAGCATATTTGCGGTAATTGCCTGAGGTTGTAAGGGCACCATTATTCAGGCCTATTACATGGCGTATCACGGGAGTACTGTTTGCGGACTTGGCCGGACCTTCAATACCCACACTGAATGACTTACCCGTGGGTTTCGGTCCTTTTATCCGCAATTCGCCGCCAAGTTCTATCAAATAACACGTTATTCCTTTATCTGTTAATAATTCAGCAAGGACATCCACACTGTAACCTTGGGCAATTCCGTTTACGTCCAATTGCAAGCAGGGTTTGGATTTCTTAAGAACATATTTATCCAGATGCAAATACTGCATTCCGGTACAACCTAACAATTGGTGTATACGAACACTATCAGGCCCGGCAGCCGGATGCTTTACACCAAATCCCCATGCACTGACCAAAGGCCCTACTGTAATATCAAAAAGACCTTGCGAATCGCGGTTAATGGTAAACGAACGTTTGATCACCTTAGAAAAATGTTCATCAATAATCAGTTCCCCTGGAGCCTGGTTAAATTGACTTATAAGTGACTGTGGTTTATAAATTGACATCGATTGATCCAATACATTCAACACGCTGTCAACTTGGCCCCTTTTAACCAAGCTATCAAGCGCATAGTATTTAATTGTATAATTAGTTCCTTGCGCATATCCACTGATCTTATAGGTATTTAAATGCTCACCTAAAGTAAAACTTGAGTTTAAAAACCCAACTAGGATTATTAATGACAAACCTAACCATTTTAGTTTCGCTCTAATCCATTCTTCCACCATCATAAATTTTTTATGTTTTCCTCTTACTAAAGTACTTTCGTCTGCCCCGGTACAGCTACCGGATAAAGTCCATCAGTCCCCGGAAGTATTTTTGGATCCGCATCCCAAGCATAGCGTTCAGGATGCAAGTCCACGTTTGAAGCCAATGCATCCTCCCATTTGATCACTTGCCCAGAATAAGTGGCAAGTCGCCCAATGATACCTGTCATCGTGCTTTTAGCGCCATACTCAGCGTTATCAAATTTATATTCACCTTTACTTACGGCATCATAAAATTCTATATGCTCTTGTTGGTAGGGATTAACATTTCCCTTTCCGGGATGATCATAAAGCACACCGCCCTTATGGTCCCATAGGGTGGCCTTATTAGACCCAGCTCCCAAATATACACGGCCTTTGGATCCCTGGAAACTTTCATCCACACGGTTAGATGTACCCTCAAAATGCCTGCATTGCGAATAGATGACCGCACCGTCGGCATACGTCAGTTCCACCGCATGATTATCATAAATCTCCCCATAATCTTTTCCAGTTCTCCACGCTCTGCTTCCCGTTCCCTGAATGGAAACCGGATAAGCATCCTTTATCCAGTTGGCAACGTCAATATTATGCACATGCTGCTCCACAATATGGTCACCACATAGCCAGTTGAAATAATACCAATTTCGCATCTGGTATTCCATTTCTGTTTGTTCGGGTTTTCGGGGCCTTACCCACACGCCACCACTGTTCCAATATACCTGCCCGGATACAATGTCGCCAATAGCCCCTTCCTGAATACGTTTTAGGGCTTCGCGATATGACGATTGATAGCGGCGCTGCAAACCCACCACCACATTCAATTTTTTACGTTTGGCTTCCTGCGCAGCCGCCAGCACCTTGCGTACACCAGGAATATCAGTAGCTACCGGTTTTTCCATAAATATTTGCTTTCCCTGCTTAACGGCTTCCTCAAAATGGATGGGCCTGAAACCCGGCGGAGTTGCTAGGATAACCACATCGGCCAGTGGCATCGCCTTTAGGTAGGCATCAAAGCCAATAAATTTATGATCTTCCGGTATATCAACTTTGTCCGCATGGCGTTCCTTCAATTTGGTATAGCTTTCATCCAGCCGATCTTTAAAAGCATCCGCCATAGCTACAAACCGAATGTTAGCACCACTCGCCAGTGCATCAAAAGCTGCGCCTGTTCCCCGACCACCACAACCAATTAAAGCAACCTTAATCACATCATCTCCAGCAGCATAAGCACCAACAAGTGGAATATTACTTAACATAGCTCCTCCCGCAAGCATCACAGAGGTTTTTAGAAAATCCCTGCGTTGTTCATTTTTACTTTTCATAATTTTATTCTGTCAGATTTAATTAAATTTTTTTTTGTTTAGTAAATGGTCTGTAAAAATCCATCTCAATAGTCTTCGATGGGCGGCTCATTATAATAAGCATTGATCTCTGCCCTTGACGGTAGTTTTACAGGTCTTACCAAGCGGATCCCGATGAAAGGAGCTTCAGGAAACCACCAGTTACTTTTAGGGATCTGGGGATCCATCTGTTTCCAGGCCGGATCAGAAGCTGATCTGGCTGCAGCTCTTAAGCTAGCCGCATCATCGGCATATGATCCTCCACGAATGCTGTGCGGATACAGCTTATCAGGAACTGCCACAGGATTATCGGCTGTTTTACCCGCAAATTGCTGATAAAAATTAGGCAAATATTGGTCAAATGTCCATTCTGCTACATTACCATGCATATCATAAAGTCCCCAAGCATTCGGCTTTTTCTTCCCAACTTCATGGGTTTTATTATCACTATTACCTTTAAACCACGCCTCATCACCCAGTTTAGTAACATCATCTCCAAAAGAATAAGCTGCATTGCTTCCGGCCCGGCTGGCATATTCCCATTCCGCTTCCGTGGGTAGACGGTAGAACACCCCAGTACGTACGTAAAGCCATTTGCAAAATTGAATGGCATTATAATGTGTCATAGCCAGGGCAGGATGGTTTTCCTTGCCCATACCAAAGGTCATGTCAAGATAAGGTTTGGTTGGTCGGGTCACGGCATCCACCTCAGGAGCTAGGGGCCCTGTATTTTTAGCCACTTCAAAATCCTTGTATAGAAATGGCTCATAAATATCCCAGGTAACCTCAAAAGTGCTCATCCAGAAAGGATCAATTTTTACCTGATGGACCGGTCGCTCATCTTCCGGACCATCTTTGCTTCCCATTTCAAAATTTCCCCCCGGTATCGACTGCATAGAAAAAGAAAGATTAGTCCCACTTATAAGTTGCAAATACGAGCGATCATTTTGAGCAAAAATCTGTTTACTACTAAATAAGCAAAAAAAGGTTATAAACAGTCCTGTTTGTTTTAACATAAAATCTTGAAAAGAACCAATTGGGTTATAATATCTGGCTGGCTAAGATAAACTATTCCTTGCAAAATAACAACGTTTATGTAAAATTTTATTGAGAAACCATTTCTATCACGTAGGGTGGGTATTCTCGGGAACGTCGTTTTAATTTGGGCTGATATTTGCAGAACGGAAAGAAAACTTGTAATTTTACACATGTATGGAACCTCTAAAAGTAACTACATTTCAAGCATATCTCTTTTGGGAAAACACGGAAAAAAACTTAAATAACCTGGCACTTAGGTTATCGTCTATCCGTGAAAAAACTGATCTCATTGTTTTGCCTGAGATGTTTAACACAGGCTTTACGATGAATACCAGTAAATGCGCTGAGCGCAGTAATGGGGTTACCATGCACTGGATGTTTGAACAGGCAAAAAGGTTTGATTGTGTGGTTACCGGCTCTTTGATCATTGAAGATGAAGGGAACTATTATAATCGCCTTATTTGGATGAGGCCCGACGGCAGCTATACAAAATATGATAAAAGGCATTTGTTTAGTATGGCAGGCGAAGACACCCATTTCAAGGCGGGCACTTCACGAGTAGTGGTTGAGTTAAAAGGTTGGAAAATATGCCCGATGATCTGTTACGACCTGCGATTTCCCGTCTGGACGCGTAATCTCAACGGCATTTACGACATTTTGTTATTTGTCGCCAGCTGGCCCGATAAACGTTCCTCCCATTGGCGTACACTCATCCCGGCAAGAGCCATCGAAAATCAATCTTTTGTAATTGCGGTAAACCGGGTAGGCTATGATGGAGATGAAGTTTATTATTCCGGCGGCTCTATGTGCATTTCCCCAGGTGGCGATGTCGTTTATTATAAACCAGAAGACGAGGACCTGTACACGTTCACAATTTATCCCAAAGACCTCACTGAAACCAGGGAAGCATTACCTTTTTTAGCAGATGCGGATTCCTACACGCTGAATCCTTAAAAGAGTTGTACTTTATAAGTTGTGAGTTTTACGTTAAAAGTTTTCTCACTGAGAAAAACTCCGGAATTAGAAGAAAATTTAACTTAAAATTAGAATTTATTAACTATTTAATTTTTTTAAGCTATACCAGGACTTATAACTTACAACCTATAATTCACCTATAGGGTCTCTCCAGAATAGCGGCTTTGATTACCGCGTCCCGAAGGTCAAAAGTTTCTGCCTCATGCAAGCGTTCTTCATTTAACTTATGAGCATTTATTTGTGCCTGCTTTGATCTTTCGGCTTGTTGTCGTTCATTTCTTTTTTTTCTGGCCAATTCTTCTTCTGTCAGCGCACCAGCAAAATCATTATAGACAGGACTGAATACTTTTTTTTGAGCGGTGGACTTTGGTTTCGGAACTTCTCGATTTGTCATGGTTTTTCCTGAACTGGATACCTGCCTGGTTTCGCTCGCCTGTTTTACAGGTTGCTTAAAATTGCGAGTCCTTACTTTTTGCTGTTCCTTTTTAAAATTGGAATAAGCCTTGTAAAAAAACGCCACCGCTACTACGATCATTGGAATAAATTTTTCCATGGCCGAAAGGTACAAAAATTATTCAAAGATGAGTATACCAAAAAAATCAGGCAGGTGGAAATTAGGAAGTTCGCTTTCGATTTTTTTCCAGGAGACATAATGTGGAACGGACAAGTCATCCCCACATTTATAAAAATTTGCACTACCTACTACACCTGCCAGGCTGCTGATCTGTTCATAGCAAAATACCTCAACCGGTATATAGAGGTTCAATTGCCAGTGCGTAAGCGTGCTATCATTGCTTCTGGCATTTATTTTACTGTTAGTTTTAATAAGTCCGATCAATGGCTCCGGAAGCCTTATGCGCTCCTGTTTATTTTTTGTCCCGTATCCCACCAATGCTGTTCCCAAACAATTGAACTCTAAATTATAATAGTACCGTCCGTCAAAAGAAATAAAAAATTCAACACAACTATCTTTGTATACCGGATCGTTAGTTTGGCGATATACAGCCTTAACATGATGTTCCATAACGTCGAACTGTAATAATATTCCATCACGCGTATGTGCTATCTTAAAAAATACTTTCGGTTTATAACCGAAAGTATTCCAGGATAACTGGTCTAGAGCGATGTCTGGCAATGGCAAAAACATTTCCTGTATCCCGTCCGGGGAGTATTTATATGGAAGCGCAATCTGCTGAACGATTAATGCATCCATAATTAAAAATGTTGTGATTGGGTAACTTGCCCGATGATCTGCTCAAGCTCGCTGCGGTGGGCCTCCAATTCAAACAATAAGCGTAACTGAGCCCTTGTCCGTTGGAGATTATGCGCACCATGCTCTGTCTTAAAATAAATGTCACCTTCCAGGTAATCCGTCAGGAATCGGACCGCCTGCATATAAGGCAACAAAAATACTCCATGTAACAATGATTCTATTTCGGCCCTGACTAAAAAATCTCCGGCTTTTTCCATATATCCTTGCGTGTAGGCTTCAAAAAGTGGCATATTTAAGGTGATCTTGTCAAGATTTGGCTCATCTTCAGCCGCACGGTTAATGATCGTGCGGATGGCGTCACCAAAATCATAAGCCACATAACCTGGCATAACCGTATCGAGATCAATTACACATTTCACACGATCATGTTGATCAAGCAGTACATTATTAAATTTAGTATCATTGTGGATTATGCGTAATGGCAATTGGCCTGATGCTGCCATATCCAATATGGTGAACATGTCATTTTCCCGTTTGGCTATAAAATCCAATTCGGCCTCCACACCCGCTTTTCTACCAAAAACATCGCGGCCCACAGCCTTTTTTAAACTGTCAAGCCGATGCCCGATGTGATGGAAATACGGAATTACTTCATAAATAAGTGCAGCGTCCAGGTCTGCAAGTTGTTTCTGGAACTCGCCAAACGCCCTTCCGCCCTCACTAGCCTGCTGGGTAGTTTTCACCACATCGTAGCTTTTTGAGCCATCAATAAAATCGTACATCCGCCATGCCTGGCCAGAGTCACTTCGGTAAAACCAAGTACCGTCAATGGCGGGAACCAGGGTAAGCACCTTTCTGTCTGGATGCTTCTTATCAGCTATAACCTTAGTCAACAGGTGAGTGGTCACCAACCTTATATTAGACATAAGCTTATCCGGATCATGAAAAACTTCCAAATTAATTCGCTGAAGCAAGTAATCTTTGTACTCCTTTTCGCGTGTTTCTATTAAAAACGTGTCATTAATATGGCCAGACCCAAATGCCTTAGCTGACACTGGCGTACCCTGAAAAGAAAAATGCTGAATTATTTGCAACAAGTCATGTTGGCTGGAATTTTGAAACATGTTTTAATAATATATTACGAATGTCCGCAATATCCGAAAACATGAAATAATAACCTATAGCTGGGAGTAAGGCAAACGGTTGCGCTATTTTTAAAAATTATGACTTATCAAACTTGACTCAAAAACAATGTACTGCGGTTTCATATCCTCTGCCTTGTTATCTATCAAATCAAATAAAACTTCAGCCGCTTTAGCTCCCTGCTTATCCGGGAACTGTTCAATGGAAGCCATCGGCGGATTATCCATATGCTGCCATAATGGATAATTAGCAAAACTGATAAAATAAATGTCCTGGTTAATAACCAATCCTTTCTCACGTACCGCTTTCATTACGTCCAAGGTCACATAATCATTAAAGCATATCAAAGCTGAAGGCCGTTCAGGAAGAGAAAGCAACTTTTCGATCGCCTGTATATTGCCTGAGCGAGAAAGATCTGAATGTACCACATATTGTTCTTCATACAGCAATTTGTGAATGGCAAATCCATGCCTAAAAGCCATTTCACGTTCCTTGCTAGCCGGCAACTGTGAAGGGCCATTGATCAGGCCGATCTTTTGATGACCCTTGGCATGAAATGTAGCGATTGCCTCCAGCATTCCTGTACGCAAATTACTTACAATACGGTTCTCATTGGGCAAGTCTGGTACACAGTCAAAAAAGACCACGGGTATGCCGGCATTTTTTAATATATCAATAAAACCATAATCCGATGTGTTTTTTCCCATGGAAACGATGATACCATCTACGCGGTGAGCCTTGAGTGTTTCAATAATGCGGCGTTCTCGCTGCTCGTCATCAAGTGTTTGCCCCATAATAACCGTATAATCCCTGGCATTGGCAATATTTTCAATTTCGCTAATTGCAACGGAGAAAAAAGGTTCGGATAAGCTGGGCAAAACCACTGCAATGGTGAAAGTTTTGCGTTGTTTAAAAAAAATAGCCGTTTGGTTCGGTTCATAATTTAATTCCTCGGCCAATTTTTTAACCCGCATGGTCGTCACCAGTCCAATGCTGGGATGGTCATGCAAGGCGCGTGAAACAGTGGAGGGGGAGATCCTAAGTTTTCTGGCTATTTCTTTGATGGTTGGTCGTTTTACCGCTTTCATAATAAACGCTTTCGCATACAGTATTAAAATTTCTTGCTCGTAAGAGAATGAGCAAATTAAATAAAATATCTGATAACAACAAATAGTTAGCAGCTTACAAATCTGTCACACAACATAACGTCAACTCTCCCCCATCATCCGATGCTATATATATGCCAGATAAAAGTTCGTAGCTGTCTTTTTGAGACGAACCAGAAATATCCCTGCCATTATGCAGCACCATCGGATAACAGCTACGTGCAGGATCCACCAATACGGGATAAAAGCTTAAGTCCTGCTGGGATGGTAATAAAATATCAATCCCGTACTCTGAAAACAGTGGTGCAGCCTGTGCAAGAGGAATTAGTTCTCTTTGCCCCAAAGGAATGAGCAATTGAATTTGCCGGTCCAAACAACTCTTTAACAGCCCGTGTACAAAATGAGGGCTGCCAGCATCCGGAATTAGTAAATATTTTGTTGTCTGTAATAAGGGTGAATGTGGGTCTGTTATGCCATAACAGCATTCAAAGCTAACCAGTAATTTTGCCAGCCGTTGCGCAAAAGGATGGGTACCCTGTGAAATGAGAATATGAGTCAACAATTCATCATTCATCATCCACAATATTGCCATCTTTCATGTGCACTACGCGATCAGATATGCTAGCCAAGTCTTCATTATGCGTTACAATAAGAAAAGTTTGGTCCAATTGGTCACGCAGACTGGTAAACATGCGGTGAAGTGCATACGCATTTTCAGAATCAAGGTTGCCTGAAGGCTCATCCGCCAAAATAATGGCTGGATTATTAATTAAGGATCGCGCTACGGCTACCCGTTGCTGCTCACCTCCTGAAAGCTCCGCAGGCTTATGCAACATCCGGTGTCTAAGCCCTAATAATTCCAATAACTCAGCAGCTCGTCTTTCGCTTTCCTTTTTACCCGTCTTATGTATAAAAGCAGGAATGCATACATTTTCAAGCGCGGTAAATTCAGGTAATAAATGGTGAAATTGAAAAATAAACCCTATGTATTGGTTCCTGAAAGCACTTAGTTTCTTCTCATTTAAACTCATCAAATCTACTCCTTTGATCATTACCGAGCCTTTGTCTGCTTGGTCAAGTGAGCCAATGATATGCAAAAAGGTGCTTTTTCCGGCACCCGATGCCCCTACAATACTAACGATCTCCTTTCTATGAACCTGCATATCCACCCCTTTCAGGATATGAAGCTGTCCATATGATTTTTCGATACCCTTTGCCTGAAGCATGTGCCCTTTTTATTTAAGATTGAAAAGGTTTTCTACCCCAAATATACGCCTGCAGGTAAAACCTTCCGCATATTGCACACCGATATATTTACCATATTCAAGCCCCCTGCTTTTAACAATTTCCAAAAATTGGGGAGTTGAAATATAAGTTTGAGGCTCATCCGCCTCATATTCTTCATGAAAAAATTGTGATTTATACGCTCTAATTGCGGCAATTTTAGTATCCCAATAATCGGTTACATCTAATACAATATCAGGTTTAACGTAGGTATCCTGTATGGACTGGAGCAACAAACGCGGGCGATGAGGCTCTTGAATGACGCTTTCGAAGTGCGTTTCAATCTTTCGCAAGCCTGAAAGAAATACGGCGTCGTTCAACAGGTCACCTGCCCTGATGTGATCAGGGTGGCGGTCAACAGTTGCATTGCTAATCACGATTTCCGGACGAAACTGCCTTATAATCCGTATCACTTCCAATTGGTGAGCTTCGTCATTTCTAAAAAAGCCATCCCTCATACCTAAATTCAACCGCAGGCTTATTCCTAGTAGCCGCGCAGCTTCTTCAGCCTCCTCATCCCGTATTTCCGCAGAACCACGGGTACCCAACTCCCCCCTGGTCAGATCTACAATTCCCACCTTCTTTCCCAAGGCAATATGTTTGGCAATGGTGCCGCCACAACAAAGTTCAGCATCGTCGGGATGCACAGTTATCACTAAAAGATCCAGTTTATTTACCATAGAAAAAGCGAAGTTACGTAATATTTACTACTTAGAAGTAGTGATAACCATATTGATCACTTACACTGCGTACTATGTTCTCTATCTCTACATCCTGTTCAGGATCATATTTGGTTTTAAGGTTATGACCAAAAACCCTGGCCACCCCTTGGTAAACGAAAGCAGTGAAACCACCTTTCAATTCTCGCACCAGTTCATAACCGGAACTACCTGTTTGGCGGTCTAACAATTTAATCAAAATTTCACCTTGATTAATACTCATATTTTTGATCTCCCGGTTAAACATATCCTTTATCTCCCCTTCACATCGTTTCACCAATCTTTTTTGTTCTTTTTTTTCGGAGGTCACCGCCAAGTCGCGGTGCAGTTGTTCATACCGCTGCTGGGCAAATTTTGCATAAGGCATTACTTTAAGCACATTGTAGCGCAAGCGAAAATATTTTGACCGGTCTTCAGGCGTTTTAAACCTTCGAATAGCCCGCACTTCTACTTCCGGAAGCAGGATCCAGGGTAGGCGTTCACCATTTATTAACGTAGTAGGCAATAAAAATGGTCCAGTTGTTTTCCCTACCGAATCTTTTAAAGCGACATCCTGCGCGCGGGCAGTAACAGCACAAATGAAAAAATATGCGAAAACGACCGCAGGCAAGTACCTTTTATATATTTTCAAACACCTGTTCACCCTTTTAACTGCTCATTAAAATTTATACAAAAATAATAGGTTAACATTGAATTTTTCAATTAAAATACTTATTTTTATATTATCGCAGTTTTCAACGTAAGCAATTTTAATTTTAAGACACATGACTGGCTTGGAAATAGATCTGGAAGCAGAAAAAAAAGAAATATTAAAACGGTATAGAGCCTTGTTGCGTGCATGCAAGCCAACTTTACAAAAAGGGGATAAACAAATGATTCGCAAGGCCTTTGATATGGCATTAGAAAGCCATAGCGAAATGCGCCGCAAATCCGGAGAACCGTATATTTATCATCCCATCGCAGTTGCGCAGATTGCAGCAGAGGAGATTGGGTTGGGTACCACTTCTATTGTATGCGCATTGTTACACGACGTTGTGGAAGATACCGCGGTTACGCTGGAAGACATTGAACGCGAATTTGGCAAAAAAGTAGCCCGCATCATTGATGGGTTAACCAAAATTTCAGGCATATTTGATCCTAATAGTTCCATTCAGGCCGAGAATTTTCGGAAAATGCTGCTTACCCTTGCCGATGACGTACGGGTTATTATTATTAAACTTGCCGACCGGCTGCACAATATGCGCACCATGGAATTCATGCCGCGCGACAAACAGCTGAAAATAGCTTCTGAAACCAGCTACCTGTATGGCCCTCTTGCTCATCGGCTCGGTTTGTATGCCATCAAGTCTGAATTGGAAGATTTGTCCATGAAATATACCGATCCGGACACCTACAAGTTTATTGCCCGTAAGCTGAACGAGAAAAAAGCCGAACGTGAACGCTACATCCGGGATTTTGTCGAACCTATCCGGGAAATCCTCCATGAGCAGGGTATAATTGCCGATGTCTTTGGCCGTCCAAAATCCATTTATTCTATTTGGAACAAGATGCGCAAGAAATCTATTCCATTTGAAGAGGTATATGACCTTTTTGCTATCCGTGTCATTATTAATTCACTTCCTGATATGGAAAAAGCAGAATGCTGGAAAGCCTACTCCATCGTTACAGATTTATACCGGCCCAATCCAGACCGGCTGCGTGACTGGATCTCTTCTCCAAAAGCCAATGGCTATGAATCGCTGCATACAACGGTTATGGGGCCTAAAGGGCAATGGGTAGAAGTACAGATCCGGACACGCAGAATGAATGAGATCGCCGAAAAAGGCTTTGCTGCCCATTGGAAATATAAAGAATCCAATTCAGACAGCGGGCTGGACCAATGGATCCAAAAAGTCCGTGAAATTCTGAGCAACCCTGAATCCAATGCGCTTGATTTTGTCGATGATTTTAAGATGAACCTATTCTCTGATGAGATATTCATCTTTACACCAAAAGGCTCATTAATTCAATTGCCGCTGGGGGCTACTGCACTTGATTTTGCTTTTGAAATACACTCTGACCTTGGTGCCAGCTGTATCGGGGCAAAGGTTAACCACAAGCTTGTACCCCTCTCCCATGTTCTTCAAAACGGTGACCAGGTAGAGATCATTACCTCCAGCAAACAAATTCCCAAAGAAGACTGGCTGAATTTTGTGGTGACTGCCAAGGCCAAGTCAAAGATCAAATCGTCACTAAAAGAAGAAAAGCGGCGCGTGGCCGAAGATGGTAAAGAAATTTTGGAGCGCAAGTTAAAATCTATCAAGATCACCTACAACAGCGATAATTTAAATAAGCTGACCGTATTTTTTAAGCTAGCGTCAACCCAGGATCTTTTCTATAATGTTGCCAAGGGCGAAATAGACCTCAAAGACCTGAAAGAATTTGCGATCTCTGAAAAAATGACCGAGATCCGGACACCTCAGCGACTTGAATCACATACAGACAACCTCATTAAAAGGCTTAACCGTAAAGATAGCGAAACTTTACTTATCGGCGATGACCTTCAAAAGATTGATTATACCCTGTCACCTTGTTGCAACCCTATTCCTGGCGATGACGTGTTTGGATTCATTACCGTCAATGAAGGCATTAAAATACACCGCACCAATTGCCCCAATGCCTCTAAGCTTATGGCGAATTATGGCTACCGTATCGTAAAAGCCAAATGGACCTCACAAAAGGAGCTGGCCTTCCTGACAGGATTGCGGATCGTTGGCATAGATGACGTTGGCTTGGTCAATAAATTGACAACGGTCATATCACAGGATTTCAAGATCAACATCCGCTCTATTACCATTAGTAGCAACGAGGGCATTTTTGAAGGTTCCATTATGGTTTATGTTAACGACACCGAACACCTTGAAAGCCTTATCAGGCGGCTCAAGCAAATAAAAGGGATTACGGGTATTACCCGATTTGATTCGGATGATTTACCGGGGGTAGACTAGACATCCGCCAGAAATATAGCAAATGCTTGTTCATTTTATAAAAAAATAATGTTAAATTTGCAACTTAATTAGGAGCTATATGTCAGCAACAGAAACAGCCAGTATGGCAAGAAAGATTTTCGAGGCTTACCTTGAAAATAAAAGCCTCCGGAAAACTCCGGAACGCTTTGCCATCCTTGAAGAAATCTATTCGCGCAATGATCACTTTGATGTGGAGTCCTTATATATCCACATGAAGAACAAGAAATATCGGGTAAGCCGGGCTACCGTATATAATACACTGGAGTTGTTAGTTTCCTGTGATCTGGTCACTAAACATCAGTTTGGCAAAAACATGGCCCAATTTGAAAAATCATACGGTTACAAGCAACATGATCATATTATTTGTATTGAATGCGGTAAGGTTGTTGAATTTTGTGATCCACGTATCCATCAAATACAAAGTATGATGGGCGACCTGCTAAAATTTGAGATTAAACACCATTCCTTAAATTTATACGGCATATGCAGTGATTGTGCAGCCAAAAGAGACGCCGCCCAACCTGTCCACGAAGAAGAGGCCATACTCCTACACGCCTAGTGACCTATATGTTCAATTTGATGCGTAGACTTCCCCTAGCCTGAATGGCTACATTATGGATTTTGAACAACCATTATTATACTATATTACATAAATAGTTAAAATTATATGAAAGTTGATGTGCTTTTGGGCCTGCAGTGGGGCGACGAAGGTAAGGGTAAAATCGTTGATGTTCTTTGCCCGCAATATGATTTGATCGCCCGTTTTCAGGGCGGCCCAAACGCAGGGCATACTCTGGAGTTCGATGGAAAAAAATACATTTTAAACACCGTCCCTTCCGGCATCTTTAATCCCGGCACCCTAAACCTGATTGGGGGTGGTGTAGTTATTGACCCCATCACGTTGCGGCAGGAACTGGACAAGTTAAAAACCAGCGGCATCGATCCGGTAGCCCACAACAAACTGGTTATTGCCCGTAAAGCCCACCTCATCCTTCCTACCCATCGCCTGTTAGATGCCGCATCCGAGAGCAAGATGGGCGAAGCAAAAATTGGCTCTACCCTAAAAGGAATAGGTCCTACGTATATGGATAAAACCGGTCGTAACGGCATCCGGGTAGGCGATACCGAACTTCCCGATTTTCGCGAGCGTTACAACAAACTAGTTGAAAAGCATAAATCTATTTTATCCCATTATGGCGACATCCCAGATTTCAGCGAACGCGAGGCAGAGTTTTTTGATGCCATCGAATATCTTAAAACGATTCCTAAAGTTGACAGTGAGCAACTGGTAAACCGTTATCTGGCCGAAGGCAAGCGCGTGCTTGCAGAAGGAGCCCAAGGTACCCTGTTAGATATTGACTTTGGGTCATACCCATTTGTCACCTCATCCAATACGACCACCGCCGGTGCCTGTACCGGAATGGGAGTTGCGCCAAACAAAATTGGGGAAGTAATCGGAATTTTTAAGGCTTACTGTACCCGCGTAGGTGGTGGCCCATTTCCTACAGAGCTGGAAAACGAGACAGGTGAGAAGATACGTCAGCTCGGACACGAGTTTGGCGCCATTACCGGAAGATCCAGGCGCACTGGATGGATAGACTTGCCTGCGTTACGTTATGCTATTATGCTCAATGGCGTGACCCAATTGGTCATGACTAAAGCTGATGTGCTCAGTGGCTTTGAAGATATTTATGCCTGCACTCATTACATTTACAATGGCGAGAAAATAGATTTCATGCCTTACGATATTTGCAGTATAAAGCCAGAGCCAGTCTTTGAAAAAATACCCGGATGGAACAATGACCTTACCGGCATTACGCAAGTTGAAGACCTTCCCTCGGCGATAACCGACTACATTCAATATTTGGAAAAAGCCTTGGGTGTACCAATTAAATACCTATCTGTTGGCCCAGACAGAACGCAAACATTGATCTTGCCCTAAGTACACCGTTTATGGGTATCTTTAGGCATCAGCCCTCTGACATTGGACTATTCATAAAAAAGTCCCTTAAATGGGCTTCTTCTTATGATAGCCTTTGCTATCTGGACTCCAATGGCTACCATGACCCTTTTGGACAGGTGAATAAGCTTATCGCTGTCGGAGAGA
The DNA here is from genome assembly GCA_900109895.1 of bacterium A37T11. Classification (GTDB taxonomy): domain Bacteria; phylum Bacteroidota; class Bacteroidia; order Sphingobacteriales; family Sphingobacteriaceae; genus A37T11. The sequence continues at coordinate 76,166 of FOBR01000009.1, forward strand.
AAGTCGCATTCAACTGTACAGGTAACCAAACTTTTTCCCGTCTTCAGGATTTTTTAGATCAACACCCCGGGCACTGGGTCCCGGGGTTTTTAAGTTATGATCTCAAGAATGAAACCGAAGATCTGGAAACCCGGCACCCAGACCGCTTACATTTCCCGGAAGCTTATTTTTTCTTACCAGAACATCTTTTGCTATTTGATGACAAAGAAGTCTGTATTCGGACGGAAGCAGATCCCCACACCTTGATAGCAACTATTGAAGGCTGCTCCTCTGCAGACGGAGACATCACATTCGCAGGTGAAATCAAGCAGCGGATGGATCGGAACGAATATATGAAAGCTTTTAACAGTCTTCAGGAACACATCCATCGTGGCGACATCTATGAAGTAAACCTTTGCCAGGAATTCTATGGAGAGCAGGTACAGATAGATCCTTTAAGCGTCTATACTAAGCTGAACACCATATCCCCTACTCCATTTTCCTGTTATTTCAAATACCGGGATCGTTATATTCTTTCGGCCTCTCCAGAGCGTTTTTTGATAAAACAAGGCCAACAGCTCATAGCTCAGCCTATTAAAGGAACGGCTCCACGAAGCCCGGATCCTCAGGAAGATTCGCTACTAAGCAAAAAACTCCGAACCAATGGTAAGGAGATTGCCGAGAACATGATGATCGTTGACTTGGTACGTAATGACCTCACCCGAAGTGCTGCGCCTGGCACGGTCAATACCAGCGACCTACTGGAAGTGCGTAGCTATCGGCAAGTCCATCAATTGGTTTCAACAGTATTGTGTGAGTTGAGGGCCGGGGTTAAACCTGCAGAAGCCATCCGCAACACCTTTCCTGCAGGATCTATGACCGGCGCCCCTAAAATTAGCGCCATGCAGCTTATTGACCGATACGAAAACAGCCGTCGCGGCATCTACTCAGGTGCGATAGGTTATTTTGGACCCGAGGGCGATTTTGATTTTAACGTGGTTATCCGTACGATATTATATAACGCAACTTCAGGCTACCTTTCTTTCCACACTGGCGGCGCTATCACGGCCCAAGCAAAGGGTGAGGAAGAATACAACGAATGCTTTATTAAAGCCAAAGCCATATTGGAAACGCTTAGCTGCAAATGCGTAACGTAAATGGTGGAAATGGAAAAAATACGTCCCGTGTATATTCGATTACTTACCATTTATTTATTATTATCGGGAACCAGCCTGGCTTTTGCCCAACGCGCGTATCGGCACGAAATTGGTATAAAAAATGATAACGATGTTTACTTATTGATCAGCCAAGACCAATATTATACAAATGGCGTTCAATTTTATTGGCGCCAGGCCTTTGATAGCACCAAGTTATCTTCACAACTGCTCAATGGCAGCTATGAAATTTCCTTTGGCCAAAACATTTACAACAGCAATTCTGCCCAGATAAAATGGCTTGGTGACGTTGACCGCCCCATTACAGGTTATTTATTTGCCAATGCCAGTGTAAACAAATTTTATAGCAACGGCACCATGTTTCGTTTAGGTGCAGAATTTGGAATGATTGGCCCCGCTGCACTTGGAAAACCCATACAGCAATCTTTTCACGACATATTTGGACTTTATCCCACAGCCGGCTGGGAATTTCAGCTGCGAAGCGCGGTGGGTGTGGATGTACAGGCAAGCTTTTTGCATACCCTGTTCAGAAATTCATCCCAATCATTTGACGTAGCACTTCAATATGATGGTTCATTAGGGTTTAACCATACCGGCTTATTGGCATCACCAATTATCCGTTTGGGTAATATTAACCCATGGCATCAATCAGCCTATACCAACAGTCGGATCACTTCTGGTATTCATGGCGCCAAGCGGGAATTTTTCTTGTACTATACACCTCAACTCCATTATGTCGTGTACGATGCCACCATTCAGGGAGGGTTTTTCCTGAATAACAAAGGTCCGGTTTCAGGAAGACCCGAGACCTGGCAACTTGCCCATCAAGTAGGCCTCATATACGCCCGAAACCACATTACTTTTAATCTTCACTACATTTTTCAATCACGTGAAATAAAAACAATGTATTACAGGCACCAGTACGGCTCCGTATCTTTCATGTACCAATATTAAAGGGTGATTATTGAATCAGTCCAACCAGGAGTTTTTTCGACTAATCTTTCGGAGTGCCTGCCGGCGTTTATTCTCCAGCCTACACTCAATAATCGACTTTGAAGGCTTACTAGGTTTTCGTTGCTTTTGAACCTTTAGCGCCAAACTTAACAGTTCAATTAGCTTTTGCTGGGCGATCTCTTTGTTTCCGAGCTGCGTTCTGGCCGCCTGACTAATCACCTGAATGAAGCCCTCAGACTGCAGGCGGGACTGTAATTTTGTGCGTATTCGGTGTTTTTCTTCCGTAGAGAAGACAACGGCAGTCTCCAGATTAAACAACAACTCCACCTTAGTGGCTACCTTGTTTACATTTTGACCCCCACTTCCCCCACTTCGGGAAGTCTTATAGTGTACTTGTTGGGCGATATCATCAAATGTAATGTGCATATTTTAATAATTATAAAACGCGAAGATATTATAATTGCGACTTATCCATCGAAAAATTATTCTTAAAAACGATGGAAACCTTCATACCCAGCATATTCTCAAGCATAGGTTTAAAAATGATAAGGGCATTTTCTTTCGTTTTTCCCAATACATCCATCTCTTTGGCGTTCTGCCAAAGGCGTTGCTCAGCCACCTTATATATACCTTCCACCAAATTTTGAGTATCTCCAGGCAACCATGCCCCACTAACGTCATAAACCTTAGAACGCTGATGATCTATTTTTACGTAACAAATCTCTGGTTCAGGAAGAACTACGGTAAGGGAGTCATTTGGGTGCCGCACAATATCTTGTGGGGTAATCTTTTGTAAATCTATACAACCAGTCACTTCCCCTGCAGCCACAAATAAGACGCGTTGATCCGGCAAAAACATCCGAAGCTCCTTCCGTTCAATGACGTCTTTCATCGAATATTTGACCAGTTCCAGCTTACCAATATTTTCTATACGCTCCACAATAACATCGTCGGTCAGTTGCACCTTTGGCTGAAAAGGCCTTTCCCATTTATACAACAACCAACCAGCTAGTATCAATATCAGCAATATCATCAAGATCCTGATCCATTTATACATATCCCTTGTCGTTTAGTGAAAAAAAATCCGCAAGTAATATACCTGCGGATTCCTTTAGATTACTTAAATAATAACCAAATACACCTAATTCAATACCATGTGTTCTTTGGCAGCCAAATATCGTTCAGCTTCCAAGGCAGCCATACATCCAGAGCCAGCGGCCGTAATCGCTTGCCTAAAGATATGGTCTTGCACATCCCCGGCAGCAAATATACCTTCCCTGTTGGTTTGCGTACTTCCTGGTTTGGTAACCAAATACCCATTGATATCCATATCCAACCAATCTGTAAACAACTCAGTATTCGGCTTGTGACCAATAGCCACAAAGAATCCCATTACAGGGATGTCACTTTCCTCACCCGTCACGTTATTCAACACTCTCAACGCATTCACCACTTGGCCATCGCCCAGTACTTCTTTAGCTTCTGTGTTGTAATGAATTTCAATGTTTGGCGTATTTAATACGCGGTGTACCATAGCTTTTGAAGCCCTGAACTCATCCCTGCGTACCAGCATGTGCACCTTGCGGCAAAGTTTAGCTAAATAAGTGGCTTCTTCAGCAGCCGTATCACCAGCCCCCACAATCGCCACATCCTCACCCCTGTAAAAGAAACCATCACACACCGCACAGGCAGAAACTCCAAAACCATTGTATTTTTGTTCACTTTCTAACCCCAGCCATTTAGCCGTTGCACCCGTGGCAATAATCACCGTATCAGCCTTGATAACCGTCGTTTCATCAATGGTCACTTCATGCACCGGTCCTGAGAAATCGACCGAGGTTACATAACCAAACCGTACCTCCGTACCAAATTTTTCCGCCTGCTTTTGCAGGTCCTGCATCATTACCGGGCCGGTAATACCCTCTGGATATCCTGGAAAATTATCCACCTCAGTTGTTTGGGTCAATTGGCCACCCGGCACAATGCCCGTATATAAAATAGGATGCATATCTGCCCTGGCAGCGTAAATTGCAGCCGTATATCCAGCCGGACCAGAGCCGATGATCAGACACTTTACATGCTCTGCTAATTGCGACATATTATATTTGATTTAATGATACAAAAATACGATATTTAACCCTTAGCCAAGAACTGTTCCAAAATTCTTTACGTTTGGATTATACCCAGATTGAATGCCTTTTGAATAGACGCCTGATTAGCTGCCTCAATGCCCATTGAAATCACCTTCCGGGTATCCAGTGGATCGATAATTCCGTCCACCCAAAGGCGTGCAGCAGCATAATAGGGCGTTGTTTGTTCGTTGTAGCGTTCTGTAATCAATTTTAGCAATTCGTTTTCTTTCTCCTTGTTGGGCAATTCTCTCTTTGATTTTAATGCGGCAGTCTGTATTTGCATCAGCGTATTTGCTGCCTGTGCCCCTCCCATTACTGCCATCCTGGCAGTTGGCCAGGCAAAAATGAGCCGCGGGTCATAGGCCTTACCACACATGGCATAATTGCCGGCACCGTATGAATTGCCAATTACGATCGTGAATTTAGGCACTACTGAATTGGCCACGGCATTCACCATCTTCGCCCCATCTTTTATAATACCACCATGCTCCGATCGGCTGCCTACCATAAAGCCCGTAACGTCTTGTAAAAAAACCAGTGGGATTTTTTTGGTTACAGTTCATAATAAAGCGTGTAGCCTTATCTGCTGAATCAGAATAGATTACGCCACCCAACTGCATCTCCCCCTTTTTGCTTTTAACAACCTTTCTTTGATTGGCTACTATCCCTACTGCCCAGCCATCCACCCGGCCCAAACCACAAATTATGCTCTGTCCATAACCCGCCTTATATTCTTCCAAGCTGGAGCCATCCAACAGGCGGTTTATAATTTCCCTCATCTCATAAGGTTTTTCGCGTGAAAAGGGCAACAAGCCATATATTTCTTTTTCTTCTAGTGTCGGTACAGATGGTTTAATCCGATCAAAACCAGCATCCTGTGGTTTTCCCAGCATGGCCATGATCTTACGGATAGCATCCAGGCAGCTTTTATCGTCCGGAAACTTATAATCAGTTACGCCGGATATTTCTGAATGCGTTGTAGCACCTCCCAATATTTCGTTGTCTACATCCTCACCGATGGCTGATTTCACCAAATAAGAACCAGCAAGGAATACCGAGCCGGTGCCTTCCACAATCATAGCCTCATCACTCATAATGGGCAAATACGCTCCCCCGGCCACACAAGCACCCATAATAGCAGCAATTTGAACAATACCCTCACTGCTCATGCGGGCATTATTTCTGAAAATACGGCAAAAATGTTCTTTGTCTGGGAAAATTTCATCCTGCATTGGCAAATAAACCCCTGCTGAATCGACCAGGTAAATAACTGGAAGTCGGTTTTTAATCGCGATCTCCTGAGCCCTTAAATTCTTTTTAACGGTCATCGGAAACCACGCGCCAGCCTTCACCGTCGCATCGTTCGCCACCACCATGCATTGCCTGCCAGAAACATAACCAATTCCGGTCACTACTCCCGCAGAAGGGCATCCCCCCTGGTCCAGATACATGCCTTCGGCAGCTAATGCCCCAATCTCAAGCCATGGCCTGCCTTTATCCAGCAGGTAATCAATCCGCTCACGCGCCAGCATTTTCCCTTTCTCCTTTTGTTTGATAGCAGCTTTTTGGCCTCCGCCTGCATATACCTGCTGAAGGCGGTTTTTTAGAAAATTGAGTTGCTCTTTATTCAGGTCCTCGTTTTGGTTAAATTGGATATCCATGGGTCACAAGGTAGCAACAATTTTCCAAAACAAAAAACCGGAAAATGCTTACAGCTTACTGGCAGATTCCAACTCGGTGATGAAATGCAAAAATAATTCAATTGCTTGCCTTTTCTTATCCGTAAGGTGATAATCAAGGTTTACCATCAGGTATTTTTCCAGGTCGAAACCCGCAATGGTTGGCAACGTGCGCAATAATTCAGCGCGGTGGGCAATGCCATATGCCAAGGCCTTATTAAAGGCCCCCATAAAGTCAGGCGGAAGATCGCGGTTAGCCGTCCAGGTTGCAAACGCAAAGGGCAGGCCGGTAAAATCTATCCAACAGGAGGCCAGATCATAGACATATGGGTATAGCCCAGTTTTGCCAAAGGTTCGGTCACCAATTTCCACAAAAGCATCTGCCTGGCCATCAAGCACCAACGCCACCTCTCTGTTCCAAAAATTGTGAAGCAATACCTTGGCCAGGTTATTAGAAGTTCGTGATTGTTTATCCAACCGTAAACTATTGATGGTATGAATAGGTTTTTGACTAAATATAAATACTGAATTCACCGGACCTTCTGCTCCGATGCAAAAATCGGTAATGATACGGGCATCCGGTATAAAAGGAATGGCAGCAACCGGCACAATGCCTACGTCTGCACGCCTGTCAATTAGTTTTTGGGCACATTCGCTAGGCACGTCCAAGCTAAGGTTAATATCAAGGGGGATGCCAGCATGGTGTAACCCATAAATAAATGGTTTCGTATTGGTGTATGAAACCGCTGAAATGTTAATTTGCATGTTACTTATTTAACCGTCAGGTCGCTGTCTTTCAAATGGTCTAAGTTATAAAAATCGATAATGTTAAAAGCACCTTTGGAGTAATGTACCTTATACAGTGAAGTATTGGCATGTGGAAAATCATCCATTTCACGTAGAGGTTTACCTGAAAGCCAGCATAATAAAATACGCATGGCCCTGCCATGCATACAAACTAAAACCACTTTATCATCTTCTTTGGACAAAATAGTATTGATCGCTTGGTTTTGACGCTCAACTACTTGCAAAGGCGTTTCACCTCCCTCCACACTCACATTTAATTGACCTTGTGCCCAGGCCGAAGTAACGGCGCTGAAACCTTCCAGAAGGCCAGCCGATTGTTCCAAACCTTCGTAGTTGCCCCACCCTATTTCGTCTAGGCCCTGTAACTGCGTCCATGGTACACCCGCCTCAATAAAACTTGCCACCGTTTGGTGAGTTCTTAGCAGCGTTGAGGTATATACCCTGTCAAAAGGGACATCTTTATAGTACCTGTAAAAAGCGGCAGCTTGTTTTAACCCAGTTTCATTCAGAGGTGAATTTACCCCCCGTCCTTGTACTATACCTCGTTTGTTGAGGTCTGTTTCACCATGCCTGATGATGTAAAGCGTTTTATTCAATGGTTTTATTTTGCTGAGTTATTGATTGAGAACAGGTAGCTGATAATAGATCTGTTTTTTTTCGTCTGTAAACTCCACTTCCTTAAAATCTGTAATCACATGATATAAAGTATCTCTTTCTACTGGATGCCTCCCTACCGCTTTGATCAATTCAACCAACTGTTGCGTAGTCATGCCTGGGTTCTTTTCCTCCGCACCGGCCATTGAATAGATCTTCGTGGTATCATCCAGCGTCCCATCAATATCGTCCACCCCAAACCCAAGCGACAGCTGGGCCGTATCACGGCTAATCATGGCCCAATAGGCCTTGATGTGTGGAAAATTATCCAGATAAATTCGGCTAATGGCATAATTTCGCAGATCCTCCACCACGGAAGATTCAGGAACATGAGACATCTGGTTATCCTGATTCCTGAATTTTAATGGAATAAATGTCTGGAAACCCCCAGTCTTATCCTGCAGCTGCCGTAAACGTTCCATATGGTCAACCCGGTGCCAAAATTTTTCTATATGGCCATATAGCATCGTCGCGTTTGAATGCATACCCAGTTTATGCCATTCTTCGTGAATTTGCAGCCATTGCTCCGCATTGCATTTATCCTTGGCGATCTGTTCGCGTATCTCCGGATGAAAAATCTCGGCCCCGCCACCCGGCATAGACTCCAGGCCGGCTTCTTTCATCATCTGCATGCCCATCGCATAATCTACCTTCGCCTTTTTAAAGATATAATGGTATTCAACAGGTGTTAGTGCTTTTATATGCAGATTTGGACGATGCTGTTTGATCTTACTAAATAACTCCATATAAAAGGCCATATTATATTGCGGCAGTACGCCGCCTACAATATGCACTTCGGTTACCGGCTCCTGATCATATTTACTGACCGTATTCAGCATGTCATCCATGGTAGCTTCCCAGCCCTGGTCACGCTCTTTAATTAAACGTGAATAAGAACAAAATTTACAATCATATACGCACAGATTTGTGGGTTCAATGTGAAAATTTCGATTAAAATAGGTGACATTCCCGTGCTTCTTTTCTCGGATGTAATTGGCCAGTACACCCAGATAGCCTAACTCACCTTTTTCAAACAAAGTTACCCCTTCGGCAAACGAAATTCGCTCACCCCTGCTTACCTTAACCGCAATCGACCGTAATTCCGGACCAAGCGTTTCGTCTGCAATCAACCACTTCAATTTATCGTCTGAACCCATAGCTCACTTTCTATGGATGCAAAAATACAAAAACAAGTTTCAATCTCTTCACATAACTATGTCATCACAATGTATTGTTGAAGCCCATACAGGTTTATCCATCTTTTTTTGGATTATTAAAAGAAGCGCATTACCTTTGTCCTATCAACGGAAGGTTGAATTGATCAATTCCTATATAAAAGGTCTTGATTTATAAAGAAGTGGCGAGAGACTGGCTCAATGACCCACTGGCAACCATTCGCCTAAAGCGGAAAAGGTGCCAAGTCCTGTCCCGGGATGTTCCGGGAATAGATAAATATTTAAGACATATGAGTACTAAAACTGCAATTCCATTAAAATTTGAAACGCTTCAGGTTCATGCGGGCCAGGAAGTTGATCCCACCACAGGTGCCCGTGCTGTACCTATTTTCCAAACTACATCGTATACTTTTAAAAATGCCGAACATGGAGCCAATCTTTTCGCTTTAAAAGAATTTGGAAACATTTATACCCGCATCATGAACCCAACTACTGATGTGTTTGAGAAGCGTATTGCCGCACTTGAAGGTGGTATTGCAGCGCTGGCTGTCTCTTCTGGCCAGGCGGCGCAATTTATTGCCCTCAATAACATCCTTGAAAGTGGTGACAATTTTGTGGCAGCACCCGATCTTTATGGCGGCTCCTATAACCAGTTCAAGGTGGCATTTAAACGCCTGGGCATCGAGGCCCGATTTGCAAAAACCGATCAGGCGGCTGATATTGAAGCACGAATTGATGAACAAACCAAAGCAATTTATGTGGAGACTATCGGTAACCCCAGCTTCAACATCCCTGACTTTGAGCGCATTGCTGGTCTGGCAAAAAAACACAACCTGCCGCTTATTGTCGATAACACCTTCGGTGCAGCCGGTTACCTGTTTCGCCCCTTGGAGCACGGTGCCCATGTGGTGGTTCAATCGGCTACCAAATGGATCGGCGGTCATGGAAACAGCATTGGCGGCGTCATTGTAGACGGTGGTAATTATGATTGGGGCAATGGGAAATATAAAGCCTTTAGCGAACCATCCGAAGGTTATCATGGCCTGGTTTTTAGCGATGTATTTGGCGTTAATGGGCCTTTTGGCAACATCCAGTTTGCCATTCGTGCACGCGTAGAAGGATTGCGCGACTTTGGACCCGCCCTCTCCCCTTTTAATGCCTTTTTATTACTCCAGGGCATAGAGACCCTTTCCCTGCGCGTACAACGCCATGTTGACAATGCCCTTGAGCTGGCCAAATGGCTACAAAACCACCCACAAGTGGAGCAGGTCATTTATCCGGGATTGCCCGGGCATCCAAGCTTTGAAAATGCTCAAAAGTACCTTAAAAACGGTTTTGGAAGCGTACTGACCTTTGCAATTAAGGGTGGTAAGGAAAAAGCCTCCCCTTTCATCGATCACTTGAAACTCACCAGTCATCTGGCCAACGTAGGAGATGCCAAAACGCTGATTATTCATCCTGCAGAAACCACCCATCAGCAATTAAGTGAAGAGGAACAAATTGCCGCCGGCGTAAGGCCCGGATTGCTACGTGTCTCAGTGGGTATTGAACACATTGATGACATTAAAGCCGATTTTGAACAGGCCTTTAAACAGATAAACTAAACCGTGAGGCTGCATAGCATCTCCTCAATTTATACCCTTACGTATTTAACAAAAATATGAGCAAAAAATTAACCTTGGGACTATTTGGATTCGGAGTAGTTGGCCAGGGCCTATATGATATCATCAAAACAAAAGAACTTAACCTTTCCATTAAAAAATTTGTCATTAAGCATGCAGAAAAGAAGCGTAGCCTTCCGTCCGAGCTTTTCACGACAAACGCCGGAGCAATTTTGAACGATCCGGAAATAAATACGGTAGTTGAGCTCATTGACGATGCCGAGGCTGCTTTTCAGGTAGTCTCCACTGCCCTGAAAAGCGGAAAAAACGTTGTTTCGGCTAACAAAAAAATGATTGCTTACCACTTAAAGGAATTGGTGAATATTCAGCAAGAATATGGTACCAGCCTGCTTTATGAGGGTTCTGTATGCGGCAGTATCCCCATCATCCGCAACCTGGAGGAATATTATGACAATGAGCTGCTGCATTCTGTTACGGGCATCTTTAACGGATCATCCAATTATATCCTGTCAAAGATTTTTAATGAAGACATGAGTTATGATAAAGCCTTAAGGCAGGCACAGGACCTTGGATTTGCCGAAACAGACCCAACCCTGGATGTCGGAGGCTTTGATCCGAAATTCAAATTAACCATCGTAGCCTCGCATGCTTATGGTCTTTACCTCAATCCTGATGAAATTTTGAATATCGGGATTACCCATCTGGCAAATCCGGATATACATTACGCCCGCGAAAAGAACCTTAAGATCAAACTGGTTCCAACCGCACGGGAGATTAATGATCGACAGGTTATTTTATATGTTCTGCCAAAACTGATAAAACCCTCAAACATTTTATATGGCGTCGAAAATGAGAACAACGGCGTATTGGTGAAGGCAGCCTTTGCCGATGAACAATTTTTCTATGGGAAAGGTGCAGGGGGGCATCCTACAGGCTCTGCCGTACTTTCGGACATTACTGCCTTGCGCTATGACTACCGTTATGAATATAAGAAACACTTGGGCGCTGCCAACCTTTCGTATAGTGATGATTGGGAGATAACCGTATATTTGCGCTACGAGGACGAAAGCCTGATTGAAAAACTGGGATTTATTGAACTGTTAGAACGGCATTATGCACTCGATTTCAAATACGTAATCGGCCGGATTAATTTATCTAAAATATGGCAGCATCGGGATCTTATAAATAGGGAAGGAAATTTTATTGCGGAATTTAGTTAAAAAAATAAAGCCCGGCTGCATCGGGCGACGCGCCAGGCTTTAAATAATCAACCTAAACCTATTTAACAATTTGCAAAACCTGTGCCAAAAGGTTAATATAAATTAAAATGGTTAGGATAGCTTATATTCCGATTTGATTATATACTTAAGTATACGTTTCACTGTCTGCATTACCAGACAAGTTGATGAAATTTTTAGACACGCGCCTTATTTTTCTACCGCTTGATGGGCTAGTTGTACCAACATATCATGGGTCATCGCAGCCAGATCATATTTGGGCTTCCAATTCCAATCTTTCAGAGCCTGGCTGTCATCAATACTTTGTGGCCACGATTCAGCAATCTGCTGGCGAAAATCAGGAGCAAAGGTTACGGTAAATTCAGGCATTTCCTTTTTTATTGCGGAGGCAACTTCCTTCGGTGTAAAACTTAAGCCAGCAATATTGTATGAAGTTCGGATACGTAGCCTTTCAGCATCAGCCTCCATCAATTCCAGGGTAGCTCGTAAAGCATCCGGTATATAGATCATTGGCAACATCGTATCTTCCGATAAAAAGCACGTGTAAGGTTCTCCAGATACCGCCTTGTGAAAAATCTCTACAGCATAGTCTGTGGTTCCGCCACCTGGCATGGATTGGTAACTTATAACACCCGGATATCGCAGCGAGCGCACATCCAATCCGTAGCGAAGATAATAGTAATTGGCCCAGTTTTCAGTGGCAACTTTACTAATACCATACACAGTGGACGGGTCCAGATAACTGTGTTGCGGGGTGTGTTGCTTTAAAGCACTTTGTCCGAATACCGCAATCGAACTCGGTACAAATATTTTATCAAGGCAAAAAACTCTTCCGGCTTCCAAAACATTCAAAAGTGTTTGCATATTCAGGTCCCAGGAAACAAGCGGATTCTTTTCAGCTGTGGCTGAAAGGATAGCTGCTAAATGGTAAATTTGAGTGATTTTGTGTTTAGTAATGATATGGGCCAAATCACTTGGCTTAGTGGCATCCAGGAGTTCAAAAATGCTGATTTCTGTTTGCGGCCTCCTAATATCGGTACCAATTACTTCCTCATCTCCGTAAACCTGTTGCAACAGGGGTAATAAAGCTGTGCCTATCTGGCCATTTGCCCCGATAATTAAAATTTTTTCGTTCATAAATAAATATTACTTTTAAGCCCTGTTATTACTATCGGGGAAAATCCAATTTATATTTTATAAAAATACTGGCCAAATTTAGTGATTGCCGAAATTAAATTAATAGAATTTCAATAAATTAAGAAAAATTATTGTTTAATAAATTTATTTCAGTTAATTTTACCTTTATTAAATTTATTATGATATACAAATAGTAAAATTTACCGCATGCAACATTTAGATGAAATTGATAAAAACCTGCTTCGCAAATTGCAGGTGAATGCAAAAGCAACTACAAAAGAGCTGGCTGCAGAACTAGGCCTTACTATTTCACCGGTCTATGAGCGTATTAAACGTCTCGAAAATCTGGGGTTTATAAAGCAATATGTCGCTATATTAGACAAGAAACGGCTAGAACGTAACATTACGGCTATCTGCCAGGTTTCTATGCGTTATCACAACGAAGCATTTATTGAAAAATTTGAGCAAGAGATACAGGGATTTGAGGAAGTGCAGGAATGTTACCATATGGCTGGCCAAGTTGATTTTCTCCTAAAGATCAATGTAAATAGCTTAGATGACTACCACGATTTTGTTAAATACAAATTGTCAAAAATAGACAACATTGGGGTGCTAAACAGTACGTTCGTACTTAAGGAAATAAAACAGAATTTTGCTTATTCCATTTAAGCAACGTATCCTTATCTATCAAACAGTTATGAAGAACGGTTAAAAGGTAAATAGGGTCTGGCTCGTATACTTATTATGATTTTGTAGCAGCGATTGCTGGTTAAAAATGCAAAATATCGTAATTTATTACCTTTTTAACAATAATTTTTTTATATTCAAGTTGTTTATTTATAGTATTTTATCAAAATACATTTAGATTATTTTGTGACAAATTTTGGATATTTGTTTTATATTTATATTTTTGACGCTTTGAAAATCAAATAAATATTCTAATATGGGTAAGCAAATCTCAGGAGATCAAATTGTTTCATACCTGAAAGAACATCAGAAAGAATTAACAGCTGAATTAGAAAGAATTAATAAAGCGCTGAGCGCTTTTGGAGTAGCAGATAAAACTGCTGCCAGCAAATTAAAAACTACAGCGGTTATTCAAAAAAAACCAGTAAAGGCCATCCCGGCCGCAAAAGCAACCCCGGTTAAGTCCGTGCCTGCAGCTAAAGCAGCACCGGTTAAAGCGGCTGCTAAAACAGCACCGGCAAAAGCAATCCCAGCTACAAAACCCGCATCTGTTAAGGCTGCACAAGCTAAGCTTGCGCCAGTTGCCAAGGCTGTATCTAAGGCAGTTCCTGTTAAAACAGCAGCTAAAGCAGCACCCGTTAAAGAGGCAAAGGCTCCATCACCGAAAGCAACTCCAGTTGCAAAAACTACACCGATTGCGAAGGCTTCACCGGCAAAAGTTACGACCACTAAAGAGGTTAAGGCTGCACCTGTTAAAGCTACTACAACTACGAAAGCTACTGAACCAAAGAAAGCTCCGGCTACTAAAGACAAAGCAATTGTTGGGACTGAAAAACCAGTCATCAAGAAACGGAGAGCACGTCGTATTATCAAGTAAAAGAAAATGATGCAGTAATAACCACACGATTAATCGTGTGGTTTATTATTACTCATACAATTCAAGGCGATTTTGAAGAGAAGTTAATTGCGCTTGCAACATTTCTATTTTATTCAGTAAATGACGCATAGCGTCAATTCCGTTCACATTGATTTCCATATCGTAGTACCAGCGCGCATAGCGCTGTATATGCGGCAGTTCCTCTGCATTCAAAAATAATTGCTCTTCCTGTATAATCAGTTTAATGATGCCTTCTTCGCTAAGTGCCTGAATGAAATTTGCCTCAATTTGTGTACGCTCACAAAACTCGCTGATTAATATCCACTCTGTTTTCATGGTTATCCTTAATTAATGGTAGCTGCCAATTGTTCAAACAATTTTTTCTGTTCTGGGGTTAGGTGGTTAGGTATCGTTACCTGAAAAGTGACCAGTAGATCTCCAAACTCTCCCTCTTTTTTGTATAACGGAAAACCTTTACCCTTCAGCCTCACTTTGGTACCGCTCTGCGTGCCGGCCGCAACTTTCAGTTTTACTTTACTGTCCAGGGTATTTACGGTAATCTCTCCTCCCAGTACGGCAGTATAAAGGTCTATTTCTTGTTGGATATATAGATCACTATGCAGGCGTTTAAATATTGGATCAGCAGCGATGCGAAGCTTGATATACAGGTCGCCGGCCGGCCCGTTATTGACACCGGCATCTCCATAACCTTTCAGCCTGATCTCCTGCCCGTCATCTACTCCTGCAGGGATGGTGATACGCACCTTTTTATCATTGATGGTGAGTGTCTGTTTATGGGTTTGGGAGGCCTCGCGCAAACTCAGTTGCAGTTCAGCATGGAAGTCAGCACCTTTATAAGGCCGTGTACGGCCTTGTGTTCTTCCTTCGGCCCTTTGGCCAAAGATCGATTCGAAGAAATCAGAAAAATCTTCCCCTTCAAATGACTGTCCGCTATTGTAAGTACCGCCACCAAACGGGTTGCCACCGGGAGGCGGTTGTTGGGCACGCTGCGATTGGCTGGCCTGCTCATAAGCTGCCCCATGTTTCCAGTTTTCTCCGTACTGATCGTATTTCTTCCGTTTCTCCGGGTCGATGAGAACTTCGTGGGCCTCGTTGATCTGCTGAAATTTATGCTGTGCCTCCGGATCATCCGGATTCATGTCGGGATGGTGCTTACGCGCCAGTTTCCGATAAGCTTTTTTTATATCGTCAGTACTCGCGCTGCGATCAATACCAAGTACTTTATAATAATCAATAAAATCCATAAAGAGATAATAAAACGCTAATATACGCATTTCTCATGATTGAAATAAAAGCTTTTTCCGCATATTTGCAGCTATGATTTATAGGCGCTTTCTGTTAATAATTATATGTGGCTTGTTGACAGACCTGACAGGGGCTTTTGCCACACAGCGTTCAATTAGTATCCATAACTTTATTGTTCGGGAGAATTTGACGCGCAATGGCAAATTAGCAATCATCGCCTGCGACACGGCCAACAAACCAATTGAGTCTGTCAATGGAACTTTTCGGTTTGTGCTGAACGGTTTCCAGCAAGAACTGCGATTTCATGACGGGGTAGCCGTGTCACCACTCCCTATTGATAAATCTGCCTTTGTATTTGTAAAACACCAGGACGAATCGGGATCCTATGGTAAATTGTACTTTGTAATGAAAAAGGACGATGGCAGCCTCAATCCAATTGCTATTAATTGGATCTGGCTTATTGCCATTCCACTAGGCATCATCATGATTATTTATATGTTCAGAAAACTGCTGATATGGGGTCTGCTCATCCTTGCCGCACTTTTTTATTTTAATTATAGTAAAGGTCTGGATCTGGACAACATCTTTGACACCATCTTTCATGGCATCAAAAGTCTTTTTTAGTTTTTTGATGAATCTATGAACAGTACTGTCACAAAATCCCAAATAAGCCTGATCAGTTCACTGCAGCACAAAAAGTTCCGTCAGGAACATGGGTTATTTTTGGTTGAGGGGCATAAATCTGTTTTGGAATTTGCAGCTTCTCCATATAAAATAATACACGTCTATTGCACCTCAAGAACGGCAAGTCTATTGTCTGATTTAACCGAAAGAATTCCCAGAACAGAGGTCTCTGAATTAACGATGGCAAAGATGAGCGGTTTGAAAACGCCGCAGGGTGTTTTGGCTTTAATACAAATACCCGAAACCAAAACTCCAGCCCCGGTATATTTTAAAGGCTGTTATTCCTTGTGGCTGGATGGGATACAGGATCCCGGCAATCTGGGCACCATAATCCGTACGGCCGATTGGTTTGGCATCCAAAGCATCATCTGTTCTGAAGACACGGCCGATGTTTATAACCCAAAAGTCGTGCAGGCTAGTATGGGTTCCATTGCACATGTAAGTATTTATTATGCGGCGCTACCACCCTTGCTTAGCCAACTTTCTATGCCCGTATACGGGGCTTTCCTAAATGGAGAATCGGTTTATGAGACCAATTTTGGACCAGAAGGGGCTTTGGTACTAGGAAATGAAGGGAATGGTATATCGTCTGAGGTAGCGGTTGCTATTACCAAACGCATCACCATTCCACGATTTGGTAGAGCCGAGTCGTTGAATGTGGCGATCAGTACAGGTATTTTTTGCTCCATGTTAAAAGCATACCACTAAAAATATTAAAATTTATTACCGAAGCAATTATATTTTACTATTTTTGCATTCCTTTTGGGAAAAGGGTCGGATGGCCGAGTGGCTAGGCAGAGGTCTGCAAAACCTTTTACAGCGGTTCGAATCCGCTTCCGACCTCGTTAGTTTTTGTTTAAAAATACAATATCATGGGAGTTACAAGATTAAAAAGAAAAGACAGGAAAAATAAGACCGTTTCACGTTTGGAAGTACAATTTTTGAAGCTGGGCCGAAATATTGAATCAGGCAGCCGCTCTAAAGAATCTCCAAAAAACCAAGTGGCTCTCAACAATGAGATCCTTGCCAAATTAGAAGCTGGTCTAAAGAAATAAGCGAAGGTAAAACCCAAGAGGTTGGGTTATTTTTCATAATGCTGCTGACGCTCTTTATCGCCAGCAGTTTTTTTGTGCCTATAGGTCTTGTTTTTTATGGATAAGTGCCTTACATATCCGCCGGATGAGCTGGGGGCCTTCATAAATGAAGCCACTGTATAATTGCATCAACGATGCGCCTGCCTTTAATTTCTCCAAAGCATCTTCTGGGCTATGAATACCGCCTACTCCAATTATGGGAAAAGCGTTTCCTGATTTTTCAGCCAAGTATCTGATCACTTCTGTGGCACGTAAGCGCAATGGTTTCCCACTAAGTCCCCCTGCCTGTTCTTTAAGTGTTTTTGAACTTTCCAGCCCTTCACGAGACAAGGTTGTATTGGTGGCAATAACCCCGGCGATACCCGTCTCTTTTACAATATCAACAATATCATCCAACTGGCTATTGCTGAGGTCAGGGGCAATCTTTAGTAAGATTGGGCGCGATAAATCATTTTTCCTATTGCGCGCCTGAAGTGTGCGCAGGATATGAGTTAACGGTTCTTTTTCTTGCAATTCCCGCAAACCAGGTGTATTGGGTGAGCTTACGTTTACAACAAAATAGTCTACTACATCAAATAGTGCATCAAAGCATTTCACATAGTCATTTACGGCTTGGTCATTGGGAGTGCTTTTATTCTTGCCAATGTTGCCTCCTATGATCAGGCCATCACGCTTTTTTAAATGCCGCAGCCGTTCGGCAGCAACCCCTGCGCCCTGGTTGTTAAAGCCCATACGATTGATCAGAGCTTCATCTTTTACCAAGCGGAACATCCGCGGCTTTTCATTGCCTGGCTGTGGCAAAGGGGTTACTGTACCAATTTCGATAAAGCCAAACCCAAGGGAGGCCATTTCTTTTACATACTGGGCATTTTTATCAAACCCGGCTGCTAATCCTACTGGGTTTTTAAACTTTAGGCCAAAGACTTCACGCTCCAGGTCCGGATGCTGATAGGCAAAGGAAACTTTGAGCAGTCCTCCCCCTCCCCATTTATGAAAACGTTTTAAGCCACTGGTGACCAAGTGATGAGCTTGTTCTGGCTGAAATTGAAAGAATAATGGTTTGACCAGTTTATACATGAAGGCAAAGGTAGTTGTTTAAGTGGAAAGCTAAAAGCGGAATGAGTAATGCACAAAAAAGCCCTGCAAGTTTATAAACTTGCAGGGCTAGTGGCTACCTTAATGAATTAATGTATGCAGCTATTTTCAAAGCATCGGCTTGTGGCACTTGTGGCATTGGAGGCATTTGCGTAGGATAATCCGGCCAATCCTGGGGTTGGGGATTATGAATGAGTTCAACGATCTTGCTATTGTTGTATTTACGCTTGGCGACGTCCACAAATGCAGGTCCTACTTGTTTGGTTTTCGGATTGTGGCATGCCAGGCATGTATATTTTGACAACAGCCCCACCACTTCTTCATAGGTTGGAGCTTTTGTGGTTACGGCTGACACGGCTTTGGTGGAACCTGTTTTGCTAGTGGCTAGTTTTTTCCCTTTTTGGCCAGCCTTGGTAATCCCAGGTTCGTCCTTTACTACTACAGCAGCACTGTTGCGGGTACTGACTTCGCTCAGTGCTAGTTTGGCGCCTTGTGGAATGGCATTAAGGGTATAGTAGGCCGTGGGGTGTACCAAGGAATAATAGTTGCCTTTATCGCGAAGACCATCCAGGGTGATTGCATGGATAAAATGCTCACGCAGGTTATTGACGATGATGCGTGCCTTCAGCCCATCGGCGGATAACTTGACACCGGATACCTGGCAAGTTTCGATGCCAACTGGAGGGCTACCGTATACTGGATGGTACTTATAGGTATAGCTTTCTACCTTGTAGGAGGCCAGGTCCTCACCCGAAGCTTTATTAACGGGCAGGGTAAATTCTACCTCGAAACCATCGGGCATGGCGTGGATGTTTTTGATTTCAAATGGGATCTTGCCATCCCAGATGAGTCGTTCAAGTCCCTCATTGGCATCGCCAGCAGAACCCCAGCCGCGGTTAGTCTCACCCACAAATAGGGAGTTGTCGGGAGCCCATGCCAGGCGTAATACGCCTGAACGAAAGCCGCTTCTAAAAGCAATGGAGGCTCCTTGATAAGCTCCATTGACCTCTTCTAACATGACCCGCGATATGATGCTCATACCTTGATCTCCTATCAGAATCTGTCCACCAAAGGGACCAAAAGCACTATCTGGAATAACCACAGGCTCTGAATTGGAAATGCCAAGGATACCATGGGGCAGGATTACGGCAGGTAAGCGAAGTTCTGGAAACTCCGTTTTGAGCTGTGCGAGGGTTTTATAATCTTCATTGACCACATTTTCTGGTTTGATATAACGACCTTGTGCATCTTTTACTTTGCGCTCATCAATCTTTGAGTTAAACTGTTCGAGGGTTAGTTTAACTGGCGAATTGTGTTCTTTGGTCCAGCGCAGTCCGGCTGGATGTCCTAAAAAATCGCCTTTGTTAATCATATACAGAGCCCCTGATCCAACCCAGTCTCCCTGATTTTCTGTATAGAAAAATTGTCCATTGAGCATACCTATACCTGCCGGCGAACGGAAACCAGTTGCCCAAGGGGTAAACGTGCCATCTTCCTTAATATTAAAAGCCCATCCCCGCCAAGGAACCCGGCTTTCGCCCCGCCACCATTCTTCATCGCCAAAGGCTACATTACCGGTGATAAAGAAACTGCCATCCGCTGCTAATTTAGGACCAAAGGAGTACTCATGATAATAACCTGACAGAGGCCAGGAATAAATTGCTTCATAAACATCGGCTTTGCCATCGTGATCTGTATCTTTTAACTTGGTTAGTTCTCCCCGCTGTGCGCAGTACAGGGCACTGTCCTTATAGGCTAAACCAAGTATTTCATGAAGTCCGCTGGCGAATTTGCGAAAATACGGCGTATTGCTGGTAGGGTTTTCTACGATATATACGTCGCCACGTCTGGTGGATATGCCTAAGCTGCCGTCTGGAAGGGTGGCTAACCCACCGACCTCCAGAATGGTACCTTCGGGGGTACGTACCTTATTGATCTTAAGAAAGTCTTCTTCTTTGGGTGTTTCCTGGGCTTGAAGACTGAAGAAAAGCGTCACGCAGCTCAAAAAACCTGTCATCAATCCGCTCAATAGTTGTTTAGTTCGTTTGTTCATGTAGGTAGCTATTAAAAGATGAGCGAATATTGGATGGTTGATTGGATGGGGATGAGCAATTCTTTGCCGCCCGGCGCATCCCTAATAACCGCCTTTTCCGTGTTTTCTGCACCTAGCTTGATATAATATTCCTGACCGTTGATCAGGTATATACCTTTACTTTGCTCACTAATGACTGCCGATTTGGCCAACAACACATACCATCCTTCTGTTGGATGCGCTAAGCTGATAGTTCTACTCAGACCTGTCCCGTCGGGCAATGCTTTTATAGCATCTGAAACCAACTGTCCATGTAGACGGTATTTGAATTGTGGCCTGTCTTGATCGTCTATGATATATCCTTTGTTAAAGAAACCGCTGCCGGCGCTGTCTTGCGGCCATGGACTGGTCTCGTTATCTAATTTTGCTAAAGCTGGTAAAGGTTTTCCCAAAAATACAGCACTTCCCAGCACGCTGGAGGATCCATCCCCCCGGTCATGCCACATAGGGGTAGCATCCAGGAAACCACCCCGCCATACTTGAAAAAGGTATCCATTGTCAAGGTCATAGCTATAGTGTACTTGTTCCGCACTTCCTGCAGACAGGCAGTGAACAACTCTTTGACTTGGGATATCCATGAAACTGCGAAGGGTAGTATTGCTGGTCGCTTGTACCAGAATCGGATCTACATCATTTTCAAGTCTTTCTTGATTTCCTCCAGAAGCTAACGGTAGTGCTTGTATATTTCTGAAAGCAATGCTTCCGGATGTGGGATCAATGCGAATTGGACCGGTGGCTTTGGTAGGTTCCCTGCCATTGTTAACCGGCCATTGCACATTCTCGTGGATAAGCACGCCATCTAAAGTGGCATTTAAAAGAATGGCTTGTTCTGTAACTTTTCCGGATGCATCCAGCCGTGGAGCCCTGAATGATAGCGTCAAGTGTTGCCAAAGTCCTGGCGCTCGGTTAATCAACTGACGGGGGGCACGCCCTGGAATTGCTCCATTGCTCTGGTCAGAGGATTTAACCTGCCCCCAATTGTCTGCCAGGATGTAGGGGTAAATGCCATTTAGGTAGATCGTGGCTTTGGCCCCAGCTGTGGTCATAAAATCAAATGTGAGTCTGATATCACCATAACTAGAAAGGCTGATAAGGCCATTTTCTGTACTTTTTCCTGGGTCAGCTATCAGGATGCCTTCTCCTTTCTCTAGCTCAAATAGGGATGGTTTACTTAATCGGACAGATACAGCGGAGGCGGTATGCCAATTTTTACCGGCAGTTTGATACGCACTTAAGGCGTTTAAATTACCAGAGAGGCTTTGTGCCCAGCACCAGCACGATGGGAGCGCCAAAAGTAGGCTGCCCACTACTCTGCCATACATGGCTTTTGGTGTTTGTAAGATCATGAATGTTTAGTATCGTTTTTAATTTCTAAGGTTGCTAATATAAAATTATTTCTTATAATACAGCAATTTTAAATCGTATTAGCCCTTTTGAAGGGGAAAGAGCCTCCTATGGTCTTATAATACGGGAAAATTGTATTAATTTTGCAAACACATGATTGCAATAAACAGTTTAACGTTTGAAATTGGCTCCCGGGCGCTATATGATGAAGCAAATCTCCACATTAAACCGGGTGATAAAATAGGCTTAATTGGGGCTAACGGAACGGGTAAAACAACTCTTTTAAAACTAATTGTTGGTGACTACTCCCCTACTTCTGGAAGTATCTCTATGGCTAAGGATATCAAGATTGGATATCTTAACCAGGATCTTTTATCTTATCAGTCTGATAAGATCATCCTGCATGTGGCCATGGAAGCTTTTGAACGCCAAAACCAACTGCATACAGAAATTGAAGTGCTCCTCCATAAATTGGAGACAGACTATAGTGAAGATATCTTAAATAAGCTCAGCGACCGTCAAATGGAATTTGAGGCACTGGATGGCTACAACATCGAATACAGGGCGCACGAAATTCTAGCAGGTTTGGGTTTTAGCGATGCCGACCAGGAACGGAAGTTGGCCGAGTTTTCAGGTGGTTGGCGCATGCGGGTTATGCTAGCTAAGATCTTGCTTCAAACTCCCGATATTTTATTGCTGGATGAGCCTACAAACCACTTGGATCTTCCATCCATTAAGTGGCTTGAAAATTACTTACAGGCATTTGACGGAGCCATTGTCATTGTCTCACACGACCGGTACTTTCTGGACCGTGTAGTCAAAAAAACGGTTGAATCGCGCAAAGGTAAACTGACGGCTTATGCAGGCAATTATAGTTTCTATTTGGAGGAAAAGTCCTTGCGGGAAGAAATTCAGGCGGGTCAGTTTAAAAATCAACAGGCAAAGATCAAACAGGAAGAACGCCTTATAGAACGATTCCGGGCCAAGGCAAGTAAAGCAAAAATGGTGCAATCGCGCATTAAGGCTCTGGAACGAATGGATAAGGTGGACGATGTGGATGATGATAATCCTTCTGTCAACTTTAGTTTTAAGTTTAGCCGGCCATCGGGACGTCATGTGATCCGGATGGAGCACGTGAGCAAGCGGTATCCGGGGCTGGAAATTCTGAACGACACTGAGGCCGTGATTGAAAAGGGTGATAAGATAGCTCTCATCGGGGCCAATGGAAAAGGGAAATCTACGGTGCTCCGTATCGTGGCAGGTGCCGACAAGCAATTTGAGGGCTTGTGTGAAACCGGGCATAATGTATCCCAGACGTTTTTTGCCCAACACCAGTTGGAAGCGTTGCATCTGGATAATGAAATCCTGCAAGAGTTACAGTCATTTGCTCCCAAACACTCCGAAACGGAGCTTCGATCTATATTGGGTTGTTTTTTGTTTACGGGCGATGATGCGTTTAAAAAAATCAGGGTGCTGTCTGGCGGTGAAAAATCGCGCGTAGCACTGGCAAAAGCTTTAACGGCAGATGCTAACTTTTTATTGCTGGATGAGCCCACTAACCACTTGGATATTCAATCGGTTAACATCCTTATTCAAGCGCTTACACAGTTTGAGGGAACGTTTATTGTTGTTTCTCACGATCGCTACCTGCTAGATAATGTAGCTAATAAGATCTGGTATATAGAAGACCAGCACATCAAGGTGTACCCAGGCACCTACAAAGAGTATGAGGAGTGGCAAGCTAAGCGACCTGTATCTACAACTGCCGTGAAAACTGTGGAAGCTGTCGTAAAACCTTCCGTCAAAATTGAGGTTAATGGTCCTGCAAATACAGATAAAAAACCGGTTGAGGCTGAAAAAAATAAGGAAATAAGCCGGCTTAACAAAGAATTGACGGCAATTGAAGCACATATCGAAAAGCTGGAAGCCTCTATTAAGGAAACCGAATTTTTGCTTGCTGACGATAGGCTATATCGGGATGATAAAAAGATACAGGAAATAACCGCCAACTATAAGGATCAGAAAAATAACTTGGCAATCTACCAAGCCTCCTGGGAAAAACTGGCAGATAGCATTATGGCGCTTGAATCTTAAATATGAGCTTTAAAAGCAGTTTTCTCCTTTTTTCATTTTTAGCTTTCGTGCCTGCGGCACAAGCTCAGAAGAAAAAAAAGGAGAAAATAGAGAAATCACCTGAGCAAACACTGGTTTATAATAATGTGGATTACTTACCGGTTATTAAAAGCGTTGAATGCAACCCACAGGGCCAGGAACAAGGTTTTCCGCTTATCCATTTAAACAGTGAGGAAACATTATCGATTGCTTTTGATGACTTACGTGCAGACAACCGCAATTATTATTTCAGTATTGAACATTGCAATGCAAGTTGGGGTAGCAGCAACCTAAATTCGCTTGAATACATGGATGGCTTTAATAGTGACCGCATCTATCAATTTGAGGGATCGGTAAACACGCTGAAACCTTATACACACTATTCATTTACCTTTCCAAGTAAAAATCTAAAGCCCAAGCTTGCTGGCAATTATTTGTTAAAGGTATATGAGGGAGGAAGCGAGAGCCGACTGGTGATTACCCGCCGCATCTACGTGTTGGATGAAAAGGCTGCCCTGCAAGTTCAGATACTTCCTTCCATCGAAGTGACTAAACGCATGACTAACCAGAAATTAAATGTATCGGTTAATACGGGCAGCTTGCGATTAACTAATCCGTTCCAGGATATAAAGCTTCAGGTTATGCAAAATGGCCGACAGGATGTGCAGGAAATACTGACACGACCTATGTATGTACAGGATAATTTACTACAATATTTTAATAACAAAACACTTGATTTTCAGGCGGGCAATGAATTCCGGTTTGTTGACCTCCGGAGCCTTCGTCTAAAATCAGAACGGGTAGCCAGCCTTTATCGGGATAGCCAAGTAACTGTTAACCTGGTTACTGACCATGATCAAAGCACTGAAAAGTATACCAGCAGTTTTGACGAAAACGGAGCCTTTTATATCCGTAATCAGGATATGGACCAACAATTAAACAGTGCTGATTATGCGAAGGTAACGTTTTCCCTTGATATACCCCGGCAGACCGATGGGGATATCTATTTGGTGGGTGCATTTAATAGTTATATTAGAAATCAGGAAAACCGGCTTATATACTCTCCAGAAAATAATCGTTATGAAGTAACTTTATGGTTAAAACAAGGCCTTTATGACTACAGCTATAGCTATGTAAACTCTGCCGGAGATCTTGATCCCCAACGTATCAATGGCAATCATTTTGAAACCGGCAATAACTATCAGGTGCTTTGTTATTTTCGCAAGCCAGGTACAACATGGGACGTCTTGGTAGGTTTTAATAACAGCACTACTAAAAAAAGTACAAATATTATATGAAAGAAAAATACGCGAAGGAATCGTTTACCATTATGAATGAATTGGTGTTACCAAACGACACCAATACGCTGAACAACCTTATGGGCGGCCGGTTGTTACACTGGATGGATATTGCGGCAGCAATCTCTGCCCAAAAACACTGCAACCGCATTGTGGTCACAGCTTCTGTAGATAATGTATCTTTCCGTCACCCGGTAAAGCTGGGTGACGTAATCAGCATTGAAGCGCAGGTAACCCGCGCTTTTAATACATCGGTTGAAGTCAGGTTGATGGTGTATGCTCAAAATATCCCTTCGGGTACCCGCGTTCAAAGCAATCAGGCTTACTATACTTTTGTGGCCATTGACCAAAATGCTAATACAATTACGGTGCCCCAGGTTGTGCCCGAGTCTGATGATGAAAAAAAATATTACAACGAAGCACTTCAGCGCCGCGAGTTACGGTTGCTGCTTGCTGGAAAAATGAAACCATCAGAAGCCACACAGCTCAAATCATTTTTTGCTGAGCTCGCACAAAATGCGGTTGAATAAAATTAGGTCGTCTCCGCCAATTCAATTATCCGGTCAAATTCAGCGGATTTTAAGGCCATAACTGACAAGCGGCCTTGCCTTACCAGCGCAATGTTGGCAAGCAAGGGGTCATGTTTAATTGTTTCAAGGCTAACTGGCTTTTTCAACGTTTTTACTGGCGCCAAATCTACCACCACCCAACGGTCATCCTCGGTGGTTGGGTCCTGGTAAAAGGTTTTAACCACCTTGGCCAACCCCACTACTTCTTTACCTTCGTTACTATGGTAAAACAACACCCAATCATCCAGTTTCATTTCCTTTAAATGATTACGAGCCTGATAATTTCGCACTCCATCCCAAAAGGTTTTTTTATCTTTTAAAAATTGGGTCCAGCTGTATTTAAAAGGTTCAGATTTCACTAAAAAATAGTTCATAGCACTAATTGCAATAATATTTCTTGTTCGTTTTGTTCATTTTTAATCAGAATTTACCACCAAATATACGTTATTATACCAAAGTTAATCATTCCATTTTTTTTGTAAAAAAATCCTTGTACAATTTCCAATTTTATTCTGTACCTTGCCTCTATCAATCATTACATTTTATGTGCTTCTATGAAAATTAGTGAATGGATAGACCTTCAGCTTTTGCCTGTGATGAAACGGAAGGATAATCCCATCCAGGAGTCCAGAATTAAAGTGCTATTCATAACCTTGGCATTATCTACCTTTTTCTTTGGCCTCATTTCTATCGTGCTCATTAATAAAAACGCGAATGAACTACTTGTCAGAATGGTGATTAGCTTCCTGA
Source organism: bacterium A37T11 (assembly GCA_900109895.1). Lineage (GTDB taxonomy): Bacteria > Bacteroidota > Bacteroidia > Sphingobacteriales > Sphingobacteriaceae > A37T11. The sequence continues at coordinate 102,586 of FOBR01000009.1, forward strand.
TTTATGCCTTATTACTGTTCTATCTCTGGAAAACTTCTAACTGGCTGCTGGTAACCCACGTTGCTATTATTGTTATAAGCGCACATGTATGGCTGGATACAATATCCAGCCAAACCGAAGTGAACATTCTTACTTTTCAAACGTCTATCCTCATCACCCTGGCCTCTTTTTATTTGTTCAGGTCTGTTTGGAGTATTTGTTACAGTATACAGAGTTACCTGCCGATCTATTATGGTTTTTTTATAAAAAACCATAATTATAATAATATGTACCAAATTGACGTGGGCCTGGATAAAACAACCTTTATTATACTTTTCACATTTCAGCTTTTGCTCATTATCGTGTTATGTTTTTTCTTTTTTAACTCGCTTGGCAAAACCCTGGTAGACCTGCATCACTCACGTAGCGAAGAGAAAATTTTGAATGAACAACTTCAAAAGGCGGTTAAGATAGCAGAACAATCAGCCCGAGAAAAAACAGATTTTTTGTCAATTATGTCACATGAATTGCGAACGCCCCTTCATGGTGTAATTGGCATGAGCAATCTGCTGTTGTCTCAAAAATTGCTGGGTGAGCAAAGTGAGAATTTAAAGATCTTAAAATTTTCTGCCGAAAACCTACTTGCGCTAATAAATAACATCCTTGATTTTAACAAAATAGATGCCGGGGTCCTTGAACTTGATAATGAAGAATTCAATCCAACGCTATTAATTGATGACATTGTATCGAGCTTCCGCCTAAAGGCAGTTGAAAAGAATATTGGCTTACAAGCATATATTGATTCCAAATTAATAGGCCTTGCCGTATATGGGGATGCCGGAAGACTGACCCAGGTCATGTTCAATATTCTTGGAAACGCCATTAAGTTTACCAATGCTGGTGAGGTCACTATCCGCGTACAATTACAGGAAAAATCAGAAGATCACGCCGATATTTTATTTGAGGTAAAAGATACGGGTATTGGCATTACTCCTGAAGAACTAAAATCCATCTTTAATGTATTTTCGCAGGCAAACGCTGGCATCAGCAGACATTATGGCGGCACTGGTTTGGGGCTTCCAATTGTTAAACACCTGCTTATGCTTCAAAACAGCAACATTCAGGTAGAGAGTGAGCCAAATATAGGTTCTACCTTTAGCTTTGTCATCAAATATCCCCTAATAAAGGGTGAATATGGACAACAATTGCCCCGGAAAGTAGAAAAATCGTTGCAAAAAAATCAGCAAGCCACGCTTGAAGGTATGCGAATATTAGTGGTTGAAGATAATGAGATTAGTACCATCTTGATGCGAAAACTGTTGGATATGTGGAAGGCTGAAGCACACTTTGCCGAAAATGGACTTATTGCCCTGAATAAAGTAAAAGACACCGCTTTTGATATTATCCTCATGGATATCCATATGCCTGTAATGGACGGTTTTGAAGCCTCGCGCGCCATGCGGAACCATGGGATAAACACACCCATTATTGCGCTGACAGCTTCTGTTGCTGTGGATACGCAAAACAAAATAACAAAAGCAGGAATTGATGCATATGTCATTAAACCATTTAAGCCCAATGAATTATTGAGAGTGTTGACTGGTTTTTATAAAAAATTAGTTTTGTCAGGCAAAATCAACCATCAAGAATAATAGAGACCAGGCATGCCTGGTCTCTGTCTTAAAATCTTTAAAATTTATTTTAGTGATGTGAGTGGCCATCAGTTCCATGCGAATGTCCATGTGACAATTCATCCGGGTTAGCTTCACGTACAGAAATAATTTCGATTGAAAAGTGTAAGTTTTGACCAGCCATAGGATGGTTAAGATCTACCACAACAGCTTCCGGGCTTACTTCGGTCACACGGGCCCTGAATTGGTTGCCTTGATTATCCTGTAGTGGCAGGATCTCGCCAACAGGAGGAATACCTGATTCTTTAAACATGTCCGCAGGCAATTGTGCCACGGCACTTTCATCGACTTCGCCATAAGCATCAGTTGCAGCCAACTCGAAGTCAATGGTATCCCCCACTTTTAGTCCGGCAATATTTTCTTCAAATTTTGGCAGCATCATGCCCGCTCCGTAGAGAAAATCAAGGGGATTGTCTTTTCCGGCCTCTTCTACAAAGGTTTTTTCTCCGTTCTTTACGGTATGCAGTTTATACGTTAAAGTCACTACATGGTTGGGTGCAATTGTCATTTGTTTCAATTTGTGAATAGTTGTTTATGCTATCCGGATTATATATTAAATTATTAATTTTAAGAGTTCTTCAACACTTGCAACAGGCAAACTGCATGTTTTGTTTTTGCAAACGTAGGCAAGAGTATCCGCTGTAAGTCGCCCTTGTAATAGGGGTAATGAACTTTTGATTCCACCGCTTAAAATTTTATTGGGAATATAATAGTTATTTAATTCCTTTCGCAACTCCTCATTTCCTGGCCCGGTCAAGGCTATTTCATAGCATCCGTATACTTCTTCAAGGAGCCCGATAGACCAGTTTGAATAAGCGGATCCATAGCTCTTCATCTGCGGGAATACATTGGCCAATAGTTGGGATGCCTTATCTGTGTAGGCGGCCTCCTCAAAATAGAGGCCCAGCTTGGTCAACACCCTGGCCATTGCACTATTGGATGACGGGATAACGTTGTCCAAAATTTCAAATTTTCGGACAATAAGGGCTTCTGCGGTTGCGGAGGTAAAATAAAAGCCGCCTCTTTCCCGGTCATAAAAGTGGGCAATGGCAGTATCTGCCCAGGATTTGGCTTGATATAGCCACCTTTCCTCAAAGGTGGCTTCGTAAAGACTGATGAATGCTTCTGCCGCAAAGGCATGGTCATCGAGAAAGCCGGGTATTGCTTTTCCGCTGCCAGGTGCCTGGTGAAAAAGCTTTCCATAAGGGTCACTAAGCGATTCCTGTATGAAATGTGCATTTTTAAGCGCGGTATTTATATAAGAATTTTCACCAAAAATCTGGTAGGCATCCACAAAGGCTTTTAACATTAGGGCATTCCACGAGGTCAGTTGCTTGTTATCCAAACCAGGACGAACTCGTTTATCGCGGTATCTACGTAACTTTTCTTTTATCCTTTGCAAATAAATTTCCCACTCTTCCATATTAAATCCGGATTCTTCAATCCAAGCCTCAGAATCAAGGGCGGTTTTAAGTATATTGGTATGTGCTTCCGGCCAGTTACCTTCAGGGCTCATCCCGAAATAATGAATAAACAGGGGTGCTTCTTCACCCAATAGGGCACGAAACTCTTGTTCTTCAAAGGTATAATATTTCCCCTCTACACCCTCGCTATCGGCGTCCAGCGCGCAATAAAATCCGCCGTCGGCAGCGGTCATTTCACGATCTACCCACTCCAGTGTTTCATGAATGACCCTGGAGTAGGCCAATTTTGGCGATTGCATCCAGGCTTCACAATATAAGCTGACCAGCTGGGCATTATCATACAGCATTTTCTCAAAATGGGGCAGTTGCCACCCGGCGTCTACAGAATAGCGGGCGAAACCGCCACCTACATGATCATAAATACCGCCTGCTGCTATTTTTTGAAGGGTAAAATGGGTGTGCTGCAGTACTTCCTGATCATTTGCCAGCACCCCATAGCGCAGTAAGAACAGCCAATTATTGGGCAACGGAAACTTTGGTGCCCGCTTGTAGCCCCCCTCTTTCAGGTCAAACAATTGCTTCCAGGGATCTACGATAGCCTTAAGGTCATGAATATTGTAGCCTTCGGGTATGCGGTTAACGGGTAGCTGCTCGCTTTGCCGGATGCCTTGGGTAAGCCGCTCAGCATAATCGAATGCTATATCTGGTTTTTCGCGCCACATATCTGCCAGTTGCAGCAGAATATTGGTCCAGTCTGTTGTCTTAAAATAAGTCCCTCCATAAATAGGGCGGGTATCGGGCAGGCAGATACAATGAAGTGGCCAACCGCCGCTTTGCGTCATCAGCTGCACAGCCGTCATGTACACTTGGTCAATATCGGGTCTTTCCTCCCGATCTACCTTAATGCTGATGAAATGTTGGTTCATGAGGCTAGCAACCTCGTCATTCTCAAAGCTTTCCCTTTCCATCACGTGGCACCAGTGGCATGCAGCGTAACCAATACTAACCAGGATAAGCTTATTTTCAGCACGCGCTTTTTGCAACGCTTCTTCCCCCCATGGGTACCAGGCTACCGGATTATGCTGGTGCTGGAGTAAGTAGGGCGATATTTCGTGCTGTAGCTTATTGGGCATATTTTGCCGATAAAGGTAGTGAATTAAATTTGAATTAAAGGTCTAAAGCTTTTCACTTGATGCCTTTCGCTTTAAGCTTTATGCTTTGCACTATAATTACTAACTTGCCCCCTTTCAAAAAAAGATAGATGATGACTCATTTAGATAGATTACAAGCCCTCCGCAGGATAATGAGCGAACACCAAATCGCTGCGTATGTAATACCCTCTTCCGATCCGCATATAAGTGAATACCTGCCCGACCGCTACAGGGGTATATCCTGGCTAAGCGGATTTACAGGGTCAGCCGGTACCTTGGTGATCACCGATAGCTTTGCAGGTCTTTGGACAGACTCACGGTATTTTGTACAGGCTATCTCGCAACTTAAGGGAACGGGATTTGAACTGGTCAGGCTCAAGTCTCAAGGGGTGGCCGAATACGCCAATTGGCTGGCAGAAACACTTCCGGACGGCAGCGTGATCGCGTTTGATGGACAGCTTATCTCGGTTTCTGTGGCCCAATCAATCATTGATGCGGTAAAATACAGGGATATTCGTCTGGAGGGCAATGTCGATCTGTTGGATAAATTATGGAATGACCGTCCATCTTTGCCGACGGCAAAGGCCCGTTTGCTGCCCTTAAGCATCAGCGGAAAGTCTACGGCCGATAAATTGGCCGACGTAAGAGCAGTCATGGAGCGGCATGGGGCAGACAGGCACTTGATCTCTACCCTTGACGATATTGCTTGGTTGTTTAACATCCGCGGCAACGATGTGAACTGCAATCCTGTAGTGCTGGCTTTTGCGTTTATCGGCCCAACATCCGCATTCTTATTTATTGATCTGCAGAAGCTCAGCCCTGAAGAAAAAGATGAATTAGCCCAGCAAGGGGTCCAGGTTAGTGCTTATGACACATTGCCGGCTGCGCTGGAAGGCCTTCACCAGGAACATACGGTACTGATGGATCCTAAACGCACGTGCTATCAGCTGTATCATTCATTCCCCGAGGGTGTCAAGCTGATCGTAGACATCAACCCAACTACCCTATTTAAGGCCATTAAAAATGAGACGGAAATTGTACACAGCCGCCAAACCATGATTCACGATGGTGTGGCATTGACCCGTTTTTTTAAATGGCTCGAAGATAGTTTAGCTCACGAAATTATTACAGAAATTTCTCTGGCTGATAAACTACGTTCATTCAGGGCTGAGCAACCCGGATTTCTGGGAGAAAGTTTTGACACGATAGCGGGATATAAAGCTCACGGCGCATTGCCGCATTATAAGGCTACTGTAGATAGCAATAGCACGCTGCAACCCGATGGGCTTTTGCTCATCGACTCAGGTGGACAATACGAAAGTGGTACGACAGACATCACCCGCGTAGTATCGTTGGGCAACCTCACCGATGCCGAACGCACCGATTATACACTGGTACTAAAAGCCATGATTGAAGGTTGCAGCACCATATATCCGCAGGGAAGCCGCGGATACCAGATTGATGCCATCACGCGCAAACCGCTCTGGGATCATTTAAAGAACTATGGACATGGCACCGGTCATGGGGTAGGATTCGCATTAAATGTGCACGAAGGTCCACAAGTGTTTAACGCGGCCCCTGTCGATGTGCTTATTCAGCCAGGCATGATCACTTCCATTGAGCCCGGACTCTATTTTGAAGGGCGCTATGGCATCCGTATCGAAAACCTGGTTCTCTCTATCGACCATGCAGTGAGCGAGAGCGGTACATTTTTAGCTTTCGAAGCCCTTACGTTGTGCTACATCGATACCAGCCTCATCGATAAAACCTTGTTGTCCCAGTCGCAAATCCACTGGCTGAACCGGTATCATCAAACGGTGTATGAAAAACTATCGCCCTACCTCAACGAAGAAGAACAAACTTGGTTAAAGAACAAAACAACTGCTTTATAAATATATGAAGCTCGTGATTCCATATAAAAATCCAATTGCCCTTCTGCGGCTGGGAAAAACACTACATGATCCTCGGTCTCCCTTCGTTTTTTTCCCTATGCCGCATCAGGACAATCAGATTTTTATAATAACATTTTAAAAAATAGTAAATCGTAAATGAACATTCCTCCTCCCCAATCCACTCCTTCTGCGGCATTTGAAAGGCTGCTAACCATACTGAATACCCTGCGTATCGAATGCCCGTGGGACCGGAAGCAAACCATGTTGACGTTGCGGCACTTGACCATTGAAGAGATGTATGAGCTGGCAGATGCCGTATTGGAGAATGACCTGGATGAGGTGAAAAAGGAACTAGGCGATTTAATGATGCATTTGGTATTTTATGCAAAGATTGCGGATGAACAGCAAGCTTTTGATATCACCGATGTGCTCAACAGCGTCTGCGAAAAGCTAATCTCCCGCCACCCCCATATCTATGGCGATGTACAGGTGCGTGATGAGGAGGATGTGAAACGCAATTGGGAACAGTTGAAACTAAAAGAAGGGGCCAATAAATCGGTTCTGGGTGGGGTACCGAGTTCCTTACCGGCCTTAGTGAAGGCTTATCGAATACAAGACAAGGCTCGCGGGGTGGGTTTTGATTGGGAAGACAAGCGCCAGGTATGGGAGAAAGTGGAGGAGGAACTCCAGGAGTTTAAAGAAGAGTTTAATGTTGTTTCTTCCACAGCAATCGATGTGGAAAAGGCGGAGGCGGAATTTGGTGACCTACTGTTTTCGTTGGTGAACTATGCCCGTTTTATTGGCATAAATCCTGAAAATGCACTTGAACGTACTAATAAAAAATTCATATACCGTTTTAACTACCTGGAAAAACGGGCACGGGAATTCGGAAAATCCTTACAGGATTTGACCTTGGCAGAAATGGATGTCTTTTGGAACGAGGCAAAAGGATGAAAAAGGATGTATTTGGAGAGGCATTAATGGATCATTTCCTGCAAAAGCCGCCTGAAAAATTAGTATTGCATACTAGCTATGACGAGGATGAGGAGATGCCGATCACTGAATTTTTCAGATCTTCGGATGAAATGGATGAGCTGGAAGATATTGCCCTGGCACTTTGCGACGGGACCGTTTTGGATGTCGGTGCCGGCGCTGGGACTCATAGTTTATTGCTGCAGGAAAAAGGCGTAACAGTTACAGCCCTTGAAATTTCGTCCTTGGCCTGCGACGTTATGAAACGTCGTGGCGTAAAGGATGTCAATCAAGCAGACATATTTTCATACTCTGGTTCTCGTTACGATACGCTATTGTTTCTCATGAACGGGATCGGCCTGGCAGGTTCCATTAATGGCTTCGTCCAACTACTCAGGCATTGCCAAATACTTCTTAAACCGAATGGGCAAATCCTGTTTGATTCGTCTGATATCAGTTACCTATATGCAGACGGCTTGCCAAAGCCTTCCGGCTATTTCGGCGAAATCACTTATCAATATGAATACAAAGGTCATAAAGGTGCGCCATTTCAATGGTTATACCTTGATCAGGAAACCCTTATAAGCGTAGCACAGACCGAAGGATGGGTGATACAGGTGGTTTTTGAAGATGAAAATGACCAGTACCTGACCAGGCTAAGCCGGCCTCAAACTACGGATCTTGACACGGTATCTGCGGTAAAGTGATAAGGAGGAAGCTACCAAACCTACAGTAAGCCCATACCAAATGCCGCTAACGCCCAGACCAAATATGATGCCCAACACATACCCTAATGGAAGGCCAATGATCCAATAAGCCACAAAGGCGATAACCGTGGGCTGGTTAACGTCTCCTGTTCCCCGCAGAATACCCAGTCCTACTACTTGCGTTCCGTCAAATAGTTGAAACAAGCCGGCAATAATAAGAAGGCTCGCAGCAATGTTTATCACTCGCTGGTCATCTGTAAAAATTCTGGGTAAAACATGATTAAATACGACAAACATAAGGGCCGTTATACACATAAAAGCCAATACAATATGGTAACTACTATTTGCTGACCGGTGAAGGCGATTAAAATTTTGTCTACCCAGGCTGTGCCCCGCTTTAATAGTCGCTGCCGATGCAATGCCACTCGCCATCATATAGGTTACCGATGATAGCTGGATAGCCACTTGATGGGCGGCTTGCTCTACGGCCCCAATGGTTCCTGCCAGCACAGCTGCCGCTGCAAATGCGCCCACTTCAAACACATATTGCATGGCTACGGGTGCCCCGATGCGTAAAATGCGCAAGGTTCTACGGACATCTATAGTCCAGATGTTAAAAGCTAGGAGGTATTCTTTAAAATTAGCAGATCGGAACACATATACTCCCATTACTATGGCCATAAAACAACGGTCAAGCAGGGTACTATACCCTGCCCCACTTACGCCCATGGAAGGAATGCCAAACATCCCCCTAACTAATATCACGGCGAAAATAATATTGAATATATTTCCCCAAATGGTGATGTTCATGGCCTGCCTGGTAAATCCTAAACCTTCTGCAAATTGCTTAAAGGCCACAAAAACCATCAGCGGTAGAATGGACAGACTTAAAATAAAAAGATAAGGTTTAGCCTCGGCAACGACTGCCGGGTCTTGCCCCAAATGGCCAATCACTACCATGGATCCGAAATAGACCAGACCAAATAAAACCACCCCCGTGGCCACATTTAACAGCAAACTATTGGACAAAAGCTTGGCACATTCATCGTAATTTTTTCGGCCGTTTTCCTGTGCGATGAGCGGTGTGAGACCATAAGAAATACCCAATCCAATAACCAGCACAATCATGAATACGCTATTGACCAAGGAAACGGCTGCCAGGGGAATTGTGCCCGCAAATTGGCCAACAATAACACTGTCGGCCATATGTACCAACGTTTGCCCCAACTGAGAAATAACCACCGGCCCGGCCAACGATAGGTTACTTAAATAATAAGGTTTATATTTTTTAAAAAAACCACGCTTTGCCAAAATCAACAATCCCTTTGTCTAAAATAGTCCTACAAAGGTAGGGAACTTAAATGTAAGTTGGAATTTCGGAGGATAATCAATATTCTCTGTTCGGGTTCCAATTTTCCAAATAATCTGCCACGCGTTTCAGGAAAGTGCCCCCCAGCGCACCGTCAACCACCCGATGGTCGTAAGACATTGAAAGGTACATCTTGTGCCTTACAGCTATAACATCCCCAAATTCGGTTTCGAGTACGGCCGGTTTTTTGGTAATGGTACCCACTGCCAGGATAGCTACTTGTGGTTGGTTAATGATGGGTGTGCCCATGATATTGCCAAAAGCGCCAATGTTGGTCAATGTAAATGTACCCTCCTGTATTTCATCGGGCCGCAATTTGTTTTGACGCGCCCGGCTAGCCAGGTCGTTTACGGCTTTAGTAATTCCGACCAGGTTAAGCTGATCGGCGTTTTTTATAACCGGAACAATCAGGTTGCCGGTTGGCAAGGCAGCAGCCATACCAATATTGATGTTTTTCTTTTTAATAATCTGGGTGCCGTTTACAGACACGTTCACCATTGGAAAATCGCGCAATGCCTTAGCAACTGCTTCAATAAAAAGCGGCGTAAATGTAATCTTGGTACCTTCTCTTTTTTCAAAATCGTCTTTGATTTTATTACGCCATTGCACAATATTGGTGACGTCTGCTTCCACAAAGGAGCATACATGCGGAGCCGTATGCATGCTGTACACCATGTGATCGGCAATAATTTTGCGCATTCGGTCCATCTCAATAATTTCATCGCCCGCAGCTATAACAGGTGGCGCAGGTTGTGTATTTTTAATTTGGGCCTGTGGTTCCGGCAGCGGTGGGGTGTAAATGATTTCGTGGGAAACCACTGTTTGAGATGGAGCAGAATTACTTAAAGAAGCGAGGTAATTTAACAAATCCTGTTTGGTAACACGCCCTTCAGCCCCTGTGCCTACTATTTTGTCCAACGCATCATCGCTAATCCCTTCTTCCGAAGCAATATTTTTTACCAATGGCGAATAAAAGCGTGCCGATTTTGTACCAGCCACGGTGGGTTGCGGCACATAAGGCACCTCGGTTTCGGCAGGCGATTCATGTTCGTCGCCTGCTATTTCAAGGACGGCAACCACATCCCCAATTTGTGCCACTTCATTTTCCTTAAAACGCTGTTCAATCAAAACGCCTGCAAAAGGCGATGGCACATCCGAATCTACTTTGTCTGTTGCTATTTCCAACACGGCTTCATCAGCCTCTATCTGATCACCGGGTTGCTTAAGCCATTTGATAATCGTCGCCTCCGATACACTCTCTCCCATTTTAGGAAGTTGCAAATTATATTTAGCCATTTTTTTTTCAAACAATCAAACAGCGCAATTTAGGTAAAAAATTGCAGGTTAAAGAAATATCAAAATTTAATTTTGGTTTATACTTTTATAACAAATTATAAGTTTACAAAAACCATTTAAACCAACGATTTCATCAGTATACCCATAATCATTAAAAGCGCTGCAGTACTTGCGCGTTCTATGTTCACAAGCCTTAGTTGCCCAAATTGGTGGAGCTTGGCGACTGTTCCCTGCGGCCCCGCTACCGCAATCCAAACTGTGCCTACCGGCTTATCTGCTGTCCCACCGTCGGGCCCGGCGATACCGGTTACAGCAATCGCATAATCAGAATTAAACTGTTTTTTGGCCCCGTTGGCCATTTCAAGCGCAGTTTGTTCACTTACCGCCCCAAAAGCTGCCAGTGTGATGTTGCTCACACCCAACAGCGCCGTCTTTAATTTATTGGAATAAGTAACGGCCCCACCGAGAAAAACGTCGCTGCTACCTGCAATACTGGTTAGCTGATGAGCAAGGTATCCTCCGGTACAACTTTCAGCCGTTGTAAGTGTGAGCCCTTTTGACCGCAGTTGATCCAACAACACAGCAGCTAAGTCTTTATCTTCGCGAGCCATAATGTGCAAAGGGATGCGTTGCACAATCTGCTCTGCAATTTGGCTGGTTTCATCCTTGAGTCTTTCTACTTCATCCCCAACAGCCGTAAGGCGTAAACGTACCGTTCCTAGCTTCGGTAAATAGGCCAGCTTTATGTGCGCCGGTAAGTTATCTTCAATATCAGCTATTTCCTGCGCCAAAAATGATTCGCCGATACCCCCGGTTAATAAGGTCTGATGCCAGATGGCACTACGTCCGGGAAGGGCCGATAACCTGGGCAAAACCTGTTCAGTCATTAGGTGCTCCATTTCAAACGGCACCCCCGGCAGCACTACATAAATCTTTTCGTTGTGGCGTATCCACATACCCGGGGCAGTGCCTGCTGCATTAAATAGAACCTCCGCATTGTTTAATACATCTGCTTGACTTCTATTGACCTCCAGCATGGGGCGCTTACGCCGCTCAAAAAATCGTTGAACATGGTTCAGCACTTTTTCATCACGGTGTATCCCCGTATTAAAGTAAGTTGCCAAAGTGGCCTTAGTTAGGTCATCTTTGGTTGGTCCAAGCCCACCAGTCGTCAGGATAAGGTCTGCACGCGATGCAGCTTCTGCCAGGGCGGTTTGAATAGCCTCTGGGCTATCGGCTACAGAACTTATCTGCTTAACGGCAATTCCAAGTTCATTCAGCCGTTTAGCTATCCATGCCGAATTGGTATCAATTATTTGCCCAATCAATATCTCGTCGCCAATCGTAATGAGTTCTGCCAACATTATTTTAAGTCAAGTTTGTATCTTGTAAAACCTAGAATTCCTAAAAACTATTATAATAATCACTTCGTTTATCCAGCTTCAAATCCTGCAAAATAGACGCTTTTGCCCTAATGGTAAACGTAAAGCTACGGTAACCCCCAAAAGGGATCCATCCGAATGACATGTCCCAACAATGCAGGTCACGGTATATATTGAATTGGGTAAGCGTGGTTTTCTTTGCCCTGAAATCATAGCCAGAATTGTAAGTTACCTTCCAATTATCGGTAACGTTAAAATCGCCACTTACATTTAAGGTACTTGTTACCTGTGATACATATCCTGGTTTAGAATAGTTAAAACTGAATGAGGCTGCCACGTTCCACGGAATCTTAAAATCGACAAATGCATTTGGGTCAGTACTGATACGGTCAAGAGCCCTTCGCTGTTCATCGGTCATTTTGGTTTTTTTTTCATCCAGCTCATTCAGGTTATCGTTATGACTTTTTGCTGCATCCGCATTAAAACTATAACTAAATGACAGGTTAAAGTTAGTAAGCCGGGCCAATTTTCCTTCCTTAATCAGGTATCTGTTGATGCGTCTCCCGGTTGAATCGAGGGCATACGGATCAAGTGAACCACCAAAATTAATCCCCATCTTTTGGTTAAACAAGGCTGTACGCCCTGAAAAACCAATGGTAGAAAGCTTCATGGAGTCGGCCACAAAGTTATAGTTACCACTAAAACTAAGTCCCTGCAAAATAGGTACTTTCTTAAAGCCGCCATTGGCTGTGTCAGTCTTACTCAGGAATTTTGCCTCGAGCGTGTTATCAACAGAAAAACCAATGCCCATGTTCCGGCCACTTGGCGGCCCCCCGAATACGTTGTTGCGATAAATGGAATAATTGGTGGTATCGCCCCCAGGAGTAATAAAATCCCGATAAAAGCCATAGCGCGGATTAGAAAAATCAGGGGTATAATTGAAATTGACTGAAGGCGTGATCATGTGTCGCATGGCTTGCATCTTCCCAATCTTTCCATACATCCCATATACTTTGGTTGACAAACCGCTGCTGATGGAATAATTGTAGTTCCGGTTAAAACCACGTACAGTATCAACCGTCTGTACATAACCTGACGGGGCATTGTCGAGCGCCAGCCGGGTAGTTTGCAGGTACCAGCGTTCGGTATAATTCAAACTGCTGTTGAACTGAAAATATTTCAGCACATTTAAGGACAAGCTTACCGGAATGGTGTGCTGCACCCCGTTCTGAAATTTTTTTAATGCATCTTTCTTAAACAGGGAATCTTCTGTGGTTTGAATACTGTTCTTCACATCCAGCGTGTAGCCAACCGTAATACGCTGATACCACTTTTGATCGCCCACACGATCCTTGGAATCAAAGGGGTTAAAAGACTGCATGCTTAACCGAAAGGTAGGCAACTCGAGGGAAATAGATCCTTTAGCCTGAGGCAAAGTGGAATTTGGTATGCGTGCCGGAATATCCTGTCGGTGACCCAGAGTGGCTGTCATGTTAAAACGACCATCTCCAAACGTCTTCCCATAACTGATGTTTGATGACATTTGGTTTCGTGTCAGTTGGGTATAGTCATAAGTACCGGCGGCACCTGTATTTTGAAAATAAGAACTGGTACCTAAATTTACCGAGGCACTAAAAGTTGTACCGGGGTTGGCTTCCTGGCTCTGCGAATGACTCCAGGTCAGGTTAAAATCTTTGTTAGGTTTATATCCAGGCGTTCCTTCAACCCCATTGCGAACAGAGGCATACCGAAAATTAAAATTTCCGTTATAATTGTACCGCTTCTGGTATTGCACGGCAAGGGCCCCTTCATAGGAACCTTTTGTATACAAGGTACCCGTTACCTTGGCATCCCAATAATCATTGATACCAAAATACCAGCCCACATCCCGTAAGAAAAATCCACGCGTACCATCCTCTCCAAAACTCGGGAAAATCAGGCCGGAGGCACGCTTATTTGTTTTCGGAAAAAAACCGAACGGTATCCCGATAAAAGGAATAGGAACATTCTCCACAACCAGGTATGAAGGTCCGGCAATGATGCGATTTTCAGTGACAATCCCCTTGGTGATGTGAATACCGAAGTGCGTATGTGGGTAAGGCAAATCACAGGTACTATACAAGCCATTTTTTAAAAAGGCTTCATCATATTGATTCTTTTTCAGTTCCCGTGCATTAATATAACCGCCGTCCTCCTCGGTGTGCACTCCGAAAACTTTTGCCTTTCGCGATTTTATATTGTAGAAAAGAGAATCTACCGTAATGGGTGGATCGGTAGCTGTCTTAAAAATAGGCCTGCCTTTATATTTTCCATTATGATCATTCAGCCCGCTTGCAAAAATAACCCCGGTATTATTATTCATGCGGATGTAATCAGCACTTAATTCAAATTCACCATACATCACCTTGGCGTCTTTATATAAGTGTGTAATGTTACTACGCACGTCCATCCATTGTGAATCGGCTGATTGGGATTTAATGGGATCACTTAATTCATCCTTATTACTATCTGCCATAATGGTATCGCGCAATGCATTACCCAGTTTTACAGTATCCAGTAAAATAGAATCGCGTACAGCCATCTTTGAACGTAAGCTGTCTACAGTAAGCAGTGGTACCGGATCAATTCTTTGGTGAGCAGCTCTTGGTTTATTTTCCTGTGCAAACGTTAAGTGACCCTGCAACTGGCAAGCTAAAAAAAAACAAACTACAGGCCAAGCATGACTAGCTTTGGTAAAAATATACTTAAAAAAGTATGTAATAGATTCCAAATTTGCTGATGAATGTTATTTTTGCAGTAATTAAAGTTACAGCGTCCAAAATTAATGAAAAACCTTTACCCTTTTGGAACGCTGGCTATTTTTTAACATTTTTAACGTAAAAGGCTATCATCGTGCTATATTTAAAAATAAACAGTTACCGAATTACATTTTCCGTGCTTTTATTAAGCTTAATTATACTCCTACCAACGTCCATTTGGGCCGGTAAATATAACCATCCCCCCCAATACAGGATACGTACCATTGTTATTGATGCCGGCCATGGAGATAACGACATTGGGGCCAGAGGGCGTATATCCGTCGAAAAAAACCTTAACCTACAAATTGCTCTAAAACTAGGCAAGGCCATTGAAGCGGAATTGAAAGATGTAAAAGTATACTATACCCGTACAACCGATGTTTTGATTGATTTGTATAAACGTGCGGAATTTGCCAATCAGAAAAAAGCTGATATTTATATTTCTGTGCATTGTAACTCTATGCCGAACATTACCAGACGGGTCGTATCCCGTTACAAGAGAAATAGAAAAGGTAAGCGCACCCCTGTTTATAAAACGACGAGGATGCCAAATACAACTACAAGCGGCACGGAAACCTTTGTCTCTGGATATGGCCGAACGGGCGAACAGGACGTAGCCATACGGGAAAATGCTTCAATATTACTGGAAGAAAATTACAAAAATAACTATGACGGATTTGACCCGAACGATCCGGAGAGTGTTATTGTATTTTCGTTAATGAAAAACCAATTTCGTGAACAAAGCATCAAATTAGCTGCAGCCGTACAACATGAGTATGCTAAAAGCCACCGGGAAGACCGTGGCGTTAAAGAACAAAGTTTGGCCGTACTAGCCCGCACGGGGATGCCTGCTATCTTAACAGAAGTTGGGTTTATCAGTAATCCTGAGGAAGAAATTTACCTGAATTCAGAAAACGGACAGCAAGAAATTGTAAATAACATTGTCAATGCTGTTAAGTCGTATAAAAGACAAATAGAAAATTAGGGTATTCCGGCATCATAGTTGTACATCTTCAAATCCGGTATTACATTTATTACGATAATCAATAATGCATTGAAAATAGCAAACGAAACCAAAGTAGGCATATTAGCTACCGTAGCCATAGCCGTACTCTTTATCGGTTACAGTTTTTTAAAAGGGAATGACGTTTTCAGTAGCGAAAATATTTTCTACGCCACATACGATCGGGTAGATGGGCTAACTGAATCCAAACCCGTCTTGGTAAATGGATATCAGATTGGGCGGGTACAATCCCTGCAATTACAACAAAATGGCCAGATATTAACGGCTTTTAAAATCAATAAAGATTATGCAATTCCTAAAAACACCCTTGCCCGGATATCAAGTACAGACCTGCTGGGCAGTAAAGCCATCGTTTTTGAATTAGGAAATAGCCAAACTTATGCTAAAAGTGGCGACACATTAAATGCTGGTATTCAAAAGAATATTATGGAGCAGGTTGAACCTATCCAAAAAAAGGCAGAAGCATTGGTTGCCGTGCTTGATTCTGTGCTTACCTCCGTTAACAACACCATTGACAAAAGCTTCCAGCATGATTTTAAACGCAGTATTGAAAGTATTGCCAATACCCTGAACAATTTTGAAAAGATTACCGGCAAACTGGATGGCATTGTGGGGACACAAAGGACCCGGTTAAGCAATATCCTTGTCAATGTGGAAAGCATTACCGGAAATTTGAAGGACAATAATGAAAAGATTAGTTTGGTACTAGGCAATATGAGTCAGTTTAGTGACCATTTGGCTAAAGCCAACTTTGTACAAACCCTGGATAATGCCAATGGGGCCATTGCCGATCTGCAGGCTGTGGTTGAAAGTATCCACCAAGGCAATGGGTCAATAGGGAAGTTGCTGAACGATGATCAGTTGTATAACAATTTAAACAACGCCTCTAAAAATCTTGATTCGCTGATGCTTGATCTCCGGGAACGGCCGGGACGCTACGTCCATTTTTCCATTTTCGGACATAAGAATAAAGACTAAACCGCATATTTCACTTTAAACGTAGCACCTTCTTTAGCCAATTGCGTGGCTTCAAAAACGGACGAGGCTTCTTCAAGCAATGGCTCAAGCTGCTTATACCGGGCAGAAAAATGCCCAATGAGCAGTTCCTTTGCCTGAGTTTCAAAGGCCATCAGGCCTGCCTGCAGGGCTGTAGTATGATAAGTCTCTTCAGCCCGGTCGCGCATTTCGTCCAAAAAAGTGGCTTCGTGGTATAGTAGATTAACATTCCAAATAGCGGTAACATAAGCCGGCGTATAAATCGTATCTGAGCAATAGGCATAACTACGCGGAGCGGGGGATGGAATGGTCAGCTCAGCGCTCGGATAAAAATCACCGTCGGCGGTTCGATATCCTTTTCCTTGCTTAATGAGCGGATAATAGACCGGCGGAATCTCCAGTGCTTTCACCTTTTCCATATCGACCTTTGGCTGCCGGGGCTTTTCGTCAAACCGGAAACCAGTACAGGGTATGCGGTGGCTTAGCGGAAAAGTGCTCACTCGCAATAACTGGTCTTCAAAAATAACAGCAGGTGACTCGTGTTGCGTTGGATGGAAAAATAAATCATACCGCAACGTGGTTTGCGAATGGTATAGTTGTAAGTCGAGGATCTCCTTAAGCGGAGCAGGTCCGTATAAATGCAGTTCCTCTTTTCGTCCCACCAGATGCATCGAGGATAACAGGCCGATGAGACCAAAAAAATGATCGCCATGTAAATGGCTAATAAAAATATGCCTGATTTTATTGGCGCGAATGCCAAACCGCTGCAACTGTTGTTGCGTACCTTCCCCGCAATCGATCATGTGGATATGGTCATGATGATTGATAATCTGCGACGAGGGGTGCCTGCCGTAAATAGGCGTGGCAGAGCTGCTGCCTAAAATCGTTACTTCAAATGTCATGAACGATCGGTTTGCCCTTCGCCCCTAAACTCCTTCTCCAGCTCCTCCATAAAGATCATATCCTCGGCTTCCGCCAGTTTGGGCACCACCAGCAATACATTATCCAGTTTACTGACCTTGATAAGTTCCCGGACATTTTTATGTGCTTCGGCAATGATAAAAATTCCCCCCGCTGCCTTACAAAGCCGGTGTGCAGTTAAGGCGCACCGCAATCCATTGGAGTCGGCCTGGGTTACATGGGTCAGGTCAAGAATGATGTTGCGTTGGCCATCCGTATTAAGCAAAATAAACTCTGATTTGATCTTTGGAGCCGTAATACCGTCCATAACCTCCTCATGTGGCTGTATTACCACGTATCTTTCGTGCTTGTCTGTAGTAAATTTCATGCTACCTCCTCCAGGGTGGCCAGTGCCGCCTGTATATGTTGCTCTACCCGCTGTAGCACATCTCCCTCACCACCACGCTCAAAAGCTTCACCGGTGATGTGTTCAAACAACTCAATATAGCGCTCGGAAATCTCCGCTACCCAAGCATCTGTCATAACGGGTATAGTTTGTCCTTCCTTGCCCTGAAATCCATTTTCTATAAGCCATTTCCGTACAAATTCCTTGGAAAGTTGTTTTTGCGGCTTATTCTGGGCCAATAGGCCTTCATATCCCTCGCGGTAAAAATAACGGGAAGAGTCTGGGGTATGTATTTCATCGATCAGGTATATGCGGCCATCCACTTTACCAAATTCATATTTGGTATCAACCAGGATAAGGCCTCTTTCAGCCGCGATCTCAGTACCACGTTTAAACAGCGCTCGGGTATAACCCTCCAATTTGATATAATCTTCTTCAGCTACTATGCCCTGACGCAGTATTTCCTCTCGGGAAATATCCTCATCATGTCCCACAGCAGCTTTAGTAGTTGGGGTAATGATCGGTTCCGGCAATTTTTCGTTTTCCCGCAAGCCTTCGGGTAATGTTACGCCGCAAACAGACCTGCGTCCTGCTGCGTATTCTCTGGCGGCATGGCCTGCCAGATAGCCCCTGATCACCATTTCTACTTTAAATGGTTCACAGATACGTCCGATAGTTACGCTTGGATCAGGCACGTTTAGCACCCAATTCGGTACTATGTCTGCAGTAGCCTTTAAAAATTTGGCGGCAATTTGATTTAATACCTGTCCCTTGTAAGGAATTGCTTTTGGCAGCACCACATCAAATGCCGATATCCGGTCTGTCACCACCATAACCAAATATTTATCTGCAATAGTATATACGTCCCTAACCTTGCCTTTATAAAAAGCTGTTTGTTCCGAAAATGTAAAATTGGTTTCTTTAATGGTATTTATGCTCATTTATATTTTCAATAACTAGTTCACATTAGATATCGCCATAGGCAGCCAGAATACGCCGAACAAGTTTATGCCTTACAACATCTTCTCCGCTAAGATGAATAATTTCAATACCATCTATATGTTCTAGTAACTTTAAGGCAGTACTCAGCCCGCTTTGCTGCTTTTTGGGCAGGTCAATCTGGGTGACGTCGCCCGTAACAATAAATTTTGCGGTGGGCCCCATGCGGGTCAGGAACATTTTTAGCTGCATATCTGTTGCATTTTGGGCCTCATCCAGGATCACAAAACAATTGTCCAGAGTCCGTCCACGCATAAAGGCCAGCGGCGCAACTTCAATGATGCGGGTTTCCAGGTATAGCTTTAATTTTTCGGCAGGGATCATATCATCCAGTGCATCGTACAATGGCCGAAGATAGGGATCCACTTTTTCTTTGAGGTCGCCGGGCAGAAATCCTAAGTTCTCCCCTGCTTCAACCGCTGGGCGTGTAAGAATAATCCGCTTCACTTCTTTGTTACGAAGCGCCCGGACAGCTAATGCTACAGCAGTATATGTTTTCCCCGTACCGGCAGGCCCAATGGCAAACAGGATATCGTTTTTAAGTATACTGTCTACCATTCTGCGCTGGTTGGCAGTCCGGGCTTTTACCACAATACCATGCGGCCCAAACACAATGGCCTCACCGCCTTTAAGCGTAGCCGTTAAATCCGTTGTGCCGTTAGCCTGGGGCACCGTTCCCTGTGTAATAGTCCCCAAAATATTCTCAATATCCTGATTATTTATGTGGTTATATTTTTCGGTATGTTCAATAATTGCATTAAAATATTCAGTAAAAACCCCCAACTCCTGGTTATCGCCCAGCACTTTAATCTCATCTCCACGCGCCACTATTTTCAATTTGGGAAAACGTTTTTTGATCGTTTCAAAATGTTCATTTTGTGGTCCCCACAACATGGCAGGATTCACTTGTTCCAGCGTAATATTTAATTCGTTCAAATTATCCTTTTTAGGGTATGCAAATTTTATCTTAGGTTTGCATCATGGAATGCATGCGGCAAATCATAACGCAAGATTACTAATAAAACAGCAAAAAAAAAAGCAATACGGCTTTTAATATGGGGATTATTACACTAACTACTGATCTGGGACAAAAAGATTTTTATCAGCCTGCATTAAAGGGCAGCCTGATAAGCTTATTTCCGAATGTCAGATTGGTAGACATCACCCATGAGGTGGCCCCATTTAATGTACAGCAAGCAGCATTTATATTAAAAAATGCTTATAACTACTTTCCGGCGAAATCAGTTCATTTAATAGGTATTGATTCGGTATATAATAAACACATACGGTATTTAGCTATGCGCTACAACGACCATTATTTTGTAGGCGCAGACAATGGCATTTTTTCGCTTATATTTGATACCGAGCCCGAGGAAATGGTGGAGATCAATTTGCTTCAAGACCTTAAATTCCTTCACTTCCCACTGACGGATATTCTGGCAAAATCAGCAGTACATCTGGCTAAAGGGGGCAAACTCTCAGACATTGGTGAACCTATAGGCCAGCTGTTAAAGCGGGTTGCAATACAACCAATCATTGATGGCAATACCATCCGGGGAAGTGTGGCCCATATTGACATCTTTGAAAATGTAATTACCAACATTAGCAAAGAACTATTTAGCCAAGTACAGCAGTCCAGAAAATTTATCCTATATTTTAGACGCAACGAATCGATCAACCAATTGAGCTGGCATTACAATGAGGTGCCCGAAGGCGAAAAACTATGCCTTTTTGGAATAAGTAACTATCTGGAAATTGCCATTAATAAAGGAAACGCCAGCGGACTGCTCGGTCTTAATCTGGGAGATATGATCCGGGTAGAATTTGAGGATTAATAAATGCAAAAAGCAAAAACTGACCAAAAGGTGATAAGCGCCCAGTGATTTGTCCTTATTTTTGTGCCGATAGGAAAAAGATACCTGTCATGTACATGAGAAATAAACAACCGTACCAACATGGCACGCGCTAGATTAAACAGTGGGGATGTGCAGAAGGAAGAGCTTCCCAAAGCAAAACTGAATAAACATGCTTTAATAAATACGGGTAAACTTTTAAAGTATCTACATCCGTATCGGTTCAAATTTATGTTTGGAATGGTTTTTCTGTTCTTATCAAGCGTCATGATCTTAGCATTTCCGGCTATTTTAGGCGGTATGATCGATGCCGCCCAACACACCCGGCACAGTAAATGGCTACCCATAAGTATAACCTCCATCGCCAGCTGTGCTTTTTTGCTATTACTGGCACAGGCACTCCTCTCCTTTTTCCGTATTCGGTTTTTTGTGGAAGTTGCCGAACGAACACTGGCTGACCTGCGAAAAGCTACCTTTTTTAAACTTATTACGCTGCCCATGGATTTTTTTAACAATCGTAGGGTTGGCGAGCTAAACAGCCGCATTTCAGCCGATTTGACGCAGATCCAGGAAACGATGACCACTACCCTGGCAGAGGCTGTCAGGCAAGTAATCCTTTTAGTTGGGGGTATTGTTTATTTATGCTTTGTATCGGGTAAACTAACGCTGCTAAATCTGTCCATCCTGCCAGTTCTCATCGTAACTGCCGTTTTCTTCGGCCGGTACATCCGTAACCTCTCACGGCGGGTGCAAGATCAGTTGGCCGATTCCAATAGTGTCATTCAGGAAACTCTCCAAGGCATCAGTAATGTTAAGGCATTTGTAAATGAATCATTCGAAGCTGATCGCTACCAAAATTCTTTGACAAAAGTAGTTAACTTGGCCTTGAAAAGCGCCACGTACCGCGGAATTTTTGCCTCATTCATTATTTTCTGCATCTTCGGCGCGGTGGTGGCTGTAGTATGGTACGGCTCTACCCTCATTTCACAGGGTCAGCTTACGGTTGGTAATTTAACGACGTATATTATAGCCTCACTTTTTGTGGCCGGCTCTATGGGTAGTTTTCCAGAGTTATATGCCAATATCCAAAAATCGGTTGGCGCCAGTGAGCGTGTTATAGAAATACTGGCCGAAGAACAGGAAGATGTTTCCATTATTGAAGCAGATAACCGTATTGAAGAGACCCTTAAAGGATCTCTTCAATTCCATCACGTATCATTCAGTTATCCATCGAGAAATGAAATTACAGTGCTCAATGAAGTCAGCTTTACGGCAAAGGCAGGTGAAAAAGTAGCCATCGTTGGACCAAGTGGGGCTGGTAAATCGACTTTAGCCTCTTTAATACTCCGATTTTATGATCCGCAATCAGGCGCTATCCTATTTGACGGCAAAGATGCACGCGATTATAAACTGACCGATATAAGGCATCAGGTGGCCATCGTTCCGCAAGACGTATTGTTATTCGGCGGATCCATCCGCGACAATATTGCCTACGGAAAACTTAATGCCCATCCTCAAGATGTGATTGAAGCCGCGAAACGTGCCAATGCACATGAATTCATTATGAGCTTCCCGCAAGGATATGACACGTTGGTAGGCGAACGTGGGGTAAAGCTTTCAGGCGGGCAACGGCAACGGATCGCCATTGCCCGGGCCCTACTAAAAGATCCAGCCATCCTGTTACTGGATGAGGCCACCTCTTCACTCGACTCTGAATCTGAACGCCTGGTGCAAGAAGCTTTGGAAGAGCTCATGAAAAACCGTACTTCCATCATCATTGCTCATCGGCTTTCAACGATCAAAGAAGTAGACAAAATCGTGGTCATTGAAGCAGGCAAAGTAACTGAAGTTGGAACCCATCAGGAATTACTGCGTCATGAAAATGGCCTCTATCGTTATCTCACCCATTTACAGTCGGCAAATACCTAATTTTTTGCTATCTTCGCCCCAATGACTACACTAACCGTTTGGGGCGCAGCAAAACAAGTAACTGGCAGTATGCATTTGCTTGAATTGGACAATTATAACATCTTAATAGATTGTGGCCTCGATTATGAGCGTAACGGCGACGCGTCTACCAACGAAGTTTTTCCTTTTGATCCGGCGTCCATTGATGTAGTGATCCTATCTCATGCACATATTGACCATTCGGGAAACTTGCCCACACTCCTACGACTTGGATTTGAAGGGCAGATTATCTGCACGCAAGCCACCGCAGCCATTGCGGAGTTACTCATGCTTGATTCAGTAAACATTTTTCTAAGCAAGCAACGCCGAAAGAGTAAACGCAGCAAAAAAAAGCATCACGCTGAAAAGAAGCCACTTTATTTGCAGCATCACGTAATGGACACGGTTGAGCGATTTGTGACGATTGCTTACAACAAACCCTTCTCATTGAATGGGCAAATAAGTGTTACGCTGATTCCCGTGGGACATTTACTCGGTGCCGCCGCAGTCATTATTGACGTGGATGACCACCACGTACAAAAACGCATTGCTTTTACTGGGGATATTGGGAGGAAAGGTGCTCCCCTGTTAAACGACCCTCAGCTTTTACCACAAGTAGACTACCTTATCAGCGAATCTACCTACGGCGGGCGTCAGCACAGTAATGACAACCTAGAGCAGATATTAATAGACAGCATTACTGATGCCTGTATTAAAACACCCGGACGGCTAATAATCCCAGCCTTTAGCGTAGGCCGAACACAGGCTTTAGTTTACAGTCTTAACCGGCTTTTTGCCAAAGGAATCCTGCCCAAGATAAAAGTTTTTGTGGATAGCCCTATGGCACGTCACTCCACCGAGATTTACCGGAAATACGCCAATGAACTTAGCCAAGAGGCGCAGGAATTTTATCAGCGGTCTGGTGATCTTTTCGAATTCGAAAACCTACGTTATGTAGAAAGCCTGGAAGAAAGTCGTGACATTTCCAACTTTTTTGAACCCTGCGTCATCGTATCCTCAGCAGGAATGCTTGAGGGTGGCCGTATACAGGACCATTTATTTCAGAACCTTCAAAATTACTATTGCACCATTCTATTTATTGGCTATTCTGCTAAAGGCACACTGGGCCATCGCCTATTACGCGGCGACCCCATTATTAAGCTTCGCAACCGGGAGTTGAATGTTTATGCCTCCATTCGTAAAACCGACAGTTTAAGTGCTCATGGCGATCATGATGACCTGATGGATACCATCCGCTCCCAAAGCACGGAAAAACTGAAAAACGTCTTCTTGGTACATGGAGAAGAAGAGGCCATGTTGGCCCTTCAAACTTCATTAAATACCGAAGGCTATACCGTCAGTATTCCGCAAAAGGGAGAACGTATCGAACTAGCCTAGTTACGAACTGAGAGCTGATTTCAGTACGGAATAGGACTTAAACTTTGCTTGCTGATCATAGACGTTAGTCGTTGCCATTAGCTCATTTATGCCAGTTTCTGCCACAAATACGGCCAATTTTTTTCGCAGGGTTTCTTCGTTGCCGATAAACGTACAGGCCAGCATCTGCTCTACGGCCTGCCTGATTTCAGGATTCCAGTAGGGTTCCATGGATTGAACCGGGGGTTGCAGCGCAGACCGCTGATTGGTCAATATCCCAACAAACATTCGGTATAAACTGGTCGAAAGATGCTGCGCTTCTTCGTCAGTATCAGCCCCGATTACATTGACGCAAGCCATAACATATGGTTCCTGCAATTGTGCAGACGGGCGAAAGTTTGCCCGGTAAATTTGAATGGCTGCCTGGAACTGGGCCGGCGCAAAATGCGCGGCAAAGGCATAAGGAAGGCCAAATTGTGCCGCCAGGTGCGCGCTATCAGTGCTTGATCCCAATATCCAGATAGGAATATCAAGGCCTTCTCCCGGAAAAGCCCGCACCCGGCCACTTACATTGTCGTTACTAAAATACGTTTGCAATTCACGCACGTCTGATGGAAAATTGTAGGCCGTATTTATATTATTGCGGCGCAATGCCATGGCGGTAACCTGGTCAGTGCCAGGAGCACGGCCCAGGCCCAGATCAATGCGGCCCGGATACAACGTTTCGAGGGTACCAAACTGCTCGGCAATAGCCAGTGGGGCATGGTTTGGCAGCATCACTCCGCCCGATCCTACACGAAGGTGCTGGGTAAGGGAAGCCACGTAGCCAATCAATACAGCCGTAGCTGAACTGGCAATGTGCTCCATATTGTGATGCTCGGCCAGCCAAATACGGTTAAAACCAAGTTTTTCAATATACTGAGCTACTTCACCGGTCTTTTTAATAGCCTCCGCGGCATTACTCCCCTCCACTACTACCGCTAAGTCAAGGGCAGAAAGGATAATTGAATCTGACATTTTTTTTATTTACTTCACACAAAGATAACCGCCTGCGCTTAAATAACACCAAGCTGGCTGTAAGCATTGCGTCAAAATCCAGAAATTACAGTTTCAAAATACTTAAAAAATTAAAATTTATGATTTTGGACCCAGTATTGCCAAAATATTGGAATCAATAATTACTTTTGCAAACCAATACAAAATAATAATTTATTCAGGCATGGCTACCAAAACTTATCCATATCAGAACTTATCTTTGAAATCAATGCCTGGCGAACGCTGGAGACCCATTTACGGCCTGGAAGAATATTTTATGGTTTCCAATTTTGGAAGGGTTAAGCGTCTTGAGTATGTGGCCATCTATGATAATGGTGCCGTTTATCCCAAACCTGAAAAGATTATAAAACCTGAAATACGCCAGCACCACAACCATTATAAAGATGATTATAGCGGTTATCTCGCCGTGCGGGTAGGCCTTGAAAAAAGCATTTATAATTTTACTATTGCCCGGTTAGTTTATTGGGTATTTAAAGAAGATTTTGACTATTACGACTATACCAAGGTAATTTTCTACCGGGATGGGGATAGTTTTAATATTCGGCCATCAAATTTGTATGAGGCTACCATTAGCCAGAAACAAAAACGTATCAAAGACTTAAGACGATCACCTAACCCTTTTCATAAGCTAAACAGTGAGGAGGTTAAACTCAGACATTGGAATATGCTTAAGCACCACCTTAAGCCCATCGTGCAATATTCTTTGGATGGCAAAAAGATCAAAACTTATAACAGCATTGTTGAAGCACACCGTGCCACCGGAGCCAATGCAACTGGCATTAGCCGCACGGCTAAGGGGTATCACCACAGCTGTGGCGGTTTTATCTGGAAATACGGTGAAAAGAAAAAATACAAGAAAAAAGGAGATCTTTAATCGTCCTTTTTTGAATTTCCCGGCCTGAATATTAGCCGCAAAGTTGGGTCGTTTGTTAAGAAAGACCACATCCAACTAAAGGCTAATTTCAGCTTATTCCTAAATCCTACTAAAGGAATAATGTGTACAAACAACCAAATCAACCAAGCGATTAGCCCCCGAATAAAAAATGCGGGCAAATCAGCCACCGCCCGATATTTAGCAATGATGGCCATGCTTCCAAGATCTTTGTATTTAAAAGCCTCCAATGGCTTTCCGTTATACAACCGAATCAGGTTCTTTGCCAATAAGGTGCCTTGTTGCATAGCTACCTGCGCCAACTGCGGATGGCCATGTGGAAATTTTGGATCCGTAGTTTGTACTGCAATATCGCCAATTGCATACACTTCCGGCAAGCCATCTACCTGGTTATAGGCATTGACCATGATCCGCCGGCCACGCGCGATTTTTTCAGCTGGCAAGCCCTTAACCTCCCGGCCGATGACGCCAGAAGTCCAGATTAGCATGTTCGTATGGATCACTTGGCCATCTTCCAGGATCACCTGGCCATCTGTAAAGCTTTTCACGGCCTTATCAAGCACCACGTTTACTCCCAATTTTGTCAATACTTTTTTTGCTTCCTGTTGCGATTTCTCGCTCATTGGAGGTAACAACACCGGAGCTGCATTTACCAAATACAAGTGCGATTGCATGTTTTTAATCTCTGGATATTCCTTGGCTCCGATCTCTTTACCCATTTCCCCCAACATACCGGCCAATTCAACCCCGGTTGGTCCACCACCGGCTATTACAATATTAAGGTGCTTTTCTTTTTCATGCCGCTCTGTGGCGCGCACTCCCCTTTCCATATTTAGTAACAACTGGTTCCGCAGGTTCATGGCGTCGTCCAGTGTTTTCATTGGCTGGGCATTGATCCGGATGTCATCTAAACCAAAATAATTGGTTTCAGTACCCAGGGCAAGCACCAATATGTCATAACCAAGGGTACCTGTATCCGTAAATACCAACTTTTTGACCGTATCAACTTCCAGCAGCGAACCCATATGGAAACGAATGTTATCTTGTTTTTGAAACATTCGCCTAAACGGATAAGCAATATTTGACGGTTCAATAAAAGCGGTAGCTACCTGGTAAATAAGCGGTGGAAAGAAGTGATAATTATTCTTATCCAACAAGGTTATCTCAAAACGTTTATCCTTGCCTAAGTGCTTAACCAGGTTTATCCCTGCAAAACCACCGCCTACCACTACTACTTTCTTTAAACTAGACTCCATAGTCAGCAAAAATAAAAAATTAACAATAACTCCATGTCAATCAGCTTTCACTTTTTCCTCATGATACCTTTTCATAAAAATAGCCTTTGAGTCATGGTAAGAGGTTACAGCTCCCATACTGTGCAGCAATTTTATATAATACCAAGCCAAATCGAGCTGATGGGGTAAAAAACCCGAACGTGCGCTGCCTGGATACAGGTGATGGTTGTTGTGCCATTCACCAGCCACGATGCCGGGCCAAATCTGATTGACAGACATGTCATCCTTATTGAGGTCATAACCGTTTTTGCGTTTGTCTTTGCCTTTTCCATGGCCCTCGTAGTTAAACGTGCGAACACCAATGGCCCAAATAGCCGCCGCACCAAAAAGTGCACAGGCTAGCCCATGGCCCCCAATCAGAAAAAATATACCATACCATAAAAGCCAGTTCAGGGCACACGCCAGAATAGCCCTTCCCGGATGCACAATAGAACCCCATTTCTGATAATTTTTATAGGAGTTTGGCGTAACGCACGTGTGCGACATCAACAGGATCGTGCTGTTATATTCTGCAGCAGTCAAATCTTTGGCGATCGGTTGATGGTTCACATCGGCCAGAAAACAATATAAAAAGCCGCCATTGGCATTGTACGGATCACCAGGTTGGTCTGATTTAGCATGATGAACATGATGGGATATCGCATAAATCTCTTCGGGCACCATACTAATCGTCAAATTTTGTGTAAACCATCTCCAAAATTTATTTTTAAACTGGTAAGCCCTATGGGTGCAATAGCGATGATGCCAGATGGTGCCATGAGTTCCCATCACAATCATACTATAAATAAAAGCTGCCAGGAGCAACCACAGACTAAAAAAATAAAAAATAAACAGGAACAGAAGTGGAACCAATAGCACAACCCTTAGCCAGCTAAAAAAGGGTAACCAGTTCTTTCTGCAATGAAAGATATTGATCCGTTAAAAAACTCCGAAATAATCTGTTTTGAACCGGGTTTGCTAAATCCGCCTTTACTATCCGTCCATCCATAAGATGGCGGATCCAATATCTTATCTAATAGCATAACAAAAATTTAGCGGGTAAGGTAGGTATAAATTGGATTAAATTGCTTTTTTTATAATAGGCAAAACCCTGTTTTTGCCGGGGCTTTACTTTCTAAGAGGGCTTGCCTAAAATGTTAACCTCTGAATTTTAAATAAATACCCATTACGACAAAGAAGAGCAATATCACAGACCAAGCCCCAACTGATTTACTTCAAAAACGCTCCCTAATTTTTGTTCGTTCAACTCCCGATTTTTTGCGCTTGCTTTTCTACCGTAACCCGTTGAAGGGTGAAATTAACATTGCTATTGATCTGTGAACTATCCCGGCTTTGACTTTGTTTCCGAATGCGAAGCTTTATCCATACCGTGTCGTCATACCCCTTAAAGCCACTGTCTGGCAGGAAACTGAATACCTCTTTTGGAAAGATTTTACAAGTTTCCGTATGGCTATCGTCTGTTTGCAGGTGCACTCCGGTGCGCTGTAGCTGTAAGGTGTCCAATTTATGGTTGCTTTTGTTGCCACTACCGCGTGTGTTGAGCGGTTTGGCCGTGAAGGCGCAAAAAGTCAATGGATAAAAATCAATTAGCTTCCTTAGCTTCCTGCATAATAGCTTCCAAGCGCTGGCTGTAGTGTAAAATGGTGTCTTTGTTGGGCGTGGCTCCTTGCGCCAGGGCGTCGTAAATGTATTGATAATTGGAAATCCGCAGATTGCTGTATTTCAGCAATACTTGATTTCGGGCATGCAGCGCTGGTGGCAGTTGCAAGGTATCAACATCCTTTACCAGCTGGATGGCTTCATTCCAATAATAGATGCCACGGTTTTTGATCTCTGCCATCACCTCTTCTTTAGAAGCATAAGTGCGCTTATATGAATAAACTTCCATCGCCAGTGCTTCCAACGTGGAGAACGTTTCCATCCGTTTCTTATACTGATCAATATCATCAGGCAGCTGTTGGAAAAAATAGCCAAACAGTCCTGCCATGAACACCGCTGTGGCTGCAAAGATTCCTACTGAAAGATTCCCTGTAGGATTACCTTTCAGCGTGGGATAAAGGGCAAAGCCTAAAACGATGCCTGTCAGCAAGCCGCCCACATGCGCTGCATTATCTACCCCGTCATTGGTAAACCCACCCAACAGACTATAGCCGACGAAGATCAATATGCTTCCCATAAAAGACCAACGTAACCTGGCATCAACCAAATTGGTGCTCAGCAACGCCAGATAGAGGCCATACATACCAAATATTGCTCCAGACGCTCCAATACACACAATAAACTCATTCCAGTAGATGCTTACCATGCTGCCGGCAATTCCTGCCAACAGATAAGCTGTCAAAAACCTCCACCTGCCCAAAATGGGCTCCAGTACTGCGCCAATATAATAAAGTGCATACATATTAAAGACCAGATGAAAAAAACTGGCATGCAGAAAGATACAGGTTAACATACGCCACCACTGCCCGTCCTGCGTTTCTATCCGAAAGTTGGCACCCCAAGCCACCAATGTGTCAGCCGTTAGTGTAAAGCCATGCTTTTCACAAATGATCATAAGGGCATATATTAGACTATTCAGCCAGATAAGGAGTGGTGTAATGAAATAGTCTCCTCCAACAATTAAGAAACTAAAAAGCTCTGTAGTTCCTGTAGGTTTATGGGGCTCCTCATCCAACATTTCATCGTCCTGCTCCAGTTCCTGCATCAACGCTTTATACCGTTCATCCAGATCGTCTGTTGCCAAGCGTTGCTTTTCATGGTGAAAGGCTTCCATGAACTGTTCTATATTTTGCCGATTCTTTCCACCATCTATCAGTTGATAACCTTTGCATTGGCTCAATAAGCTGGCCCCCGTATCCCAAACTGTTAAGCTAACCTGCTCACCATCTCTGGCTTCCCGGCTACCTGTGAAGGCAATGATCGTATCGGCATCGGCAAAAGCAATGTCCCAACCAAGTTGTTTAGCCACCTCCATGGCCATGACCAAAAAATGCGTGGGAGGAATGCCGTCAAGGGGCATCGCCAAAGAATAATGCGGATTAAGACCAATAGCCATGTAACAGAAATATTTGCCTTAAAAATAAGGTAAAAAACGGATGGTTACCTTATTTATTTGCGGATAAAAGGAAAGCAGGTTTTACACGCCTCTTGATTCATATACCTTCTGATTATTTGGGTGAATGTATGCATGTTCCGGCATATTACAAATGCGCTATTTTTTGGCAGGGCCTTTTTCGGTTTTTGTATGAATTTCTATGACGCCGTTGTTGCCAAGTGAACCATAAGTAGCTACGGCAGATTGATCTTTTAAAACGTTGATTGACTCGATGGTTTTCGGATCCATTTTGTTCATGGCTTCTTTACTGGCAACTTTCCCGTCGATAATATACAAAGGTTCGTCAGAGGTTAGGCGGCCGTAACCCCTGACAATTTTCGATGTATCGGAATCTGATTTTACCGATACCGGAGGCCGCCCGATGATGGTAATGACCCCGGTGTCTGATTTGGCCTCTGCTTTGGTAGTGACCAGGATAACACCATTGGACCCTCTACTGCCGTATATGACAGCAGCATTTTTGTCTTTAAGCACATTGACAGACTCAATTTTTTTTGGATCGATCGCATCGAGCGTTTTCTGATTAGAAGGCTCGCCATTTAAAATGATCAATGGGTTCTTTCCGTTTTTTTCTTTAATTAGGAAGGTATGTTTTGCGTTGCTTTTTTTTGCCGGAACACTGTCTTGGGTGAGCGGTACATTGGCTGCAATTTGCTTGTCCTTAGCAGCTTTTGGATGTTCCTGATAGGCCTTACTGATGGTAAATACTGACACAAATAACAAGATAACGGGCACCAATAGCAAGTACTTACCCAAATGGAATTGGGACGATTGTTTTTTATTCATCATGATGATTCGATTTTTAAGGTTTTTAAAATTAAAATTATTGGCCAACAGGGGCTGATGTGCTGTGAGTGTTCTGAGCAAATTGTATTGATAAGTTTTGGCATCTAAACCGCTATTTAGCACACGACGATCCGTAATGAATTCCAGATTTTCGCGGATGGCCTGGCGAAGCAACCAGGCAGCGGGATTAAACCAACCGACGAGCAGCAGGAACTCTGCCAGCAACACGTCAATGCTGTGCAGTTGCTGTACGTGGATAAATTCATGGCGGAAGATCTCGTGCAGCTCTGCTTCCGCATGTCCGGCCCTGTGCAAGTAGATCTGCTTCCAAAAAGAAAAGGGGCTAATGGCCTGCCGCGTATTTCGATAGGTATACTGCTGCCATTCATCAGGTGTGGAATGCCGGTGGATGCGCCGGATGCTGTGCAACTGAACAACCAGCCGGGATGCCATTACCACAAGGGCGATGCCCAAAAGTATTTCAACATAAGGCCACGCAGAAAAAGAATGGTCTACTTGAAATGATAAAGAGCTAATTGGCACTCCAGCTGTCGCATGAACGATTTGTTGCCGGGCCCAAAGTGCGCTGAAATCCATAAAAGGATACAAAAGGGAAAAACCAACAGCAAAGAGCAGGTACCAGCGGTTAAGTTGGTAAAAAGTGATCCGTCGCAGCAAGCCATAATAGCCTGCACAGAACAGCAGCACAGCAATGTTCACTTTGAGGAGGTATATGATGGCATCGGGCACGGCTATTTTTTTAATTGTTTTTTTGTTCAATTAATCGGATGATTTCTTTCAACTCATCGGTACTGATCTTTTCTTCTTTGGCAAAGAAGCTGACCAGGTCTTTGTAGGAGTTCTCAAAGTAATTATTGACAAAACCGTTTATGAACTGTTTTTTATAATGCTCCTCAATGATGACGGGTTCATAACGGTAAGAAGTATTGTATTTGACACCCTGTACGTACCCCTTTTTCTCCAGGTTCTTCACGGTGGATGCCAGCGTAGTATAAGGTACTTTTTGCTCTTCGGGCATGCTGTCCAGCAATTCTTTAATAAAACCACCGTTTTGTCGCCATATTGACTGCATAGCTTCTTCTTCTTGCTTCGTTAATTTTTCCATGTTGTATTTATGTTTTCGCGCTTGTTTACGAGCACATCGCAAATCTACGAATATTTCGTAAACAAACAATTTTTTTTTATTTTTTTTTATTTAAAGAACTATCAACTTCTAAAAACTTTATTTAGAATAATTATAAATTCTTTTGCAATAATGGGATGTATGCCGTTACTTTGCGCATGCGCTTTAAAAAGACCATTGGTTTTATACATCTATGGCTCGGACTGGTCTCCGGGTTGTTTGTGCTTTTTATGGGCGTTACCGGATGCATATTAGCCTTTGAAACCGAAATTGAAAATGCAACACAAGAATATCGGTTTACCCAAAAACAGCAAAAGACGTTGTTAAAGCCTTCCGTTCTGAAAGCGATCGCTGAAAAGGCTCTTCCCAACAAGATTGCGCACAGCGTTACCTATGAGGACGGGAGGTCTGCTGTGGTAACTTTTTATAACGATGACCCTGAATATTATTTTTTGACTTTTATAAACCCATATTCAGGTGAGCTCATCAAACTCAAGGACATGTCCAATGATTTTTTCCGTTTTATTATAGGAGGTCATTATTATTTATGGCTTCCGCCAAATATCGGGCAGCCCATCGTGGCAACCGGTACCCTGATTTTTTTGGTCATGCTAATCAGCGGTCTGATTTTATGGTGGCCGCGGAACAAAGCAGGCAGAAAACAGCGGTTTAAAATCAAATTTAACGCAAAATGGAAGCGTGTTAACTATGACCTGCACAATGTTGTGGGCTTTTATATGCTTTGGGCAGCACTTTTGTTGGCCATGAGTGGCTTGGTGATGGGCTTTCAATGGTTTTCCAAATCGGTTTATTGGGTAGCATCTGGCGGCAAGCAGAAGGTTGAATTTTACGCAGCCCCTTCGTCGGCAAGTACTACCAAAGGCTCCTCTCCTGCTTATGATGCGCTTTGGGAACAGGCTATCCCTCAATGGCAGCAAATGCAGGGCAGCCTGGAGGTGCATTTTCCCGAAGCTGACAGTGTGGCGGTTGAGCTGGCTTTTAACCCGGATACGGAGACTTATTGGAAAGCCGACTACCGGTATTACGACCAGGAAACGTTGAAAGAAATACCTGTGCGCCACACCTACGGCTTACTGAAAAATACGTCGGCGGCCGACAAGTTGTTGCGTATGAACTACGACATTCATGTGGGAGCCATTGCAGGCATCCCGGGAAAAATTTTGGCTTTTTTGTCCAGCCTCACTGCGGCAAGCCTTCCGATAACGGGGTTTATGATCTGGTGGGGAAGGAAAAAGAAAAAAGTCCGTAGATTTTAGTAAATTTGTGTTTCAACACAAACGTACATGTTCATCACAATCCCTGACCAACAGGTCATCAGTATACTTGGGAATAACGAAATTCCTTTGACGAAAAACCAGCAAGAATTTAACCGCCTTAATAAACAGATAGCAAGGTTGAAGCTACTGATTGAAACAGATCGTAATCGAATGGATGTGCTTTATGCTGCTTACATGAAGCTCATACCACCATTGGCTGAACGCGATGCCCGGCTGCGGTTTGATTTAGCGCGGATAATGGCGGATAGAAGCTTTCAGTATAAATGGCCAAAAAATGAATGGAAAACGCTTAGTGAATCCATTGCTGTTTTGTGCGGGCAGTCTTTTGCCATGCTGGAGCTGACGGAGGATGAATTGACCTTTTATCACCAGTGGGTTAAAATGCCCCTGGAGGTTGATAAAGCAGAGGAAATAGTGGAGGATGATGGCCGCAGGGAACAAAACTGGGAACGTAAGAAAAGCAAGAAAACGCTGGAAAAGGAACTGCAGGAACAAAACCTAATGGCGATGCAGCAAAGGAGTATCCGTTCAGTTTATTTAACGTTGGCCAAGGCTTTGCATCCGGATAAGGCTGCCTCAGAAGAGGAACGCCTTCAAAAGGAAGAACTCATTAAGCGCGTAACTGGAGCTTACCAAAACAAAGACCTCCCGGCTCTGCTGCTTTTGGAAAGCGAATGGGTGGCCTTGAATAGTAATCACCTGGCGAGCGTAGGCGATGACAAGCTGCTTTTATATATTCACGCCCTTAAAGTGCAGGTCAAGGCTTTGAAAGGCGAACATGCGGCATTATTTGATGATCTGAAATATGTAAGCGTTCTTGAATATTCGCAGGTGCCCGAAAAAAAAGCGCTGCAACACATCCGGCTGGATGCGGCCAACCGTAAACGCTTGATACGTGACTTGGAACTGGGCAACCGTTCGTTAAAAAAGGGTGCATTAAGAAAAGAGATCCTGGATTTGGCTGCGCAAATTGTTTGGCAATCCAGCGGATTTGATGACTGGGGCATTGACGAAGATGGTCAGCGGGTTTGGGATGAGTGGAGTGAGGAGAAGTTAATTTCCAAGATCATTTAACAACTGTCATATTTTGGAGCCTAAGCGGGCCAATTTGTTTCAATTGGTATCTTTGGACGCTTGGAGCAAAAAACAACAACCCAAAAAAGAAGCCTTGGCCTGGTACAGGCTACGGCGATCAATATGACGGATATGGTGGGGATAGGGCCTTTTATTACCCTCCCGATGGTCATCGCTATGATGAACGGTCCGTATTTTTTGTATGCCTGGCTGGTTGGTGCGTTGCTATCTATGGTAGATGCGATGGTTTGGAGCGAGCTGGGAGCCGCATTTCCGAAGGCAGGGGGTTCATACAATTTTTTGAAGGAAACCTATGGCAGCCCCGGTGCAGGGAAGTTAATGAGTTTTCTGTTTGTGTGGCAAACCATGATACAAGCTCCTTTGGTAATTGCTTCGGCGGCAATTGGATTTGCATACTATTTTTCTTACTTAGTTCCTTTAAGCCCAATAGGGTCCAAACTAGTTAGTGGCAGTGTGGTTATTGCGGTTATTTTATTATTATACCGCCGTATTGAAACCATCGGCAAGATCAGCGTGATAATGTGGGGGGCTGTATTGATCACCCTGGGATGGATCATTGGTGGTGGTTTGTTTTATGGTCATTTTACCGCTCCAATTAGGCATATCAATGATGGCATCCATGTAAATTATGCATTTATGACGGCTATAGGCTTTGCCAGCGTAAAAAGTGTATACAGTTATTTGGGCTACTATAATGTATGCCACCTGGGGGGCGAAATTGTAAATCCTTCTAAAAATATTCCGCGCAGCATGTTTTTGTCTATTGCTGGTATTGCAGTACTTTATTTAATGATGAACATTAGTGTGGTGAGCGTCATTCCCTGGCAGCAGGCCAAAGATAGCCCTTTTGTAATTAGCGCCTTTATGCAGGAATTGGCCGGCCCGCTAGCGGCAAAGCTGATCACTTGCCTGGTGCTGCTGGTAGCCTTTGCTTCGTTATTTTCAGCAACGCTGGGTTATAGCCGTATTCCTTATGCTGCAGCAGTGGATGGATCTTTCTTCAAAAGCTTTGCGAAACTACACCCTAAAGGTGGTTTCCCGTATGTATCCCTCTTGTTTATTGGCTCGGTGGCGTTTGTATTCAGTTTGCTTTTTAGGCTGAGTGATGTAATCAGCGCCATCCTGGCCATGCGTATCATGGTACAATTCATAGGTCAGGCGATTGGTTTGCTCCTCCTTCGGAAAAAACGAGCCAAAGACGATTTTCCGTATAAAATGCCTTTTTTCCCGTGGCCCGTTTACCTGGCGATAGCCCTGTGGGCTGGAATATTATGGTCTACCGGTTTGCCCATGGTTATCGGTGGCTTGGCAACGGCCCTTCTGGGTATGGTTGTTTACTTTATAAAATCAAAGCTGGCAAAGCCCTAATTATTCTATTCCGTATTTTTCTAATTTATTGTAGAGCGTTTTGCGGTCTATATTGAGCATTTGGGCCGCTTTGCTTTTGTTGTATTTAGCCTTTTGCAGCACATCAATGATCAGGTTGCGTTCATGGGCTTCACTTTGAGAGCGAAGATCAACCGTATCTTTGGGAAATGCGGGTATGGCTTGTGGTTGGCGCATGGAAAAGACCATTTCATCGGGAAGCGCATCCGCCTTTGCTTCTTCGCCGGGTGTAAGCAGCACCATGCGTTTGATGACATTTTTTAGCTCCCGGAGGTTACCTGGCCAGTCATAAGTAGCAAAAATACTGCGCACTTCATCGCTAAGATTTGTTACTTGCCGGCCAAGTTCTTCATTGGCTTTGGCAACAAAATAATCTATAAAAAGGTCCAGATCGGCTCCGCGGTCGCGCAAGGAGGGAACAATAATTTCAAATTCATTGATGCGGTGATATAGGTCTTCCCGAAAAGTACCGTTTGCTGCGTTTCCGAAAAGTTCATCATTGGTGGCCGCAATAACCCGCACATCTACTTTGACGTGCTTGTTGGCGCCTACGGGTTGTATAACGCGTTCCTGCAATGCACGCAATAACTTAACTTGTACATCGTAACTCAGATTACCAATTTCATCCAGAAACAAGGTGCCTCCGGATGCTTCCTCAAATTGGCCCCGTTTGTCGGTGAGGGCTCCTGTAAATGAGCCTTTAATATGACCAAACAGTTCGCTGGCTGCCAATTCTTTTGAAAGCGTACCGCAATCAATAGAAATAAAAGGTTTGTTTGCCCGTTTGCTGTGGGTGTGAATGGCTCGCGCCACATATTCTTTACCAGTGCCACTTTCGCCGCGGATAAGTACTGACATTTCTGTGGGGGCAACAAGTTTGATGTATTCCTGCAATTTTTTTGCTTCCGGGCTTTTGCCTTCAACATATTCGGGCAATCCTTCGGCTAGGTCTTTAACTTTTGAAATGGAACGTTGTTTCCCGCTTGATTCCTGCATGTCGCCACCATTTAGGGCTTCATTAAGCACCATCAGCAGTTCGTCCGGATTTACAGGTTTTGTAATATAATCAAAGACACCTTGGCGCATGGCCCTTACGGCTGTGCGAACGTCATTAAAACTGGTCATGATAATAGCAGGGATTAATGATCCTTTATCACGAAATGCTTGCAATACATCCAATCCTGTTCCATCTGCCAGCCGGTAATCAAGCAATATAAGATCAAAAGAAGTGTTATAAACGGCCTCTATGCCTCCTTTTACATTGTAAGTTACCGTGACTTCATGCCCGTTCTTTTTTAAAAATCCGTCGAGTATCGCCGAAAAGGTTGTATCGTCTTCCACCAGCAGTATTTGCGCCATCTTCTATTTTTAAATTCGTAGTTTTTATAAATAAACGTCGGTATCCGTTTTTTGTTATTGCAAATTTAACGCTTAGCTTTAAATATACGTCATTTTATGTGGTTATGTTTTATTTTTAAAAGATATTTTTTGCATGCACTTCTACGTATTCATCCAGCGAAGAGGTTGGTTTGCGACTTGGAAAAATTAGTATGCGATTGTGCTGTGAATAGCGTTTTCCAAGTTTTGTTGGTAAATTTTTAAAAAAATGTTGGTAGGAAACAGCTCCCTGCCGGGCCGAAACAAATACGAGTAGGTCACTGTCTTGTATAAAGTCATTAAAAGCGTCCAGATCATGCCAGGTTTGCTGTTGGATGAATTTGACGGGTACAGCCGATTTACGCGCTGCCATAAAATCAGTAATGGTTTCTGCCGACCGCTGATTGCTAACGCAATCAATGGGATTACTTAGTTCCTGCGATACGCGTAGGATTTTAGTTAACCAATAGCCAAAACCTTTTTCGGCTTCAGCCATGGGGGGACAAAACAATAATATGCGTTTTTGCCCTACCAACGTTTTGCCAAAATGACACATAAAAAGATGGCTGGAGGTTTGCTGAAGGATGCTTTCTGTTTTTTCTCCGACCATCTTTTCAACGATGCCTGCCTCGCTGGGCCAACCCAGTAAAATGCAGTCTGCTGAGATTTCTCTGGAAGCACGACTGATTCCGCCGGCGATATTGTAATCAATGGTAGCCATTATTTGTACCTCGGTTTCGCTGCCAGCAGCATACCTTACAGTAGAATCCAGATTTTTGCGGGCCTTTTTGAGGTTGGCTTCAGCCATTTCATTGTTGGGCACAACCGATAATACCGTGAGCGGATGGGGAGATTTCTTATCTTTAATCAGTGTGGCAAAATCAAGCAGGGCCTCCATGTTGTTAAGGTTAGCAATGGGTACTAACAAATGTTCATGGTCATTGGGTTCCTGTTCTGAAATTCCTTCGTCGGGATCACCGGCCAGCACGATCTTTTTTGAGGCGGCTTCCGTAACAAGTGTGGCTACAATGCAAGTTACCAGGATGAGCAGGATGGTGCCATTTAATACATGTTCATCAATTATTTTGTATCGGTAGCCCACTAAAATAACAGCTAGCGTAGCGGCAGCATGGGCACTGCTCAACCCAAAAATGGTTTGGCGCTGCGCATTAGTATATTTAAATAAGAGCTGAGTAAGCCATGCCGCGATCCATTTACCGGAAAGGGCGACGGCAGTCAGGGTGCCGGCAATGATAAGGGCTGTGGGTCCTTTAAGCAATACGCTTACATCGATGATCATACCTACACTGATCAGGAAAAAAGGGATAAATATGGCGTTACCGATAAAATCAATGCGATTCATGAGCGCTGATGAGTGTGGAATGAGCCTATTGAGTGCGAGTCCGGCAACGAATGCGCCAATAATGGGTTCCAACCCGGCCATCTCGGCCATAAAGGCAGCAAAAAACACAACCGATAGCACGAAAATATAGTGTGATGTTTTTTCGCTTGCCACTTTTTGGAAAAACCATTTGGCTATTCGGGGTATGATGCCAAACATGATGGCCAGAAAAACACTGAATGAAATGCCCAAGGTTATCCAAAATTGCTGCGTAAGATGACCTTGGGAGGAGCCAACGATGATGGCGAGTATGATCAAAACGGCGGTATCGGTAAGGATAGTTCCGCCGATGGTTATGGCTACGGCCTCATTTTTTGAAATGCCATAACTATTGACCACAGGATAGGCTACCAAGGTGTGGGTTGCAAACATACTGGATATCATGATACTGGCACTTACATCATAATGCAGCAGGTAATGGCAAACCGGATATCCAATTGCGATGGGTATAATAAAGGTAAAAAAACCAAAAAGGATACTTTTATGCCTTGTTTTTCTAAATTCATTCATGTCAAGTTCAAGGCCGGCAATGAACATGATGTACAGCAATCCAATGGTTGAAAAAAGGTCAACTGCCGAGGTGCGGTCCAAAATGTGGAGACCATGCGGCCCAATAATCAAGCCGGATAGGATGAGGCCGATAATGCCGGGTATGCGGATTTTACGCAGCAGTATGGGCGATAAAAGTATAATAAAAAGGATGATTGCAAATATGAGCACGGGATTGCTCAGGGGAATTTCAAATGCTTGCTGAATATGATCAATAATGTTTTTACTCATAATAAATATCTAGCCGCTGACTTTTTGTTATAGAATAACAAATATAGTCAAAAAGTTTTGCAGCGCTATTCCGGTAGATTTTTCAACCATTGCTGAAGCAGGCTAGGCCAGGTTTCAGCCGCTGGATTGCCGGCACGCAGTCCATAACCGTGCCCGCCTTTGGCATAAAAATGAAGTTCAACCGGTACTTTGGCGTCCCTTAAGGCTCCGGCCATAACGAGGCTGCTGTTGCCATAGGGATCATCGGCGGTATTGAATATGAACGTGCTTGGATGCTCAGCATTAATCTGAAGTTCAGGCGTAATGCTGTGGTTTGGCCCTTCATCCAGGTATGCCGGATAGATCAAGATGGCAAAAGCAGGTTTGGCGGATAGCCGATCGGCTGCATCCACAGGTGTATACGTTTGCTGATTATAAAAGGAACTGGCCCTGGCTGTGAGGCTGCCGCCGGCTGAAAAACCCATGGTTCCAACCCTGTCTTTTTGAATGCCCCAAGCGGTTGCCCGGCTGCGTACGATGCGAATTGCCCGTTGCAGGTCTTGTAGTGCCCCTTCCCTTTTTTGGGGAACGCGGTATTCCAAAACAAAGGCGGTATACCCAAGTGATGCCAACCAGGAGGCTATTTCTGATCCTTCAAGGTCTGAAGCCAAAATGTTGTAACCGCCGCCTGGACAAACAATAATGCCCGTATGGGTATTTATTGTTCCGGTTGGTTTGTATACTTGCAGCACCGGATCTGTCACGGTGCCAATGCGGGCCACATTACGGCTTTGATCTGCGGAGAGTACATGCGGAGCTTTAGGCGCGGTTTCGCCTGGTACTGCACCTGGCCAGACATGGATAAGTTCATGTTCCTGAGCCCGGAGGCCGGCTACGGAAAGGGTCATAACGAGTAGGACAATTAATTTGAGTGCTCTAGCCATATTATATACTAAATTTTGCCTTTAGGGCCTGCAGTTTTGCTGCCATATCCATTTCGGGTTCTATAACTGCTTTTTCTTGCGTTTGCGGCGCTTTTTTGGATTTGGGAGGTTGTTGTTTAACAACGGGTTTCACCTGCTTTTGCTTGCCAGCCGGCTTTTGTTTGATGACCGGTTTTTCTTTGGATCGCATAGAAAGGGAGATCCGTTTGCGTTCTGCATCAACTTCCGTAACCCTTACCTGCACATGTTGCTGTACCTTGACCACTTCGTTTGGATCCTGGATGTATCGGCTGGTAAGCTGGCTGAGATGTACCAACCCGTCTTGGTGCACCCCAATATCGACAAAAGCACCAAATTTAGTAATGTTGGTAACGATGCCAGGTAAAACCATGTCTACCTTGAGATCATTTATGCTATTTACTTCGTCGCTAAATGAAAAAGCTTCAAACTGCTCCCGTGGGTCCCGGCCTGGTTTGTCCAGTTCAGCCATAATATCGGTTAGCGTGGGCAAACCCACCTCATCCGTCATGTAATCTTTTAAGGGGATGCTTTGCCGGATGTTAGGGTCTTTTAACAGCGTTCCAACCGTGGTATCCCGGTCGGCGGCCATTTTCTCAACCAATGGATATTGTTCCGGATGCACTGCACTGGCATCTAACGGGTTTTCAGCATCATGGATTCGCAAGAAACCAGCGGCTTGTTCAAAGGCTTTTACACCCAGTCTGGGCACTTTTTTAAGGTCTTCCCGGCTTTTAAATGCACCGTTTTCCTGGCGATAATTCACTATTTGCTGTGCAAGCGATGGCCCCAGGCCAGAAACGTAGGTTAGCAATTGTTTGGATGCGGTGTTTAACTCCACCCCTACCGCATTTACGCAGCTCATCACGGTATCATCAAGCGCAGTGATCAATTTGGTTTGGTCCACATCGTGCTGATATTGTCCGACGCCAATAGATTTAGGGTCTATTTTGACAAGCTCTGCCAGCGGATCCATAAGACGGCGGCCAATGGATACGGCCCCGCGTACGGTAATATCCTGATCCGGGAATTCTTCCCGGGCTACTTCAGATGCGGAATAGATGGATGCCCCACTTTCATTCACCATGATCACCGGAATATCTGCTAAAGCAAGGCGCTTAATAAAAACTTCAGTTTCCCGACCCGCTGTTCCATTACCAATAGCGATGGCTTCTATACGATATTTGTCTACCAGTAGACGAATGGTTTTGTCGCTGTCAAGCTCCTTTCCGCCGCCTAAATGCGGATATATCGTTAGGCTTTCTAATAATTTTCCTTGTTCGTCCAAACAGACCACTTTACAACCGGTGCGAAAACCCGGATCAATGGCCAACAGGCGTTTCTGTCCTAGCGGGGCGGCCAGCAACAATTGGCGCACATTTTCTGTAAATACCTGGATGGCTTCTTTATCTGCCTGTTCGCGCAGCATTACACGTATTTCAGTTTCCATAGATGGTTTTAACAAACGTTTAAACCCATCCGCTATGGCTAGTTTTACTTGTTCTGCGGAGGCATTCGTACCTGTTATAAATAGTCTCTCAGCTACGTCAATGCCTTCAAATTCGGGTATTTGAATATCCAGATATAATTTTTCTTCTTTTTCGCCTCTTCTGACGGCTAGCATGCGGTGAGATGGGATGCTTTTGATGGGCTCCAGCCAATCATAATAATCTTTATATTTAATGCCTTCGGCCTCCTTGCCTGGAACTACTTTAGAAACGAGCATGCCCTTTTTCAGGTAAATTTCCCGTACAAGTGCCCTCAGGTTGGCATTTTCCATCATCTGCTCGGCCAATATATCACGTGCGCCACTTAAAGCATCACTTAATAACATGACGCCTTTACTGTCATCCAGATACTTTTCGGCCTCTGCATAGGGGTCAATGCTATCTTCCTGCTTCAGCAAAGTGAGAGCAAGGGGTTCAAGGCCCTTTTCTTTGGCGGTGCTGGCCCTGGTTTTCCGTTTAGGTCGGTACGGCAAATAAAGGTCTTCCAAAACAGCCATGGTTTCCGCATCCTCAATCTGCTGTTCAAGTTCAGGGCTTAACTTGCCCTGCTCTTTAAGCGATTCAAGGATGGCCATCCTCCGCTTATCCAGTTCCCGCAACTGTAATAGCCGGTCTCTGATAGCTGCAACCTGAACTTCATCCAAGCTTCCGGTGGCTTCTTTACGATAGCGGGCAATAAATGGAATCGTTGAACCTTCATTTAATAAGGCGATGGTGGTTCTTACTTGCTTTTCGCCAATGGATAACTCGGCAGCAATTTTTATTTCATGAGTCATACAGTGAGACTTGAGATATGAGACTTGAGATATTAATTATTAGACTTGAGACCTAATAAAGCGTTTTTTGAATTTTAAATTTGAGTGCTGGCAGATACTACCAATCAAGGAATTTTATGAATGATCAGGTGCTGTTTTGGTATCTAATGACGGTGTTGTAGGTTGACCGAGGTTCTCATCCGTATCTCCGTAATATTGTTTTTTAAGGTCGGGGTTGTAATAATGCTCATCGCTTTCAGGTTGGCCAACTGCCGTTGCTGAAGGTTCGGCATCATTTATATGCTGTTCCAATTGCTTCGGTTCGGCTGATTTTGGCTCATCGACCTTTACTTCCAAATCCTTTTCAAAATTGTTAATCTGATCGCTGATATCCCGTTTGATACTTTCAGAGGCGTCTTTAAACTCGCGGATACCCCGTCCTAACCCACGGGCCAATTCAGGCAATTTTTTACCTCCAAACAACATAAGTGCTGCAAATACAATCAGCATCATTTCAGGAGTACCTATATTTAAAAATAATAAGAACGAACTTATCATGAAAATCTATTTAAGGTGTCGCAATTCAAATAATATTCAAAATTATTAAATTTTTAATTAAAAACACTATTTACAACCTACTGTTTTAAGACTTTTTGAATTTCATCCAGCTTCATGAGTGCTTCTACGGGGGTCAATGAATTTACATCTAAATGATTGAGCATATCCCTGATCTTGGTTAAAATTGGATCGTCAACGGAAAACATTTGCAATTGGTAAGCCTGTTTCTGAATCTTCTTCATACTATCCTTGATTTGCTCACCTCCTGTACGCTCTTGTTCCAGCCGTTTTAATATTTCATGCGCGCGCACAAGCAGCTTGGCAGGCATGCCGGCCATTTTTGCTACATGGATACCGAAACTATGTTCACTCCCCCCGGGTATTAGTTTACGCAGGAAAATAACTTTATTGTTGACTTCTTTGACAGATACATTAAAATTTTTAATGCGAGGGAAAGTATTACTTAACTCATTCAATTCATGGTAATGGGTAGCGAATAAGGTTTTGGGATGGATGTCTGAATGGCTGTGCAAGTATTCGGCAATAGCCCATGCAATAGATATGCCGTCATAGGTACTGGTGCCGCGGCCTATTTCGTCAAGCAGCACGAGGCTGCGCGGAGAGAGGTTATTTAATATGCTGGCCGTTTCGTTCATCTCGACCATAAAGGTGGATTCGCCCGATGAGAGGTTGTCTGAAGCTCCGACTCGTGTAAATATTTTATCAACGAGCCCAATCCGCGCTTCTTTGGCGGGCACAAAACTACCCATCTGTGCCATAAGCACAATTAAGCCAGTTTGGCGCAATAAAGCGGATTTACCCGCCATATTAGGACCGGTGATGATGATGATCTGCTGGGATTCACTATCAAGGTAAACGTCGTTTGTTATATAGGTTTCTCCCACAGGAAGCTTGTGCTCAATAACCGGATGCCGCCCTCCTTTAATGTCAATGGCATGCCCGTCATTGATGATGGGTTGTACATAGTCATTTTTTTTGGCAACTGTAGCAAAATTTAAGAGTACATCCAAACGCGCCACCAGCTGGGCATTTAACTGTATGGGTTGTATATAGGCCGTTAATTCTGCCAATAGCGCTGAAAACAACCTACTTTCTATGACTTGTATTTTTTCTTCTGCACCCAATATCTGCTCTTCGTATTCCTTGAGCTCCTCGGTAATATAGCGCTCTGCATTGACCAGGGTTTGCTTACGGATCCAAACCGCGGGCACTTTGTCT
Organism: bacterium A37T11; assembly: GCA_900109895.1. Lineage (GTDB taxonomy): Bacteria > Bacteroidota > Bacteroidia > Sphingobacteriales > Sphingobacteriaceae > A37T11. The sequence continues at coordinate 147,376 of FOBR01000009.1, forward strand.
TTGTGGGCATTGGTTACTTCCAGGTAATAACCAAATACATTATTGAACGAAATTTTTAATGAGGGGATGCCGGTGGCTTCGGCCTCTCGCCGTTGTATTTCCAATAAATAATCTTTGCCGCCAAAGGCTACTTTACGTAGTTTATCTAATTCTTCGTCCACACCTGAGGCGATCACGTTTCCTTTATTAAGCAATGCGGGAGGTTCAGGGTTGATTTCATTTTCTATACGTTCAACGACTGCTTTGGCAGGATCAAGCTTGGTTGCTATAGCTAGCAGCGCTGCAGACGTGGAGTTTTCGCATAGCTGTTTCAATTTGGCGATGGCACTTAACGACTTTTTTAGTTGCACCACTTCGCGGGGACTTGCCTTTTGCAGACCTATTTTGCTGATGAGCCGTTCCAGGTCACCAATTTGAATGATCTCATTGAGTAACATTTTCCGAAGATCCTCCTGCTGCAATAAAAAAGCCACTACTTCGTGCCGCTCTGCAATGGCTTTGTATTCTTTTAATGGCATAAGCAACCATCGCTTCAGCAACCTTGAGCCCATGGAGGTGGCCGTAAAATCAAGTACATCGGCCAGTGTAGATGCATCTTCGTTATAAGATGACACCAACTCCAGGTTCCGGGCAGTAAAACGGTCTAACCAAAGATAACGTTCTTCTTCAATACGCGCAATGGTTAAGATGTGGTGCAAGTTGCGGTGCTCTGTTTCATTGATGTAATGGAGTGCGACACCGGCAGCGGTAATTCCTAATGAATACCGATCAATGCCAAAGCCCTTGAGAGTACTCACCTCAAAATGTTTCAGCAGCATTTCCTGCGCATAATCGCCGGTATAGGGCCACTCATCCAGTGCATAGGTATAATAACCGGTGCCATATTGTTCACTAAAATCACGTTGCTGGCGCTTTGGCATGATCACTTCACTGGGCCTGAATCCTTGCAAAAGTTTGTCAATGTATGCAGGTGGCCCCTGGGCAGTTAAAAATTCGCCGGTGGATATATCCAAAAACGCAATACCCACCTGGTTCTTTTCCATAAATACAGATGCCAGGTAATTATTGGATTTTTGTTGGACGATATGTTCACTGTAGGAAACGCCCGGCGTGACCAATTCAGTAACACCGCGCTTAACAATGGTTTTGGTAGTTTTCGGGTCTTCGAGCTGATCACAGATGGCAACTCGGTGCCCGGCACGTACCAATTTGGGCAGGTAGGTATCTAGTGAATGATGCGGAAATCCTGCTAAGGCGGTTTCTGACTCACTTCCATTTCCGCGTTTTGTCAACACAATCCCTAAAATACCTGCCGCCTTAATAGCGTCTTCTCCAAAAGTTTCATAAAAATCGCCCACTCTAAACAACAACAGCGTACCTGGATATTTCGTTTTAATGCTGTTGTACTGTTGCATTAGGGGAGTTTCTTTATTCGGTGCTTTTGCCAAAATATCCTATTTTTTGATTGGCGGTAAAAATAAGATTATTTAGGTTCTTATTTTATCAACTTAATTTTAATTTTTACCTTGCCCTGAATAGAACTCAATATTGATTAATAAGATAGGTATTGCCACAATTTTATAAAAATAATGTATTTTTATCATTCTAATTAATACATTATAGTTATAATTACCTGTTAATTAATAAAGTTTTTAAGCAAACAAATTGTTTTATTATGATAATTAAACATTGTAGTCATTCTCTTGTTCTTTGTACAAGGCATATGGAAATACTTTTCCATATTAATAATACTTAAAAATTATTACTTAAAATTTGCAGCCCTTTTTATTTTTCAAAAAGTTTTAGTTTTAATGAAAAAACAATTATTTCTAAATGATGATATAACTACTTTGTTGCCAGTGATCGCTGAGTCACCGGTACCCATGGCGCTTTTTTCTGGTCAGGATAACCAAATAACCATGGTGAACCAGGCCTGGCTTAATACATGGGCTAAGGATGAATCAGTCATCAACAAAACAGTTGAAGCTGCTTTTCCTGAATGGAAGAATCAACCCATTTTTGAACATTTAAAACAGGTATCTGAGAAAGCGAGCTTTTATGAAGCCAAAGAAGAGCCCGTACTAATTTACGATAAAGAGAATAACAGCGAATCAAAATGCTATTTTAACATTAACTTCAAGCCACTATTTGATAAGTCAGGCAATTTGTGGGCTATTTTGCATACCTGTACAGATGTTTCTGAAGTGGTACGTGCGAGGAAAAGGGCTGATGAAGCAGAAAAACACATACAGTTTATACTGGACTCCGCAGATATGGGCAGCTGGGATATTGACATCAGTAACAAAACGGTTTGGTGGGATGCGAAATGCAGGGAGCTTTTGGGAGACCTGAAAGGCAATTCGGGAACGTTTGATGACCTATTGCGCTGTATTGACCCCCACGACACGGAGCGGTTTAGTAAGGCTTTGGAACTAATATCGAGCATTGCTGCTGAAAAAACCTATAGTATTACAATAAAAACGCGCCGAACCAATCTGAGCCCTACCAAATGGTTGGAATGCAAAGGTAGGGCATACTATGATGATGATGGTACTATAAATCGGTTTGCTGGCATTTTGCATGACATTACCGCAAAGACGCTGATTGAGAAAGAACAACAGATTATTCGTGATAAACTGGCTTTAAGCGATCAGCGATTTAGAGACACCATTGAACAGGCACCGGTGGCCATTGGTATTTTCCGCGGAAATGAATTGGTCATTGAAGAGATGAATGAAGAATTGATCAGGTTATGGGATCGGGATAAATCCATTTTGGGGAAGCCGTTGGTAGAGGTTTTTCCGGAAGTCGAAAAGCAAGGATTTCCAAAGCTGATGCTAAATGTATACCATACCGGACAGGCATATGTGGCTTTTGAACGGGAAGCTAGCCTTATTAAAGATGGGGTGGTTCGTTCAGGCTATTTCAATTTTGTCTATACGCCGGTCAAGGAAACCAGTACATCCATCAGTGGTGTAATGTTGGTTGCCACAGACGTAACTGAACAAGTAAAGGCGCGGCTAAAATTGTTAAGTATTGAAAATCGGTTCCGTGATTTTATTTTGGAGTCACCCATTCCAACTGTATTCTATGTAGGGCCTGAAATGCACATAGAAATTGTTAATGACGCCATGCTGAAAATTTGTGGAAAAGATGCTACCATTGCAGGCAAAACATTTAATGAAGCTTTACCTGAATTACATGACCAGCCTTTTCAGCAGATATTAGCAGATGTTTACTCCTCGGGAAAAGCCTATTATTCAGAACAATTACGTGCAGTATTGCGGGTGGGTGAAAAAACCAGGACATTTTGGTTTAATGCGGCGTTTAAACCCGTTCTAGATGAGCAGGGAAATATATTCGGTATCCTTAATATGGCAGTTGACATTACCTCCCAAGTGCAATTACAGCAACAAAAGGATGATTTTTTGGGTGTAGCCAGCCATGAGCTAAAAACGCCGGTAACCAGTATATTAGCCTATACTCAGTTGCTTGAACGCAGCCTGGTAAAAAATAGCAACCTGGAGCAAGCACGTATGGTTGAGAAGCTTCATGATCAGGTAAACCGATTGACACACTTAATTAATGATTTGCTTGACGTAACCCGATTCCATTCAGGCACGCTACTTTTTAATGAAGAAAATTTTAGCTTTAATCAACTAATTTTGGAAATTGGAGAAGAACTGCAGCGCATAAGTGAAACGCATAGCATCCGGATATCGCTTGATCAAGATATGATTATTCATGCTGATCGTGAACGCATAGGACAGGTGATAATTAACCTGATCACGAATGCCATTAAATATTCGCCTGGTAAAAAAGAAATTCTGATAAGTTCGGTAGTTGATCACACAGGGATTATTTTTAATGTTCAGGACTTTGGTATTGGTATTCCGGCTGACAAGCAAGCAAAGGTATTTGAGCAGTTTTATCGCGTAAGTGGACAACTGGAGCATACCTTTCCGGGAATGGGATTAGGGCTATTCATCTCTTCACAGATCATAAGCCGGGCAGGTGGGCGCATGTGGGTAGATAGTACCGAAGGAATAGGATCAACATTCAGTTTTCACCTGCCCAATTACAACGAAAATAAAAATTAAATTTAACTTTATAAAAAAATACTATGAGTAAAAAATTGCATGTCCTGGTTGCCGATGATGATAGAGCCATCGTGGATGCCATAAGTCTCTATCTGGAATTTGAAGGATATGATGTTTCTACCACCTATGATGGGAATAGTTTATTAAACCTTGTTTCACCTTTTCCCGATGTCATCATTCTGGATATTTGGATGTCAGGAGTAGATGGTTTGCAAATATGTAGGCAGTTAAAACAAGACCCGAAACGAAAACAAATCCCTATATTAATTATGTCTGCCAGCAGGGACCTTAAACCATCTGCAGAAGCAGCTGGAGCAGATGGTTCGATCTCAAAACCTTTTGATATGCAAGAATTGATTGATCATATCGTGCGGCTTGGTAGCCGTGTATAACAACCGCATATGCTAAAAAGTGTTACTTAATTTTATGGATAACAGTATTTATCTGGACAACAATGCGACCACCCCTTTGGACAAAAGGGCACTGGATGCCATGATGCCTTATTTGACAAACTTTTATGGAAATGCCAGCAGTATTAGCCATAAAGCAGGCAGATGGGCGGCTGAAGTGATTGAAACTTCCAGAAAACAGGTGGCAAGGCTTATTGGGGCCATACCTGCTGAAATTATTTTTACTTCTGGTGCAACGGAAGCCATTAATATGGTTATTAAAGGTATTTTTAAGCATTACCAGATTAAAGGCAAACACTTTATTACCTGCCAAACTGAGCATAAAGCCGTTTTGGAAGTTTTTACATTTTTGGAAAAAGAAGGGGCTGAGGTTACTTACCTCCCTGTAAATAGCCAAGGGCTGTTAAACCTTGACGAGTTGGAAGAAGCTATCAGGCCAGATACGGTTATGATAGCACTTATGTATGCTAACAACGAGACAGGCGTGATAAATCCCGTTGCTGAAATAGGGCGTATTTGCGAACAGCATGAGGTTCTTTTCTTTTGTGATGCTACCCAGGTTGCAGGAAAAATTCCTATTGACGTAACAAAAGATGGCATTGATCTGCTTTGTTTAAGTGCTCATAAGTTGTATGGGCCCAAAGGTATCGGCGCGGTATATGTAAAACGCCGCAATAAGCGCATTCAAATAGGACCATTTATTCATGGCGGCGGACAAGAAGGTGGCATGCGCGGAGGTACGCTGAATGTACCTGCTATTGCTGGTTTTGGCGAAGCTGCAGCGATAAGCCAAAAGGAAGGGCTGGAAGAAAATAAGCGCTTAGCTGATTTACGCGACCTGTTAGAAACCAGTATTTTAGCCAATATAACAGCTTGCCACATCAATGGCCAGTCAACTCCCCGACTGCCTAATACAAGTAATATTTGCTTCCAATATGTAAAAGGGGAAGAGATTATGGTGAATTTGCCAAACATAGCTTTGGCTGCCGGTTCTGCTTGCACCAGCGGCAAGCGTGAACCCTCGCATGTGTTATTGGCTATGGGCTTAAGCTTGTCCGATGCCGGATCCTGCCTTCGCTTCAGCTTAGGCCGTTTTACCACAATTGAAGAAATAGAAGAAGTCATCGCATCCGTAACCCAGGTTGTCATCAAGCTCAGGCAAGAATCGCCCATATGGACCTTGCATCTTCTAAATAAATTATGAGATATAATTATAAAAGAACAATGCAGTCATTTATAGTTCATCATTCATAAATCATAATTCTTCACTATAAACATAGCGTATTTCGTCACGAAGGTTGTAATGGGAGGCCATGACTTCTCCGTATGCTCCTGTTGTACGGATGGCAATTAAGTCTCCCCGTTTTGTTATCGGCAGGGCAACTTCCTTTCCAAAGCAATCCGTACTTTCGCAAATGGGCCCAACAATATCATAGCTTACCTGAGCATCCGTGGGCACTATTGCATCCTGATCTGCGCGTTCTATTTTATGATAGGCCTGATAAAGTGCCGGTCGCATTAGTTCAGTCATCCCAGCATCTAAAACCAGGAAATTCTTTTTTAACCCATTTTTCACATACAATACCCGACTAATGAGGCTGGCACTTTGTGCCACCAACGCCCTTCCTAACTCAAAATGGACTTCCTGTCCTGGCTTGCGATCCAAAAATTGGTTAAAAATTGCAAAATAACCTTCAAAATCAGGAATCTGATCGCCGTCAGGATTATGGTAATTGACTCCCAGACCCCCGCCTACATTGAGTACGTCCAGGTGATGTCCACGTTCACTAAACCAATTATTGAGTTCATTAACCTTTACACATAGACTTTTAAATACATTAAGGTCTGTGATCTGGGAGCCGATGTGAAAGTGTATACCTGATAGCCGCAGGGAGGGTGATCGTATAATAACTTCCAGGCATTCGTTCAGTTCCCACACTTTGATGCCAAATTTGTTTTCATCAAGGCCCGTGGTAATATAATGATGGGTATGGGCATCAACATTTGGATTGATACGAAGGGCGATGCGGGCGGTTTTGCCCAGCCCTGCTGCTAAGCCGTTTATTATCTCCAACTCTTGTACCGATTCTACATTGAACGAAAAGATATCCTGTTCAAGTGCGGCTATAATTTCTTTATCGGCTTTGCCAACGCCGGCAAAAACAATTTTGTCGGATGAAAACCCGGCTTTAAGGGCAGCAAGAACCTCATTGCCACTCACACAATCGGCACCAACACCAGCTTGCTGTATGTGGTGCAGCACCCGTTCATTAAAATTGGCTTTCATGGCATAATGCACGTGAAAGCTAAAAGGGGCTGCTGCCAGTACCGCAGCACGCAGCGTTTTATCCAGCAAAGCCAGATCGTAATAATAAAAAGGGGTTTCCTTTTGGCCAAAGACCTTAATGAGCGTTTTATTGAACATTAAAAGTAAAATAAGTAAAATTAAAAAAGACGGTTATGCAGGGACCGCAGGGCTTCCACCTTATCACTGGTTGAAAGCAAAACGGAAATGTTATAATCGCTGCCGCCATAAGATATCATCCGTAGCGGAATATGTTTAACCGCATCCAGCACCCGGGATGCATATCCATGTTTATGGATACCGAAATCGCCTACAATGCAAATAATGGTTTGGTCGCTGTCTATGCTGACGGTTCCAAAATCAAGCAATTCAGCTTCAATATCTTTTAAATTAGTGGTATCGTCAATACTTAATGATACAGCCACTTCCGAAGTGGTGATCATGTCAATAGGCGTTTTATACCGCTCAAATACCTCAAATACGCGTCGCAAAAAGCCATATGCCAGCAGCATCCGTGACGACTGTATGCGGATGGCTGTAATGCCGTCTTTTGCGGCAATGGAGGTTACCTGATCCTGGTGTTGGGCTACCTCACTGATCAAAGTGCCCGGCGCCTGCGGATCCATGGTATTCAGCAAGCGTACGGGAATATTGTAACGCTGCGCAGGGAACACGCTTTGCGGATGCAGGATCTTGGCTCCAAAATAAGCCAATTCTGCGGCTTCATTAAAGGTCAGGTTGGCAATGGGCCGGGTGCCTTTTACAATGCGTGGGTCGTTATTATGCATCCCGTCAATATCTGTCCAGATTTGTACTTCTTCGGCCCGGATGGCTGCACCAATCAGTGATGCGGTATAATCACTGCCTCCCCGACGCAGGTTATCAATCTCACCAAAGGCATTCCGGCAAATATAGCCCTGCGTAATAAACAAATTATGGTCAGATGCTGCAAGTACTAGATCTTTCAGGTGCTTTCCAATGAAATCAATAAGGGGTTCATTGTCTTCATCAATTTTCATAAAATCAAGCGCCGGCAAAAGCTTTGAACGGACACCAATCTCGGTGAGGTAAAAATGATAAAGGGTGGTGGAAATAAGCTCGCCCTGAGCCAGAATGATCTTTTCTTCGATCGGTGAAAAGATACTGGTATTAAAGGAACGGATAAGATCAAAGTGGTAGTCAATAAGCTCCTGCCCATTACTCCGGCCTTCTTCAGTAGTAAAAAGTTCCTGAATAAATTGTTTATAACCTTCATGAAGGTGCTTAATCAGTTTTTCAGCCAGGAGCTTATCTCCAACACTTAAAGCACGGGATATTTCAACTAAGCTATTGGTGGTGCCTGATACGGCCGACAACACAACGATCTGCCGTTCTTCGGGCTGTATGATATCCAACAATTTTTTCATTCGTTCGGGACTGCCTACCGACGTACCCCCGAATTTAAGAACCTTCATGATATGTTTATAATTAAAATTTAGATGGCAAAATAACAAACGCGTACGGGTTTTCCCGTACGCGTTTAACTATTATTCCTTTGTTTACTTATTAAAAAATTCGATAATCAAACCAGCCAGCTCTTCCCCTATCCGCTCTTGTGCTTCATTGGTTGCAGCACCAATATGCGGCGTTAGGGATATGCGCGGATGGCTTAACAAATCCTGACGGGGAGTCGGTTCATTTTCAAAAACATCTAAGCCTGCAAAAGCTACTTTCCCGCTATTCAAGGCATCCAATAGATCTCCTTCATCAATTACCCCACCACGAGAAGCATTCACAATACCTACACCCGACTTTACTTTTTCAAACTGTTCTTTAGCCAGGATCGGTTTTTCGGTAAATGGCACATGAAGGGAAATAAAATCAGCTTCGGCCAACAAGTTTTCCAAATCAACTTGCCGCAAGGGTATGTTTGCCTTGATGCCGCCTGAAAATTCTAAAGAGAGTGTTTTTGGTACATCGATAAAATCGCTCACGATTACGTCCATCCCCAATCCCAGCGCCACTTTAGCGGTTTCCCTTCCTATACGGCCAAAACCTACAATGCCCAAGGTTTTACCTCGCAGTTCTATTCCTTTGGCATAATCCTTTTTCAAGCCGGCAAAATTCGTAGCGCCTTCAACCGGCATTTTCCTTTGTGAATCGTACAAAAACCGGACACCGCTAAATAAATGAGCGAAAACCAGCTCTGCCACTGACAACGATGATGCTGCGGGTGTATTGATCACGGCCAGGCCTTTTGAGCGGGCGTAAGCTACGTCAATATTATCCATACCCACACCTCCGCGGCCTATTAATTTCAAATTAGGGCACACATCAATCAACGCCTCCCTCACTTTCGTAGCGCTCCGTACAGTAATGGCATCGTATCCCTTCAGCTTTTCAGCCAGTTCTTCCTGGGGAATATGCGCTGTATCTACCGTAAATCCGGCCTCTTCCAATAGTCTTTTGCCAAGCGGATCAATTCCGTCGTTTGCTAATAGTTTGTACATTATCTAGTTAAAAGTCAAAATTCAAAAAAATTAAGCGGAAAGCGAAAAGCTTATTGTTTAAAGCTTTCTTCAAATTCCTGCATGGCGTCTACCAAGGCATTTACACTAGTTATGGGCAATGCATTATATAAAGAAGCCCTAAATCCACCTACACTGCGGTGGCCTTTTAACCCAACTAGTCCACGCTCTTTAGCCAAATCCAGGAAGGCCGCTTCAACCTCTGGTTTTGCCGGTACAAAGTTAACATTCATTCTTGAACGATCAGCAGGTACAGCGGTGGTTTTAAATAAAGAATTTCGTTCAATCTCTTCATAAAGCGTCCGGGCCTTTACGATATTTTCCTGTTCGATGGCTGCAATACCACCTTTAGCCTTTAACCAACGTAGGTTGAGCATCGCCACATAAATGGAAAATACTGGAGGCGTATGATAAAGCGAATGCGCCGCGGCATGTTCTTTAAAATCAAAAATAGCTGGCAAGTTACGGCCCGTTTTCCCTAGCAGGTCATCTTCTACAATCACCAAAGTTAAGCCTGCGGGTCCTAAATTCTTTTGTGCTCCGGCATAGATCAGGCCGAAATCAGCCACATCTATCACCCTACTAAAAATATCTGAGGACATGTCTGATACCAGAGGAACGGGTGAAACCGGAGTTTCAAATAATTCGGTGCCATATATGGTATTGTTCGTGGTATAATGAAAATAGGCGGCATCTGATGGAATGGTATATTCTTTTGGGATGTACGTATAATTTGCATCTTTTGAAGAAGCTACCACCTCAATATTCCCCATTTTTTTTGCCTCCTTAATAGCTTTGGAAGCCCACACGCCTGAGTCCAGATAAGCAGCTTTACCCCCTTCAGGCAACAAATTCATAGGCACCTGCGCAAATTGCTGGCTCGCCCCCCCTTGCAAGAATAACACTGAATGGCCAGCCGGCACTTTTAATAGCTCGCGTACCAATTGTTCTGCTTCAGTAATAACCGCTTCAAATTCTTTGCTGCGATGCGAAATTTCCAAAATGGAAAGACCAGTGCCATTAAAATTCAAAACAGCCTCTGCGGCCTGCGCAAATACCTCCTGTGGTAATATGCAAGGGCCTGCTCCAAAATTATGTTTCATTTTTAATATGGGTTTTTAACGTGATCCGGAATTGTTTTTGTTTCCTTGCGGCAAAACTACGGATTTAAATTGAAAATAATTCAATAATTTAAGCATTTCGTTATCAACATTCACACATAGAAATGTAATTATTTAAATAATTAATAAGAAGGAGGGAATATTAGGTATTACAAATCTATCTCACGCGGATCAGCCGACTTCATTTCGGCAATCGCCTGCTCAGGGTTTGAAGCCGAAAAGATTGAACTACCGGCTACCAGCGCATTTGCGCCTGCTTTTAATAAATCGAGGGTATTGTCAGCACTAACGCCGCCATCAATTTCTATAATTAACCTATCATTTCTGCCAGCTGCCAATGCGCGAAGCTCGCGAATTTTATCATACGTGTTCGTAATAAACTGTTGCCCGCCAAAGCCTGGATTTACTGACATGATCAACACCTGGTCCAGATCGGCAATGATGTCGTGCAACAACATAACGGGTGTATGGGGGTTCAAAGCTACCCCTGCCCTGCATCCCAGGTCGCGAATGGCATGGATGGTTCGGTGTAAATGGGTGCAAGCCTCATAATGAACAATAATGTGATCTGCTCCACCTTCTTGAAATTGCCGCAGGTACCTATCCGGATCAACAATCATCAAATGAACGTCGAGCGGCTTTTGAGCATACCTTTTCACTGCAGATAATACGGGAAAGCCGAAAGAAATATTGGGCACAAACATTCCGTCCATAATATCTACATGAAACCAATCAGCTTTACTCCGGTTTATGAGCTCAATATCAGCCTGAAGGTTAGCAAAATTAGCTGACAAAATAGAAGGGGCTACAGAGTGTTTCATTGTGTGTAACATTTTGGGCTATAGGCCTTTAGTAATAATATATAGGCTGCAAGTTTTAAACGGTGGCATAATGCCTAGTGTCTAAAACCTACAGCCTACTGCCACTTAAGCTTCTTTTTGTTCCGGTTTTGGCAATAAAACTTTACGGGAAAGTTTCAATTTACCTTGTTTATCAATGTCAAGCAATTTTACTTTCACGATATCACCAACATTGAAGATACCATCCATAGTTTCATAACGCTTCCAGTCTATTTCCGAGATATGCAGTAAACCATCCTTTCCAGGAAGAACCTCAATAAATGCACCAAATGGCATAATGGATTTAACTTTGCCCTCGTAGATTTCGCCTACTTCAGGTTTTGCAGCAATGGCTTTAATACGACGTACGGCATCATCAATGGATGCCTTGTTATCGGCAAATACCTGAATGACCCCTTTATTGTCAATTTCTTCAATAGCAATGGTGGCACCCGTTTCACGTTGCATCTCCTGAATGATTTTTCCACCAGGTCCAATCACTGCACCAATATATTCTTTATCAATAGTAAAACTAACAATACGTGGTGCATGAGGCTTATAGTCTTCACGTGGTGCAGAAATAGTTTTCTGCATTTCTTTTAAAATATGCAACCGGGCTTCTTTAGCCTGATCTAATGCCTGTGAAAGCACTTCCCATTTAAGACCATTGATCTTCAGGTCCATTTGGCAGGCTACAATCCCTTTCTCCGTGCCGGTAACCTTAAAGTCCATATCACCCAGATGATCTTCATCACCTAAAATATCGCTTAATATGGCGTATTTTCCAGTTTTTTCATCGGTAATTAATCCCATCGCGATGCCTGAAACCGGTGCTTTAATCTTAATCCCTGCATCCATGAGTGCTAATGTACCTGCACAAACCGTAGCCATGGAGGAAGAGCCATTGGATTCCAAAATATCAGAAACAATACGAATGGTATACGGATTATCATTTCCTTCAGGCAGTACTTGTTTCAGTGAACGCATTGCCAGATTGCCATGCCCCACTTCACGCCGTCCCGGTCCACGATTCGGGCGAACCTCACCCGTAGAGAAAGCCGGGAAATTATAATGTAAAATAAATTTATTATATCCGTGAATGAAAGCACCGTCGATCATTTGCTCATCATCTTTTGCTCCCAGGGTAACCGAAGTCAGTGACTGCGTTTCACCACGGGTGAACACCGCCGAGCCATGGGCTGCCGGTAAATAATTAACCTCGCTCCAAATAGGTCGTACAGTACGTACATCTCGGCCGTCCAGCCGGATACCTTCGTCCAGGACAAGGTTACGGACTGCATCATATTGCACGTCGTGAAAATATTTTTTGATCAGAAACAGCGTATCTGCGTCCGGTGCTTCTTCATCCGGATTGATCAATGTTGCCTCAATTTCAGCAAATTTTTGTGACCGTTCATGTTTGGCTGAACCTGACTTGGCAATTGCATAGACCTGATCATAGGTTTTGGCAAAAATTTGTTCGCGTAATTCCGGGTTTGACGGTTCATGGTTATATTCTCGTTTTGCCTTTTTACCCACCAACTCGGCCAGTTCTATTTGTGCCTGGATTTGTTTTTGGATGGCTTTGTGCGCAAATTCAATAGCCTCTACCATTTCAGCTTCAGAAATTTCTTTCGCCTCGCCTTCAACCATGCCGATATCATTAGCCGTACCGGCTACAATAAATTCAAGTGTGGCACGCTCAAGATCACTCAATAACGGATTAATTATTAACTGACCATCAATCTTTGCCACCCTTACTTCTGAAATAGGTCCGTTAAACGGAATATCAGAAACAGCAATAGCAGCTGATGCAGCCAGGCCAGCTAAGGCGTCGGGCATAATATTTTTATCAGCAGAAATGAGTGAAATGGCCACCTGGGTATCTGCATGGTAATTTTCGGGAAATAAAGGACGCAATGCGCGGTCAACCAAGCGCGAGATCAGGATTTCATAATCTGACAAACGTGCTTCACGGCGAAGAAAACCTCCGGGTATACGTCCTGTGGAGGCATATTTTTCTTGATAATCAACCGAAAGGGGTAAAAAATCAGTACCTGGTTTAGCCGTTGGGGCTGAAACAACTGTAGCCAGTAACATGGTGTCGCCTTGTTTCACGACAACTGATCCATCAGCCTGTTTGGCCAGTTTACCTGTGGAAATTTCAATCTGACGTCCTCCGCCCAGATCAATGTTTGTTTTAAATTCGTTGTAACTCATTGTGTTATTTCTAGGTACGTTTTTCATCTTTGAAACGCCCTTTTTGTATAAACAAAACAAAAGCCATCTCCGGATAGGGATGGCTTTTGTAATTTTTGCTTCAAATTTATTTAATAATATCTCTCAAGCCAAGCGCTTTAATAATAGCACGATACCTGGCAATATCGTTATTATAGAGGTAAGCCAGCAGCGAGCGGCGTTTACCAACCAACTTTTGAAGGGCCAGCTGTGTTGAAAAATCTTTGCGGTTCTTCTTCAAATGCTCAGTTAAATGAGCAATACGCTTGGTGAACAAAGCCACCTGACCTTCTGTAGAACCAGTGTTCGTTTCACCACCAGCAAATTCAGCGAAAATTTCCGCTTTGTACTCTTTACTTAAATACATTACCTGAATAATATTAAAGTGTTATAAATTATTTAATCGGGGCAAAGGTACTATAATATTCTTTCTTTCCAAAGATCATCATCTAAAATTTACCACCCCGGTGCAAAGTTCAGCCCAAATGTTCCAAAATCAACATTTTTCCGTTGAAAAGGAAACGCATAGTAAGGTTCAAGGATCAATGCACCAAATAAATTTACGCGCAGTGATATCCCCGCACTCATAATGGGTACGCGTTCATAGATACCCAATGTTGACCCATCCGCATTTACTTGTGTGCTGAGCAGGTCTGGTTCCTTTTTAAAGGCAATATGGTCGCCGCCGTTCCAGGCCAGGCCCGCATCAAAAAACAGATTTAAATCTGTAAATAATAACCCAGACTTAATCACGGCCAATTTTTCAGGACCGGTAAAAGGTAGTCTTAGCTCCGCATTAAATACAGACATCCGCGATCCCATCAGCTGGTTTATGCTTTGACCCCCCGAGCTAAAAGTGCCCGTATCGTAATAGGAAGCAGACTCATAACCCCGCACCAGATAGGGGTAGCCCAAAAACATCGGGTACAATGCACGTTCATCCTTACCGATCCGCATGTAGGTATAAGACCGCAATGCCAGCGTAACGGGTTGCATGCGTTTGTACCACCTACCGTCAATCGTATAGCCCGTAAATTTGTAGTCACCAAAATAACGCTCGGCTCCAATGCGGTAGCGGTAGCCTTGCAAGGGTGCAGCTACCCCAAAGACCGAATTATCCCCAATAAAAGCTCCGTTAAACTGCATAATAGAAAAGGGATTCAGGTTACCATAATAATTACCCAAAGGCGTTTGGCCAATTTCATTATTGGGTATCTTTTTACGTTCACTATATCCCGAATAATAACCCTGAGACCACCGATCTACCCGATAACTATATCGGGCCAGGGCACCACCCAGCTCAAAACGGGTAGTTCTTGAAAACGGATAAGCTCCGAAAGCCTCAAATTGTTCCTGAAAGGTCCGTATAATATAGGTATCCTCCACGATCTCATTCCCGTAACCACTAATATTCCGCTGATCGTATAATGTAATTCCTGATAAATAAGGGATATGTGATAGGGCCAGTCCCCAATTAATACGGCTTTTTTGATTGAGGTAAGCCACTTGCCCGCCAAAATCATAAATCTCGCCATTAACCGCCAAGCCGGCAAAGATTTGGTTACGGCCCAGTATATCCGAAAACATTCCCTGAATACCACTGGACAAGCCTGAACCATAACGGCTGTTTACGGCTACACCCACCCCACTATTGGCCAAATAATCCAGTTTAAACTGTGGCCGGTAAGGTACCTGAGCTATTTGAGAGGAATCGATCTGCTGAAAACGTCCAAAATTATTCATGTTAGCGTTCAGTATGTCCACGCCATAAGATTGCAACGGAGGCAGCATCGCAGCCGTAAAATCAACCTCCAGTGAGGGAACCTCCACGGCATTGAATTCCTCCTTTTTGGCATTGTAGATCTTATATTGACCAGCCCGGTAATAAGAATACAACACATCTCCTTGTTTGGATAAGCTCAGTGCCGGTGAATATTCAGTAATACCACTAATGCCTGTAAAATAATCGGTGAGCCGTTCAGTCTTACCCCCATTTAGTGCATATCGGTATAGATTCCGGAATCCATCCCTATTTGACAGGAAATAGATCTGGCTGTCATCGTCTGAAAATTGTGCATTCAGGTTATTGGCCCCGGGGAAAACTCCTATATTAGTAAGCTTTCTTGTTTCCAGGTCAAATACGGCCATATTAAAAGAAATGTCTACACTTTGCCCCCTATTTTGCATATACACCCGGTCTGTGCTAAAAACGATTTTGTTGCCATCATGCGAAAAAGAAGGCTGGTAATCTGAATACCAATCATTCGTCAGGCGATCCAGCTTTTTAGTACTTAAGCTATAAATATAGAGGTCGCTTTGCCCCTCATTCAAGCCTGTAAAAGCTATGTGGTCCCCATCCGGCGACCAAGTAATGTTGCTGAATTCGCCCACGTCGCCCATGCCTTCTTCCAATAAAGTATGGCCTTTCCCGACATCCACAATCATCAGCTTATTCCTTCCGCCACTAAAAACGCTGAAGGCAAATTTCTTGCTATCCGGCGAAAAACTGCCTGCTGACTCGATGTAACTAAATTCGTCCACATCATTTTTACTAAAACGGCTGGCGAGTTTTCGGAGCACTTTTCCGGATTTGGCATCCGCCAAAAAGAGATCGATGCTGAACAAGTCTTTCTCAGATAAAAAAGCCACATAGTTACCGTCGGGTGATATCGCCGGTGACACATTCATTTCCCCTGCATTACGGTTATCCAGAATCAGCTTTCCGGTGGGCACCTGTGAGGTATCCTTAAGCATCGGACGGTACATATCCTGAATGCTGTTTTTCCATAAATTTGATAGCGTGCGTGAATCGTAACCAAAAACGCGACGGATGGCCATTTCATAACCATATTTAGCGGTAGCCTTAAATAAAGGCACAATAACCGTATCGCCATAAGTTGAACCTACAAAAGACCAAAAGGCCTCCCCATAACGGTAAGGAAAGTATTTATTCGTCTCAGTCAGGTCATACAGCGAAGGAATATTGTTGTTGAGGTAGGCATCGCGCATCCACATAGCTGTAAAGGCATCTTTTTTACCAATGGACAGGTACTCCGCCATCCCTTCAATCATCCACAGCGGCAGGTTATTCAGGTTTTCCAGGCGGGTAGAGTCGCCTTCTATCAGGTGGTGATATTGAAAAGCATGCACCAATTCGTGGCCGACCACGTGGCGCGTTTGCTGGTTTGTCATCAGGATGGGCAGTACCACCCGGTTTTTCATACCTTCGGTTACCCCGCCGGTTCCAATGCTGATCTCGCCCTGTATGGCCGTCGTTTGCTCAAAATCGGGGTGATTATTATAAATAATCATGGGGTTTTTCTTGAGAAAGGTGTCTCTGAATACTTGCTGATGCAGTTCATACCACAACTCACCCTCTTTGGCAACCCACTGAAAAGCACTGTCGTTTTTCAGGTAATGGTAAATGGCCAGATGCGGGGTTTCTTCTACCTTAAACTTCAAATTCTTGTACCGCATTTTATTCTGCCCGAAATACTGGGCATGGGCCGGGGAAAATTGGATCAGCAACAGGAACGACAACCAGCCAAAAACCCAAAGGCTTGCTTTCTGAGGTGTTGCGAAGGTACTTTTCATAACATATATTTTAAGTAACGGGTGGCCATTCGGCGGGCTAATTTAAAACTAAATTATCTGAATTGATCATTGTACATTAAAATTTTTAAGGGCTTCCGGGTTAAGTGCAGTGTCATCCCCGGGCGGCTGCAATGCAGGCTGTGAAAGGCTGTCGGTTGCCGTACTGTCGCTTAGCACGATCCGCGGGCTCGGACAATTGTACTTTCGGGAGATTTTTACCGTGGGTTCAGGAAAAGGACCATAGGTATAACCGCTTTCAGGATCATGGTACAATTGCTCCATAAACCGGGCAAAGACCGGTAATGCCGTATGCGACCCCTCTCCAGAAGCTGAGGTTTTAAAGTGGATACTGCGTTCATCACAGCCTACCCACACACCGGTTACCAGATCTTTGGTAAGCCCCATGTACCATCCATCCACATAATCTGAAGACGTTCCGGTCTTCCCTCCTATTTGATTATTCTTCTTCCATAAATCCCATTCCCATAACGCTTGGGATGTACCGCCGGGTTCATCCATGGTTCCACGTAGCATATACGTCATGAGCCACGCAATTTCTTCGCTCATTACCCGCTTCTTAGTCGTTTGAAACGTAGCCAATACTTTGCCATCCTGATCTTCAATCTTGCTTACCAGGATGGGATCAACCTTTTCGCCCTTGTTCATAAAGGTGGCGTAAGCATTGACCATTTCATAAACGCTTACGTCGTTAGAGCCCAGGCTTACAGATGGCACCGATTCGAGGGGGCTGATAATGCCGCAGCGATGGGCAGCCTCCACTACTTTATCCCAACCTACTTTTTCAGTGATCTGGGCGGTGATGCTGTTAACAGATCGCCCCATAGCCCAACGAAGTGACATCTCCCGTCCGCTAAATACCCAGTCCGCATTTTTGGGCTCCCACGTTTTTTCTTCGCCTTTTTCCGTATAGGTAATTTTGACGGGCTTATCGGTGAACTTGTCACAGGGCGACATACCGGCTTCCAAAGCCGTTAAATAGGCAAAGGGTTTAAAAGTAGATCCGGCCTGCCGCTTGGATTGATTGACGTGGTCATATTTATAATACTGGTGGTTTATCCCACCCACCCAAGCCTTTATTTCTCCTGTATAGGGATCCATACTCATTAAACCTGTATTCAGGAATTTGGCATAATGCGCAATGGAATCAAGGGTAGAATAGTTTACATCTTTCATCCCATCCCAGGTAAATACCTTCATTGGCTTTGGCTTATTCAGGTAATAACGAATGCTATCCAAGTTTCCCTTTAAGCGTTTTTGCAGATAAGGATATCCGATAGTTTTTTTGGCCCGTTCTTCCAAAAAGTTCTCAATGACTTTACCTTCTGAATCGCGCCAGGGCTCATCGCCCTGCCAGGCATTTTCAAGCCGTCTTTGCAAGAGTTTCATGGTTTCTGCCACACTTGCCTCGGCATACCCCTGTAAGCGCGAATCAATGGTGGTATAAATCCGAAGCCCGTCCTCATACATATCATACCCATTTTCGGCACACCATTTTTCAATCCACCGCTCAACGGCCGTCCGCAGATATGAATCCTCCCGCCCGCTTTCAGAAATTTCACCCAGGTGCAGATTTAATGCCTCCTGTTTATAACGCTCCAAATGGCCATCCTTTAAATAACCGGCCTTCTCCATTTGCTCCAACACGGTATTTCGGCGCTCCAGCGAACGTTTTGGATTACGGATGGGATTGTATAAGGTGGTGCCTTTCAACATACCAATCAGCAGCGCTGCCTGGGGTGCTGTCACATCATTCGTATTGACATCAAAATACCTGCGGGCAGCTGTCTTGATGCCGTAAGTGTTATTACCAAAAGATACGGTATTGAGATACATGGTCAGGATGTCTTCCTTGCTGTACTTACCCTCCAGCTTAAAGGCTGTGAGCCATTCCCTGAGCTTCACTATTACAATGCCAAGGCCCGGTATCCTGGCCAGCAATCCGGCAGATTGATTATATCGTGTACGATACAAGTTTTTGGCCAGTTGCTGAGTAATGGTACTGCCACCCCGCTTGTCGCCCTGTGCAGTTGACCATAAACCCGAAAATACCGCTCTGAAATCGACGCCACTGTGCTGAAAGAACCGAATATCTTCTGTCGCTACCAGCGCCTGTACGACATTGGGCGAAATACTATCATAAGGTACGGGTGAACGATTTTCCTTGTAGAAGCGACCGATTAGTTTATGGTCTGCCGTATACAATTCTGAGGCAACACGCAAAGAAGGTAAATTAATATCCTTAATGGTGGGTGAATAGCCAAAAAGCCCCAAAAAATTAATTTCTACTGCACATATAAGCAGTATAATACCATAGACTACAAAGGCAAAATACCGCAAAAACCTGTTTTTAATCCGTTTAAACATCGCGTAAATATCAAGAATTGTTTTTGCAATGGTGTAGGTCCATTTGTTAAAATATGTTAAGCCACTCACAGTTTGGCCGTTAATTATAAAAACATTTTTGTTCGCATACGAACATTTCTGTATCTCGAAAAGATTTTGTTAATTGGAAAAGTTTTAGCCGATTTTAGGATGGAAAAAATATTTGAACAACTAAGGGCATTGCCCGGCGACCGTATTTCGCTGAATAAATGGGATACTGCAGCCGATGGGGGTATGAAAAAAGAACAGGCAAAAGACCACCTGCAGGAGTTTCAAAAGCAATTATTTGATTTGCAGGAGCAGCTCTATGCCGAAGATTCACGCAGTATTCTCCTAATATTTCAAGCCATGGATGCCGCGGGCAAAGATGGGGCCATTGCACATGTAATGAGCGGCGTGAACCCGCAGGGCTGCCAGGTGTTCAGTTTTAAGCAGCCCACCAGCCTGGATTATGACCACGACTTTTTATGGCGGCATTACAATGCTTTACCCGAAAGGGGCCGCATCGGCATACACAACCGATCCCATTATGAATATGTACTGGTTTGTAAGGTACATCCGGAATATCTGCTCAAAGAACGTCTGCATGGATATAAAAATCCGGATGATTTTGATAAGAAATTCTGGAAAAACCGCTATGACAGCATCCGCCAGTTTGAACAGCACTTGCACCGAAATGGTACTACCGTGCTGAAATTTTTCCTGCATGTTTCAAAAGAAGAACAAAAAGCCCGCTTTTTGGAACGTATCGATGACGACCGCAAAAATTGGAAGTTCTCAGCTGCTGACGTGCAAGAGCGCGGCTTCTGGGACGTTTACCAGCAGGCCTATGAAGAAGCCATCGAGGCAACCAGTACAGATGAGTCTCCTTGGTACATCATCCCTGCAGACAAAAAATGGTTTGCCCGGTTAGCCATAGGCAAGATCATTGTGGACACCCTGGAAAAAATGGATCCCAGGTTCCCGAAACTTCCGGATGAAGAAAAAGCAAAGTTGGCTGAAAACCGCGCTAAGCTTGAAGGGGAAGCTTAAAGCAAAAAGCTGTTACATCCTATCCGGCACTTCAATGCCCAGCAGTTTCATGCCTTTGGCAATGATTGCAGCAGTGGCAGCCGAAAGCGTCAGCCGGAATTGTTTAGTTACTTCCTCTTCGGCTTTCAAAATGCTTTCTTCGTGATAAAACTTGTTATACAATTTGGCCAGTTCAAATACATAGTTGGCAATCAGTGCCGGACTATAGGTTTGGGCAGCCGCCTTCACAATGCTGGGATAATTGGATAAGGCCTGCAACAGGTCCTTTTCGGTTATGCCCAAGCTTGAAGGTTGCTTCAAAGCGGATGTTTCTTTGTAAGACGCTTTGGTTAGTACGGATTGGATACGGGCATGGGTATATTGAATAAAAGGCCCGGTATGCCCCTGAAAGTCGATGGATTCTTTCGGATCAAACAGCAGACGTTTTTTAGGCTCTACTTTTAACAGGAAATACTTTAAGGCCCCAAGCCCTATCATATGATATAGGCGCCCCTTGTCTTCTTCCGGAAAATCGGCTGTTTTGCCCAGCTCTTCTGTTCGGGCTTTAGCCGTTTCGGTCATTTCGGCCATGAGGTCATCGGCATCCACTACCGTTCCTTCCCTTGACTTCATTTTTCCTGAGGGCAGGTCAACCATGCCATATGACAGGTGGTATAACCCCTTCGCCCAGCTCTTACCCAATTTTTCCAGGATAAGGAATAACACTTTAAAATGGTAGTCCTGCTCATTACCCACCACGTAAATGGACTGGTCCATGTGGTATTGATCATATTTGTGCTGGGCGGTGCCCAGGTCCTGCGTAATATAGACCGATGTGCCGTCGCCTCGCAACACCAATTTTTCATCCAGACCGTCTGCCGTAAGATCAATCCATACAGAACCATCGGGCTTTCTGAAAAACACCCCTTTAGCCAAACCTTCTTCAATGATATCTTTACCCAATAAATAGGTATCAGATTCATAATAATACTGATCAAAATCAACTCCCAGATTGCGGTACGTTTCGGCAAATCCGGCATACACCCAGCTGTTCATGGTTTTCCACAGACTAATGACTGCATGGTCGCCAGCCTCCCACCTTTGCAACATTAATTGTGCTTCTTTTATTAGCGGCGCATTTTTTTTCGCTTCTTCTTCAGTTTGGCCAGCTGCCACCAGCGCCTTGATTTCTTCTTTATATACCTGATCAAAGATCACATAGTAATTGCCCACCAAATGATCGCCTTTAAGACCGGTGCTTTCGGGCGTCTCCCCATTCCCAAACTTCTGCCAGGCCAGCATCGACTTGCAGATGTGGATACCCCGGTCATTGACCAGGTTTGCTTTGATCACTGTATAACCGGCTGCTTTAAGAATTTCAGCTACCGAATAGCCCAGTAAATTGTTGCGTATATGCCCTAAATGTAAGGGTTTATTGGTATTTGGCGAAGAATACTCCACCATAACAGTTTGGCTATTGGTCGGAAATGTGCCATATGCTTTATGTATAATTTGTGTGTACAGCAAATTAGCCCAGTAGGCATCGTTAAGGCTGATATTTAAAAAACCTTTAACCGTATTAAATGATGAGATCTGCGGGAGGCGTTGCTGCAAATATTCCCCGATCTCCTGCCCCGTTTGCTCGGGTGTTTTTTTTGAATAACGGGTAAATGGAAACACCACCACGGTAATCTGTCCGTCAAATTCTTTTCTGGTTTCTTGCAGGAAGACCTGGCTTTCTGGCAACACGGCTCCATAGAGTTCATTTACGGCTTGGAGAGTTTGTATGATTATATTATTTTGTAAGTTGTCGGACATCAATATCGGCGCTAAAATATATCTTTGCCAAAAATATAAAAAAATGCAGAGCTATCAGGAATTTCTTGACTTAAGTGTCGGCTTTCCCCAGGACGGATTTGAAATCATTGAAGATGAACTCTACTTCCATGACCTGAACCTCATGGAGATGATAGAAACATATGGTACACCCCTGCGGTTTACCTATCTGCCCATCATCAGTAAAAAAATCCAGCAAGCCAAAATATTGTTTCAAACGGCTATCCTGAAAAACAATTACCGGGGTTCCTACAAATACTGTTACTGTACCAAAAGTTCCCATTTCAGGCATGTGGTAGAAGAAGCATTGAAAAACGATATCCACCTGGAAACATCGTCGGCATTTGACATGCCCATGATTGATGCCTTGGAAAAGAAAGGGGTTGTAACCAAGGACATCACCGTCATTTGCAACGGATTTAAAACCTATCAATATAAGCAATATATTGTCGATATGTTGCATGATGGTTTCCACAACATCGTTCCTGTATTGGACAATAAGGAAGAGTTCAATATTTACGATGATGAAGTAGAGCTGGATACTCCCTGCAACCTGGGTATACGAATTGCAGCAGAAGAACAACCGGACTCTGAGTTTTACACCTCCCGTTTGGGCATCCGCATGGAAGACATCCTGGACTTCTACAGCAGCAAGATTGTCCCCAACCCCAATTTCAGGGTCAAACTGCTGCACTTTTTTATCAATAGCGGGATATCTGATACGCCTTATTATTGGAACGAACTGGAAAAATACGTCACGCTGTATTGCAAATTCAAAAAGATCAATCCGGATCTCGACACGCTTGACATCGGAGGAGGCCTTCCATTTAAGGATTCATTGGCTCATGATTTTGATTATGAATACATGGTCAATGAGATCGTCAACCGAATTAAGGAGATCTGTGCACAGCACGAGGTTATGGAACCGGATATCATTACCGAGTTTGGGAAATATACCGTTGCTGAAGCCTCGGGCATTTTATATAAAGTAATTGGCCGTAAACAACAAAACGACCGGGAAAAATGGCTGATGCTGGACGGTTCTTTTATCACCAACCTTCCGGATGTTTGGGCCCTGAACCAAAAATATATACTTTTACCCATCAACAACTGGGATTCTGAATATGAACGGGTCAATTTGGGTGGTATCACGTGCGATGGTCAGGATTACTATAACCAGGAAGCACACATGAATAACGTATTTATGCCTAAAACCCGAAAACTGCAATACCTGGGATTTTTTCATACGGGAGCCTATCAGGAAGTATTGAGTGGTTACGGCGGCATTCATCACTGCTTGCTTCCTTCTCCCAAGCATGTCATCGTTCGCCGAAACCGCGATGAGACCTTTAATTTCGATGTTTTTGGGGAAGAACAGAACTCCAAACAAGTACTGAAGCTTTTAGGTTATTAGACTAACTGTTTGTCATTGTAAAAAAAATCCCCTTGACTATACCAAGGAGAATTTTAATAAGGTACTTACTAAAAAACCGGATGCCCGCAGCGAGGAGCAATTGGATTTTTTAACTTTATTTTTTTAATACAAACTAAACTCCCGGCCCACAATGGAAGCCTCACCTTTACTGTTTGCTGTTGATTTTACCGTAAATCGAATATACCGGGCCGTTACAGGCTTCGCGAGAGGTATGTATTGTTCTATTGGGTTCGCAACAATGTTTGAAAACTCACCAGCAGCCACCTGTTGCCAGTTTTTGTCATCTTCACTGCTTTCCAACACATAATGAGTAGCCAGGGTCTGATGCTGAATGGCCGCTTTTGAAGGCCTGTAGCTAAACGCCTGTATGGTCACGGATTTTACCGCATCCATCCAGAGAGTGGAGCCATCAATACCAGATGGCCAGACAGACCGACTTATAGCCTTCCGATTAGTTGCCACCGAAACCTTAAAATCACTTTTGGCCTCCGCATACAAACCCACATCACTTAACGTTATGCTCACAGGGGCATATAAACGCAGGCGAAGTTTTTTGGTCTCAATAAAGGCAGGTAGGCGGATCAGCCGGTTCGCGCCAATGCTGGTAGCCTTAGCTAAGGGTTTCCAGCTGCCCTGGTCGTCCACTTCCACCAACACGCTGTCTAATCGTTGCCCAAGCTTTATATTTTCGCGCAGTCGGATGAGGTTGAACCGCATTGCGGTCTTCAATTCGATCACCAG
Source organism: bacterium A37T11 (assembly GCA_900109895.1). Lineage (GTDB taxonomy): Bacteria > Bacteroidota > Bacteroidia > Sphingobacteriales > Sphingobacteriaceae > A37T11. Next base: position 171,916 of record FOBR01000009.1, read on the forward strand.
GTCAGCCTGATGAACATCATCATCCGTTGCCCAGTAACTATAGCGGTCAGCGTCTGTTAATTTATTAACTCCAAAATTACGCAAATCATTCATTCGTACATTTGAAGGGTCAAATGCAGCCCCCGATGCGAGGTTTACCACAAATGTTTCCCTGAGTTTATCGCCAAATGCTTTTAATGTCTGCACATCTATCTCATTCAATAAACCGTCTGTATCCGGCGCAAGCCCCAAATTTAAACACGCCCCCCTACCCACACTGTTCAGGTATAACTCAAACAATTGATCGGGAGTTTTCACTTTATCATCCTGGTCAGGATGGTAAAACCATCCCGGTCTTAGCGGCACATCGCATTCCGCCGGGATCCAGTATTTGCCATCCCGTTGGCCTGTACCCAGGTAACGGCTGTCCACAAGCCCCGGCGCCGGCTTGAGGCCATCCTGCCCCTCCGGTGTAATGGTAGCCCAGTTGGTCTCTCCAGCCATTCCTTTTTCGTTTCCCACCCAACGCACATCCGGGCCAATATCGCTAAAGATCACCGCTCCCGGTTGCATAGCGCGTGTCATCTGCCACAGAGAATCCCAGCCATAATAGGTTGAACGATCTATCTTCCGGGTTTCCTTCGCACCTCCATAAAAGCCATCGCCACCATTGGCTCCATCGTGCCAGCTAATGAACAGCGGCCCGTAATTGCTGTATACTTCTTTGAGCTGCTCCCGGTAAGCTATTGGGTAAGATGGCGTACCGTATCCGGGAAAATTGCGGTCCCAGGCAGACACATAGATCCCAAACTGCAGGCCCTGCTTCCGTGCCGCCAGCATAAACTCTTTTACCAGGTCGCCCTTTCCATTTTTCCAAGGGCTTTTACTAATATTGTAAGGCGTAGTTTTTGTTGGCCATAGGCAGTATCCATCGTGATGCTTTGCCACGGTAACCAAGCCCTTAAATTCGGCCGATTTTGCAGCCGCAGCAATTTGCCCAGCATCAAAATGAAGTGGGTTAAAGAGGTCTGGCTCCGCATCGCCAAACCCCCATTCCTTATTTTGGAATGTGGTTGGGGTAAAATGGATCAGGCAGTACATTTCCAATTCCTGCCAGTTAAGCTGCGCTTTGCTGGGCAAAGGACCATAAGGTTTGGGTTCCTGCGCTTGAACGTAAAATCCTGAGGATAAAATCAGGAAAATAATTAGTATTCTCATAGTAATTTGGTTAATAAAGGGGCGGCTTAAATGCCTTTCCCTACTTGTCAAATTTCTGCAATTGTTTTAATAACGTCGCAAAATCTTTGGGGTATGGTGCTTCCAGATCATACGCTTTATCACCGATCGAAAAATGCAGCTCCCGTGCATGCAGGGCAAAGCGCTTCATAATGGGTTGTTCCTCCTGGTCTTTACCTAATGTAAAACCGCGTTTAATTTGCGAGAGGTATATAGGTTTGCCTTTATATAAGGTGTCGCCTACGATGGCCGCATGTTGCGTAGCCAGATGAATTCGTATTTGATGCATACGCCCGGTCACGGGCCGGCATTCAACCAGCGTGCAGTGCTTATAATATTCAATGGAATTAAACCAGGTTTCGGCCGGCTTGCCATTAACCCGATCAATGGTCACATTCTTATTGCCCAAATTCAGGATTGGGTAATCAACCTTTACCTCCGTAAAGGCATGAGACCCATTTATAATGGCGTGATAGATTTTTCTCACTCGCCGGCGTTCAAATTCAATGGAAACCGCGCGATAAGTCTCCGGATTTTTAGCGATGAGCAGCAAACCGGATGTTTCCTTATCAATGCGGTGGCAAACCTGTGCATCAGCATGGTATTGTTTAGCCATGCGAAGCACACTGGGCTCGCCTCCTTCCCGTTCATCCAATGAGCTTAAAAACGGCGGTTTGTTGATGACCATCAGATTTTCATCCTCGTGAACAATCAGCTCAGTGAACTTAGGAAATTTCAAAGTTCGCTTTTCGGTTTCTATCATGCCTGCAAACATAACCATTTGGCGTAAACAAAACAAGGTGCCGGATGGGACGGCACCTTGGTAACATAAAACTAACACACGAAACAAGATTTTCTAATAACCGGCGTGCTGCTGTATGCCGGGATAAAGTGCTATAATTCCTGAAGGAATGGGCATCAAGCCTTTATAGCCTTGATAGCCGAGCGGACCAAGCATGCTTTCGGCCGTACCCCAGCGAATCAGGCTGGAGAAACGACTGCCTTCACGATACAATTCCCGCTTCCATACCTCTTGAAGTTTCGACTTCAGTGCAACTTGGTTACTGCCAGACCCCACCTGGCTTACCCCGCGACGCACGCAAAGTGTATTGAGTGTTTGGGTTGCCTGCGCCAAGTTTCCCGTTTCAATGGACGCTTCGGCATACATGAGCAGTGCTTCAGAATAGCGGATAGCCGGGGTAAAAGCCCTGCCTGTAAAATAAGTCGGAACTTCATTCGCACTCTGCCCATATATCCGGTTCCAAATAACCTCGGCATTCGTGGCATTGCTTTTTAGTTGTGAGGTGTCGCCTACAAGCATATACCGACTACTATTGATCAACTGCCCACAAACTTCCAATACCTTCTCATACTTTTTCTGGTGCAATGCCGCCCTAGCCAATACAACGCGTGCCGCATCAGCACTCAGCCCCACTCCGGTCATCTGCTTATCAACCAATACCGGAATTACTGCATCAACATCAGCTTTAATTAAATTATAAATGGCCTCCGTGCTACTGTTCACTACATTTTCAGGAAAATCTATATTATCTAAAATGGGCGCCTCGCCATAAAAATTTAACAAACTGGCATAGACTACCGCTCTGGCGGCTTTTAGTACTGCTAGGACCTCATCCTTACTTCCCGCAGGAAAGTGGTTAGGAACACTGGTCAGTTCAGGCACATTAGGGCCTGACAGAATTAATCGGTTTAACCTGCTTAGCAGATCATAATGGCTATTCCAAAGTCCTGAAAAGTTAACGGGACTATAAGCGTAACGATCGGCATCACATAAGCTAAGCCCTAAAGACAAGCCGTTCATATTAATATTAGTGCACGTAGCCTCATCGCTTAAAACCCCGTCAAGCACTATCCAACGTGCATTTGTATTAAAAACATCGTAATAAACTACTTCGGCCAAATTGCAAAATTCAACCGCACTGGTTATCGGAAGTACACTATGATTGTTCGGCAGCCCAATGATCAGGTCAACCGACTTATTGTCGCTACCTTCTATTTCAGCGCTGTTATAAGGTAAATATAATTGATCCTTGTTGTCGATCACACCATCTGCATTTGCATCCACTGGTTTAAAATTGCCTACCATTGCGTAGCCGACCGGTGTATTCGTGGCAAGTTCCACCACTTCTTGCTCGTTTTGAATCAAGCTCTCAGCTCCTAAACCTATCAATTTTCCATCTGACCCCGTCTTTTTATCAAAAATGCTGCTTAATACACGGATGCCTTCTTTGTGTCCAACCAAATAATACGTACCCGGAAAAAATCGGTTAAATACGGCTTTTCCCGAAGCATCTGTCTGGGCAGTATAGGCTACGTGTCCTGCGCTAAAATCATCTGTGGATAAATACACGTCTACGGTGGCCCCCTCCAACAACTCCCCTTTTGGTTTGTTCGTTGCCCATTTGGTAGCATCATATACATTTACAGTCAGGGTACCAGGAGCAGCCGCCACACTGCCTGTTAAGCTTTTGCTCAGCACATGCACTACATCGTGTTCGCCGGAAGCCCATGTTTTATTGGTGATTTCCACCCCATTTATAAAGATATTAGTATCAGCCACGTATACCAGCAGCTGTTTCCCGCTAAGCGTTGTAAATGTTTTGCCATTTACCAAATCACTGATCTTTATCAATCCTTTCAACAAATGGTCCTTAATATTAAAAGAGGTGTTTTCGGAAGCCGCTGTTTGCGATACAGCCATCTTCTGGCCCTTTAAATGCGTTTTCGCTACGGTCTTGTTGGCAACCAGTTCCTCATCAGGAACGGCAAAGATGGTGAGGCCTTCAGAAACTTCTGCATCACTCAAATCAGCATCCTGCAAAGCATCGCTAAAAGTTGCTAAACTAGCTGATTTGGATAATGAACTCACAATTCCAGGCAATACATCTTCAACTGTAACCTGTGGTTCAGTGTTTTTCTTGTCTTTTTTGCAACTGCCTAAAAAAAACAGCATGCACCCCGCAAATAATACATGAACGGTAAATTTGTAATTAATTTTCATATTGCAAAGGTAGTGCAGGTATAATCACCAACACAATAGCTATTTCTAGTCATTTATTTTTACACCAGTACCTAAAAAATGACTATTTCTAGCTATTTTCCGTGAATTGTAAACTAGATACCTTTGTAAGGAAACAACTAAAAAATATTAACATGAAAAAATCAATAACTTTACTAAGTATAGGGCTTGTTAGCAGTGCACTTTTTTGGTCATGCAGTAAAAATGACGATGCAAGTGATCCGGACGACTTTAAATCACTGATTGTAGGAACATGGAAAGGGGAAAAGTTTACCAGTACCACCTATACCAACGGGGTTAAAACGAATGAAGACGTAGATACTGATTTAGATGATTATATCATTACTTTCAATGCTGATGGTAGCGCTGACTACGAAGACGATGAACCCGCACACTATCAGATTGACGGTAATAAGCTCACCATTTATGAGAGTGATGATCCGGATGATACAGATGTGTTAACTATTTTCAGCATCACCAAAACGCAATTGATTTTCAAGGATGAGGAAGAGGACTTTGGTGATGGCAAAACTTATAAATACGTGGAAGAAGATATATTGACCCGGGTAAAATAACTAATTATTTGGCTTTCCTAAACGGAAAGCCAAATATTGAAATACAGTAAATTCAAACTATTTTGTAGATTTGTGGTATATTTATACCATACATGACTTCAAAAATTATCTACAAAGGTGTATTGCGGGCGGCATGCGAACACTTGCAAAGCGGGACTGTTATTGAAACAGACGCACCAACTGACAATAAAGGAAAAGGTGCCCGCTTTTCGCCAACAGACCTGGTGGCAACCGCTTTGGGCAGTTGTATTATTACCACCATGGCTATAAAAACAGAAGACTGGAACGTAGACCTAAGCGGCACAAAATTGGAAGTAACTAAGATCATGCAGGCAGAACCACGCCGTATCAGCGAGATTAAGGTTGATATTTATTTCACACAGAACCTGGCTGCCGATGAAAAACAAAAAACCATTCTGGAGCGCGTGGCCCATACCTGCCCTGTCAGTAAAAGCCTGCACCCTGACCTAAAACAAACCATTAACTTTCATTATATCTGATTTTTTTTGGTAGCCCTATGCTAGTTACGCTGGGCTAAAAAATAAAGAACAGCTGCGAGCATCAATGCAGCCAGCACAATGGCCAACGCTACCCGGTTTAGCCCTGTTATCAGCGTTTTTTTCAGTTCCGGAAGACCTGAAATTTTTTGAATGGTGGTCAGCTCCCCACTGTTTAACTTGTGGATCAGTGCAGGTAGGTCTTCGGGAAGGCTGCTGATCCCCTCCCCCAATAGCCGGAGTTGTTCAATGCCTTTGGTCATCAGGTGCTCCGGACTGAGGCGATGGCTGACGATCTTAAGCAGGTATGGCCGTACGCTCTGTATGACATTCATCTCCGGGTTCAGCTCGCGGCCGATGCCCTCCATCAGAACAATGCCCCGAACCAGCAGGTACAGATGGTCGGGCATCAGGATTTCATTTTCATTGAGGATACCGGAAAAGCGGCTGAACACCGCCTTCACATCCAGGTCTTTTAAAGCCGATGAGTCAAGCATCTCAAATATGCCGTGGAGGTCGCGCTCCAGCTTTTGCTCATCTCCTATCGTAAAACGCAGGGACATTTTTTTGATCGTGGCAATCAGCCGCCGGGTATCTTTAGCCATGAAATGCAGGATAAAGTTTTCCAGCATCGTTTTATCAGCCGGCATCATCCGACCCATCGCCCCAAAATCAATGAAACTGAGATTGCCATTGGGCAATACCAGGATATTTCCTGCATGCGGGTCGGCATGGAAAAATCCATGTTCCAGTACCTGCAACAAAAATAAATCCAGACCACGTTGCGCAATCACCACCGGATCCAACCCAGCAATCATCAACGCCTCCCTGTTATTGATCTTGATACCATCGATGTATTCCATGCAAAGCACCTGGTCATTGCTCAGTTCCGCAAATACCCCGGCTACATATATATCGGGCTGATCTTTGAAATTACGCGCAAACTGCATAATATTTGCCAATTCGAGCGTGAGTGAAAGTTCCTGAAATACTGATTTTTCAAAAGCCTCCAGTACTTGCATCAGATTCATTTTTCGCAGGGTGTCGCTGTAATTGACCATAAAAGAAACCAAATCTTTCAGGATAAGCAGGTCGGCTTCCATCTTTTCCCGCACACCCGTCCGTTTTACCTTCAGGATCACCGGCGTCCCGTCTTTTAACCAAGCCCTGTAAACTTGAGCAATGGATGCGGAAGCCATCGGTTCGGGAGCAATCTGTTCAAAATGTACATCGGGATCCACGCCCAGCTCATCGGCCAATACAACCCGGATATCCATGTCTTCCGGCGATGCACTGTCCTGCAACTTTTTTAGCTCAGCCACCAGCCCTAAAGGCAATAAGTCTTCTCGAGTGCTGAAAGCCTGCCCAAACTTTACAAAGGTGGGTCCCAACTCTTCCAATACTTTCCGAATGCGCTCATATAAAGCGTTAGAAGGCTGTTCAACCTGCACACGGGTACGGCTCATCAGCTCCCCGAAGCCATACCTCGTCAAAACAGCCAATACAGCCGCAGTGCGTTTTAGTTTTCTGCTATGCTTGCTCATCCCTGCAAATATGCTATAAATTTTTAGCCATTTAGTAGATCAACGTAAGGGTAACTCACCAATATTGAAAAATCATTTGTAAAATTTTACATTGGTTTGAAATTTGTTCCTATATTCACGAAATTAAATGATGTTAATTTGACAAAAATGCAATTTATTTTCTTTTTAATATCACTTATTGTAGTAAACTGCATAGGTATGGACACGCATGCACAAGTGCGAGAGCATACCGAATCCTATGATATCGGCGACATGATCCATCAACTGATCAGCCCGAACAAGCATTCGGATTCAACAAAAAAACCCTCGGGGATAACCCCAATGCCCAGTGTAGATTACAATCCCAGTATTGGATTCCAGATCGGCAGTAAGGCCGTTGCCGGAAAAATTTTGGGATCTGAACCAGAAACATTAATGTCAGTTGCAGCCGCTTCTGCCTCGGTCACCACCAAAGGAATTCTTTATTTTTACCTTAGCCATAATGTCTATACGCCCCGGAATAAGTGGAACTGGCAGGGTAACCTGGTTGTTGCCAGATCTGTTTTGGCTGATTTTGGGCTTGGCATCGGTCATCAGGCAAGGAATACCGCTACTGACCGGGTGCTCACCAATCCGCAAAGGATGCCCTACATACAGCGGGCCGTTTACTATAGCCTACGCGAAAAAGTGTATAAGCAGGTCACACACAACCTGTATTTGGGAGCAGGTGTTTCGTTTGACATCCGGCGAATTATACGTGATGAAGCAAAAAAAGAGGGTGAAAATAAAGGACCAACGGACGATGATTTAACACCTTACAAGTTATATAACGAAAAGTATGGATTTGATCAACGCGAGTACCAGGCAAATGGTTTCCTTTTCAATGCCCAATTCACCTCCATGGACCATCAAAACCAAGCCTTTAAAGGCATTTATTCTGATCTGGGGATTCGGATAAACCAGTCCTGGATGGGCAGCAGCAAAAATTCGGTACAACTAACCACAGATTTCCGCAAATATTGGAGCCTGTCGGCACAAAATCAGTCACATGTGCTGGCATTCTGGAACTGGGGATCGTATTTGCTAAGCGGCAGCTTGCCTTACCCGGAGCTTGCAGGTTCCGGAAAAGACAACAATAACCGCAGCGCCCGGGGTTATGTTTTAGGGTATTTCAGAGCGCCACTGTATTGTTACTCCGAAGTAGAATATCGCTTCCCCATCTTGAGCAACCACTTCCTGAGCGGCGTAACTTTTTTTAACGTCCAAACTGCCAATGATGGTTTGGGAACTAAATTGTTTTCTAAATGGCAACCTGGTGGGGGTGCGGGGCTACGCGTTTTATTTAATAAGGATACCCGGACCAATTTATGCCTGGACTACGCATTTGGTAACTATGGGTCCCATGGATTTTTTCTGGGGCTGAACGAGGCGTTTTAAAAGCTTAATTAACTTTCCAATTCACCTGCAATACACATACCATGCGGGTAAAGGATAAAACCATGACTCCTGGAAACATTTAGTGGTTGGATGCATAATTTTTCTTTATAGTTAAATATAAGCGGATTTTAAAACGACCTAAGTGACTTTCCCAACTCGCCAAAGTTGTTTTTCAAAATCACTTAAGTCATTTTTTATTTCACTTTGGTCATTTTGGGCCAGAAAAGCACAAAAAAGCCGAGCTTCCCGAAGGAAACCCGGCTGTGATACCATGGTATGCTTAAATGGCTGATCAGGCCACTTTCTCAAAAGTTAAATTGTCAAGCACGGTCTTGATCTGTTTGCCCGGATTGAACAATAACCTAAAACGCAACAGGTTTTTAGGCGAAACCTCTTCCGCCAATTCGCTGCCTTCGCTGTTGCTGCCCAAACGGAACGTACCCAGGTTACCCAGGCGCACAATATTGCCTCGGGCAATGTTCTTGGGAATTTCACGTACCAGGCTTTGCAGCAAGGCATACACGTCTGATTGGTTGACGGAGGAGGCGTGGGAAATATCCTCACTCAGCTCATCCAGCGTTACTTCGCCGGAAGAAACCGGCTTTGCATAAAATTTGTGCGGAGCGGCAGGATCCCTTGGATTGCGCATCTCCTGAACTTTGTACTTAATTGCCATAAAAATCTAAATTTAAAAAGTTAAACAATATGCGAATCATTACTAAGCCCGGCCGGAACCCCGATCTGATTCAACGATACAAAGGTAGTGGCATTGAAGCCGGCCTTTTGGTATATTCTGGTAAACCTAATGACAAACGAAAACTTTTTTGTCCTATTTTTTACCAAAACAGGTTTTTCCGGTATTCATTGGGAGTTTTTAGGTATCGCTGTTTAAACAGTTTTGTAAAATGTGACTGGTCATGGCAACCCGTGATTGTGGCCACTTCGCTTATCGTCAGGGCCGGATCGTTCAACAGCTCGCGGGCTTTTCCCATTCGAAGATCGTTGATGACCAGATGAACTTTGAGCGAACTGCGGCTAAAGGCCTTAACAAGACCGCTGACAGATACATCGGCTGCATGGGCGATGGTGGCCAGGTCAAGTCCGGGCTCCAGGTAATGTTGCCTGAGGTAGTTAAAAGCTTTCTCAACAACCTCTTGGGCATAGTCAAAAGGTTGTTCCGCAAAGCGGACAAGGCGTCTATGGTATAGCCCCAGCAATTGGTATAGTTGCTGTTCGTAAAACAGGTGTCGTTTAAAATGTTCCAGCGTGGTACCACCTAGCCGGCTAAAAACGTTGCTGTCCTTTTGGGTATACAGGCAATAAGGAACCTCCTTTCCTTCGGGACGCTGGTTAGGGTTTCCACGTAAGAAACTGAGTCCGGGGAACACCTTTTCTGCCATTTCCATAAACGGCTCAGAAATCCAGATCAGGTAATAGCGATGGATGCCTGTTGGCACGAAAAAGTGATGCTCACCCTTGGATGCCTCAACGCCAACCTGCATTTGCTGCAGAGCGTGAACTGCGTGATCAAAACCGGCAATACCAAAATTGACATTGCCATTCAAACCATAAAAAAATACAAAACCCTTTTCAGAAAGTTGCAGGCTAGCGCTCATGGGATGAAGGAGATGGCTCTGAAAAAAACTGAACTGATAGCTTAATCCAAGATGATGCTGAATGATCACCTCGCCATCGGCAGAACAGTAAGCTGTTGGTTCCAGTCCATTCATAAGCGGCAAAAAGTGCCTGCCGGCTGTGTTCAGCAGGCTTGTATCCGGAAGCATATCCGCAGGCAAACGAAATGTTAATGTCGCATTCATAAGTATTAAAACTGCTTACGAATGTACGATTTTTTTTATTCATCCCTCAGGCTCTGGACTGGGTTCGCCGCTGCTGCCTTCCATGTTTGTATCACAATAAGCAACATGGTAACTCCGGCTAATGCCGCAACCGGCATGATAAACCGGATCGCCGTAAGGCTAACCTTTTCGGAATAGCTTTGAAGCCAATGTTGCATGACCAGATAAGCAAGAGGAACAGCTACTAATACCGCCAACACAAAGATCAGGCTAATATCTTTTACAAACAAACCTATGATCTGCCTGGCGGAAGCACCCAACACTTTCCGGATACCCATTTCTTTCACCCTTCGCTGCAGGTTTTGAGCAATAAGCCCCAATACACCCAGCAATACGATGACCAATGCCAATACGGTAGCCACACTACCTGCGCGCTGCAACTGAAGTTCGGTCTTGTACATCGAGGCTAATTTATCTTCCATAAAATCAACAGAAAAAGCTGCGTCCGGCATCAGTGATTTCCACGCTTTTTCCAACTGAATCACCGATTGGGTGATATTACCTGCTTTCAGTCGGACACTTAAGTAGCGGAAGGAATTGCTGTTCTTTAAATTGACCCACATCGTTGGTCCAACCGGCTTTTGCATCGTATTCCCATAAAAATTACGGCTTACGCCGGTAATGGTCATGGGCTGGTTATTGTCGCTAAAATAAACGGACTTACCAATCGCATCCGCCGCCTGTTTATAACCCAATTTTTGCAGCAGCGCTTCGTTGATCACGACCCCGTCCATCAGTTCTGCCGATTCTTCCCTGCTAAAAAAGTCGCCCGCCAGCAACGGGATCTTATACGTTTCCGCAAAATGCCGGTCGGAGAACAGTAACTCAGCGCCAATAGGTTCGCTGGCATCCGATGCCCCTTTTATGTTCTGTGAACCGGAAGACATGGCGCCGGGAACATCATAGGACAAGGTCACTGCTTCAACCACAGAAAGGTTATTTAATTCCTGGCGAATACGCTCCATATGGTCCAGCCCTTCAGGTGACCAATCACGCGGTACCTGCGCAGTGACCAGGTAATTTTTGTCGTAGCCCAGGCTCTTGCCAAAAAAGACAGCTACTTGTTTGGCGATGACAAACGAAGCGATCAACACCAGCATGGCGATCACAAATTGCAAGGTCACCAGGCCTTTCAGCAGCACAGTTCCTTCTATGGATGCTGGCATCTTTCCTTTGATGGACGGAAGGATCGCCAGCGAAGATAAGCGAAAGGCTGGGTAAAGCCCTGCCACGAATCCCAATAATACCGCGCCCATCGCCACAATGCACCAAAAATATGTGGGCAAGCTAGTAATAGCTGGAAGTGATTTGCCCAATACAGACGCAAACAAGCCAGATAAACCCGGATAGGCCAACGTGGCCATGCCGGCAGCCAATAGGACGATCAGCATAGTTTCTGCAAGAAACTGAAAACGTAGCTGCGATCTTGTTCCGCCGATTACTTTCCGCACAGCGATCTCCTTCAATCTCCTGCTTGCCGTGTGGATACTGATGTTAATAAAATTGATGCAGGCCATTAACAGGATGAAAGCGGCGATGGCCGACATAGTATAAAGCATATGCTTCAGGCTTCCCTGCCCGCGTTCCAAATGATAAGTGGCCAAGGGTTCCAAACTGGTCTTAGCGACCTTCTGCTGATCGGCCGGCACATGCTCCTTTATCAATTGTTCCACTGGCATGGCAAGCTTTTCGACACTGATGCCGGGTTGCAGGCAAATATAGGAAACAATATAGGGGTTTTGCCAGCTATCTATCTGACGGTTGAAATAAGAAATGCTGCTGGCCGGGAAGATTACCCGGGTTTCACTGTTATCAATAAGATTGATGACTGAATTTTCAGGTTGGGTTTTTAGTACTCCACTGATAGTGAATAGTCGCTTTTCCCCCGAAAAATTGGCGATTTCCAGTTGTTTACCCAACGCCTGCTCTTTACCGAATAGTTGCCCGGCCGTTTCATGGCTCAGCACTATCTGTGTAGGTTCGTTCAGGGCTGTCCGTGGATCGCCCGCCTCCAGTTCAAAACCAAACATCCGGAAAAATGAAGAATCGGCAATAACTGAACTTTCCTGAAAATGCCGATCACCGGACGAAAGCTGGACGTTAATACCATCAAAGCGGAAAAAATCGGCCACCAGGTCCGGATAATTTTCCTTCAGCGCACGCGCCAGCATTCCGGAAGTTGTCAGCCCCGTCAGGTCATTTTGAAGGATATATTGCCTGCCAATGTTTTTGATAGGCGCATCCACCTGGCGTTCCTGCCATACATAAGCGGCTATTAACAATGTAAAAGCAAAGGCGCAAGCAAGCCCAAAGATGTGGATGAACGTGTTCAGGCGGTGTTTCCGCAAATTCCGCCAAGCTATTTTGAAATAAGTTTTCATCAATATTTCTTCAATTTATCCGTACAACTACACTGTAATTTAATCTTTTCGCTTTTCTCCGCTTTAAGTGGATTTTCATTTAAATTTATTCATCCCTCAGGCTGTCCACCGGATTGACCAGTGCCGCGCGGACTGCCTGGAAGCTGACGGTTGCCAACGCAATAACCACCGCCCCCACGCCGGCCGCGGCAAACATCCACCATTCGATCCGGATGCGGTAAGCAAAATTATTAAGCCATTTATTGAACCCCCAATAAGCCACCGGACACGCGATGACAAAGGCAATGGCCACCAGTTTTGCAAAATCAACGCTCAGCAAGCGGACCAGTGAAGGTACGGTAGCGCCCAATACTTTGCGGACGCCAATCTCCTTGGTTCGCTTTTCGGCCATAAAGGCCGCAAGGCCAAACAGGCCCAGACAACCCACCACAATGGCCAGCATGGAAAATGCAAGCATGACGGCAGCCGTTTGCTGATCGGCCAGATACAGGCTTTTTAGGTTACTGTCCAGAAAAGTATAGTCAAACGGAGCATCCGGAATGACTTTTTTAAATGCCTGTTCATAAATCGGAATGGTTTTTTTCAAATCACCAGTCCTGAAACGGACTAATAAGTAACGTAACGATTCTTCTGCATTGTTAAATGCATAGGCTCCTATTGGCTCATGCAACGAAGCATAGTTAAAATTGTCCACCACTCCTACAATATAAGAATGGTCACTAATTCCAGCAATAACCTTTTTACCAATAGCTTCTTCTGGGGTCATACCCAAATAGTCAACCGCATATTTATTAAGCACCACTTCCACTAAACTGTCTCCAGCTACTCTATCTTTTATCATGCGTCCGGCTAGCAACTTTAACTGCAGTACATGTTGTGCGTTGCCGCCAAGCACCCGGTTTGTCTTCAGAAAAATACCTTTAAGATCACTTTGATCCTTATGCAGGGAATTACCACTTTCTCCTTTTCCCGGAAAAGCCTGTGAAATGACTACGCCGCTTGTTTCGCTTAATTGGCTAACTTGGTTCTTTAATGCATCCATCTCTGCATCTGTTTCAATTGCACTGAGCCCGATGGCCATGACGTTTTCAGGATGGTAACCTAGTTTAATACGGCTCACATATTCCATTTGCCGGTACATAATGACAACCCCTATTATGAGGGTGATACTGGCGGCAAATTGGAGAACCACGAGCGACTCCCGCAAGAAAGCTTTTGCACTGCGTGCACCTCGACCTTTCTGAAGTGCCTGTAAGGGAGTATATGAAGAAAGAGCCAAAGCCGGATATATACCCGCTAAAAAAGTCAAGAGAATCCATATAGTAGGAATTCCTGACCAAAATAAGGGGTGCATCAGCGTTGAATATAAAAGTTCCTTTCCAGACAATACATTAAACATAGGTATTGCAACAATTGCGGATATCAATCCAAGGGCAATTGAAATCAAAGTAAGCAAGCTGGTTTCGGTATAAAACTTCCAGATCAGTGAGCTCCGACTCGCGCCAAGAGTTTTACTTACGCCTACTTCCTTAGCCCGCTGTTGTGCTCTTGCGGTAGCCAAATTCATATAGTTGATGGCAGCCATCAAAATAAGAGCAAGTCCCAATACTGCTAATTGCTGGAATTGAGTACCATCACCTTTACGGGTACTATAGGATAGTATATCTGAAGATCGGAGGTGGACATCTGCTAAAGGTTGCAGCGAAAGGGTATAGTATTGATTCTCTTTATCCACATGTTTATTCACCATTTTCGGTAAATAAGCAGCAATTATAGGTACATCAGATGGTTTGTTTAACTCGACCCAGGTTTCAAAACTGGCGTTGTTCCAGGAATCACTTCTCTTGGCAAAATTTGTACTATTATAAGATCCGATCAGGTCAGCGTCAAAGGTACTGGTTTTAGGAAGGTCAGCATAGACGCCAGTTACATTTAAGGTCTTTTCCCGATCGAGTTTGATGGTCTGGTGGATCGGGTTTTTATTTCCAAAATATTGCTTTGCCTTGCTTAAAGAAAGAAGGATGGAATTGGGTTCTTTCAATGCTGTTTTTGGATCGCCCTGAAGGAGATGAAGGTCGAAAATATCAATGATTTCCGGATCGGCCCAGTACAGGCGCCCTTCCAGGTAGCTATCCTGACCCACATTGATGTTGGCATTCTGCCCAAAATCGTTTAACAAGGTTCGTGCAGCAAAGCGTACTTCGGGCCTGTCCTCTTTGATGGTAGGACCGACGGCATTAGGCACGCCTGCATAGTTCATATTGCTGCCACCATAGGTAATGTGGGCGACAAAGCGGAAGATACGATCACGATTTGGGAGTTGGTCAAATGAGCGTTCCTGGATGATGAATAAGGCCAGCAAGATGGCCACACAAAGCCCCAGGGACAGCCCTAACACATTCAGGATCCCAAACAATTTATTGTTCCGGAAATTCCGCCAGGCGGTTTTTAGATTGTTCTTTATCATATTTTATTCCAAGTTATTCACTTAAGGCTGTTTATCCCGACGCGTAAGAATTTCCAAGTTACTCATCTCTAAGACTGTCGACAGGATTAGCCACTGCTGCCCGGATGGCTTGAAAGCTCACCGTGGCAACAGCGATCAGAATAGCCAGTATACCCGTAATGACAAACACCGTCCAGCTTATGGAAATACGGTAATTGAAATCTTTCAGCCAATCAGACATCATCCAATAGGCTATCGGTGAAGCCACGATAAAAGCGATCACGACCAGCTTCACAAAATCTTTGGATAAGAGCACTGCAAGGCCCTGAACTGTTGCTCCCAGCACTTTGCGCACCCCGATCTCCTTGCGCCGTTGTTCGGCCGTAAAGGCGGCCAGGCCAAACAGGCCCAGGCAAGCGATCAGGATCGTGAGGCCCATAAAGAGCGCCGATAGCTGCGAAAACCGTTCCTCTGACTCAAATTTTTCCTGATATTCGGTATCCGTGAACATATATTCAAACGGATACATTGGATTGTACTTTTTAAAGATGCCAGCAATGGCCTTTAAATTATCCGCCACAGGGTGCTGCGGGTTCAGGCGGTAATTTATGTAATTGAACCAACTGGCGGGCCCCATGACCAGCATCGGTTCGATGGGATCATAGGGTGAGCCTAAAATAAAATCCTGGATGACCCCTACGATGTTCATCTGTACCCCATCCCCTGTTTTCACAGTAGCCCCCACCGGATCCTTCAATTTCATGACTTTCTGGGCTGCCTCATTGATCAGTACCGCAGTCGAGTCTGTCTGGTATTTCTGGACGTCAATATCCCGGCCGGCAAGCAGCTTGACCCCCATCGTTTTTATAAAGTCCCCATCCGAGCTCATCCAGTCAAAAACCGTTTCATAAGCACTCTCTCCACTTCCAGGCCATGAAAAACCCCAACCGTTACTACCTTGCCGGGATATAGGGCCCATGGATTTATTGACGGCGATAACAGCGCCACTGGACAAAAGGTCCTGTTTCACTAACTCGTAATTACGTAAAAGGTCTCCTTCCATGGCCGTGTATACCAGGTTATGCTTATTATAACCGGTTTCACGGCTCTTGCCATAATCGATCTGCCGTTTGATTACGAGTGTACAAATGATCAACAAAATAGCAAACGAAAATTGCAAAACCACCAGTACTTTACGGGAAGTAAACCCTGAGCGTATACGTAGCAGTCCGCCTTTAAGTACGGTGACTGGTTTGAATGCCGACAGGAAAAAAGCTGGATAACTGCCCGCTAAGAGACCGGTGAACAAGATAAAAACTAAAAACGCCAGCCACAAGAAGGGATCTGCCCACGTCAAAGTCAATTCTTTGCCTACCAGCCCATTGAATGCGGGCAAAGAAATCCACACCAGTATGATGGCCACCACCGCAGATAAAAAGGCTAATAACACCGACTCGCTGATGAACTGAAATACCAGCGCAAAACGACGCGCACCAGCCACTTTCCGAATACCGACCTCTTTGGCCCGTTTCTCACTATGTGCCGTGCTCAGGTTCATAAAATTAATACAGGCGATGAGCAGGATAAAGATCGCGATGCGCTCCATTCGCCTCACATCCGAAATTTTTCCTTCGACCAATTGGCCATTATCAGATCTGGAATATAAACGCCATTTGGCCGCCGGGTGCAATAGTACCTCTGTGAAGACCGGTTGTCCGGCCTCCCGGGTATGCCGGACAATGATATCCCGTATCTTCTGGTTAAAGGTAATTGGATCTGTCCCTTCCTTGAGCAGGGCATAACTCCTAAAGTTGTTGGCCGTCCAGGATTTGTCCATATCCTGGTTTCTTTGTTTCAGGATAGCATATGGCAAAAAGTAGTCTATATCGTTAAATCGGCTGTTTTGGGGTATATTTTTAAGTACAGCGGTCACCAGCCGTTGTTCTTTGTTATTAATTTGCACGGATTTGCCAACGGCGCTCTCATCATTAAACAATTTTTTTGCCAAGGTTTCGCCAAGGACAATACCGCTGTTATTTAATAAAGCAGACCGGGCATCACCATCCTTCATTGGAAAACCAAACACGGATAAAAATCCGGGATCTACGATGGCTCCCGCTGCCTTCAGATGTTTTTCACCCGCTGATAGCAGGCCCTCATCAGAAGCCAGCCTCACCGCGTCCTCAAACTCCGGGTAATCGGATTTCAGCGCAGGTACCAGCGGTCCGGGAGTATTGGCATAAGCAGAAGGTTTCCCATTAAAGGTTGCCCTGCTATAGATCTGATACAGGCGATCGGTGGTGGGATACATGCGGTCGTAACTGTATTCGCTTTGTATCCACAACGCTATTAGTATGGCCGCAGCCATTCCTACTGAAAGGCCTACAATGTTAAGTGCAGTAAAGCCCTTTTTACGGGAAAGGTTACGCCAGGCTATTTTAACATAATGCGTCATACAACAAAATCTTTTCGAGCAATCCAAACACAGAAACTTCACCAAAAATTTAATATACTTAATAATTAGTCTATTATCTTTAGAATGCTTATTGCAAACTGTTCGATATCGGACAATAGAACGTATATAAACGAACACTTTATCAAAATACAGATAACCCTAACTGAGATATCAGTATCTTTACCTCCAAAAATTAATAAACATGCTTGCTCAAATATCAGGAATCGTCTTTGCCTTTTTGGCTGTAATTTTTGGTGCCTTCGGTGCACATGCTTTGAAAAAGCATTTTACAGTTGATCAGCAATCCAGTTTTGAAACAGGCGTACGGTACCAGATGTATCATGCACTTACCTTATTACTGGTGGGTTTTGCACAGTCAGCAGGCATCGTTGTTTATGGTATTTATGTATGGCTTTTCATTGCTGGAATTGTCTTATTTTCCTTTAGTATATATGGTTTATGCCTTACGGGCGCTTTCGGCAATAAATGGCGTTTTCTCGGGCCAATAACACCCTTTGGTGGGTTATTACTGGTGGCTGGTTGGTTATCGTTATTGTGGGAAGTCATATTTTAGTATCCATTTATTCTTGTAGATTGGAAAAATTGATTAAACTACATTAGCTTATCCAATAAATAATCCACCGCCTTTTGCAGCTGCGGATCCTTATTTTCCAACTTATCCAGAAAGGTATCTTTAATCAGAATGTCAGGTGTCACACCGGTGTGCTCAAGATCTTTGCCATCCAACGTGAAACAACCCCAGGATGGCAACCGGTAAAAGGATCCGTCCACCAGCCCCTTGCCAGAGGTAAATATGATCCAATGATAGGTCTCGTTGCCAATGATGGTGCCCAGGCCAAGCGCCTTAAAGCCTGCCGATGTCATCTCTGCATCACTCAGTGATTGTTCATTTACCAGCAGCACAATGGGTTTGGCGGCAGGGGAAAAAGGTCCTTGCGGCGCCATCTTTCCTCCCCGGTACTGCCATTGGAGATAGGGTCGCTGAGAAAGAAATTTCAGCACTTCGTCATGGACATTCCCACCGGTATTATAACGCAGATCCAGGATGATAGCATCTTTGTCTCCCTGCGCCTCCATGTCGCGCAGAAATATTTCCAGCTCTCCTCCTCCCATATTTTTCATATACGAATAGGCAACCCTGCCTTTTCCCCAATTGGCTACCCGGTCCCGGTTCAATGCGATCCATTGGTCATAGAACTGATCCCTAAAGGAACCGCTGCTTTCCGGATGCAGTTTAACCTGCACCTTTTTACCCTTACGATCAAGCACCAGCGTTAATTCTTCCTGCAAGGAGGGGAAACTAAAATAGTAATCTCGGTCTGTGGCGGGATCTACCTGTTTTCCGTTTACGCGTACAAGCACATCTCCCGGCCGGATATTCTTGCCTTTTACAGCGGCAGGAGAATTAGCCACAACGCTATCAACCGTATAAGGTGAAGCCTGTGCAAAGACGATTCCCGTTTCGTTGCTCAGCATATTTAGTACTTTATTTTC
Organism: bacterium A37T11; assembly: GCA_900109895.1. GTDB lineage: Bacteria > Bacteroidota > Bacteroidia > Sphingobacteriales > Sphingobacteriaceae > A37T11. The sequence continues at coordinate 190,859 of FOBR01000009.1, forward strand.
GTCACTTCCAAAGGTAGCAAAGCCCACATGAGATGAATTTAGTTCGCCCAGCAAGTCATTCAGTAATGTACGAAGGTCGCCACGGTTATTGACATAGGGTACATATGCGGCATAGCGATCCCTGAGTTGCTGCCAATTCTTCCCATGAAAATTGGCATCGTAATAATTTTCGTCAAGGCCCGCCCAAGTTTCCGCAAACATCTGGTTAAACTCCGCTTCCAAGTTGCGCTGAAAGGTAAAGCCGATGTCCAATTTATCGGCCTTGTTGCCCTCTATATTATAGGTATAAATACTTCCATTGATCAGCAAGTAGTATTTATCATTGGCCACAACGGGTTCAAAACTTCCACCATCAGCTACTTTTTCGTTTTTTGGTTGCTCAAAAGGCTCATAAATGGTACGGTAGATGGCTTGCCTCCCCTCATGATTTGACAGATAAAATACGAATGTTTTTTCCCCTTTTGAAAAGACATAGGTGCCCATCTGTGATCCTGAACCCGGGCCGACGCGCTCCAAGCGGTCCATCATGCGATGCGTATTGATCACAATAGGCTTTATCTTTTCTTCGGGTTTCTTTTTGCTGGTGTCTGCCTTGATTTTTGTTTCCTTCTTCGCTGTTTTAGCAGGTTCTTTAAACAGGGAATCCAGTTTGTCACTCCGGTAGGGGTTCTCGTAGAGGTCAAGTGCCATACGGTAAACGCCCGGATCCTGCAAACCGTAAGGATAAGCTGGTTTGGTGAGCGCAGAGGTGAAGAATATATAACGTCCGTCTGGCGACCAGGCAGGGTTCGTTTCGGTCACGCCGGTATTGGTTAGGTTGATGGTTTCATTCCGGGCGATATGATGTACTAAAATATCTTCCTCAAAATTACGGTAGGCCGTAAACAGCACATAGGCGTCATCGGGGGAGAACGTCGGGGCTTCGTCCTGTAAGCCCCATATCTCGTCGGTAACCAACGTCTTGCCTTTGCCTGTAGCAAGGTCCAGCAGCCGTACCTGGTCGCGCCCGCTTAGGTAAACAGCCGAAGTACGCTTGCTGTTTAGACTGATGCCCCGGTTACTGCGCAATTCAGCAGTAAGTTGTTTGGCGGTACCAGTGCCGTCTGCCGCTATCGTAAACAAGTTCTGGTAACCCTGGTCCGTTTGGTTGAATAGCAGCGTACGGTTATCCTTCAACCATTTAACTTCCAGTACACGCTCAGCATTGCCCCGATCCAATTTGCGGACAAACTTACCTTCCGGATCGCTCACAAACAGCTCACCACGCGACACAAATGCCATCTTCTTCCCATCGGGAGAGACATCAAAGGCAGAAATCTGGTCTTTTACATCAAAATTGCGCGACTTTTCCAATAATTTATTTCGCGATATGCGGATAGTGAGTTTCCTGCTTTTCCCGCTGCCTACCTCATAGAGGTATAGCTGGTAATCTTTTTCAAACACCACGCTTTTACCGTTGGCAGCTACAAATGGTCGCTTAATAGAACTGTCAAAATGGGTAAGTTGGGTTTTCTTGCCTTGTTGAAAAGTATAAAGATTGTATTCGCTGTTTCCTTCGTCTGACACAAAATATACCTGACCCTGCTGGTCAATGGTTGTCCAAAAGTCCTTGCCTATATAATCTGTGTAGCGTTTATAACTTTTCCGCGCCGGATCGTATGATTGGATATCCGGGTTAAAAGGTCCTTTATAGCCTTTACGTTGCGCCTGGCTTTTACTTTCCCAGGTATCGCTGAAATAAAGCTCCCCATCCGGGGCTTCCACTACCTGATGGATAAAATTAAAATAATTTCCAAAAATCCGGGTGGCAGTTCCTCCGTTTATCCCAACTTTATATGCGCTATAGCTATTATAACGGCCTGATGTGAAATAGATCGTTTTGCTATCCCAGCTCCAACTGTCTACCTCGTCGGCAGCATCGTGATAGGTGAGCTGCCGGATGTCTCCCCCTGCAAGAGGCATGAGGTACACATCATAGTTGCCAAGCTGTTCAGATGAAAAGGCCAGCCATTTGCCATCCGGCGAAATCCGGGGGTCAATCTCCGTACCCTGCATCGCGGTGAGGCGGGTAGCCTCGCCGTCGTCTACACTCGCTTTCCAGAGATCACCTTCATAACTGAACACAACCGTCTGCCCATCTGGGCTAAGCGCAGGATAGGTGGTAAAATATACAGGCTGTTGCGCAGAGGTTTTTAAGGCGATAGTCACCAGAAATAGCAGAAGAAGATTTTTCATGCACAAGTGTAATAAAAATTCACTTTTTAAACAAATTTCGTCGAGTCATCGAGCCTATTCATCCCTAAGGCTGTCCACAGGGTTGGCCAGCGCCGCGCGGATGGCCTGGAAGCTCACTGTGAACAGCGCTATGGCCAAGGCCCCTACTCCTGCCGCTACAAACATCCACCATTGAATCTCAATTTTATAGGCGAAATCTTCCAGCCATTTGTTCATAGCCCACCAGGCGATGGGGGTCGCGATGACAAGTGCGATGATCACCAGCCTCACAAAATCTTTGGAAAGCATAGCCACAATACCGGCCACCGTAGCTCCCAATACTTTGCGGATACCGATCTCCTTGCTGCGCTGGAAGGCGGTAAGCGTAGCCAATCCGAACAAGCCAAGGCAACTGATCAGGATGCTGATGGCGGTGGCCAGGTTGACCAGCTTACCGATCTGCCGTTCCTGAGTGTACATGGCCTCCAGGGTTTCGTCGTAAAATTGCACCTGGTAGGTATCGGCAGGGTAAAATGCCGCCCATTTTTTCCCAATAGTCTTCAGGGTTGCCTGCCATCGATCAGGATCGTGGCTATCCAGCCTGATATTGAATGTCGAGAGGTTTTGCTTTTCCATGGCCATTACGAGGGGTTTAATGGGCGTATAGAAATCCTGGGTATGAAAATCTTTGACCACACCGACGATGGCGTGGGTTCCGGATCCCCGCTGGCCGATGAATTGGCCAATGGCGTCTGCAGGTGTTGTGAAGCCAAAGGCTTTCGCGGCGGTTTCATTGATGATGAATTCGGAGACGGTATCCGAAGCATGGATGTTACGGCCGGCCAGCAGTTCCATTTGGTAAAGGTTGAGATAAGCGGTATCCATAAATTTTTTGAAAGTGATAATCTCTACCGGTTCTTTCCCATCCGTCGCGTATCCGAATGGGCTGGACGAGTAGCCCGAAGACAAAGGAGCTTGTCCCAAAGCGACGTCAGCCACGCCAGGAAGTTTCTTCAGCTCATTGACTAGGGTGAACTGTTTGTCCTTGTACCGCTCATCCCCGCCAAACTGAAGTTTCCAGGGCACGGTGGCCAACACCAGGGCATCTTTGTCGAAGCCCATATCAGCTTTCAGCGTATAACGCAGCTGGGCACCTACGATGATGGTACCAATAATAAACACAAGGGCCACCGAGAATTGGAAAACGATCAGTACCTTTTGCAGGCTGAACCGGTTTTTTGTACCGCCCGCGGTAAAGTGATTCCTGAAAATGTCAACGGTCCGCACCTTGGTGGCCACCCAACCGGGATAAAGGCCTGCGATCAGTGTCACCAGCGCAAGCAGGATCAGCATAAATGCGCAAAATACAGGGAAGCTGCTGGCAGGGCTCACCCCCTGCGGGATCAGGCCTGACAGGAACCAGAATCCGAGCCGGCCAAGGGCAAACGCCAATATCGCCGCGAGAGCCGCCGTAAAGAGCGTTTCACCCATGGACTGCCGGATGAGCTGCCACCGGCTGCCGCCAAGTGTTTTCCGCACGCCGATCTCTTTTGCACGCTGCGGAATTTGGGCCAGGCTCATGTTGATGTAGTTAATACAGGCCAGGACCAACAGGAACACGCCGATGCCGATAAGCCCGTAAAGGACGGCTTTGCTTGTCTTGCTGGTGCCGTAATCGCTGACGTCCGTGGAAAAATGAACGTCGTTAATGGGCAACAGCTCATAAGTCCTGCTACGCTCGGGCACATTTGTCGCTCCCTTGGATTTCCATTCGTTTTCGAACGCGCTCCAATGACGCGCATCCATTGCATTGATCTGATGGATCTTCGCCCCGGCGTCCACACCGCTGCCCAATTGCAGGTAAAGCTTATCCGTTCCGTTGGTGTTGGTCCACGCATTGCTTGCATAATCGGTTTTCGGCAAGGCCAAAAGCTCCTTTGCGGTGAACTCTGAAGGGGTGTCGTAATCGGCCACGATGCCCGTCACCGTCCGCGTAACCGTGTCTTGCCCATAATACGTGATGGTGCGTTGAAGCATCTTTTCGGTCCTTAAATTGGGAAAATAAACCTTCGCCCTACTTTCTGAAAGGACAACGCTCTCCTTTGCGTCTAAGGCAGTGCGTTTATCGCCGGCAAGCCACTTATAAGGTAACATCCGGAAATAAGAAGGTCGGGTGGCCACTATATCTTCCAGGTCTTCTTTAACAATGGGCATCCCGCTATCCCGGTGAGCTTCCACCCTGCTCACCCACTGACGGTATACCGGTACCACCCGTTCTACACCCGTGAGCTCGTCCTCAATGCCTTGGTACAGGGGTGCCGAAACACCGCCCATCCGTGATTCCGTACCTTCGCGGTTAAATGCGCTGATGACCTTGTATATCCGTTCCTTGTTGGGTAGCCTGGCGTCGTAACTGAATTCGTGGTCTACAATACGATAGATAATCCAGCAAGCGCTGATGCTCACAGCGAGGCCCAAGACATTCAGGCTAGTGAATAATTTCTGGTGCCATAAGTGCCGGAGTGTGGTTTTATATAAGTTTTTAGGCTTACCCATTTAAGTCACAAAAATTTGTTTATGAAGATAATATTTTGTAAATTGTACTCAAATCCAGAAGAGATGCGAATACTAAAAGAGC
>FOBR01000011.1 GCA_900109895.1 bacterium A37T11
TCCAGGTCAATGGCTGCTATCCCTAAAATTTCCAACCCGGGCTTGGCTTTGCCAGCCTGTCCGGACCAGAAATAACCAACACCTGGAGTTGCCTTGCCTGCTTTGCTAACAAAACTGGGATCGGCAGCAAGCACACAATTGCCGCTTCCATGCTCCCGGAGCAACTGGCTATTAAAGGACAGGAAGTCAAACTCCCGCTGGAATTGGATTCTATACCTTTGTTCCTTATATTTGCCATACCTCCCCAACTGGAGAAAGTTGACACGACCTTTTATGCTCAAGAAGAGAATAAATGTCTCAACTAAAAACCGTTGCCTGCATTTATTGATAGTTGACATTTTATTTAAAATGTTGATAATTAATATATTGTATATATTCTTGCCCTTGGTGATCATACTTAACAGAATCGTGAGAAAATCCTATTAAGATACAGATTATCAAGGGTTTGTTATAATATTATTTCAAATAGTTTTCCACATATTTACCTAACAATCAAAAACATAAATTAAATTTTAACGAAGTATTGATAACTTTAAATTTGATTAAACAATATACACCTCATAAACTATCGTCGCTTACACAGGCTCGCAGCCTACCGAACTATTCAGTTTTGAGATGTAAAAACGCATGGGAGCAGAACGTGTCATACGGTATTTTCTACCATCAGTTTATCGGCTTTATTCCATGCGTTTTTTTATTTATTCAAATGTACGACAGGTTATGTTTCACGGCGTTCTCCAATAGGGGTTGCAGGGATAAGTGCGGCAACATCTGTTGTCTGTCTTCGTCTCTGATGGCCCATTCTACCTGCAAACCATGTTCAAATCGCATGCTCAGTAAATCAATATATGGCTGCACCTCATCAATCTCAATTTGCAGATATACCAATTGTTTTTCATAGCTGTTCAAGGTGTAACGAAAATATTTTGCCATTTGACCTATAAACAGCTGTGCTTTTTGTGGATTTTCCACAATTATACCCGATAGGGTACTAAAGGAGTTAAATAAGAAGTGCGGGTTAATCTGCTGCTTTAATAGGTTTAGTTCTGCATGCAGGTATCTATTGTTGAGTTGTTCATTTTCCAACTCTTTGCGTCTGATTGTCTTGAGCAAATCAGTAATTTTAACCATAAATACACCAAAAAGCATGCTCACGAGGTATCGAACCGTACATCCTGCCAGTATATACCTGTATTGTTCTCTTAATTTTCCAAAACCAAAAAACTGGATTATTGTAGAGATAAAGACGGAAATCACAAAAAAAATAATGCTAAAACATAGGATTTTGAATAAAGGTTTGGTAAGGTATGTAATGAGTAAACGAAAGAAATAAAAGCAAAATAGACCATTTATTAATATTTGGAAAATTAATTCAGGAAACGACAGATTGCCGATATGCCGGGCCATAATACCGTCTTCCTTTAGAAATGTGATCCGGGGTAAGTTTGCCGCCAGCGCAATAAATAGGGAAGAATATATTGCCAGATTTTGTTCTAATTTTCTGAACATGGCATAAAGATGTAAAATTTATTTAGAATGGTTGCATAAAATGAGGTGAACCTGTAAAATTTGTAGGTGAAGTTAATTATGATTTTTTGTAAGGATATCCAATTACATTCGTCTATCTGGAAAAGTTTAAATTAGTAGTAAGTAGTGTAATATGAAAAAGATGATGTTAGTAATGATTGCAGCCTGTATCGGATATGGTGCAAGTGCCCAAACAAATCATGGTGACGGAAGTGCTTGTGCCGCGCCATCGGATACGGCTAAACAAGAAAACTATGTGATGATGTATAAGGGTAAGATGATGAAAATTGTCAGTGGGACACCTTCCCCCCTTACAGAACCTGTAAAGCTGAATAATGGGGCGAAAGTGAACGTGGATGGGTCTGTCAATCTCCCCGACGGAAAAACCATCAAAATTAAAGAAAATGAGATGGTGACGATGAGCGGAAAGATGTCGATGTATAAAGCGCCTGCAAAAGACAAATCTGTTTCCCAAGAAAACTATGTGATGATGTACAAGGGTAAGATGATGAAAATTGTCAGTGGGACACCTTCCCCCCTTACAGAACCTGTAAAGCTGAATAACGGGGCGAAAGTGAACGTGGATGGGTCTGTCAATCTCCCAGACGGAAAAACCATTAAAATTAAAGAAAATGAGATGGTGACAATGAGTGGAAAGATGTCGATGTATAAAGGAAAATAACTAATTGTATACCATATTTGGTTATATACAGTTTAAATCCTTTAGCCCTGGCACGGAAAGTGCCGGGGTTTTACTATTTTTAGAAATGAATAACAAAGAAAAACTTAATGCACCTATGTGGGTTAAAAATTATGCGGACTTTCTTTATAATTTTGCATTGCAGCGGGTAAATGATGAAGAACAGGCGCATGATTTGGTACAGGACACGTTTCTGTCTGCACTTGAAAAAATGGACACTTTTGAAGGAAATAGCAGCGAACTCACTTGGCTTCGAAGCATATTACGCAATAAGATCATAGATTTTTACCGGAAAAAGGCTTCCAGCCGTATGGTGAAAATAAGCCAGGATGCTGATGAAGGTGTGTCAGATTTTTTTGATGAAAATGGCATTTGGAAAGAAGCCCATATTCCCAAGCCATTTGCCGTTGAAGGTCACGATAGAATGAATACAAAAGAATTTTATAGCATGTTAGCAGCGTGTATGAAAAAGATGCCTGGCCTATGGACGGCAGTTTTTACCATGAAATTTATGGATGAAGAAAAGACGGAAAACATTTGCAAATCGCTTCGTATTACGGCTTCGAACTGTTGGGTAGTCATTCACCGCGCCAAATTAAGTTTGAGGGAATGTATTCAAAGGAATTGGCTATGAGAATAAAATTATTTATGTTTCTAAAATTCCGCGTTAAGCTGCGGACCAATTGCCGGCGTACCACGTATTTGCTTGAAAAAGGTAATACCACATCGCTTTCTCTTAAGGATGGATTTGATATGTATTTTCATTTGGCTATTTGTCCATTTTGTAGTCTCTATAGAAAACAGAGCAAGATGATTCAACAGGCTGTTTGGCATATGTCTAAATTACCTGTTGGTATGGTGTATAGGATGGATGAACAAGTCAAACATGAAATGAATGAAGAAATTCAAAAACGGCTATAACATTAGCCGTTGTTACCTTTTTTTTAACATTTGGAAAGCATCATTTTACTGTAAGGATTTTGCCTTGTGTTCGTCCATTATGAAAAGAACCGGACATGAAATATTCTATTGCTATATTTTTTTTGCTATTAGCTGTTCCCTCCAAAGCACAATATTTTAAAATTGACCTTAAATTAACAGATGCAATATCCAATACACCAATTAGTGGAGCACTTATTTCGACAAATGGAAGCCTTACAATAGCAGTGACAGATGAAAATGGTTTGGCAAAACTGATTATTAAGAATACGGTAAAAGATAGTCTTCGTATTAATGCCTTAGGATATTTTTCCATAAAGATGTTTCCTAACCAGATTATGAATACGGTTGAATTAAAATTGTCGCCCAAATCAGTGCTCTTAGAGGATGTTAATATCGCTATGGTGGGCAGTAACCCATTTCATGTGCTTAGCCATACTGACATAAAATTACGCAGTATTGCTAATTCTCAGGAAGTGTTACGAATAATCCCTGGATTATTCATCGCACAACATCAAGGTGGTGGAAAAGCGGAACAACTTTTTTTGCGCGGATTTGATAACGATCATGGTACTGACCTTCTTCTGTCTGTAGATGGGATGCCGATTAATATGGTGTCGCACGCTCACGGACAAGGATATGCAGATAGTCATTTTATTATTCCGGAAACGATAGAAAGTACAAACTATGAAAAAGGGATGTATAACGTAACCAAAGGCGATCTGGCAGTTTCTGGGTTTGCAGAATTTCATACAACTAATATTCTAGACAAGAATGTACTAAAAGTTGAAGCTGGCCAATTTAACACCTATAGAGCATTGACCATGTTTAACCTACTGCCTTTGCATTTACGTAATCAGCAATCCTGGTATTTAGCAGGTGAATACCGGTATAGCAATGGTTATTTTGAACATTCCCAGGATTTCGATCGCATTAATGTTTTTACGAAATACCATGGAAAAATTGGAGAAAATTCTTGGCTAAGCCTTAGCGCTTCAACGTTTCATAGCACGTGGAAAGCGTCGGGTCAAATTCCGGAAAGCGCTGTTAAGGCTGGGATCGTTGACTTTTATGGATCGTTGGATCCAAATGAAGGCGGCATAACGGGAAGAACAAATGTCAATATGGATGTTATACGTTATTTTTCAAACGGAGATATCTGGCATAATCAACTCTATTATTCTAGATATACTTTTGACTTAAGTTCAAACTTTACCTTTTTTCTGGATGATCCGGTGAATGGGGATGAGATTCTGCAGCGGGAGAAACGCAATTTGCTGGGATATCATGGAAAATATACCCACCTTAATTCAATAGGCCATTTTAAGGCAACATCAACTGCAGGTTGGGAAACGCGTATTGACCTTACAAAAGGTTCTGAATTATCTCACACTGTAAACCGGTATACATTAATCGAACCTATTAAATTGGGAAACATTTACGAAACGCAAATAGGTTTTTTTTATAATGAAAATATATTATTTAGCAGTAAACTAAGCGCTGATTTAGGACTACGATTTGATTATCTGCACTATCAATATAATAATAAATTACCTGATGACCCCACGTTGTATGGCGAGGGCATCTATAAATCGGATAATAACATATTCAGTCCAAAGTTAAAAGTGATGTATCAAGCAACCGGCTCCACTCAATTATATTGGTTAGTAGGAAGAGGCTTTCATTCCAACGATGCTCGTGGTGTGGTAACTATAAAGCAGCAATCATTGCCATCAGCCATTGGAACAGATGTAGGAATCGTCATGAAACCGGTAAGCAATTTATTAATTAATGCGGCGATTTGGTACAGCAAACTCCAAAATGAGTATGTATACAGTGGCGATGGGGGCTCTGTAGCATTTAGTGGAAAAACAAGAAGAATAGGAATTGACGTTTCAGGAAGATATCAGGCTTTTTCATTTTTGTATGTGGATATGGACCTGAACTATGCTCATGGAAGGGCGGTCGATGAGTCATACGCTAAAAATTACATCCCACTGGCGCCGGTATGGACAAGTACCGGAGGTATAACCTGGATGCTAAAAAGCGGATTGAACGGGAGCTTTCGCTATCGTTACTTAGCTGATCGTCCCGCTAATGAAGACTATAGTTTAAAAGCTAATGGCTATTTAATCAATGATTTGGTGATTAATTATACTGAAAGGAAATTTGAACTAGGTATTAGCGTCAATAACCTATTTGCCGTTCGGTGGAAAGAGGCTCAGTTTGCTACGGAGACACGCCTTCCCAATCAGGATCCCATCACAAGTATTGCTTTCACTCCGGGCACAAAATTTTCGAGCCTCCTTCACTTTAGTTGGTTTTTCTAACAATTAACCAACATTGTTGTAAGGATTCTTTTTCCGATCCGTCTATTACTTAAAAAATAGACATGAAAAGAAGTAAAAACAAAAAATGGCTAATCGCGGCAGCTGTTAGTGTGCCGCTAATGCTTGCGGGTGTTGTACTACTGCAGGCATCAGACCACGGCGATGCCCCTGCAATATCAGGTAAAAGTACGGATATCACCGATCTGTACGCGTTCCAGAGTCCTTCTAACAGTTCAAATTTGGTGTTAATAGGCAATGTACATGGCCTTCTAAGTCCGGAGGCATCCAAAACTGCGACCTTTGATGAAAACACCCTCATTGAATTCAAGATTGACAACAACAATGATTTTGTAGAAGATCTAGTCATTCAATGCGTTGCAAAAGACGGAAAAATGTATATTTATGGTCCACTGCTTCCAAAAACAAAAGGAGCCAAAAGCACGGTGTCAGGCACTGCCAGTGTCTCCGTTGATATTACCCCCTATGGAGCAGCTTCTCCAAAAATAGCCACAGTACAAGGCATTTCTGCTTTTGCCGGACCAAGGGACGATCCTTTTTTCTTTGACCTTCCCCAGTACTTAAAAGTGGTAACAGGGGTTGCAGACCATTTTAATAATCCAGGTTCAGATGCGTTAGCAGGTACAAATGTACTAAGTGTGGTTGTTGAACTACCAAAATCGTTGTTAAAAGGAACTGACAAAATAAACGTTTGGCTGGAGACAAAACAAAAAAGTTAACTTAAAAAAATTGAACAAATGAACGTATTTTCTAATATTTTGATCTTAGCTGTTGCATGCACGGCGTTTGCTTCCTGTCATGATGATGATGATGACGACCATACCATTCCTAATCAGGAAACAGTATATGATATCCAGGGTGATCAGGTTGGCAGGCCAGGACTTAATGTGGTCTTTATTAGTGAAGGGGATAAAGACAAGTTTAATGAAACAGAACCCTCAGCCATGGCTTCATTGTTTGGCGCACAAATTAAATCCAAACTGCTGGCATTAAATCCTGATTACACTACCAATAAAATAGGTCTTAATGCTGACCAATTTTCAGGAGCTCTTTCCACGGATGTGTTAAATGTGTCGCTCAATGGACCCACCACATACTATGATGGAACAAATGTACTCACTGGCCGTAAGTTGGAGGACGATGTCATCGACGATAGTTTTACGCTGATCTTTGGAGGACCTAATGGTACTGCAAAGCCGGGATTGGTATCTGATCACGTAGATCACAACGATAAAGACTTCCTTTCGGCATTCCCCTATGAGGCTGCTCCGTGGTAATTATTCTTAAACTTATTACGCAGGCCAGAACACGTGTTTCTGGCCTATTTTATCTCTGATAGTTATGATTACCATTTTGGGGCATGTCATCATTAAAGAGCTTTCGCATATGTCTGCAGGTTCAGCCATATGGACCTACCTTGTTTTAGGGATCAAGCATATTATTCCGCTAGGGTTTGACCATATTTTATTTATCATCTCCCTATTTCTGTTAAGCCCAAACCTAAAAATAGTAGGTATACAAGCCAGCACATTTACATTAGCACATTCCATCACGCTGGGACTGGCTATGTATCACCTGGTCAACCCTCCGCCTGCAATTGTTGAACCGCTCATCGCTGCATCCATATTATTAGTTGCGCTGGCCAATATTTTCAGGCCGGGCTTACATTCATCCCGGGTAGTGATCATTTTTATATTCGGCTTAGTGCACGGGCTAGGCTTTGCTACGGTATTAACAGGTCTTGGTCTTCCTGAAAATCGCTATTTTCTGGGTTTGGTCATGTTCAATCTGGGAGTGGAAATCGGTCAGTTTACGATTATTCTGGCGGCATATGCTATATACTTACTGATTCAGGCCCGTCATATTGCATACAGAACCTACGTGGTCATCCCAACTTCTATATGCATTGCTGTCATCTCGTTTTATTGGACCATCCAGCGGTTATTCTTTTAGCTTTTCAATGTCATCCAGCATTGCCGGACTCAGATCATATGGACTATCCGCTGCCTTTTCCAAGTAGTTTTGTGCATCAAATCCGTGTTCTGCATTCTTTAAGAGCTTACCCATATAGTATAGTTCCACTGCCTCCAAGGGCTGTCCAGAAACATATTGATCAAAAATAGGAAGTGCTTGCTTGGTTTTATGGTTAATAAATAAGGCATAGGCATACCACGCATGTGTTTGTGGTGTAGCCCGATCAGCTAGTTCGGCATAGGCAAGCCGCTCTGCCAGGCTCGGCTCCTGAAGTATGCCCGAATACAGTTCTATTAAATATTTGCTGTACATCTTGCCATATTTAGGGTCAGTCGCACGTTTGGCAAATTCATGCGCATAATACTTGGCACGCGAGGCATGGTGAGCCCAACTTTCCAGTTGATAAAGCCTGAAGAAGGGTTCAGGTAGCTGGTTGCGTTGAGCTACTAAATGCAGTATACGCTTAGCCTGCACAGCATCTGCATCATGGATTAGAGCGACCAAGCTTAGCCCTAGAAGTGAATGCAAGTCCGCCGGGTTTAGCAATAAAGCCTTTTTCCAGGCAGTCACCGCTTTTTCCGGTTTATTGGCATGCAAGAACAAATCACCCAGGTTAGAAAGTGCCAATGCTTTTAATGCATGTTGGTGGCCAGCTAGAACTACTGCTCGGTCCATTGCCGCCAGCGCGCTATCCGTTTTTCCATCCAAATGGTCTTGTTTAGACTTCCTGAAATAATAGTTGAAATCCTGATAAACCTTTAGTTGATCAAGGTTATAGGCAGCCTCTTGATAGTGGCCAAGCTCAAAAGCCACATCATAACTTAGGTTGTAATATACATAGAGCCTAATTCCTAGATTTTTGGCTTCCTTTAATAGACTATCCGCCATCGAAAAACGATGTTGCATGATGGCTAATGAAACCATGGAGAGCATAGGGGGTGCCAGCTTATGATGAAATGCCGAATCTATGTGTTGATAAATGCGGAAAGCCTCTTTAACATCGCCTATGTGTCCGGCTAATTGAAAATTTTTTACCAGAGTAGCTGCATACTGGCTTTCATTGACATTACCAACAGACTGCAGGTTTATACGTCCCTTCCAATACTTCATATTGATCCTATTTGAACCCAAAAGCGAGTCTGGCGTATAGTGTTGGTATAGCGTGTCAACCAGACTTTTGGATACCAATGGCTGCTTTTTACTACAGGAAAGCAGTATACTTACAGCTAAAAAGGCCCATGTTATACGCATAAATGCCTATTTTGCCGCAATAATTTCCAGAAATTCAATAGAAGGGTCCGCATGGAAGAGCTCTGGAGCTTTGGCCATCAATTGAGCAACTAACTGACCGGTTAGATGGGCATTTCTTCCTTCTTCTTTTGAAAAGGTATCGAATATGCAAAAAGTGGAGGGCCCTATTTTGAACGCAAACCAATGCACTGTATCAGGCTCTGCATTAGCCAGTGTCAATCCCTGCAGTAAAAAATCTGCTAATTCCTGTTCTTTTCCTGGACAGGCTTCCAATTTTGCGAGTAATCCTAATGTAATTTCCATATATGACTATAGACGGATCACGGCGTGGTACCTTACAAGATTTAAAAAAAAAGTATCAATAGGAGATTATTCCCCAACGGTTATTCCTTTTTGCTGCCAGTGCTTCTTAAATACGTCAAGTTGTTTGACAAACTGCTCATAATTTTTTTGGCTTTTGGCGGTCCAGCCCACTTCTGCATATGCTGCAATGCGGGGGAACGTCTGCCTGTACATATCCGCATCAGTTGGAATCCACTCTCCCCACATTTGAGTGCCTAACCCCAAGACCTGTTTTTGATATTTTTCTTCGATATCGGTAGGCACTGGGTCAAAATCGTAGGCTTTCTGTAGCGGAATAGTTTTGTAATCGTAATCAAGATAAGTGTATACATGGTAGGAGTTCACCATATCATATCCTTTTCTAAGCGCGTCATTGATCAGGGAAGGGTCTCCTTTCCAAAACTGTACAATGGTTTTTGGGGACAGTTTGCCTGAAGCTGGAGGCATTTCCGTATTATACTCATGCAATTTAGCACCTAAAATATCATTCCATCCCATCATTCGTTTTCCTTTAGCACTCAGGAAGTTGGAAATGTCGTTGGTAAATGCAATTTGCAAATCAGCTGGCGATGTCAAATTATGTGCCTTCATATAGGCTTGTACAGTTGGGGAGGCCATCCATTGGTCATATTTAACCTCATCGCCCCCAATGTGGATGACGTCTGAAGGAAATAGTGCAATCACTTCATTCAGCACATCATGAAGAAAGGTGATCACTTTTGGATCAGTCACATCAAATATATCATACTTCACACCAAATGAGGTGGGTACTGAAATGGGTTTTTTAGTGACACCCAACCATGGGTATGCAGCGATAGCGGCACTTGAATGTCCAGGCATTTCAATTTCAGGTACAATCTTGATATGAAGTGATGCAGCATAACGGATGATTTCCCGAATTTCGTCTTTCGAATAGAAGCCCTCATGGGATTTTCCATCATAGATCTTGCTATTCCAGTCGCCAATTTGGGTAGAATCACGTTTCCCCCCAGTTTTGGCCAATAAGGGGTATTTATTAATGGCTAGCCGCCATCCCTGGTCTTCAGTCAAATGCCACTGAAAAATATTCATTTTTAAAGAGGCCATTTCATCCAGCAATACTTTGACAGCAGGTGCACCTTTAAAATAGCGGCCCTCGTCCAGCATAAAACTGCGCCAGCCAAACCTGGGTTTGTCTTTTACATAAACAGCGGCTACAGTAAGACCTGCTCCTGTCTCTTTTTTATGGATGAGTTGCCTGAGCGATTGGATACCGTAAAACACGCCACTACGATCAGCCCCTATAATAACTATACCATTATTATTAACCGTCAGTTCATAGCCTTCTAACCCTAAATCAGCTTTTTTGGAGACATCTATTAATAGCTTGATATAGCTGGTCTTGCTTTTATTAGTGGTGGAATGCGCACCAAAATCATCACCCAATACTTTTACTAAATAATCTGCCTCAGGCTTTAGCACCTTTTCTGCATAAACTCCTGTAAGATCAGGCAGGTCTATAGCGGCATTTTTACTTTCCAGCAGCAAGGGTTGTGGAATGATGCGTTGTGCAATAGAATCAATAATTAATGAAGAAAATACAAAAACAGTAAGTAAATATTTCATTTCTATTTTTTTGCTAGGGTTATCATTACAAATCGAATACAATAATAAGTATCTCTTTTTGAAAATATGTGCAAGTTTAGAACGCAAACGGTTGTTTAAAATTTGATGTTTGAAAACATTATAATAAACTCGTAATATTGTAAGACATGAATAAACAAACAGCAATTATCTTAATTTTAATAATAGTTTCATTGCAGGTTAGCAGGGCACAATTTCCTGGAGTTTCGGCCCAACGGGTCTCGGTAGCGCTAAAGCATGGAGCACATCATCTGGGAAAGCGTATGGACCCACAGATGGAAATTTAAACCAAAGGCCTGGGCTGCCAAGGCGAAGCAGATGGGTGCCCGCTACGTTATCATCACTACGAAACACCACGATGGTTTTTGCATTTGGCCAAGCAAATATACCGATTATACCATTGCGAATACACCTTATAAAAAAGATGTTCTTAAAGAAATCGTCGATGCCTACGACGCGGTCGGCATAGATGTTTACCTCCGCAAATTCGAAGACAAACAGTATTTATTTCCTATTACCGATAGAAGATTTGTGTTAAATCAAAATTTAACCCAAAACCAGGGATGGGAAGAGGTAAAATAAACGGATGATCCGGAACAGATCACGTGGAAGAAGCAGGGATGCAGCCGTTAATGGCTGCGTCCCTGTATCCGTCAGCATGCCAATAGTGGGGATAAGATCGATGATAAGCTGTTTGTCGGTTCTAATAATTCAGGATCTTCCAGCAGGCTGGCCGTAATAGATCTGACAGACGATCACGGCGGAGCCGGTTATTCATTTAAATACTATACCAGCGCTTCAAATTATTCTGGGGCATCAAGGGTAAGGGGTATCGCTATTGCGCCCAATGGCGATCTATTCGTGTCTTCCCAAGAGTATAATTCGGTGTTTAAAACAGATGTGTTTCAGTCTGTCGGCGGCGCGAATGTGGCGCTCATGGCTGGCCAGGGAGTTACTGGTACCAACCATTCACGCACCAATGGCCCGGCATTCGAAGCATCTATGCTTGGCGTATTAGGCATGTCTTACAATCCGTATACAGGCACTTGGTATGTGGCCGAAGGAGATAATAGTGGCACTAAGGTCCGGATCATCCGGTCTGCCGACATCCCATGAGCGGTCACCATTGCACTGATGAAACAAACGATATTAAAGATACGCAAACGGTTGCTTGCCATAAAAGTATATATGCTAGTTTATGAATGCTTATAATTGCCGTTAACTATGTTTACATCATCGTTTATTTCTGCAAAAGTTAAATGGATCACTTATGTATACCTGTTGCTGATAACAGGGTGGAGCAACGTCTATGGGCAAACAGCCCGTCAAATGATCTCCTTCAACGATCATTGGCAGTTCAGAAAGGGAGCTTACGATAAACGAATTGATACCTTGTCCAATGGCTGGGAAGAGGTCAGCATCCCCCATACTTTTAATCGCGAGGATATGCAATTGGGTAAAAACTTTTATACCGGGGGCGCTATTTACCGTAAATCTTTTTTTGTTGATAGTGCATTAAAAGGGAAGCGACTTTTCTTGCGGTTCGAAGGCGTCGGCTCAGTAGCCAAATTGTATGTCAATGAACAATATTTGGGTGACCACCGGGGTGCATATGCTGCGTTTACTTATGAGATCACCCATTCTGTTAAATTTGGACAGGAAAACACAATCTTGGTCCAAGTTAATAATGAAGCCAGAAAAGACATTATTCCCGTAAATAATTTTCTGTTTCCGGTATATGGGGGTATTTACCGGCCGGTAAGCTTCATCATCACAGGGCCTATAAATTTTACAGCGACAGACTACGGGTCTTCTGGTGTCTCTATTCGCCAAAACAAGGTGTCGGACACGGGGGCTACGATACAGATCAATGCAAAGCTGGAAAACAAAACACCAGGCCGGCAAGCTATCCAGTTGCAAACAGACATCCGGGACCAGCAAGGAAAGCTTGTAATGACAGAAAAGACGCCTGTCTTACTCAGTCCACAAGGTTTTACTCTGGCTGAGCAACGCATTAGCCTCAAAAATCCACATTTGTGGAACGGTGTAAAAGATCCTTACCTGTATCGTATGACCCTTTCGCTCAAACAGGGTGATAGCACGCTTGATGAACAAGTACAGCCCCTGGGGCTACGATATTATGAAATAATTCCAGGCAAAGGGTTATTCCTTAATGGAGCGCGCTATCCAATGCACGGTGTGACCAGACACCAGGATCGCTGGGGTTATGGTAGTGCGCTTAGCCACTCGCAGCATCTGGAAGATATGCAACTGATTAAGGAAATGGGGGCCACGACCATTCGGCTGGCCCATTATCAGCAGGCAGAAGATATGTATGCCCTGGCAGATAGCATGGGATTCCTGATCTGGGCTGAGATTCCTTTTGTCAACAGTACCTCTTTTGAAGAAAGTGACAATGCGAAGCAACAACTTACCGAACTCATCCGTCAAAATCGCAACCATCCGTCCATCTATATTTGGGGCATGCACAATGAGGTGTATTCAAAGACCGCAGACGGCCATGTCCCTGTGCTGACACGCCAGCTGGCTGATCTGGCAAAGACAGAAGATCCAGATCGGTTAACAGGGTCTGTAAACGGTTATGGTACGATGAACCGTCCGGAAAATCTGAATGCAGATGTGCAAGGCATGAATCGTTATTATGGATGGTATGAAGGCCAGATAGGCGACATGAAAGGGTGGGCTGAAAAATTGCAGAAGGACTATCCGGATTATAAGCTGATGCTGATGGAATATGGGGCGGATGGCAATATCGATCAGTCTTCTGAAGAATTGCCCACGGAACGGGATCCGGTAGATGGGCAATTTTTCCCAGAAAATTACCAGACGGAAACGCATATACAACAATGGGCTATTATTGAAAGCCACCCGTATATCACCGCTTCCTATCTTTGGAATATGTTTGAATTCGCCACGCCTATGTGGGACAGGGGCGGCGTAAAAGCAAGAAACTTAAAAGGGCTGATTACCATTGACCGGAAGCGTAAAAAGGATGCTTATTATTGGTATAAGGCTAATTGGAATCCGGCGCCCATGATCTACCTGGCTAACCGGCGTGATAATCTCCGCAAAAAAAGACAAACAAGTGTACAAGTGTTTTCCAATCTTACGGGGATCAAGCTTTGGGTTAATGGAAAATCGTATACCAGCACACCAGGTGTTAATAGCAAACATTTTATTTTTAAAAACGTTCCATTAAGAAAAGGGACCAATCATATACAGGCAAAAGCTACCCTAAATGGCAAAGAATATACCGACGAAATGGAGTGGAAATACATCAACTAATCTCATGAATAAGTTAAAACAAGCAATATCGATCTTTCTATGGGTAATAGTGTCATTGCAGGTTAGCATGGCACAGTTTCCGGGAGCTTCTGCCCAACGGGTTTCTGTAGCGCTAGAACACGGAGCACATCACCTAGGTAAACGTATGGACCCACAGATGGACACCTGGCGTAACTATGGATTGGGACAATTTATCCATTGGGGGCTATATGCTATTCCTGGTGGGCATTGGCAGGGCAAATACTACCCTGGTGCCGCGGAGTGGATACGATCCTGGGATCAAATGCCCCATGATGTTTATGACAACCTATACAAGCAGTTTGATCCTAAGAAATTCAATGCGAAGGAATGGGCTGCACAAGCAAAGCAGATGGGGGCGCGCTACGTCATCATCACTACTAAACACCACGATGGCTTCTGCATTTGGCCAAGTCAATATACCGATTATACCATAGCGAATACACCGTATAAAAAAGACGTTCTAAAAGAGATCGTCGATGCCTACGACGCGGTGGGCATTGACGTTTACCTCTATTTTTCCATTATAGACTGGCACCAGCCCGGCTATCAGGCCGATGAACCCAAGACAACCACAGAAAAAGCTTCTTATGAAACATTTAAGGCATTTACGGCAAACCAACTCAAAGAGCTTTTGACCAACTATCCCAGTGCCAAAGGGCTTTGGTTTGACGGGACTTGGGATGCCTCGTGGGTAGCACAGGCTGCTTTTGCTGATAGTCTGGATAGTACTTTGCGCGCCATGCGTCCCGGTCTCATCATTGGGAGCCGTTTCCGGGCCGATGAAAATGGCAAGCGACATTTCGATACCAATGGTGATCTGATAGGTGACTACGAGCAAGGGTGGGAACGCAAACTGCCCAGCAAGATCGAAGACGTGCATGGCAACGATTGGGACTGCGTTATGACTGTACCTGAGAACCAGTGGGGGTATCATTCTGAGTGGCGTGGCCACATAAAAACCAGCACTGAGCTTATTGAAATGATGGCGCTGTCTGCGTCACTTGATGGAAACTTTGTCTTGAACTTTGGCCCGGACGGACAAGGGCAGATCCGCCAGGAAGAGACCAAGCTTGCTAAGGAGATCGGCGACTGGATGGCAGTAAACCACGAAGCAATCTATGACTGTGGATACGCTGGCCTTCAAAAGCAGGATTGGGGTTATTTTACTAAAAGCGGGAAGACTGGGAAAATGTATCTGATCGTTTTTAACATTCCCGTCTCAGGTCAGCTAAAAGTGAAGCTTCCATCAGGACAAAGCATTGCCCAGCTCTACCGCCTGGACCAACCTGGCAAGAAGCTAAGCAGCGAGGAGATCCATAAAAATGAATACCTGGTCACCTTGGATAAAACTGCCGAATCGAAACCCTTTGTCATCGTTTTAGAAAGCAGTAGCCAGAAAAAGGAGAGTGCTATGCAGTATGAAAAAGCAAGGACTTAAAATTCTTTTTTTAATAATTGTTATCCTTTAAAATTTTAAGACACTCAATATGAGAAACTATTTCTACACCATAATCCTTTTTTTATTTAGCCTGCCAATTTGGGCACAACAAACCTGTTCTATCATTCCAGCTCCGCAACATGTAACAGCGGCAAGTGGTGTTTTTAAGCTGAGCGATCAAACTTCGATCACGCTTGGAACCCCGGCATTGAAGAGTGCCGCTCAGTATATTCAACAATCCCTGTTGCGCCTGCGGACGATTTCTTTGAGCATAGCGCCGTTAGGAACAAAAGGTTCGGCGATCCACCTGCTACTTGACGCAAAGCAAAAGCCCGAAGCCTATATCCTTGACGCAGAACCCGAAGGCATAACTATTGCCGGTGGCGACGAAGCCGGGGTTATCAATGGTATTTCCAGCCTGTTGCAATTGGCGGTTGCTGAACCGCTCACGGCTACGGGGGGCATAGACATCCCATGCTGGCATATCACAGATCAACCTACCTACGGATGGCGGGGGCTTATGCTCGATGAATCCCGCCATTTTATCGGCAAAGAAAAACTGCTGTCATTGATAGACTGGATGGCTTTTTATAAATTAAACCGCCTGCACTGGCACTTGACCGATGAGCCTGCCTGGCGGCTGGAAATACGCAAATACCCGAAGCTGGCATTGATCGGTGGGGTAGGCGACTATCAGGATCCCAAAAAGCAAACAGCCTATTACAGCCAGCAGGATGTGGCAGAGATCGTGTCTTATGCGGCACAACGAAACATCACCATTATACCCGAAATCGATATGCCAGGCCATGCCACGGCAGCCATCCGTGCCTACCCGGAGTATAATGGAGGCGGCAGCGCAGCGCATCCTGACTTTACGTTTGACCCCGCGAAAGATGGGACTTACACCTTTCTAACCCATATATTGCGCGAAACCAATACCCTTTTCCCATCAGGTATGCTGCACTTGGGAGGCGATGAAGTGAGTTTCGGGACCGAAAAGTGGAATCAAAATTTGGGTATAAAAAAGCTAATGGCCGATAGTGGTTACAAAGATCTGAAAGACGTTGAACACTATTTTATGGAGCGTATGGCCGATTCGGTTTATAAAATGAACGCCAAACTGCTCGCCTGGGACGAAATGGCCGATATCCATCTGCCGCCAGATAAGACCATTATTTTTTGGTGGCGCCATGATCAGCCCAATCAACTTCAGAAAACACTTGACAAAGGATATAAGACTGTCGTTTGCCCGCGGCTGCCTTTTTACTTTGATTTTGTGCAGGACAGCACGCATCGGTCAGGGCGAAAGTGGGGAAATCGTTTCAGTAGTTTAAAAGACGTTTATCAATTTAATGTTCATGAATGGGTGCATAAAAAAGAGCAGCAAGCTCAAATATTGGGTATACAAGCCAATTTGTGGACAGAAACAGTAACCAACGATAACCGACTGGATTATCTTTTATTCCCTCGAATGGCCGCATTGGCTGAAGCGGCATGGAGCAGCGATTCCGAAAAGGACTTTAACCGTTTTGGGAAAAACCTTCAAAAACAATTCTCCCTGTATCGCGAGCAGAATATCTATTTTTACAATCCTTTTAATCCGTCTGAAATCCCGGAGCCGATCTATTTTAAAAAGGACCGCAAAGATTTAAACGCCAAAGAAAACTAATTACATGAAAAGTCTTTTTCCTAGATTTAAAAAAGCGTTAACATTTTTAATTATTGTTTTTCCTGCATTTGTATATTCTCAGGGTAATTCACATCCGCAGGTGGTGGGTGCGCAGCGCATCAACCCAACCTCGATAGAGGTTTTGCTTTCAAATAACCAACGGATCACGATCGATTTCTATGCAGAAAATATCTTCCGGCTCTTTCAGGATCCTTCTGGCGGGATGGTCCGTGATCCGGAAGCTAAACCCGAAGCCAGCATCCTAACGGATCAACCGAGAACCATCGTTTCCCCGCCTGGCCTGCAGGACGAAAAAGACCGCATCTCCATCAGTACCCAAAAGATAAAACTGGTTATAGACAAGCAAAGTGCTTTGTTTCAAGTGATCAATCAAAGTAGCCATAAAACGGTGTTGAGCATGGCTGCTCCAACACAGTTTGATCCTGCGAAAACCACTCTGAGCATCCAAGAAAATGCCGGCGAATATTTTTATGGGGGAGGGGTACAGAACGGGCGATTTTCACACCGTGGTAAAACTATCGCAATTGAAAATCAAAATAGTTGGACGGATGGCGGGGTCGCATCCCCAACGCCTTTCTTCTGGTCTACTTATGGCTACGGTTTACTGTGGCATACTTTTGCCAAAGGAAGGTATGATTTCGGCGCCAAAACGAAAGACGTGGTGACCCTCTCCCACGAAACTACTTATCTGGATGTCTTTTTAATGATCGATGAGCAGGCAAAATCACTTTTGGGCGATTTTTACCAACTAACCGGCCATCCGGTATTGCTTCCTGAATTCGGTTTTTACGAAGGCCACTTGAATGCCTACAACCGCGATTATTGGAAAGAAGATCCAAAAGGCATTTTATTTGAGGACGGAAAACACTATACCGAAAGCCAAAAAGATAACGGCGGCATCAAAGAATCGCTGAATGGGGAAAAGAACAACTTTCAATTTTCGGCCAGAGGGGTTATTGACCGGTATAAAGACCATGACATGCCCTTGGGCTGGATATTGCCAAACGATGGGTATGGGGCCGGCTATGGCCAAACTGAAACACTGGAGGGAAATGTTCAGAACCTAAAAAACCTAGGGGATTATGCCCGCAAAAATGGGGTAGAAATAGGTTTGTGGACGCAGTCTGACCTGCACCCGAAGCCGGAAGTCAGCGCGTTGCTGCAACGGGATATTGTGAAAGAAGTGCGGGATGCCGGCGTGCGCGTACTTAAAACCGATGTAGCCTGGGTAGGTTCCGGATACTCTTTTGGAATGCATGGTGTGGCCGATGTGGGCCATATTATGCCCTACTATGGGCTTAACAGCCGGCCCTTCATCATCTCTCTGGATGGCTGGGCAGGTACACAACGTTATGCAGCCGTTTGGACAGGTGATCAAACAGGTGGCATTTGGGAATACATCCGTTTTCACATACCCACTTATATTGGCTCCGGACTATCCGGGCAGCCCAACATCACTTCAGACATGGATGGTATTTTCGGCGGCAAAAATCCCATTATCAATACCCGCGATTTCCAATGGAAGGCATTTACCCCGATGCAGTTAAACATGGACGGCTGGGGCGCCAATGAAAAATACCCGCATGCCCTTGGCGAGCCGGCTACTTCCATCAACCGCCATTACTTAAAATTAAAATCGGCTCTGTTGCCCTATACCTATAGTATCGCTAAAGAGGCGGTGGATGGCTTACCCATCATGCGGGCCCTATTCTTGGAATACCCCAACGCGTATACCTACGGCACTGCCACACAGTATGAATATCTATATGGACCCAGTTTACTTATTGCCCCTATTTACCAGGCTACGAAAGCCGATGATCAGGGCAATGACATACGTAACGGCATCTACCTGCCCGAAGGCACGTGGATTGACTACTTTACAGGTGAAAAATACGAAGGGAACCGGGTCATCAACCAGCTCGCAGCCCCCATCTGGAAATTACCTGTGTTTGTAAAGAATGGGGCCATACTTCCGATGGCCAATCCCAATAACCACGTTTCTGAACTGGACCATACCAACCGCATCTTTGAAATTTACCCTTTCGGGAAAAGTGCATTTGACCTCTACGAGGACGACGGAAGGACGGAGGCTTACAAAACAGGGCAAGGCGTTTATACCCGCATCGAATCTGTATTGGACGATCGCCGGCAAGTAACGCTCACTATTTACCCTACAAAAGGAAGTTTTGAAGGTTTTGAGAAGATTAAAACAACAGAATTCCGGATCAATGTAACCGAAAAACCAAAAAAGGTACGCGCCAGTGCCGGAAAGCACACCATCAAACTTACCGAAGTCCATTCAAAAGCTGACTTTTTAAAACAAGCGGATGTTTATTATTACGACGCCACACCCGATCTAAATCAGTTTGCGACCAAGGGGAGCGCGTTTGAGCAGGTGCACATACGTAAGAATCCGCAAGTGCTGATAAAGATCAGCTCAACAGACGTCACGCAAAACCAAATTAGCTTGGTTATGCAAGGATTTATTTTTGAACCTGCCGATAGCCTTCGACGGTCATCCGGGAAATTAACAACCCCTGACCATATCCAAGTACCTGACAGCTTAAAAACAGCTTATTCGCTCACACCCACATGGAATAAGGTAGCTAATGCCGATTATTATGAAATAGAACGTGATAGTATGCTTTATTCAACCATCAAATATCCTGGGCTGTTGTTTGATGGCTTGACGCCCGAAACAGACTATTCCTTTAAATTGCGTGCAGTAAACAAGGACGGTTTTTCTGACTGGGCCGCATTTAATGCCCGTACAACATCCGATCCGCTGGAATTTGCCATTCAGGGCATCCGGGGTGAAACTACCGCTGCGAACCAACGGGGGGAAGGCCTTGCGAAACTATTTGACTTTGACGAAAGCAACCTTTGGCATACCAAATGGGATACCAATGCGGTGCCTTTTGACCTTGTAATGGACCTGAAAACCATCAATCAACTGGATAAGTTTGTGTATCTGCCACGCATCGGACAAGGGAATGGCGTGTGGTTAAAAGGTCGCGTTTCCATTAGTCCGGATAATAAAAGCTGGACAGAAACAGGCGTTTTTGAATGGACAAATGACGGAGAAACCAAAACATTTACCTTTAAAGAACACCCAACGGCACGCTATATTCGCATAAACCTTCAAGAAGCAGTTCGGGGCTTCGGCTCTGGGCGCGAATTGTATGTCTTTAAAGTGCCCGGCACGGAAAGTTACCTTCCCGGAGATATTAATCACGATCGGCTGGTAGACCGTAACGATTTTGTTTCCTATAAAAACTATACTGGTTTAAGAGCGGGCGATGCAGATTTTGAAGGGTACATCAGCAAAGGTGACCTGAATGGAAATGGGTTGATTGATGCTTACGATATTTCGGTGGTGGCCACCAAGCTGGACGAAGGCGAAGAAGATGAGCGCCCTGCCGAAAAAGTTGCCGGTAAGCTGTTATTATCTACTCCAAAACAGCATTATGATGCTGGTGAGATGGTTGAAATCCAGGTGAAGGGCGTAGGCCTGAGTGCTGTTAATGCTCTCAGCTTTGCGGTTCCATATAATCCCAACGATTATGAATTTGTTGGCATAGCGTTGCAGGGTGTAAAATCAATGGAAAACCTCACAAACGACCGGCTCCATAGCAACGGAAAAAAAATACTTTACCCGACATTTGTTAATGTGGGTTTAAAGGATGCTGTTGAAGGGAATACAGATCTTTTCATTTTAAAATTCAAGGCCAAACACCCCATCCATTTCAACTTGAAAGCCGTGGATGGATTGTTGGTAGATAGAAAATTGGATGCAGTGCAGTTTTAACCGCAAATGATAATTAAAACAACGTTCATTTAAACGACAGCACAAAATGGTGGCGGCCTTCTCTAAACTGGTAGTATACCTGCCAGCCATAGAGCTGACAGATTTGCCGAACAATAGCTAAGCCCAGGCCAGCGCCATCGCTATCCGGGCCTTTGGAAAATGGTTTAAATAACTTATCCTTATTTAGGGGCTTTACGGCCGTATTTACCACCTCAAAGGTGCGCGGGTTTAAAGTAATGGATAACTCAGCACTGCGCGGGCTATGCAGGCTGGCATTGGAAATTAAATGTTGTACCAAAATTTCAGCCAGCGCTTTATTCATCTGCAAACTCACCCCCTTTTCTATATTGGCCTTCACTTTGATGCCCTTTTCGTGGTGATATTCTGATAGCAAGCTTAGCATACTCTCCACTTCACGGCTTAAATTGACCGTCCCGGTTGATCCAAATTTCTTATTGTCAAATTTGGCCAGTACCAAAAGATCTTTATTTATTTTGGATATGCTGCTTAGGGCCGTATTTAGCTCCAATAAATGTTGCTTTTGACTCTTTGAAACCTCTTCAAGTTGTAATAACTGATCAAGTTTTGCCTGCGTAAGCTCCAGTGGAGCCTCCAGTATATGGCTTACCTTTTCCGTCAATTTCTTTTGCGCACTGTAGGTGGCTATATGACGGTCAACCATGCTCGTCAAAGCAGCCTCTAGTTCGGCAAATTCCAAAATATTTTCTGGAGTTACTACTAACCGCTCCTCACTGCTCAGCTCATGATCTTTAATCCGGGCCAGCATTGCCTTAAATGGTTTCCAAATCCGTGCGGAAACGGAACGATTTATAAGTATAAAACCACCTGTCAGGAGTAGAAAAAAAAGCAGGGTAGCAGTAATAAAAAGCCTGGAAGCTACCCTGAATTCACCACTTTGCGTCTCTATGGTAAGCTGATATGGATTATCATGAATAAGCAAATAAGTTATCAGACTTCGGTAAGGAACTTTATGTTCCTTGCCTGCAAGTTTATAAGTCCTGGTCATGTTAAATACGCTGTCCTTCGGAAAAGTAGAGGTATAATAAGGCACAATCAGCGAACCTGGGTTAAGGTTATTCCACATATGTACCATTTGCTTCAAGTCAGGCTCATTCAGCTTGCTGTGCTCCAGCTTTCGGCGGGTAAAATCGGCTGTGAGTTGGTTATGCTTATCCAACTGGGTATTCCATATATAACGGATAATGCCGTAACAAACAGGAACGCTGCAAGCAAATACAAGGAGGGTATAACTAATAAAAAACAATAGCGGCTTTCGGAGTAGTCGGGTCATTTATGCAAATATAAATTATTTTCAAAATAAATAGCAGGTATACGCGGTGATCGCACGATATTTGCCTTATAAATAGTATGCAAAAAAGAATCATTTTACAAGTCATCATCATGCTGGCCCTTGCAAGTTGCGGCGTCAATAAACAGGCAAAGCAACTTAAAGCCTTTGAAAGCTGCCATTATGAACTACACGCTGCTGATAGTTTATTTGTAGCAGGTACAGATGTATCCAGCCTAATAAGCAGCCGGGGTAAAGACCTGGGCAGCCTGCCAGGAATTGCCTTGGGCTTTTTAAGCAGAGAAGTGCCATTAACGGGTCTTTTGCGGGTAAACATTAGCAACCCTGGCAAAGAATTGGCAGGAGTCAACCAGTTTCAATATAAAATACTGTTACAAGATAAAGAGGTAGCTACCGGATTTTCAGACCAGCGTATTGAAGTGCCGCCCGGAAAAACGGTCACGGTACCCGTTAGGATAAAAGCAAATATCTACAAGCTGCTGCAGGACCGCAGCACGGTCAATGAGATCATGGATTTTATAGCGGGAGCAAAAGGCAATGGCCCTGAGAAAAAAACAAAGGTGGCCCTTAAAATAAAGCCAACACTGGCTCTGGGCAACCAAACCATCAATTACCCGGGATACATCACCGTTGAACGGGAAATTAGTAGCAGCAAAATCCGGTAATTTTAGCTACCTTTGTATTAGATATTAAATACAAAGTCATGGCTAAACGGTATGTTATAAAAAACGTTCTGCGGGCTATTGGAGTTATTTGTTTGCCATTATTATCCCAGGCACAAGACAGCGTAGCAATTATTCCGAGGCCCGTGTTGCTTCAACAGGATACAGGATATTATCATTTTGAAGCCTTGAGCGACATATATGCGCTGGATGATTTTAAAGAATCGGCAGACCTACTACACGATCACCCTTTTATTCATTTTAGTGAAATTAAAAGAATAAAATCACTCCATAAAATACCAAAAGCTGGCATTCTGTTACTGACGCCTGATCAGGGCGATAAATTGGCCGACAATGCCTATCGTCTTCAAATTGATCCGGTTTCCATTCGGATAACTGCCCACAACCGTGAGGCTATGTTAAACGGTATTCTTACGTTAATGCAATTGGCCTATACGCAGCCAAACCCGGATAGTGCCCGGGTACCCTGTCTGTTAATTGAAGACGCACCCCGGCTTTCCTATCGGGGGGTGGGGCTGGATGTTTCGCACCATTTTTTCCCGATAACCTTTCTGAAAAAGTTTATTGACCTAATGGCGCTCTATAAATTCAACACATTTTACTGGCATTTGACAGATGCGCCTGGCTGGCGGCTGGAAATAAAAAAATATCCGGAACTTACGCAGAAAGCTGCCTGGCGCACACATGTACTTTGGAAAGATTGGTGGAATGAAGGGCGAAGGTATACGGAAGCCTACACCCCAAACGCCAGCGGAGGCTATTACACGCAGGATGAAGCGCGCGAATTGGTAGCTTACGCTGCCAGGAAAGGCGTAAATGTTATCCCCGAAATCGAATTCCCCGGACACTCCGATGAAGTACTGGCCGTATATCCCAACTTATCCAGTTCAGGCAAACCTTACCAGGAAAGTACCTTTAACCTGGCCAATGAAGAAACGTACACCTTTATAGAAAATGTATTTACAGAAGTGATGGATATTTTTCCTTCACCTTTTATAGCTATTGGAGGTAAGGATGTCAATGCCCAGGATACCCTGCAAAGTGCTGCCATAACGCGCGTGGCTGAGTTTGTAAAGTCAAAAGGGCGAAAACCGATTGGATGGAATGAGCTTCCTGATGGCGGATTGCCTGCAGGCCAACTAAATTTTGATCAATACCAAAGTGATCCAAGGAAGCAGCCAGAAGCTACCGGTGGCTATCTACCCATCGATAGTGTATATGCCTTTGAACCGGGAGCGCAGGCCAATATCCTGTCAACCTACATTCCTACCACCGAACTGTTGGAATACATGGTGTACCCCAGGGCCCTGGCTTTGGCAGAAGTGACCTGGACAGCGAAAGATAGGAGAACATACGCGGATTTCCAAAAACGGCTGCAGCAGCATTATCGTTTACTACAGCGATGGAATGTAAACTATTATCGGCCATCTTTTGATGCCGCCATTACCGCAGTTTATGACCCTGTCAAACAGGCCAATATTCTGCAAATACAAAGTGAGCAATACCAGTCGGACATTCACTACACCATTGATGGAACTGATCCTACTTTTCATTCGCCCATATACACCGATCCCTTTACCCTGTTAGCCACCGCCAATGTCAAAGCAGCCCTGTTTGATGATACAGTTAGGGTAGGCAACATTTCTGAATTAACCGCAGATATTCACCGGGGCATAGGCAAGAAGATCACATACCTGAACAAATGGGCTGATGGATATGCTGCCGGAGGTGAAACTGCTTTGCTGGATGGGCAAAAGGGCAGCACACTTCATAACGATGCACATTGGCAGGGATTTTTAACAGATTTTGATGTGAGCATTGATTTTGAAAGAAGAGAAGACCTGGAAAGCGTTTCCCTGCGCTTTATGCAAAATGCGGGGGCCGGCATCTTGATACCTGCCTCGGTTAGCATCCTGTTGTCAGACGATGGCAAGAATTATCGGGAAGTGCAAACCCTGACCAGTAGTATACCGGCCACCGCTGGTAAGCTTCGATTTAAGAACTTTACGTTCAACATGGAAGGAAAAAGTAAACGAGGCAGGTACCTGCGTATTATAGCCAAAAATAAACCTGGGGCATTTTTGTTTACTGATGAAGTGGTGATCTATTAGATCAGTATCTGCTTGCGCACAAAAAATGGACAAACGGTTGCGTGTACGGTATGCTTGGAAGTGAAAAATATACTGGCTATCCTTGTAAGGAAATTAAAACAATAGCCCATTTTGTATCACTAATCAAAATTATCACATGCCAACAGATCGCAGAAACTTTCTTCGCCACCTCACTTTCCTTTCAGGGGCTGTAGCAGCAGGCGCACCCAGCCTGGCCAAGGCCATTAATCCTGAAAACCCCGTTATTTATACGCAAGGACAGAAGCCGCAGCAATTTAATATGAGCGGTTATGCAGCCCCAAAAATTCCCACCGTACGTGTCGGAATTATCGGTCTGGGTATGCGGGGACCAGGCGCCGTTAATCGGCTGTCTATGATAGAGGGAGTTGAAATAAAAGCCCTATGTGATAAAGATTTGTCCAGAGTGACCAAAGCGCAGTCAATTCTTGAAAAACAAGGACTGCCCCAAGCTAAAGCTTATTCTGGCGAAGATGGCTGGAAAGCAATGATTGATAAGGAAGACCTTGACTTGGTATATACCTGCACCCCGTGGTATTTACATACGCCCATATGCCTGTATGCTATGGAGCACGGCCGGCATGTAGCCAGCGAAGTGCCCATTGCCTTAACCCTGGACGAAGCCTGGTCGTTGGTAGAAACCTCAGAAAAGACCAAAAAGCATTGTATGATGCTAGAGAATTGCTGTTACGACTTTTTTGAGATGCTAACGTTGAATATGACACGGAATGGAATGTTTGGAGAACTGGTACATGCAGAAGGAGCCTATCTGCACAATTTGCTCGACCTCAATTTTAATAAAAACGGCTATGCAGATATGTGGCGGCTCAAGCAAAATGGCCATCGCAACGGCAATTTATACCCTACCCATGGCCTGGGCCCCATTGCTCAGTGCCTCAACATAAACCGCGGGGACAAAATGGACCACCTGGTATCCATGTCGTCCGGCGATTTTATGATGGCCGATGAAGCTAAAAAAAGAGCAGCAACGGACGATTTCTACAAACCCTTTGTGGGCTTGAACTACCGGGGTAATATGAACAACACCATAATCCATACCCAACTAAACAAAACCATCCTGGTTCAGCACGACGTCACTTCGCCCCATGTATATTCACGCATCCATAAATTGGTGGGTACAAAAGGCATCGTTAGCAAATACCCGGTCGAAAATATATCATTGGGAGACGATGAATGGCTAAAAGAACAAGAATTGAAGGATTTGTACGATAAGCATACGCCTGAGCTTATCAACCATGTCGGGGAGGTAGCTAAAAAAGTAGGGGGGCACGGTGGTATGGACTTTGTCATGGACTGGCGACTAATTGATTGCCTGCGCAATGGCTTACCGCTTGATCAGGACGTGTACGATGGAGCCCTTTGGAGCGTTATTGGCCCATTGAGTGAACAGTCTGTCGCTGGCCGGTCAAAGACCATCGATATCCCTGATTTTACCAAAGGGGCCTGGAAAACCAATAAACCCGTTAACTTAACATTGGACGGAGGCGGCACCACACAAGTAAGAAATCAAAAAGGTTAAATGAGCTGAATATTCCGCTATATTTCCTGAATTACTTTTGAAGCGATCTTGCTAACTATGCAAGATCGTTTCATTATATACCAATTTAAAGATACTAATAAGCTTATTCATGATGACAAAACCACAATTATTTGTATTAACCGCTTTATTGAGCTTTGGGGGCCTGTTAAAGGCTCAAACAAAAGACCTTCCGGCCTGGGCTAAGGAAACCCCTGAACAGAAAGAAGCTCGCCTGGCCTGGTGGAAACACGACCGTTTCGGTATGTTCATCCACTGGGGTCTCTATTCAGTACCCGCCCGGCATGAATGGGTGCAAAACCGCGAAGAGATTTCACCTGCTGACTATAAAAACAGGTATTTTAACATCTTCAACCCCGATTTGTATGATCCGAAAGAATGGGCCGCCGAGGCAAAAGCCGCAGGCATGAAATATGCCGTGCTTACCACACGCCACCATGAAGGGTTTGCCTTATGGGATACCAAATTCAGCGATTATAAAGCAACCAATACACCGGCAGGAAGAGATCTTTTTAAAGAATATGCTGAGGCCTTTCGTGGAGCAGGCCTTAAAGTGGGCATTTATTTTTCACTGATTGACTGGCACCACCCTGATTTTTTGATAGACCGCAATCATCCTATGCGCAACAATAAGGAGGCAAGGGCCGCCAATAGTCAAAAAGATATGAACAAGTTCAGAAAATTCCTGAAGGATGAGCTGCGTGAACTACTAACCAATTACGGTAAAATCGATCAAATATTCTTTGATTTTTCCTATCCCGGCGAAGATGGCAAGGGCCATGATGACTGGGATAGCGAAGGCTTACTCAAAATAGCCCGTGAGTTGCAACCAGGCATTATCATCAATGACCGGCTTGACCTCAATGACAAAAGCTATGGTTGGGATTACCGCACGCCCGAGCAATTTATGCCTCAGGAATGGCCTACTGAAAACGGGCAGCGCGTTCCATGGGAAACTTGCCAAACCTTCTCAGGCTCGTGGGGATATGACCGCGATGAAACCACTTGGAAAAGTACCAATCAATTAATTGCTATGCTCATTGAAACCGTGAGTAAGGGAGGTAACCTACTGCTCAACGTAGGGCCAACAGCCAGGGGCAATTTTGATGACCGTGCCAATTCGCGCCTGGAAGGCATGGGTGCCTGGATGAAGTATAATAGCCGCTCCATTTATGGATGCACAGCTGCACCAGCTGATTATACAAAACCTGAAAACTGTTTTTTAACCTATAATCCCGATACCAAGCGACTCTATGTACACTTATTACAATGGCCATTTAAAACCCTTTATCTGCCGGGCTATAAAGGCAAGGTAAAATACGCACAGTTCCTGCATGATGGTTCAGAAATTAAGTATACCGCCCGCTCATCAGCATCCCATGCTTCGCATACCACGGTTACCGCCGGCGAAAATGACCTTATTGTTAACCTGCCGGTTCAAAAGCCCAATGTGGAAATACCGGTGATCGAGTTGTTTTTGGAATAAAAAAATTAAAAGGAACAAACAAAAAAAGGGGGTGACTGATCAAAGTCAACCCCTTTTTCATTAAGCAAAGGTTTGTTAGAAATTTTCATCCACGGGCGTATCCCAGTCTGTATTAAAAGATATCCCAAAATCACCGTTTGGGCCATTATTCACCGTCAGTAGCTGACCGGTAAAGGACACCTGTACATTATTTTTAATGGCACTACTCACTGTAAAGGTCCTTAAGAGCTGATCTCCGGCATCATACGCATTAATGGTATAACTGATCGGTTGGGCGGTGGTCAGTGTGCCCAAAAATTCATTAAAAGATAGCGTTACGCCGCTTACAAACGGATCCGTAAACGAAATTTTGTTAATGCCGTCATCCGGCAATGAGCCTGCACTAAAAGGATTGTACCAGAAGTTTGCATGTACGCGGCTTACCTCAATCTTTTTAACCGAAGTTAAACCCGTTGCATCCGTAAAATGGAAGGCAATATTGCTATAAAATCGGGATAATGCAGCCTCTTTTTCTATCGGCCCGTCGCTCACGACAATATCGTCCACTTTGGTGCCAAAAATCACAGCCTGGTCATTATCAAAGTAATTACCGGCATAAAAATCGGTTATTGCATGCAGCGAAGTAGGCAGCCTTAATTCCTGATCAGACACATTCGATAAAAATACCGCCGAATAGGTGCCTGGAGACAGTTGTACTGCCAAAGAAGGTTGCGTATCATCCAGATCATAGGCCGTAGTTCCACTGGCTTCCAAGGTGTCAGCCACCGAATCAAAAATGTAATAATGTATGTTGGAGACCGTAGCCGGATTTTCCGGATTATCGGGCCCACTCGTTCCGGTATAGATGCCCGTGAGACGGATATTATCGATACGGAAGGTACCTGAATTAGGATTATAATCCGTATTGGCCGGTATTGGTTCAATTTTTAAAATTAATGAATTACTTGCCAAAAGATTTGAAAATGAACTTAAATCAAAGGAATAGTGGTTCCAACCTGAAGAACTAAAGTTTGTAAAAGGATTTGTTGCGGATATAACGGCGTAGCTTTCTCCACCGTCTGAAGAATAGGATATGCTGAAATCTTTGGGCCCCGTACCCGAACCGCCGGTTGAAAATGAAAGGTTTGACAAATTAGATATTTTCGCGGCAGGAATCGTAATCTTAATACTGGTGGGGGCTATGGTACTAAAACTTTGTCCGGCTTCGTACAAAATATCGTCATCTTCGTATTTATATCCAGCGGGAAAAGATGCAGACGATCCTTCTTTTGCCACAAAAGTAATCTCCGCCCCATCATCCGCGGCGATATCCGGCAAGAGGTTCGACTGGTTAAAAGACCAGAAATACACAAATTGCGGGTCAGAGCCCGGGCTAATGTTAAGATGCTGGCCATTCGTGGCAGACTTTAGCTTTAACGGCCTTAGTGTGGCTTTAGCTGAACTAAGCGGGTTAATTTCCGTTTTAAAGCCAGATAAATGAAACGAAACGGTTTGTGCTTCGCCTGGATCCGGCTTCATTTGGGGTTTTTCTTTTTTGCAGTTACTTAGCATCAATAGCAGGGCTGCTAAGCAAACAAGTAGTTTGTTTGTTTTCATGAACCAAGAATTAAAGAGTTAAAAAAATTGTATTTATATATTGAATGCCTGTATATGACCCGGTGGATTGGGCCACGTCAGCATGTAGCAGCCAGCGTTTTAAAAACGTGATGCAATATTAAAAATAAAAGTGAACAATGGCTATACAATAACCTTGTTCACTTTGTTCATTTTTATTGTAAGTTAATCCGCAATGAACGGAAGTTGTGCATTTTGGTATTTAGGCAGCTTAAGTTGCTCTTTCATTTTCTTAAAACTCTCAATAGGGCCTTGGGCGGCAAACATATTGACCATCCAGGCGGGTATAACTCCACCCGGATCTACTTGTAAAGTGTATTCTACCTGTATTTTTTGCTTGCTTATGGGTTTAATAACCCAGCGGCCTTTTGACTGGCTAATGCGTACAATCCCTTCCCTGGGGTCTACCCAGCCAGATACCGCAGGCCCGTCAATCGTCACAACCTTCGTTTCCTTATCCTGCGAGGCGCGCATGTGCGCTACAAAATCACGGTTTTCCAAAGGCCAGGGGATGTTGATTTCTGAATAGTAATAAAGTTCAGCAGGCGATACCTGTTTTAACAGCTTGCACGATTTGGTGTGATACACCCATTCTTCCCCGGCTTTAACATCTAATAACAATTTGACCAGTTGTGAGGCGCTGGCATCCAGCTCGCAGGTAGCTTTGATGGCTTTGACCTTTGAATCAGCCACAGCCTTTGAATAGACATTTATGCCCTGTTTATTGGTTACAAATTTCCAGTTTTCTTGGGTAAAGGCATTCGTCAGGCAGCTACTCAGCATTAAAAAAATGATCAATTTTTGCATAGCTGCAAATATCCGGATACTTTAAGCAAATATGGTCCTGCATATTTCTGGGGAAAGTCATATTTCAAATAATATTATTCAAATGCTTACCTTAGCCACAAAATCAAGCAAGTTACGTATATGAAGATAGCCACCTATAATGTGAATAGTATCAATGCACGTTTACCTGTCGTGCTTCGATGGCTGGAAGAAACTAAGCCCGATGTGGTCTGTTTGCAAGAATTAAAGGCACCACAAGAAAAATTCCCGGAACAGGTGCTCCGTAGTGCGGGTTACCATGCCATTTGGCATGGGCAGAAAAGTTATAATGGTGTAGCAATCCTATCCCGCAGTGAAGATATTCAAGAAATGGGGCGGGGCCTTGCAGGCGATCCGGAAGATGTGCAAAGTCGGCTTATAGAAGCCCAAATAAACGGTGTGCACGTTGTGTGCCTGTATTTGCCCAACGGCAACCCGGCCCCCGGCCCAAAATTTGACTATAAACTTAGCTGGTTTGAAAGGTTTAAGCAGCACACGGCCCAATTGCTTACCAAAGGCACACCGGTGGTGCTTACTGGCGACTATAACGTGATGCCCACAGACCTGGATGTATACAAACCAGAACGCTGGGTGAACGATGCCTTGTTCCGTCCAGAAAGCCGTGAGGCTTTCCATACGCTGCTGGCCCAGGGTTGGACAGATGCCATCCGCAAATTGTATCCCACTGAAACAATCTATACCTACTGGGACTACTTCAGGGATGCCTTTAGCCGTAACGCTGGCTTGCGCATAGACCATTTCCTGCTAAGCCCAGACCTTGACAAGCGCCTTTTGGCAGGCGGTGTTGACCGGAATGTGCGCGGTTGGGAAAAATCGAGTGACCATGCCCCGGTTTGGATAGAAATTAGTTAATATGCGTAAAAATTAAAAATAGTTGCAATTTTCATCTACATTTCGTATTATTGTTCAACTTATCTAAAGATTATTGAAATAATATGTACCCCGAAGCAACCCATGATGAAAAAGAACTGCTTATAAAGCTAAGGGGCGGGGATGAAAATGCCTTTAATACCATATATAACGAATATAAAAAGCGTATGGCCACCAATCTCATGCGCATTTTAAAATCAAGGGAACTGGTTGATGAAACGTTGCAGGATCTCTTTATGAAATTGTGGCTAAACCGTGAAAAAATAGATGTGCAGCAGCCCATTCGTGGGTATTTATTCAGAATTGCTGAAAACCTCGTCGCTGACCTTTTCCGTCAGGCTGCAAGGGATAAAAAGATACGGGCACACCTCAGTAGTACCCTGCAAGAAGCTTACAGCTACATTGAAGAACGCCTGTTTGCCGAAGAAAATCGTGCGCAGCTGATTAGCGCGATCGACAAACTCCCGGAGCAACGACGCAAGGTATTTGTGCTTTGTAAGCTCGAAGAAAAAAGCTATGCCGAAGTCAGCCAGCTGTTAAACATCTCTACCACCACCATCAACGACCACATCACCCGGGCAAATGCCTTTCTGAAAGAACACTTTGCCACCCAAACAGGTATCGGCGCGCTTTTCATAGCCACATTGTTTATGGCCTTAGAAAAATAATCTCTTTCAAAAAGAGGTCGTTACCAAAATTCCAAAAATTTATTCAAAACAGAGCCGTTGATTTTTTCCGCTTAAGCGTACTGCTGTCTAAAATCATGGAAATTGAAAACAGCAGCAGAAATAGTCGTCATCTTTAAAAAGTTCCTGGACAACCGGCACACCCAGGCCGACCTGGATGCGCTGGTAGCCTATTTCGACCAGGCAGCAGACTATACCACCCTACGAGACCTGGTGTATGAAGAACTAAAAAGACTGGACAGCGAAGGCGTAGACCAGCAGGAAATAAAAGAACTGCTGCAAGACGTAGACCACAAACTAGCCAATCGCCTGCGCCGCCATCGCATTACACGTCTGTACATCCGCTGCGCAGGTGCCGCCGCCATCCTTATAGTTACCTTAAGCACCGGCTACTACTTTTATCAGCCCCATCCAACTGCCCCACCTAATACCTCCATCGCCAATGAAATAAAGCCCGGCTTTAACCAAGCCACATTGACATTGGCTGATGGTACAAAAGTGAACCTTGACAGCGCCAAATCCGGCATTCAAATAAGCGACAAGGATATTAGTTATAATGATGGAACAAAAATCGTAGCAAAAACAATCGTAAATAGTACGATGTTAACTTTGTCCACACCTAAAGGAGGCCAATACCAAATCATCCTCAGCGACGGAACTAAGGTTTGGCTCAACGCCGCCAGTACTTTAAAATATCCATCCCGCTTCAGCGGCGATAGGAGAGAGGTGATTTTGGAGGGAGAAGGATACTTCGAGGTAAACAACAATCCTTCAATCGACGGCATGCAGGCTAATCGTAAATCGTACCTCGTAAATCGTAAATCAACTGTGCCTTTCATCGTTAAAAGCAAAAACCAAGAAATTACCGTATTAGGTACCAGTTTTAATGTCAAGGCCTTCGCGGATGAAAAAGAAACAAAAACTACCTTAGTAGAAGGAAAAGTCCAGGTCAGATCGAAAAACTTAAAACTTAAAACGTATAACGTACAACTTTTAGCCCCAATGCAGCAAGCCGTGGTTAACGGAGATAACCTGACAATTAGCGAAATCGATATAAATAACGAACTAGCCTGGCGCCAAAACAAATTTTCTTTCGAGGGAAAAACTTTCCGGCAGATTATGGACGAGGTTGCCCGCTGGTACGACCTGGAGGTGGTTTATGATGGCCCCGTTCCGGAAGCTACCTTCTTTGGTGACGCCTACCGCAATAAAAACCTCTCTATAGTACTCGGCCTGCTGCAGAGTGCCCATATACACTATCAGGTAGAGCCCGGCCATCGGCTGGTCATCCATAACCAAAACGGAAAAGACAAACCCATACCCAAGAAATAACGGATGAATACATAACTGAATCAGACGTGTTGACCCGCGTCTATAAAAAAAGGAGAGTGCGTCCAACACTCCCCTTAAAAGGTCCGGATAACAGGCTTATCTATATGCACAAAATAAAACATGTTTACTATCCAAACCCAACAAATATAATGAATAAAACTTACTTATTACGGGTGATGAAGTTACTCATATTCTTTATTACCGGCGGTTTTTTGACCATTCATGCCGCCAGTTATTCCCAAACAATAACCCTCAAGGGCCAGAACCTTACCCTGCGCGAAGCCTTGCAGGCCATCCGCCAGCAGAGCGGCTACGCCATATTTGGTTCCAATGAATTAATGAAGGAAGCAAAGCCCATCACGGTCAACGCGCAGGCAGTGCCCTTAAATAAATTTTTGGACCTCGTATTCCGGGATCAGCCTTTGACCTACCGGATGATTGATAATAGCATTCTGGTGGAACACAAAGAAAATCCTCAAGCCGCCACCATATCGGGCGATACGCCGACCGAAAACCTCATACTCGCCTATCAGGAAATAAAGGGTAGGGTAGTGGACAGTTTGGGAAATCCTTTGCAAGGTGCATCAGTAAAGGCTAAAGGCTTACAGTTGAGTACGATGACCAACAAGTCGGGTGAATTCGTCCTGAACAATGTACCCAAAGATGCCATATTGATTATTTCGTTCATTGGATACCAGTCCAAAGAAGTACCTGCAAGTGCTGATCTGGGTAATGTGGTGTTAAGTTATTTGAGATCGGAGTTGGAAGAAGCGGAGGTCACTGTTAATACGGGCTATCAAACCATTCCTAAAGAACGGGCAACTGGGAGTTTTGAATTAATTGATAATAACTTGTTAAATCAGCGAGTCTCACCCGATATCTTGAGCAGGCTTGATGGGGTAAGTAGTATCAACTTCAACAAAAGTACCGGCCCTGCTATGACAATAAGAGGTCTAAGCACCATTAATTCAAATACAGATGTACTACTTGTAGTGGATAACTTTCCCTATGAAGGCGACATATCCAATATTGATCCAAATGATGTAGCCACAGTCTCCATATTAAAAGATGCAGCAGCATCTTCCATTTGGGGTGTCCGCGCTGGAAACGGCGTTATCGTAATTACGACAAAAAAAGCAAGCTATGGACAGGCAATTAAGGTGCAATTCAATTCCAATGTCAGTATTCAGGAGAAACCCGATTTATCTTATCTCCAACTAATGTCTACGAGTGACTATATTGACGTGGAAAAACAACTATTTCAAAACAACTACCGCTTCTCGGATACATCCTCGATATACCACTATCGTTTTTCTCCGGTGTATGAGATTTTGTTTCAAGAACAAAAAGGGCTCTTATCCGGCACGGAAAGCCAACATCAAATTGACGCACTTCGATCACTGGATATACGTGACGAATTCAATAAGTACCTATACGGGAATGCAGTAAACCAACAATATAATTTAAACTTAAATGGAGGATCTGACAGGGTAAGCTATTTCATTTCGGGCGGGTTTGATAAGAATGTGGATGAGCTAAGTGCTGGTTATAATCGGGTAAACCTGCGGAGCAAGAACACATTTAAACTGACCAAAGATCTACAATTTAATGCAGACATAGCCTATACACAAGGTAAAACGACTTCGGGGAAACCCAGCTATCAAAGCCTACAGTCTACGCTTTATCCGTATACGAAATTGGCAGATGGAGATGGCAACGCCGAGCCTTTTTACATGTACCGGCAAGGGTATTTGGACACGGTGGGACAAGGTCTTCTGCTTGATTGGAATTATTATCCCCTCACAGATTATCAGTATAACCGTACAGTCAGTAAACTTCAGAGTGTGGTAGCTAGTTCGGGACTGGATTATCATTTTTTATCACATTTTGACCTCTCTTTGCAGTATCAGTATGAGCGTCAGCAGCTGAATGATGAAGCATTGAAAACCGAGGAAAGCTATTTTACACGTGACCTGATCAACCGCTTTTCAGTTATAGGCTATCAAACAGGTACGGTAAAATATAATGTTCCTTTAGGAGGAGTCTTAGATAATGGTGGTAGTTTGTTGGAATCTCATAATGTCCGCGGGCAACTGAATTATCGCCAACAGTGGAACAAGCACGAAATAAATGTGCTTGCAGGTTATGAAATCAGGGGGATTAAAAACCGATCCAGCGGTTATCGACGCTTTGGCTTCGATCCCGAGGTGCTGACCTATGGCAAAGTGGACTTGGTAAATAGTTATCCGGATCTAAGTACCGGATATAATAGCTATATACCAGACTATGGGACAGAAACAAGCACCAATAGGCATTATTTGTCAGCATTTGCCAATGCAGCTTACACCTACAATAGTAAATATACATTTTCGGGTAGTTTGAGAAGAGACGGTTCAAATCTTTTTGGCGCCAACACCAATGACAAATGGAAGCCCCTTTGGTCGGTCGGAGCAAGCTGGGACATCGCCAAGGAATCATTTTATCATGTCGATTGGGTGCCTGCACTCAAACTGCGGACAACCTACGGATACAACGGGAATATACCGTATAGAACATCAGTATTGACCTTGCGAATGTATTCTAATGATACGTACACCAATCTGGTGAATGCTGGAGTAGACAATTACCCGAACCTGGAGCTCCGCTGGGAAAGCACACGTATGATCAACACTGGACTGGATTTTTCTTTGAAGAATGCTGTTGTAACAGGAAGTATTGACTATTTTACCAAAAAAGGAACAGATTTAATAGGCTCCGTACCGGTAGATTGGACGACAGGTGTTGGTACAAGTATATTCAATAATGTGGCAAATATGAGCGGACATGGGTGGGACTTCAATTTGAATGCACGTGTGCTGGAAGGTGCCTTAAAATGGCAAGCGGCCTTCTTACTCGGTTTAAACAGTAATAAAGTTACTAAATACTATATAGCTTCCATGAACGGCAGCAACTTTGTGAATGGTCAATACTATATTTCAGCATTGGAAGGTAAAACGTTGTATGGAATGTTTGGCTACCGCTGGGCGGGCTTGGATGCCAGCGGAAACCCGCAAGGTATTTTAGATAATCAACCAAGTAAAGATTACTCCACCATCTTGGGAGCCCAAACACAAGTTTCCGACTTGGTGTATTTCGGTTCGGCTATTCCTACCAAATACGGCAACCTGAATAATACCCTCCGTTGGAAAAACTGGGGACTGACCGCTTCCATTTCCTATAAATTTGGTTATTTCTTTAGACGGCCGTCGGTCAATTATAGTCAATTGCTATCTGGTATAGTCACCAGTTCTGATTTTACCAAACGCTGGCAGAAACCGGGAGATGAACTAACCACCAATGTGCCGGCTTTTTCTTATCCTGTATCGACAAACAGTGCAAGCTTCTACAGTGGGACGGAAATATTGGTTGAAAAAGCAGACCACATTCGCTTACAATATATTAACCTAAACTATGACTTTAAATGGAAATCGGGAGGTAAAAATGTGTTGGATGCACAGCTTTATATCAATGTAGACAATTTGGGGATAATCTGGAAGGCTACTTCCTTTGATGTCGACCCCGATTACCCCGAAAATTTAACAACTATTCCGCCTGCCAGAAAGATTTCATTGGGCGTACGCATTAATCTATAATAGTAAGGATATGATAATTGATAACAAAATAATCGGTTTATTTTTGATTGGATTTTTTCTGGTCACGTATACATCGTGCAACGATTACTTAGATGCCAAATCGGATGCAAGTTTGGTAGTTCCGAACAAAGTCAGCGACTTACAAGCTTTGCTAGATAGAACCTATATTATGAATACAAGAGCTGCTATTTACGGAGAAGCAAGTTCTGACAACTATTACTTGTCAAATGAGGTTTGGTTGTCATTATCGGAAGCAGACAGAAACTTATATGGATGGGGTGATGAAATTGTATACTACGATGGTTCTGATAACGGATGGTCTAGTTGTTATCAGGCGGTATACTACGCGAACTTGGCCTTGGAGCAAATCGTAGGTATTGACAAAAATACCTCTAGTGAAGATGCATGGAATAACGTGAAAGGTTCTGCCCATTTCTTTCGGGGTTATTATTTCTATATGGTGGCGAGTACTTGGGCAAAAGCTTTTGATGAAAATACGGCTTCCAGTGACCTGGGTATTCCCCTAAGACTAAATTCTGACTTTAATATTAGATCTACCCGTGCTTCAGTTAAGGAGACTTATGAGCAGATTTTGACCGACTTAAAGTTAGCGGTGCCGTTGTTACCTGTGATGCCTGAGCATGTAATGCGGCCGTCTAAACCCGCTGCTTATGCAATGTTATCCAGGGTTTATCTGGCTATGCGGGAATATCCACAAGCAAAATTGTATGCTGATTCTTGCTTAATGCTCAAATCGGATTTGATGGATTACGGTGCTATAAATGGCAGCTTATCCTATCCAATTCCTCAATTTAATGAAGAAACAATTTTTTATACACACGCATATATAGCGCCATTAGATGACTATAAAGGAAGGATTGATTCCTTTTTATTTAATGAATTTGATGATTTTGATAAGAGAAAAGAATTGTTTTTTTATGGTATTTCGGATTCTTCTGTGTCATTTAGGGGGAGTTATAGTAGTTCCTTTTCTTTATTTGTTGGCTTGGCTACCGATGAAGTGCTCCTAAACAAAGCAGAGTGTGCTGTTCGCTTAGGTGATGTTTCAGGCGCACTCAGCGACTTGAACGCATTGCTCGAAAAAAGGTGGATAGTGGGTACTTATGTGCCAATTACAGCTACCAGTCCAGACGAAGTGCTAGCATTGGTTTTAACAGAGCGCAGGAAAGAACTATTGATGCGTGATCTGCGTTGGATGGATATCAAACGCTTGAATAAAGAAGGCGCTAATATTAACCTTACACGTAATTTGAACGGTGAGGTTTATGAATTGCCAGCTAATTCACCCAAGTTTGCCCTACCAATACCTATTCGGGTCATTGAAGAAACGGGTATGCCACAAAATCCTAGGAAATGAGAACATATATAATATGCGTGCTTCTGTCAATTAATAGTATTACAAAGGCGCAGTCTTTTATGCTAACAGGTAAACTGGAGCAGTGGCGTTGTCCCATAACGGTAAGCGTTCAATTGCAATGGCAGGGACAGGATGGCGAGACAAAGGTTGAAACATCCAAGATTCAAAATGGAACATTTGCGTTTGCCGGAACAGTTAATGGACCTGTCAAAGCCTTTTTATCCTTGATAAATACTTTGGATCCTTTACTAAAAAAAGATTATTGGCAAGCACCAATTACAGTGTACTTGGAGCCGGACACCTTGTCGTTTCTAAGTAAAGATAGTCTTATGGCGCATTTAGAATGTGTGTCCAACTCCGAGACCAATCGTAACTATGCCGTCTTAAGTCGATCCTTGGCAGGAGCAAATTTTGCTGAACAGTGCATTTGGGATGAATGGCGAGCAGCTGACAAAGCAGGAAAGATAAATGAATCATTTAAAGCGAACCATTACAAACGGCTGTACGAAAATAAGATATTGCGTAAGGAACTTGTCAGTACTTTTATCAAAACGCATCCCAATTCAATTGTCAGTTTAGATGCTTTGGTAGATTGTTACGCGGGTTCTACTCCAGCCTATACCAAAATAGCGCCCTTGTTCTTTTCTCTGGATGAAAAAGTACGGAAGACAGAAAGGGGGAAAGAATTTGCACATCGATTGGAATTATTAGCTAAGACTGATATAGGTTCTATTGCCCCAAATTTTGCGTTGCCTGATACGGCGGGTAACATCCAGCGGTTACAAGGCTTTCGCGGTAGGTATGTGCTCATTGACTTTTGGGCTTCTTGGTGTGGAGGATGTAGGGCAGAAACTCCATATATGCGCAAGGCGCTAGAAAAATATGGAGATTGTGGCTTTACTATCGTTGGCGTTTCGCTGGATAAAGATAGGGATGGAGGTGCAGATGCCGAAAAAAAAGTATTTCGGGGTAGGGATGCGTGGATCAAAGCAATGAAAGAAGACCAGACTTCCTGGTTGCAGCTGTCGGATTTAAAGGGGAATGATAGTCCTGTTGCTAAAGCCTATGCCGTGAAATTCATTCCTGCCAATTTCCTGATTGACCCTAATGGTAAGATTATTGCAAAAGATTTAAGAGGACCCTATCTGGAGGAAAAGCTGTATGAACT
Organism: bacterium A37T11; assembly: GCA_900109895.1. GTDB lineage: Bacteria > Bacteroidota > Bacteroidia > Sphingobacteriales > Sphingobacteriaceae > A37T11. The sequence goes on from FOBR01000011.1 coordinate 39,680, forward strand.
AATAAAATGATTTGAAGTTATAATTGAAGCCAATAATCCGTCATCAGCAACAGCAGCAGGTACAGCGACTTAAACCCGGTTAAGGCGCGGCCCAGCTGGTTGAGTACGGTATTTGGCGAGAGTTGAAGCTGCTCGGCTATTTCGTCCGGGCTCAGGTCATCGAGATAACACATACGGAAAATGGTTCGTTGGGCTGCTGACATTTCGCTCGGCAGGGCCTCAATCGCCAAGTAAAACCCCCTGGCCAGCAAGCGGGCATCAGCCTGGTCCTGAGCTGATTTCAGCGATTCCAGTAATTCATCTACCGGTACATAACGCTCCTGCTGTTCCATGCTGCGGTATACGCTGTAACGGGCAACGGTGCTTAGGTCGGCGGGCGGGTTGTCAATGTGGACTTCTTCCCGGCGCTCCCAGAGCTGCATAAAGATGGGCGGATTCCGGATATTTTGTACATACTATTAAAGGCCGTACCAAAAGCCGCGTAAACAATGCTGACAAAAGAAAAATTCATATAGCTGCTGCAAAAATTCAATGCCGCGCAGGCCACGCCGCAGGAAGAAGAATTGCTGCGTACCTATTACAGTCTTTTTTGGCAGGAGCAGACGTGCTGGACAGTCTGACGCCCGGCCAGAAACAAGCCATCCGGCAACGATTGGAAACGAAACACTTTCGTCCTGCTCGCACGCGGAACTACCTGTTGCCAAATGGTATCGGGTATTAGGCTTATGTTGCGATCTCCACAACCTACATCCTGCCACCCAACGATCCGCGCTACACCCTTCCGATACCGCCCAATGTCATTGATTTAAATCCCGAAATGCCACAAAACACGCGATGAAAAAAATATCCTTGTTACTTATGATGCTCTGTATGGAAATGTTTGGAATTGGGGCGAATAGTTACGCACAGACCAAGCCCTCCCGTGCGCTTCAAATCGGAGACACTGTTCCCAATCTTTCCCTGGGCACCATTATTAACTATAAAAAGAAAAGTGCTCAAATCAAAGATTTTCAGGGAAAAATGCTGATTCTAGATTTCTGGACTACTACCTGTGGTGGATGCCTGGCCTCTTTTCCTAAACTTCAGCACTTACAGAAAAAGTTTGGTGACCGCATCCAAATGATGCTGGTCACTGATTATAAAGACAAAGCGTATAACCAAGCTTTTTTTAACAAAAGAAAAAAAATTGGAAAACCGGTTACCCTTCCTTCCGTTGTCGAAGATACTTTGTTGAAGCAATACTTTCCCATTGATGGGTTACCCCACGTGGTCTGGATTGATGGTAGATCCGTTGTCAGGGCGATCACAAATGGCAGTACCTTAACGGAAGATCATATCTTGGAGATGTTGAAAAACGCGGTAGTACCTACTTTCCGGATGAAGAAGAAACTGGTCAAATTTGACAGGCATACCCTTGAAAACCCCTACATTATTCGCTATCCGGAAGGAAAACCCGAACATGGGCTGCCAGGCATCCGTTCGGTATTTACTGGTTACATTGACAGCCTGCACAACAGGATGTATTATCTGCATCAGCGGGCAGACTTTACCCGGATCTTCTTTTCTAACACGTCGGTGCCCGAAATGGTCAGACAGATCGGGGCGCTTGCTTATTTTAGCGGCGATAGCCTTTCTGCGGATTACCTCACCTATTAGGGCTTTGTTAAGGAAAAAGGTACATCTTTTCCTTACAAAGAACTTTCTGATTTTAAAAAGTTGAATTATGATACATTGGAAGAAATGCGGGCACATCACTTTTTCTGCTACGAAATCACGCTGCCACCAAGGTATTCATTGGCGCTGGCAGGCAACTGGATGATGCAGGACCTGGAACGCTATTTGAACTTTCGCATCGGTTTTAAGGGTAAAGAAGTGGATGTACTATATTTGAAACCCATGGATGGAAACGGTAAAGATATCCTAAAACAGCCAGCGAACGGTGTAGCGATTGATCAATTCACCTATTTCTTAAATCAAAACGGGAATCTGCCCTTAATCATAGATAAGACAGGATGGCAAAAATTGGGATGCCGAGAACCCTGGACGATTTCAGTTCTTTCGCTAGATAAGTTGCAGGATACAATGAAGACGTTTCATTTAAAATTGGAACGAGCCCGGGTATTTATCAGGCAGGTAGTCATTGAATAAACGAAAAAAAGGGGTTCTAGTATTTTAGAATTACTTATTTTACCCTTACCCGGCCCACTTAAAATTCTAAGATTGTATCACTTCTTCTTCCTTATAAACTACCTTCCCTTTAGTGAAGGCCAGGGCCAGCTTGTGAACGGTCTTTCCTTGGTTAAGGTAAGGCTTGTAATAAAGTTTTTCGTTTATCTGTTTCATCCCGCTAGCCAGAGCAGCTTCCAGGCCCTCTTTTTCCGAGGTAAATTTAATTTCCACCACATAAATATGCTTATCAAACAGCAATACGGCATCGGTACGGCCATTTCCATGAGTGCTTTCTCCAATATGGTTAATGTTTGAAAGGATCATGGCCAGTTGAAACAACGCCTGATAATGGCTTTCGTTTTTATTGGAATCATGGGTGTTGTGCGTGGTATTTGCCAAGAGAATATCCAGGCTTTCCACTGCAGCGGTCGTGTTACCTTCACTAAATGCCACCCTGATATTTTTGCTTAATTCATGCAGGTTGCTGACGTTATCCCGGTAGATATCCATCAATATCAATTCAGAAATAGCTTTTCGCACCTCTTCATTCGGTATTTGTAACTCGTAGCTGCTCTCTTCCTCATCAAAAGATTTGATGGTTAGGTAACCTGACTGGAATAAAAGGCCGATACTATTGAGCTTATCAATCGTCTGACCTTCTATAAAGGTATTTGGCACACTGATAGCGTCCTTCAGTACAGTGTTCAGGTTATTCCCCGTATTCAGCAGTTTCAGGAGAAAGGTAGGGGTGCCAGTATTGTACCAAAATGGATTGAAAAGACCTTTTTCAAACAATAACAAAACAGAATAAGGGTTGTAAACAAAAGCATTTCCATCCCAACTGTAACCATTGTACCAGTGTTTAATATCCGCCAGCACCGCCGCTTTTGATTTCGTCTTATTTCGTGCTAAATTTTCGATATGCCCGCTAAAGAAATATTCCAATTCTGCCTGGCTATACCCGCATATACCCGCGTAGGATGCATCGAGGCTAATATCGTTCAGGTTATTAAAGCCAGAGAAAATGGACGTCTGGCTAACCTTCGTAATACCGGAAACTATTAAGAATTTTAGCATAGAGGATGATGCTTTCAATACACCATAAAACGTTTGCAGCACTGTGCGTATATCTTCGGCTCTTTTAGGATCATCAATAGCGTCTAAAATGGGTTTATCATACTCATCTACAAGTACTACCACTTTTTTTCCCGTGCTAACAACCAATAAACGAATCACCTCCCTTAAAATAGCGGGAGGGGTATGATAAGGTATCTCAAAGCCGAAGTTAGCTGCCAGACCCAGCAGTAGTGCTTTCAGGTCTTCCTCAAATTTTTCAACACTGCCCGCGTCAAGCGTCATGTCCAGCTTAATAACCGGATAGGTTTCCCAATCTATCTTGTCTTCAATATACAACCCTTTAAACAGGTTTTTTTTCCCTTCAAAAACGGCCTTGATCGTGCTTAACAGCAAGCTCTTTCCAAAACGGCGCGGACGACTCAAAAAAAAAGATTTTCCCCCAGCCTTCAGCATTTGAAAGATGTACTCCGTTTTATCTACATAAATACTATTGAGCAACGGAAAGTCCTCAAAACTATCCAAACCTACGGGTAAATTTTTTAAATCCCCGTTTCCAGCTTGAAAATTCGTTTCATGATGCATGCCCCAAATATAAGCATAAATTTTTGACGGATGTCAGGGGCACTTAACTCTGCATGCTGTAACCAAAAACACTCAAAACCTCCAGCACCCACTTCGGCTGCCCTGTTAACCTAAATTTCTTATCTTTGTTCCAATTATAAGAGAACATGTCAAGATATTTCAACATAGCAGGCCCGTGTAATCCGGTCGACCACTACATGATCGATGCGAGTGAGCGTCTGAAGGCTGTATTGCCGCTTATAGATCAAAAACAGTATTTCGTGATCCATGCGGCCCGGCAAAGTGGTAAAACTACCTTGCTGCTCGACTTGACTGCCCAACTCAACAGTAGTGGTAGGTATTATGCGTTATATTGTTCACTGGAAGCCTTGCAAGGGGTGACGGATCCGAAAGAAGGTATTCCTGCCTGCGTAAAAAGTATCAAATCAGCCTTGTTGTTCTCAAAAATACCAGGAATCGAAAGATTTGCGGCATCTGCCGATTTTTCTGACGTGACAAACGTATTAAAGAATGAGTTGGCTACATTTTGCCATGTCCTTGACAAGCCATTAATCATTTTCTTTGACGAGGCAGATTGTATGAGCCAAGGAACACTGATCTCGTTTCTCCGTCAAATAAGAAATGGGTATAACACGCGCGCTCAGGCACCCTTTGTACACTCATTAGCTTTAGTAGGTATGCGAAATATAAGTGGCAGCCTTTTTAATATTGTGACCAAATCGTTAACCCTTCAAAATTTCACCTACGAAGAAGTTCGTGACCTCTATGCACAACATACAGCCGATACCGGCCAGGTATTCGAAGAAAATGCGGTAGTGCTGGCTTTTGAACAAACACAAGGCCAACCCTGGCTGGTAAATGCCATTGCCAGGGTGGTCATCATGGAGATCCTGGCTTCGGATTATTCCAAACCTGTTACTGCTTTGTTAGTGGATAAAGCCATCCAAAACATTATTCTGCGGCGCGATACCCACATAGACAGCCTGCTAGAACGATTAAATGAGGAACGGGTGAAGAAAGTAATAGAACCCATTATTATTGGCGAAGGAAGCGAAATTGATAAGCTCTCTGATGATTTTAATTATGTTAAAGACTTGGGCCTGATACGGGATACCAAAGACACGCTTGAACCGGCAAACCCTATTTATGGAGAGGTCATCATCCGAACACTCAGCTATAATACCCAGGATAGCTTACAGAAGAGTGAAAACCCCTAAAAATGCCGCGATACCTCAAAGACGGCAAATTACAATAGTAGGCTGTTAAGGCACGACGCAGCAGACTTACTTGCATTTATTATAATTGCTTATCTAAGCAACTTTATCTAAGTTTGCAGTTATGATGAAAAATTTGCCGGTCGGCCAGCAGGATTTTGAAAAGTTGATTCGCAAAAATTGCGTATATGTGGATAAAACCGCATATATCCATCAAATGCTCCTGTCTGGTGGGGACACTTTTTTCCTGAGCCGGCCGCGTCGCTTTGGTAAAAGTTTGCTGTTAAGCACCATTAAGTCAATCTTCGAAGGAAAGAAAGAGTTGTTCAAGTGGCTTTATATCGAAGATAAGATCGATTGGGAGCCGCATCCTGTCATCATGCTGGACATGACGAAAGATACGGCAACGGCAGAAACATTGAAACTGGCCCTTGCCAGTCTATTGAAATCAATTGCTCAAATTCATCAGGTTGATTTGGAATATCACGAAGAATCACCATCCACTATGTTAGAACGACTTATTAGCTTGTTGTTTTTGAAAACCGGCAAGCAAGTGGTTGTATTGGTAGATGAGTACGACAAGGCCATATTGGATCAAATCGATGACCTGGAACAGGCCAATGCCATGAGGGAAGTGCTTTATACATTCTATGGGGCTTTAAAGTCATCATCCACTTATTTGAAACTTCTCTTAGTCACTGGCATTACCAAAATTAGCCAAACCTCCATTTTCTCCGGTTTCAATAATCTCAAAGATATCAGTTTTCACCCGCAGTATACCGCTATTTGTGGTTACAACCAGCAGGAGCTGGAAGTCAATTTTGCGGAATATATCCGGCACACTGCGCAGGTTACTGATTCCAGCGAAGAAAAGACCCTGGCGCTCATCTAATTCTTGTACAATGGCTACAGTTGGGATGCAGCAAATTTTGTATATAATCCCTACTCGGTACTTTTGTTATTTGATTATGGGCGATATAATCCATTTTGGTACAGTACAGACACGCCAACCTTTCTGCTAAAACTATTAAAAACAAAAGATACGTTAGAAAAAGTGCTGAAAGAATCCATTCGTGTAACGGAGACCTTTACAGAAGGTCAACGGATCGAAAGCCTGAGTAGCCTGGCCTTACTTTTCCAGGCAGGATACCTGACGATAAATAATTTTGACCGGAAAGCCGGCTACTATTATTTACAAATACCGAACGAAGAAGTACGGATGGCTATTAATCAACTTGCCCTTGCTTTTACCAGGGGAGAATTAGCTTATCAGGAAGTCATTTACCAATAAAAAGTAATATTTATTTTATTTTCTTATTATTGCTTATTATTGCATACGGATTAAGTATTAAAATACCGTTTGATGGCAGTAGCATGAAGAAAATAGATAATCAATCTGAAAAACAACAACTGGAGCTGCTCAAACAGGGGGATCATGGTGCTTTTGAGTATATTTATAAAAACTACTATGAGTTTTTGTATATATACGCCTATAAACTGACCGGAGATCACAGTGAAAGCGAGGATTTGGTTCAAAATCTTTTTTCAGAGCTTTGGCAGAAGCATGCGGAGATGGATATCCGTACCAGCCTACTGCCGTATCTGTACCGGTCGCTGCGGCATGATTTTCTGGATCTGCAACGGGCAAATACCACCCGTACGGGTTATTATGAAGATTTCGTCACCTTCAGCAATGCCTATCAGCAGGGGCCGGATGCTTATTTAGCCGAAAAGGAAATCATAGCCAAACTAGAACAGTTAGCCGAATCCTTGCCCGGCAAAATGGGACAAGTTTTCTTATTGGTTAACCTCAATGGCCACAGCCCAGCCGAAATAGCCGCGCTGCTAAACCTATCAGAACGCACCATCGATAACCTGCTGAGCAAAGCCACGCAAAGCATGAAATTAAAACTAGGATTAGCCATAGCGCTTTTCATTTCGTCTATATTGACCGCTTAAAAGCCTTTCTAAAACTTTTTTCATTTTTTTCGTGAAAATCCTTGCCGGCAAACGCCATGTAGGTATAAAAGGATAAAAAGTTAGTTGGCAAAATGGATCACGAGGCGTTTCTGAAATTATTAGATGCTTATCAAAAGGGCCAGGCTTCCGCAGAAGAAAAGGAGCTTGTGGAAACTCATTTTGCCAGCTACCTGAAAAGCCATCCCCAATTGCCCGAAGCAAACCGCATGCAACAGGCCAAAAAAAGGGGATGGCAAAAGCTGACACAACCCCGTACTTTCGTATCTAACTACCGTATATGGGCCGCAGCAGCCATCCTACTACTCGCCAGCATCGGCATCTACCTATTTAAATACTACACCCCAACCGCAGACATCAAGCCTGGCTATAACCAAGCTACCCTGACATTAGCCGACGGTACAACCGTGGATTTAGATAGTGCCAAACGCGGAATCCAAATCAGAGACGAGGACATTAGTTATAATGATGGAACAAAAATCGGAGCAAAAACAATCGTCAATCGTAATTCGTCAATCGTAAATAGTACGATGTTAACCTTGTCCACACCTAAAGGAGGCCAATACCAAATAATCCTCAGCGACGGAACCAAAGTTTGGTTAAACGCAGCCAGTACCTTGAAGTACCCAAGCCGCTTCTGCGGCGATAGGAGAGAAGTCTTTTTAGAAGGCGAAGCCTACTTCGAAGTAAACAACAATCCTTCGATCGACGGCATGCAGGATAATCGTAAATCTTCCGCTGGCGCGCGCGTGCCGCGCGTGCCGTTTATAGTAAAAACCCCAAAACAAGAGGTTCACGTCTTGGGCACTTCCTTTAACCTAAGCGCGTATCCAACTGAAACCAGCGAAAAAACCACCTTAGTAGAAGGAAAAGTCCAAGTCAGGTCGAAAAACTTAAAACTTAAAACGTATAACATACAACTTTTAGCCCCAATGCAGCAAGCCGTGGTTAACGGAGATAACCTGACAATTAGTGAAATCGATATAAATAACGAACTAGCCTGGCGCAACAACAAATTCAGCTGGGCAGGCAAAACTTTTTCCCAGATCATGGATGAGCTGGCACGCTGGTATAACATCGATATTAAATACCAAGGGCCAATACCTGAGCTAGGCTTTTACGGTGGAGCCAAGCGTAACCAAAACTTATCCTTTGTATTACATATACTGGAAAGTGCCGGAATAACGTATAAACTAGAGGGCCGTACACTGACCATTCTGGGCAAAAAATCGAGAGGACAACCCTGAAACTAAACAGACGTTTTGACTTGCGTCTTAAAAAAAAGGAGCGTGTTAGCTGCACGCCCCTTAAAAGGTCCGGATATCCTTTATATCCACTGCGCGTAAATAAAAGAATTGTTAACTATCCAAAACCCATCAAAATTAATGACAAAAACTTACATATGCAAAGTTATGAGACTACTGGTACTCCTACTTTTTGGCGGCTTTATGCAACTTAGTGCCAATACATACGCACAACAGGTTACACTACGAGGCAAAGACATGCCTTTTAGCAAGGTGCTGGATGCCATCCGGCAGCAAACGGACTACGAGGTAATGGTGGGTCTGCCTAGCCTTAAATTGGCGCGACCGGTTAGTGTTGACGCTAACGGGTTGTCTTTGGAAGCGTTTTTAAAAGAAATTATAAAAGGACAGCCTTTCACCTATAAGATAGAGGAAGGGACGGTGATTTTGAAGGTTAGAGATGAAATGATGTCACAAAAAATTACGCTGTCCGAGAAAAAGGTGCCGATCCAGAAGGTGTTTGATAAGATCAGCACACAGACCGGTTATGATTTTTTGTTCTCGGATGATATTCTAAAAGATGCCAGGCCTATCAGTATTGAAGTTACAAATGCTGAATTGAAATTTGTTTTAAACCAGATTTTTGAGGGGCAGCCGCTGGAATATGCTATTGAGGACAAATCGATTGTGGTGTCTAAGAAAGCGGCTTCGATTATTAAATTTAGAACGGCTTTAGCTTTTCCCATCACTGTTTCCGGCCGGGTTACCGATTCGACAGGTACGCCTCTGATTGGGGCGACTATCAAAACAAAGGATCTGTCTGTCCTTTCCGACAAGGAGGGAAATTTTTCAATAACCGCGGAAATCGGCAGCCAGGTAACAATATCTTTTATCGGCTATGTAACCTATACTTTTGGAGTAATGGACAATCTTCCTTTTCAAAATATCACCTTACATGGCGCTTCTTCAAAATTGGAAGAAGTTAAGATCACGGTGAATACGGGATATCAGCAATTGCCAAAGGAGCGTGCTACAGGTTCGTTTGATCTCATTGATAATAAGATATTGAATAGGTCTGTAAGTACCGACATATTAAGCAGGTTAGACGGAATTGCAAGTGGTGTTTTCTTTAACAAAAACAAGACAGGAAATGATCCAACAATCAGTATTCGGGGGAGAAGCACATTGTTTGCGAATACTGATCCGTTAATTGTCTTAGATAACTTTCCCTATGATGGCGATCCTAACAATATCAACCCCAATTACATTGAATCTATTACAATTTTAAAAGATGCCGCAGCGGCATCTATCTGGGGGGTGAGGGCAGGTAATGGCGTGATTGTTTTAACCACCAAAAAAGGCAAATATAATCAAAAGCCAAAAGTGTCCTTTAACTCTAATATAACTATTAGTGGGAAGCCGAATTTATACAGTGTCCCTCAATTATCATCAGCGGAATTTATTGAGTTGGAAAAATATTTATTTTCTAAAGGATATTATAATATTTACCTAAAATATTTGCCTAAAAATCCCGAATCGCCTGTAGTTGACATCTTAGATGAAAGGCAACGGGGCATAATTTCTGCCCAGGATTCCGCTATACAATTAGGTGCTCTAGTTAACAATGATATACGAAAAGACGAATTAAAATATTTATATAGGAAACCGATAAATCAACAATATAATATTAGCATCAATGGTGGTGGTGATAATAACCAATATTATTATTCAATTGGATATGACCATAACACTTTAAGTAGTATCCCTAATTCGGACAATCGGATCACATTGATTGCGAGGAATAATTATTTGCTGGTCAATAAAAAACTTGAAATATCTACTGATTTAAACTACACAAAAAGGGTATCATATTCTAGCACAAATAGCTTCGGAGCGTCATTTCCATACTTAAGGCTGGCGGATGACAAAGGTAGGCCGTTAGTTGGTTACAATAGTAGTTACAGGCAAAACTTTTTAGACACTGCCGGCTCAGGTCATTTACTAAACTGGCAATACAGTCCTCTGGACGAAATTAATGCAAAAGATAATATTAGCACCACGGTAGAATATCGGGCAAACATTACCGCCAATTATAAAATTTTAAAATCTCTCAATTTTTTAGCCAGTTACCAATATACGAAAGGAAGTCAAGGCAACGTTGGCGACCATTCAGAAAACTCTTACTACGTACGAAATTTGATTAATCAGTATTCTCAAGTTGACTATGTAACCGGTGAGGTTACTCGACCAATTCCATTAGGAGATATTTTGTCAAGAATGAATAATGAATATTCAATAAATTACGGTCGTGCGCAATTAAATTTTCAAAATCATTCAGAAAAACATTCTTTTAATGCGCTTGCCGGATTTGAAATCAGAAATTACAATTCTAACAGCTATAGTTTTAATCAATATGGTTATGATCCGGCTACAGCAACTAGTTTGAACGTTAATTATAATCAGCTTTATAGTAGCTTTGTTAATGGACAGGATTCTTTTATTCCAAGCCCTCCTGAAGCTTCCTATACAATTGATAATGTAATATCCTACTTCTCGAATGCTGAATATACTTACTTAAACAAGTATTCAATATCAGGTAGCGTACGAAGAGATGAATCAAATATATTTGGAGTTAATGCTAATTTAAAAGGAGTTCCATTATGGTCTTTAGGTTTAAGTTGGAAACTTTCTAATGAGAATTGGTTTAAAAACATAATCGATTTCCCAGATTTGAGGGTTAGGTTGACGGATGGTTATAATGGCAACATAATTAAATCTTTATCAGCCTATACAACTGCAAACGTTGACAATAATGCAGGGGGAAGTCCATTCGGAGCGCCTGTAGATTATATTGTTAATCCACCTAATCCCTCATTATCGTGGGAAAAAGTGCATATCTTAAATGCTGGTTTGGATTTCTTCACTCAGAATAAGATTTTTTCCGGATCTATCGACTTTTATAAAAAAAAGGGCGTAAACTTAATAGGGTCTACACCAATTGCCCCACAAACGGGCGTGGACAGAGTTACCGAGAATACCTCATCTGTAATGACAAAAGGGATCGATCTAATGTTAAATACCATCAACATCAATAATAAATTTTCTTGGAAAACCACTTTTTTTGCAAATTATGTTAGGGATAAAATACTTGATAATCAAAACAGTCTGGGTGCTATCATAAATTATGTAAATCAAAATTATAGCAGCCCGATGGTAGGACGACCGTATTCCGCTATCTACAGCTTTCCTTCAGGACCTCTAGATAACAAAGGAAATCCACAAGGCTATTTGGATGGTCAGTTAAGTGAAAATTATTCTGCTATTTTAAATTCGACAAACACTAATGAATTGAAATACAATGGTCCTGCTACACCCACGTTTTATGGATCAGTACTAAATTCCTTCGGGTATAAAAATTTTAGTTTGTCTTTTAATATAATATATAAAGGGGGGTATTATTTCAGACGTGGCTCCTACGTTTTAAATGCCAATAATTACAAACAGGCCGATTATGATCTCAGATGGCAAAAACCTGGAGATGAAACTCACACAATCGTTCCTACCAGCATTTATCCAGTTGATGGTTCACGAAACACGTTTTTCTTAAGTTCGGATAAATTAGTTTTAAAAGGTGATAATGTTAGATTGAAAGACATCCAAGCAAGCTATACGATCACAGGTAACAAACAATTTAATCCTTGGTTTTCTTCAATTCAAATATATGCATATGTATCTAATATAAATTATATTCTTTGGAGTGCAAATAAATTAAACCTTGATCCAGATTTCGTTCAAAATGGTTCATATGCCTTAAAAACACCGGGCAGTTATTCATTGGGATTGCGTTGTAATTTTTAGTCAAACAAACTTAAGTCATGAAAAAATTAAATTATATAGCATTTACTTTATTGTTATCAATAATGTCTTGTGCAAAAAGTGAATTTTTAAATAAAAAATCAAATAGTAATATTATTGTACCCACCACATTGAAAGATTTTAATCATCTTTTAGATAATTACTACAATGTTTCCTTATCAAGCTGTTTACCAACTATATCTTCAGATGAATATTATTATTCTTCTTTAGACGACTATACTGCTGTTTTTACACAAACAGAGAAAAATTCATTTATATGGGCTAAAGATCCTTATGGTGGTGACGCAATTCAAGCGGATTGGAATAATGCTTACACTGCAACTTTTTATTGTAACGTCGTATTAGACGGATTTAAAAACCTGTCCTATGATGATCAAGAATCATCTCAAGGGAAATTTGTTAAAGGATGGGCACATTTTGTGAGAGCATTTAAATATTACAGTTTAGTACAAATATTCGGTGCAACATATAACGATCATACCGCCTCTTTAGATTTGGGCATTCCAATTAAGACTACACCAAATATTGATGAAATTAAGCAACGAGCGACTATTAAAAAAAATTTTTATAATCAAATTTTTGAGGATATTTTTGAGTCACTAAATTTGCTACCTAGCCAATTTGATAACCTTCATCCAAACCGTCCATACAAAGGGTCTGCTTATGCTCTTTTAAGTAGAATGTATTTAAATATGCATGATTATACCAATGCAGAAAAATACGCTGACAATGTTTTATCTATGAATATTGCTTTGGTTGACTACAATACTCTAGATACCAATTCCACTTACCCTATTTCCACTCAATTTCCTGAAACGTTATATTGGACAGAGCAATGGAATTATTCGGTATGCGGGACCGGCGATGGTGCCACGGTTAAGATCGATACTAATTTGATTTCGACATATAATCCTAACGACTTGCGACGGTTAATTTTTTATAGTACTACCATCTCTGATGGTAAAAAGTATTATTTGATGAAAGGTGGCTATGCGGGAAGAATATTTGGATTCGGAGGCCTTGCAATTGATGAGATGTATCTGATTAAAGCGGAATGTCTCGCGAGAAGAGATAAACTTACGGAAGCTAATAAAACGTTGGATGAATTACTGACTATGAGATTTAAAGCAGGTACCTACAGACCTTTTACCGTTACTGATAAAAATATTGTACTGAATAATATTTTAATGGAGAGGCGAAAGGAGTTAATTTTTCGAGGAACCAGATGGGCTGATTTAAAACGGTTAAATCAAGAAGGAGCAAATATTACTATAACTCGATTATTAGGTGGGACTGTATATACACTTTCGCCAAACGACCCTAGATATATAATGCCCATACCTGAAGAGGAAATTTCATTGAGTCATATAGTTCAAAATTTAAGATGATTTTTAAATTAATGTTATTAGGTGTTTTTATCTGAATAATTATGTGCAAGTTACAATCGGTTGGCTTGTAAATAAATTGTAATATTTAAATTTTATTGTTGTGTTACCAGAAACACTCATTAGTACCCAAATTACTGTTATATATTTTTATTTATTATGTTCAAATTAAAGCCTATCTTAATAATTGGGGGGTTGCTGGCCTTTTTTTCTCAATGGTCGAGTGCCCAGATTAAGCAAAGAAAGTTTAGTTTAAGTTGTCAAATTTCTTCGTTGCCACAGAGTTTGAAATCTGTAAAAATTATTTACTACAAATATTATTTTAGCACTTACAATACTGAACATGCGATTGAATTAGACGTTAATGTCAAGAAAGGGAAATTCAATTGGTATCCTAAAGGGATGAACAACCTAGGGTACATCAAAATCATAATTGATTCAGGAAAGTTCAACCAATTTAGCAATGTACAATTTCTTGTCGAACCGGAAGATAATATAAAAATGAGAATCGGCCCAAATGGTGCAGTTTTCTCCGGTCATGGAGCCGAGAAATATCAACTAACATATAATCTATCCTTGGCCAATTACTACCCGAAAGCCCTTTCTGGAAAAGGACTTGAAAACATGTTCACTAGTAGAAGTAAAGTAGCCGATTCTATTTTAATTCAGCAAAAGCAATATTTAATGAGTAATAAGGGGCGGATTTCAAAAAAAGTCTACGAAATTTTGAAATTAAATGCATTATGTGATAATCGGCAGAAACTTATAAATGAAATGAGCAACCTTTCGGCATTTAGGACGATATCATTACACGATAAATTTTATGCGCGGTTAATTAATAATCATCAACGAATTGCGCCTGGCCCGATGATTGACTCTAATGTCTTTCTAAGCTCTAACGTTTATACTGATTATCTGCTTAGTAAAATCCGTTACCAAGCTTTTTATATGAGTGAAGTTGATTCTGCGCATTTTGAAACGTATTCCCAAAGATTTTCCTATATGTTTCATGTGATTCGTAATTCTTATTCGGGAGAGCTACGTGATAAACTTTTCATAACATTATTTAACTATGCTCTTCCAATAAGTGATAGCGCGACTGTATATTTTGATAAAGCGATTAACCTTTCGAAAACAAATTCACGATTTTATAGGTTACTTATCGATCTAAAAAAAAATTCCAAAGGTTCTGAGGGATTCAATTTCAATTTGGAGGATAGTACTGGCAAAACATTTAGGCTTTCTGATTTCAGGAACAAAGTGGTGGTTTTGGATATGTACTATTACGGATGTCATCCATGCGCAGATTTAAACCGTGCAATGACGCCCATCTTTGAAAAATATGCCAATAATACCCAAGTTGTTTTCATTACAGTTAATCAAGATGATAAAAAAAATTTTATTGCCGCAGTAAAAACCGGATTGTATACACATAAGGGATCGTTAAACCTCTATACAAATGGACAAAAACTATCTCATCCATTTATAAAATATTATGGTTGGTATGGCGCGCCGCAGCAAATGATCTTGGACAAATCTGGAAAAATTCTCGCTTTAAATCCATTACGTCCCATGTTATCAGGGGACAGCGATCATGATACCGCTAGCTTGAACCCTCACGATCCAGGTACGCTTCATTTGATTGATTTAATTGAAGAAGGATTATCCGCTCATTAAATATTTTTCCAAATACACAAAACATGAAAATATACAAGTTAACAGCAATTTTATTATTGTTAATATTTTTGAAGATTAGCGCAATGGCAAATACCTATGTTGTCAATTGTACCGCAGAATCAGTTACAGACAATTCTAAAGGAATCTTAGTTAGGGATAACTGGTCAGATACGCTACATTATAAAAATGGGAAGATTGTATTCTCGCTCAGGCAAGGGAAGGATATTCGGGTGATACGACCCTATACAGAAAATTGGGTGATCAAGCTGTACGCAATTGTTTCCAAGTTCCGCAGTCCTATATCAAAGCGAATCCAAATTCACCTTTAAGTATTACCGCTTTAGAAATGATGGGATGCGGTGGCGGCGCTTCGGGTGTTACTTTTGAGACTTTAAAAATCTTGTTTGGGCAAGTTTCAAAACCTGTCCGGGAATCGAAAGCGGGACGGAAATATGAGGCATTTTTAGCTACGCTTCACTGATTTTATGTTTAATAATTTTATCCTATAGCAAAACCAATGAAAAGAATTTTATTAATCATGTTCCTATTTATAAGGGTTAGAACAGCCGAAGCTCAGATCGAAACGCCGGTTAAATGGAGTTATGCAGCGAAGGGAACATCTCCAACAGAAGCTGTATTGTTCCTAAAGGCGACCATTGACCAGGGTTGGCATATTTATTCGGTAAACCAGGCGGAAGGTGGGCCGATAAAAACGAGCTTTAGTTTTATTAGAGACAAAAAGTTTGAGTTAATGGGGAAAGAAAGGGAACCCGCTCCTCACACCAGTTTCAATAAGACCTTTAAAATTGATGTAGGTTACTTTGAAAAATCAGTGATTTTTCAGCAGAAGATTACGCTTACTGGTAAGATTGCATTAGAGGTGAAGGGTTCAGTGGACTATATGGTTTGTAATGGTCATAAATGCCTTCCACCGGAAACGGTCGACTTTACTACACCCGTCAGATAATAAATAATTCTGGGTTGTTACGTAAACTCACGAGTTAGGTCATATTGACAAAAAGATATATTTTACAGGTCAGAGCGGTTCGGCCTGGTTACGTTCTATGATTTCATTATAGTTAGTTCGATATTTATGCTATAGATGTGATAGTATGTAAGCCAACAAAATACCACTGTTGAATTTATCAATTTGGTGGATAAAGCCTTAAAGCAGAATTGAAAAAATGATAGGTTCATCTAAGAAACAGCTTCCAAATATAAATTTATGTCAATCTATTTTTTTTAATTAAAGTGTTTGGTTTCTATGGAAGCGGTGTTAAATTGTATTCGAGCATATTTAAAATTGATCACCATACATTGGAATTTAAAAAAGTAATCTTTTATTTATTGGCCTTTTGCCTCTTACTCACCTCCTGTGGACAGCCGGAAACCCCGATTGGCAACACCTTGATCCGGAAAAAGATGGCGTGTTTGGCATCAGCGACGACCGGGCTTATGATGAATTGCTTAGAGACAAAACTGGCACATCAGTCATTGTCGCCGTGCTGGATGGGGGTGCTGATACGGGTCATGAAGACCTAAAATCAATACTTTGGATAAATAATAAGAAAAAACAAGCAATGGTATCGATGACGATGGCAACGGTTACATTGATGGCGGTCCGTAGGCAAAAGGCTCATTGTTCACCTCCCAACCCAAACAGCGAACGCAGAAACGAAGGTTCTACGTATTGATGGACACGGATTTCTTTACTTTCCAAGTGATAACTTACGAATACGCTGCCTTCATAATTACCTGAACTGGCTTGGGAAGTAGCAGGCAACAGGTCATTTTTTACCTGCTATAACTCCCCACATATTCTCCCAATTTGAAATAATTCGAACAGAAAATAAATTTCCGAAAATCGCTTCCCCGGCAATTTTTTCCCTCGATTATCTTGTTTATTTTTACACTTTCAAATCAAATTTGAAATTGACGGTTTAACGATAAACGAATTTTATGTATCTACAACAAATGATTGAACTTTTTACCCAACTAAATTACCCGGAAACATTAATTAAAGAAAACCTTCTACCCATCCTGCAGGGCCGTGTGTTCCATGAGCGGAAGACGCTCCTTCACAAAAATGAAATCCCAAAAGAGCTGCATTTTGTAGCCAAAGGCTATGGCCGCGTATCCTACCTGAATGATGATCAACAAACCATCACCGCTCGTTTTGTGAAACCTGTTGAGTCGTTAAACCTTAACCAGGATTTCCTGAAGCAAATCCCTTCTCCGGTTCGGTTGGAAGTTTATAAAGAAAGCTATGTCTATACCATAACCTATGAAAATTTCAGTAAGCTTTACGATAACGATCACCAGTTTAAAAAAGCGATCACCTTGCTTCTGGCCAAACAGCTCTATGATAAGGCCAGGGATGCCGAGATCCTTAAAATAAGTAAACTTAAATTTGCCCGTATACTTGCTTACCTGCCGTATTATCCGGACCTGAAAACCCATGCCTCCAACCCGGAGATCGCCAGCAAGCTGGGTATCTCAAGCACCACCGTTTGGCGATATTTTAATAATAAGAAATAGCCCATGGAAGAATACCTGGTGGTAAGGCCATCAGAATGGTATAGCCAAATCGTTAGGGAGGCTGCCGTGGAGCCATTATGGCTTAAGCAACGCATACCCTATGCCAGGCTCCAACACCAGATCGCAGGCCGTTCAACCATCTGCTCGCAGACCTACAAGGGACTGCATCACGTCATCGGATATTACGAGGGACGGTTGCACCGAAATCTGGAAATTACGGTACAACTGGGCAAGCAGATGCTATTGGGTGTGATTGTGCTGGAAGGGGTTATGCGGCTGCCCGGTAATGAACCAAGGCGACCAAAACTGGCCCGCAGCAAACAATGCTTTCTGGCTAGCAGGCCGCCTGGCACTTGCCGTATACAACTGGACAAGGGCCCTGTGCGATTGCTGCTGTTTGCCCAGGAAAAGGCTTGGGTAACGAAATGGGAGCACCGCTTTACCCATATTAGGCCTTTACTACTGCCCTTACTTCAAGGTAGGGATGAATCCTT
The DNA here is from genome assembly GCA_900109895.1 of bacterium A37T11. Taxonomy (GTDB): domain Bacteria; phylum Bacteroidota; class Bacteroidia; order Sphingobacteriales; family Sphingobacteriaceae; genus A37T11. The sequence continues at coordinate 57,913 of FOBR01000011.1, forward strand.
GCTGCTTCCGCTCCAAAAATTGAATAGTGGAATCAGCAGGCCGCTAAAACAACTGTTGAAGCTAAAGCCGGATGAACATACCAACCTGGAATTAGCGCAACTGCAACTGATGGAGGAAATGCTGAAAGGCTACGACCTGCAGATGGCTAAGGGCAATGTGACCCTGCGCGAAACGTATGTACAGCTGGTAGAACGATTTGAGTTGGCGGTTTATGCCGGGCTGCTTGCCGGTGCGCCAGAAAATATAGCGCAGCTGATCGACCGCCTTGGCACGAGTGATGATACGCTGCGACGCGCCTGCCATGAAGTGCATCGGGAGGCTCCCAAGCAGGTGCAGCTTACCTTTAGCTTTGGATGGGCCCAATCCCAATTGCGGGCAGGTGCAGCACCGATGGAAGTGGCTTCCAAAATGGGCTACGCAGAGTATACCAATTTTAGCCGGCAATACAAAAAACGGTTTAAACGATTGCCATCCAAGGATAAAGGCAACTGAAATTTGCAGCAATCGGCCATTTGAAACACCTTGGCCATTAGACATATTTGCGTCGATGTTTAATGTTTAACTGGCTGTCTGTTTGGCAGAACTCCTGATAGACGGCCCAAATGGTTTATCAGATGAGAATACATGTACGATTGCTTGTCAATTTGGACAAAAACGTGAGCAAACTGCTCATCCTGCTGGAGCGGCTGGAAAAACAGCACCAACCTGTTTTATCACACGAAGAAGAACTGGCAGACCGCGCAGACACCGAGTGGGTGCTGGAATTTCTGGGCATCAGCCTGAACACCTTTAAGACCCATGTACGCTATGTGCAGCTGACCCCCAAAATCATTGGCGCCCGGGAATACTACTCCAAGCAGGAAGTTTACCGGATGATGCGCCGGAAGTAGGGATTTGGCCTGCGGCCGCTGCTATTTGGCGGGTAAGCAAAATGGTGACGACTGCAGGCTTTTTTCTTTGGCTTATGAGCGGAGCTAAGCTGCGCACAAGGGCAGCTGTTTTCCATACGGGTAAAACCCTATTACCTATAAGCAACGCTTTTTTTCACTTAATCGATGTGGTAGAGGCGGCATGCGCAGGCGCTGCGCCTGGAGTCGCCGTTGGATGCCTTTAAGCATCCTGTTTAAGACTGCATCCATTGGCATTATGCCTGCAGGTTTGCAGGCTACAAGCACAAGAATAATCGCTGAAAGGTGTCAAAATCTGTCAATCACTGTCAACCGCTGTGAAGTTTTGTCAAATATTTGTAATACAGCTATTTGTGTATATGTTTGCTCCGTGATCAATGGAGATCACCTTAAAAAAGGAGGTAATTATGAGACAAGTATTCACAGCATTCCGGGCAGCAGTGATGCCACAGCTACCGGAAGCATTAGACCTGCGGTGGTGGGCATGGCAGGGATGGATCCCGGTATTGACAGTCGCGCAATGGGCGCTATTAACTGTACTGTTCCTAAAAAGCGGCGAGATCATCCGGCAATACGACCCCACTGCTGGTTTAATAGGCGGCGACGTGATCAATGCCCTGATCTTATGTCTGCTCATCGTAGACAGTTTTGCCGTAGGCGCCTGGCTGCTCATGCAGCTGATCAAAAAAAGTTTTATTAAAAATGTATCCGCATGTTTAGAAACAAAAATCTGTCTATTATCCTATTGGGGCTTGGTCTTGCTCTTTGTCTGGGTGTTCTCACTGGTGGTGTAACCGTCATCCCGAGTGAAGGCAGAGGTAGGGAAATGTGGGGAATCGAGGGATCTTCTAAGTGCGGAGGTAGGGTTTTTAATAGCAGGGATTCTTCGATTCCACTGCGTTCCACTCAGAATGACGCCAGAAGAAGATTGCAGCAGATCTACACGGCCGAAATTGGCGTACGTGAAGCCACCGGCCATAACGATGGTACCAGAGTGCAGGAATATTTGCAATACGTCCATCTAAAAGGTAATTTTTCCTACTGCGCAGCCTTCACATGCTGGGCGCTAGGAAAGGCAGGTATAAATAATCCCAAAAATGGCTGGGCGCCAGCTATGTTCCCGGAAAAGAGGGTGGTGTGGAAAGGAGGGAAGCATAATGATGCGATTAATCGCGTCTTTACAGGCGACGTATTCGGCATCTATTTCTCCAACCTCAAACGCATTGGCCACTGCGGGTTTGTAGACAGTTGGGACCGCACCTGGTGCATAACGGTAGAAGCCAATACCACAGACATCCGTGCCGGCCCTGGTGAAGGTGTATTCAAAAAGAAACGATTGGTCAAGACCATTTATAAGGTGGCTGATTGGGTTAATTAGTTCGTTGGTTATTAGTGTAATATCAATTACGATCAATTTACAATATTCACTTAAATTATTAACGCTGCCGGTCAAGCGAACGGCCTCGGGATAATAGCGAAAGGAGATCCCGGTGAGCCGTAGGTGAACCGAAGCTCCTGTAGCGGTTATCCCAGCCGTGAGATGACCGGCCAGCGTTAAAAAATTAATTAATTCACATTTAAATTAATACTAAAAAAAATGAAAAGATTCGCAGTAAACAATTTCAAAAAATTAGGGGATGACCAGTTGGTCACCGAGGTTAAAACAATTATCGAGGCGATGACCGTGAATGTGGTGCTGTTTGCGACGCCGTCGCCGGCACTGGCCGATGTGCAGATAGCACTGACGGATTTTGAAGGAAAACTGGCGGTGTCCAGGCGCCGGGGTAATCCGATGGAGACCAGTGTTAAGAATGAAAGCAAACTCGTGTTGGCAGAGCTGATGCGAAAGCTGGCCTTTTATGTAAACGATGTAGCGGCAGGTACGCTGAGCGTATTGCTAGCTTCAGGCTTTAAGTTAAACCAAAGCCTGGCCAATGGTTTGCCACCGGAAACGCCGGATGGGCTAAGGCTCCGTGAGGGCCGGCAAAAAGGCCAGATCAGGCTGGACTTTAGCCCGGTGGCCACCGCACGCGCGTATGAATACCGCTTTACTTCACAATTAACTTCTGATGGCAAGCCAGTGTGGGATGAACGTTTCCATACCACTACATCATTCAACAACGTATTGTCGCCTGTGGAAGCAGGTCTTACCTATTATGTACAGGTACGGGCGCTGAATGCGCATGGGGCGAGTGATTGGAGTTATGTGCTGGATTATATTGGAAGGTAAAGGGAACATGAAAAAAATATTGTTATTCTTCCTCCTTCTCACAGGCTGCGCTGGGTTTAAAGCGACTAATCTGCATACGAATAGTGCTAAAGAGCAGGAGCAACGGGTGTACGATAGCCTGCAGACACAACAGGTGAAAAGTAGTTTTAACCTCCTGGAGCATCAGTGGCAACAGGATAGTGTGACCTACAAAGCGATGATCGGTGTCAGCGGTACAGGAGCCAGGATCTGGGTGACGGGCAGTGGACAGAAAGTCAGCCTTTCCCAAAAACAGCAGGATAGTAGCCGGACGGATAGCCTGGCTACGCACATCCAGTTAAATCAGGAACATAAACAGCAGGAACAGCAAACGGTGAAGAACACGAGGCAATTCAGCTTGAACATTTACTGGGTGTTACTTTCCATCGGGTTGCTGGCCCTGGCTGTTTATTTTGTACGCAAATACTGGCCAAAAAGCCCGGGATAGTATGCGGGAAAAAGCTAACTCCAAATTCCTCTGTTAAGCCGAAATTAGCTGAAAATGAACGGACAATTTATGGAATCTACGTTTACAATAAATGTCATCACTCAATTTCCGGATGCCCGGCTTAGTAGCCGCCGTCCTGCTACGGTAAGGTACCGCTGGGAGTATGCACAAACTGAGTATTGGGAGCATGAACGGTTTACCTTATGGCATGCCCAGTTTGACGGCCGGCATGCCTACATCCGATACCTGGAACTGGATGCAAAGGAAGCTATGGTGTTGGAATTTGAGGCAATCAGGGCCGATATGCATTGGATTTGCCAGCTGGGACAAGATTCGATATTCGTACAGGAGGACAGGGAAGAGGTGCAGCTTGAGGTGGAGACCTGCCGGGTGTGTTATTTTACCCCCGGTAGGTTTTTTTGGAGGGTAAAAAAGGGATTGAACCGTATTTATATCCAGCAGATGGGCAGTGACTGGATTAAGCGTTATAAAAAAATTTATCCCAACCTGGCTCCGTATATCCAGGCACAGGAAGGTGGTATGCTGGGCTGTATGGTTTCTGAATGTATAAAACTGGATGCACGGATACTGGTGCAGTTACAATACTTGGCCGATACCCCTAAACAGGTAGGCATGGCAATGGATGCCGCAATTTACCTGCCCGCCTGCAACATCGTAGAGATTAGTGAACGGGACCTTTCAGGCACGTTCCCGCTGGGCGAGCCGGAAGTTGTGTTGGCAAAGGTCGTGTACGGTTACATTATCAAACAAGTGAAATTGATTGTGCTGCCATCCATCAGCCAGCTGGCAGAACAGCTGCATGTGGATCCTGTGTACATGAGCAGAGCCTTTAAACAGTTTTTCCACAAAAAACTGATCGACTTTATGATTGAGCAAAAGGTGCTGGAAGGGGATAGGTTGATGAAAGAAGAAGGCTTCAATGTCTCAGAAACGGCAGATAAGTTAGGGTATAGCAGTGTAGCCCGATTTAGTAAGCAGTATAAAAAGGTAATGGGGCATTCGCTGAGTAGGAGGTAAATGTAAAAATTTGTATAGATAATCGGAAAATTTCCGATTATCGTATTAAATTATTACATTTGTGCCATGGATTTCAGACAAGCGATACAGCCATTCTCCGGACAGCCCATCTATCATTGGCTGTTGATGTCTTTATTAAAGGGCTATAAGCGTCCTAATGATAAGATCCACGAATTGTTGCAGAGCGGAACGTTGGAAGCGGTGAAGAAGGGCTTATATGTGGTGGGAAATAAGCTTGGACTACAACAGCCAGAACCTTTTTTATTGTCCAATCATCTTTATGGACCCAGTTATGTTTCAATGGATGCGGCATTGTCTCATTACGGCCTAATACCTGAACGGGTATATGAAATTTCAGGTGTAACAGCCAAGATATCCAGACAATTTATCACTAAGCAAGGGGTGTTTAACTATATTCATCTCCCGATGCCCTACTATTCTTTTGGTATACAACAGGTAAAGATAGCTGACCGCCAGTTTGCAATGATGGCTTGCGCCGAAAAGGCGCTCATGGATAAGGTGGTCACAACATCCGGGCTGGTATTGCGGAGCAGGAAGGGAGCCTTTGAATACCTAATTGAAAACCTCCGTATGGAAGAAGGGCAACTAAAAGAGATGAATCTATCTATTATGAAGGAGTGGAGCCGTAATGCCCCCAAGAAGGAGAGCCTATTGTTTGTTATTGACATGATCGGAAATTTATGATTAGGGAATGGCTTAATACTTACCAGCCCAAAAATAAGGAAGAAGCCCTGCAGGCCCTCAGAGAAATTATGCAGGAAGTAACATTGGCTGGGTTATCACGGACGGATTTTTTTGAACATGCGGCTTTTTATGGCGGAACGGCGCTACGCATATTTTATGGCCTGAATCGATATTCTGAGGACTTGGACTTTTCATTATTGCAGATTAATGAAGATTTTGAATTGGAAAAATACCTACAAGCCATACAAACGGAGTTTGAGGTATTGGGTATGACTGTGTCCATCCGTGAGAAAGATAAAACCCATAAAACAGCCATTGAGTCAGCCTTCCTAAAGTCTGAAACAATCTGGAAAGAGTTGGTTCTTGAACATATGCTGCCTGAAATTGGTTTGACAGAACGGGCAAACATAAAAATAAAGGTGGAAGTTGACACCAAACCTCCCCTTGGTTTTGAGACGGAAGTGAAGCTGTTGCTGCGGCCATTTTCCTTTTATGTCCGGTGCTTTACGCTATCTGATCTGTTTGCCGGAAAAATGCATGCCTTGTTATTCCGTAAATGGAAAAATAATGTAAAAGGACGGGACTGGTATGATATGGAATGGTACATTAAAAAAGGTACTCCCCTCAATCTAACCCATTTTTTGATCCGCGCACAAGAGAGTGGCGACTGGACCAACGAGTCTATAACAGAAAATGATATCATGAACCTTCTAAAGGATCGTATTGATACCGTTGATTTTACCCGTGTCAAAGCCGACATCAGCAGGTTTATTGCAGATCCCAGCATACTCGATATTTGGTCGCCAGCTTATTTTCATGACCTAACCAGCCATTTAAAGGTTATGTCATAAAATGACTAGGTAATCGGAAATTTTCCGATTATCTATGTAAAATATTACATTTTCCAACCTAAATATTCATTTCATTTCTGTTTAGTTACAAATATGCAACAAAACGGAAATGAAATGACGTGTTCCATTCTCTTGCGCCCCGAGCATCATGGTATTCTATCTTAGAAGTACCCGATAAAAAAAGACAAATTTCTCTTCAAAAGAGGACAAACTTCGAGGGGTATAACTGCTATACCTTTGGAGTATGAAAACAAGCAGAAATAAGCAGAAAAAGCCGGTCGAAAAAATCATTTGGGAAGAAGCCCTGCAAGGCCTTTTGGCTATCGGTATGATCGCCTTCTTTGGTTATATCGCCATTGATAAATTCTGGCTGATGAAAAAATTCAGGGAAGGCCTGGACAATGCGGTAATCATTCCCGACAACTGGGCTTTTTGGATAGCTTGGGGTACCCCTTCCATTTGTCTGATCATTACGGGAGTACTGTTAGCTGGTTTCTGGTACAGGCGTATGATGACGGCAGGCATTTATGTCGCGACCCTCTTTATGGTACTGTTTACGGCATTTGTTGCCTATGTCATACAACTGCCGCTGGATAAACAACCCTGTTATTGCATTGGTCTTGATACCGAAATGGCTTGGGAAACACATTTAAAATTAAACATTATATTATTGTTAGGGACGATAGTAGTCGTATGGCTGAACCATCGTATACATAAGAACTTGGTTGCAACCATAAAAAGAGCGGATGCCGGAGGCTCTTTAAATAAAGAAGGCGAAACTTTAACAAATCAATTAACTATTTCAACAAAATGAGAAAATCATTTTTAAAAGTAATGGCTCTGGGAGTCTTTGCTTTAGCAGGAGGTGCCGCGGTGGCACATGGTAAAATGGTAGATGGTACAATTTGGGTTTACTTGGATGACTCCAATGAAACTACGACCGCACTTGAACCAAATTGTTCGAACACAGGTACAAATCACTGTGCAGAACAGCATGTTCTGAATGCGGACAATACGGTTGGTGCATCTACCGGGATTTTTCGCAATGGTGTAAGGTATTAATTCCTTACACAGGGCAGATTTTTTTGCCATTCAAAAGCATTTTCCCGGTTGTTTATCGGGAAAATGCTTTTTATTTTATTAATTTCTATCACGTATAACCAACATTTTAATTTTTCGTTCCTTAACCAAAATATCCAGACCACTAGCATTTAGTTCTCTGCGAAGTTCTGAAAGTTTGGTAAGTTTATTGGAAATCCGCAAGTCTATCGCATAGTGAATGTTCGTTTCGTCAACGATGGGAGGTACATTTGTGGTAAAATTTTCAGTTATCCCATTTATAAAATCTTGTAATCGTTGTATAGGTACATTTTGAATTTGAGTGCTGTCTGAAGTATTTCGGTTCATGCTGAACTTTGTAGGGCCTCCTCGGCTTTTCAGTGAGGTTTTGTGACTTTTTTTGACCAATACCCAACAGGGGCGCAATTGTACCTCGATAGAAGTGCTGACGTTGAAAAAGTTCTCCAAGTCTTGCTTCATGAAATTAAACAATCGGTTTGAATATGCGGGTTTGACAGTAATTTCATAACAAAATAAGTTTGCCGCTTTCCAGGCATCCAAATGTTCATTCAATTCTGGCCACAAGTAACCCGTTTTATCGCGGATATCCAAAACAACCCGGTTTAACTGATTATACTCGGAAATGGCAGAGTGACCGTGCGCCAGTTGAAATAAGCTCAAAATATTTACATTGATGGCTTTGACTGAAATGGGCTGGTTGCTGTCTTGATCTTTGATAACCCCGCTTTGGGATACATCAGTCTGGATTTGGCTCGTCAGGTATGCATAATACAACATTTTGTTCAGATGGCGGCCATTCCCTTCAAGTAATAAGGGTTTATCCAAGTCGATATCCATCAACTCGCGTTTCATGAACAAATGAGGCTTGTTGCCAAGTAAATAGGAACGAATGGTTTCTTCATTGGTGTTATATCCATTCGTGATATAATCGATCTTTCCTTCTGGGCTGATCCAAACATGCGTAGGAACAGTTTTAATAGAAAACAGAGCCAATAATGAGCTGTCCTGAACGATGGAAGGTAACTTAACTTGGCGGAACACATCGGAGCGTTGTGCTAACGACTGTACTTGAGATAGTGGGTCTGTCGTAACTAGAATAATCTGCACCTGACCATTAAAGTGGTCCTGCAACTGTTGCATCTCTGGCATGGCTGCAATGCAGTTGGCGCAATGAATGTTCCAAAAATCCAGAATAACCAGTTTTCCCCGCAGATCCCGAAGACGAAGGCTGGATGAACTGTATTTGGTTATGGGCAGGGTCATATCAGGCATCATTTGGCCGCTGTCTAACAACTGAAGGGGCATTTGGGCGTCTTGAGCATAGGTTTGCTGATTAATTACGCTAAAAGCTAACATAAACCAAAGTGTATAGATTTTTCTTTTTATCATAAACTTCATTCTTGGGTGCGTTGATTTTGTGGGATAGCGGTTTTTTGAACAATATATTCTGGAATGGGCATAGTGTAGCGACTGCTATTAGGAATTATGGTGTAATTCTCCCCACTGACGTTACGGTGAAGGGTGACCGCTCGTTGCTTTTCCTGATTTAACCTGCGCAGGTCACTCCAATACAAGCCACGGAACAATAGCTCCTTGCGGCGCTCCTTTAGCACCATATTTAATACATTATCTGTGTTTACCATGGTAAGAGGTGTAAACTGTTCTTTGACAAAACGATGGCTTAACAGGGTGTTTAGGTCGTTCAATGCTTTTTCATCGTTGCCGTTCCTTGCCAGGCATTCCGCCCGGATCAGATATAATTCATCACTGGCCAGTCCATTGAATAACCGAACACTGGCGGTGTAACTACCTCGGAAAGAATGACCCCCATTAAAGAATAGGTTTAACCGGAGATCATGTACCTGATAGAGTGCCAGCAAATCGGTATCGATTGTATGTAAATTAGTAATCAAATATGTAGGAAGGGTAAAGAAGGTACTGTATAATAATGTTTCTTCATTCAGGTCCGGAATTGGATTTCTGTCATTCACGTGCGGTAAAATATCTTCATAATTCATTAATGCAGGATGTAATTGTAACGCAGAATCGGCATAAGCCCATGCATTTGAATAATCACACATGTTAAGGAAACAACGCGCCAGTAACGCATAAGCGGCGGGTCTGGAGGCATCCGTAAGAAGTCTGGGTGTTAGCGTTAATAGGGGTAGTGCGGTTTTCAGATCCTGCACAATACGGTTATAGGTTTGCCCAACACTGGCCCTTTCGGTGAGTGGATGTGGATCTGAACTTAAACGAAGCGGAATGCCCAGCAGGTTTTGATGGGCGTTGGCCGGCTCGTAAGGTGCCGCAAAGACCTGTGCCAGATTGTATAGGGCTTTCGCCCGGAAAAAGAGTGCTCCCCCCTTTACATCGTCCCATTCAGCATCATTTGCTGCATTTCTCTCGACTTCTCGAAGGCCATCGAGAACCACGTTGGCATTAAATACTTGCTGGTAAGTGTCATCCCAATCGCTGATGTTAGTTACCGGATCAGGATACATAGTGGCTCTCCAGCAATAGAGATTGCGTTCCAAATCAATGCCGATGTTAAAAAGAGCATCCGTAACGGTAAATTCCTCTCCTGAAATTAAAGGCATGGAAGTATAACTCAAAGCCATTCCTGGCGAGCTGCTACTATTCAGGATACTCCGATAGTCTTGTAAGTTGGTGGGAATAACGGAATTTAAATCCCGTTTGGCCTCAAGCCAGTTCTTTTGGCACCCCATGAATACTGATATAATAATGATGCTGCTAATCTGTAGGATTCTTTTCATTATGATCTTGAATAAAGGATTAAAAATTAGCCTGTAAACCCATTGCTATACTGCGTGATGTGGGCAGCGTCGTGTTACCTAGTGTGGCATTGCTATTATAGTCTGGGTCCAGGTGCTGTTTGTTAGCGCGCCACAGAATGCCCAGGTTATTGACATAAGCATAGACCCGCAAGGAACGGAGCAATAGTGCACGGACGATTGCCCCATTCAGGTCTAAACTGAGCTGGATATCCTGTAAGCGGATGTGATCGCCTTTTTCAACAAGGGCGGAAGAGTTTTGATAAAAATTGCCACGCGCCGCATTTTGAGGGTATATAACAGAAGGAACATTCGTGCGCGTTTCATCTCCGGAGCCTTGCCAGCGCTGACCGAATTCGGAGGTATAGGCCGACATATTGGGAATATAACTAATGGCACTTGCCTGACGCCTAAAATAATAGCCGAACTTATAAAGAATGTTTGCCGAGAGGCCCCAGGGCCCAATGCGAAACGTATTCCGAAAACTTCCGGTATGGGCCGGTAGTGCACGGCCATGATAAATAAGACTGTCCAGTGTTGCATGTTGTGAAATAGCGGCGTAATCAGTACTGACCTGCCCATTCAGATATCCTTGCGGATCTCCGGTGTCGGGATTAAGACCTGCCCAACGATAACTATACACCCCAAATAAAGGCCGGCCATTGGCAGGGTTGTTCTGTAAGGCAGTGCCAGATAGGCTGGCATCCTGGAAAAAATAGGTGCTGCCTGGCTGTAACTGATAATCGATTACCTTATCGGCAGTATACCCCCAGATGACGTTGCTTTCCCAACTGAAGTTTCGGTAATTGATGTTTTTGGAGTTCAATTGTATGTCCCAGCCATGTCCTTTCATGCCCGAAACGTTACCCCGGAAGATATTGCGGCCTGTGGTGGCATCAAAAGGCTGGTTGCTGATTAGGTCTTTGCCTCGTTTATGGTAGTAATCGACGCTTCCGGATAGCCGATTTTGAAAGGCAGAAAAATCAAGACCAACGTTATGTATCCCTGTACGTTCGCCCTTCAATTCAGGGTTTGGTAAGTTGCCCAGCCGGGCTTCACGCAGGCCGTAGCTGTTAGTAACATAAGTAGCCGTGACATAAGCGCTGGCAGTTTCATCAAAATTGCCGTTATAACCGTACGACCAGCGCAGACTTAGTACCTGAAGCCATGACAGCCGATAAAAATTTTCCTTGTTTATGTCCCATTTCAATCCTGAGGACCACAACGGGATACTTCGCTGGTTGCTTTTTACCCCAAATAGGTTGGTTTGGTCAATGCGGGCACTTCCCGATACAGTATAGCGTGAACGGTAGGTATAAGCACCGTTGGCAAAGTAGGAGCGAAAGCGATTTAAATTTCCTTGCATGCCTTGATTACGGGTGATAGTAGACCTGCCACTTACAGGATAACGCGCAAACTGATCCGTAAAATTGACAGGAAGGGAAGTTCCAGTGGCAGGATCATATCCATAATAGCGGTTAGTATAAAACGTAGATCTTACCTCTCTAGCTTCAAATCCCGCTAAAAGGCTAACCTGGTGTAGGTGGTCCAGCCAATCACCTGCATATTGTAGTTGAGCCCGGCCATTTTGCGATCTTAGGTTTCCATTGGTGAGATCCAATATGCCGCCTTGGGGTACCGGATATTTGTTGCCAGTTCCACTCAGGTTTATGTATTGGTTGATCAGGTTACGGGTAAAATAAGCATCCTGACCCTGAAAATACTTTTGGGTTGTAGCCTGATGTTCATATTGGTAAGAAATGGAGGCCTGCAAGCCTTTAAACAAGGTGTAAACAGCGTTGACGCTAGCCCGGTAGTGTTGTAAAGCGGTACCGTTACTGCGATTTTCAGGTTCTTCCAGCGGAACAAACTGCCAGTTGAGCCGTCCATTCTGTTCAGCGGCGGCTGCAAAGGAAGCACGGTAATCGCGCACAATGGGAAGCGGATTGCCAGCATCGTCGGCAAGGCGTTCGTACGGATAGGCGTTTTGCAGAAAGTAAAGTGTATTGTCGCTGTTCTTTTGGCTGCTAGTTAGTTCCAAGGATGTGTTAACCTGTAATTTTTGAAAGAAACTAAACTGATTGCGGGCAGTCAGGTTGATGCGGTTATACGAATCGGACTTCACAGCTTGCTGGTTTCTGTCCATGTCGGCCGCGTAATAATAAGTATGTTGCTCACCGCCGCCCTGCATATTCAGCGCATATTGCTGGCTGATGGCCTTACGATAAAAGTAGCGGTCAATTTCTGAGCGGATGTCTTGTCCGCGTAATAAATCCAGCTTCTCTTTCTTTTGGGTTTCGGACAGTGCCGAATTGGCCATGATTTCCACGGCCGGACTAATGACTGGGAAGGTAGTGGTATTCGCCAGATCGCTTTTGTAATAGTCGTGGTCATAGAGGTATTGTTCTACCTCAATAAAATCAGCAGAAGAGATTTTTGGTTCATACCAGAGATCTGGTTTGTCTGCTACAGTAACATTGCTGTTAAACCCCACTTGTGTTCGCTGGTTTTGCTTTCCTTTTTTGGTCGTTATGACAATGACGCCGTTGCCGGCACGAATACCCCAGATGCTGGCCGCGGCCGCATCCCTCAAAACAGAAACCGAGGCCACATCATTCGGGTTTAGGTTGGATAGGTCGCCTTCATACGGGAAATTATCTACCACGATCAGCGGCTTGGCATTACCATAGATGGTGCTGATGCCACGGATACTAAGCTTTGGGGTACCTCCTGCGCGCTCATCAAATAGGAGGGAAGGGGTAATGCCTTTGAGGCGGCTAAGAACATCTGTGCTGGCGCTGCGGTTAAACAACGCGCTATCGATAAACACAAATGAACCCGTGGCCCGTTCCTTGGGGATTTGCTGATAGCCCGTAGAGACGGTGACTTCCTGTAATTGAATGGTGTCTTTTAAGGAATTTTTGGTGGTGTCTTGAATGGGCATCCCGAAAATGGTAGGGACGCCAGCAAAAGAAAATGCTATATGCATGCCGATCGAAAAAACGATCGACATACCCGAAATTTTCAGTATTTTTAGCCAGAAATTGGGGCAATAGTGTCCTTTTAGGTATAAAATATTCATCCTATTATTTGATTATGAAGCAATTAATTAAATTACATTAGGCATTTAGCAATAGGCAATAAGCCTGCATAGCACCGTTTGGCGAAACAGCAAGCTTGAAAAGCGCTTAAACCCTATAGCCTATAGCTTACTGCTTATTCTGGTGCACAAATAATACGGATAATTGGGTCCTGCAGCATGCAGAACCTGCTGGCAGCGCGCGAGGGGCTGCAGGTTAATTTAGGGTAACGGAAGAAGGGGTAACACTGTTCCATACTCAATTAATAATGTGAATAATAAACAGGTCTCCCGTAAAAACCCAAAGGGGCGAGCTTCGCCGCTTTTGTCCGCTGGTACCGTCGAGAACCAATCCCGAAATTAATCGGGACGAACACAAAAGCAAGACACGAAGCCCGCCCCACTGGATGATGGTACAAAAGTACACATTTGCCAGCAAATGGGCGAACATTCGGCCTTCTCGTGTTCAGAAATTGACGGTTTCGCGAACGAGAGACCTGTTATTCAATCCCCAACTAGTTGGGGGCATATGTTACCGGTTTACAACAAGCTTAATCTGTCGACGGTTGGTCTGTTGTAAACCGATGAAGCAAAGGTAATAATAAAATAAATATAAAAAAATAATTTATAAAAAATTATGAAGTTTAACGTTGAGGATAATCTTAACATAAGTAGTCATTTTGGGAAGCAATTACGTAGATTTAGAGAATATACTGGTTTAACTCAACAACAGTATGCTGATTATTTAGATCTTACCTTTACACATATCAATAATGTCGAATTGGGAAAAAGCAGTGTTACAATTAAAAGTATGGCTATTATTTCAGATTCCTTCGGAGTAGCTTATTTTAATTTTGCCAACCCCAACTTCCCCATTCCCCCCTTAGAAAAAATGCCTGCCGCACTTCGTAAGTACATCAAGGAGGTAAAGAAAGAAAAAATAGAAAAGAAGAAACAGCCCCGCGTGATCCTGGCTCCATACCTGGATAAAGTGCTGGCTTCTGATCTTTTAAAGACCCCACGCTCCGCTGCTGAAATAGCCGCCGCCATTGAAAAAGCCGAATGCACCCGGATAGACCCGGCCAAAATAACCGGCCTGCTCAGCATCCATCCCCGCAACAAACTGGTCCGCGTCATCCCGCCGGAGAAAGGGAGGGGAAATCTTTACGTTTTGATTTAAGGATGTATGATGAGTTTTGGAACATTAATGAGCAAAAAAAACCACCCGCTAAATCAACGGATGGCTTTGTGTTATATATAAAGGTATATCGGCCTTAAATTTTTTGTTTTTTGGCTAAGGAAGCCCGGACTTTTTGGACGAAATCAATGGAGACCGTGGCTACATCTGCAGCTTGATCGTCTGATAAGCCAAGTTTAATAATAAGCTTTGTAACAAACTCAGTGTTCCTTTCTTCTTCGGTTTCAAGTGCACCTTCCAGCTTGCCTTGCTCCTTAAATATTTCTTTTACTGTTTCAACGATTCCCATGTTAAGTTCTCCTTTTGATGTTTTTGACAACTCAATGTCAAAGATACGATTTTCTTCCACTTTCAGCATGTTGGAAGGAGGTCTAATTGTTATCATAAACAAAAACTTTTGGATGATATATTTAAAGTGGTTAAATTAGCCTAAACAAAGTTAAATGGGATTTTTAAACAATATTTTCAATCGAAAAGAAAAACCACTCAAATCTTATGCTGATTTTTGGGAATGGTTTCGCAGACATAGTGATATCTTCTATAAGGTAGTAAATACAAAGGACGATTTAAATAAAAACTTCTTTGACAAACTGTCTCCTAAACTCGGGGAGCTAAGGGATGGGATTTTTTTTATAACTGGGATGATAGATGATAATACGGCTGAACTTGTTTTCACTCCCGATGGGAAGGTGGAGAACATTGCTTGGGTGGAAGATCTCGTGGCGGCAGCCCCTGCGCTGCCTGGCTGGAAGTTTACGGCTTTAAAACCTGCGCTTAACTACCGCGATGTTATCATACGGATGGATCAGCTTGTATTTAGCAACGATACACTTTCTTTTATTGAGAATGTTGATCCAGTTTACCCGGACTTGGTAGACCTGAGCGTTATTCACAGCGATTATACTGACGAGAATAAAATGCAGATCACCAATGGAGTTATTATTTTCCTGGAAAATTTCCTGGGGGAGTTAAATTTTGCTACTTCTATCGATCATTTACAGGTAATTGGAAAGCAGGATGCAGAAAAGGAAAGGATTCCGATGGAGAAACTGAAAGATTTCCTGGTATGGAGGGAAAAGGAGTTTGTGGGAAAATATATGGACACCCAGTACGATGCTAAAAACGAAACTTTTTCCTCTTTTGAGTCTTTGCATGAAAATGGAAATGTGTTAATTGCGATTATGAATACCGACTTGCTTTCCTGGGAAGGCAGTGCTTCGCACCCGTGGATTCTTTATGTCAACATAAAATTTGACAATAATGGTAGTGGTATGCCGGATGAGCCGACTTATACTCTACTGAATATTTTTGAAGATGATATGGTCCAGGAACTGCAGGGCAGTAATGCCTATCTTTATATAGGCCGCGAGACGGCTAACGGTGAGAGGGAGGTTTATTTTGCCTGTACCGAATTCAGGAAGCCTTCAAAAGTAATGGATGATTTGTTGGTTCGGTATGCTGACAAGCTAACAGTTTCTTATGACATCTACAAAGATAAATACTGGCGGTCTTTTGATCGCTATAAGCCTGGGGTGGCTTAATTTAGTATGCCTGAGAACCATCCGCTGAATCAACGGATGGCATTGTATTATATATAAAGGTACACCGGCCTTAAATTTTTTGTTTTTTGGCTAAATCTGCTTGTACTTTTATGACAAATTTTTCCGGAACACTTGCAAAATTGGTGATTTCAGCAATGGTGAATTTGTTAGCTTGTAGAAGCTTTGTAACAAACTCGGTTTTGTTTTTTTCTTCGGTTTCAAGTGCACCTTCCAGCTTGCCTTCAAGCCTACCTTCCAGCTTGCCTTCAAGCTTGCCTTGCTCCTTAAATATTTCTTTTACTGTTTCAACGATTCCCATGTTAAGTTCTCCTTTTGATGTTTTTGACAACTCAATGTCAAAGATACGATTTTCTTCTTTATCCTGTACAAAAATAAATTGGGTTAAAAAGTAAGCAAAGCTCTCTATTTGCTCCAACGTGTATATTCCCGCCTTGCGTAACGCCTGTAAGATGAGTACCCGTGCCCGGTTAAGCTGTGAGTGTTTAGATGCATAATTGAGTCTGCCAATATCATCCTACTCTTGCTGCATCATTACAACATGATTCGTAAAGACACCAATTTTTCTTAAATTGCCCGGCAAAATCAAACACATGGCCAGTAACTACGGCACACATTCAGACAAAGAATTGATGCATTTGATTGCCAACAGCAATCAGGGCGCCTTTGCTGAGTTGTATGAAAGATATTGGGATAAACTCTTTTCGGTGGCTTTGCATACCCTTTCTTCACCGGAGGATGCCGAAGAGGTGGTACAAGACCTGTTTACGAAAATATGGAACATCCGTGAAAAGCTGGTCATTGAAAAAGAACCAGGAGCCTACCTGGCGGCAGCTGTGAAATACCAGGTCATAAGCAGGCTCCGAATCCGGAAACGCCGGATGGCATTGGAAAAGGAACAGCCCATTGATCTCACTGCCCTGTCAGAAGATAGCACTACGCTTTATCTTCGAGAAAAGGAGATCATGGAAGAACTGGAACGTGGCATACAATTATTACCCCAAAAGTGCCAGTTGGTATTCCGTTTGAGTCGTGAACAGGGCCTTAGTACGCAAGAAATTGCCGATGAATTAAAAATTAGTACAAATACTGTCGAAAATCACCTGACAAAAGCTCTTCGAATCCTTCGTGAGTACTTCAAAAAGAGCTTTTTTTTATTTTTTTTATAGAAATATAAAAAAAACTGCAATCTGAGTAGTAGTATGGTTTCCTTCACAGCGTCTATACTTGAAAACAGGACAAACTATGGCTGATGAAGCACCCCCATACATCCTTGAACTGGCAGAAAAATGGCTGAATGGCAGCATCACTCCTGAAGAAAAGCAGGATTTCGACGACTGGTATCATCATTTTGATTTCAGTTATGCCGACTATGAGGGCAAAGATACACTGAATCCGGAGGTCATTAAAAGGCGGGTATTCGAACAGCTATTGGCACACATGAAGGAGGGGCAGCACGCATTGACATCTTCATTAACTACCCAAAAAAACAGGCATCTTTACCGCTGGACAAGCATGGCTGCAGCTATCCTTATAGCGGCCTTCGCCGCAATATATTATTTCCACTGGGCTAAACCAACCTTCACAGACATTGCTCCCGGCTATAACCAGGCTACGCTTACACTGGCAGACGGCACAACGTTTCCGCTTGATTCTGCTCAAACCGGCATTCAGATAGGTGCTGGAAACATTCGTTATAATGACGGAACCAAACTTACAGCCGTCATCCCGACCAAAACAGAGGGAGCACACCAGGCGATGGAACTGTCTCTTTCCACTCCGCGCGGGGGACAGTATCAAGTCATACTTTGCGATGGCACAAAGGTATGGTTAAATGCAGCATCTACCTTAAAGTATCCTTATAAGTTCAATGGTGACAAAAGAGAAGTCTTTTTAGAAGGCGAAGCGTATTTTTCGGTAAACAGCAAGGATGCAAAACCATTTATTGTAAAGACACGGGAACAGTCTACCACCGTGCTTGGTACGGAGTTTAACCTCGCCGCCTACGCGGATGAGGCGTCGGTCAAGACTACATTGATCAATGGCGCTGTGCGTGTATTGCACATAGATAGCAAACAACCCGCCTTCTTTGTATTGGCACCCGGAGAACAAAGCATACTAGTTGGCAACAAACTGACCAAGCAAAAAACAGATGTTGAAGTGGCTAGTGCCTGGAAAAACGGGCAGTTTGATTTTACGGGCAAAAACCTGGAACAAGTGATGCGAGAGCTGGAACGCTGGTATGACTTTACGGTTATTTATGAAGGCTCGATACCTGAAATGGAGTTCTATGGAAAAGTATATCGCAATAATAACCTTTCAGACGTGCTCGAAATATTGAAAGGGGCAAAAGTGCGGTTCAGGATAGCACCGGGTCGCAAGCTGATCATTGAAAATAACAAAAAAGGAGTTCAACCTAAAAAATACGACATGGAAAAAACATAACATAAAAAAACAGGAAAGGATTCGGCCCCTTTCCTGTATAACGTCCGGATACGTCATCCGTCCTTACTAACAGAGTTGTATATCCAAACTTTACAAAAGTAATGAATCAATTTTTAATAAAAGCATGGTTAGTTATGCGAATAACTACAATACTCTTGTTGATCGGTTGCCTGCAACTTAGTGCAACCAGTTTTTCACAGACCGTGAGCCTCCACGTCCAGAACCAGTCTCTGATTGTGGTACTAAAGGCTATTGAGCAGCAAACCGGTTATGCTTCATTAGGCAGCAATGAACTGTTTAAACAGGTCAAACCGATTTCCATCCAACTGAACCAGGTAACTATTGAAGAAGCCCTGGAATTGATCTTCCAAGACCAACCGCTTGCTTACCGCATCAAGGGCAAGACTATTTTACTTAGCGAGCGGCCAAATGCCCTCGACCCTGTGTTCCCTGGTAATGTCGCCATCCTACAACAACCCATTACAGGCAGGGTCACCGATTCTTTAGGTAGCCCTTTGCAGAATGCCACCGTGAGGATCAAAGGAACAAATCGGGCAACATTTACGGATAAGGAGGGGAAGTTTACCTTTCGTGATGTTCCGGATGATGCCGTGCTGCAGATCTCCTATGTCGGATACCTGACTATTGAAATAGCTGCCAATGGACCTATAGATCACATTGTATTAATATCCCTTCAAAGCCAATTAGATGAAGCGGAGGTTGTGGTTAATACCGGGTATCAGAAATTGCCGAAAGAACGCTCCACAGGATCATTCGTACAGATTGATAGCATAACGTTTAATCGAGCAGTTTCTTCCGATATCCTAAGTCGTCTACAAGGAGTTACCAATGGTATGCTGTTTGATCCAAAAGCAGGTAATGCCCTAGGCATTACGGTACGTGGTAAAAGCACGATTTATTCTGGCACTGCTCCCTTAATCGTTGTAGACAACTTTCCGTATACTGGAGAAATAAGCCAGCTAAACCCCTTGGATGTTTCCTCTGTCACTGTGTTAAAAGATGCCGCAGCAGCCTCGATATGGGGAAGCCGTGCGGGTAATGGCGTAGTGGTTATTACCACCAAAAGTGGCAAACTGAACCAGAAGGCTAATTTGAGCTTGACCTCCAACCTCACCATCGGCGAGAAGCCAGACCTATACTACCAGCCGCAGCTGAGCTCGGCTGAGTACATTGAGGTAGAGCAATTCCTTTTTAATAAAGGATATTATGACGATGATATAGCTACGCAATATACTTCTATATCTCCTGCCGTACAGATCATGCTGGATGCGCGGAATGGCCTTATTGGCGCAAGCGATTCAGCCAGCCGCATGCAGATGCTGTCTTCTCACGATGTACGCGATGACATGGCCAGATACTTTTACCGAAACAACAAGTTACAGCAATATAATCTGAATGTAAGTGGAGGTAGCCCTACGCAATCTTATTATCTCTCGGCTGGCTATGACAAGAACATTTCAAGTACTGTTGGACAATCCAACGACCGCGTCACCATCAACGCAAACAACAGCTACGAACTGCTGGATAATAAACTGCGCATTGATGCTAACCTAACATTTAACAAATCGAATAGTAAGGATTATACAGGTTTAACAGACTACGTCTCTGATTTTCCTTACTCAGATGTGGCTGATGAAACGGGGATTCCACTAAATATTGCAGTAAGCAAAAACCATGGACTAAACAGACTGTATACAGACACAGCTGGCGGAGGGTTGCTTCTACCATGGAATTTTAACCCTCTTGATGAACTTCAAAATAAATACAATAATATTAGCCAGTCAACTACTGATTTTCGGGCGAATACCTCCATTTCATATAAGATCTTTCCATATTTAATGGTTACCACTAATTACCAATATTACCAAACAGTATACGATCAGTTGGATCAGTATGACCAGAATTCCTACTATGTACGCAATCGTATCAATCAGCTTTCACAAATTGATGTTGCTTCGGCTACGGTTACCCGTCCCATACCTTTGGGTGATATTTTGGAACGGTCTTATTCAATTGGTAAATCGCATTACGGACGAGCTCAGCTTAATTTTGACAAGACCTTTTTTGCTAAGCATCAGATTTCGGCCATGGCGGGATTTGAAATCAGGCAAGATCGCAGCGATTACCATGCAAACAACGTATATGGTTATAATCCAAATGATGCTTCGGGTATTGATGCAGACTACTTAACCTACTTTCCTTATTATTACGGGTGGAACGTAAGTAGAATTTCGAGTGGTCTTTATGAAAGTAATTCCCTCAATCGCAACAGATCATACTACGGTAATATTGGATACATTTACGATGGTAAATACCTGCTTACGGCAAGTCTACGTAGAGACGAGTCAAACCTATTTGGCGTGGCGACTAACCAAAAAGGGGTGCCACTTGGGCATATTGGATTTGGGTGGAATATAGATAAAGAAAACTTTTATCGTTTTAAGCTGCTGCAACATTTAAAAGTCACCGCAACGTACGGTTTTAATGGATTGGTGAACAATAGCATATCAGCATTATTAACAAGTAAATACTATACCCAAACTCCTTGGGGCGAAAAATCATATTGGGTTATTAACCCACCCAACCCCTCATTACGTTGGGAAAAGGTGAAGAATGTCAATTTGGGAATAGAGTTTATTTCTGTGGGCAATATTTTAAGGGGCTCTATTGAATATTATATTAAGAATGGTGAAGATCTTATTGGGGATAGCCCACTGGCTCCCCAAACCGGGGTTACTACCTTTACTGGAAATTCGGCTAATACTAACTCACATGGATGGGATATACAACTTACGTCCAATAATATTCAACGGAATCATTTCTTATGGTCAACAACCTTAATACTAAATACCAATAAAAATAAAGTCACAGACTATAAAGTTAATATGGGATCCAATTATAATGTTGTTAATAGTTTGACTTCACCAATCAAGGATTATCCTATTAATTCAATTTGGGCTTTTGGCTGGGCGGGATTGGATGAACAAGGCAACCCGCAGGGATACCTGGATGGCGCTATTAGTAAAGATTACAGCTATATTATTAACAATTACAATGCATCATCTTTGAAGTATATGGGGTCGGCAACACCTACCCTGTTTGGTAGCTTTCGAAATATGCTTTCATACAAACAAATTGAATTTTCATTCAATATTCTTTACCGGTTTGGTTACTATTTCAGAAGATCTTCACT
Organism: bacterium A37T11; assembly: GCA_900109895.1. GTDB lineage: Bacteria > Bacteroidota > Bacteroidia > Sphingobacteriales > Sphingobacteriaceae > A37T11. The sequence continues at coordinate 79,479 of FOBR01000011.1, forward strand.
AAACGGGGCTGATTTATTCGGGGGGTCTTATCAGCAGGGTGATTTTGAAAAGCGCTGGCAAGCCCCAGGAGATGAATTACACACAAATGTTCCGGCATTAATATACCCGGCAGTCAGTAATAGGGATCTTTTGTACACCTATTCAGAAGTACTCGTTGAAAAAGCAGACCATATCAGGCTGCAGGATGTTAAACTGGCCTATCATCCTATTAGCGCAAAAAATAAGCAACGATTGTTTTTTAAGGACCTTAGCTTTTATGTTTATGCCCAGAATCTGGGAATTATTTGGAAAAAGAATAATTTAAACCTGGATCCGGAAGCCACTGCGTACCCACTTCCGAAAACAATTTCTTTTGGAGCCAATATTGTGTTTTGATTTTTAAATTGATTAAAATGAAAAGAAAATATAACACTTTGCCGCTTTTGATAACAGTAATTATCTGCTGGTCATGCGGGAAATCCTTTCTGGATCCCAAACCAAGTTCATCCATCATTATACCTACGACCATAGAAGAGTATAAGGCCCTATTGGAGAGTTCGGATGTATATGCTGCTTCAGTGGCCCTTTCCCAACTAGCATCTGACGAATATTATTTTTTAAATGAAGAAAGTTGGTCCTCGACTTATACCGCTACAGAAAGAGAATCTTTCATCTGGGCAAAAGATATATATGGGGGGGATGTAAATATTCAGGATTGGAACGGGCCATACAAGGCAATTTTTTATGCCAACTCTGTCATAGACGGTTTAAAAGATAGAGAAAAACTATCGGGTAGCGACGAAGAATATAACCTGGTAAAAGGCTGGGCACATTTTGTGCGATCCTATACTTATTTTGACCTTATACGTAATTTTTCGCCTGCATATGATCCTGCTACCGAAGGGTCAGATCTTGGGGTGCCGCTAAAGTTAACATCCGGGGTAGACGATATTCAGCAGCGCGCATCTGTTAAACAGTGTTATGACCAAATATTCGCTGATCTAAACGTCGCAAGATCTTTACTGCAGCCCACTTATCCTGACGGCCATCAAAATCAAGCAAGCAGACTAGCCGTATACGCATTGGGAGCCAGGATTAATCTATATCAAAGAAAGTATGAACAGGCACTTAAATACGCAGACAGTTGTTTGAACGAATATAACTATCTACTGGATTATAATGAGGTTGATGGAACACAACGTTTTCCATTTCCTGCAAATAATCCAGAATCTATTTTTACTACGAGTACAGTTATTGCGTACAGTACGCAAACAGTGGCATCCAGAACTAATACCAAAATTGCTATTGATTCCAATCTTTTAAAAACATACGAAGAAAACGATCTGAGAAGAACTATTTTGTATAGGACTGCGGGAGTCAACAATGTAGTGATGAATGGTGGGTATTTTGGTATTGGACTATACCCCTACACTGGATTGGCGGTGGATGAGCAATATTTGATACGTGCCGAATGTTTGGCTCGGGAAGGCAATGAACAAGCGGCTCTAGACAATTTAAATGTATTGCTTGTACGGCGCTTTAAGACGGGAACCTTTCTGCCTTTGACCACGGGAGAAGTTACCAATGTATTGGAGAGGGTATTATTGGAGAGAAGAAAAGAATTGGTTTGGAGGTGTCTTCGCTGGGGCGACCTAAAACGGCTGAACAAAGAAGGGGCTATTATCACCCTTACAAGAGTTTTAGGTGGAACAACGTATTCTTTACCCCCTAATGATCCCAGGTATGTATTCAATATCCCTGCCGACGAGATCACACTTAGTGGTATTCAGCAGAATTTGCGTTAGGTTATTAATCCTCACTATAAAAAATGAAAAATTTATTAAAATTTGTAATATTAGTTATCACGATATTGAATAGCTGTCTGGCGCAGCAGTATGTCACATTTTTATCAGGACAAGTAGATACCTCGATAATAAATAAGCTAGGTGCAATTTCTGTCGTGTTAGAGGTATACAAAGAAAGCTATAGTAAGATTCAAGGTAAATTGGCGCAAACATTTGAAACCGGATTGAATAAAAATGGATCCTTTTCGTTAAGGCTCACAGCACAAGACGTCGATGCCTTTTCTTATGGTTATATTTCATTGTCTTGTAAAGATTCCTATCGTCATATTTCAGGAGAATACGTAAGATATTACATGAGTGAACTTTCTCCGATGGAAGCTGGTGATAGTGTTCACCTAAATGTAAATAAGACTGGACAATTGTTTTTTACGGGTAAAGGCGCAGAGAAGTATAACTGCATGGCAGAGATATATCGATACAAGATCCAGACAAATGAACAAATGGAAAGGAAACTTTTCGATAAAAATGATTATCACCAAATATATCAGCTAGAATCAATAAAAATGGATGAGGAGATAACAGGAAAAATAAGAATACTTGAAAGCTACAAGACATCTATTAAGCCAGAAATTTTTCAGGCAATGTACTATGATGCCATTGCAACCACCCTAATGCCCACATTTCATCCCATGTCGTTTCATTCTGATTTTGTTAACGCCAAATACACAATTAAAGAAGATAGCATTTTGCTTGAACAGTACCTGAAAAAAGACTACATTCTGGAGAAATCAGATCATGCAAAGGCCCAATCAGCCTATTTTGCCGACCTGTTATTTAAGCTTGAAAGGTTAAAGTTTGAAGTGAAAGCGCGGATTAAAGATCCGGTAAAAGAGTATTATGAGCCAGGAAAAATAAACTTCAAAACACTTTATCAACGGTTGTCATCAAATTACAGTGGAGAACTACGCGACAAGTTAATTACAATGGCCTTTCTTAGTCTACCTAAGATGGAGCTTGAGTCCCGAGCCTTTGTTGCGCGAGCTGAGCAAGATGTTAAATCTCCGTATTACAAGAAAATAATTCAGAATTATGCCCAACAGTTAAATAAAGCGTATCCATTTGCCTTACCGGATGATCAAGGTGTTGTGCACAAACTTGCCGATTATAAAGGTAAACTATTAATTATGGATTTCTGGTTTACCGGATGTGTTTGGTGTGGGGTGTTGCATTCAGCCATGCACCCCATATTAGAACGCTATAAGCACAATCCTAATGTTGTGTTTTTTACAGTAAATGTTGATAAGGACGAGAATGAATGGAGAAAGAGTTTGCTAGATCAAGCCTACTCATCACCCGATTATATCAATTTGTTTACTGCAGGTCAAGGGATAAAGCATCCATTTCCGACGGAATATGGTTATAACGGTTTTCCTCAGCTCCTGATCATCGGTAAGGACGGGGAAGTGGTCAGCTATAATCCACCGCGTCCCTTACATATGGAACATGGCGATATCCAACAAAACAAAAAGACCTATAAATGGACATACAACGATGCATCTGTACTGAAAAACACCAGTACACAATCTTTCATAAAGCTAATTGATGATTACTTGCAGAATCATTTAATGAATACTTTCATGAGCAATGTGGAATGACCTATTTATTTTTTTTTCAAAGCTATCTGGACCCGACATTGTCCAGATAGTATTTGGAAGAATACCCATACTTTAATTTTCTATTTCTTTGCTAAGGAAGCCCGGACTTTTTGGACGAAGGTGACAGCAATGGTTCTGAGTGGTTTTCAGGAAATGATTTTGCGATAAAGGTAAGTTTATCTAAGTTTGTTGTTAATTTTTCCTTACCGTGGCTAATGCTAAGTTGTTTATCTAATGGAAAGGGGTTTGGGTGTTTAAATTATTTGCTCTTTTCATTTTCTAATCGTATAATTGTTGGACTTAATGGATTTATAATAATAAGTATGCCCCCTGAACCGCTGTTGAATGAAAAGGAACTGCTAATTAGACTGCGAGAAGGGGATTATGTAGCATTTAACATCATTTATCAACAATATAATAGGCATTTATTACGAAATCTGCTAGCTATTCTCAAAGACGACGCGCTGGTGGAAGATACGTTACAGGAAGTTTTTTTCCGGATTTGGGAGAAACGTAGCAGTATAGACCCCGAGCAGTCCATTAAAGGATACCTAATCCGCATAGCTACTAACCTGGCTCATGACCATTTTCGTATGTTGGCCCGCGAACAGCGCAGGGAAGAGGTGTTGGTTCAATACTCAAGGGCCTTTCAGCAAGAATATGGGGCGCCTAACCCGTCTGAACAAGATAAAATGCTTTATCGGATTATTGATAAACTGCCACCACAACGCAAAAAAGTGTTTGTCATGTGCAAATTCCAACTAAAGAGCTATCAGGAAGTAAGCAGCATTCTGAAAATTTCAGTTCCTGCTGTAAAGGACCACATTATCAAGGCAAATAAATTTTTGAAGAAGAATTTTCCAAAAGCCATTACCATCGTAGGTTTCCTGAAATTATTTTTTTAAAATAGGAGCTATCCGATTGGCTACCTCGTGCGTATTATACTAAAAAAGCGCCGTGGCTGTAAATGAACATATCAAGCAACTCTTTGCCAAGTATCTCAATGATACCATTAACGACCAGGAAAGGCATGACCTGTTGGAGTTTTTTGGTATTATCGAAGAGGCAGAAAATGCAGCCCAGCTGTTATATGAGGCCATAGCATCTGACCAACTTAATCAAGGCGTTAGTGATGAACGGATCGCAAAAATTAGTGTCGGTGCTCATGAACGTCTCGAAAGACGCATGACACACAGGCCCGACTGGATTTTATGGAAAATAGGGGCATATGCTGCTGCTGCACTTGTTATTATGGGTGTTGGACTTTTCTTTATTAACCGACCAGACAGGCCATTATCTGGACTTCAATCTGAAAAGTCTGAAATACTACCGGGTTTTAACCAGGCTACCCTGACGTTCAATAATGGTACAACCGTCAAATTAGATTCATCGCAAAGCGGGATCATCGTACATGATGGGGCTGTTAACTATGCAAATGGATCATCAATACTGGGTTTAGCTACTAGTGATGGCTCAGATCCCATTCTATCCTATGCCATACTCACTACGCCTAAAGGCGGGCAATACCAGATTATTTTACCCGATGGGACCAAAGTCTGGCTGAATGCGGCATCGATGCTGAAATATCCGACCCGGTTCAAAGATACGGGTAGAGAGGTGATTTTGGATGGAGAGGGATATTTTGAGATTAAAGAGGATAGGGCTAAACCTTTCAGAGTGTGGAGTAAAAACCAGGAAATTTTGGTTTTGGGGACCAGCTTTAATGTCAATTCATACGATACCACTATTAAAACTACGTTGGTCAGTGGTGCGGTTAAGGTTTTAATTAATCGTGATTCAAGACCAAATAGTGCAGGGGGATCACTTGTGCTTGCTCCAGGAGAGCAGGCGACTGTTCAAAATAACGGAAATTTAATTAAAGTGCGGGTAGATATATCTAGTGAACTTGCCTGGAGAAATGGCCAGTTTAATTTTCAGAATGAGACCTTGGTTTCTATAATGCAACAAATAGCCCGTTGGTATAATGTGGATGTGGAGTTTAAGGATGAAGCTCTCAAAAACGAAACCTACGCGGCCATTAGTACACGTTTTGATCAAGTAGCTGTGCTATTAAATTTGCTCGAAAAAACGGGTGATGCGCACTTTACCATTCATAACAGAACAATAATCATATCCAAAAAATGACTAGACAATCTATAAATGGCCCTTGACCCATGGTAACCCCTGGGGTAGATATAAAAAATCAGGAACAATTGCGATGTCCCTGATTGTAATGGTCTAACCCCAAACGCGTCTGTAACATGTTTTAAAGTTTAACCAGCTACAAATGTATAAAAAATTTACATATGGATGTGCTGTGCCCATCGGCTTACAGCAATATATCTATCGGGTTATGAAGTTAACCACTTTTTTAATCGTTATTACATTTATCCAGGTGAGTGCCGCAGGCTTCGCACAACAGGTCAGCTTCCGTAAAAGACAGGCAAGCCTTCCTGAAATATTTGCCGAGATCAACAAGCAAACGGGTTATAATGTCTTCTGGTCTCCCAAGTTGGTCACACGTGCTAACCTTGTGGATGCGGATTTTGTAAATGCCGCCATACCTGACGTCTTGGATCAGGTATTGAAAAACCAGCAGTTGGCCTATGAGATTTTGGGCAAGTCTATCGTGATTAAAGTACGAGCCGACCTTCCTGTTGATAAGGAACTCATTCTTGCCTATCCCGAAGTGCGGGGCCGCGTGGTGGATAGCTTGGGGAAGCCATTGCAGGGGGCTAGTATACGTGTGCTCAATGCCGAAGGCAAACGGACGACGCTGCAAACCAGCACCGATAAGCAAGGAGAATTCCTACTACAAAACGTACCTCAGGATGCCATGCTAGAGATCAGTTTTGTGGGTTATGTGACCCAAAAGATGATTGCAAATGCCAATATGGGGAGTATTGTGCTGAGGGAACTCTCCAGCGAATTGGAGGAAGCATCTGTTATTGTTAATACAGGTTACCAAAACATTCCAAAGGAACGGGCTACGGGGAGTTTTGTGTTTATTGATAGTGCGTTATTCAATAAAAGGGTTGGAGCTGATGTGATAAGTCGTCTGGAAGGCAATGTTTCGGGATTGCTTTTTAATAGAAATGTGTCATCTACATTAACTAATACTGGGGGTTATAATCTTAGCATTCGAGGTAGGAGCACATTGTTTGCCAACGACCAGCCTCTTGTGGTAGTGGATGGATTTCCTTATGACGGAGACATTTCTAATATTAACCCAAATGATTTTGCCAGTGTATCTGTTCTGAAAGATGCTGCTGCGTCTTCGATTTGGGGGGTTAAATCAGGAAATGGGGTCATCGTGCTGACCACGAAAAGGGGTGGGCAGAATCAAATGTTAAGTATAGATGTAAATGCCAATACTACTATTGGTGACAAACCGAACTTATCTTATTCGCCCAATTGGATCAAATCAACCGATTTTATCGATATTGAAAAAACGTTATTTGAACAAGGATATTATGATAGTGATCTCAATAGTTCCTATTACCCTGTCATATCACCAGTTGTATCTTTGCTTGACAGGGCAAAGAGGGGGCTGATAACAGATGTAGATGCCAGTAGTCAAATAGATGCCTTAAGGGACAAGGATTTCAGGAAAGACGTGAAAAAGTATCTTTACCGACAATCAATTAATCAGCAATATAATACCAGTTTTAGAGGGGGTGGTGCTCATAACGACTATTTTATTTCCATGGGTTTTGACAATAGCTTGTCTAACCAGATAGGAGACAGAAATTATAGGATTACTCTGAATGCCAATAATAATTTATATTTGTTCAAAGGATTGACTCTTTCCTTGGGATACAATTACATTCAGGCTAAAGCAACTAATAATAGCCCATTGGGCAGTCTGTATCCTGAAGTCTCCAAGCCTAATTACTATCCCTATGCACAATTGGTTGACATGTATGGCAAAAGTTTAAATCTGCCCAAGAACTATGCTGACAGTTATATAGACACCGTGGGAAACGGGCAGTTTCAAAATTGGAAATATAACCCCATGGATGAGTTAAAATATGCCGATAATACCAGCAATTCCATGGATAATCGTTTTAATCTGGGCCTTAAATATTCTTTTCTTAATGGATTTGGCGCTGAAATAAAATACCAGTATGAACGGCTGAACAGTACAGGAAATAACTATTATAGTGAATCTACCTATTATACCAGAAACCTGATAAACCAATTTACGGACTTGACAGCATCCAATGCTTTGGGACTTGTAAATCCGGTTCCTGTTGGAGGGATTGCAGATATAAATAACTCCATTTTAAATGCGCATCATATGCGTGCACAGGTTAGCTATTCACATTTATGGAAGGAGAAGCATAATTTAACTGCCATAGCGGGGGCAGAAGTTAATCAAAACATTACGGAAAGCAATAGCAGTCGAGTTTATGGGTACGACAAATCAACGGGTATCAATACAGCCGTTGACCTTATAGGTAATTATTTAATGATGCCATCCGGCACAACCTCGACAATCCCACATGATGGAGTTGGCTTTGGAAAGATTACAAACCGCTATGTTTCCTATTATTCAAATGCGGCCTATACATATGATGGCAGGTATGTGTTGAGTGCTAGTGGGAGAATTGACAAAAGCAATTTGTTTGGCGTAAAGACAAATCAAAAATCGGTACCGCTTTATTCCGTAGGTGCAGCGTGGCTACTTAGTAATGAACCATTTTTTAATTCAGATTTGCTGCCCTACGCTAAGGTGCGGTTTACTTACGGATACAATGCGAATGTGAATACTAACCTGACAGCATTTACAGTCACCTCCTATGCAGGCAACAGTTCCTTTTATTCTAGTCTTCCTTATTCCATCATTGCCAATCCAGGAAATCCACAATTAAAATGGGAAAAAATAAGGATGACCGATTTCGGTGTAGATTTTTCATTGAAAAAGGAAATTTTGGCGGGAAGTATTGATTTCTACATCAAAAATGGAATCAACTTAATTGGACAAGCACCTATGGCACCATCAACTGGCGTTAATACTTTATATGGTAACTTCTCTGATACCAAAGGGCATGGGCTGGATTTAGTATTGAATTCAATCAACCTGCAATCAAATGTTTTCGCGTGGCGTTCCAGCTTTATGCTAAGTTATGCAACTGACAAGGTGACAAAATATGATATATCAACTTCAGCCCCTGATTATATTATGTATGGTGATGGTGCGGGTGGATCGCTCTATCCTTTAGTTGGACGTCCTCTGTTTTCTGTCTATAGCTACAATTGGGAAGGCCTGAATACTTCTGGCGACCCACAGGGGATTATTGATGGGAAGACCAGTACAAATTATTCAAATATATTGTCCAATACCAGTGTGGATAGTATAATTTACAATGGGCCGGCAAGACCAACGACATTTGGCTCATTCAGAAATACATTGTCTTATGGGCCTATATCCCTTTCTTTAAATATTATCTACAAGATGAACTATTATTTCAGGAGGTCTTCTATTTCCTATGTGAGCCTGTATCAAAATTGGACAGGTCATAAAGACTATTACAAACGTTGGATGAATCCGGGAGACGAAAAATTTACAAATGTCCCATCGCTCCAGTATCCGCCTGTGGATGGAAGCCGGGAAAAATTCTATAGCTATTCGGAAGCATTGGTAGATAAGGGCGACCATATAAAGTTACAAGATATAAGTATCAACTATGAGTTTTTAAAAAACAAACTGAAAAAGTTCTACATCCAATCCCTGAATGTCTATTTTTATGCCAACAATATCGGGATTCTATGGCGGTCCAACAAAGATCATTTGGATCCTGATTTATATGGATCTAACAGCTTTCCACTTCCCCGCACATACTCCTTTGGATTAAAAGCAAATTTTTAAACAAAAAATATGAAACAAAATATAATTATTTTTATAGCCGTTGTATTTTTGTCTTTTGGTGGTTGCAAAAAACAGGATGAGTTCCTCAATGAAAAGGTCAATATTTCCCAAACGGTCCCTACAACGTTGGAAGATTTTCAAAACTTGCTAAATAATGAAGATGCTTTTAACTACCTGAAGGATCCTTCTTTGGGAGCATTGACAGGAGAAGATTATTATGTCAGCAACAAAAATTGGAATTCCGCGGTTGTCAATGCAAGGAATGCCTACATTTTTGCGTCTGATATATATGAAGGCTCCGGATCAGCGGCAGACTGGAGCAATCCATACAAGGCTGTATATATTACGAATGTCGTTTTAGATGGCATTAACAATCTAAAAAGTTCAAATTCCCCGGATGAAGTTGCCAAAGTGAAAGGGCAGGCGCTTTTCTATCGCTCCTGGAATTTTTACAATTTATTGCAAACCTATTCAATGACTTATGATTCCTTGACTGCAACCGCGGATTTAGGCATACCACTAAGGTTAACCTCGGATTTTAATATCCGCGTAATAAGGTCTTCCGTCAAGGACTGTTATACGCAAATCCTTTCGGACTTGCAAACATGCCTGGATTTATTGCCACAAACAAGTGAAGTCCTAACCAGGCCCAATAAAATCACGGTAAATGCTTTCCTTGCAAGGATATATCTTGCGATTGGAAATTATCAAGAAGCATTTAAAAATGCAGATACTGTACTGGAAAATAAGCATGATTTACTGGATTTCAACAATGTATCAACAACGGCCTATCCAAATCTTTTTACCTCATTTGTACCGGAAGATATTTATCACAGTACGCTGAATGCCTATAATTTCCTTGGCGCTGGTTATGCATTCATTGATTCGACCCTTTATGCTTCTTATGATATCAATGATTTAAGAAAATCTGTCTTTTTTGTAATGCGTCCATCCGGCATATTGACTTATAGGGGGTCCTATGATTATAGAGGAGCTGCCTATTCTGGGCTTGCCACTGACGAAATTTACTTAATACGTGCTGAGTGTCTGGCCCGTTTAGGAAATGTAAACGCGGCCATGGACGATCTAAACAGGCTGCTATATTACCGCTGGAAGCAGGGGACTTTTGTCTCCTACAGTGCGTCTGGGTCAGAGGAGGCCTTGGGCATAATATTGGCCGAAAGAAGAAAAGAACTCATCAACAGAGGGCTTAGGTGGACGGACTTAAGGCGCCTGAACAAGGAAAGTAGATTTGAGTCGACACTGACAAGGTCAGTTAACGGCCTTAATTATACCCTGCCTCCGAATGACAAACGTTACGCAATGCCTATCCCAGCGAGTGAAATTAAGCTAATGGGGCTTATCCAGAACGAAAGGTAATTCTTCTTGTGAATTCCATAGTTGTAAAATATTACTGAACTTTATGAAAACAAAAATTATCTCCGCGGGGTTGGCGATATTCAATTTATTTTTTTTCCTTGGATTATTTGGGATGTCTTTTCCTGTGTGTCGAAATGTCGTCTCAATTAAGGGATTTGTAAGTAATCGACTAAAATGTGACAGCCTACGCGTTTCCTGGACAATAGACGGTATAGAGAATGAAGCATTGAGCACTGTCAAAGTGGTTATGGTTCCGATAATGGAAGGTGAGTTCGAGGTGGAGCTACCATCAGTAACAACGCCGATAGCCGTTAAGTTTAATTATCGGCTTGATGGCCATGAAGCAGGCTTTTTCCCAGGAGGGTATTACCTTGAACCAGGTGATAACGTATTTATTGACGATCGTAGAAGGGACGACGAACATCCTTTTAGGATACTATTTCGAGGAAAAAATTCAGCGAAGTTGGAATGCCAAAGATGGATTATGGAACATTCGGCGTCCTTGGGACTACGTTTTCCTGATGCTCGTTTACTTACACCGGAAAAGGTAAGAAGCCTTGATTCTCTATGTTTGACTCAGCTTAAATATATTGAGCAAATCCGTGGATGCTTAAGCCGCTCAGCATACCAATATTTAAAGGTGATGGCCTTGACAAATTGCGAGGTCTTAAAATACCTGGGGCTTGTCACGTATCGCATAAAATGCAATTTTCCTTTTACCAACAAGTCGTTTCAAAACGAAATAAAACGATTATCGATTTTAAAGGATCTCGATCATGAAACATGCGCTGAGTTCTATACCTTCGCTTTTTATAAGTATAAATACGAAGCCTCCATTTCGCAGGATAGGTTTGTAACAAGTGTAGGATACTACGATTGTTTCATGCAAAATTATACTGGGCCTGTAAGGGAAGTGCTGCTGACCAAATTTTTGTTGACTTACAAGTTCCCAGAAGCTGGCAATTATATTAATAAGGCCTTGGAAATTATTACTACTCCGATTTATCGGCACTGCTTGCATTCTCTTAAAAAAATAACGAATGGCAAAAAGGCTATGGAAATATCCCTCTTGGACACGTTCAGTATGTACCATGCAGTGAATGGTTTTAGGGATTCTGTGGTCGTCTTGGATTTTTGGTTTACTGGTTGTGGAGGCTGTCTGCAAATTAAGCCTTATCTTGACACGCTCAAGGAAATGTTCAAGTCTAAGCCGGTAAAGTTCGTGTCAGTATCTTCAGACAATAAATTTTCAGTTTGGAAAAAAAGTATTATTGATGGTCACTATACTAGCAAGGGTTGTCTTAATCTATATACTAATGGTTTAGGCCATGACTCGCCGATAATTAAATATTATAATGTTAATAGTTATCCAACTTTGGTCGTCATAGATAAAAATGGATGTATAGCGCCATCACCTGTCGACCCAAGATTTGACAATTATAAAAGTATAAGAACAATTCTAAATGAGTTAACAAGGTAAGTTAATATTGGAAATTAATAAATTATCGAATAAATTTTGATCATCGAGGTAAATTAATAGTTTCTGACAGTTTGGGCCTGAAAATTATTTTCAGTCTAAGGAGGGGTATGTCAAATTGTGAAGAAAGAAACTTATAAATTGCATATTTTTAAACAAGGTCTTTTTTTAATATTTACTCAAAATTAACTTAGCTGGTCAAGCGAACGGCATCGGGATAATAGCGGAAGGAGACCCCGGTGAACCGCAGTAGAACCAAGGCTCCTGAAGTGGTTTTCCCGTCCGTGAGATGACTGGCTGAGTTGGATCAAATATTGCAGGTTCAAAGATAAGCTGATGGAAGCCTACGAATCCAATGAAGAGGCGCCGGTTAAAAAGTGGAAAGCAATAACAGCGACCGTAACCCACACTCCAGAATAGTTTGACAAGTTTTATTTGGTGTCACATTTGGAATTTACCGAGTAGAGGCCTTTACCAGCTACTTATCGAAAAGCTAGATCTCTATGAAAAAACTCGGGTGGAAAAGTCTACAAAACCGCTTTCATAAAATTGATTGGCAATTTTCAACGCTTCTTGGAAATGATTTGGTTGCAGGGTGTATTTACCCAGATTTTTAGTTTTGCTAATGACCGCCGGGTTGTCGAATTTCGCCAACAGACCCTCTATGGAATATCCACTCCTTATTTTTAGTACGATTTCGCCAGTGGGCACCAAAGGGGATGTCTTGCCAATTAAATAGGAGTCGGCTGTTTCAGTAGCTTCCGTGACTTCTTTTATTTTTTGTACGCTGCTGGCTAAGGATGAGGATTGCTGGATGATATACCAATCTGCGACACTGGTGGTACGAACGGTGACCGATTTGCCTAAGGAGGCATTGACTCGTTGGTGAATCTGAGCGGTATCTAAGCTGCTGCGGATGATGATCGTATTAGGATCGACGGATAAGAAGTGTTTGGTAGAATCTGACCAATAATACAAATCAGGATCTTGGACAGGCTCTACAGCCTCATCATTTTTACAGGCTGCCAAGGCAAAAAGTAGGGCAGAAACCCAGATAGTAGCATATTTCATAATCTTCTATTTAGCGTTTAATTATGTATTTGACTATAAGACTGATTTTTTACAGCGTACTCTACAGATCTCCAGGAATTCTTCTTTAAGCCATTGTTATATTTTTTTACCGGCCTGCTCAGCATCCATCCCCGCAACAAACTCATCCGCGTCATCCCGCCGGAGAAAGGAAGGGGAAATCTTTACGTTTTGATTTAATGATGGATGATGAATTTTGGAAGATTAATGAGCAAAAAAAACCACCCGCTAAATCAACGGATGGCTTTGTGTTATATACGGTATACTTATAATAATTGCTGTGCTGCTTTGTTAATTATAGTTTTTCAACAATATCAAGTGGTAAGCTTGTAAAATCAGAAATCTGAGCCAAGGATAAGCCAGCCTTTTTCATCTTACGTGCAGATTCCAACTTATCTGCATAAGCATTCTGTTCAGCTTTTGCCTGAAACGTGGCTATTTCCTTTTCAGCGATTTCTCGTTCTAACCGGCGGCCTTTTTCAAGGCCTTTTTCCAGCCCTCTTTTCTCTGCATAGCTTAAAGTAGCATTATAGTCACGTAATGAGTTGATGCTTGATTGGTATGCCATCTGTTCCTCCTTTGTTAATTTACTATATTCGGCCAGTCCAAATGCTTCCTGAAAAATGGGCTTTTCGTAGCCGGCTGGTGGTTCTGTCATATTTTCTAAGTTAACCAGCAAATTTAGCCATTTTTCTAAATCAGAATCAAGAGGCCCTTTGTTTACAAACTTAGGCAATTCTATGTATTTAAACCAAATTTTATCAAAAAAAGGTTCTTTAAGCAAGTTGTGATGAAGGGTTACATCATGCAGATAAAGATTGGGGTGCTTCGGGTAGAGGATGAAATTCATAAAAGAGATGATATAAAACTCCTTCATTTCATAGGTATCACCAGCTTCACCTTTGGGCACAGAGCCTGAGATGACTTCGGAAGCATACAGAATAGTCCGGTCTTTATAAAACTCCTGTGCTGCCAGTTGCATTTCAACGATAAACGTTTCATCATTATCACCAACGCAGTTGATGTCAACTACAGATTTCCGGGATTCTTCGTTTTTGGGGATAATTTCCGTAGGTCTAAGACTGACACTTTTGATAACCTTAACGCCTTTAAATATGGAATTCAATAAGTCTAGTAAGATACCTAGATGCTGTGGATTTGAAAAAAGACGTTTAAAACCGTAATCAGATTTGAGGTTTATAAATACCTTAGCGCCTTGATCAATCGATGGAATTGATGTACTGTATGACATATAAAAAATTGTTCAATGTTTGATTAATGTGATTCCAAGGCAAATATATTTATTGCCAGCTGGGAATTTTCTGTTCATTTTAATCATTTTAATGCTGTCAATCCCTGGGATTTCAGATAGGGGAAGCCGTTGTTTATTCCGCATCGCTGCGAAATGTGCGTTTAAAAATGTGTTGGGGAGTTCCTACGTTCCACTGGCACCGCGATATGTATTATTACGCTGTTATTTTTGTTTCGTTGTTTTGGTTTTTGTTATTCGTTTATGATGGTGCGAAGATACACATTGTCATTAGGCTGTATTGCCTGACAAGCAAGTATGACTAGTGCTGCCGGGCTTCCCGTTTCCAGTAACTCTTCTTCTGTGTGATCACTATCAAATATTCTGTCCGGGCTGGGGAGTGGCGATTAGGGTCTGGAGCGAAGTGAAGACCCGGGCCACGACCAGCCCGGACAGAAACAAAAAACCACCCGCTAAATCAACGGATGGCTTTGTGTTATATACGGTATACTTATAATAATTGCTGTGCTGCTTTGTTAATTATAGTTTTTCAACAATATCAAGTGGTAAGCTTGTAAAATCAGAAATCTGAGCCAAGGATAAGCCGGCCTTTTTCATCTTACGGGCAGATTCCAATTTATCTGAATAAATTTTTTGTATCTCAGCTTCAGCTTTCTGTATCTCTGCTTCAGCTTTCTGTTTTTCGGCTATAGCTTGTTCAGCTTTTGCCTGAAACGTGGCTATTTCCTTTTCAGCGATTTCTCGTTCTAACCGGCGGCCTTTTTCAAGGCCTTTTTCCAGCCCTCTTTTCTCTGCATAGCTTAAAGTAGCATTATAGTCACGTAATGAGTTGATGCTTGATTGGTATGCCATCTGTTCCTCCTTTGTTAATTTACTATATTCGGCCAGTCCAAATGCTTCCTGAAAAATGGGCTTTTCGTAGCCGGCTGGTGGTTCTGTCATATTTTCTAAGTTAACCAGCTAATTTAGCCATTTTTCTAAATCAAAATCAAGAGGCCCTTTGTTTACAAACTTAGGCAATTCAATGTATTTAAACCAAATTCTTCTTCTGTATGATTACCATCAAATATTCTGTCCGGGCTGGGGAGTGGCGATTAGGGTCTGGAGCGAAGTGAAGACCTGGGCCAAGACCAGCCCGGACAGAACCCTATGATCACACCATCTTCTCTTCCTTGATCTTTAATAAGATCCGAAGCATTTCTTCAGGAACAAACGGTTTGTTCAGGATGGTGTGAACGCCCGTTTTGGCTAGTTTGATGCGTACATCACTCATAATGTCGGCTGTAAAGATGATGATTTCAGTACCAGGGTATCGTTCGTTCAGAATGGCTGATAGCTGGTAGCCATCCATATCTGGCATGTGTAGGTCCACAAAGGCGGCGTGGTAAGTGTTCAATTTCAAGAGTTTTAAGGCGTCTGCTCCTCCCACGGCACAATGAGGGATAATGCCAAAATATTCCATTTGTTCGCGGGTAACCATCAGATTAACGTGGTTATCTTCAACCAATAAAATATTCAGGCCTCCCAATTTTTGCTCATAAGCTGATATTTCTGCGGATATGGCGGGTAGGGCAGAAGGTGCGTCCGTATCAAGTACCTCAAAGGATAGCTCAAAATAAAATTCAGAACCTTTACCTGGTTTGCTATCCAGGTAAATCTGGCTGTGATGCAACTCTATAAGCCTCCTGGTAATAGCTAGTCCCAGTCCAGTGCCCGAATGGGCTCGTTGAATGTCTTGTTGTGCCTGGCGGAAGTCTTCAAAGATGGCTTGCTGCAGTTCCTGCGGGATACCAACGCCGGTATCCTTGACAGAAAAATGCAGGCTTACGTTTTGTTCCTTTCGGGCTACCACCTGAATTGACAGCGTGACCGTACCCCGATCGGTATATTTGACCGCGTTGCTGACCAGATTGTTTAATATCTGACTTAATCGGGTTGGATCACCAATGAGTCTGGTAGGTATTTCCTGGTCCAACAGACTCACTAACCGGATACCTTTGACCTCGGCCAGGGAGGAAAATTGGTTGCGTATATTTCGTATAAGTCCGGGTAGATCAATTTCGGCCTGGATAAGTTCCAGCTTGCTGTTTTCCATCTTGCTAAGGTCGAGGATGTCATTAATGAGCCTAAGTAAATGGTCAGCAGAGAATAGGAGGTTATTGACAATCTCTTTTTGCGCTGGGGTATGCTTTAATTTAAGCAGGTTGGTAATGCCAATAATGCCATTGAGGGGTGTACGGATTTCATGGCTCATGACCGACAGGAAATCTGCCTTGGCTTTGGTAGCCTGTTCAGCCTCGTTCTTGGCGTTAAGTAGTCTCATGGCGTCTTCCTTTTCGCGGGTTATGTTCATGACCGCTCCGCGTAAAGCCACCACCTTTTCTGCCTTTATAATAGGAACGCCAAATACCCGAATCCATTTGTTGCGCCCGCTAGGTACGTTGATGAGCGCTTCAAACACATAATTAACCTGCTCTTCGATGCCTTTACGGATGCGTTCGCGGATGATAAGCTGATCCTGCGGCTGAAAAAAGGCGAGGTATTTATCCAGGTCTGATTTATCAAAATCTTCCGATACTTCATAAATGGCATATACCTGTTTAGTCCAAAAGGTTTCACCGGTTTCCAGGTTTAGTTCCCAGCCTCCGGTGTCACTGAGCTGTTGGCTGAAATCAAGCAGTTGATTATTCCGTTCCAACACTTCCTGGATGTTGGTTAGTTCCTGAAGGTACTTAACTCGGTCTGTAATTTCTTGGATGATCAGGGCTATTCGCTGGCCAGACAACTCCCCCTTCAGTTCTACAGGTACTGCCTTGGCCCGGTACCACTTATCAACGGCAGGATCTATGTGCGGGTATTCAATGGAAGTTTCCTTTCCGGTACGAAAAGCCTCCTGTATCGGGCGGGAATATAATGGGGCAAGGTCGCCAAATACTTCTTGTACTGTTTTTCCTATAAATTGTTCCCTGGGCATAAAGAGTGCCGATTCATCTTTTACCCATACCTGACGGAAAATCAAGTGGCCATCCAGCTCAAAGATGATGTCTTCAATCACCGAGATCATGGAATGGAGGTATGAACTCAGCTCTTTTTGCTCCGTGATGTCTTGTATAAACCCGATGAAATAATATTCGGAACCGTCTTGGGAGTATATAGCCCGCGCATCTGAGCGGAAATAACGAATGCCTTTCTCTGGGTGTGATATGTGATACTGGAACGTAAAGGTTTCCAATCGTCTCTGAATGGCTTCGTTGATGATGTCCAAAACGGCTTCACGGTCTTCAGGTACGATGATACTTAGCCATTCCCGGCCGAGTGATTGCTGCTGGGGTAATCCGGTTATCCGCTCCCATTCATTGTTAAAAAAATAAAAGTTGCCATGCATGTCTGCCTGAAAAGCTCCAAATGGGGCTTGTTGCAGTACATTTTGTACATCTTTATCTTGTAGCCTGGTATTTTTTCCTTCCATAGTTTTTCATTCGATAGAATGGGTTAAAAATACCTAATTTTTTATTTGATTTGCAAATTTAATTTTGATGTTTTTTGCGTTTTTAATCGGCACTATAATTTTCTTCTTTCCTTTCGCCAATTTGCTGACGCCACATGGCATAATACAGCCCTTTTAGCTCCAACAGAGCAGCATGGTTACCAGTTTCTATAATTTTTCCCTTTTCCAGCACGTAAATCCGGTCAGCATACATAATGGTTGACAGGCGATGGGCAATCATGATGGTAATATGTTCCCGTTCAGCAGTAATATGGCGTATGGTAGTTGAAATTTCTTCCTCGGTAATAGAATCCAGGGCAGAGGTAGCCTCGTCAAAGATCATGAGGTGAGGTTGGCGAAGCAGGGAACGTGCTATAGACAACCGTTGCCGTTCGCCACCGGATAATTTTAAACCGCCTTCGCCGATGACAGTAAATAAGCCCTTTTCAGCGCGGGCCAGAATACTTTTACTGGCCGATTTTTGAAGCACATCCTGTATTAACTCATCGGATGCTCCATTATTGACAAATAACAAATTCTCTTTAATAGTGCCGGAAAATAATTGGGTATCCTGCGTAACAAAACCAATTTGATGCCTTATTTCATCAAAATCGATTTGATCATCGCTATGGCCATTGTAAAAAACGTGCCCTTCACTGGGATGGTATAAGCCTACCAACAACTTAACCAAAGTGGTTTTGCCGGCACCGGAGGGCCCTACAAATGCAATGGTTTCTCCCCGGTTTACGGTGAATGAAATTTCCTCCAGCGCAGGTCTGGTAGCAGACTGGTGCTGAAAACTTACCTTGTCAAATCGTAAATTTTCAACGGCAGCTATTTTTTGTGGGTTAGCCGGTTTAACTTCTACCTTTTGGCTCAATAGATGCTGTAGGTTATTCAGCGAGGCTTCTGCTTCCCTGTATGACAAAATTACATTGCCCATTTCTTGCAATGGACCAAAAATTAAAAATGAATACAACTGCATCATCATCATTTGCCCTACCGTGATTTGATCTTTAAAGATAAGATACAATAAGGTAAACATGATCACTTGCTGAAGGAAGTTAACAAAAGTGCCTTGAACGAAACTAACAGCGCGTATACTCTTAACTTTCTTCAATTCCAGTTGTAATATTTTTAAGGTGGTACTATTTAACCGGTGTATTTCCTGTTGTGTAAGTCCTAAACTCTTTATCAATTCAATATTCCGTAATGACTCTGTGGTTGAACCTGCCAGGCTATTGGTTTCATTTAAAATATTGCGCTGTATAAACTTTATCTTTTTGCTTAAAAAACTGGTAAGCAGTGATAGGAGAATGGCTCCTGCAAAATAAATTAATGGCAGTAAAGGGCTAAGCCGAAAGGCGATGACGGCTACAAACACCATCCCTACTAGCGCTGCAAAGAGCACATTCACAAAACTGGTTATAAACTTTTCACAGTCTACCCGTACTTTAGTTAGTATGGACAGCGTTTCACCACTGCGCTGGTCTTCAAAATCCTGAAACGGCAAACGGAGGGCATGCCGCAGGCCATCGGTATATAGTTTTGCTCCGAATTTTTGAATGACAACGTTTAACACATAATCCTGAAATGCTTTGGCAATACGCGATATCATTGCCACGCCAATGATGGATAAAAAACCGATGGTGATGCCTTTTATAAACTTGATATCGCCGCCGGGAACTCGATATTGTGCCGCCTTATTGGCATAGGGGTCTATGATCAGGTTACCTAAAATATATGGATTAAGCAATGAAAAAACCTGATTGACGGCCGCTAGTATAAGCGCCAAAAATATAAGGCTTTTGTAGTTGCTTAAGTATTTTAATAATAACTTCATCGACTATCCAGTTAATTTTTTGCAAACTTGATGCTTTCCGGTTAGATGGCCGTCACCTTAAAGTAAAGTTAAAGTTCTAGTTAATAAGTAGATATTTAATATGGTGACTGGATGGAAAGAATTTCTAGGCATCCATGAATGACTTACCTAATCTATTTTTATATTTGCAGCCACATATAAATTAAATTAACAAATATGAAAAAATTAGTCCTATCCTTCATCGCATTTTTTATTATTATTATTTTTAACCGTGTCAATGCGCAATATAGAACAGCCTTGGGATTGGGTATTGATGCCGGAGATGGCCAAACGCTGGTTGGACCCCAATTAAAACATTTTTTTAGTGCCAGGGATGCAGGAAATGTGCAAGTATTGTTTGCGAGCAATAATGTGGTGTTAGGAGCAGATTATTCATACAATGCACCTATACAGGGCGCCCGCGGCCTGAGTTGGTATATTGGGGTTGGGCCTCAATTGGATTTTGTAGATTATGGCTCTTTTAATAAAACCTACGTAGCCATTCGTCCGGCACTAGGCCTTGAACTAAAAATACCTGCAGCACCTTTGGCTATTCATTTTGATTGGAAACCATGGTGGAACCTTACAGACAATTCACACTTTGAAGCTAGCCGTTTTAGCATTGGCTTTAAGTATACGTTAAAGTAAGTAGATATTTGAGCCGACGACGGGAATCGAACCTGCGACCTACGCGTTACGAGTGCGTTGCTCTACCAGCTGAGCTACATCGGCTTGTTATTAAACGCCGCAAAACTAAGTTTTTTTTATGAAACCCCAAGAACGATCGTAATTTTTTTCCCTCATCTTTCACAATCCACTATCCATCATTAATAAGACAAAGCCATCCCTCCATAAAAATTGCGCAACGGAGCCGCATTAAAATATCGGCCACCAAAAGCATTAATGTCGTTTCCAAGGCTGTAATGTTCATTCAGGACATTATCAGCACCCGCAAAAAATTGTAAACGGAGCTTGCTGTTCAGCGGTTTTTGCCAGCTGACTTTCATTTGCAGCAGGTGGTAGCGGCGGGCAAAATTGGTGTTGGCATCGTTTAGTGGGATGGATGAAGTATAGTTATGAAGCACATACAAACTGAGGTGCTCGGGAAGCAGTATGGAAATACTGCTTACCACCACCTGGGCTGGCACACCGGTCAGTTTATTGCCCGAGTAGTTTTCGTAATCCTTAAATCGGAAATGGTTAAGCGTAATATTGGTGCTCAGTTGCAACCCGCGGATAAATGAGGCTGGCCGTGGCTGTATGATCCAGGCGCTCAACGCCGCTTCGAGCCCTTTTTGGCTTACGCCGCCGCCATTTATAAAATATTCTTTGTCTTCTTCCAATTCCCGGCTAACGATGGCCTGTTTCATGCGATAATAAAAAACGGATGCATCGGCCTGGAAGCGCTGGTCCTTGCTAATCCAGCGAAAGCCGGTTTCATAGTTCCAGCCGGTTTCAGGCAGCAAATCTGCGTTAATCCGCTGGTCAGAGGCTCGCACTTCTTCCGTAGTAGGCGGTGAATAACCCTTGCCTGCTGACAAGCGCCAGCTAACCTGCGGCAATAATAGGTATGAAAGTGCAAAACGGGGCATCCAGGCCGGCTTGAAATGCACATGGGCCATGCGGTCTTCGGCCGTAGGAAACAAGGCCTGATAACCGTAACCGTAATAATTAAGGCTTAGCGCTGTCTCAAGGGTAAGCTTACGGAACAATTCGCCGCTCCAGCGCAAAAAATAAAAGTGGTAACCATTCTGCAGCTTATCGCCCTTTTGTTCATTTCCCTGCTGGCCACGGTTATTGTCATAGTTCAGGATGCGGCTGCCGCCGTTTTGCCATTCCAGGCCGCCCTGCACTTGCCAGTTAAAAGCAGGCCCTGTTTCACCGGCATAGTCCAGGTAGGTGCGTACGCCGTAATTATTTTCAAAACGTTTTTCGTAATTTAAAATAAACGGGTTGCGGAAATCGGTATAAGATCCGAATACGCTGATCACATGCCGCAGATGGTTTGATAGCGTACTTTCATGTATCAGGCCACCAAACAAGGTTTTGTCATAAATAGCCGCCTTTTGATCAACGGAACCCAAGCTGGTGCCGACAGTAGGTCTGGCGGATTTGGGATTGGTATGGTATTGGTCGGCATTTAAACCGCCGGGTGTTTGGTAATCTAAATCTGAATAAAAGGCCAAAAGCCTTAATTCATTGTTGCGGTTATATTGAAAACGCTGCACAGTTTGTAAGTAGCGGCGGTTCATGCCAGAGTGTTGGCGGTACCCGTCTGACCGTTGGTAGGATTCGCTGATGTTTCCACGATAGCGCAGATCGTTGCTTTTGAGGTTCACCGAGCCTTGTTCCTGGAACAAGCCATACGATCCGCCGTTTAGGCGCACACTGGCCAGGGTGGAGATCGTGTCCATCCCATTGGGCTTGAGTAAAACTACACCGCCAGAATTGGCACCGTATAAACTGCCATCAGGGCCTTTTAACAGGTCAATGCGATTAAGGCTGCCAGGGTCAACCACGTTAAGGTAGGTATTGCCGCCGGCATCGGTTAGGGGCAGTTCGTCAAAATAGACCTTCACATTGCGCACGCCAAAAGGCGAGCGCAAAAGGCTGCCCCGGATGGATAAGCGGTAGCTGCCCGGTGAGCGTTCTTCCATACGCACACCGGGTAGGGTATTGAGGGCGGGCAACAGGGTAGTACCGGGTTGCTGCGATAACAATTGCTGCCCGGCAGTGCTTGCTGATGTAGTCACTTTTAAAAGGGGGCGCTCCACAAGGTAAGCCTTTACGGTAATTTCGGGTAAGGTATGGCTACTATCCGCAGGTTCCTGGCCGAAGGCCGGGTGGGCAAATAGACCGCAAAGAACTAAAAATAAATAGATATAGGAACCTAAGAATGGATTTTTCATGTGTTTTATTATTGACTGGCGTCTATTTTATTGACTGGCGTCTTTTCTCATTACCAGTAATACTTCTTCCTCTCCCAAGGGCAGGTAACCATATTCATAACAAAAGCGGTACTGCGATCCTTTTCCTGTTTCGTAAACATTGGTAAAGTATTCAAAACTAAAACCCTCATGCAGCATTTTTTTGCGCAATACCTTCGTTTTTCCGCTTGGGTTCAGTTTTTTAAGCACCTTATAATTATTTTTGAGGATTTGGTTTACCTTTTTAATAGTGGTTTCGTCTACGGCATGGAGCCTATTGTTATAATTACTGCGGCAGGCATCGTCACAAAATTTCTTATCGGCACGGCCAATGAGGGGTTTTTCACAATCTAAACATAAACGTTCCATTACAAACTGGCTATATTAAGAAATTTCTGAATGTATGCGGTAAAGTTAACAATTAATCATCATAGTTTGTGTTCCCGCATAAGTCCTTTTAAAATGATAGCGGCAATCTGTTTCTGCAATTGGTGTATGTGATTAAATTCTTCTTTTGTTGGAAGAAAAAATTCCTTACTTGATTTTAGGATGCTGAACCGCATACCTGCCAATGCATATACCAGGAGTGCGGCGGTAGTTGCTGGGTCGGCAACGGCAAGATTAGCCTCCAGGTTGCCTTTTTCAAGTATTTTGCGCACCAGATCAATTTCAGTTTGCTGCGCCCGATGGATCACTTTGGCCACGGCCTCGGGTATTTCTTTAAGAGGAGATGAAGTGTGAAGAAAAAAATTATAGTAATTGCTGATAAACCGGATGCGCATATCGATCATATGGTTGATGGCTTCTAAAGGGGTGGCTTTTTGGGGAAGTTCCAGGCTAAGTTGGTCGTTCATTTCCTGGATAATGTGCTCCACAACGGCGGCATAAAGGCTTATTTTATCCGGGAAATAATAATAAAGGAGTGCCTTGGAAAGTGAGAGGTCATTCGCAATTTCGGCCATCGTGGTTTTGCTCATCCCAAAACGGGCAAAACGTAAGGTAGCCGCTTCAATGATTTTGGTTTTTTTCTTATCTGAACTATCCATTTAATCAAAAAATGTTATGTTTGGCGATCAACGGTTATGGGTGTGTTTTGGAAAGCCAGACATTGACCAAATATACGGATTTTTTAATACCTAGATTTCACAAATGATGCAAATGGACATTGCACAAAATGAGTTTTTAAAGCCTTATAATAGCTTCGGAGTAGCGGCAGAAGCGCGTTATTTTATGCGCGTTCGGCGTGAAGATGAGCTTATTCAGATTTTTGGGAACCCAGACTGGGAGCAGCAATCTAAATTGGTACTGGGAGGGGGCACCAATATGCTTTTTGTGGACAATTTTAATGGTTTATTGCTTAAAATGGACATTCCGGGTATCAGGAGCACTAAAAATGGTTTAAAAGTGCTGGTATCAGCAGGGGCGGGGGTGCTATGGAATGACCTGGTTGGGTATTGTGTAAACCATGGTTTTGCAGGTATTGAAAATATGGCCCTTATACCCGGTACTGCCGGAGCGGCACCCGTACAAAATATAGGCGCTTATGGTGTTGAATTAATGGATGTGTTTGATAGTTGCAGGGCTTTTGATACCCACCGCAAAGAAATGGTCAGCTTAAAAAAAGCCGATTGTGGTTTTGCCTATCGGGATAGCATTTTTAAACACCAGGAGAAAAACAGGTATATAGTGACCGAAATTTCGTTGATGCTATCATTGCATCCAATTATTCATAGCGATTATGGGGCCATACAGGCCGAATTGGAAGCCAGGGGCATTAGCCATCCTGGTATCAAAGATATGGCAGAAGTGGTGTCACACATTCGTTTGGCTAAACTACCAGATCCATCCACCATTGGCAATGCCGGCAGTTTTTTCAAAAATCCCATTATTCCTCAGGTGCTTTTTGAGGAACTTAACCGTCGATTTCCGGAAATAGTTCATTACCCGGCGGGTGAAGGGTTGGTTAAACTGGCTGCCGGATGGTTGATTGAATATTGCGGATGGAAAGGAAAGCGGCTAGGGGCTGTGGGTACCTGGAAAAACCAAGCGCTGGTATTGGTAAACCACGGCGGTGCTAGCGGGCGGGAGATATATCAATTCTCAGCAGCAATTATGGAAGACGTCAAAAATACGTTTGGCATTCAATTAGAGCGGGAGGTGAATGTGATTGGTGCTTTGGACTGATATAATAGGTATTTGTATTTTAATAATATTTTTAGTTATATTTGTGAGCCTGCAAGGTAAAGTGATAAAAACATGGCAAATTACGACGAGGATAGTATACGTTCATTAGACTGGAAAGAGCATATCAGGCTACGACCAGGTATGTACATTGGCAAGTTGGGCGACGGATCTGCCTATGACGACGGTATTTATGTGCTGCTAAAGGAAGTGGTGGACAATTCCATTGATGAGTTTGTCATGGGTGCTGGCAAGATCATCGATATCAACATGAGTGAGCATAAAATTTCCGTGCGTGATTATGGGCGGGGTATTCCTATTGGCAGCGTGGTGGACGTGGTCTCTAAAATTAATACCGGAGGTAAGTATGACAGCAAGGCTTTTCAAAAGTCAGTAGGACTAAATGGGGTAGGTACTAAAGCCGTGAATGCCCTTTCAGCATCATTTACGGTACAATCATACCGGGCAGGTAAAACCCGTGTAGCAGAGTTTGCAAAAGGGGTGCTGGTGCGTGACGAGGAGAAAGAAACTTCCCAGCGCAACGGGACGGCAGTCAGTTTTCTGCCCGATGACAGCATTTTTCGCAATTATCACTATCGCACAGAATTTGTGGAAAACATGATCTGGAATTATGTTTTTCTCAATACCGGGCTTACCATCAATTTCAACAATAAAAAGTTTTTTTCTGAGCACGGCCTAAAAGATTTACTGGAACGCAATATTGACGCCGAGGCAATGCGCTACCCTATCATACACCTGAAAGGAGAAGATATTGAGGTAGCCATTACCCACGGACAGCAGTACGGGGAAGAATATTACTCGTTTGTTAACGGGCAGCACACCACCCAGGGGGGTACCCACCAGGCCGCTTTTCGCGAAGCGGTGGTTAAAACCGTCCGCGAGTTTTATAAAAAAGAGTTTGATGCGGCTGATATCCGTGCCTCCATCATAGCTGCGGTAGCTATTAAAGTGCAAGAGCCCGTTTTTGAATCGCAAACCAAAACCAAGCTGGGGTCGCAAAGCATTGCCGAGGAAGGGCCAACCGTTCGTACCTTTATCAATGATTTTATTAAAAAGGCGTTGGATGACTACCTACATAAGCACACCGAGGTAGCCGATGCTCTGCTCAAACGCATCCTGCAATCAGAGCGTGAACGCAAAGACATTGCCGGTATCAAAAAACTGGCCAATGAACGGGCCAAAAAGGCTTCCCTGCACAACCGAAAACTTAGGGATTGTAAGGTTCATTACGATGATAACGATGCCCGTGCACAAGAAACGACCTTATTTATAACCGAAGGGGACTCTGCCAGCGGATCCATCACCAAATCACGCGATGTGCAAACGCAGGCTGTATTTAGCCTTAAAGGAAAACCCCTAAACGCTTTTGGGCTGACCAAAAAGGTCGTTTATGAGAATGAAGAATTCAACCTTCTTCAACATGCTTTAAATATTGAGGACGGGCTGGAAGGTTTGCGTTATAACAACATTGTTGTGGCTACTGATGCCGATGTGGACGGCATGCACATCCGTCTTTTGCTTATGACCTTTTTCCTGCAGTTCTTTCCAGACCTGGTCAAGTCCGGGCATGTGTCCATCTTGCAAACCCCCTTGTTTAGGGTTCGCAATAAAAAGGAAACGATTTACTGTTATAGTGACGAGGAGCGCCAGCTTGCCATTTTAAAGCTAGGCAGTAAACCAGAGATTACGCGTTTTAAAGGTCTGGGTGAAATTTCACCCGAAGAATTTGGCTTATTCATTGGAAAGGATATCCGGCTGGATCCGGTTATTTTGTCAAAGGACCAGAAGATAAAGCAGCTTTTAGAGTATTACATGGGCAAAAATACGCCCGACAGGCAAAAACATATTGTGAACAATCTGCGCATTGAGGTGGATATAGCCGATGAACAAAAAGCTGCAGACGGCGCACTGAATGAAGACTTAGTGGCCTAATTCTGCGCTTTATGGACCAAACCTTAGTTTTAATTCAATGCCGGGATGCAGTAGGCCTGGTGTCGCGTATTGCCCAAGTAGTCGCTCAGTATGCACTCAATATTGTGACCATGCGAGAGTATGTGGACGAGGCAACTGATCGTTTTTTTGCAAGAATTGTGTGTGCAGGGGGGGTAAGCAGTGCGGATGAATTTACGCATGAACTGCGCCAAAGTTTGCCAGAAGGGGCTATGGTGCAAGTAAACCCGCCGGCATTAAAAAAGATAGCGGTATTGGTCACGAAGGAGTCTCATTGCCTGGCTGACATTCTGGTGCGTTATTTTTTTCATACTCTGGGTGCAGACGTTTGTTGTGTGGTAGGCAACTATGAAGCGCTGAAAGATTTTACAGAGCGGTTTCAGGTACCCTTTCATTTAGTGAGTCATGAAGGGCGCAGCAAAGACGATTTTGAAAAAGAACTCCATCGGGTTATTCATGCCTACTCGCCTGATTATGTGGTCTTGGCTAAGTTTATGCGTATACTCTCGCCGGTATTTGTTTCGCATTACCGCGGTAGGCTGGTCAATATCCATCATTCATTTTTACCTGCCTTTATAGGGGCAAATCCCTATCGCCAGGCCTATACCCGCGGTGTTAAACTTATTGGAGCCACTGCACACTTTGTAACCGATGACCTGGACGAAGGGCCGATCATCGCTCAGGATATTCGGCAAGTGGACCATACCTATACGGCCGAAGATATGCGCAAGGCGGGGAAAGAGGTGGAAAAAGCTGTTTTAACCAAGGCAATCTCCCTAATCATTGAAGACCGGGTGTTTATCACCGGCAATAAAACTATTGTTTTTGGTTAACCGTTTTAAAAGGAATATAGAAGTTACTGACTAAATTATGCTGGTTTCCCAGAATCTGTAGGGCAACTGCTTCCATATGATGGTATCCGAAATTAACAGTGTCTGTGTACGCCTTTGAAAATGCAGGCTTAAGCGTGCGGGACATTCGTCTTTTGAAGCTTTCGTTTGCCACGTACAAGGATATATTGGCTTGGTTGCCCTGCAATTCATTTAAATGGGCATATGTGGGTGCTTCAGTCAGGAAATGCAAACCTTTAAACTCCTCTTTAAATGTTTTGATAGTACTGGGCTGGTTGGCACACACCAGCCAGTTATCCACCACCAGGTAATAAGGTCTTTTAAACTCCAGCATCGGGTCGCCGAAGGCATAGTAAAGAATATTTGAATGGTTAAACCGTTGAAGCTCGTTGCCTTCCGGACTGCTGATCTTGCTGGCCACCTCCATAAAACTCACCGAATCACGTATACTGACTATGCCGATTTTTTCGCCGTTATTCAGCGTAATGCTGGCAAATTCATGACCCCAATTGGCTGGCAATTCATCATCCAGCACCAAACCGGTAGAAGCTTTAATCAGGTTTAATTGTTCATTGATCTGTGATAGCTGCTTGCGTTTTTGGAGCACATGAATGAATTGTTGATGGAAATCCGGATAATTTGACAGGCCAAATATGCTGTAACCAGCCGTATTTTCAGGAACGACCCTAATGAGCAATTGAGGCACCGGCTGTTGTGATTGAAAAAGGGGCAGGTAGCTGGTGCCTCCGGTATCTAACCGGCTTATGCCGCTAAACAAGAGAGCTTCTTTTTTAAAATTAAGATCAAGGATGGATGTTCCTGGTAAGTTTTCAAATAATGTTAGCATTCCTTCAGCCTTTCCGCTTTGAAAATTATGGGCAAAAGAAAAGATCCGATCGTTCATTACATACAGCCGCAAAGCCGCATTATTATTGGATAAATTAGCCTCCGTAATGTCAGTGATGGTATTTTTTGACAAATGATCTGCATTTTTACGCAATGCTTCTAAAAGCAGGGGCTTACTAAAACTGGCCAGGAAGGTATTATTTTTCAGGGCAGCATATAGCGTTTTGTGAAGCTCTGCCAGCTTAAGAACAAAATAGTTTCCGTCAGCATGGGTCTCCATCGTAACCTGTTTTTGCGAAAAACTGTCATTTAATAAATCATACGCTTTCATTTCGGTGAGTGAATGATTGACCGGGATATACATTAAAAACTGAATGCAGGTGTCTGCGGGGTGAAACGACAGATAAATATCCTGGCTGGTAACATAGGTTTTATAGGCGGCTTTTTTTAAAAAGCGATTTCGCAAAAGGTCTAATTCATTTAGGGTGCTATTACCAGCGATGGCCCTGAAAGGCACATAGTCTTTAAAGATCGGGTAAAAAGAAGAATCATCCTTAAAAGAGATCAAAAAAGCGGCATCTGCCGGCACCTGATTCAGTACACGGCCGTTTCCATGGTCATTTTTGCTCAAGCTGGAGAAATAACCTATGGCCGCAGCAATCACTGCAACAAACAAAACAGCCGTAAAAATGATTATTTTTTTCATTTGTTTTGAACCTGCACACAGGCAAAGTTAAAAAAATAGGTGGGTTGGGCTGTATTATCTATTAGGTTTATTATCTTAGCCGTTGGTTAAACAACCTTATTAAATGAACAAACGTATCGTATTAATTGCGTCTTTTCTAGGCCTTATAGGTGTTATATTGGGGGCTTTTGGCGCCCATGGTTTGAGCGGAAAGGTAGGTCCTGAGCAGCTGGAAACCTGGAAAACTGCTGTAAACTATCATTTTTACCATACATTGGCCTTGCTTTTTTTATCCAAATTTTCCAGGGCCAGAGAAACCCGAATTATTGTAGCTGCCATGGCCTTTACCGGCGGCATCCTGTTATTTTGTGGTTCATTATATCTACTTGCTGTAAAAGATTTCCTGGGCATAGCCTGGGCCCATTATTTAGGCCCTGTAACACCGTTAGGCGGGTTGTTGTTCATCATAGGCTGGGCTTTTTTATTTTTTGCAGCCTTTAAAAACAAATAGAAAAACGCATGCTTGAACTTCAGCACCCTGATGAACGGGAGGGCAGGATTACCTTGTTTGTGGATGTGGTGCTGCCGCTTGCTATTTCTAAAACCTATAGCTACCGGGTACCTTATGAGCTTAGTCAGCAGGTGGGCATTGGGCGCAGGGTGGTGGTGCAGTTTGGCAAAAGCCGTATTTATACCGCTATTATACTCCATATTTCCCAAAAGGCGCCCGAAAGGTATGAGGCAAAATACCTTTTGGATGTGCTGGATGACCAACCCATCGTACGTGAAAAACAATTGGAACTTTGGGAATGGATGTCGGCTTATTATCTCTGTACCATTGGTGAGGTCATGAATGCCGCGCTTCCGGCCGCACTGAAATTGGCCAGCGAAACCACCATTAGCGCCAATACTGACCCGGGACAAGGCCGTGATGAACTGAACGATAAAGAATACCTCATCATGGATGCACTTGACATTTCGCCGGTACTCAAAATAAGTGATATCGTTAAATTATTGGGGCAAAAAACGGTGTTCCCTATTATAAAACGGCTGTTTGAAAAGGGTTTTATCCAAATATCAGAAGAACTTGCGGAAAAATATAAACCTCGCGTACGTGCCTTTATTGTGCTTAACTCCCAGTTTAAAGATCCTGAAACCCTGCCTGCATTATTTGAAGAACTCAATAAAGCACCTAAACAACTGGATGCTTTACTGGCCTATATACAGCTGAGCCGGAAAAAACTGCTTATTTCCAAAGCCGAGCTACTGGAGGTTAGCGGTTGTGGCTCTTCGGCACTCAAAGCGCTTGTTGATAAAGAAATATTTCTGACCGAAGAAAGGGAGGTAAGCAGGCTGGCAGGGGAGGAGGTGTTTTTGGAAGCAGCTTTTGAACTGAGCCACGCGCAGCAAAAAGCACTGGATTTAATCGATGTAGCTTTTAAAGAAAAGCCAGTACTGTTGCATGGTGTAACGGCTTCCGGAAAAACCCAACTCTACATCAGACTGATTGAAAAAGCCATGCAGCAAAATCAAACCGTGCTTTATTTACTGCCCGAAATTGGTCTCACTACCCAGATCATTGCCAGGCTACGCTTGCATTTTGGCAAGCAAGTGGGTGTTTACCATTCACGCTTTAACGATAATGAGCGGGCGGAGGTTTGGCAAAAAATGCTGAATGGTGAATATAAGGTAGTCGTTGGTGCCCGGTCGGCCGTGTTTTTACCATTTTCAGAGCTAGGGTTGATTATCGTGGATGAAGAGCACGAAACTTCCTATAAACAATATGATCCTGCACCGCGCTACCACGCGCGTGATACCGCCGTTTATTTGGGTCAGCTGCACGGTGCACAGGTGTTGTTGGGTTCGGCTACCCCCTCTTTAGAGAGTTACTACAACGCAAGGGCAGGCAAATATGGCTTGGTAACGATAACAGAACGATTTGGCAAGGCGCAGCTGCCTTCCATGCAGGTGGTAAGTTTGGCTGAAGAACGACAAAAAAATCAAGTGCAGTCATACTTTACAGGCAAGTTGCTTGAGGAGGTTGGTAAGGCCTTGGAAAAAAAGGAACAGGTTATTCTGTTTCAGAACCGCAGGGGCTTTACCCCGATGCTATTATGCCGTACCTGTGGCTATACCCCTAAATGCATTCGTTGCGACGTAAGCTTAACATACCATAAAAGCACCAATAAATTGCACTGCCACTATTGCGGCTTTAAAGAAGATGTCATTACAGTGTGCCCGGCTTGTGGTTCGACGCAAATAGAGAATAAGGGCTTCGGTACAGAGCGCATCGAAGAAGAATTATCCATGCTGCTGCCAAACGCACGCATTGGCAGGCTTGATCTGGACTCCACCCGGGGAAAACATGGTTTTGAACGTATCCTGGCCGATTTTGATGAGCACCGGCTGGATATTTTGGTGGGTACACAGATGGTAGCAAAAGGATTGGATTTTGGAAATGTGAGTGTCATAGGCATTATAAATGCGGATACACTTATCAATTATCCGGATTTCAGGGCTTTTGAGCGGGCCTACGCTTTGCTAGCCCAGGTAGGTGGCAGGGCAGGCCGTCGGGATACTGCAGGCAAGGTCATTATCCAAGCCTATGCCACTGAACACCGCATATTGAAACAAGTACTGGCTCACGACTACGACGATATGTTCATGACTGAAGTTACCGAAAGAAAAACGTATAAGTACCCACCTTTTTATCGTATCATTAAAATTGAAGTGAAACACAAAGAGCAGTCGGCTGCTTTTGATGCGGCAAATCGATTGGCACTTCAATTACGACAACTATTGCTGACTGACATACTGGGTCCTGAAACCCCGCTCATCAGCAGGGTACGCAATTATTACCTTCACAGCATTATGCTAAAAATAGCGCGCACTGGTATTAGTATAGCCAAGGTAAAAGAAATCGTTCAACAAGCCATCACCGATTTTCATACCAATAAAGCCAATAAAGGAACAATTGTGCAGGTAGATGTTGACCCTTTGTAAACATAATTTATGAATAAAAGCTTTATTTTTAACTAGCAATGGCCTATAAGTTTGTAGACAATTACCGTGAAAAAGGCGCCAGGAAACAGCTGGTGGAACTATTAAAAAGCAGAGGCATACAAGATAAAGAAGTATTACGGGCCATCGGAAAGGTTCCCAGGCATTATTTTTTTGATGAAACCTTTTGGGGCCAGGCCTATAAAGATATTGCCTTTCCCATAGGCCAGGGGCAAACCATCTCCCAACCGTATACCGTAGCCTATCAAACCGAACTTTTACAGATAAAGCCCGGCAATAAAGTGCTTGAAATTGGTACCGGATCGGGATACCAGGCTTGTATCTTGCTTGAACTGGGTGCTGACTTATATACCGTTGAGCGGCAGGAAAGGTTATATGAGCGCACCCGAAAGGTATTGCCCCATATGGGTTACCGCCCTCATTTCTTTCTGGGAGATGGCTCATTGGGCATTCCGCAACATGCACCCTTCGATAAGATTATTGTCACTGCCGGCGCACCTTTTGTGCCCGAACTGATGCTGAAACAACTGCGAATCGGGGGAGTATTGGTCATTCCGGTAGGCAATGAGAAAGAACAAAAGATGGTCACGGTAATTCGTGCCGGGGAGAACGAATATGACAAAATAGAACTGGATACCTTTCGTTTTGTGCCGCTGCTTGGTGATCAGGCCTGGTAGCCGATGTTTTAAACGGGTTTATTGCCACATCCGCCAAAAATTAAGTAATTTTGTAAAACTAACAATGCGCTAATGGATTATAGTTTATTGAGCAAAGAAGCTGCTGATTGGGTTAAGTTATACATGGAGGAGCATCACTCAGCCATCTTGTTATTTCATGATCAGACCCACACCCAGGAAGTAGTGGCAGCAGCCAAAAAAATGGCCATATATTATAAGTTGGATGAAAAAGAAACCTCCATTGTTACCATTGCAGCCTATTTTCACGATCTGGGATATTTTTCTGGAGAAAGGTTGGATCATGAATTACGGGGGGCTGAACTAGCAGCAAAATATCTGCACGAAAACGGTTGTGATGAGGTTTTTATTGAAAAGGTAAAAAGTTGTATTTTGGCTACTAAAATACCCCAACACCCGGTTTCTTTACTTGAAAAGATTGTGTGCGATGCAGATCTTTTCCATTTTGGTAGCGATGATTTTGCCGAACGTAATAAGTTAATGCGAAAAGAGGCATCCTTATGTAGTCACACGGAAATCAACAAAGGCCAATGGCGTCAAAATACCATTCAGCTGTTAGAAAACCATCATTTTCAAACGGAATATGGGGTAAAATACCTTGAAGATCAAAAGCAAAAAAATATCAGGAAGTTAAAAGAAAAAATGGATGCACAAGCTACGGTGAAAGAAAATTTGAATGATAAACCCGAAGCTGAAAAAAAAGATAAGAAAAAAAAGGATAAGGACAATAAATTAAAACAGCCGGAGCGAGGTGTTGAGACTATGTTTCGTACCACTTCTGCCAATAATCAGCGGCTTAGTGACATGGCAGACAATAAAGCACATATATTAATTACCGTCAATTCCATTATATTATCGGCCGTTATTGCCTTACTATTAAGAAAGCTGGATAGTAACGAGCACTTAATAGTGCCAACTTTTATTTTACTTGCTGTTAGTTTGATAACCATGGTCATAGCCATATTGGCAACCCGGCCAAGCATTCCTGATGGAAAGTTTGTTCCGGGGGAGGTAGCAAAAAATAAGGTTAACCTGTTGTTTTTTGGTAATTTTTATCGCATGGAACTTGAACAATATACTCAAGGAATGCTGGAGGTGATGGGTGAGAGAGACCTGTTGTATGGAACACTAATTAAAGACGTCTATTCACAAGGCGTAGTATTGGGTAGAAAATACCGGTTGTTGCGGCTGTCTTATAACATTTTTATGTTTGGCCTGATTATTTCGGTACTTGCTTATTTTATTGTTACCCTAATTTTTATGTAAAAAACATGAATTCCCAATTCTTTACATATTTGTTTATAATACCTTTATTTCTCGTGACAGCTTGTGCCCAGTCTTCTAAAACATCATTTCCCAGCCCTGCCGATTATGACTTGAATAAGCCTGAAAAGTTTATCATGTCCGATGCATTGCATGAAATTTCAGGAATTAGCTTTTTTGAAGGTGATCCGTCCGTTATATATGCAGAGCAGGATGAATTGGGTGAATTATACTTCTTTAAATTAGGAGATGCTAAGATACAGAAATATAAGTTTGGTAAAAAAGGTGACTATGAAGATGTAGCAATATGCAAGGGCTTTGTGGTTATGTTGCGCAGTGACGGTGTTTTCTTTACATTTCCCTTTAAAAAAAGCTATGAAAAGGAAGAGGAAGAAACCCATGAATGGCAAGGACTATTGCCTAAAGGGGAGTATGAAAGTATGGCTGTTGGACCGGATAATAAGCTTTACGTACTTTGTAAGGATTCAAAAGCCGACAGCAAAAAGAAGGCAATAAGCGGGTATATATTACAGGTTGGAATGGATGGTAGCGTGCATTTTGAAACTGACTTCACCATCCCTTATTCCCAGATTAAATCATTTGCGAAGTTAAAGAACAAAAACTTTTACCCTTCAGCCATGGGCTGGAACACAAAAAGGAAGGAGTGGTATGTGGTGGCTTCCATCAATAAATTGCTGGTGGTTACTGACGGCCAGTGGAAGGTAAAAGCAGCATATCCGTTAAACCCCGACTTATTTAACCAACCAGAAGGACTCGCTTTTGATCAATTTCATAATCTTTATATCAGCAATGAAGGAGGTACAAAAAGTAATTCGGCAACATTGCTGAAATTTGAAATAAAGCCCTAGTTAAGTCGGGCAAAGATTATCAGGGAAATAGTTCTATGAAAACCAAACGAACAAATATATTTATTCAACAAGAAAGAAACCTGATTGGTTTGGATACCTCGCTTTCGTTTCGCGGTTTTTTGTCACACCTTCAAAAACGGATAGCAGAAACTCAAGGCGCCCAAAAAGAAATATTCCAGTCTGTTTACGATATGATTACCAAGGCTGAAATGAAAAATGGGCAAATATCAGCGGCTAATGTTCATGCGTTTGAACACGAACTGTTTTATGTGTACAGCCTGTTGGTACCGCCCATGGCCGACGAGCATAAAACCCTTTGGGCCTTAGGTCTGCCTGTTAGAGGAACTCCTTTTTATGGTACGGATGCATTTTATCAGTTATTAGAACAAGAGCAAATTGATGAAAAAAAGCTTAATGCCAATCTTAGTATCAACGGGAATAAAGAATGTCTCAAAGAAAACCAGCTTTTGTATTCATTTATTCTTGAACGGCTTTACGGATTTCCGGCATTGGATCAGGAGAACTTACTCTACGGTTATATTGATCAAATAACCGGTTTGCCCCGGTATTACGAAATAAAACTTGATTTTACGTTTGTGGACGTCATGCCAGTGGATAAATTGCCAGAATTAGACCAAAAGCTTCTGCGCCAGCAAACCACTCAAGAGGCAAGGCGGGAAATGTTTGCGAAACTACTACCGTTAGATTCCTTTAAATTTGAAGGATTTACAGTTATCTCTGTAGCGAATGTTTGTGTGGAACATGCCCTGGAAAATATTAAAAACCTGATTATTGATCGGTCTAGCCATGACCAGCAAAATTATTATGATGAACTAGAACTGTCTTTAAGGATATTGGTTGAAAATCCAAATGTTAATTTCAGATTGCTACCTTTGTTGACCATTAATGGAAAGGCCGTTTTCGATGAAAAATTTGCCCATGGCAGCGTTCTTTTTGGTGATTGGAAAAACCAGGGTTCTAATATAGCCTTGGCAAACCAGTTTTTGGCGGATTATACCAAAAAACCTACGCTGATCACGTTTAACCTGGATCTGGAGATTGAAGACTCCAGGTCTATATTTACCGATACCTTGAAAAAGTTGGGCATTAACACCTATGTTTGCAGTCCGCTTTTTTATAATGGTCAGATCACCGGTTTGGTTGAAGTTTATACAGAAGAAAACTATACGTTTAATAAAATAACGGTTGGGCGCTTGAAGCGCGTCAGTAACTTGTTGGCACAACTTCTTTTTGATCGTGCGGGTGAATATTATACCAAGATCGATGCGGTTATTAAGGAAAAGTTTACTTCTTTACAGCCCTCTGTACAATGGAAATTTACCGAGGTTGCCTGGGAGTATCTGCAAAAGCTACAACCCGAAAAGTCAAAGCCTGCTATCGGACTCATTCAATTCAATCATGTGCATCCCATATATGGAGCCATAGACATCCGTAACTCTACCATTGAGCGTAATCATGCGTTGACGGCAGATCTTACCGTGCAGTTGGAATTGCTGATGACCGTTTTACAGGAACTTAATCACATCCTGCAAATCGCGTTGATTGAAGAAATTCAATTTAATTGCCAATTGTGGCTAAATCGCCTGGTCGACGAGCCCATGGATCAGCTGCAACAAAACGTCCGCAATTTTCTTGACAAGGAAATCCCGGAAACACTAGGTTATTTTAAAGAAAGTAACCCGCAAGCAGCCATCATCATAAATCGGTATGAAGAAGATATTCATGCGCAGACGGGCATCGCTTTTGCCAAAAGACGCGCATTGGAAACTTCCATGGCTATGGTCAATCAATCAGTCAACAACTATCTGGAATTATTAAACGCCAAGATACAACAATCCTATCCCTGCTATTTTGAAAAATTCAGGACAGACGGCGTAGAGTATGATATTTATATAGGCCAATCCATTACACCTCATATCCCTTTTAATAAACTGTTCCTCAAAAATGTGCAGCTTTGGCAGCTCACATCTATGGCGTCCATTGCAAAAATTACGCACAGTTTACTGCCACATATGCCTCATCCTTTAGAAACTACCCAACTTATTTTTGTCAATACCGGCGATATTGACATCAGTTTTAGGGTAGATGAGCGACGATTTGACGTTGAAGGTGCTTATAATATTCGCTATCAAGTCATAAAGAAGCGTATTGACAAAGTACATTTAAAAGGAAGTGACGAGCGCCTTACCCAACCTGGCAAAGTAGCCTTGGTTTACTTTAGCGAATCAGATGTTAAAGAATATAAAAAGTATATCACCTACCTGCAAAACCAGGACATCCTGCTTCACGACCTTGAAGAACTGGAGCTGGAAGAATTGCAGGGCGTTACCGGCCTAAAAGCGCTTCGTATTGGCGTTAATCTGGAAGTTGAAGGAAAAGGATTAGCACTTGGCGTGGCCTAAAAGCATCTGCATTCAGAAAATTTAATTTATGCAAAACTACAAAGAATATTTTTTTATACCCGCAGCTCCAGAATTAGTTTACAAAGCGCTCACTACTGCTAGTACCATTGCCTTATGGACAGGGGAAGAAGCGGTCATGGTTGCAGAACCCGATATGGAATTTTCGTTATGGAGTGGGGCTATTGTCGGCAAAAACCTGTTATTTGAAGCCAATAAACGAATAGAACAGCACTGGTATTTTGGGGATGAACCTGAAAAGTCAATTGTGAGCATTAAACTGCATGAACAAAAAAGTGGCACTTCCATGGAAGTGAGACAAAGCAATATCCCTGATGAGGCTTTCGAAGATATTGTGGATGGCTGGCGTCACACCTATATAGCCTCCTTAATTGATTTCTATCAGGAGTAGTCAACTTAAAAAAGTTTTAAACATTAAAACATTAAAATAATTTGTCTTTTGACAAAATAATATTACCTTTGTGTATTATTTTATTTAAATTCTAGTACAATGCAAGAAGGAACAGTGAAGTTCTTCAACGAAACCAGGGGTTTCGGGTTTATTTCTCCCGCAAATGGCGGTGAAGAGATTTTTGTCCATTTATCAGGCCTTATTGATTCTATTCGCGAAAGCGATTCAGTTTCCTATGAAACGGCCCAGGGCAAAAAAGGTATGAATGCGGTAAATGTAAAGGTAATTTAATACCTCCTCAAATATTGTGTGGCTGCCCTCCCAATCGGGGGGCAGTTTTTTTTTGCCCTATTGGCGTACTTTAACCAATTTCTTGGGGTCAAAAAAGTGATTTAAGGATCCGTTGCCTCTGCCTATAAAAACATCTTTCCCATGGTCTATAGCTTGGTAAACATAATCTTGGGCTAACGCCACGGCTACTGTTAAGGGTTTCTCCAAGGCCATGAAACTGGCAATAGCCGATGATAGCGTGCAGCCGGTACCATGCAGGTTATCCGAATTAATTTTTTCAGAAATGTAGCGATGGCGCGTTCCATCCGCTTCAACCAGCAACGAAGTAAGCTGTGCGGAAGACAAATGGCCGCCTTTTAATAGCAGCGCACTGCACCCCATAGATTTCAGTTTTTCTGCGGCACGATCCATATCTTCAACCGTATGGACTGGAATGCCTGATAAAAATGCGGCCTCCTCCATGTTGGGGGTGATCAGCGTGGCCAGTGGAAAAAGTTCTGTAATCATTTCGTTGACGGTAGCATGGTCGGCCAGCAGATGACCGCTGGTAGCCACAAGCACCGGATCAAAAATTACTGGTATATCCGGATAATTGCGCAAAACCTTTCCAATTACCCTGACGATCTCAGGCTGATGTATCATGCCAATTTTAATAACATCGGGCAAAATATCATCCATAATGGTTTCTAGCTGAAGGTTTACAATCTCCGCTGGAATACTATGAATCCTTTTTACACCCGTTGTGTTTTGTATTGGCAACGCGGTTAAGACATTAGTGGCATAACATCCCAATGAAGTGATTGTTTTTTGGTCACCTTGTATGCCAGCCCCACCACTTCCGTCAAAACCGGCTATGCTGAGTACGCAGGGATATTTGTATAATTTATTCATTCAGATAAACCCTATATATTTTGAACAAACATAGTGGATATTTATAAAATATCCCTATTTTTGCACTCCATTAAATAATTGCCTGATAGTATAACGGTAGTACGTCAGATTCTGGTTCTGATTGTCTTGGTTCGAATCCAGGTCAGGCAACAACATACCTTATATGATTGAAGAGCAAGCACTGCAGGAAGTTTGCACGTACGCAGAAATTGAAAAATTAGCTAACTATACAGAAGAAGATTTGCTCAATGCTTTGTCCCATTCGCTGGATGAGGGCATACGGAATAACCTTAATCGGGTCATGGCCCTGCTTTACCGGGTAGATGTGGATGAGCGGAAAATCAAAGAAGCATTAACAAATGGAGATTTGAACATCAGCACTGGCCGTATTTTCGCCGAATTGCTCATCGAGCGTCAGAAACAGAAAATTGCCTACCGCAAACAATACCGCGGGTAGGCTGTTTTTCTAACTATTAAAATGCCTGTAAGACAAAGGTAGTTGTTCGGGCACATGGTAAAAGCGACTATTGTACTTAATGGCAGAATAAATTTGCCCCTCTTCCGCGCAGGGATTGAAATTCCGCACTTGCACGACAATATATATTCGGAGGTGTTTAATTTAAATCCTGTAATTTCGTAGCGTTAATGAAAACATTTGTTTTAGGCG
The DNA here is from genome assembly GCA_900109895.1 of bacterium A37T11. Lineage (GTDB taxonomy): Bacteria > Bacteroidota > Bacteroidia > Sphingobacteriales > Sphingobacteriaceae > A37T11. The sequence goes on from FOBR01000011.1 coordinate 119,345, forward strand.
ATATCCACGGCGCTGCAAAAGCCTTAGACCAATGTTTGTCGCGATCCGGCTTTGATTTTTTAATCAGGATGTGCTGATCCAATTAGGTGATGTGACCGATTGTTACCCGGATGTATATGAATGTGTGGAAACTTTGTTAACCGTGATAAACCTGATTGCCATCAAGGGCAATCATGATGATTGGTTTTGTGAATTTATTTCGACGGATTTTCATCCGCAATATTGGAATCATGGTGGATTGGGTACACTGACTTCCTATCTGGATCATGCTGGTAAGGCCAGGCAATACAAAGAAACGGGCAGGGGTTACAAAACCGCGCTGATCTCTTCGGATGTTCCGGTCACTCACCAAAATTTTTTTATGCGGCAACAACTGCACCATGTAGATGAGCATAGTCGCTGTTTTGTACACGGGGGCTTTAAACCAGAAGTCCCTTTTTATCTACAGCGACCGGAAGAGTTTTATTGGAATCGTACGTTGTGGGACAACACCTACCAACACCAATTATTTACTCAATCCTGTAATGATTCTGATCCGTTTGGCTACGTGTCCGAATTTCGGGAAATCTACTTGGGTCACACCCCAACCACCAATTATGGCAGTAAACAGCCGTTGAATGCCTTTAATATATGGAACTTGGATACTGGGGCCGGTCATTCTGGACTGTTGACCATTATGGATGTAAATACGAAAGAATACTGGCAGTCAGATCCGGTTATGGAATTGTATGAAAAAAATATGAGGTAATTTATCGCTCCTAAGTTTTATGAACCACCAGCCCTGAAGTTAGTTCGGGCTGGTGGTATATATAGTTAAAATTTGAAAGCAACTGATGCTAAGAAATTAGCCGGTTTTTGCGGTCTGCCGTCTATTGCCCATGATTTTACATTGCCAATGTTATTGGCTTTTACATTTAGCCTGTATTTTGGCCGATCATAAAATAACGCTGCGTCAACAAAGGTGTATGATGGCAAAATAAAGGTATAGTAGGCAGTATTGGCAAAAAAAGAATCGGATACATAATTACCACCCAACCCCATTCCAAGACCTGATAACACCCCTTCAGTTAAGGTGTAATTTACCCAGATATTACCCACATGAGCCGGTGTAAGCAGGGCGCGCTTGCCCTCAACCTGCGGAGCTGCTTTCGTAAATTTATTGTCGTTATACCCATAGCCAGCTACAATATTTAAACCGTTCAGTGGGTTAGCAATCAACTCAAAATCTACTCCCTTACTTACTTGGGTGCCATCCTGAACCTGGTAATTAAGTCCATCCTCCCTAATTTCAAACCTGGTGGAGTTCTTCACCTCGATGTTATAATAACTTAATGTGGTATTTAGCCGGTGGTCAAACATATCCAGTTTTACACCACCTTCCCATTGGTTGGCCTGCTGTACTTTAAACACAGTTGTCGTTCCGTCTGGTTGTATGGCATTGGGCAAATTTTTAAACCCGTTCAGGTAGTTGGCAAAGAGCGAAAGCTGATCTTTAATGGGCTGGAAGATCAAACCTAGCTTAGGAGAATAAGCTGTTTGCTTGTAATCTCCCTTGACCGTGTTGGTGCCTAAATTTTTAGAGCCTTTATTTATAAACCTGTCTGCACGAAGGCTTAGCATCACCATGAAGCGTTCTGTCAGGTTCACTAAATCCGACACATAGGCACTATAGGTGTCTTGACCTGAATTGGTTGCAGGAACGTTCAGTGCAGCAAAAGCGCTATTAACCTGCGGCAGGCTGATTCCCTGAATCGGTTTATTTAGGTCTACCACATCCATGCTTACCAGGCCATAATTCATCTGGCGGTATTGTGTCATATAATCTCCCCCAATCAGCAGCCTGTGCCTGATGCTGGCAGTTTTAAAATCTCCGGTAAAGTTTTGCTGGATTTGTTTACGTCCCCATTTATCAGGCATCCACACCCGTACTTTCCTGGCGATGGTACTTTCCGTAGTGTAGGCATAATCAAACTGATTGAACTGGTCGTAGGTGCCCAGAGAGTAAGCATAGTTGGTTTGAGACTTCCAGTTTTCTGAGATCTGATATTCTGCCTGTACAAATAAGTTGTTCGAAACCTGATTACCGGCCAGTGAATTGTCAATCAGCGATTGCTTGTAATCTAATGGCAGGTCTTTAAAACTTTTGCCATTGAAAGTACTCGTAGGGATGGTCAGTAATACCGACGATGTGCCTTTTACTTTATGAACGTCAGCATCCAAGGTAAACTTCAACTTTTCATTAACCTGGTAGGTCAGACTTGGTGAAATGACTGACAAATGCTGAAAGCCCTGATCCTGAAAAGAATTCTCTTTATGAACAGCCCCCGTTACCCTGAACAAAAGTGATTTATCAGCGTTCAGCGGAAGGTTCACATCTGCAGTAAGCCTACTTAGGTCAAAGCTACCTTGTGTATAGCTAATTTCACCACCAAATGTATCATAAGGCCTCTTAATCACATAGTTTACCAACCCACCAAATGATACCATTGTCGAACCAAATAAGGTGGATGAAGGGCCTTTGATCGACTCTACCCTTTCTACTACGATGGGATCAATGTTAGTCTTCAGAAAAGTGGCCATACCGTTACGGATGTTATCAGTAGCCGTAAAACCACGGGCAGTAATGGCCGGCATACCTGCACCACTGCGGCTTACCACCGCGCCGGGAATATTGCGGTAGGCCTCATCAAGCGTCGTGACAAGTTGTGCAGTAATAAGTTCTTTGCGGACCACGCTGTACACCTGCGGGTTCTCCAGGTTTTTGATGGGCAGCCTTGCAATATATTCACTCTCTTTACGGCCGTATTTATTGACTCTGGCACCATTTACGACCACTTCTTTCAATTCCTGTGTACTTTGGCTGAGTACAAAATCAACGGTCTGCAATTCATTTGTGCTTACGCTGACTGGTTTACTTTGTGTTTCCATGCCCACGAAGGTTGCTGTCATGGTGTAGTTGCCTGCAGGAACATTTTTGAATACATAATAACCGCTCTGATCTACCTGGGTGCTACGCAAATCCTTGATCGTTACAGTCACCAAACGGGCTGGTTCTCCGTCGCTCGTTGTTACCGTACCGCTTACGGCCCCCTTTTCCCGCTTTTTTACCGCTATATCATTGCCTGTTGCAGAAAAACTCAGGCCTGATTTAGCAGCAAGTTGCTGAAGTATTTGTTTAACGGATGCATTGGATGGGTTTAGTGTAATAGTCTTACTCAGCTCCGTTTCAATGTTACTGTAGATAAAATTAAGCCCCGCATGCTGGCCGAGCTGTTCAAATGCTTCTCTGAGTTTTAGTGTAGCCGGGCTGATGCTAACTTGTTCGTTGGGATTTGTTTGTGCCCGCAATAAATAACTGCTGAGTAAACATGTTCCCATTATCGCGGTCATAAAAAAGGCACGAACGCCATTAAGATAAAATAAATTCATATGTTTTTTTGATGTTTGATTTAAATGATACTTTTTAGTTCACAATGATTTCTCTCGCATTGGTCTGCTTAAACCTGATTTTAGTGCTGTTTTCAATAAGATTCAGAATTTTGGATATTGGCTGTGCGCTGAATTTACCCGTTAACGGCACGTCCAAATCCGGTTTCCCGAGTATTTTAAAGCGTACTTTATACCTGTTTTCTAGTTGGCTAAGTGCCTCACGCATATGTGTTTGTTTGAAATATAGCGTACCGGTAATCCAGCTGGTCACCTCATTGGTATCCACCTGTTCAATGCTGGTGACCGAAGCTTTGATGCGATGATAGCGGAGCCGTTGTCCGGGCTTCAGTAGCGTCTCTGTCTTTTGCTGCCTGGCAGCAAAACTGATACTGCCTTGGGTTAGGGTCACTTCAAGCGTTTTGGTATCTGTATAATTTACATTAAAACGAGTGCCCAACACCCTGATTTGTGCTCCGGCCGCATGCAAGACAAACGGCCGTCCAGCCTGCTGATTAATAGAAAAAAAAACCTCGCCAGTGATCAGATGCACCTTTCGCTCATCTGCATTAAAAGTTCTTGGATATTCAAGAACGCTTCCGCCTGCCAGCTGAATACTAGTACCGTCAGGTAAGATTAGCTTGACCATTTTGCCTTTGGGGGCAACATAACGAACAGCAGTAATGCCTATATGCACGGTAGGATTTATTGGGAGAAACAATATTGAAAAGGCGATAACTAATGCGCAAGCCGCTGCTAGGCCATAAAACCAATTTCTTTTGCCAGTCATCCTATGTGGCCGGTTCGCTTTTTGTACTATTCCTGACCAGATTTCTGCTTTCAGCAGTGGATCGGGCTTGGTATACTCTTCCTGAAACTCATCACCGGTTTCCAGCCAGGCCTCTACCTGCAGGCGCTCTTTTTCTGTGCATTCGCCCAGGGCGTATCTTCTCAATAAATCCGGATGTATACGGTTCATACTAATAACTACCATAAACTGGCAGTTACCCTACGCCTAATGAAGAAAAAATGTAAACTAAAATTATTAATTACTGAAACTGCCTTAAAATGCGCAGTACCTGGCTCATGTGTTTCTCTACGGTTTTCACTGCAATACCCAATTGTTCTGCAATTTGCCTGTAGCTAAGTTGCTGCTCACGGCTTAGCAGAAACATTGTCCTTCCTGGTTCAGCAAGTAAATTGATCCTTTGGGTCATTTCTTCAGCAAATTCAACCGTCATATATATGTCTTCGGGATTATACCTGTTGGCTTCAATTAAATTGCCCGATCCTGTAGATTCCGTGATTACTTCTCTTGGTTTTTCGTTCCTCAGGTGATTGAGCACCTGGTAGCGCGCTGCCTTTGCCAGGTATTGCCATGCACTTTGTTCATCCTCAAAAGTGTTTCCGCGCTCCCATACCGAAAGAAAGATATTTTGTGTCAAATCTTTGGACAAATCTTCGTTACCGCAATATCGCAGGCAAAGTCGGTATACTTCATCCCAATGTGTATTAAAAAGGCGGATGAAATCCACGTCTATCTCTATATCTTTGCCTGATCTGGGTTTGCCCATTTACAACTATTATACGTTTAGAATGGGCAAATATAACACTATTTAGAATAATTAAAAATAATACTAATTAAAATGATACTACGTTGGTTCCGGAATGATTTTTATTGGTATTCCTGCATGGAAAATGAGTCGTTTTTATAAACTAAAACTTATAAATACCGCCTTATTTCAAGGTAATCTGTCTGAAGCGAACTGTATAGAAACGGATCTAAATATACTGAACTATTTTAACTGTTAAGACGGTTTGCGCGAAGTGCTCACGGAAATAATTTGGATTATAGGCAAAAAAAAAGGTCTTTTTTTAAAAAGACCTTTTTCGTTTTATGAGCTCCTGAGGCTGGGCTCGAACCAGCGACCCTCTGATTAACAGTCAGATGCTCTAACCGGCTGAGCTACTCAGGAATTTTTATCCCGGTTAAACGACTATCGCCGTTAGATTGTTCCCTGTTTTTGGGACTGCAATATTCGGAATAATGAATGATATAAACAAAAAATATTTACAGAAAATTTAAATAAAATCCGACACTTATGGATGCACTGCTGAGCGTAAATGTTTTAGCTCTTTTTTCTTCGAGTCCGGCACCCAAATCGACTTGAAATTCATGGTTTCTAACCTTGAGCCTGGGGCTGAAAAAATTATATCCCATACGGATGTACCATTTTTTGCCAAATTGGATCTTGGTGCCAACCTCCTGAGCGTAGCCCCAACCGGACAAATAAGTTTCTCCGGCTTGCTCCCCTTCATCGTCACCATAGGTGTCAAAATTTGCAGCATATACTATATTAACTTTGCAATAGGGCATAAATGTGGTTTTACCGATATAAAAAACGTCATATTGAATTTCAGGGCCAAAGCTGAATATTCCCAGGTATTCCGTGTAGTTATCTGGAAGCTCGTGTATGCTGATATCAGCCTCTATGCCCGCTTTTACCCAGAGCCGGTTTTCAGCATCAAGTGTCCATTTGGGGCCCGCACTTATTTTTAGGGCAGCCGGAAAATATCTTTGGTTGGAGCGGAGGTATAAATGGATATGCCAAGATCCATCTCAATACCTTTTAAGTGCTCAATTTGTGCTTTGCAGTTTAATTGAAACACGAAAACCCCAATAATTATAAATGGTATCAAAGAAACATGTTTCATTTAATTGCGTTGATTTTTTGTAAACATGCGAATATAGAAAACTATTGCCTAATTTAGCACCCCCAAAATGATTGTATGGAAACGATATTTGATTTTGAAAAGCCCATTGCGGATTTGCAATTGCAAATAGATAAGGTGAAACAGGTGGCTGAAAAAACAAAGGTGGATATGTCTGCCACACTTCTGGAATTAGATGAAAAGTTAGAGGCTAAACGTAAGGAGATTTATGAAAATATGACTGGCTGGCAAAATGTCCAAATGTCGAGGCATCCAAGCAGGCCGCAGACGCTTGATTATATTCAAATGATGTGTGAAAATTTTATTGAATTGCACGGTGACCGAACCGTGGGAGACGATAAAGCCATCGTTGGAGGTTTTGCCACCATTGGGGAACATTCAGTCATGATTATTGGCCATCAAAAAGGGAAAAATACAAAAGAGCGCCAATACCGTAATTTTGGAATGGCCAATCCGGAAGGTTATCGAAAAGCACTGCGCTTAATGAAACTGGCCGAGAAATTTAATAAACCTGTGGTTACGCTGATTGATACGATCGGAGCTTTTCCGGGTATAGAGGCTGAAGAACGCGGACAAGGGGAGGCTATAGCCAGGAATTTGTTGGAGATGTCCGTGTTGCAGGTGCCTATTATCTGCATAGTTATTGGTGAAGGAGCATCAGGTGGAGCTTTGGGTATTGGTGTTGGGGACCGGGTATATATGCTGGAGCATACTTGGTATTCAGTCATTTCTCCAGAATCTTGCTCATCCATATTATGGAGAAGTTGGGATTACAAAGAAAAAGCCGCAGAAAGCCTTAAATTGACTTCAGAAAATATGCTGACCAATAAGCTTATCGATGGGGTTATTCCCGAACCCCTGGGAGGTGCTCATAATAATCCCGAAAAAATGGCTGCTACTATTAAAGAACAGGTTTTAACGGATATCAAAGATCTTCTTAAAAAGAAAAAGGACAAATTGGTGGAAGAGCGTATTGATAAATTTTGTCATATGGGAGTAGTGATAGAAGGATCCTAAAGATCCTTTATGACCTAAGCTGAAAAAGACGTACCGCAACCACAAGTTTTAGATGCATTTGGATTGTTGAACACAAACCCCCGGGAATTGAGGCCGTGTTGAAAATCGATTTCCATGCCTGCCAGATACAGTCCATGTGCCTTATTCATGTATATACGGATGCCTGATAGCTCAAACTCACTATCGCCATCTTTTTTTTGATCAAAACCCAGAATATAGTTCATGCCAGCACATCCGCCGCCTTCAACACCTACCCGAAGTCCAAAATCTTCTGTTATTTCCTGTTGTTCGCGTAGCTTTTTAAGTTCTTTGATGGCGCCATCTGTCAGCGAGACCGGAGCCGATGCAGTTAATATAGCTGTGTCCATGATCTTAATTTCATTAAATTATATTGTTATTATACAAAATTAATTAATTTTATTCAAATTAAGGGATGCTTTCCAATTATGACGATTTTTAAACATTCCTCGTTAATGAAAAAAAATACGATAGTTTGAATAATTATTGTTAACTTACCTCCCTTAAGTTAGACGCTTAACAGCCGTTAAATATTGAAAAATTTAGGTGCAATTCGTAAAAAAAATTTGGGAATGTTGATAATTATTTTTACTGAGAATTTCTAGCTTGATTATTGGCCAATTTTATATTTATTCTACTGATTTACATTGTTTTAAATGATTATTAAAATTTTTATTTTTTAACTGGTTTATTTTTGTCATCTTCGATTCTCGAAAAGGTTATTAACATTTTTAGAGATCTGATTTGGTTATCAATTTATTAGAAGATACGGTATGGAAAAAACGAGTACGGGTGTGTGGAACAGTTGCCTTCAAATCATTAAAGACAACATTCCGGCGCAAAGTTTTAAAACATGGTTTGAGCCTATTAAGGCCTTGCGTCTGGAAGGAAATATCCTGACTATACAAGTACCCAGTTTATTCTTTTATGAATGGCTCGAAGAGCATTATGTAGGTTTATTGCGTAAAACAGTAAAAAAACAATTAGGTGATAGTGGCAGGCTCGAATACAATATAGTGGTTGAAAAATCGTCTAATAGTAATCCATATACGACGAATATGCCTTCAAATGGAAATGGTGCAGAAGGTAAACGGCAATCAATGCCGGTACCTGTGGCTTTAAATAAAGACATTAAAAATCCTTTTGTTATCCCTGGTTTAAAGAAATTGCAGGTCGATCCGCAATTGAACCAGAACTATACCTTTGATAATTTTATTGAAGGCGACTGTAATCGTTTGGCCAGATCTGCTGGATATGCCGTCGCCACCAAGCCAGGAGGTACCTCATTTAACCCGCTTATGTTATACGGTGGAGTAGGTCTGGGTAAAACACACCTTGCCCAAGCTATCGGCAATGAAATTAAAAGGATCCTTCCTGATAAGCTGGTGATCTATGTGTCCTGCGAAAAATTTTGCCAGCAATTTGTCGATTCGTTAAAAAACAACACCATCAACGATTTTGTAAATTTTTACCAGGCGATGGATATTATCATAATGGATGATGTGCATAATTTTTCTGGAAAAGATAAAACCCAGGATATTTTCTTCCATATATTTAACCACCTCCATCAGTCAGGCAAACAGATCATCCTCACGTCTGATAAACCCCCTAAAGACCTGGCAGGCCTCGAAGAGCGATTGTTGAGCCGCTTTAAATGGGGATTGTCGGCAGATATGCAGGTTCCTGATCTGGAGACACGGATGGCCATATTAAAGAAAAAAATGTATACGGACGGAATTGAACTGCCGAATGAGGTGGTTGAATACGTAGCCAATAACATTGATAATAACGTGCGTGAGTTGGAGGGGGCAATGGTATCTTTGCTGGCACAAGCTACGCTTAATAAAAAGGAGATTGACCTGAACCTGGCCAAATCCATGCTAAAGAACTTCATTAAGAATGCGAACAAAGAGATATCTATGGATTATATCCAGAAGTTGGTATGTGAGTATTTTGAAGTACCTGTAGAAATGGTAAAATCAAAAACAAGAAAACGTGAAATAGTTCAGGCTCGCCAAATTTCAATGTATTTGGCCAAAAGCCATACCAAAACTTCTTTAAAGTCCATCGGTGAGTTTTTTGGTGGCCGTGACCATTCTACAGTGATCTATGCTTGCCAAACAGTAGAGGACCTCATCGATACAGACAAAAAGTTTAAGGCATATGTGCATGACATTCAAAAGAAATTAAGAATGTCTTAAATGAATGATGGGTTATGAATGATGAATTAATAGTTTTTCCATTCATCATTATAAACAAAGAAGCCGGACCCTAAAGTCCGGCTTCTTTGTTTATTTCACTTCAATCTGTTTTGCAACTACCTTTGCTTCTTCTTTCTTGGCCACGGTCAGGAAAAGTACGCCGTCTTTATAGCTGGCTTCAATCTTTTCCTGATCAATGCTGTCAGGAAGCGTGAATGAACGTTGGAAGGATGAGTAGCTGTATTCTCGTTTGCTATAGCGTTTGCCTTCTTCTTCTGATTCAGACTTCTTTTCTGCAGAAATAGTCAATACATCGTCTTCCACATTAATCTTGAAATCTTCCTTAGCTAACCCGGGTGCAGCCAATTCTATTTGGTATGCATCTTCTTTTTCTGCAATATTTACAGCAGGTACTTTAGCAACAAATGGGTCACGACCTAATGAGTCTGTAAATAAGCTATCAAATAAATTGTTTACCCAAGGGTTAACTGCTTTGTGTTGATTGCCGTTAAATTTTACTAGTGTCATTTTAAAATCTCCTATTAATTTATGTTTCTAACTATTTTTTTAAACTTACGATTGGATTTATTCAAACCATGTACCAGTGCAAAAAAAATAAAAAAAAGCCTAATTTTTATGACAAATAGTCATGAAAATATAAACAAGCATGTCATAATTTCATGATTTGGCATTACGTTTAGATTTTCCAGTTGAGAGTTACAGTTGCTTGGGCTAAATCTCCTCCGAAAGGGGGATGTGTTTTCCGGATGCTTATACTGATCTCATTTGCCTGCGGATAAGAATTACGGACTCGCAATAAAATGTCACTAGCCACTGTTTCAAGCAATTTTCGGGGAATTGACATCGCGGTTTTGCTGATTTCATACAGTTGGGCATAATTGATGGTATCATCTAGTTGTTCCTCAATTTCAGACGCATTGGGTAAATTGGGCGAAAGGGCCATATGGGCCGTAACGCTGACTAAAAATTCATTTCCCAAAACCTGTTCTTCGGGATAATATCCGTGGTAGGCAAAAAAACGTGCTTCGGTAAGCGAAATAACTAGTTGCAACAATTCCATTAACAAACCTAACTATTTTTCTTTAGCTCATTAATATTATTCGGATAATTGTATTTTTACCAACGAATTTATCGTTTATAAATCCATATCACCCCGATTATCCGGTATGTAGCAAACGTTATAATCAGTTTTATTTTATAAAATTTTCAGATATGAATAAGTATTTAAGAACAAGCTTACTTGCCCTAATGGCGGTGCCCGCATTTGCACAAGAAAAAGCAAAACCAGAAGACACCGAAATTTACGAACCTGTTCCGCCTGTAGTATCGGCATTGCCTGGTCAGATACCGTCAGATGCGGTGGTGTTGTTTGATGGAAAAAATCTGGACAAATGGGCTTCATCAAGTGATCCATCGAAAGCTGCGGCCTGGCCAATTGCTGATGGTGCTTTTACGGTGGATAAAAAGTTTGGCGGGATCTCAACCAAACAAAAATTTGAAGACTACCAGCTTCATTTAGAATTTAAGATTCCGGAAGGCATCCATGGCGAAGGGCAGGGTAGGGGCAATAGTGGAGTCTTTTTAGCTTCAACCGGTCCCGGCGATGAAGGTTATGAACTTCAGGTATTGGATTCGTACAACAATAAAACTTATGTCAATGGACAGGTAGGATCTATTTATAAGCAAGCTGTGCCTTTGGCCAATCCATCAAGGCCTAATGGTGAGTGGCAGGTATATGATGTTCTTTGGACTGCTCCCCGGTTTGAAGCCGATGGTACGCTTAAATCTCCTGCTAAAGTGACGGTATTCCTAAACGGGGTGGTCGTACAATATGATTTTGTGTTAAAAGGATTGACACAATATATTGGCCAACCAACCTATAAAGCTCACGGAGCTTCTCCCATTCGGTTGCAGGCCCATGGAGACAAAAGTGAACCCATTAGCTTTAGAAATATTTGGGTAAGGCCGCTTTAAAATAAAAAAAGGCCGGTACTGGTAATGACCGCTTTAACTTCGAATCAGGCTTGCGGCAAAAACAGTATCGGCTTTTTTGTTAGTGGAAGCTGTTAATAAATTTTTTCAGGATAAGTACCGTTAGCCACCAAGGTTGCAATACACTCCTGGACAATTGGTTTATCTTCTTTATAGGTAACCCCAAACCATTTTTCTGACGTCGGGATTACCTTAAAAGCAGTTTTTTCCGCTTTGATCAGTTCATCTGCCACAGATGGAATATAAAATTCTGATTTTGGTTTATCTTCGTTCTTGCTCACAAATTCCACAAACAACCGCTCACATTCTTTAAAAACAATAGGTGTGTATCCCCAAAAATTCATTGACACGCGAGTATCTATAGGTAATTCGGTTTCTACGCCATCTTCTTCAAAAAAGATCTTTTTTCCACCTTCAACTCCCTTAAAATAGACCTTGGTACGCTCTGTGATTCCAGTGAGAGCCCCATCCTTACTCACTTGGCAAACACCACGGGAAACTGTTCCATAATCAGAAAGCGTATTAGCTATTTGATAGCCGATCATAGAAAACTGATCATCTGTGACCTCGTTAATTAAGAAGTCTGCCATTTTTTTAAACGCATCATAACCATAAAAATCATCAGCGTTAATCACGCAAAAAGGTTCGTGTATCTGGTCCTTGGCACAAAGAACTGCATGACCTGTACCCCATGGCTTCTCGCGATAGATCTCTTTATTGATGCCAAACTTTTTAAGATCAAAATCCTGATAAACATAGTCAGTTGCTATGCGGCCTGCTAGTTTAGGTTCAAAGATGGCCTTAAAATTATCGGCAAACTCCTCTTTGATAATAAAGCTGACCTTTCCAAAACCCGCACGTATGGCATCGTAAATCGAGTAATCAATGATGGTTTCACCATTAGGGCCAAAGCCATCAATCTGTTTCATGCTGCCGTATCGGCTGGCCATTCCTGCTGCCAGGATCAATAAGGTGGGTTTCATTTAATAATGATGGGATATGAATAATGGATGACTCTTAAAATTTATAGGTAAAGCCCGCACCAACGATTTGTTTTACCTGCAAACGGGCACCTCCAGGTATGGAAGAGTTTTCTGGTGTGAATTTCGTATTGTCGTCATAAAGCAGCTGTACCCCTGCATTGACAGATATAAACTTATTTACTTTCATAAACAGGTTCAATGTATAATCTACGTCAACATTTTGTGGTTTTTCCGTGTAATTTGAATAGAGTTTCAAAATATTTTCAAGTGCGACGTTTTGCATAATGTCTACCTTATAATAGGCATCGAATGAGGCACCAAATTCAAAACGGGAGCTTTTTCCAGGATCTAATCCATATTTAGTAGCCAGGGAATCGATGCCAACAAAAACAAAACGTGCAGCAGCTGGAGATAGGTTGAAACGGAAATTATCTGACTTTTTATAAGCGAAACCAGGACCAAAACTTAAATAGGCTGGTGCGAAAGCCCCTGATATAACTTTTTTGGTGTTATTGTCATCGTTGTATTCATATCCCTTTGCAAACTGGGTGTTAAAGTTCATAAAAAAAGTATACAACCAATGTTCTGCCGCTTTGTAACCCAATAAACTATTTAAAATTACGCGGTCATCGTTTTTCCGCCATCCGGTTTCTTCTTGTTTTGAAAGGCCATAACCCGCAATAACTTTGTTATCCCAGCTCCATTTGTCCTTTGCGTAGTTAAAGTCATAATTAAACACCAGGTTGGCGGCAAAGGCATTATTGCCACCAGCTGCCCAATTAGAAAATGAGCTCTGGTTAATTAAAAAAGTGTTCTCACCGTGTATTTTCCAGGCAGAATCAGCAACAGGAACATCCTGCGCACGCAACTGTAATGAGAGTAATATGGCAGCGCCAAATGTAAAAAGTACCTTCTTCATGATTGTCATTTTTTATGTGATGCGGCCAAACTTAGAAAAAAATGGGTTTTAATACAACTCGGATGCACAAATAAGCTTTTTTGGTTATGTTTGTAACATGATCATCCGTTTATTATGCATCGGTAAGACCGATGAGGGTTGGCTGCAAGATGGGATCAGTAAGTATGAGAAACGATTGAAGCACTATGCAAATTTTTCGCTGGAGATCATTCCTGATGTGAAGCAGGCTAAAAACCTTTCCAATGAACAATTAAAGGTTAAAGAAGGTGAATTACTATTGAAACAACTTAATACTGCTGACCAGGTGATCTTACTGGATGAACATGGGGAACAAATGCGTTCTATAGAATTTGCCCGTTACCTGGATAAGAAAATGACGGCCGGAGTACAACGGCTGGTGTTTATCATAGGCGGGCCTTATGGATTTAGTGATGCAGTTTACCAACGGGCCACTGGCCAGTTATCGTTATCCAAACTAACCTTTTCCCACCAAATGATCCGCTTATTTTTTACCGAACAGTTATACCGGTCTTTCAGCATCCTAAAGGGAGAGCCCTACCATCATGAATAAACTGGCGGTTGTGGAAAAATGAATTTTTTTGCATCATCCATTATAAAGGCTAGCTTTGTATACCAAGGGGAAGTATCAAAGCTAGCCTGTTAAAAATATATATTATGATTAATCCTAAGAATTATACTAGGAAATTCAGGTATCGAAGTGATGTCAGTTCAAAGGACAGAAATCTGTTCTGGATCATGGTCATTATCGGGATCGCCCTATCAGCCTTTGTTATATTTGTGCTCTAAACAAACCACCGGAGGTTCTTCTAACTCCGACGTGCTTGAAGCTGCAGCTTCTTCAGATGTTGCATCCAGTCCCTGGGCTTTTAAAATATGAAACCAGGAGATGATCTTCTTGATATCTGACGAATAAACCTTTTCTTCATCATGTCCGGGAGCTACTTCTCTAAAAAAAGTACGTAATGCTTTTCCATCTGCTTTTTTAGGGTCAGGGATCTGTGCTAAACCATTCATTTGATCAAGAATATCGGTTAGTTTCAAATCATCCTCATCACCAAAAATAGTTATATCTTCTAACGTTGCCATTTTTGCAGTAGACATATTGACAACGATCTTTGTCTTTTGTCCGTCCAGGCTCTCCAGGATAAAACCTGATTTGTTTTGACCAATTAATTTAAAGAGTCCTGGCTTACCGGTTACAGAAACAATTCCTTTTAATTCCATTTTTATAGCTTAAAGCAGAATGCGCTTAATATTACCTATTTATTTATTCTTCTATAACGTCTATGCCGAGTATTTTATCGCCCTGACGAATGTCATCAATGATATCCACATTATCGGTTACTTTTCCAAAGCAGGTGTGGTTGCGGTCCAAATGGGCTGTGTTACTGCGGCTGTGGCAGATGAAAAATTGAGAACCTCCCGTATCCCTTCCTCTGTGTGCCATAGATAATACACCGCGGTCATGATATTGGTTGTCACCATCCAGCTCACATTTAATGCTGTATCCAGGCCCACCGCCACCAGTCCCGGTTGGATCCCCACCCTGAATGACAAAATCAGGTATTACCCGATGAAAACTTACCCCATCATAAAAACCCTCTTTGGCCAGTTTAATAAAGTTAGCCACGGTTCCGGGGGCATCCTTATCATAGAAAGAAACAGTTAGATCACCCTTTTCAGTCTTAATGATTGCTTTGCTCATAATTTTCAAATTTGAAGGGCAAAGGTAGTAATAATTGTTAATCTACGATTTTAATTGATCAAAATCTGTCCAATTACCCTCCCTGCCGTACTTGTCCAGACCCGTACCTTTTGTTACCTTTGTGGCCAACCCATTAATGAAGATATCATATTGTTATGTTGAAAGGATTTTTTAACGTTCCGAAGCCGGTGAATGAGCCTGTTTATGCTTATGCCCCCGGTAGCCAGGAACGCAAATCATTGCAAGAAGCCCTACAGGCAGCCCGGGCAGAAGTCATAGATATACCGATGGTCATAGACGGCAAACCCGTGACCACCGCACAAAAAATGCCTATTTCCCCTCCGCATGATCACCAGCATTTGCTGGGACATTTTAACTACGGAGATAAAACGCACGTCCAGGCAGCGGTGGATGCCGCACTGGCAGCCAAACCGGCTTGGGAAAATCTGCCTTGGGAAGATCGTGCAGCCATATTTCTGAAAGCAGCAGAGCTAATATCTGGTCCATACCGCTATAAGATCAATGCAGCCACCATGCTGGGACAATCAAAAAACGCCTACCAATCAGAGATAGACGCAGTTTGCGAATTAGTCGATTTTCTGCGTTTTAATGTGAACTATATGGCCGAAATTTATGCCCAGCAGCCCCCCATTTCATCCAAGGAGGTTTGGAACCGCGTAGAGCAACGCCCGCTAGAAGGCTTTGTATTTGCCATTACCCCCTTCAATTTTACCGCAATAGCCTGTAATCTTCCTGCAAGTGCCGCATTGATGGGTAATGTGGCTGTTTGGAAGCCCGCAAATACACAAGTTTACGCGGCCCACGTTGTCATGGAAGTTTTAAAAGAAGCAGGATTGCCGGATGGTGTGATCAACCTGATCTTTGTGGAAGGGCCAGATGCCGGAGAAGTCATTTTCAAGCACCGTGATTTTGCAGGCATTCACTTCACCGGATCAACGGCCGTATTTAAAGATATATGGAAAACCATTGGTCAGAATATTGATCTTTATAAAACGTTTCCACGGATAGTCGGAGAGACCGGTGGAAAAGATTTTATCCTGGTGCATGGCTCAGCCGATATAGCCATAGCTGCCACTGCACTAGTACGTGGCGCCTATGAATATCAGGGTCAAAAATGCTCAGCAGCCTCAAGGGCATACATTCCTGCTTCATTGTGGCCAGCTTTGAAAGAAAGGGTGCTGGCAGATATCGCCTCATTAAAAATGGGTCCGGTAGAAGATTTTGGTAATTTCGTCAATGCGGTCATCGATGAGCGTTCCTTTGATAAATTGACAAAATACCTGGACAATGCCAAGGCTGATGCAGCGGCTGAAATCATTGCCGGTGGTGGTTATGACAAGAGCACCGGGTACTTTATTGAACCTACGCTGATATTGGCTAATAGCCCCGATTACGTCACCCTGCGTGAAGAGCTGTTTGGGCCGGTACTCACTGTTTTCGTCTATGATGACACAAAACCGTTCTCCGAGATTCTGGCCATTGTTGATGGCACCTCACCTTATGCATTAACCGGGTCTATCATCGCCCGGGATCGTTATGCCATTGCAGAGGCTTCAAATGCGCTGCGTAATGCAGCCGGCAACTTTTATATCAACGACAAGTGCACTGGCGCCGTAGTTGGCCAGCAACCTTTTGGTGGCGCACGCGGATCAGGAACCAATGACAAAGCCGGCTCTATGATCAATCTGCTTCGTTGGGTTTCACCCCGTACCATTAAAGAAACATTTAACCCGCCGACAGATTACCGTTATCCGTTTTTAGGTTAATATCAGAATATAGGTTTATAAGAAAAGCCCCCGATAAATTTTTGTCGGGGGCATCTGAGCCAAGCACTAACTTACCAAAGCGAAAACCTCGCCCAACACTTCATTACTGGTCGTGGTGACATCCAGGTCAATCATTTCCCCCGTTGCCAGGTCAATAACCATCCCATGGATCGCCAGATCATCCCGTTCCTTCCACGCATTTTGAACAATGGTTGTGCGGCAAAGGTTGTTCACCTGCTCAATGACATTAAGCTCCACCAGCCTGTTGAGCTTTTGAGTGCGGTCAGCTATGTTGTCAATTTCAACCTTATGCGTGCGGTAAACATCTTTAATGTGCTGGAGCCAGTTATCTATCAAACCATACTGTCTATTCGTTAAAGCAGCAGCCACGCCTCCACAGCCGTAATGCCCTGCTACAATAACGTGTTTAACTTTAAGCACATTCACCGCGTAGTCCAGTACGCTCAGCATATTCATATCGGTATGGTTGCACATATTGGCAATATTGCGGTGAACAAAAATATCACCCGGCAGGGTGCTGGTTACCTGGTTGGCAGGCACACGGCTGTCAGCGCAACCAATCCACAAAATTTCCGGATTTTGTCCTTTAGCAAGCTCTTTAAACAGCCCGCTTGTGTCGGCAGCAACTTCCTCAACCCATTTTTTATTACCATTTACAATCTTATCAAAACTCTCTTTTAATTCGATGTTATTAAATTTCTTTGTTTTCATATATGTTATGATTTTTGCTATTTAGAAATAAGTTGTTCTTTTTGTTTACTATCAACACTCTTTCGGATTTTTCCAATATCGTGCCGCTTCAATTTCTTTTTATTGACAATTTCAATAAGTTCCACCCTTTTACCTTTTATTATGGCATTTTGTTCAAAATCTTTAATGACCTCAATAACGTCTTTATCAATAAAACGACTGGCCGAACCATCAATGATAATTTTTTCCACACTTTTTGGTAGTTGGTAGAGTGTTTGCTGAATGGCCGCTTTATTTAAGAATGACACCTCTTCGGACAAGCGGAATGTAATTTGGGTTTTATCTTGATCCATCTTAATATGGTAATCAAACGCATTACGCATATTATTGCGAAGAATGTAAAAAATAGCGACCAGCATACCAACACCCACACCCTTCAGTAGATCTGTGAGGATAACGGCCACAATCGTTACAATAAAGGGAATAAATTGATCCAAACCCCGGTGGTACATATGTTTGAACAATGATATCTTGGCTAACTTATATCCTGTAACCAGTAAAATAGCAGCCAAACATGACAACGGGATCAGATTAATGATACCTGGAATCGCTAATAACGCTACCAATAACCAAATACCATGAAAAATGGCACTTTGGCGTGTCTTCCCTCCAGCATTGGCATTGGCAGACGACCGCACAATTACTGAGGTCATTGGCAATCCGCCCAGCATCCCGCTTGCCATATTACCGATGCCCTGCGCTACAAGCTCGCGGTTAGTAGGTGATACCCGCTTATAAGGATCTAATTTGTCCACAGCCTCAATGCTCAATAACGTCTCCAGGCTAGCTACGATCGCAATAGTTACAGCTAGCGTAAGCACGTGGCTGTCCAGGATCTTTGTAAAATCCGGAAATACAAATAGGTTTGTGAATTCAGTAAAAGAATGCACAGCCGGAATGTTGACCATATGTTCTTTGTTGATTTCAAGTGCCCCGCCTTTGAATGCCACAGTTAGAAGAATGCCAGCCAGCACAACAATAAGTGGCGCCGGAACAGAAGCCAGTCTTTTGAATCGTGGCCAGTAGATCAGGATGAACAAAGATACAAAGCAAATGATGAGCGCTCCGAAATCAAAAGCTTCAGTCGCAGCCATTAAGCTCGCAAAGGTATTTTCGCTGTCTGCCCGTGAGGCAAAGCTCTCGCTGCCAAAAAAATCGGCATCGTAGCCTGCTGCGTGGGGTAGCTGTTTAAGGATAATTGTGATGCCAATAGCCGCCAGCATACCTTCAATCACCGAAGAAGGAAAATAGTTGCCAATGAGGCCGGCCTTAATAATGCCCAGCACTAACTGAATGGCTCCCGCCAGCACGACTGCCAGTAAAAAACTTTCATAAGCTCCCAACTGTTCAATGCCCGTTAAAACGATTACCGTAAGCCCTGCAGCAGGCCCGCTGACACTTAGCTGCGAGCCGCTGAGGGAAGCGACGACGATACCACCGATGATACCAGTGAGCAACCCCGCAAATAATGGTGCCCCCGATGCCATTGCGATACCCAAACATAAAGGTAAAGCCACCAAAAAGACCACCACACTGGCGGGTAGGTCATATTTAAGGTTTCTTTTTGATAATTTAAAAAATGCGGAAACACGTGTCCCTGACATAAACAAATAGTTGTTGCTCAGGGTATGCCCGTGCAGCAAAGAGCAACACGTCATAAACCCATTTTGCAGGTGAATAAGTTAAAGTATTAAGGAAAATAAATAGATCAACGCCTTAGGTCAATATGACCATGGCAAAGAAAGGGACTTAGCAGTTTGGGGGAGGGGTAGGCACCGCAGGAAAATAGGCGCGAATATCGCGCGCATCATCAGGAATATATTGTGTAAAGGCCAGATAACGGAGAGGGGCTGCCATCAGATCAGACGAAAACCAATAAGAACAATAAAATTTGGTAAAAATATCTTTGACAATATCCCCACCATTATTTTGGTTCTCGATTTCTAATTGCATGATAACCGATATAATAGTTTTGCTGTCGTAATCTGTACTACATATAGGCAAAGCTGAAATAGTCATCTTCGCAAAGAAGATGGAAAAAAAGAATAAACTACATAAAATTCTATTTTTCCTTGTTGACATCAATTATTTATTATAATTTGTGCGTTGTTTCAGCAAAAATAGTATCTAAAAATTAAGATTCCATCTTTTTACATAAAATTATTACGAAAAAGTAAAAATGACAATGCGTGGATTGCTGTATACTTTGCATAAATATTCTTAAATTTGTGCTCCTCAAATGAGTAGAAAAATTCGAATTAAATGGCTAAAATAAGCAAAGCTACAGCAAAGCACACCGCTGTTGTTACACCCAAATCCTTAAAGTTTTTTGAACAATACATCAATAATCCGTCGCCAACCGGCTTTGAATGGGCCGGCCAACGGCTATGGCTGGATTATCTGAAACCTTACGTTGATGATACTTTTACCGATAACTATGGTACGGCTGTAGGAGTCATTAACCCGGAGGCAACATATAAGGTAGTCATTGAAGCGCATGCCGACGAAATCTCCTGGTTTGTAAACTACATAACCAATGAAGGGCTTATCTATGTTATTCGCAACGGTGGTTCTGATCACCAGATAGCCCCATCCAAGCGCGTGGATATCCATACAGACAAAGGTATTGTTAAGGCCGTATTTGGCTGGCCCGCTATCCACACACGCGGTGCCGGAGAAAAAGAAGAAGCACCGACGCTTAAGAATATTTTCCTGGACTGCGGTGCCACCAGCAAGGATGAAGTAGAGAAACTGGGCATCCATGTCGGATCGGTCATTACTTATGAAGATGAGTTCATGGTGCTGAATGACCGCTATTATGTAGGCAGGGCCATGGACAACCGGGCAGGTGGGTTTATGATCGCCGAGGTGGCCCGACTATTAAAGGAAAATAAGAAGAAGCTGCCCTTTGGGCTGTACATTGTCAATGCCGTGCAGGAAGAGATTGGCCTCCGCGGTGCTGAAATGATCGCCCACCGCATTAAGCCCAATGTTGCAATCATCACTGATGTTACACACGATACCCAAACACCCATGATCAACAAGATCACGCAGGGTGATATGGCTTGTGGCAAAGGCCCCGTGGTGTCCTATGCTCCGGCTGTACAAATCAACCTGAACAAGCTGCTTATTAAAGCCGCAGAAAAGGCAGGAATCCCGTTTCAGCGGCAAGCTTCCTCCCGCAGCACCGGCACAGACACCGATGCGTTTGCCTATTCAAACGATGGGGTACCTTCAGCATTGATTTCACTGCCATTGCGGTACATGCATACTACCGTAGAAATGGTGCACAAGGAAGACGTAGACAATGTCATCAGATTAATATACGAAGCCTTGCTGAGCATTAAACCAGGGCAAGATTTTAGGCCCTTCAACAAATAATTTATCCAGTGCTGCGCCACATCGGAGTAAAACGGACGTTTGAGCATAACCTGCGCCTGGCAGGTTTGCTCTCTTTTACGGCCGGATTTACCAATGTGGCCGGCGTTCTGGCCTTTTCCGTACTTACCACCAATGTCACCGGGCACGCTGCTACACTGGCTCTGGAACTTTCCCAGGGAGAGTTCAGGACAGCCAGGATGATCGCCCTTTGGCTTTCCTTATTCCTTTCAGGTGCTTTCTTGTCCAGTTTATATGTCACCATTCAAGGCCGGCAAAGACGAACAGTATACATCGTGCCGCTGTTAGTAGAAATGTCCATCTTGTTAATCGTAGCGATCTACGGGCACACTTATGACGGCAGTCTGTCTATGAAGGAAGTATTTGCAGGCAGCCTCTTATTTGCCATGGGTGCCCAGAATGCATTGGTATCCATGATCTCAGGCTCTGTAGTTCGTACCACCCACTTAACAGGTATGTTTACCGATTTGGGTATAGGTCTTTCAGAAGCATTGGTGGCCAAAGTTGTTTCCAAACCATTGCGCAATAAACTATACCTGTACCTGACCATCATATTGGTCTTTCTGTCGGGGGGTATGCTGGGCACCTATTGCTTTTCAGCATGGAGCTACCATTCCTTTTTTGTACCTGCAGGCCTGGTGCTGGTCATCCTCTTTTATGACGCATTCCGAAAAAGCATCCTGCTGATGAAACATCATTATACCATCAATCACCCGGGTAATCGGTCCAGGTAAACCTCGGCCATCATACAACGCGCACTGCCCCCGCCATTCGTTTCAATCGTGTCCAGTGGGCTATGGATAATAGGATTAAATGCCAGCAGAACATTTTCTTGTTTTATACTAAGCGAATGATAGGCCCTGGATGACATAACCAGCAGTTTTTCGCCCTTTTTATTGGTTACCTGCAACATATTTCCTGCAAATTGCCTCATCTGCTCCAAAGAAATTGGAATAATGGTTTTATCAGTTTCCTCCAGTTTTTGCTCCAGTTCATTGCGTTCAGCTAAATCCGGAATACATTCCAAACAAACCACGGCATATTCATCGGCTATACACATCATCACATTCGTATGGTAAATAGGTTCATTGTGTTCATCTACCGCATCAAATAGACAAGGGGTGTATTGTTGTTTGTTGCACCACAGCAGGGCCAGTTCTTCGTCAGTCCGCGGGGAAATGCAGACGTAGGCAACCTTCTGTTTTCGGTCAAGCACCAAACTGCCTGTCCCTTCCAGAAATTGATCGGTGAGTTCCATCCCAGTCAGGTCATCCGTCCATTCATAATCAAATTCATCCTTAATAATTCGCAAAACATTTTTTTGGCGTTCTGCCCGGCGGTTCAGCGCAAACATAGGGTATAAAATGACGGTCCCGTCCCCGTGAAAAGAAACCCAATTATTTGGAAAAATACTGTCTGGCGTATGAGGCTCCGGCGTATCTTCCACCACCAGCACATCCACGTCTGCTTTGCGCAAGATTTCGACAAAAGAATCAAATTCAGCCAGTGCTTTGGTCTGTACATCAAATTGCGGACTTTTTTGCTGAAACGCATTGTTCACAGCTGTCTCAGGATTATAGCCAAACCTCACCGGCCTCACCATTAATATAGTCATAGCTTATATCTCACATCTAATTTCTCAAAAGCGGCATACTCATGCAGTGAAATCCTCCCCTGGCTCGCGACAACTCAGCCGAAGGCATCAGGATGAGGGTATCACTAATCGTCTCGGCGTTGGCTTCCCCATTTTCCATTTGCTCAATGAGGTCAGTGGCCCTTACAATCGCAAATCCAGCCTCCCTGAACGCTTCCGTAGTCCGGTCGTTGCGGTCATAACCAAGTACCACCCCTTCTTTTAGCGCCAGTAAATTGCAGCTGTCTGTCCACTGTTCACGGGCATCGTACGGAAATTCGCCATTGGCCGAAAGTATAATTCGGACATCACCAGGGTCTGCCCCCAGATCATGTACACTCACATCCCTCAGCAAGTCTTCCAAACTTGCAAAGTAGGCTGGTACATCCGGCTGGTCACGGTTAAATTGGACAATCTTTAACTGTTCTTCCTTTTTTTGGCCCCGGTTGAAAGCTGTAGAAATCACATCTTCCTGCAAGCCATTTAAGGTATCGTTTGAAAAATCGCCCAGCATGATCCAGACATTTTTTTTCACCTGCGTAAAAATGGTGTCGATATGCATATAGTCGCGCTTAGCAGGGATATTTATCAGGGTAATCTTGCGGACCACCTTTTTATCAAACAACGTGTGTACAACCTGGTGGGCAGCCTCCCAACTGGTCCGCTCGCTGATACCCAGCAGCAAATGATCGGGGCTGATCACCATAACGTCCCCACCTTCTAAGGTCACCTTGTGCTGGTCTGATTTGGGTAGCAAAAAATGGTGCGGAGTATCCGTGAGCTCAATAATGTTATCCCGGTAGTCTGCAAAGAGGGGATGGTAACGAAAAATATACTTAACCAGCAAGGCCTCCCTTTTGCGGGCCAGCTTTGCCGGCTTGTTGAGCAGGATAAACTGGTTGATGACAATTCCAATGTCTCTGGTAAAAATAAAATTAGGTACCGGCGGGAACAACATGCGATGGTCGCGCGTGGTGCCGCTAAAAAAAACTTTGGCCAGCTCGATTGGTTTATGCACCATCAATTCCTGCTGGGTGGCAAAAGTGCAGGTCTCTATGGCACATACAGACGCCACCAACTGACTCTTAATAACCTCGTCTTCCAAGATGTGAGCTAGCAGCCACTGCAGTTCCACTACCTTATCCGAAGCATAAAATGCCGCATCGCCTGGTTTATAAAAGCTGCGGCCTGCAGCAGTGGCATCCACTTCAGCAAGCTTGCCTTTTATTTTATCCGGATCCAGAAAATAGAGCAACAGCTTGGTATAAAAATCATACTCCAGTCGGCGGATGGAATCCAGGTGCACAATGTCTTCAAACAACCAATCCTGCGCTTTGGAAGGAATTACTTTGCCCAAACCGCTGTCAGGGCTATGAACTAATACCCGTCTAAGGGTAGCTATTTCAGAACTTACATTGATCGTCATATTTTCAGGCATACAGGAATCTATTAAAAAAATCGGGGCAAGTTAGTAAATATAGCTTTGCCAAACTAATTTTGCAGATGCCTGTTCTTTTCCTACTTTTACGACAATTAAATTTAGCACAAAGAAAAAACTAATGAATAAAATTACATTAATAGCACTAGCTGGTATAGTTTCCGCAACATCGTTTTCATGTAAAAGCAAAAAATTGCTGGTAAACGATGGAGCAGAAGTAACGGTTGATAAAACGGTAGATGACGGTTTAGCAGAAGCTAAGCATGATTTTTCCAATGTGTCCAGAACCGATAAAGGTATTGTGGTCACTTTTGATTCGGATGTGCTTTTTCCACTCAATTCCTCTTATTTGACAGACAATGCCAAAACCGAAATTGCTAAACTGGTAAAATTGCTGAAACAGCACCCCGGTGCCGCTATACAGGTGGATGGACATACCGATGCTACCGGAGAAGCCGAATACAACTTATGGCTTTCTGATAAACGGGCAAATTCAGTCAAGGCCTATGCCATGCAGCTCGGTATGAATGGCGATTTGATCAGTACAAAAGGTTATGGAATGGAAAAGCCGGTAGCAAGCAACAAAACTAAAGAAGGTAGGCAAAAGAACCGGCGGGTAGAAATCACTATTCTGAATGAGAAGTGATATTAGAATAATAAGTAGTGATATTAAATGATGTATTGGGGATGATGAATGATGAATATAAAAAAATATTCATCATTCATTATTCATCATCCTTAATTTATTAAGTAGGATTATTTCTTTTCCTGTTTGTATTCCTCATTCAGGCCCTTCACAACTTCTGTGGTGATTTCCAGGCTCTGGTCGGCGTACAATAGTGCAGGATTGGTTGCTGAATAGGTGAGCACGTATTTATAGCCCTTCTCTTTGGAATATTTTTTTAGATATTCACTAACTTTCGTGTACAATTTCTGATTTTCTTCAGCTTCATCCTGCTGCAGGGATGCGCTGGCATTCTGGTTATGTTGCGAAAGCTCGTTTTGTTTTCTGGCCAGCCTTTCTTCCGTCGTTTGCCGTTGTTCGGCACTCATCGTTGGCGCATTTTTTTGATAATCGGCCACCTCCCTTTGAAAAGCAGTCCCTTTAGCCTGAAGCTCAACCTGTGCCTGTTTGGCTTTTTCTTCCATTTTAGCCCGGGCTTCCTTAAAAAGCTCATATTTACTAAGCAACGTGTCTGAATTTACATAGACAATCCCAAGGTTTCCATTAACAGTTTTATTGCTATCGTTTGTTGCCAATTGTGTACTAGCACCCGGTTTACCCTGGCAGGAAAACAGGATCGATCCCAGTAAACCTGCAAATCCTAAACTTATGACAGATACAAATAATTTATTCATTTTTCTCAAATTTCTTAATTAACCGCAAACCTACTATAAAATTTTTAATTACACACGCAAGGCCTTCAAAGTTTGTCTATATCGTTATTTTTATGTATTTTTGGACTCTTGTATCTAAAAGATTTATGAGCGAAGAAAAGAACAATAAGTCAAACTATTCCGCAGACAATATTCAGGTTTTAGAGGGTTTGGAGGCTGTTCGTAAGCGTCCATCCATGTATATCGGCGATGTTGGAGTCAAAGGCCTTCACCATTTGGTTTACGAAGTGGTTGATAATTCCATTGACGAAGCGTTGGCTGGTTACTGTACTGATATAAATGTGATCATCCACAAAGACAATTCAATCGAAGTGGAAGATAATGGCCGGGGTATTCCTACCGGTATTAATAAAAAAGAAGGTAAATCGGCACTGGAAATGGTTATGACCATGCTCCACGCCGGTGGTAAGTTTGATAAGGATACGTACAAAGTATCCGGTGGTTTGCATGGGGTGGGTGTTTCCTGCGTGAACGCCCTGTCTACCCTGCTAGTAGCAGAGGTATGCCGGGAAGGCAAAATTTTTAAACAAGAGTATGAACGGGGCAAGCCCCTCTATGAGGTCAAAGTCATTGGCGAAAGTGACCGTACAGGAACGAAAGTAACCTTTACACCCGATTCAGAAATATTTACCCTAACCACGGTATACAATTACGATACACTGGCCAGTCGCCTGCGCGAACTTGCCTATCTTAATAAAGGCATCCGGTTGAGTCTGACAGATGAACGTGATACACTTGAAGACGGGTCTTTTCGCCAAGAAGAATTCTTGTCACAAGGAGGCCTTAGCGAATTTGTAAAATATTTGGATGGTACCCGGCAACCGCTCATTCCTGAGCCGATCTATGTAGAAGGCATTAAACAAGGCATCCCTGTAGAGTTGGCCCTTCAGTATAATGAAACGTATTCGGAGAATGTGCATTCCTATGTTAATAACATCAATACGATAGAAGGGGGTACACACGTAGCCGGTTTCCGCCGTGGGCTGACACGAACCTTAAAATCATATGCCGATAAATCAGGATTGCTAAAAAACCTGAAAGTGGAAATTACGGGGGATGACTTCCGGGAAGGCCTCACAGCTGTGATATCGGTTAAAGTACAGGAACCCCAATTTGAAGGGCAAACCAAAACCAAGCTGGGTAACAACGATGTGATGGGTGCTGTGGATATGGCGGTAGGGGAGATTCTGGGTATTTACCTGGAAGAAAATCCGAAAGAAGCTAAAACTATCGTACAAAAGGTGATCATTGCCGCACAAGCCCGTGCCGCAGCCCGAAAAGCCCGCGATATGGTTCAGCGGAAAAACGTGATGGGCGGTAGCGGATTACCAGGTAAACTGGCCGACTGTGCCAATAACGACCCTGCCCAATGTGAAATATACCTGGTGGAAGGTGACTCAGCCGGTGGTACCGCCAAACAAGGCCGTAATCGCGAGTTTCAGGCCATCCTTCCCCTGCGCGGAAAGATTCTGAACGTAGAAAAAGCCATGGAGCACAAGATCTACGAGAATGAGGAAATAAAAAACATGTTTACAGCACTTGGCGTCAGCATCGGTACCGAAGACGACAATAAGGCATTAAATTTGGATAAACTGCGCTATCACCGCGTCATCATCATGACCGATGCCGACGTAGACGGCTCGCACATTACCACCTTGATCCTTACATTCTATTTCCGCTATATGAAAGAATTGATCGAAAAAGGCTGCGTTTATATTGCAACCCCACCGCTGTACCTGGTCAAAAAAGGCAAGGAATCTGAGTATGCGTGGAATGATACACAACGCGATAGTGCCATCCAGCGGCTCAAAGGTACCGGAAAGGAAGACAGCGTACATGTACAACGGTATAAAGGGCTTGGTGAAATGAATGCTGAGCAGTTGTGGGACACAACCATGAATCCCGATACCCGTACCCTAAGACAAGTAACTATTGAAAATGCCGCAGAATGCGATCACATCTTTTCCATGTTAATGGGTGATGAAGTAGCCCCACGGAGAGAATTTATCGAGCGCAATGCTAAATACGCTAAAATAGATATTTAAATCAGAAGTCAAGGCAAATAAAAGCTGGGAGTAGTCCTCTGCTCCCAGCTATTTAAGCTTTTCTAACGAAAGCGTATGATCCCGATAATTTATAATTCCACCGTATTCTGTTAAAATATCTCCTCCGACCACACCGAGCACCGGTTCCAATGACATTTTTTCGTAGGTATAATTAATGCTGGAAAGATCCAGCACTGCTATTTCCCAATCTTGGAGATGCAGATCGCCTATTTGAAGATCGGGAATCTTTAATACAAAACTCTGCATATTGGTAGTTCCTAAACCCGAAGACACCCGGTCTGTAGCCTTGAGCTCATCCGGATTAAAGTGGGTTTCTATGGTATGTTTGTCAAAAACAGATTTGGAAGCTCCCGTATCCAATACGGCTTTAAACTTTTTCCCAAATACGGCAACTTCCAACAACAAATGGAAACCATCGCCGTCCAGGTTCAGCATTATCAGGGGAATGACGATCATTCCTTACAATACGCCCGTTTCGTATAACACATTGTTCATTGCGCGCACCGCTTCGGCACTTTTGGCAAAGGCAGCCTCTTCTTCAGTATCTAGGTTCAGTGGCAGTATTTTCTCTATGCCGTCCTTCCCCAATACCACTGGTACCCCCAGGGTGATGTCTTGCTGTCCATATTCACCTTCCAGGTAAACAGATGCTGTGAAAAGTTTTTTCTGGTCGCGGATGATGCTTTCAACGACCGCTGCGCTAGATGCCCCAGGCGCATACCAGGCCGATGTCCCGATTAACTTGGTAAGCGTAGCGCCACCCACCATCGTATCTGCCACGATCTGTTGCTGTTCACCCGCCGATAAAAATTCGGTAACCGGAAGGCTGTTCCAGGTGGCGTGCTTAATGAGCGGTATCATGGTCGTGTCGCCGTGCCCACCTATTACAATAGCATTCAGATCGGCAGATGAAGCGCCCAGCCGTTGGCTTAATTGGTATTTAAAACGAGCAGAATCGAGTGTTCCGCCCATTCCGATGATCCGGTTTTTAGGCAGGCCTGTAGCTTTTAACGTCAGGTATGTCATGGTATCCATGGGGTTGGAAACCACTACAATGATCACATTCGGAGAATATTTCAATAAATTTTCGGCCACGGCGCGTACAATGCCAGCATTCGTACCTATCAATTCCTCACGCGTCATTCCCGGCTTGCGTGGCAAACCTGACGTGATCACCGCTACCGATGTACCCGCCGTTGCGCTATAATCATTGGTAATCCCAGTAATTTTACTGTCAAAGCCCAAAAGTGCGGCTGTTTGTGAAATGTCCTGGGCTTTACCTTCCGCAAAACCTTCTTTAATATCCAGCAGGATAATCTCTTCAGCCAGCTCTTTCCTAACGATATTATCGGCGGTGGTTGCACCAACGGCGCCAGCACCAACTACAGTAATCTTCATCTGGCTAAGTTAGTAATTTAAATTTGAAAATTAACCTACTAGAATGGGTATCCAATAGCCAGATTAAATATCAAATTGTCGCTCCGCCACCCCGAGCTGCCAAAATCAATCTTATTGATCACCCACCGTTCATTTTCTGGCAGGTAAGGAATGCGTAACGGAAACGCAAAGTCCGTACGCAACACCAGGTAAGAAAAGTCAAAACGTAAACCCAACCCGGCGCCCACGGCCAATTCTTTTAAGAAATTTTTACTAAAGTTGGCCCCCGGTTTATCCGGGTCAGCGTGTTGCAACCAAATATTGCCGGCATCGATAAAGGCCGCCCATTTAACAAAGCCATAGAGACCGGCCCTATACTCCGCATTCAGTTCAATTTTAATATCTCCCGTTTGGTCAGGCACAAAGTTATCCACCCCATATTTAGGTGGCTCATAGGACCCCGGCCCGATAGCCCTGGCCCTGAAAGACCGTAAACTATTGGGCCCCCCGGCAAAATACTGCTTCACATAGGGTAACATGACCGAATTGCCATAAGAGTAGCCATAACCAATCATGGCCCTGACAGCTACCTCGGAGTTCGTGCCCAATTTGGTATAGTTTCGCAGGTCACCCTCTATTTTGATATACTGCGAGAAATCTGCGTTAAAAAGCTGATATACCTTGCCCTTATTGTAATTGGCACCTTTTATCAACCCGTAAATATTTCCCGAAAGGTCAATGCCTCCTTTAAAATACTGCGTATTAGTGCGTCCTTCCTCCATCGTATTGGTATACGTAAAATTATAGGTGGGTCCAAACGTGAATTGCTTGTCAATGGCATGCTGAAGGGTAGGGATCGTGTCAACCTGCGCCAAATAAGATTCGGTAACATTACGGGGCTGCACATAGCCAATTTCCAAGGGGTTTAGCGTATGCTCTTTTTGTTCATTTTCCTTCCAATTGTAGCCAAATGCAAACCGCATGGAGTTTAGGCTATAAGAATTGACCCTATTCAGGTACTCATACCCCGTCGTGATGGTGGTATGCGGCACATACCGCCGGGAAGGACTCCAGCTAAAAGGCGTGATGAGCCTGGGGAATGACAAGCTTACTTCTGTTCCGTAACGGTGATAGCTTGAGTTGAGGTTTACGTTGCCTCCTGTTTGCGTTTCAAAGCCACCATAGAGTGATATACGCAACATCTCGGCCCCATTAAAAATACTCCGGTTACGCCAGCTCACATTCAGTTCCGAGCCATTGTACACCGAAGCCGTTTTGCCCAGCACTTCCACACGGATGGCTTTTTTAGGAGCCGGCGTCAGATAATAATAAACATCCAACTTGTTGGTTTTGCCTGAATCAGTCAGCACAAAATTATTTTTAACAAATTTAAATGCCCCCAGGCCAGTGAGGTGGTTAATGGCCAGTGTTTGCCGTTCACGGTTATATAGATCACCTTTTCTTAAGAACATACTGCGGGCCAGCACAGACTTGCGGAATGTACGGTCAGGATCGGAAAAGAAATAGCCCCTATATTCATTAAATTCCTCTTTATGGTCATTAGTTTGGTAAGAACCCTGGCTCAAAGTATAGTTTGGATAGATGTATATATTATTAATGATGTAAGGTTTCAGTGCAAGAGCCGGCGTTGTTGTTTTAACGGCCACCTCGGCACTCACTGCGTGATTTCCAATGGTACTGTCACTAACTACCTCCAGATATTCCGGGCTAAAATAGTAAAAACCTTTATTCTTAAGAACATTGTCAATACGTTCCCGTTCAGATATGATTCTGTCCAGGTTAAACGGCTTCCCCACCACCAGTAAGGAACTGCTTTCAGTAGCTTTAATCGCTTTCCCCAGTTCACTGCTATCCGTATTGAAACTTACCTCTGTCATCCGGTGAATGCGGTTAGGTTTGGTTGAGAAGGTAATGGTCGCCTTCCTGTTTTTAACGACAGTATCAGAACTCACTTCCGCATCAAAGAAACCGATATTTTCCAGCCTGTTGCGTAGCAAAGTTTCGTTATAAGACCTATTAACTTCGCTCAGCAACACAGGTGGCTCCCCAACCTTATACTTAAGCCATCCTTTTATCCCTTTTTCACTTTTTGGATGACCAGCCCGGTTATAGATGGCTAATTTAAGGCGCATACCCAAAAACTTTTTGTTGGGCCTGGGCCTTAACATACCCTGCAGATTTTCGATCAGTGGCGCGCGGTATTGTTTAGGAATGCTGTCTGATTCCAACTTTACTTCACCTTTCACATAAAGGCTTTCTCCTTTAGGCAGGTATTTCACATTGCTGCAACCTACTGTGAACAGTGCTAGGAGGCACACATAGATCCGTTTCTTCATTTTATCATCCCTCCCTTGGCGCTATCTGTGCGTATACTATCCCGCAATCTTTCCCTGTCTAATTGGCGTTGGCGATCTCTTTCCTGCCGTTTACTGGCATTCATGAATAATTCTTTAAAGACGTCATAGTCCATATTAATAATAAAGCCTATGCCAGTTTCTACAAATTGTCCTTGAAGCGTAACCTGATATTGGTTTTTCCGATAAGCTCTCATCACATACCGTCCATCTCTTGACAGCTGATATTCCACGGAAATATCTCCAGCAATGTTAGTTGTTTGGGCACCCGGACGGGTAGGGCCCTCCAACTCAAAGTTAGAACCCACCGTCACTTTCAGCCGGTCATCCAATAAGGTTTTAGAAACCCCTACATTCAGGTCTGTACGATTTTGCTGAGAACCCGTCGTGTAATCATCGGTGCTCTGCAGGTCAAAATTTAGTTGTACGCCGGCAATCAGGTCAGCTGCCAGCCTGTTGAGCTGGTCGCTCAAAAATTGGCTTAACTGGCCTCGAGCCATAGACTCTGCACCACCACCTCCAGCCGAACTGGCAAACGGATTTTCAGCAATAAAGCGTCCTAAAACAATCAAGGCAAATACTTGCTTGTTCATTTCGGAAGGATCCTGCCGCAGTTGTGTGAGTTTTGTATCTACTGTGCTTGATACATCCTGCGAAACACTGGCATTGTCAGAATTTAGCTCAATATCGAATGAAAGTTCTGGTTTCATCATTTCGCCCCGGATGTTCAGGTCTACCACAAATGGAATACGCTGCTTAAATACACTACTATTATTGCCCACCTGATTTTGGACCAGGTCAATAGGTGTAGTCTGGATGTTATACAGCGCTGTTATATCCAGCTGGGCTGAAAATGGATCCCCTGCCCAAGTAATCGTACTGCCTTTTTTAAAATTAAATTTTTTCTTGATCAGGTTGAACGAAAAGTTATAATTCCCTTGTTCCACTTCATAAACGCCAGACATGGTGATGGCTCCACTGGGATCCATGCCCGCAGTAAGCTGGGCAGACCCTTTAACATACAGGGCATCGCCGGTGCCTTGGTCTACCACAATTGTAAAAGCAGCATTTTTATCAATCTCCAGGTTCACTGAAAGGTCCAATCCAATAATTTCCGTTTGTTTCAGCGAATCCAATTTGGCATAAGCATCATAATGGCTTGTGTCGCTCCTGTCTACAAAACGTACAATTCCTTCACGCTCTACCATACCCGGATTATCATCGGGTATAATAAATGCAAAATCCGTTTTATCATTAACCTTTAAGCTTCCATCCACCACAGGGTGGTGCATATCCCCCTTTACCCGCAAATTGCTATTCAGGAAAAGCTTACCATAAAACAGGTTATTATCTTTTTTAGTTGAATTTACCACCTGAAAATTGTTAGCCCGTAAAGTCAGGTCAAAATCAAAGTCGGTGTAGGTAGTAGTGGCAATAGAACCATTTAATAAAGCCCGGCTGCCCACACTATCTGTCAACGTAAACCGGTTAAAATTTAAACCCGTATCATCAAAAGTTATTTTCTGCTGGTCAATGCGCATAGTGGCATTCAGCATGGCCACATTCATGTTTACCTTGTCAAAGTTGAGATCTCCATTTATACGGGGAGCATCCACATCGCCTGTTAACTTAAGTAAACCGTGTATACCTCCCGAACTTCTTCTCAAGTATCCCAAACTAAATGCTTCCACCGTTGACATGTTCAGGTTTTTAACATCAAAATCAAAGTTAAACGTGGCCTTACTGCCGGGAGGGCTGTAATAATCTCCTGTGAGCCTGGCATTGTTACCTTTACCTGTAATGCTTACATCCGCTGCATAAGTATTTTCACGGGCATCATCTACCTTTAAACCGATATCACCAATGGTATCGGTACCAAAATAAAAATTGTGGATGTTGATATCAGAGGTAAATACCGGTGCGGTATCCAACCGTGATACAATCGCATCTCCGTTAATGCCACCACCTATTTTCAGGTTGTCACTCTCAATGATCTTCGTAAAAGTTTCAATTCTAAAATCTTTAA
Organism: bacterium A37T11; assembly: GCA_900109895.1. Lineage (GTDB taxonomy): Bacteria > Bacteroidota > Bacteroidia > Sphingobacteriales > Sphingobacteriaceae > A37T11. Next base: position 152,651 of record FOBR01000011.1, read on the forward strand.
AAGTAAGCTTAATGGGGGCATTGAATACCGAATCTTGAGAAGTAATTGACAACTCCTGATTATCATGTTTCAGGTAAAATGCATGTGTTAGAATACCTTTTTTGCCATATCCAATCGCATTTCCCTTATTAACCTCCCATTGGTCGTAATTTAAAATAAGACCATCGGGACGCAGGCCAAATTTAAAATAAGTAGGGAAAAATTGCAACGTAGAACCTAGGTGATATTGTTCTTTGTCCTGCTTATCCTTTATCCAAAGGCCTATATCAACCAGGTTATCATGTGCCGTCCCACTAAGCAACGTGTTATTAAGCTCCAGGTTACTGATCGCCATTTTATTAATAACCGCCGAATAATACAATACACTATCAGCCGTATTAATATCAAAACCCACATCGTTTATAATGGTACCCCCATAAACGATCTTTGGCGCCAGTAGTTTAGCGTTGATCGATTTTTCGGTACTTTCAAAGTTTCCATCCAGCGTAACTTTTTGCATTTCGGACAACCCGGGCAACAACCGTTGTATCGTTTTTGACCTAATCAGCTCAGCGCTGAACTCAAACTGCTGCGGCGCATATTTCAGGACAGGGCCAGTATGGGTAGTATCGGGGCTGTAATAGGTTTTGATCACATCCTGAAAGGCCAATGGCAAGGCAGTCAGTTGGTATTTACCGATCATTTGAGCCCTCAAAAACTCCGAATCAAAAATCAGACGTTGAGTGCTGTCTTTGGCTTCGGCAGTCAACCGTAAGGTGTCTAAAGCATAGTGAGCATTGTTATAAAAAATAGACGAGTTCAATACGCGCAACATGCCGTTCAAATGATCCGGATTAGCGGAACTAAAATCAGCCACCAGTTGCCCATGGTAGCGTATATCATCCGGAGTTAGCTTAAGCTCCTTTAATTTAATGGTGTCAGCCATCAGATCAAGCTTCAGGGTAGGGTTGGTGCCTGCCAAATTGGCCTCGGCGTTTAGCTTAAAACTGATATTAGGGTCTTCGCTGCTGGCCTTGGCTGTTATTTGGCCACCACTGGCCTGCACATCCACCAGCACATTGCTATAGGTATAGCCCATTAACTGTCCGCTGATCAGTTGTGCCTTAGCCACCGCCACCGCTTTGGCCGGATCCAGGCTGCTGCCTTTCACATGGCCAGCAAAAGAAAACTTACCCAGGGTAGAGTCCATTTTCAAAAAGTGGCCCACATCAATATTCCGGATCGATACCGTAGCATCATATGTCGTATCCCTACCTGCCGCGTAAGTCGCATTTACATCGGCAGCCCCCATGGATGACAGCAAGTGCATATTGGTTTTAAACTGGTTTATGCCCCCATTAAAGGTGCCCTTTAGTGCCACTTGGGCAGGAATTTCAATGCTATCAGGCATAAGGCTTTTAGCCACCAGGCTATCTATATCCCGCTTACCCGTCCTGAATTCCGCCAAGTTCAGGTCCATAAATAAATGGTTTACGTTGGTATCTGGCAAACCCTTAATATGTGCCCGGGCATTTAAAAAAGTATTTACTCCTGTACTAACTGTCAATTTCGGGATGTCAAGGTCATCCACCCGGCCATTAATAATGCCATCTATCGCAAAGGTGCGGGTCAATAGCGGCTGCATAACCTTCATGGTATCCAAGCTTGGCACCAGCATAAACACATCCTGCATACCAAGCTTACTCTCTTTAATGGTCGCATTGATCACAATATCTTCCGGATGCTCTATAATACGATCGATTGAAGGATAATTAACCTTCATATAATTTCGGATCAAAGTATGCGGCGTTTCAGCATACAACCGGTTCAAAATGGCGCCGTGGTTGGTATAAATAAAATCAGACTCCAGCCTATTCAACACAAAGCCACTTTTCTCCTTTGCGCTCAGATTCTTTAGGCTGCCGCAAATGGAATCAGCCGAATAATATAAGCTTTCCATGCGGGCGTTCTTCAGGTTTATGCCCATATGGAAATAGTCAACCCCTTTTTTTAAGATGGGCTGGTTAGCATCCTCATACACAAAGTCAGTACCGGATACTTGGATAGTTCCAGCCTTCACTTTCCAGTTGACCGGCTCACCCGAACTCTTACTGGTGTCCGACTTAATAATCTGCCCAAAGGCCACCCGCGAGTCTGAACCTGCCAGTTCCACACTTTTAATATCCACCAATTCGCCGTTCAGGTCAAACTTATTGACTTCTCCAACCAGCTTGGTAACCTTAAAATGGGTATTCAGGGCCAGGGACTCATTCACATACCCAAAATCGATGTGCTGCAGGTTAATGTCTTTCAGCCCAATGTCGGGTAGCGCCGAAGTATCGGGTGTGGCTGTTTTGGCCGCAACGGCCACTGCCCATTGGTTAACGTTACCCTTAAAACCGTTGATGTTTATTTTTGGGAAACCAAAGCGCATTTTGTCCAGATCAAACGTATCGATATACGTATCCAAATGCTGCAGGTTACCCACCACATGGATGCCCACCACATCATCATTATAGGAGAATCTTACGCTATCCAAATTGATGTTTCCCAGGGCAAATGACATTGGTGTTGCTGCCGTATCCGGTTTTGAAGGTTCTTTTTCCCCACTAACAAATGCGTTTATGATGTAATCAAAGTTAAAAGCACTGTCAGGTAACCTGCGGCTGATGTGGGTAGTAATTCCTTTAAGCTCAATATCGCTGATCTCTACCTGGCTCTTAAGCAGTTTCAGCATGTTAATGTTTACCTTTATCTGTTCGCCTAACAATAAGGTGTCCTTTTGCTGGTCCTCAAAATAAACGCCCTGTAGCACCAACATCTTGGGGAAATCAATGGTCACATGCGCAATCCGTACAGGCGTTTTAATCTTATTTTCCAGGTACCCGGTTATTTCATGGACAACAAATTGCTGAACAGCCGGAATCCGGATGAGAATGACCACCACAATAAAGAGTCCGATAACGCTTCCGATTATCCAAAGAAAAGTTTTTAATGCAATCCTGCCCGCTTTTTTCAAGTGAATACGTAGTTTTCTTTGTTAAATTCCGATTCAGCTATTTGCCTACAAATATCCATCCTAAATATGGTTTTCCCAAAAATCATGCTATTATAATTGCTCAAATTTTATTGAACAGAATTTTGAGCCCCAAAACAGTACATACACACACCGCAATCAAAAGGTTTATAAATTTAAATTTTTGGCTGAAATGAATAAAATAAGTGCTTTCTTACTAATATTTCCAGTTTTATTTTCACAATTTCGAAGATTATTTTTAGTTTTAGTCGCTCAATTGAGTCTCAAAAACAATTTATAAACACAAAAATTATAGAATCTATGCAGCATGATCCTGCTTCAACCCCGGTGGTTGACAAAAAGACCTTATGGAAGGTGATCGGGGCATCTTCCTTAGGCACACTCATTGAATGGTATGATTTTTATATCTTCGGCAGTTTAGCCATTATTATCTCTACCAAATTTTTCCCGGCAGATAATCCCACGGCCGCATTCTTATCTACCTTGGCCACCTTTGCAGCCGGCTTTGTGGTAAGGCCATTTGGAGCTTTGTTTTTTGGGCGATTGGGTGACATGATCGGGAGAAAATATACATTTATGGTGACGCTTTTGATAATGGGGTTATCTACTTTTGCCATTGGCCTCATTCCTGGTTACCAAACCATCGGTTTCTTTGCACCGTTACTGGTGCTGATATTACGCCTGCTGCAAGGCCTGGCCTTAGGCGGTGAATATGGCGGGGCAGCCACCTATGTTGCTGAATATTCAGAACCCAATAAGCGTGGCTTACGCACTTCATGGATCCAAACAACGGCTACCTTTGGGCTGTTCATATCGCTAATCGTCATCATGGTCACCAAAAAATCCATGAGTCCTGAAGCCTTTGGCGAATGGGGGTGGCGCGTACCTTTTCTATTATCATCCATTATGGTCATCGTATCTTACTTTATACGCAGAAACATGGACGAATCGCCCTTATTTAAAAAAGCCAAAGCCGCAGGAACCACCAGTAGTAATCCGCTAAAAGAATCGTTTGGCAAAAAATATAATTTCAAATTTGTATTGTTGGCACTTTTTGGGGCTGCCATGGGGCAAGGTGTGGTTTGGTATACCGGCCAGTTTTATGCGTTATCATACCTCCAGAGCGTCTGTAAAGTTGATTTTGACCAAACAAACTACATCATTGGTGCCGCATTGCTTGCAGGCACCGGCTTTTTTGTAGTATTTGGATGGCTTTCTGACAAGATTGGCCGTAAACCCGTTATGCTAGCTGGTATGCTGCTGGCCATTGTTTTTTACCGGCCTATTTTTGATCAAATCTTCCAAATATGTCAACAAAGCCGGGCGCAGCAGGCCCTAGCTTTAACAGATACCGTCCAGCTAGCCTTACCGGATATCGGTAAGATCATTGTGTTAGCCTTTTTATTGGTCTTGTTTGTTACCATGGTTTACGGGCCCATTGCCGCATTTCTTGTGGAAATGTTTCCTGTCAAGATCAGGTATACCTCCATGTCATTACCCTACCACATTGGCAATGGTATTTTCGGCGGTCTGTTGCCAGCCATTGCCACTTACCTGGTAACCAAAGCCCAAACCGCCAATCAGGTCGCCGTAATCGCCGGGCAATCCATTTCTTTTGATAAACCCCACCTGCAAGGTCTGTGGTACCCCATCATCCTTGCCTCAGTAAGTTTTATCATCGGCTTATTATACATAAAAAATAAGGATCTGCAATTTCAGGAGTAAAGAAAACGTTATGAACAAGATAAAGAGAGCAATGGGCATTGTGTGGATATTGGCGGGGATCGCTGCAGGCTATTATTTATTGGTTAGCCAAGCCATTCCGCAATTCGCCAGCGGGAAGCCGGAAGATACTGTACCGGCCATTATTTATACATTTATTCTCACCCCCATCATTTCCGGCGGTTTGCTGGTTTTTGGCATTTATGCGCTTCAGGGTGAATATGATGAAAACTAAACGAAAGAATATATAACATGGAATTACAGGATAAAACCTTTGAAGACTATCAGAAAACCTATCAGCACAGTGTTGATAAGCCCGAAGAGTTTTGGGCAGGGATCGCAGAAAACTTTTATTGGCGTCGCAAGTGGAACAACGTACTTAGCTGGAATTTTAAAGAACCCGCCATTAAATGGTTTGAAGGGGCCAAAGTAAATATTACCGAAAACTGCCTGGACCGGCACATTTATAACCTGGGTGATAAGCCAGCCATCATCTGGGAACCCAATGACCCGAATGAAGCCTATCGGGTACTTAGTTACAAGCAACTCCTGGGCAAAGTAGAACAGTTTGCCAACGTATTGAAAAATAACGGCATCCATAAGGGTGACCGCGTGTGCCTATACCTACCCATGGTGCCGGAGCTGGCCATCGCTGTACTGGCCTGTGCACGCATTGGTGCCATCCATTCCGTTGTATTCGGAGGCTTTTCGGCACAATCTATCGCAGACCGCATCAACGATGCCACCTGCAAGTTGGTCATTACCGCCGATGGGGGATTTCGCGGTACTAAAACCATTGATCTTAAAAACATCGTAGACGATGCCCTGGTACAGTGCAAGTCGGTAGAGCGGGTTATCGTACTCACACGTACCCGCACGCCCGTCGCCATGTTAAAAGGAAGAGACGTTTGGTGGGAAGACGAGATCAAAAAAGTAGAAACACAAGGCAACCCGGCCTACCCGGCCGAAGAAATGGATGCCGAAGACACCCTGTTTATCTTGTATACCTCCGGTTCAACCGGCAAGCCCAAGGGAGTGGTTCACACCACCGGAGGGTACATGGTCTATACCGGTTATACCTTTAGCAACGCGTTTCAGTACCAACCAGGGGAAGTCTATTTTTGCACAGCAGACATCGGCTGGATCACTGGGCATTCCTACATCATCTATGGCCCCTTATCTCAGGGAGCCACCTCTCTGATGTTTGAAGGGGTACCCAGCTGGCCAGATTCCGGAAGGCTATGGGATATCGTAGCCAAACACCGGGTTAACATTATCTATACCGCTCCCACCGCCATCCGGTCGCTCATGGCAGCCGGCGATGAATACGTTGAAGGCAAAGACCTAAGTAGCATTACTAAGCTAGGCTCAGTTGGAGAACCGCTCAATGAAGAAGCCTGGCACTGGTTTGACGAGAAAATAGGCAAGGGGAAAGCCCCCATTGTCGATACCTATTGGCAAACGGAGACAGGTGGATTTTTGATCTCACCCATCGCCGGGGTAACGCCTACAAAACCAGGCTATGCCCTCCTGCCGCTTCCCGGTGTGCAACCCATTTTAGTTGATGAACAGGGCGCTGAAATAACCGGAAATGGCGTAAGCGGCAACCTTTGTATCAAATTTCCGTGGCCAGGTATGTTGCGTACCACCTGGGGAGACCATGAACGCTGCCGGCAAACGTACTTCTCCACGTATGAAAACCTGTATTTCACTGGCGACGGATGTCTGCGGGATGAAAGCGGCTATTACCGCATTACCGGTCGCGTGGATGACGTGCTGAACGTATCAGGCCACCGCATTGGCACTGCTGAAGTAGAAAACGCCATTAATATGCACAGTGACGTGGTAGAATCGGCCGTTGTAGGCTACCCGCATCCGGTCAAAGGTCAGGGTATCTATGCCTTTGTAGTATCTGGTGAGCATCACCAAATTGATACTGAGTTAGCGCGGCAGGACATCAATAAGACCGTAGCCCGCATCATCGGTGCCATTGCCAAACCCGATAAAATCCAATTTGTAAGTGGCCTTCCCAAAACACGCTCAGGCAAGATCATGCGCCGTATCCTGCGCAAGATTGCTGAAGGGGACACCAGCAATTTGGGAGATACCAGTACCTTACTTGATCCGGAAGTGGTTAACGAAATCAAAGCGGGTGCATTAACGGGCGAAAAAACAAGTTAAACACATGCATATGCCTCCATTTATTAAAGGATTGCTGTTAGGTACTATTGCTCCAGTGCTTGCTTATGTACTTACATCCATCTTTCGGGCGCATCTGTCCAAGCCCTTTGTTCTTTACGCGATCGCCGCCCTAGTTAACCTATTAATGCTGCGTTATTTTTACCAGCGACAACAGGAGCAACCTGCCAGGGGAGTTATGTTGCTCACCTTTATTGGCGCTATGGTTATCTTATTTACACATTTTGGACTATGGACTACTACCTGATTGCCGGCGAAACCTCAGGCGACCTGCACGGCGCCAATCTGATCAGGGCCCTGAAGCAGGCAGATAACAGGGCTCGTTTCCGTATTGTAGGAGGTGATCGAATGCAACAGGAAAGCGGCGAACAAGCCGTTTTACACACCTCAAAAATGGCTTTTATGGGGTTTGTGGAGGTCGTGGCCAATCTAAGGACCATTTTTCGAAACCTGAAACAAGTAAAGGACGATCTCTTGGCCAACCGACCACATGCCCTCATCCTGATTGATTTTCCAGGATTTAATCTCAGTGTGGCCGATTTTGCCAAAGATGAGCACATACCGGTTTTTTATTACATTTCTCCCAAAGTTTGGGCCTGGAACCAGCGGCGCGTACTCCGTATCAAAAGGGTCGTAGATCACCTGTTTTGCATCCTACCATTTGAAGTAGATTTTTACAACACCTGGGGTATGCAGGTAGACTATGTCGGCAACCCGTTAATGGATGCCGTCAGCGGTTACACCTATAACCCTGAATTTTTGAAAGAACAAGGGCTAGAAGGTAAACCCATCCTTGCCCTGCTTCCCGGCAGCCGAAAAATGGAAATCAGCAAATTGTTGCCCGAAATGGCCCGCCTTGCGCGCATGTTTCCCGGTCACCATACCGTCATTGCAGGAGCACCAAATTTTACCGCCAAAGATTACCAGAAATACCTGCGCGGAGAGCATATTCCTATCGTTTTCAATGCCACCTATGACCTGCTCAAACACGCATCAGCCGCAGTGGTGGCCAGCGGCACTGCCACCCTTGAAACCGCATTGCTAAATGTACCGCAGGTGGTAGTGTACAAAGCAAATGCCATGAGCATCGCTATTGCACGCCTGCTTATCAAAATCCGCTTCATTTCCCTCGTAAATCTGATCATGGATACAGCAGTGGTCAAAGAATTGATTCAGAAGGAATGCACTACAGATACCATAGCCGATGAGATTGATCTGTTACTAAATGACAAAACCTATCGCATCAACATGTTGCAGCAGTATGAAGAGCTGGCTGTAAGGGTAGGTGGTCCTGGCGCTTCTGAACGGACTGCCGCATATATCATATCCTATCTCAAATCCGGAAAATAATTTACTGGCAAAAACAAGAATCTTTTAAAACTTGCTCAAATAAATGTTTTGACGTATATTTGCACCGCCCTCTCATAGGGCTGTTTTTCATAGGTAGATGTATGGCCGGATAGTAATATCCGGCCTATTTTTTTAAATCTATTACAAGATCTTATTTCAAACTTTTTACACAAGCGGATGTTTTTAGCACATGGAACACTATTTACTAATCATCCTAATCATTGGTTTTGCCATGTTGGGAATGGCCTGGATGCCCGTGTTTACAAAAAGAACCGGCATATCCTATTCCATAATATATACATTGATTGGTGTGGGGCTTTACTTTTTGCTTCCAAAATCAGTCCCGCTCATAGATCCTTTTACAGATAACAACCTGACGCTTCATTTTTCAGAAATACTGGTCATCATCTCCATTATGGGCTCGGGTATTAAAATAGACCGCCACTTTTCCTTCCGAACCTGGCAGTTGCCCATCAGGCTAATATCCATTACGATGATATTAAGTATTGGCATGGCATTTTTGCTTGGTTATTATTTTCTGGGACTAGCCCTTCCTTCAGCCCTGCTGCTTGCATCGTTGCTTGCCCCCACAGATCCGGTGCTTGCTGCCGATATCCAGGTGGGCCCGCCCAATACGGGTCGCAAATTTAACGTTAAATTTGCCTTAACGGCAGAATCGGGCCTGAATGACGGCTTTGCATTCCCATTTGTCTGGTTGGCAATTGCTATTGCCATTACCAGCACCGCCAGCCATCCAGCAGGCCTGCTCCATTGGTTTCTCTACGATGTAATTTATAAATTTGCGGCAGGCCTGCTTATTGGTTTCTTAACAGGCCGGCTGTCAGGATGGCTGTTGTTCCGTTTTTCAAAACAGCAGGACGTTATCGGTTTGAATGCCGGGTTCGTTGCATTTTCACTGTGCCTAATCGTTTATGGCATCTGTGAACTATTTCATGGCTACGGCTTTGTAAGTGTATTTATCCTTGCCATCACCTTACGCCATTATAATAAAGAGCACGAATACCATCAATACCTGTCATCCTTTACAGAGCAGATAGAAAAAATGCTTATCGCCGTCTTCCTGCTATACTTTGGATCGGTCATAGCCGGGGGAGCTTTGCAACCGCTTACCTGGCAAATGATGCTGTTTTCGTTGCTGTTTATATTTGCCATCCGGCCTATCACAGGCCTTATTGGCCTCCAGGCAACCAGCCTCCACCGCATTGAAAAAGCGGGCATCTCTTTTTTTGGCATACGCGGCGTGGGGTCGGTATACTATTTAGCATTTGCGCTCAAAGAAACCGCATTTCCGGCAGCGAGGGAAATTTGGGCCATTACCTGCTTTACTATCCTAATATCCATTGTTATTCACGGGCTTTCTGCCACTAAAAGTATGAATTTCCTGGAAAAGCGATTTTCAGGAAAAGTTCGTGTTCGTTAAAGTATTTACTCATCTCATCATACCTTTCACGCATTTAAATACATTCTACAATCATTATTTAAAAATACTTTCATACAAGTATATAAGTTTGTATAAATGCTATTGAAACGCATTACTTCGGCATACTTAACTTTCAATAAACTAAAGCAGAAGCTAAAATTGGTAACAACTAAACATAGTTTAGTGGAATATGCCTAATATATTGTAAATTGTACTCGAATGCAAGAAGTAATGAAAACGAATAAATTAAACAAAAATTAACTAAAAAACATATAATGTTAAAGGCAGCGATATTAGATGATGAGGTTAAGGGGAGTAAACTGCTTAGCCAAAAGCTAGCATTTTTTGAAGATGAGTTGCAAGTTGTTGGGATTTTTAACCAGCCAGCCAAGGCATTAAATGCTATAGTCGAACTTAGACCAGATGTGCTTTTTTTGGATGTTGAAATGCCCGGAATTAATGGCTTTCAGTTTTTAGAGCGATTGGGCAGCTTTGATTTTGAAGTAATTTTTACTACTGCACACAATACTTACACCCTTGAGGCTCTCAGGTTAAGTGCGATAGATTATTTGCTTAAACCTGTTGATGAAGATGAATTGAAAACCGCCATTACCCGTTTAAGGAAGCGGGTAGCAGAGAAAGCTAACTACCAATCAATAAAAAAAGTCAAGGTTAATAGCAATAGGTTAGCATTAACTACTGCCGAAGGCATATATATAGTAGATAAGACCCAAATTATCAGGGTTGAAGCTATGAGCAATTACAGCGTGTTTATACTGTCAGGCAGTAAAAAAATAGTGGTTTCAAAAACACTGAAAGAATTTGAAACCCTATTAGACGATGAATTTTTTATCCGTATCAGTCGTTCAATGATCATTAATTTAACTTATGTAATAAAGTATCGTAAAGGTGACGGGGGAACTTTAGAACTTTCTGATGGTTCAGAAGTAGAAGTTTCAACCCAAAGAAAGGAGGCCTTACTGCAAAAGTTATTTTAATATGTATAAAAAATCTTCATTGTTTGGCAGCATTATCAAAAATGTTACTGGACATTGCTATTCAAAAAGAAAGAAAAACTATCTTTGTACAGAGAAAAAGTAAAAATGAGTTTCTATATTGATAAGCAAACGTTGGATGACCTGGGCATCTTCAGCAAAAAAGGAAAGGATTCGGTATATAGCCTGTTCAACCGCACGCATACACGGGGCGGGGCAGAGCAACTGGAACAGCTGTTCCGCTATCCGCTGTCAGATGCCGGCACGATTAATCACCGCAGCAGGCTCATACAATACTTTCAACAGCATCAAACCACTTTTCCTTTTCAGGGAGAGTGGTTTGATGCTGTTACGCACTACCTCAGCAACAATGATGAACGCAGCAAACTTTCACACGACGACAACAAGTTGGGTCGTACGTTCAATAGTTTGCTGGGTACAGACACCGAATACAAACAGATCGCTAAAGGGGTTTCTTCCGTCATCTCCATCGTCAGGGCCTTTCAGCAATTTTTGGAGGGACAGCCCACAAATGACAATCCCTATCTGGAAGAAATCACAGCTATAGATCCTTTATTGCAACATCCGGATATTCAGTTGGTGCTGCAAGAGTCGGCCAAAAGCAAAGCCAACTATGAGCAGGTGGCAGCCCATGACCAGCTCCTGCGGTTTAAAAATAAGGATTTACTGCACAAGTTGCTTTATCATGCCTATAACCTGGATGTATACCTGTCCGTAGCTGGTGTAGCCAGCAGCAAGAAATTTGTATTTGCCAATGCGTTGCCCTCCGCGGAGCAGCGCCTGGAATTGCAGGGGGTTTATCATCCGTTACTGGAGCATGCCGTCGGCAATAACCTTCAGGCAGATGGCAACAGCAATATCATCTTCCTGACCGGGGCCAACATGGCCGGCAAAAGTACCTTTATGAAATCACTGGGTATCGCGGTATACCTGGCCCATGTCGGCTTTCCGATCGCAGCCAATGCAATGACCTTTCCAGTAATGGACGGGCTGTTTAGCACCATCAACCTGCCTGACAACCTCAGCATGGGTTACAGCCATTTCTACGCCGAGGTATTGCGGGTAAAAAAAGTGGCAGAAACGCTGGCCCAGGGCAAAAAGATCTTTGTGTTGTTTGACGAGCTGTTTCGCGGCACCAACGTGAAAGACGCCTATGAGGCCACCGTGGCATTAACAGCAGCATTTGCCGGGCGTCGGGACAGTATGTTTGTCATCTCCACACACATCATAGAGGCCGGCGATGTACTGGCCGGGAAGTGTGCTAATATACAGTTTGTATACCTGCCCACGCGCATGGAAAACAACCATCCCATCTATACCTATACGCTGGAGAAAGGAATCACCGAAGACCGTCATGGCATGATCATCATCAACAATGAAAAGATCATCGATATTCTGAAACATAAAAAGCAAAGCAAGATTTCAAGTACCCAAACCCATTAGCCATGCCCTTTGTAACTGACAAACAAACCCTGGACGACCTGAACATTCTCGGGAAATTCAGGAATAACTCTGCCTTTAGCCTATTTAACCAAACACGCACCTCAGGAGGTGAGCGGTTATTGGAACAGCTGTTTCAGCATCCACTCACTGATGACGCTGCGATCAATGAGCGGAGTGCCATCCTGGCCTATTTTGAACACCAGGCCCCTCCCTTTATCATAGACGGTAAGGACCTGGAAGCCACAGAAAACTATTTGAGCAGTGCCGCAGGAGGTACGGCTGTCGCCTCGGCCGGCCAAGCCCTGCGCCGCAAGGCCCTTCATGCCATGGGGCTGAAAGAAGAACAAGAACTGTTGGAGGCAGGGCTGCAGGCAAGTATACGCACGCTGAAAGCCACGGACCGCTATGTGTCTATCCTATTGAAAGAGGACCCTCAGGGCCCCTTTTCAGGGCCACTGCGGGAAGCAGCAAAGATCCTGTCGCAGCCCCGGTTACGGCAATTACTTAGTAGCCCTTCTGGGCAAAAAGCTGGCTTCTTTAAAGCAAGCGGCCAAGACCACCTGTTGCGCTCTGTAATGCGTGACGAAATGGAAACCATCCTGAAGCTTATCTATACGCTGGATGTCTATACCGCCGTCAGTACCGTATCCCGCGACCGGCGCTTTAGCTATGCTAAGGCCCATCCGGCAGATGCCAACATCCTGCACATCGAAGAAGGATTTCATCCGGGCATCCCTAAAGCCGTGGCAAACAATGTAGACCTGGATGCTGACCACAACGTCATTTTTCTGACTGGAGCCAACATGGCGGGTAAGTCAACCTTCATGAAAACCTTTGGTACCAACCTTTACCTGGCGCACATGGGTTTCCCTGTGCCCGCCAAGTCTATGGAATTCTCTGTAAAAGAGGGCATATATACCAGTATCAACGTGCCTGACGACATTAGCCAGGGTTATAGCCATTTCTACGCCGAAGTGTTGCGGGTAAAAAAAGTAGCCGAGGAAGTCAGTTCAGGCAAAAACCTGGTAGTTATTTTTGACGAGCTGTTTAAAGGTACCAATGTCAAAGACGCCTACGATGCCACATTGGCGGTCACAGCAGCATTTGCCGAACATGATAATTGCCTATACATCATCTCCACGCATATTGTAGAAGTTGGGGAGGCTTTGGGGCAAACCGCAGACAACATCCAGTTCAGGTACATGCCTACCGTTATGGATGGCCAGCGGCCTACCTATACTTACCGGGTACAGGAAGGCATCAGCAGCGACAGGCACGGGATGATGATCATCGAAAATGAGGGGATATTGGACATCATCCTTGGGTAAGCAAATTTCTTAACACCTTAATCATTATAATGACTTTTAAAAAATTAAAAATTATGGTCCTGGCTTTTCTATTGGCCTTGACCTGTGGGCTGCCGCTACTGGGCAGTGCCCAAACCCTCCTGCTGGATCCGGCTGTACGCACCGGCAAGCTGGCGAATGGCTTTACCTATTATATCCGCAAAAATACCGAGCCCGAAAAACGGGTGGTCATGTACTTAGCCAACAAAGTGGGGTCTGTTCTTGAAACCGACGAACAACGCGGCCTGGCCCACTTTATGGAACACATGAGTTTTAACGGCACCACTCATTTTCCCAAAAACGAACTGATCAACTACCTGCAGAAATCGGGAGTTCGTTTTGGTGCAGATATCAACGCGTATACCAGCTTTGACGAAACCGTGTATCAGTTACCACTGCCTAGTGACAATCCGGAGTTGTTAAAAAATGGTATCCAGATCATGCGCGACTGGGCTGGAGAAGCTACCCTGGAGACCACGGAGATTGATCAGGAAAGAGGAGTGATCATGGAAGAAAAGCGTTTGCGCAAAGGTGCCGGTGAACGTATTCAGGAAAAGACCCTTCCGGTGTTGCTGAACCAATCCAGGTATGCCTCCCGTTTGCCCATTGGCGTAGATAATGTGCTTTTGCATTTTAAACCCGAAGTGATCCGTAGCTTTTATAAAGATTGGTACCGGCCAGACCTGCAGGCGCTCATCGTAGTGGGCGATATTGACGTTGACCAAATAGAGCAAGCTATCAAAGCCAAATTCTCTGATCTGAAAAATCCTGCCAAAGAAAAACAGCGCACCAAATATGAGGTCCCGTTGAGCGGCAAAAATCAATTTCTGGCGGTCACCGACCCGGAAGTAAGCAGTACCTCCCTACAAGTGCTCATTAAGCGCAAGTCGACAGATCTTAAATCGGTCGCTGACTACCGAAATGCGTTGGTACGCGGTCTGTTTGGCCAAATGATGGGAGGACGTTACGCCGAGCTGGCACGCCAGTCAAACCCGCCCTACATCAATGGTGGTGCAGGTATTAGCAGTATTATGGGCGGAATAGAAGCGTTCAGTGTCTCTGTCACGGCCAAACCTGGTGAGTTAGAAAATGGCTTCAAAGCCGTCTGGCGCGAAATGCGGCGTGCCCAACAATTCGGCTTTACACAGACCGAACTGGACCGTGCCAAAAAGAACTATATCAGCAGCATGGAAGCTGCACTCAAGGAAAAGGACAAAGTGCAGTCATCGTCATACGTCAAGGAATACCTGGACTACTTCCTGAACGATAACGCAGCGCCGGGTATCGAGAAAGAAAATGAATTGGTCAACAACCTGTTGCCCGGCATCAAGCTTGATGAAATTGATAAACTGATCAGCACATACGTTAAAGAGACCGACCGCGACATCATTGTGCAGGCACCGGAAAAAGACAAGGCCACGCTGCCTGACGAAGCCAAAGTATTGGGTTGGATAAAAGGCGTCGACGCAGAGACCCTGACAGCCTATAAAGACAATGTCAGCGACCTGCCTTTGCTCAAAGCAGCACCAGTACCCGGCAAGATCGTAAAAGAAGAAAAAGATGCGAAGCTGGGTACCACGACCCTCACCCTGAGCAACGGTATCAAGGTGGTACTCAAAAAGACCGACTTTCAAAATAACCAGATCGTTTTTAACGCCTTCGCTGACGGCGGAACCTCACTTTACAGCGACGCTGACTTCCAGAGCGCGGTCAACGCAGCCGGGGTAGTCGCAACAGGTGGTATAGGAAACTATAACTCCCTGCAGCTAGGCAAGCTGTTAACCGGCAAGCAAGTTAGCGTAAGCCCATATATTTATGAACGCAGCCAGGGGTTTAAAGGCAGTGCTACCCCGCAAGACCTCCCTACCGCACTGGAATTGGTATATGGCTTCTTTACAGAACCACGTATAGACACCGCCCTTTTTAAAGGGCAGATTGCCAAAGCCAAAGCCAGCCTGGCCAACAAAGGCAGCAGCCCTGACGAGGTATTTGGCGATACGGTCAAAGCCGTATTGAGCAATTATAATGTTCGCCGCACTGCCCAGAGCATTGAAAAGATAGACCAGATCAGCCTGGACAGGGCTTTTGAGATCTACAAAGACCGCTTTGCAGATGCATCAGCGCTCACCTTCACGTTTGTAGGTAGTATTGATGAAGAAGCCATCAAGCCCTTGCTTGAAAAATACATCGCCTCCCTGCCCGGAAAGGGCCGAAAAGAAGAGGCCAAAGACCTGGGTATTCATATACCGGAAGGCCAGATTTCCAAGGCGGTTTATAAAGGTACCGAAGACAAGTCTACGGTGCTGTTAGTACTGTCTGGTAAATACGACTATGGCTATGAAGAAAACCTGAAGATGGATGCACTCAAAGAATGCCTGGAGATCCGTCTGCTGGAAAGGTTGCGCGAAGAAGAAAGCGGCGTTTACTCGCCAAGTGCTCAGGTCAGCGTGTCCAAATATCCGGATAGCAGGTTCAGCCTGGTAATCTCCTTTGGTTGCGCGCCTGCCAATGTCGAGAAACTGATCGCTTCTGCCTTAGATGAAGTGAAGAAACTCGGCACCACAGGTCCTGCTTTGGAAAACATCAACAAGTATAAAGCCGAAGAAAAGGTTGGTCGTGAAACCGCGCTAAAGACCAATGGTTATTGGCTAAACTACTTGGTGGGGAATATGTTAGAGCATGAGTCCTTAGACCAAGTCTTCCAGTTTGATGCTGCGATGGACAAAGTCACCGTTGACTCCTTAAAGGCTACTGCTGCCAAATACTTCACCGGCCAAAATGTAGTACGACTGGTATTGTTGCCAGAAAATAAGAAATAGGAATCAGTTAAAGATTTGTCTTTAATATCGGCAGCTAATCATTTCCGAAATGATTGGCTGCTTTTTTTTTATATTTAACTCAACCGGTCATCTCACGGCGGGGAAAACCGCTGCGCTATTATCCCCATTACCGTTCCCTATCAAAATCATAATAACTCAGCCGGTCATCTCACGGCGGGGAAAACCGCTGCGCTATTATCCCCATGCCGTTCGATTGACCGGCTGAGTTGATTTTGAGTAAGATTAAAATTTGACCTCCGATTAAAAAAATCAAATGAAGAACTCCACCATTAAATTAATGCTGGATACTTTTATGATTCCAGGTATTTGTTACAAAATACATTTGTTTATTTAATCATATTTCTATTTTCTTCAAAATTTTAAATAAATTTAAAATTTATTAAAATGTTGTAAATGAATATTTTTTATAGGGCTTCATTGTATATGTTTGATTATTATTTAATTTTTTTTATCATAATATCGAATTTAATTGCGGTAAAATTATTTACATGTATTGTTTATAACAATACTTCGTTAAAATTTAATTTATGTTTTTGATTGTTAGGTAAATATGTGGAAAACTATTTGAAATAATATTATAACAAACCCTTGATAATCTGTATCTTAATAGGATTTTCTCACGATTCTGTTAAGTATGATCACCAAGGGCAAGAATATATACAATATATTAATTATAAACATTTTAAATAAAATGTCAACTATCAATAAATGTAGGCAACGTTTTTTAATTGAGACGTTTATTCTCTTTCTGAGCATAAAAGGTCGTGTCAACTTTCTCCAGCTGGGGAGGTATGGCAAATATAAGGAACAAAGGTATAGAATCCAATTTCAGCGGGAGTTTGACTTCCTGTCCTTTAATAGCCAGCTGCTCCGGGAGCATGGAAGCGGCAATTGTGTGCTTGCTGCCGATCCCAGTTTTGTTAGCAAAGCAGGCAAGGCAACTCCCGGTGTTGGTTATTTCTGGTCCGGACAGGCTGGCAAAGCCAAGCCCGGGTTGGAAATTTTAGGGATAGCAGCCATTGACCTGGA
>FOBR01000006.1 GCA_900109895.1 bacterium A37T11
GAAATTTGACATTCGCAAAGCCTTTGGGATGCTGTATGATATTACGACCAGTAAGAAAGGAGCGAACAGCATCTGGCTTGCCGAGCGGTACGGTGTTAATCAAAAAACCTCCTGGCTTTTCCGCCAGAAAGTACAGCTGGCCATGAAGAGCGGTGAGCAATATCCCCTTGAAGAAGAAGTTCATGTTGATGAGTTTGAAATCGGCACCCCTCAAAAGGGCGAGCAGGGACGCAGCAAAAGCGAAAAGAAAGTACGTGTGGTGGTGGCTTTTGAAAATCGGGACGGAAAAGCAGGCAGAGGCTATGCTCGTGTGATAGCAGATTATAGCTCCGCCTCTTTAAAGCCCTTGTTTGATGCCCATATCAGCCATGATGCCAAAATAATGGCAGACGGGTGGCCAGGCTACAGCCCGCTCAAAGAGGAATATGAAGGTTTACAGCAAACACTCTCTGATAAAGGAAGGAATTTCCCGATGCTGCATATCCAGATCAGAAACTTTAAGAACTGGCTCAGAGGTGTACATTCTTATTGCAACAGGGAGTATCTGCAGCGATATATGGATGAATACTTCTTCCGCTTTAACAGGAGGAACCACAGGGAAACAATTCTGGACAAAATCATCATCCGTTGCGCTAAGCATAAACCGATGACTTATGCTCAAGTAAAAATAGTTGAGAACTAAATGGGTAACCCTATAAGTTTTTTATCATAACGTTTACTTTATATTCTAAGCGAAGCGATGATCCAGGCCTATGCCGGGATCGATTAAAATCATTCATCTCTTAAACTATCCACCGGATTGACTACCGCGGCTTTAATGGCTTGAAATCCGACCGTCAACAGGGCTATCAATATCGCCCCCGACCCGGCTAAGGCAAACATCCACCACTGGATAGTGATGCGGTAGGCAAAATCATTTAACCATTGGTTCATCGCCCACCACGCAATTGGCGAGGCAATGACTAAGCCCAAACACACCAATTTAACAAAATCTTTAGACAACATCGCGAAGATGCCCGATACCGATGCTCCAAGTACTTTACGGATACCAATTTCTTTTGTCCGTTGGGATGCAGTAAGCTTAGCCAGACCAAACAGGCCGAGGCAACTGATCAGGATGGTAACCGTCATGGCCGCATTGATTAATTTGGCGGTTTGTTGTTCCTGTTCATACAAGGAGGCGATCGTTTCATCATAAAAATGGTATTCGAAGGGTGCCTGCGGATATTGTTGGTGCCACGCTTCACCGATCCGCTGAATGGCTTTGCCCCAAGCCTCCGGATGTGCCGGAGGCAATTTTATATTCAGCGTACCAAGACCCCATTCGACCGACGAAATGAACGCCGCAGCATCGATCTTGCTTTTCATACTGAACTCATGATAATCGCGCACCACCCCAGTGATCGGCAAACTTTTCTGTCCATCGTAATTATAGAGCCGCTTGCCGATGGCCGCCTGGGGCGAACTGAAGCCAAAGGCTTTTAACGCGGTTTCATTGATGATGTATTCCTTTACCGTATCTGATCCTTCCAGGTTCTTTCCGGCCAGCAAGTCCATTTTATACAGATCCAGATAGTCGGCGTCCACATTTTTCAGCATAACCTGTTGTTGGACGTCGCCACTGTCGCTTTTATAAATAAATAGGCTGGCGTTCATCCCGTCGCTCATGGGAATATCACCCAAACTGACGGATTCAATTTCCGGACGTTTTTTCAACTCACGCTTTAAAATAAGTTCCCGGTTTTTCAAAGCCGGGTCTTGGCGCAACTTGTAAGGAATCTGCACCTGGAGTACGGCCTCGTGGTCAAATCCGGGATCTTTGGTTAAAGAAAAATGCAATTGCTGGCCCATTATGACCGCACAAATGACAAATACCTGGGCAAAAGCAAACTGGAAAACCACCAACGCTTTGCGCATACTGATCTGTCCCTTGCCCATCTTCTGTACCTGCCCCTTTAATACCTGAACAGTTTGCACCCGTGTGACCAGCCAGGCCGGGTAGAGACCTGAAAGCAGGGTTATGGCCAATATCAGGATCGTTCCAAAGGCCAGCAGCCCAGGTATATTTGAATATGCTAACATTCCTTCAGGGATGTAACCGCTAAACAGGTGAAGGGCCAATTGGGCAAGTAAAACGGACAGTAACAGGGCCATCAGGGTGATCAGCAAAGTTTCAATGAGGAACTGCAGAATGAGCCTGTAGGGAGTATCGCCAAGGGTTTTCCGCACACCGATCTCCCGGGCACGTTCCGGCAGTTGTGCCGTGCTTAAGTTAATGTAATTGATGCAGGCCAATGCCAGCAGGAAGAAGCCTACACCCACTAAGCCAAACAACACGCTTTTATTCGCGGTACGCGTATGCCATCCATATTCCGTTGCAAAATGCTTGTCTGGCAAGGGCAGTAATTCATACCACGATCTATATTTATATTTTTCGAACTCCGCCTTATTATGGGCTATATTGAGCGCATTGATCTGTTTTAATACCTGCGCCGGTGTCACCTCTTTTCTCAATTTGATAAAGAGCAGCTCATTGGAATTGACACTGGACCAATCCGTACTGGACATGTCCTGCGAAGAAATGGCAAAAAATTCCTGTGCCGGAAAACTGTTGGGGGATACCAGGTCGGCCACTACGCCCGATACACTGACAGACAAGGTATCGTTATAGATAATAGTTTGCCCGATCATCTTATCAACCGGCCAATTTGGGAAATATTGGTTGGCGCGGCTACGGGTAAGTACTATCTTATCCGGGGCATCCAGCGCATGCTCCGGTTCCCCGGAAAGCCACTTATAGCCCAGAAGCCTAAAATAATCCGGCCGTGTACCGATCTGTTCTGCCGGCTCTTCAAGCCAAAGAGGCTCCTTGTTGGCGGTTCCCTGTGTTTTTGCTGATTCGCTATACCGGTAATAAGCTGGCGCCACCAGTTCTATGCCGGAAACCGCGCCTGTGATTGCCGGGAGAAGGCCTTTGGAGATCGCTGAACGCCCCCCACCCCGTCCATCTTCGGTCTGCATGCGGCTCACGACCTGAAAAACGCGGCCGGCATCCGGCTGATGCTTATCAAAACTAAATTCATAATCCACCATCAGGTAGATGACCCAGCAGGCACTGATTCCAATACTCAGCCCCACGATGTTCAGGATGGTAAATAGTTTACGCCGCCATAGGTGACGCAATGTGATTTTAAATAAGTTCTTTATCATTTCTTTAAACTATAGTTATTCATCGCGCAAAGACTTGATCCCAATAAATTCGGAATCTCCAAGTTACTCATCCCTAAGGCTGTCGACTGGATTGGTTACCGCTGCTCTGATGGCCTGAAAACCGACCGTTAACAAAGCGATCATAATCGCTCCAACGCCGGCCACAGCAAACATCCACCACTGGATCGTAATGCGGTACGCAAAATCATTTAGCCATTGGTTCATCGCACACCACGCTAGTGGTGAAGCGATGACCAAGGCCAAACACACCAATTTAACAAAATCTTTAGATAGCATCATCACGATGCCCGATACGGTGGCTCCTAATACTTTCCTGACACCTATTTCTTTTTTACGCTGATCTGCCGTAAACATAACCAGGCCAAGCAAACCCAGGCAAGCTACAAAAATAGTCAACCCGGCAAAAAGACCCAATATAGACCCCGTGACCTGCTCTGCCCGATACGTATAATTGAAAAAATCGTCTAAAAACTGATAACTAAATGATATTTCCGGATTTAGGGAGTTATATCTCTTTTCTATGCTCTTTATGAGCCCTTCCATATCGGCCTTTTTTGTCTTGACCATCAGGTTGCCAAAATTGTGCTGCATGACCATCACCATAGGGCTAATGGACTCATGAAGGGACTTAAAATGGAAATCTTTGACGACTCCGACTACACGGTAAACTTTGTTGTCTTTATTAACCAACGTTTTTCCGAGTGCATCATCTTTCCATCCGAGCGCGGTGGCAGCTGTTTCATTGAGAATGGCGCTGAGGGAGTCTGTACCGTAATCCTGTGAAAAATTTCGGCCGGCTTTCAACTGGATGCCCAACGTTGGGATATAACGCTCATCTATGTCATAGCGCAGGGTCTTGGTCCATGATGAAGGGGCTGCCTGAGTATGAACGAAGAAATTATTATTGGCAGATGGCCCAACGGGCATATACGGTGAATTGGTGACATTTAGCACACGCGGATCCTGTAATAACTCCTGCCGGAGGACTTCTTCATTTTTATCCAATGGCCAGCTCTGGATCACCAGCACATGATCTTTGTCATATCCTAATTTCTTATGCTGGATGAAAAAGAGTTGTTCATAGATCACCAGCGTACCAAAAACCAGCACGATAGAAACAAAAAACTGAAAAACGACCAGTCCACTACGCATTCCAAGGCCCTTTTTATCGGTTTTGAACCGTCCTTTGAGAACGGCAATGGGCTTAAATGCCGAAAGGAAGAATGCCGGATAGCTTCCGGAAAGAATTCCTACTAACAATCCGAATAAAATTACGCCAGGAAATAACCATACAAACATAGACGGGTGCAGGTTAAGGGATAATTTAAAAAAGTGATTGAATAGTGGCATACCTATAGCCAGCAGCCCGAATGCGAGAAATAAACTTAAATATACCAACAGAATGGATTCTACAAGAAATTGAGCTGAGAGCTCCCGTTTACCAGAACCGAGCACTTTCCGAACTCCAACCTCTTTTGCCCTTCTCGAAGCTCCGGCTGTAGATAAATTCATAAAATTGACCATCGCGATGAGCAGCATGAAAATAGCGACCGCGCCAAAAATATAGACATAACGGATATCACCTGGTGAAGCAAGGTCACTGCTGAAATTGGTCTCTAAATGGATATCCGTAAGTTTTTGCAGGAATAATCCAATATGATTGCCTGCCTTACGAAATTCCGAATAGCTCATTCCGAAAGCTGCCGGAAATTGCGGACCTGCGTATTTTTCAAAAACCGTCGGAAGTCTTTCAGCAATTGCCCCGGCGTTTGCACCGGGCCGCAATAATAGATAGGTATAAAATTCGGAGTCCATCCATGACGTGGATGTGGCGTCGGGTAAACCAGCCATGGATGCAAAGACATCGGCATGAAAGTGTGAATTTTCTGGGATGTCTTTCATAACGCCTGTGACGGTTAAAAGGGAGTCACCACCTTCAATAGAGAACGTGCGGCCAAGCACCTGGAGGCTACCAAAGTATTTTAGGGCGGTTTGCTCTGAGACGACGACCCCATGAGGCGCTGTAAGAGCAGTTTCGGGGTTACCTTCCAAAAGTGGCAGTGTAAAAACACGGAACAATGCTGGGTCTGCATACAGCATCCGATTCCCATAAAACCTTTTTCCTCCCAGGACAAAGAGGGGCCTCCCAGCATCCCTTAAACGGACCGTTTCTTCCACTTCCGGGAAGTCGGCTTTTAACACTTGTGCTACCGGAGGCATCACATGGGCTTCGCTGATCTTTCCTCCGGGCACGTTGCCTTTGAAAACGACCCGGACGATACGGCCTGCTTTCACGTTGAACCGGTCATAGCTGAGTTCATGGAACACATACAGCCCGATTAGCAAAAAAGTAGCAAGCCCAATGGCCAGGCCCACGATATTGATGGATGAAAAGACCCGTTGCCGGAGCAGGTTACGCCAGGCGATCTTTAGATAGTTACGTATCATATAATTGTTTAATGCCAACGGCCAATTCCTCTCTTTGTCTACGTTTTTACCAGGCGGTTGTAAAAAGTTTAACAATTGTTTCTTTTCCAGCTCGCTTATTTGCGGATCCGGATCCTGGTAGCTTTGCAGGAATTCCATCACCTGTGCTTTTACTATCGGATGGTCATCCAGCAAATCTTTCAGCTCGCTTAATGCCTTTGCCTGGGCATCACCTGCCAAGGCCTTTTCTACAAGATCCCAAATCCGCTCTTCCATCATCTCATTCATTCGACCAATCGCAACTTTCAGGCTTTCCTACTCATCCCTAAGCGAATCCACCGGATTGGAATTGGCGGCTTTCAGCGCCTGTACGCTGATCGTGCAAAAGGCGATGAACAGCGCCACGCAGCCCGAAAGCACAAATACCCACCATTCCGGCTGTATACGGTATGCAAAGTCATCCAGCCATTTGCTCATCGCCCACCAGGAAACGGGGAACGCAATGACCGCCGCGAAAACAACCAGCAAAAGAAAGTCACTAGATACCAGCCGGACAATGGAACCGCTGGTAGCACCCAACATTTTGCGGATGCCAATCTCCTTGACCCGCTGCGAAATGGTGAAAGCAGACAAACCAAAAAGCCCCAGGCCCGCAATGAAAATAGCAATGCACGAGAACAAGGTGAAGATAACCTGCTGCTGTTGTTCGGCCTTGTAGAGATCCTCAAAGCGGTTGTCCAGAAAGGTATATTCAAAAGGTGTTTGCGGCAAAAACTGTTCCCAGGTATGTTGTATGTGACGGATCGCCTGCTGTACATCGCCCTTTACTTTGACGGTAATCCTGCCATAGCGATTTTTTTCGGTGTCATTAAATAAGACCAACGGGATGATCCGCTGATGCAGGGACTCAAAATTAAAATCGTTCATCACCCCGGCAATCTGTCCTTTCCTGTCGTCGTATTGAAAAGGCAAGCCTATTGCGTCCGCATTATTTTTTATCCCAAGAGCCTTCACCGCCGCCTCATTGAGGATGAACGATGAAGTATCGCTTCCGTCGTTTCCTTCAAAATTCCGCCCAGCTTTCAACCGAATGCCGTAAGCCGGGATGAAGCCTTCATCAGCCCGGACGTATTTGATATCGGCTTTGGCCGGCTCCAGGTTATTTCCCCGATCGATCTGGGAGCCGGCGGCATCCAGCAGTCTTCCGGAAGGGATACGGCTGGAGCGGCCAACTTCGGTGATGGAAGGATTGGACAATAGCATCGTTTTCATCGACTGAAAACTGTTCTTTAACGCATCATCGTTGTTTAAGATCAGCAAACGGTCTTTTTCGAAACCCAGGCTCTTCTGCTGAATGTATTGCAATTGCCGGAAAACGATGAGTGTACCGATGATCAGTATAATGGAAACAGAAAACTGGAAGACCACCAACACCTTTCTCAGTGAGATGGTTTTGTTACCAGTGTTTACAATCCCCTTTAATACGCTGATCGGCTTAAAGCCGGCAAGGAACAAAGCCGGATAGATACCCGATAAACCGCCCACCACAAACGGAAGCAGACAGATGCCAATGAGCGTACCTGCGTGCAGGAATTGACCTGGCGTCAATTGTTTCCCCGATAGCATATTCAGGCCGGGCAGCGCCATCCAGGTAAGGACCAAAGACAGCAGGCAAGCCAATAGGCACAGCAAAAAACTCTCACTAAGGAACTGCCAAACCAGTTCTTTCTTTTCTGCCCCGATCACTTTCCGGATGCCGATCTCCTTGGCGCGCAGGGCAGAACGTGCGGTGGAAAGGTTCATGTAATTAATGCCTGCGATCAGCAAAATGAACAGGCCGATCAACCCGAAAATGTATACCCGGCTGATATCGCCGTTTTCCTCTAATTCCGAATCCTTATGTGAATACAGGTGGATATCGGTTAGTTTCCGCAACGACAACGAGGTCCACTCCTGTGTCCGGTCATCGGCATTCGGGATATGCCGGTTTAAAAAGGCCGGAAACTGTGCTTCTAAATGGCCTGCATCGTAGTTTTTTGGCAATAACAGATAGGTATAAAAAGCATTGTTGCCCCAATTGGTCCTCAATTGTTCAGCTCCGTAAACCGCCGTGTCCCTCAGTGTGGAAAAAGACAACAGCATATGGGGATGCCAGTGCGCATTGGAAGGCAGGGCCTTATAAACCCCTGTAACGGTAAAAACCAAGTTTTGGTTAAACTTGACCAACTTGTTGATGGGGTCCTCGTTACCGAAATACTTGCGGGCAGTCTCTTCCGTCAGCATCACTGAATACGGCTCTTTGAGGGCGGTGGCAGGATTACCCTTCAATACGTTCACGTCAAAAACCCTGAACAGGTTTTCATCGGTAAAATAGTTATTTTCTTCATTAAAGAGCTTATCTTTGTATTGCATCGCAATATTCCCTCCCGGCAAGATGCTGGTAACGGCTTTTATCTCCTTAAAATCGTTTTGAAGCAAAAGCCCTACAGGTGGGGCCACTGCCCCTAGTTCCAGGGAGACGCTTTTGCTGTCCTGATTCAGAAACGTCCGCTCGACCCGGTAAACCTGGTCTGCCTGCGAATTGTAGTGGTCATAACTCAGTTCATCGGAAATATAGATCCCGATCAGCAGGCAGCAGGTGATGCCGACACTCAATCCAAACAGATTGATCAGGGATACAAACCGGTATCTTAAAAGGCTCCGCCAGGCAATCTTGAAATAGTTCTTTATCATGGCTATTTAATTATTTAAGATAATTAGCGATGGGCCTCCGTATAACAAAGGAACATACTCCTGTAAAAACATCAATTACGCCAAAATCACAATACACTATAATACAAATATATAAACTAAACCTACTTTGCGAACTGTCCGCTATCGAACAGTAACCGTTCCATATGCGTACATTCAGGATCTCCCTATTATATATATAGGCCAATCAGGAGGCAGCAGACCATACCAATCGCCAGGCCAATATATTATAGATGCGTAACCTTTGTTTTTTAAGAGGTTCCGCCAAGCGATTTTAAAGTGGTTCTTTATCATGGTTTCAAATCCTCCAATTATTATTCATTTCTAAGGCTCTCTACCGGGTTGGCGATAGCCGCCCGGATGGCCTGGAAACTGATGGTAATAAAAGCGATCAACGTCGCGATCAGCACGGCTATGCCAAAGATCCACCAGCTCATGCTCACCCGGTAAGCATAGTCCTGCAGCCAGGCATCTACAGCTATCCAGGCCAGCGGTAAGGCCAATAATGCGGCAACCAGCACGTATTTCAAAAAGTCCGCAGACAACATGGCGCCGATGTGCTGCACGGAAGCGCCCAATACTTTCCGGATCCCTATTTCCTTCACCCTTGTTTTTGCTGAGTAAGACGCCAGACCGAACAATCCGAGGCAGGAAATAAATACGGCCAGGCCCGCCAATACGCCGACTATCGTACTTACCTGTGCATCCGCGCGGTATACTTCCGCAAAATGCTCGTCCAAAAACTGGTATTCAAACGGATGGTCCGGAAAGCTGCACTGCCAGACATACTGAATAAACGGGAGTGCCTCTTTGGCATGCTGGCCGCTTATCTTTATGGAAAGATTGCTGAAACCCCACTCTTTTTGATTGAACAGAAACATCGTTTCGATGGCATGATGCAGGGAATTGAAGTTAAAATCCTTTGCGATACCCACAATGGTACCCAACGAATCGAAGCCAAAATTCGGCAATTGGAGCCGGCGCTGGATCAGGTTATTTACGACAGGCAACAATGTCTCCACCAGAATAAGCGCAATAAACAGGGCGATCAATGAAAGCAGCAACGATTCTCCGATGAACTGTGCACCCAATTGCCATCGATGGGCACCCACAGACTTCCGCACGCCGACCTCTCTGGCCCGTTCTGCCGAACGAGCCGTAGAAAGGTTCATGAAGTTGATGCACGCAATCGCCAATACGATTAAAGCTATACCAAAAAACATACTGGTATACGTTTTATCAAATTTCTGGTAATTGACATAATCCAATCCGATATCGGTGGCATTGGCATGTACATCCCGCAACGGCAAGAGGAACAATTCGTAGAATTTCCAGCCTTCCCCCCGGAGACATATACTTTTTTAAATAACCTGGGAATTGCTTCTCCAAAGCAGCTACATCTGTGCCCGGCGATAACTCCACATAGGTATTAAGCCAATTGCCGCCCCAATTGTCTTTCCAATTTGGCTGATAGATGGTACTAAAGGAAAACAGGCCGTCAAACTGAATTTGGGAGTTTTGCGGTACGTCTTCCAGAATACCTGTCACTACGAAGCTGGTCGTATCCCCGGCATAATGGGTCAGTGTTTTGCCTAGGGCCTCCTCTTTGCCAAACATCTTTTCTGCTCTGGATTTTGTAAGGACCACACTATTGGGCTTTTGCAGCATGGTAGCCGGGTTCCCTTTGACCAGCTTAAAGTCAAACAACTGCAAAAAGGTGGAATCTACAAAAAGCATCTGAGGGAAGTACACCTGTTTCTCGCCATAGGTCAGCGGATATTTTTGCCGCCAGCTGAGCCGGGTGAAGTTTTTTATCTCCGGGAATTCACTTTTTAAGGTAGGCCCCATGGGAAACATGGATAACGCCACTTTCTGAGATGACAACATCCCTTCAAATTTCTGCACTTCATTCAGGCGGTAAATGTTCTTTGAATGAAAATTATCAAAACTACGTTCATAAAAAACAAACAGCAGGATTATCAGGCTAGCGGCTATGCCGATAGCCAAGCCCGAAATATTAATAAACGAATAACCTTTGGACTTCCAAAGGTTCCGCCAGGCTATTTTAATATAGTTCTTTATCATAAAATCTCCTTTTCGCTTTATGCTCAATAATCACTCATTCCTAAGTGACCTGATTGGATTTTCCCGCGCAGCCCTGACCGTAAGCGAGCTGATTACCGCTAGCGCAATGAAAATGGCTATCATCCCTGCAACGGCAAAAAACCACCAACTTAGACTGATATGATAGGCAAAATTGTCCAACCATTTATACATAAAAAACCAAGTTATTGGAGTAGCGATTAGGATGGAGATAACTACCAATTTTATAAAATCTGCCGATAATAATTTTACAATACCTGTGATGCTTGATCCCAATACCTTCCGCACGCCAATTTCCCTGTAACGCTGTGTTGTATTGTAGGACACAAGTCCAAATAAGCCTAAGCAAGAAATAATAATGGCTAATACGGCAAAATTGAGAAAAATACTGCCGAAGCGGTTTTCACTCTTATATTGACGGTTGAAGTATTCGTCTGCAAAGTAGTATTCAAATGGCCGGTTCGGGATCATTTCCTGCCATTTTTTCTCAATAGCTTTTAGTGTAGAGGCTACATATTTACCGTCAATCTTGACAGAAACCAAATCGCTTGATCCCGTATTGTATTGCATGCTCAGGGGTTCAATTTTGGACTGCAAAGATTTAAAATGAAAATCTTTGACCACCCCTATGATCTACCCTTCTGCCCCATTGTGAAAATCGCTTGCCAATGGCTTCTTTCGGGGATGTGTAACCTAATAAACGGACGGCGCTTTCAATAATGATTAAAGCTTTGGCCGTATCTGTACCAAACTCTTTGGAAAATGCCCTGCCTGCTACCATGTGGATTTTGTACTGCGGAATATAATCGTCATCCACATAATACAAAGACAAGCTGCATACCTACAAATCGCCTTTATTGTTCTCTAGTTCTGAATATGCGATCGCATTTCCTCCTCCGGGAACCGAAGAAGATTGTGAACTTGACAGTACACCCGGTAGATTGGTCAGCGCTTCTTTTAATAACTCACTTTTGGCATCGCCATCAGTCTGTAGCACCAGCATTTGGTCTTTGCTATATCCAAGGTCCTGATCGCGCATAAAACCCAATTGGCTGGAAACGATCATCGTACCGGCAATAAGTGCGATAGACACGACAAATTGAATGATCACAAGCGATTTCCGCAAAAACTGTCCCTTTGCATTGGAAGAAAATTTACCTTTCAATACAGTTACGGGGTTAAAGGAAGAAAGGACCACCGCAGGATAAATGCCCGCCAGCAAGCCAAAACAAATGGACAATAAAAATAAAATCCCTATATAAATGGGTTCATGAAACAACCCTGCGCTGATCTGTTTACCCACTATATCATTAAAATAAGGAATAATAAGCCAGCAAAGTAGTATAGCTATTACAAATGAAAGCAGGCAGATCAAAATAGACTCGCTGAGGAATTGCCGCATGATCTGGTTTCGGTAGGCACCGACCACTTTACCTAATCCCACTTCTTTGGCCCGTTCAAGCGCCCTTGCAGTGGACAAGTTAATGAAATTAATAGGCGACCAGCAAGACAAAGATGGCTATAATGGAAAAAATATAGACATTGTTAATGTTTCCGGTTTCAAAACCTTCCGTCCGGTCGGAGCGCAGGTAAACATCCCTAAAAGGCTCTAGCGCTAAATTATATTGCATTTTTTGTTTGTACATCATCTCCCCTACCCTCGTTTTCAGGAAACCAGGAAATTTGGCTTCCAGAGACGCTGAATTGGTGTTAGGTTTGAGCAACAAGTACGTGATTACGCCAAAATTTGACAATTGGTTCTCCAGTGTATCCTTAAAGGTGTGAGACATGGTTGACATGGAAGCCAGCATATCTGCTTTAAACTGTGAATTTTCTGGCATATCCATCATAATTCCCGTTATTTTCACCGGAAAGGAACGATCGGTTATCAACAAGCTTTTTCCCATGGGGTTTTCGTTCCCGAAATATTTTTTTGCGCTTGACTTGGATATCACCATGCTCAGTGGTTCCACCAAAGCTGTTTTGGGATTTCCGGCTATTAAGGGAAAGTCAAAGATGTTAAACAAGGTGGAGTCTGCTAGGAAAAACCGGCTTTCCTGAAATTTTATGTCGTCCTTCCGCACTAAGAAGCTATTCTGGGCTAGGCGGACATATTTTTCTACTTCCGGAAAATCTTTGGCAACATAGGCCCCATTGGTCCTGAGGTAACCGCTAAGTGCAGTTTATCAGAAGGAGTGTTGATATCGCAGGCTAATCGGTATAACCGGTCGGCTTTACTGTGAAAATTATCATAACTAAGTTCAAAATGAACATAAATAGCAATCAGGAAACAGGCAGTCATTCACACCGCCAAACCAAAAATATTGATCGCAGAAAACCCTTTAGTTTTCCAGATATGGCGCCAGGCAATTTTGAGATAGTTCTTTAACATATTATATCCTTGTTATCCACTCATCATTCACCATCCTTCAGTTATTCATTAACCCACTGCCTCCATAATCACCTGCCCATCCAACATTCGTATCACCCGGTCAGCATAGCGGGCGTCGTGCTCACTGTGGGTTACCATCACGATGGTTGTTCCCTGCTCATTCAGTTCTGTGAGCAACTGCATGACTTCATTACCATTGTTAGAGTCCAGGTTTCCGGTTGGTTCATCCGCCAAAATTAGTTTAGGGTTGTTGACGACGGCACGAGCCACGGCAACCCTTTGTTGTTGCCCACCCGATAACTGCTGCGGGAAGTGGTTGCGCCGATGCATGATCTGCACCTTTTCCAGCACCTCTTCCACCTTCTTTTTACGTTCTGCCGCAGGAACCTTGGTATAGATCAGCGGAAGCTCTACATTTTCAAACACAGTCAACTCATCAATCAAGTTAAAACTTTGAAAGACGAAGCCAATATTGTGCTTACGCAAATCCGAACGTTTACGTTCGTTGAATTTAGCTACTTCAATGTTATTAAATAGATAACTGCCTTCATCCACATCATCCAGTAAACCAACGATGTTTAGCAATGTAGACTTTCCACATCCGGATGGACCCATCACTGCCACAAATTCACCTTCTTTTACGTGAATGCTCAGGTTATTGAGCGCTACCGTCTCTACTTCCTCAGTCCGGTAAAATTTTTGAAGATTTGCTATTTTGATCATATTTTTTATTGTTAAAGCCAAGACGCACTGTGGCAATATATAGCCTAGTGTTTAACACCCAAAGTTAATGACACATAGCCGATAATCATTCCAAAAGTTTAAGTTTATGGATATCAAAAACTTAAATTACCAGGATTATATATACATGTCCGATATCGAACACTACCTGTGCGCTAGTGAACAGGTTTCTGCCAGCAGAAATAATGCATTCTATTCAGCCGCCGGCAACCAAGTAAATTATGAGTACAATCAGAATGACAACCAATACCGCAAAGATTATTTTTAAGGCACTATAAGGCCGTTCACCAATCACCTCGCCGGTAGTGGCATTGATGGCTATTTGGTAAACTTTGTTTTTAAATTGATAGGCACTGATCCAAATAGGAAGCAGGTTATATTTTAGTTTTATGTGGTTATATGTACTTTCATGATCACTAATTTGTTGCTCATCTCCACCAATATCATTGTAGATAGCTGAAATAATGGTATCCTCCATTTTCCTTTTAGCGATGTTAAGTCCTGCAACAGCATCAATACGGTAGGTTTCAGACCGGAAGCCACTTATATACCGTTCATCAAATACCTGTAATTTATCCAGCTGCCATGGTTCCAGTTTATCAGCTACATTCCGGGAAAGACTGTTGCTTGCTAAGACGAGAACATCTTTAAAACTACAGGATACGCGACCAGAAACCGGATACCACCTGGTTCGCTGCACCTGCCTGGTCCGTGTCACGGTTTTACCATTTTCCTCGGTTGTATACGACTCTGTACCCCAGTAGTGAATTCCCTGTTGACCGTCATAGCTCGTCTCGGTTTCTGTATCATAGGCCCAATGTGGCAAATACATCCCTACAAAATGATCCCGTTGTATCTGCTTAACGTTTTTGATCAGCGTACTGGGCGCAAACCAGAGGGCGCTCATCCAATTTGACAAGCGTTCTTCCGCTTCTTTGGCTTTTAATAAGAATGGAAGGATATAATGCGGTCGTAGCAATTGTTCATTTTTCGCTGTGGATACAACCAACGGTGAATTGCAAAAAGCACATAATTCGGAGGTTATCCCATCGGGAAGACTCGTTTGGGCACCGCACTGCCGGCACTGCACCACCCGTATTTCTATTTTGTTTTCAGGTTGCAGCGAATTTCCTGCAATAAACGCTTCATAATCCAACGCTTGAATATCATCCGGATTTGTTTGTTCAATTTCATTGATCGTGCCACAATACGAACATTTTAACTGAAAAGTACCTGGCTCATATTGCAAGGTGGCCCCACAGTTATGACAGGAAAGCGTGTGGTTGAGATCGGTATTCTTGTCTTTAAAAGACATATTAAGTTATTAAATATATTGGTGTATATAGAAATAAATGGCCATCGCTACCAGAAATCCCAATACCCCAAAAGCTATTTTGATGGTACTGTAAGGCCGATCACCAATGACCCGGCCAGTTGAAGCATTAATAGCCACCTGATACACTTTGTTTTTAAATTGAAAAGCACTGATCCAAATTGGAAGGAGGCAATATTTCAGTTTTACCTGTTTAATGGTACTTTTATGGTTATCGATAAGTTGCTCATCCCCGCCAATATCTGCTTGTATAGATTGAATAATTTGTTTTTCGAATTTTTCTTTGGCAATTTCCAACCCAGCGACAGCATCTATACGATACGTTTCTGAGCGCAAACCACTTAAATAGCGTTCATCAAAAATCTGCAATTTGTCCAGTTGCCAGGGTTCCAATTCATCTGCTACTTTTCTGGATAGGCTTTTGCTCGCCAATACAAGCACATTTTCATATTTGAGGGAAAGATCATTAGCTACTTGATACCACCTGGTGCGTTTTCCCAGCAATTTATTTGCCAGAAAACCCGGGTGAACACCCTTTTTGCCATGGTAATGAATGTCCGTTTCAGCATTATAGGCCCAATGAGGCAAGTATATCCCTACAAAATGATCACGTTGTATTTCTTTGACATTTTTGATAAGCGCATTGGGTGCAAACCACAGTTTACCTATCCATGTTGATAAATGACTTTCTGCTTCTTTGGCTTTTATTAAAAATGGCAATATATAATGAGGACGCAATAATTGCTCATTTTTTGCCAGAGAAAGGACTAAAGGCGAACTGCAAAAAACACAAAATTCGGAGGTAACGCTTTCGGGTAAACTCGTCTGGGCACCGCATTGTTGGCATTGCACCACCAGAGCTTCCATTTGCTCATCTGCACGACGAGCATGTCCTTTTATAAATTCTTCATAATCCAGTGCTTGTATTTCACCCGTATCTGTATGTTCAATTTCATTGATTGTACCACAATAAGCACAGGTTAGTTGATACGTGCCGGGCGCATATTGCAAGGTTGCCCCACAGTCATTGCAGGTAAGAGTGGCGTTTAGATCAGCGTTTTTGCCTTCAAAAGACATAACTACTTAATTACGGGGTAATGGTGGAGGCACATGATCAAATAATGATTTCAGCACATCTGCTGAATCGGCACTGGCCCAGGTTTCCATACCTGTGGTCCATACAAGCGTATCTTTGGTCAGTTGCCCTGAACTAATCAAGCTTTTTAATTCTTCCAGGTTATGAGGGCCTGATTGCTGATTATTTGAGGCAACATAAAAGGATATCCCCGCAGGAATGGGTGGTGGTGCACCTGCTCCTGAAACTGGGGGCGGCGGATTGCCCTGTATACTATTGTTTTGAAAAATACCGCCCATTTGTGAACCTATGGAAGCCCCTAATCCTACTCCCAAACCAGCACCGACTATACCACCGGAACCTGTGTTTTCAGCGCTTTTTTCCATGGCATTTGCCGCCTGAAACTGTGCGTAAGCTCCTAAGTTACCCACAATGCCCATACTACTGCGTTTATCAAGGGCAGCTTCCACTTCTGATGGTAGCGAAATATTCTCAATCAGGAATTTAGTAAGCTCAAGGCCTAGCTCCGTAAATTCAGGTTTTATCTTTTCAAAAATGATCTGTGAACATTCATCGTAATTTGCCGCCAAATCAAGTACGGGTATTTTCGATTCGGCGATGGCATCCATGCCTCTGCTTACCGCCAAATTGCGCAATTGCTCATTAATATCTTCCACCGTAAAAGTAGGATTGGTGGCCGCAATGATTTTCAAAAATGCTCCCGCCTCCTGCACTTTAAAGGCATAACTGCCAAATGCACGCAATCGTACAGGACCAAATTCGTTGTCACGCAGCATAACCGGATTTTTGGTGCCCCACTTCTGGTTGACAAACTGCCGGGTACTCACAAAAAACACATCTGCTTTAAATGAACTATTAAATCCATATTTCCATCCTTTTAGCGTAGAAAGAATGGGCATGTTTTGGGTACTTAGCGTATACATACCCGGAGAAAATACATCCGCTATAGTTCCTTCATTTAAAAATACAGCCACCTGCGATTCGCGCACAGTTAGCTTGGCATTCATCTTTATTTCATTCTGATATCTGGGAAATTTCCAAACAATGGTATCCTTGCTGTCATCGACCCATTCAATGATATCTATAAATTCATTCCGAAGTTTATCAAATAATCCCATTCTTCTTGTTTCAAGTATTTTATGGGATAAATATAGAAAGATTTTTTTAAAAAACAATAACCCCCTAACTACAGGCTCTAGCTTTAGGCTTTAAGCTTATAGTAGTACCTATTCCGTCCTTATTGCTTTGATCGGATTTTCCTGCGCCGCTTTGAGCGATTTTCCACATACGGTCAATACGGCTACAGCAAAGGCAACTAAACCGGCAACAAGAAATACCCACAAATGAATATTGGTCCGGTACACATAGTTATCCAGCCATTTGTTCATCATCCACCAGGACAATGGGAATGCTACGATAAATGAAATCACCACCAATTTCAAAAAATCTTTTGAAATCAACAAAATAATATTGTTTACACTTGCACCAAGCGTTTTCCGTATTCCAATCTCCTTAACACGAGTCTCTGCTGTGAAGGTGACCAATCCAAAAAGTCCAAGGCATGACAAAAAGATCGCTATACCTGCAAAAATATTAAACAACTGCCCGGCACGAATATCACTTTTATAAAGTTCATCAAACGATTCATCCATAAATTTAAAATCAAAATTGTAATCCGAATTATATTCGTTCCAAAGCTTTTTGACTGCCGATAATGCCTTCTCTGCATCAACTCCTGTCGTTTTGACGTACATGGTTCCCCATCCCCAATTGGGATCCATAAACAGGATACAGGGTTCTATGGGCGTTTTCATATCTTTAAAATGAAAATCTTTAACTACACCCGCAATGATACCCGGTTTGTCGTGAAATTTGACCGGCTTACCAATGGGATCAGAAATGCCCATCAATTTGATCGCAGTCTCGTTCAGGATGTAATTGCCCCTATCAGCTGCTGTTCCTGTAAAACCTTTTCCCTGCGCAAACTGCATATCCATTACTTTAGGAAAAGTACGGTCTACAGAAAGCTGATTGATCATAAAATTATCCATAATTGCTGGTTTCCCCTCCCATTCCAGGTCGCCGGTTGAACTTTGTACGTTAAGCACAGACTGATTGGACACCGTCACACCAAGCACACCAGGCTGTTTTTCCAGTTCATTACGGAGGGCATCGTACCGGGACTGCCGGCTGAAATTGTAGGAATCAAAGCTAAACACATTATCCTTGGTATAACCCAAGTTCATATGGCGAATGTAACGTAATTGCTGACTGATGACTAAAGTAGAAACGATAAGTACCACTGAACAGGTAAACTGGACAACCACCAACAGTTTTCGGAAACCATTGTTCTTACCCAACCCCGGAAGTATACCTTTCAGGGCCAGGGCTGGATTGAAAGTAGAAAGCATAAGTGCCGGATAGACTCCTGCCAGCAGCAGTACGGCTAAAAGTGAAGCACCAAACAATGCCCATACTTTGCTATCCAATAAACTAAAAACCATTTCTTTACCAGAAAGTGAGTTATATAATGGCATAATAGCATAGATCAATCCTACAGCAATCCCCATCGAAATCACAAACACAACAAAGGATTCGGTAATAAATTGCCAAAAAAGATGCCCCTTATTTGCGCCGATCACCTTACGAACACTAATTTCCTTGCTGCGACGGCTGGAACGGGCAGTCACCAAGTTCACATAATTAATGCAAGCGATCAGTAGGATCACCAGCGCTACTAAAATAAACCCCTTGACCTGTTGCATGCCCTGCTCTTCTCCCTGAGGCCCATATAAATGCCCTTCATACAAAGGTTTCATCAAGTATTTCAGGTCTTTGAAAAAGGGTGAGGGCTGGTTTTTCTTATGAATTGCTGCCAGTTTTAGGCCAACTTTGACCGGATCTGCTCCAGATTTTAATAAAAAATAACACTGATAGTTAAAATTGCCCCAGTCCTGATCCATCGGATTTTTTTCGCGGCCCTCATTTAATATAGCAAACGGCATCAACATATCATAGCGCATGGATGAGTTAGCAGGCATATCCTCCATGATACCTGTCACCTTATAAACATCTTTATCGCCTATTTTTAATACCTTTCCCATCGGCTCCGCTGTTCCAAAAAATTTTTTAGCATAGGATCTTGATAATATAACTGTACGGTTATCTGGAAATGGCTTTTTTGAATTCCCCTCTACAATTTTAAAATCAAAGATGGTAAAAAAGCTGGGATCCACATACCGCATAATTTCGTTAAACTTTTTCCCCTGATATTCCACTAAGCGATTACCCTGATTATCCTGTATACGGCAGGCATCTTCAATTTCAGGTATTTCAGCTTTTCCAAAAACTGCTAAAGGAGCATTGCTGGTTGTCCAAACCATCCCCTTTGCCGGATCAATGGCTGCTACTGTTTGGTAAATCCGATTACCCTTGGAATGCATGCGGTCAAAACTCAACTCATCCCACACCCACATCAACAAGAGCACCGCCGCCGCCAGGCTCACCGCCAACCCTGAAATGTTGATTGCAGAATAAACCTTGTTCTTGAACAACGTCCGGAATGCCGTCTTAAAATAATTTTTGATCATTGCTTACTTCCCAATATTCAATTCCTGAACCTTATCGTAAGTTTCATAACTTGAAGTGACCACCTTATCCCCTGGTTTCAGGCCTTGCAATACCTCATAATATTCTGGATTTTGCCGGCCCAACTGCACTTCTGTCCGGAAAGCTGTTTTACCGTCCTCACTTACTTTAAACACCCAGTTGCCGCCTGTTTGTTGGTAAAAACCTCCTTTGGCTAATAATACAGCCTTAGTTTCATCGCTTAGTGCCAAACGGATCTGAAGGGTTTGGCCACGCCGAATTCCTTTCGGTACTTCCTTATCAAACACCATGTCTACTTGAAAACGGCCATTGGTCACCTGCGTATACACTTTTTTAATCTTTAAAGTATAGTCTTTGTCTGACAGGGTAAACTCACCCTCCAGATCCGGAAATATGCGTGAAATATAATGTTCATCAATATCTGCCCTTACTTTAAATCCAGTCAGCACATCTATCTGACCCAATCGTTCTCCAGCAGGTTTATTTTGGCCGATCTCTGCATCAAAAGAAGTCAACTGGCCATCCACAGGTGCACGTACGATGAGATCACCAACCTTTCGGCGCATCAGTTCCAATGCACTGCGGGTACGTACATAGGTCTGTTTGCTATCTTCCAGCGACCGTTTGTTCCTGATTGAGTCCTGCTCCACATTTTCCCGGGTCAGTTTCATTCGTTCCTGCTGATAGGTATATTCATTTGATGCTTTTTCAAATTCCTGCCGTCCAATCGCTTTTTGATTATAAAGGTGTTTATTCAGGTCAAACATACGTTTCGCTTCCTTCAGCCCATTTTCAACCGAAGCCAATTCGTTCCTGTTGGAGATAGAAGCCTGCTGCGCGTTAGTTTGGGATATTTGCGATTGGGTCAATAAGTTGAGTACGTTGGTTTCCTGATTAACCAGACTCAATTCAAGATCCGTATTGGACAACCGCATAATTGGGTCGCCCTTCTTTAAAATCGCCCCATCTTCCACATATTTCTCTTCTACCCGCCCCCCTTCGGAAGCATCCAAATAAATACTGCTAATTGGCATCACAGCACCGTTTACCGGTATGAACTCCCTGAATGAGTCTTCTTTTACTTCCGAAATGGTGATACGCTCGGCCTGCACATTTAATTTACTGTTTCCCGATGTAAAGTAATAGCTCGCAAAAATAAGGGCCAATAAGGCCACTATCCCTACAAGCGTTAAGATCCGCTTGGTGTTCCACTTCTTTTTTTGTATAACTCTGTCCATTTTACTCGCTGTCGACTTTAAAATATTTTCCCAACTATAGATAAGTGCGTGCCATAACACAAAAATTTTAATTATCAGTCATTTAAACGCCGCCCACTAAACTTACACTGTCCGTAAGCGGACACTTTTTGTGCGCTGGCGCACAACCAATTATTTTGTTCAAAATTTGTTTAGGGTGCTCATTTTTATATATCAACCCAATGTTGTAGTTTTACCATCCATGCGGTCGTTAGGACCACCAAAAATAAAAAACTATGCTTAAAAGCGCGCGAATACTCGTCATCGATGACGATACAGATGTTTTGACAGCTGTTCGACTGTTGCTGAAGCAACAGGTGGCTGAAGTTATAACTGAAAAAAATCCAGAAAATATCCCTTCGTTGTTGACCAAGGGCCATTTTGACCTTGTACTCCTGGATATGAACTTCAAAAGCGCCATCAATAGCGGTAACGAAGGCCTTTATTGGTTGGGCCGTATTAAAAGTTCCAAACCGGCGCTCCCGGTTATTATGATCACAGCATACGGAGCGATTGACCTTGCCGTAAAATCGCTGAAGCAAGGCGCTGCAGATTTTGTGGTCAAGCCCTGGAAAAACGAACACCTGATAGAAACCATAACGGGTTTACTTGACCAGCAACCGTCTAAAAGAAAAGGAAAGCCAGTAGCCAATCAAGGACCTGAAATTATCGGGGATTCACCTTTAATGCAATCCCTTTTCCATAAAGTTGGAAAGATAGCCCCCACCGATGCTAATATTCTTATTCTCGGTGAAAATGGCACCGGGAAAGACCTTATCGCATCGGCCATTCATCAACAGTCAGCCCGTGCAGGAAAACCTTTTGTAAAAGTGGATGTTGGCGCTCTGACAGACACCCTTTTTGAAAGTGAACTGTTTGGCCACAAAAAAGGTGCTTTTACAGATGCCCGCGAAGACCGTGAAGGGCGTATTGAATCGGCGAATCACGGCACCTTGTTTCTGGATGAGATCGGAAATATTTCCCTCGTACAACAAGCCAAACTATTAACCGTATTGCAAAACCGGCAAGTAACGCGCCTGGGCAGTAATCAACCCATCCCGGTTGATATTCGCTTACTTAGCGCAACCAATGTTCCTCTTGTAGCCTTATCAGACGAAATCCGCTTCCGCAAAGACCTTATTTACCGTATCAACACGGTAGAGATTCAAGTTCCGCCACTGCGCGATCGGGGAACCGATATTTTACTACTGGCACGGCATTTTATACAGCGGTATGCCGAAAAATATGGCAAGACAATCAGCGATCTGGATAAAAAAGCCGAGACCAAATTACTGGAATACCACTATCCAGGCAATGTACGTGAATTGCAATACAGCATTGAGAGGGCAATCATCATGTCCGAAAACAATGTATTGGGCGCCCCAGACCTTTTGTTTTCGCCCATTGAGAAAGCCAATGCTATTTCCCTGCAAAATGACCCGGCTAATACCAATTTAACAGAAATGGAGCGGATCACCATCAGTAAAGTTGTCGAGAAATACAACGGCAACATAAGCAAGGCTGCCATAGAATTGGGCATAACACGTACCGCCCTGTACCGGCGGCTTAGCAAATACAACCTATAACTATGGGTAGTTTTAAACGGCTTATTTGGTTACGGTCCATATTACTGTTTGCCGGCACCAGCGCCTTTGTATGGCTCCTTTTTAAAGGCGAATACCTCTATGGCTTCTTGTTGTTACCCCTTGTGTTCAGCATATTAGCCATCAATTTCAGATCGCAGGTACGCGCATACAAGGAGCTCGAAGAATTTGCAGAGGCTGCTCACTACCGGGATTTTACCCGCAATTTCCCGCTTAGTTTAAGCAGAAAGGAGGTACTTCCTTTAAGGCGTGCTTTCAATGATATTAATGCCGTTTTCCGGCAAATCAGTAGCGAACGCGAAACCCAATATCAGTATCTGCAAACCATTTTACAAATTGTAGATACGGCCATTATTTCTTATGATGCCCGTTCGGGCAAGGTAATGTGGATTAACGATTCTTTTAAACAATTATTCGGCATTCCCTACCTGCACCATTTTGAAGGCCTTAAAAAGAGAAATCCGGATGCTTTTGAAAAGTCAACCCGCTTGGTTGCAGGTCAAAAAGCGGTGCTAAGTCTTAAACTTGCTAATGGCGAGATCAAGGTGCAGGCCTCCACAGCCGCTTTTATTACATCCGATGGAAACTACAAGCTTATTGCCTTCCAAAATATCAACGAAGCCATTGATGCCACCGAGACACAGGCCTGGCAAAAATTACTTAGCGTACTGACCCATGAGATCATGAACTCCATCGCCCCCATTTCTTCCTTGGCCGATACGCTCAAAACCCGACTGCAGACCTTACCCCAAAGCGAGGAACTGGACGACATCCGGCTGGGAACGGAAACCATTAAACGCCGTAGTGATGGCTTGCTCCAGTTTGCAAGTACTTATCGCTCTCTAAACAAGATTTCAAACCTCAACAGACAAACCGTCTTTGCAGCTAAGCTTTTTGAAAATTTGTACCAACTCATGGAGCCGTCTCTTCAACAAAAAAATATAGCGCTGGATATAATTTTGAAAGAACCCTTGCTTCAGGTCAACCTTGACGTTAATTTGATAGAACAAGTATTAATTAATTTGCTGCTGAATGCCATTGAAGCCGTCAAAGAAATGCAGTCTCCTCAAATTAATCTGTCAGCAGAAGCTATATCAGGCCAGCATATCATCCAGGTTAGCGACAACGGAAAAGGTATTCCACCCGAAATTTACGACAGTATATTTATTCCTTTCTTTACTACCCGAAAAAATGGTAGCGGTGTTGGGCTCACACTGAGCAAGCAAATAATGCTGCTTCACAAAGGTAATATCACTGTGCAGTCTCAGGAGGGGAAAGGAACCATATTTACGCTTAGCTTTTAAAAGTCTGTCACTCAAACAAGCGGGTTAATGTATAGTTCTACCCAAAACCTTTTACAGCTTCTTTTGTTATTCTTTTAATTAACAGATAGAGATAGAATTAATTTTAAATGGATAAATTGAAAAAGTATGAACTGATGGAAAAAGTGGTCCGTCAGTTAGAAGATGTAAAAAACAGCCAGCAGGCTATTATTGAGAAAATAGGAAAGATTGAAGTAGATAATTTTGATCTGGGCGATACCCGTTTGGAAAAAAACCTTGCCGATATCCATCAACGTACGGCAGACAATTTAGATTCTATTGCAGATCAATTGGAATATTTTGCGGATAAAACCGAAGACTACGGTGACAAAAACAACGTTGAAAAACTGAGAGAACAACGGGATATTGAGGAAGCAAGAAACGAATAAACGAAGCAAAATGAAAAAAGTAGCATGTATGATTGTTTTAGCGACGGTCGCTTTGTCTGCCTGCAACAACCATCCTGGATCAGGCAGTAATTCTAAGTCAGACTCAGATACCACGGTCTATAATGCCATGCCACAAGGTGGCGGTACTGACAGCACGCCGGCTAATCCGGAACCAAGTGATTCGGTTATGAATAATTCAAAAGGAACCAGTAATTAATTCATTAATTATTCAGGAGATTTTTATGGCTCGCAGCCCCTTTGGGGTTGCGTTCGCCAAATCTAAACTAATTTGTATGCGCTCATTTTAAATTGTCCAACACCTTTTTCAAGTCAATCCCCTTTCCAAGCACCCCATTAAACAAATCGCCTGTTTCCTTTACCCGGTCATAAGCATTTTGAATCGTAAAATCCGTCATTTTCAATCCGGATCTGACCTCGTCCCAAGCTAATGGCATGGACACGGTTGCGCCAGGTTTTGGCCGGAGAGAATAGGGTCCAGCAATGGTAGCACCCGGCCGGTTTTGTAAAAAATCAAGGTACATTTTCCCATTTCGTTTACTAATCGCCCTTTCTAGGCTTGTAAATTCAGGCAGTTGTTCATGCACAAAGTTTACAATAACCCTAGCAAACATTTGCGACTGGTCATAGGTATATTTTGCATTCAAAGGTATGTAAATATGGATACCGGTTGAACCCGATGTTTTTGGATAGCTGGGCACCTGAATACCGTCTAAGATCTTTTTTACTGCTTGGGCAGCTTCAATCACTTGTTCAAAGGTATTTTTATCCGGATCGAGATCAATGACACAATAGTCAGGGTTTT
Organism: bacterium A37T11; assembly: GCA_900109895.1. Classification (GTDB taxonomy): domain Bacteria; phylum Bacteroidota; class Bacteroidia; order Sphingobacteriales; family Sphingobacteriaceae; genus A37T11. The sequence goes on from FOBR01000006.1 coordinate 25,078, forward strand.
CTGGCGACTCCGTCCGGCTGAACCAGGGATTCATTTCAATACAGCCTAAGGAGGCCATCCACAGCAAAGTTGCTTCATCATCACCAATCAGGTATTCCTTGCGTTCCCCTTCGCTGGTAACATAAGGATAGGTTTTCGTAATCCACTCAGGCGCTTTTCCTTTGATATCTTTCTGGTAAAAACTAGGCCCCTTGATCCCGTTGGGAAAACGGTTCAAGGACATCGGGCGATCTTTTAGGTAGGGTAGAATATATTCGGCTATTCGATAATAATAGTTGAACATATCCCGCTTGGTTATGCTATCATCCGGCCAATAAATCTTACTCAGATGGGTAAATTTAATTTCTTTTCCGTTCAATTCCCGAACCTGTGTTTCATCCTGAGGATTCAGCAGACTTCGCCGCTCATTTTTTGGAGGCTTCGTTACCTTCTCTTTAGTTTCAGCATCCGCATTATCAGTTTCGCCCGGTGTTTCAAGTACCACCTCACTGGCATCTTTGTCATTACGCATGCCTTTAAAGGAGGCCTGCCTGAATAACCCTTCACTGGTTACTTCCGCATAGTTTACCTCACATACCAATTCAGGTTTTAGCCAGGTAGGTTTTGCCCCAAGCCGTTGCGGACGAAAGCGCGAAGGTTTGTCCACATCCGGCGTCACCTCAAAAGGACTTTTATCCGTAATAAGCGGCTTAAATTTATCCATCATCTCCTTTTGCAGCTTGTCCGGAAAACCTGTACCCACTTTTCCGGCATAACGTAATTTTTTTCCCTCATAAACACCCAATACCAGTGCACTGAATGCTTTGTTGGTACCCTCATTCCGGGTAAATCCTGCAATGACGACTTCCTGACGTCGCTGCACCTTGATTTTCAGCCATTGTTTGGACCGTAGGTCAGCCGTATAAATACTATCAGCCTTCTTGGCCATAATACCTTCAAGGCCCACCTGTTCTGCAGCATCAAAAAAATCAATTCCGCGCGCGGCGAATACGGTGCTCTGTCTGATCCGGTCGTCATCTTTTGGAAGAATACTTCCAAGGATGGCCTGTCGTTCTGCCAGTTGCAGGTCCATCAGATTTTTTCCTTCATACCAGAGTACGTCAAAGACATAATAGACCAAGTTCCCATCCGCTTCGCTGCGCCAATTCTGCAAAGCACCGAAATCAGATAGCCCTTTTTCATTCAGTACCACAATTTCACCATCAATGACCGCATTGGCTTTCCATGCTTTCAATAGATCCACAATGGGATAAAATTTATCGAAAGGAATGTTATTGCGTGAAATAAGCGTCACATCCGTTTTACTGACGTTGGCAATGGCCCGGTATCCGTCCCACTTTACCTCATACAGCCAGTCCGGATCGTCAAAGGGTTCATTAACCAGGGTGGCCTTCATCGGCTTAATCTTTGAAGGAATAGGCGATTCAGGTGCTTTTTTTAGCAAGGTCACCGCATCAAATTTTGGCGGCTCCGTATTCTCTTCCACTTTATCCGCAAGCTTTTCGTCCGCATCTTTGGCTTGCCCCTGCCAAACTTTGCCCCCTGACTTTTTCATTTGGTTCACTGTTTTATTTGAAACGACAGACTTGTCTTTTTTTGTGATATCATCTTTGCTGGCAAATTCATCTTTATGCTTAATAAGCAACCAGGCATTTTCAGCCATACCCTTCGTTTTTACCAACGCAAACTCCCCATTTAATTTTTGGCCATGCAGCTTAACTTTTAAGGAACCGGCTTGCAATTGCCTAAGCAATTCTTTCTCCTGGGCCTTTTTGCCTTTGAAAGGCTCAATGGGTTCATAGGTACCTTCATCCCAAACTATCACCGTACCTGCTCCGTAATTACCCTTAGGGATGGTCCCCTCAAAATTCCGATAGTCATACGGATGATCTTCCACCTGCATCGCCAACCTTTTTTCAGCAGGGTTCAAGGTGGGGCCTTTGGGTACAGCCCAACTTTTCAGCACACCCTCCATTTCAAGCCTGAAATCGTAATGTAAGCGTGAGGCCTCGTGTTTTTGAACGACGAAGCGTAGTTGACCGGCTTCTGTTTTGACTCCTTTTTTACCGCCCTTAGGTTCGGGGGTATCTTTAAAGGAACGTTTCTCATTGTATTTGACCAGCGACATATCTTTTTGAATGAATAGATTAACAGTCTATTGGGATAAAAGTTTTAAACGAAGGCAGTAGTTTTAAGTTAATAACCTATATTTGCTTTCGGAAATGGTGGCTTCCATTTAACCCCAGCATACCCGTACTTTGAAAACAAACCATACATCCTTTTCCTTAAGCGCATACTATTCCATCTTCAAACAACTATTTCGATGGTGCATGCTGGTTTTACCCATTTCCATCACGATTGGTAGTGCTGTGGCCTTTTTCCTTTGGTTGCTGAACGGGGCCATTGATTTTCGCTTTCATCATAATTGGCTACTATACCTGTTACCCGTTGGCGGCCTACTTATTCATTTTATTTACCAAACTATTGGGAAATCGTCAGAAAAAGGTAACAACCTGGTTTTCGAACAAATTCAAAATAACGGCGGTAATGTGCCCACAAGAATGGCTCCCATCATCCTCATAGCAACAGTAATAACGCATCTTTTTGGTGGTTCCGCTGGACGTGAAGGTACAGCGGTCCAAATAGGTGGTAGTATTGCAGCCATATTTGGCCGATGGTTCCGGCTCAAGGGCATAGACATGCGAATGTTTCTAACGGCAGGTGTAGCGGCAGGTTTTGGAGCCGTGTTTGGAACCCCGCTCACCGGGGCCATTTTTGCCCTGGAAGTACTCACCATCGGGAGCATAAAATACGACGCCCTTCTGCCAGCCCTCATTGCATCCATCATCGGCGATGCTACCGTTGCCGCATGGAAGGTGCAGCACATGCATTACCAAATTGATGGCATCTCACAGACTCCCATTGAGGTTTCTCGCTTGTTCCATTTGGACATTTTGTTGCTGGTGAAGGTCCTTGTTGCTTCTGCTTGCTTTGGTCTGGTCAGTTACCTGTTTGCCATCCTACTCCATAAATTTAAATCTTTTTGCCTGCATCTTTTTAAACAAAAATGGATAATCCCCGTTTTAGGCGGCCTTGTTATTATTGGTCTAACGGTGCTATTGGGCAAGCCCGATTACCTGAGCCTGGGCGTAGATGCAGAATACCCCGGGGCGGTAACCATACACTCTGCCTTCCATGAAGGCGGTGCAGACAGCTGGAGTTGGTTTTGGAAAACAATTTACACCACGGTTACCCTAGGAACTGGCTTTAAAGGAGGTGAAGTTACTCCACTGTTTTATATTGGAGCAACTTTAGGGAATACCCTTTCCGGTTTATTAAACGCACCCGTCAGCCTTTTTGCTGCACTGGGGTTCATAGCCGTATTTTCCGGCGCCACCAATACCCCGCTTGCTTGCACATTTATGGGCCTAGAGCTATTTGGCTGCGAGCATACCTTGTTGTTTGCTGTCGCCTGTTTTACCGCTTATTTCTTTAGTGGGCACGCAAGCATTTACAATGCCAAGGCTTCACTTCCTGAATCCATGAAACGAAGGGGATATGTTTTTCAAAAACTGAGCAAGTATACTTTATCATTTAAAAAGAGCTAACGAATGCGATACAGCTATTACCTATTTAATCGAGCTATGCTCGTATAATCGGTAAAAACCGTATCCGTGGAAATATACGAATCGCGCACAGGCTCTTCCTTAACCAAGTCAGTACTTAAATATTTTTTATTACTATCTGCCAAAATGGTGACCACGATAGCCTCCTCTCCCATTTTCTCCCGCAATTTGATAGCCCCAATCACATTTGCCCCTGACGAGATACCCACAGCCAGTCCCAGTTCACTGGCTAGTTTCTGGGCCATGATGATCGAATCGCCGTCGTTTGCTTGTACCACTTCATCCAATTCGTCCAATTTAACAATTGCCGGAATGAACTCATCTGAAATACCCTGTATCCGATGGCTGCCTACTTTATGTCCGGTTGTCAGGGTGGGGCTTTCAGCAGGTTCCAGCGGATGGACCTTTACAGCGGGATGGTACATCCGCAGGCAATGACCCACACCCATAACCGTACCACCCGTACCAACTCCAGCCACAAACGCGTCAGGAATAAGCCCTTGCTGGCTCAGCTGGCCCCAAATTTCGGCCCCGGTTGTTTTGGCATGAGCCTCTTGGTTGCCTCCATTCTCAAACTGCCTGGGTAAAAAAACGCCACCATTGGCGGCCAAAGCCTCGCATAAACGGATGCTTCCCAAAAACCCACCTTCCTGGCGGCTTACCCTAACCACTTCAGCCCCCATGCTCTGAATAATATCAAATCGCTCTTTGCTAAGCCAATCAGGCATGATGATCTTTACTGGATGACCCAAAGCCCTACCTATCGCCGCAAAGGCAATACCCGTGTTGCCACTGGTTGCTTCCACAATGGTGTCGCCCGGCTTTATGGCGCACGAGCGGTATGCTTCGAATAAAATATTCAGGGCCATGCGGTCTTTAATGCTACCCGTTAGGTTATAGTGCTCGCACTTAACATACAATTTTCCCGGACGGCCTTTATAACGATAATGGAGCTCAAGCATTGGCGTATTGCCAACCAAATCCCATAAATGGCTGAATTTGTCAGCAAGCAAACCTGTCAGGCAGGCGCTATCAACTATTTCTGTGGACATATCTTCTACTGGTAATTAATTGGACAAAACTCAAGATTATCCTTCATTAACACAATAGATATTATAAAAAACCATTATTTTAACAGTTATTGTTGTAACTTGCCATTTATTTACTACTATTGTATTCACAATTTAATTTAATTCTGGTAATTACACATTATTGTTAAACGACATGTCCTTAGATCTTATAGACCTGGAGCTTTTAAAAATCCTTCAACAGGATGCTACATTAACGAATAAAGATCTTTCTATGCAGTTAAATAGATCCGTAGCTGCCATCCAGGAAAGGAGGCGTAAGCTTAACGAACAAGGATATATTAAACGTACCGTGGCCATTCTGGATCGTAAAAAGATTGGCCGCAGCCTCATTGCATTTTCACATGTGCTGCTCAAATCACATTCAGCTGCCACACTTGGTGAATTTGAAACGGAGGTTAGTAAATTTGCGGAGGTTATGGAATGTTTTCAAATGACCGGTGCATATGACTTTATATTACGGATCGCCGTAGCTGATATGGAAGCTTATAACCATTTCCTGCGGGACAAGCTGGCAACGTTACCCAACATCAGTACGGTACAGAGTTTTTTTGTATTGAGGGAACCCAAGAGCAGCACCGCTTATCCGTTATAGTTTAAACACTACATTAATTTGAGCCCTCGATGCTGAGTTCTTCCAGGTCCAACCGCCATTCTTCCCGGCGAATCACCTCATCGTCGTAATCTTTACTCCTTCTTAGTGTATGAAGCTCCCGTCGCTGCAACTTAATTAGTTCCAGCATAATTTCATTATAGTTTAACAAGGAATCCTCCTCTACGCCTCCTGTATGCAACACTTCCATTCGTTTCTTCTTATCTATCAGAGACCTTTCCAGCTCAGCCTTATAATTACTCATCAAATCATTGTGCAAACATTGTGCAGGGTAGTCACTTTTAAGCTTTCGCAGCGACAATTCAATAAGGTGCAACTTAATTCGGGATATCTGTTCATCCTCTGGTAATTTAAATTTGTTTTCTGGAATATTTAGAGCACGTACGATCAGCGGCAATAACAGTCCCTGCACCACCAATGTAAAAAATATGACCACAAAGGTGATAAACAAAATTAAGTTGCGCATAGGAAAGGGTCGTTCGTCAATCAGGGCGGGAATAGACAATGCGGCTGCCAGCGAAACCACACCCCGCATCCCCGCAAAAACAGTGACCAGGTTTGAATGCCACGTTACCCCCTGGTAGCGTATCCGGCTTTGTTTATTAACCAACGAGGTAATATTTGCGGTTGAAAACAACCATACAAACCTAACTACCACAGCCAGCAAGCTCAGAAGTGCACCATAGCCAATGGCCTCAGTAAGCGGGGTGCCATCTTGTTTGAGCCCTTCCACAATATCAGGAAGCGCTAGTCCTATCAGGATAAAAACCACTCCATTCATCATAAATGTAATGGACCGCCAAACAGAATAAGCCTTGACGCGGGTATTGGATGAAAAAATAATATGCGACTGGTTAGATAGAAAAAGCCCGCCAGCTACCACCGCCATCACTCCAGACACTTCAAAATGCTCAGCTGTAATGTACATGAAATATGGTGCGAGAAATGTCAATACAGTATCGATATCATCTGTTGTTGGCAGCCACCGGTGTATCGCATAAAAAATACAACCTACGCCCAAGCCTACCAGTATACCAAAGATTGAAACACTTACAAACCCTACCGCGGCTTCATGAAAAACAAACGTACCAGTTGTAACGGCTAACAGGGCAAATTTAAATACGATCAAACTAGAAGCATCGTTCACCAGACTCTCGCCTTCTAAAATGGCGGAGATTGCTTTGGGTATCTTGACCCCCTTCAATATCGTTGAGGCAGCCACCGCATCCGGTGGTGAAATAATTCCGCCGAGCACAAAACCAAGTGCCAGTGTAAATCCGGGAATCAGGTAAACAGAAGTATATGCAATGGCAATAGAGGTGATGAAAACCAAACCAACCGCCATAAACAGGATCGCTCCTTTATATTCCCAAAAATCCTTCCAGGAAGTCAGCCACGCGGCCTCATACAACAGTGGAGGCAAAAAAATCAGGAAGATCAAATCATGCCTCACGGTGATGCGCGGCATACCCGGAATAAAACCAATAATCAGGCCGGCCAATACCAAAAAGATGGGATAGGCTATTTTCAACTTTTGACCCACCATCACCAGGATCGTGATGCCAAACAATAAGATAAGAATTAAGATAAGATTATTGTGGATCATACCTGTTCCTATTAAATCCCCAGCCCCAACACCTTCCGATTTAGTTCCTTATTAGGCCCTGTTCCTGCAAAATCATCAAACGTTTTATCCGTAACACGGATGATATGGTCTTTAATAAAAGTGGCCCCTTCCCGCGCACCATCTTCCGGATGCTTAAGCGCACATTCCCATTCCATAACGGCCCAGCCATCAAAATCATAAGCTGCCAGCTTGCTGAAGATGGATTTAAAATCGACCTGTCCGTCGCCAGTACTGCGAAATCGGCCAGCACGCTCCACCCAACCCTGATAACCGCCATACACCCCTTGCTTACCCGTTGGATTAAATTCTGCATCTTTAACATGGAACATGCGTATGCGCTCGTGGTAAAAGTCAATATAATCAAGGTAGTTAAGACATTGCAGCACAAAATGCGAAGGGTCATAGAGAAGATTGGCCCTCGGATGCTGATTGACCTTTTCCAGGAACATTTCATAAGTGATACCGTCGTGCAGGTCTTCGCCGGGGTGAATTTCATAACAAAGGTCTATTCCGGCCTCATCAAAGGCATCTAAAATAGGTAGCCAACGATTAGCCAATTCCGTAAAACCATCGTTCACCAATCCGGCAGGCCGTTGTGGCCAAGGATAAACAGTGTGCCACATTAAAGATCCACTAAAGGTACCATGGGCTTTTAGCCCCAGGTTTTGGGAAGCCTTTGCCGCATATTTTAAATGTTGTACCGCCCACGCTTGCCGTGCCTTTGGATCATTATGGTAAGACTCAGGGGCAAAACTGTCAAATAATTGATCATAGGCCGGGTTAACCGCTACAAGCTGTCCAATAATATGCGAAGACAATTCAGTGATGGTCAATCCATGTGAAGCAACGAGGCCATTAATTTCATCGGCATAGGTTTTGCTCTCTGCCGCTTTTTGAACATCAAAATAACTGGTGGCCCAAGTAGGGATCTGCACACCTTTAAAACCTATGGAGGCAGCCCAGGCACAAATATGGTTTAACGTATCAAACGGTGGTGTGTCTCCTAAAAATTGTGCTAAAAAAATCCCGGGACCTTGTATCGTTTTCATTTATCTTTATTTATAGGGTTTAATTATCGGCACTAATTTAGGATATTTTTTTTTCTTAGCCTGCATTTTAAGTTCTGGTAATATCAAAAAAAACGCTCCGGATACCGAAGCGCTTTTTTTATCCTTAAACAAGGGGGATATTACCTAGTCTACCCAGGTTTTTTCACCCTTCTTCATTTTATCTAACGTAGTTTGATATTGCGCTTTTTCTTCACCCTGAAGTTGATCTATTGCTTTTTGCTCCATGGCAATGGCTTCTTCCTTTTTTCCGGTTTTATACAACAAATTGGCATAAGTATCCAGAAAGGCAGGGGTCTTGCTGTCAGAACTATCCACACTGCGTTTGCTCCAAGCCAGCGCAGATGCTATACAATCGGGATCTTTACAGTTTTGAAATACCGTCCAGGCAAATTCATTAAGCATTTGAGGGGTCACTTCGGTACCGTATTTTTCCATATAGGCCACTACGGCTGGCTGAAAGCTGGCCCAGTCTTTTTTCATCTGGTATACTTGCAACTTTAGCATATCTCCTTTCTTGCTTAGGTCTACCTTGGGATATTTGGCCTGTACAATAGCAAGCAGTGAATCAGGGTTGGCCTGAGGGCTACGCAAATGCGGATACACCTCTTCTTGTAAAATAACATTGGATACCACTTCTGCCGCTTTTCCTTTCCCTAATACAGCATCTACTTTTTCAGGTTCATTTAACATGATCTGAAATCCCTTACTTTGGCTGCTGGTAGTAAACTTACTCAAAAACTCCAGGTTGTCTTTGGTGTACAGATTTGATTGGGTAGCCAAATACGCATCGGCCATTTTGTTGGCATTAACCTGGTCATAGGCATCTTCGGCAGCCACGGCCATCGATTTCAAAAAAACCGGGTCTTTGTCTCCAGCTTCATATTTTTTCAGCAGTGTATAATATTGGGTTTCGGGCTTCAGGGCTTTTTCTGCCCGGGCTATAAACTCATCTGCCTGGCCTCCACCCACGATGCGGTGCACGATCTCTCCCGATGGGGCAAATATCAGGAACGTGGGATAAGCCTTGATTCCATAGTCTTTATTGAGCTCGTCAACCACAGGATAATAACTTTTGACATGCTCACTGTCTTTGTCCGTTTTGTCAAACTGCACACTGACATTGACAAAATTCTTGTTAAAAAACGTTCCTACTTTCTCTTGTGGAAAGATGGTACTGGCCATATATTTACAAGGCCCGCACCAGGTGGTGAAACAATCAACCAGCAAAAATTTGTTTTCTTGCTTGGCTTTGGCTTTTACTTGGTCCCAACTGAGCGATTCCTCAAAATGGGTCCCTTTTTCCTGCGCTGCTACTATTAAAGGTAGCAGGAATAATAAATTGATGATCTTTTTCATTGCATATTTTTTTAACTATTTTTTTTATGTGGTGTTTTATACCCACCCCTTTTTTGCGGTTAACAGGAATTAATTACCCCAAACAGCAAGTAATTATTTCGATACAATCCATTATTTCTCCGTTTTTTTCAGCCTTAAATATACTGTTTTAGAACCTGCTAGCGGCCGAATACCAGGCCCACCACTATTGGTGTAATGGGCAGTGATGCGCAAAACGCTCTGTTCCGGGTCTTTCCCGGGCTTTGGGGCGACAATGGTACCTTTGGCAGGCAGTGATTTTTTGCCTCCATGATCACTAGAGGCGAGTGAAAGTACATATTGAACAATCTGCCTGGCCTCGGCTTCTTTCATGCCGGGGTGTGCAGGCATGGCTACCTCTCCCCATACCCCGCTGCCACCTGTCAGTATTTTGTGCGTCAAATAGGTTGAAGCATCCGGATTTTTCTGGTATTTCTGTGCCACCAATGTGAATGCCGGCCCTACACTCTTTTCACTCACCTTGTGGCAGGACTGGCAGTCAGAAGCGGCCATGAGGCTTTTGCCCATAATAGCTTCAGATACCTGCTGATGGCCCATAGAGGAGCCGGCCAGGTCTGAACCTTTGATATAGTCTGCGGCAATATACAAGTTGGCAGGGTCTATGGGCTGGCCATGGTCGTCTACTTTTACATCGTAAGCTATGGTCTGGCCGGGTTCATAAAACCGGGAAGTATCGGCCAGCACAATGTCAACCGATGGATCTTCATTGCCGGCATACACACTTAGTTCGGTGCTTTGTGTACTGTCCTTGTGCGGGTCATATACCGTCACACTCACCGGAAATTCGCCTGATTTGGTCAATGGATAAATGAGTTCAGGTACGGTGGTCTGCTTAGTGACGGTACCAATTTTCCAAGTATAGGTTAAAGCTTCCTTCTCGTAATCGGATGCTTCAACATGAGCCTTGAGTGTAAAAGGCAGGCGTCCGTTTGGTTTCTCTACGCTAAACTTGGAAATAACTGGCGGCAAATTCCCTGGGAGGTAATCGAGCCGTGCGATACCAGCATCGGGGTTTTTGCTAAACCATCCCTTGCCATATTCCAACACGTAGAGGCGGCCATCCGGCCCAACTTCCATATCGATGGCATTATTAAGGGGTACTCCTTCCATAAAGGGCTCCATCTTATCAAAATCGCCATTGGGCAACATGGTAACGGCTTTTATCCAACCGCGGATCCAGTCATAAATAAACAGCTTGCCATTATAATAGTCAGGGTACCGGGTATCTTTAGCGTACAAATCGGTATAGTATACCGGGCCTGCCATGGCGTTACGTCCGCCGGTAGCAACTTGCGGAAAGTCTGGTGAGGCAGCATAAGGGTACCATATGAAGGCTGGTTGTGCCGGCGGTAACTGCTGTATGCCTGTATTGTTTGGAGAGTTATTAACCGGTTTGGCAGGGTCATAGGCGACACCACTTTTGCCGGTCGCATAGTCATATTCGCGGTATGGGTAGTTGTTGCCCACGAAAAATGGCCAGCCAAAATAGCCAGCTTTCCGGGCCTGATTAATCTCGTCATAACCGCGGGGGCCACGCGTTTCCAGGCTATCATTGTTGGCATCAGGGCCAACCTCACCCCAATAAAGATAACTGTTTTTCTGATCCACCGAAATGCGGTATGGGTTACGGTCGCCCATTACATAGATTTCCGGACGTGTCTTGGGGGTTCCTGGGGGGAACAGGTTGCCTTCTGGGATAGCATATGTGCCATCTGGCTTGACTTTAATACGGAGAATCTTGCCGCGCAGGTCATTGCTGTTGCCGGCACTGCGACGGGCATCGTATTGTTCAAAACCCGGCCGTGAATCCCTTGGTGAATATCCGTGGTTGGCGTAGGGGGTGGGTTGGTCAAACGGTGTAGAGTTGTCTCCCGTTGACAAGTATAGCAGCCCGTCCTTGCCGTATGCCAGTGAGCCGCCGGTATGGCAGCAAATCTTTCGCTGCGAATAGAGCTGCAGAATGATCTTTTCTGATTTCAGGTCGAGCGTATCATGGTCAAAGGTAAACCGCGAAAGGCGGTTGACCGAAGTATCAGCCGGGCTGTAGTAGGCATAGATAAAATGATTGTTCTTGAAGTCGGGATCTGCGGTCAATCCCAGAAAGCCTTCTTCGGCATTAACCTTGGGCATGCCCGACATGAAGTAGACATTCAGGAAACCAACCTGCTTGACCGATTTTTTCTCATGGCTGTAAAGCATCAGCTCACCACGGCGCTGCGCAACCAAAATATCAAAATTCGGAAGGAGGGCCATTTCGGTAGGCTCAAATAGTCCGCCTTCGACCAACTGGGTTTTCACGAAGCGTTGACGCTCGGGTGTTAGCGGTGTTTTGGCCTTGTCATAGTCAAGCTTCAGGTTTTTGCCAATGGCATACTCTATGCCTCCGCGGATCTGCTGCAATACCAGTGAATCCTTAAAAGCAGCATCCGAATGGCCAAAACCAGTATAGAATGATCGTCCCCCATCAAAATCGTGGTACCAAGCCATGGGATGATCGTCGCCATTCTCGCCACCCTCATAACTTTTTTCATCAATTTTTATAAGTGGCTTTATTTCCTTAGAAAGCTTTTTAAAATTATACCATTCATCCTGATAACTGAAAGTATCCGGCAGGTTTTTGGTAGCCGGAAAATCGTGGTCCACCACCTTGAATTTAGCCCTTTGAGGTCGCGGGTGGATCTTAAAATACCCTCCTACCAGGCGGCCATACCATCCCCAATCATACTCAGCATCACTGGCAGCATGGATGCCCACATAGCCACCACCAGCCTGTATGTAGCGTTCAAGGGCATTTTCCTGATAATTGTTCAGTAAATCACCCGTTGTGTTTAAAAAAACCACTGCTGAATACTTTTGTAAAGTATCTTCCTGAAACCACGCTGCGTTGGTCGTTGTATCAACTTCCCAGCCGTTCTCACCGGCCATTTTTAAAAGCGCGGTGTTGCCAGCAATGATGGATTCGTGGTGATACCCTTTGGTCTTACTAAATATAAGGATGCGCGGCTTGCCCGATCGTTTGTTGCAGGAGCTAAGGGCTAAAAAAAGGATAGCCAGCACATAGGCTGGCCTTAAAAATTGTTGTTTAGTTAGTATCATTGATTTTGTTTACTAAATGGCTCGAACATTTGTCTTCATATCTGACTGGCTAATGTAGACTTTTTTAGTAAGAAAACCAAATGCTTTTAAACGAATCCCTTTTTTACTTGTTCAAACTTTTGGTCGTATTGGGCCGCCGTCTGGGTGTACTTTTCCATTTGTTTCTCCAAATCATTAGCAGATACCTGAAGCTTTTTTTCCAATTCGGTTACCTCGGGAAGTGCCTTGTTACCGAGCAGTTTCTTGTACTTTGATTTATAGGATTTGAACTGCATTTGATGCTCAGTAAGCCTTTTTTCCATGAATTGCACGAGCCTTTTTTGCTTAATAAGCTCTTCGGCAGCGCGCTTTTTATGCTTCTGAGCATACGTTTTAAGCAGCTTACGGAGGCTTGCCTCCTTATCTGCAGCCGGGCGTTGGTTGTCAGCATTTATAGCATTGTAATAATATTGATAGTCAGCTTCAATATCCAAATGATTGCCTTCAGCATTAACAATCGCATCATTGGCATGCTGAAATTCATTCCACGATGCAGATAGGCTGTACAATAAAACTTCCGCTTCTTTTTTGGCTGCTTCTTCGGGAGTGCCGGCAAAACTGTAGGGAGCCGCTGCAGACATCAGAGTGCCTGCAAACGCAGCGATGATCATTAATTTCATTTTTTTCTTTTTTTGTTGTCCTTTTTCCTGATAGGCATCTGCCGGCCGACAATTGCTGCTTTCTCGTTTTTCTGTTAATTTTGATATAAGACGGCACCTGATTTAAATTGTTGCATGCAAAGGGTGCCTAATCAGTGAACGGCCGGTTTTTGTCGGTAAGTTTCATTTTCCTGCCGGTTTATGATGTGCTTTTTTTAACTTAGCTGCCTATAACTCAAATAAAAATGATGAAGAAAATGTTATTAGGTTTATTTATGCTCGCGTATCTCGCTAACAGCTGTACCAACATGGCTAAAGGGCATAAAAACCTACAGTGGATCCAGCTTTTTAACGGGAAGGACATCAAGGACTGGGTCATAAAGATCTCCAAGCATGAGGTCGGTGAAAATTTTGCAAACACGTTCCGCGTGGAGGATGGGCTGATGAAGGTACGATATGACGGCGGGTATGACGAGTTTGACCATCAGTATGGGCATATAGCCTATAAGAGCCCGTTTTCTGCTTATTTGATAAGGGTTGAGTATCGGTTTGTGGGTGAGCAGGCCAAAGGTGGTGAAGGTTGGGCCTGGCGCAATAGTGGGGTGATGCTCTGTGGGCAGGACCCTAAGACGATGCTGAAGGACCAGGATTTTCCCATTTCAGTTGAAGGACAGCTGCTTGGCGCGCATGAAGGTGAGGCACGACCAACAGGCAATGTGTGTACACCGGGTACCAACATCGTGATGGATGGTAAACTGTATACGCCCCACTGCCTCAACTCTAGCTCAAAAAGTTATCCCGGCGACCAATGGGTCACAGCGGAATTTTTAGTTTTGGCCGATTCGGTGATTAAACATATTGTGATGGGTGATACCGTGCTTACTTATAATAAACCTCAAATAGGAGGCGGCAGCGTATCCAATTATGACCCAAAGCAAATGGTAGAGGGCAAACTGCTAAAGTCAGGCTATATTTATCTGCAAAGCGAAAGCCACCCGTGTGACTTCAGGAAAGTAGAGCTGTTAAACCTGGAGCCTTATATGAAGAATAAAGATGAACTGGAGGAAGTGCTGGCACAGTTGAGAGCGGCAAAATACTGAGGAAATTAGAAAAAAATCCCGGCTCGGATGAGCCGGGATTAATTATCCAATTATAAACCTTAAAAATGAAAATGAAAAATTTCTATATTAGGAAGCTAAGCTATTGACAAATTTAGTCAGCTTAGACTTGTTGTTGGAGGCTTTTTTCTTGTGGATCACGTTTTTCTTTGCCAAACGATCCAACATGGAAATAACCAGTGGTAGTAATGATTTTGCTTCTTCAGCGGATGCAGTACCGCGCAATTTCTTTATGGCGTTGCGTGTGGTTTTGGCCTGGTAGCGGTTCCTTAAACGCTTAGTCGCATTTGCCCTAATTCTTTTAATTGATGATTTATGATTTGCCATTCTTCAGCTTTTTTTCCAATTCTTGTTTTCGGACTGCAAAGGTAAGATGATTTTTTTTAAATTGCAAAAAATTTTATGCATGAAGAATAGTTTACTCTTCTATCCGCTGGGAGCCTGTTGCATAATGGGTCTTTCATCCTGGGGTTTTTACGCGCATAAACGCATCAATAACTTGGCGGTCTTTACATTGCCTAGTCCGCTGGCGGGTTTTTATAAGGCGCACTTGTATTACATCACCGATCATGCCATTGATCCGGACAAACGTTGCTATGTAGATACGGCCGAATCTTCACGCCACTATATCGATGCAGACCGTTATGGCGACCATCCCTTTGATTCTATACCCCACCGCTGGAAAGAAGCCGCTACTAAATATTCCGAAGCTCGGCTTCAAAAGGATGGAATTGTACCTTGGCAGATAGATTGCACGTATCACTATCTGGTTAAAGCATTTAGTGAAGGTGACCTAAAGCATATATTGAGACATTCGGCCGATCTGGGACATTATATAGGAGATGCGCACGTACCGCTGCATACAACTAGCAACTACAATGGCCAGGCCACCAATCAAGTCGGTATTCACGCCTTTTGGGAAAGTAGAATTCCGGAAGCATTTGCAGATCGCTTTAATTTTTTTGTGGGTCGCGCGCATTATATTGGCAATGCGCTTGATACGGCCTGGGCTATCGTGGCCGAAAGCCACCGCCTATTAGACTCCGTCTATACGGTAGAATCTGAGCTAAACAAGCGCTTTAGCCCAGACCGTAAATATGCATTTGTAGAGCGAAATAAGCTTTTAGTGCATACCTATTCTGATGAATACACGCGTGCCTATCACCAAGCTCTGAGGGGCATGGTAGAACGTCGGATGCGCAGCGCGGTAAAAATGGTAGGTTGTTACTGGTACTCAGCATGGATAGATGCCGGCCAGCCTGATATTTCAAAGCTACAAGCCCAAACCAAAGAAGACCGAAACAAAATTCCAGAAGAAGACCTGACCGGGAAGAAAATCCTTGGCCGGGAAGAATGGCGATAAAATTCCCTATGTTTGTCGCGAATTTAAAAACGCGATACCAATGATCAGTGCTTTACTTATACCTCTGTTATGTATGGCTCCGCCTGATAGTAGCAAAACAACCGATACCATCCCTACCACGCTGAGTGAAGTTGTAGTGACAGGCAACCGCTTACAGATCCCTTTTAAAGAAATAAACCGAAATATACAGATCCTGGACCGCAAAACAATAGATGCGCTGCCTGCCAGGTCGCTCAACGAGCTGTTGAGTTATGCGGCCGGAGTGGACATCCGCCAGCGGGGGCCGTTTGGTTCGCAAGCGGATGTCAGCATAGATGGTGGAGGCTTTGAGCAATCGATGATCCTGGTGAACGGTGTCAAAGTGACGGACCCTCAAACGGGTCACAACAGCCTAAACCTACCCATTCCGACGGACGCCATCGAGCGTATAGAGATCATCCGCGGTCCTGCAGCCCGGATCTATGGGGTAAACAGCCTTACCGGAGCGATCAATATCGTCACGCGCAAACCCCTGAAATCCGATATCTCGGCCAATGTGTATGCCGGATCGGGCTTTAAGGACAAGGACACCCGCGAGGGTGACGGCATCTATAATGGACGCGGCGTGCAGTTGGGAGGTAGTTATGTAACGGACAAACAAAGCCATATGCTATATGGAGGTTATGAATCGGGCAATGGCTACCGGTACAATACGGCGTCAGACAATGAGAAGATTTTCTACCAGGGGCAGATCCATACCTCTGGCAGTGATGTGCTGACCTTGACAGGTGGTTATGTCCACAACAAATATGGGGCGAATGGTTTTTATGCCAGCCCGATCGACTCGCAATCGCAGGAGATCGTCCAGACAGCCATAGCGGCAGCCGAGTACCGGGCAATGTTATCTGAAAAGTTTACCCTGACCCCACGGATCAGTTACCGGTATGGCTATGATGACTACCGGTTTTACAGGGATAACCTGTCCAAGAGCCGCAGCCAGCATCATTCGCACGCGCTGGATGCCGAACTGAACGGCACATACCATACCGGGGCGGGCGATATTGGGCTGGGGTTGGAGACACGCAATGAACGGATCAAGAGCTCAAACATCGGCGATCACAAGCGTACAAACTATGGGGGGTATCTAGAATTTAAAACCACACTGCTTAAAAAACTGGACCTGAACGCGGGGGCATATGTAAACTATAACAGCGATTTTGGCTGGCAGGCATTCCCTGGTTTGGACCTGGGGTACCGCATGGATGAGCACTGGAAGCTTTTTGCTAGTGCAGGTACCGGGCAGCGTATTCCCACGTTTCTGGAGCTTTACCTAAACCAGGCTCCGGCCAATGTGGGCAATGCAGACCTGGGTTCCGAGCGGGCATGGCAGGCAGAAGGAGGCCTAAAATACTACAATAGTCGTGTACTGCTAAGTGCTAGTTTTTTCTACCGGAAGACTACTCATTTCGTGGATTGGGTAAAGGCGCAAACGACCGACCCATGGGTGCCTGACAATTTTGACCAAAACCGCACTCGGGGCCTGACCTTTTCAGGTAACTACCGCTTTACCGAACAAGGGGCTTCCTGGCAAACCCTGGCCGGGCTGTCATACACCTGGCTTTCACCTAAATTTAAGGGGGGGGTGGCTGAAGGTTTGCTGTCAAAATATGCCATCGAAAGCTTGCGGGACCAGCTGATAGGGAATCTTACCGTGCAGCACCGGGGATTTTCATTGACCGCGGCTTCGCGTTATAACCAGCGTATTTCTTATAAAAGCTATGTATTGACCGACGGGCGCCTGGCCTACCAATGGCCACGATATGGTATATATGCAAATGCTCAAAATATATTTGACGTGACCTACGTAGAGGCTGGTGCGGTACCCATGCCGGGTAGGTGGTTCACATTAGGCCTAAAACGGGCTATCTGATAACTGCAAGACCGCTAGCTTTCTTCTGAAAGCTGGCGTCTGCTGTTTCTGTAATAGTTAAGGGCTTGCCTAATCAATGCCTCGTCTGCATACAGGTCATAAAGGCAATGACCAATCTGATCCAGCAATGCAAAGCCAATTTTGCCGCTGGTATTCTTTTTGTCGTTAATCATGTATTCCAGGATCTGCGGATAGTTTAATTCGTTCAGGGTATAGTCCGGGAAAAACCGGCTGAAGGTTCGATCGATCTCCTCCACATTTGACAGGGGCAGACCGCAAACAAGGTGCGACAAATAGGCTTCTGCAACCATTCCTATGGCAATGGCTTCTCCATGCAACAAGGGACGCGAATCGTGGGCCAGCGAAAAGCTCTCTATGGCGTGGCCGATGGTATGGCCAAAATTGAGGATCTTGCGCAATGACTTTTCTTCGGGATCTGCGGTAACTACTTCACTTTTTATCTGTACTGAGCGGTAAATAGCTGCTTCCCCTATTTGTGCATGTTCGATGGTTTTGAGCTGATCAAAGTAAGCGAGGTCATAAATAAGCCCATGCTTGAGCATCTCGGCAAAGCCGGATACCACCTGCCGGTCCGGTAGTGTTTGCAGAAACCTTGCGTGGATAAAAACGGCTTTGGGCTGGGTAAATGTGCCAATGATGTTCTTAACGCCAAACAGGTCGATGCCGGTCTTGCCGCCTACTGAGGCGTCTACTTGCGATAACAACGTGGTAGGTACTTGGACAAAGTCAATGCCCCGTTTGAAGGTGGAAGCGGCAAAGCCACCCATATCGGTCACGACGCCTCCGCCCAGGTTAATGAGCAGGCTGTGCCGGTCGGCCCCAAAATCGAGCAGCATGCGCCAAATGCCGATGCAAAAGTCAATGTTCTTGTTCTCTTCGCCGGGGTCCACTTCGATATGATCATAGTCTGTCAGGCTGGGAATGGCCTCAAGCAACACCGGCAGGCAATGCTCGGTAGTTTCACGATCGGTAAGAATAAATATGCGGGAATACTTATATTCTGCCAGGTAGGCGCCCAGTTGGGTTAATGCGTTTTCAAAATACACGTTATAACCGTTGCTCTGTAAAGGTTGCATGCAATGTACTATTTTATGAATGGATTTGCAGGGTATGGCCTTCAAACTCGACGGTATCTCCGGCTTTGACTTTAAGCCGCTTGCGGTAGTCGGTCTGTCCGTTATATTTCACCAGTCCTGCGGCGACGATGGCTTGGGCCTCTCCGCCATTTTCTGCCAATCCGGTAGCTTTGAGCAACTGGATTAGGGGTATAAAATCCCCATCAAGTTTAAATTCTGCCATTCGGGCAAACTTAGCTAAAATTACGCAAATATTTATAATTTTGCGTCATGAGTAAGCTCTCATTTGACAACACACAAATTGCCTTTCAAGGAAAAGATAATAAGGATCTGAACCGTGCTTACTGGCTTTTTAAAATAATATCCAGTAATTTTCTTACCCAGGTAGGCCCTCCCATTACCAATTTTGCGCTCAACGTAGGCCTGCCCATCAAAGGGCTTATCCGCAAAACCATCTTTAACCATTTTTGCGGGGGCGAGACCATCGGTGGTTGTGCCGGCACTATAAGCAGCCTGTCTGCACAGGGTGTGGGGACGATCCTTGACTACTCGGTAGAGGGTGAAGAAGAGGAGCAGGTATTTGATGAAACCATGGAAGAAACGATCCGTACGGTTCGGGCGGCACACGCTAATAAGGCTATTCCTTTTTCGGTGTTTAAGGTGACGGGGCTTGGCCGTTTTGACCTGCTGGAAAAGGTCAATGCCGGCAACGACCTGAATCCGGAAGAAATGGAAGAGTTTGAACGGATCCGCAATCGGGTAGACCTGATCTGCAAAACAGCTTTTGAGCTGGATGTGCTTGTACTGGTGGATGCAGAGGATTCGTGGATACAGGATGTAATAGACGACCTGGCACGGGAGATGATGCGTCGATATAATAAGGAAAAGCCGCTTATTTATAACACCTACCAGCTGTACCGACATGACAAGCTGGCATCTTTACAAGCCGATTTTGCGCTGGCAACTACGGCTGGTTTTTATTTGGGCGCCAAATTGGTGCGCGGTGCATACATGGAAAAAGAACGTAAGCGTGCCCAGGAATTGGGATACCCCTCTCCTATCCAACGCGATAAGGCAGCTTCTAACCGCGACTACAACGGGGCGGTCTTATTTTGCCTGGATCATCTGGACCGCATAGGCTTCATGGCGGGTACGCACAATGAGGAAAGCTCCAGGCTGCTCGCGGACGAGCTGGACAAACGGAACATAGCCCATAATCACCCGCACGTGTATTTTGCCCAATTGCTGGGGATGAGCGACAACCTGACCTTTAACCTTGCATCGGCCGGATTTAACGTAGCCAAATATGTGCCCTATGGACCCATCAAAGCGGTTATGCCTTATCTTTTTCGCCGGGCGCAGGAAAATACATCGGTGGCCGGGCAAACCGGGCGCGAGTTGGGGCTGATCATGAAAGAGAAGAAGCGGCGCGCAAAGTAATCACGGTGATCTCCGGACGAATACCCACCCTGCCCGGAAATCCCAGAAAGCCAAATCCTCGATTGACGTACAGCATTTTTTGCCCCTCCCGGTATATGCCGGCCCATTGCTTATAAATATATTGTATAGGGCTCCATCGAAATCCGGGAAGCTCCAGACCAAACTGCATGCCGTGGGTGTGCCCTGATAAAGTTAAGTGTATAGGATGGCGCTGCAATAAGATCTGCGCATACCAATGAGACGGGTCATGTGACATTAAAACAATAAACTGCCCCACCGTAACATTTTGAAGTGTTTTATCCAGATCTCCATATTGATGAAAACCGCGCAACCCCCAATTTTCAACTCCTGCCAAGGTAATGTGCTGACCATCCTTTGCCAACTTCACCTCTTCATTTAGCAATAATTTGAAACCCATTTCCTGCTGAATGGCTTTTAGATGGTCTAAGTTTGCTGCTTTTGCCTGTGGATTTTCCCACTGTATATAATCGCCATAATCATGATTGCCGAGGATTGAAAATTTTCCATATGGAGCGTTCAATTTAGCAAACACATCCTTCAATGAGGTCAATTCGCTAGCCTCATTATTTACAAAATCACCAGTAAATAACAGCAAATCGCTTTTTTGCGCATTGACAAGTGCTACTCCCCGTTCCACAGCCGCCCTATTTTGCAAGCTGCCTGCGTGGATATCTGAAAGCTGGGTAATAGTAAAACCATCAAACGCCGCCGGAAGATCATCAAATGCCAAACTGATACGCCGCACCTTATAGCTGTATTTACCCTTACCCAAGCCGTACAAAATAGTCACAAATAAAACTAAGAAAATGGCTATTGCTATTATACTGGCGGGCAAATGGCGTAACGGGTATTGACTAAAACCACTAAATGCAAACTGGCCAAACCTCAACACATCGTCTAAGATTAATGGCAGCAGACCAAACACTTTCGGCACCAAAAACAAAATGCTTATTCCTATAGCCAGAAAAATTCTCTTGGGATATTTAGCGTTTATCAACCCTGAATAAGAAGCATTCGTGATTGCACCCATAATTATTAAATCAGGCAACCAAAATAATAAGCGGACAAATGAAGGCCCTGGCAAAATAGTTGCACCCTGGTAAAAATATAACCCAACAAAGAACCAGATCGTTGCTAGGAAAAAAAATAGTTTGCTCATCGTGTGGTTATGACCAAAACTAATGCTCCGAATTACACCCTTCCCTTTTCTTTACACGGTTCTTACAATCTTGCTTCATACAGGTCATTAATAAAAAGTGAACAAATTTTAAATTATCCTATTAGTTAAAAAACAAAATTTAATATAGCTTGTTTAATCATCAAAGTTTAATCCATTATACTTTAATAAAAATTTATAAAAAACATGACAGCCATTTCAAAAACAACAGAAATTCTGAATGATCTTATTGAGATCAATAATGATCGCATTGAAGGTTATACCCGGGCTATTGAAGATTCAGAAGCTATTGATGTAGACCTAAAAACTTTATTTGAATATTATATTCAGCAAACAAAAGGATTTAACCGTGATTTATCAGCAGAAGTTTCCAAACTAGGTGAGGCTCCTGAAGAGGGCACACGTATGTCTGGCAAACTACACCGTTTGTGGCTGGATGTGAAGGCAAAATTTACGGGTAGTGACCGTAAAAGCATTCTGGAAGAATGCGAGCGCGGCGAAGACGCCAGTAAAGAAGCTTACACGGAAGCCCTTGCTGACAGTGAAGGTTTGCCTGAAGAAATTGTCAAACTTATTTCGCAGCAAGCAGATAAGCAAAGAGAAGGTCATGATAAGATTAAGGCCCTGAGAGACGCTCAAGTTTAATTACTATTCTAAATTTTCCTCAGGCCTGGTACATTCTCATGTACCAGGCCTTTGTGTATATAAGCTAGTCCGCTTATTTTTTGCATATTTGCGCACGGTACCGTATCGAGGTGCCCATTTTAAAAAATGAACTATAAAGAAGAAATTAGCAAGCGACGCACCTTTGGAATCATCAGCCACCCCGATGCGGGTAAAACCACCCTTACGGAAAAATTGCTACTTTTTGGAGGAGCTATCCAAAAAGCAGGTGCCGTTAAAAGCAATAAGGCTGAAAAAACGGCTGTTTCTGATTTTATGGAAATAGAAAAACAGCGTGGTATATCGGTTGCGACATCCGTAATGGGCTTTAATTATAACGGTGTCAAAATTAATATACTCGATACCCCTGGTCACAAAGATTTTGCAGAAGATACCTATCGGACCCTTACAGCAGTTGACTCGGTTATCTTGGTAATAGACTGTGTAAAGGGGGTCGAAGAACAAACCCGCAAATTAATGGCCGTATGCCGTATGCGCCATATACCCGTCATCGTTTTCATCAACAAAATGGACCGGGAAGGTAAAGAACCCTTTGACCTGTTGGAAGAAATAGAGCGCGAACTCAATATATCTACGCGTCCTTTAAGCTGGCCTATAGGAATAGGTGGTACCTTTAAAGGAGTTTATCAGCTCTACCAAAAAAAATTAAAGCTTTATGCCGCCAGCAAAACGACGATCAACCAGGATGTGGTAGACCTGGATAGTCTGGATAATACCTTGCTGGATGAGAAAGTCGGCGCATCCGCTGCAAAGCAACTGCGCGATGAGGTAGAACTGGTTGAAGGCGTTTACGAGCCCTTTGACCTTTCTTTATACCGCACGGGGTACCTGGCTCCCGTATTTTTTGGGAGTGCTATTAATAATTTTGGCGTGCAGGAATTACTGGAAACCTTTATTGAAATAGCTCCTTATCCGCAACCCAGAGAAACAAACATCCGTACCGTCGATCCTGAAGAACCCAAGTTTACTGGTTTTATATTTAAAATCCATGCTAACCTGGATCCAAACCACCGCGACCGCATTGCTTTTTGCCGTGTATGCTCCGGTGAATTTCTGCGCAATACCTTTTATTACCACACCCGTCTCAACAAAAAATTAAAATTTGCTTCTCCTACAGGTTTTATGGGAGACAGCAAAAGTTTAATTGAAGAAGCTTGGCCCGGTGACGTTGTAGGGCTCTACGATTCGGGTAATTTTAAAATAGGCGACACACTGACCGAAGGAGAACAATTACAATTTTTGGGTATCCCTAGTTTTTCACCTGAAATTTTCAAAGAATTGGAGAATACCGACCCAATGAAAACCAAACAGCTGGAAAAAGGAATCCGCCAACTGATTGATGAGGGGGTAGCCCAATTATTTGTACAGAACCCAGGCAACCGTAAAATTGTGGGCACCGTGGGTGAATTGCAATTTGAAGTAATCAAATTCAGGCTGCTGCATGAATATGGGGCCGCCTGCGTGTTCAGGCCGCTCAGCTTCAGCAAAGCCAGCTGGATTAGCTGCTCTTCTTTGGTAGACCTGAAAGAATTTATGCGCATCCATAGCAGCATCATTGCTTATGATAAGGATGACCGGCCAGTGTTCCTGTCTAGTTCTAAATGGGATATCGACTACGCGCTGCGACAGTTTCCGACCCTCAGCTTTCATGAAAATTCTGAATGGCAACAGCAAACGATCAAAACGTAGGTACCTATGGAAGAACAAAATCCTATTATCAGCATCTCTAATCTGGAGAAATGGTATGGCTCAAAACAAGTTCTCAAGGGAATTAATCTGGAAATCTATCCCGGACAGGTGATCGGCTATATCGGTCCAAACGGGGCTGGTAAATCAACCACTGTAAAAATACTGACCGGACTTATTGACGATTTTAAGGGGTCTGTGACGGTGGCAGGAATTGACCTGAAAAGTGATCCATTAGCGGTAAAGGCCAGAATAGGATATGTCCCGGAGAATGCTGAGATCTATGATGTGCTGACCCCACTGGAGTACCTGGATTTTGTGGGAAAGCTGCACAACATGGAAGAAGAGCAGATACACAACCGGGCAATTCGCCTGCTTGGCGCTTTTGGGCTTGCAGAAAATGCCGATAAGCGCATGGATTCATTTTCCAAAGGAATGCGCCAGAAGGTACTACTTATATCAGGTATAATCCACAATCCTGACATCATTATTCTCGACGAGCCATTATCTGGCCTGGATGCCAATGCAGTGATCATCGTCAAAGAACTCATCGCACTTTTGGCGCGGGAGGGCAAAACCATTTTTTACTGTTCACACATGATGGATGTGGTTGAAAAGGTATCTGACCGTATCATGTTAATTAACCAGGGTGCTATGGTAGCCGACGGAACGTTTGAGCAACTTCAAGCTGAGCATGGCGATACGCTGGAGCATATTTTCTCCAAGCTTACCGGCAATGGAGATGCAAGTTCGGATGCAGCCAGCATCATTTCTGCGTTCGATTAACTATCAAACGGATGAATAAGTTTTTCCTTTTTCTCGTTCGCACGCTCTCCCCGGTCTGGACCAATCTGGGCGTTGATCCACGACAATTGTTGATCATTTTGAGCGTAAAGCTTCGCATGGATGACCGTAATCCGCGGGCCTCTTTTGGCAAGCAAGCCAAGGAAAAGAAAACCACCTATGCAACAGTATTGCAGTTTTTCATGCTATTGCTTATGGGTTCCTTTTTTATGGCGTTCTTTTTTATGGTCCAAGATCACTTTGTAGCCTCGTCCCTCTATTTTTTATCCGTCATGAGTGTCTTATCATTATCACTCGTTGCCGATTTCTCCACCATTTTGCTGGATACACGTGACCAATACATTATATTACCACGCCCTGTAAGCGACCGAACAGTAGCTATAGCCCGGATAGTACATATAGCCATCAAGGTGCTAAGCCAGCTTCTTGCCCTGGGTTTACCAGCATTTTGCTACTTTCTATTTTTATCCCATTGGAGCCTCGCTCTTATATTCATCTTACAGTTTTTGATCGCAGGGTTGATGAGCATCTTTGCCGTCAATCTCTTTTACCTCTTTTTTTTGCGGGTGCTCAATGCCCAGCGCTTTAAAGACATCATCAGTTATCTGCAAATCTTTTTATCCATTCTTATATTTTCAGCCTATTATGTAGGTCCCAAACTGCTATCATCCCCTTTCATCCAGCAATTACGCATAGAACACTCGGCATGGACCTGGGTATTGCCACCTGTATGGATCGCATCGCTGCAACAAATAGGTGCTAAGCCACTACAGGAATTTGTCATTGTTCTAGCTATATTGGCCCTAGTCACCCCAATTCTTGCCCTTTGGTTAACCAGCCGGATCTTTTCAAGCGGATTTGGCGGAAAATTGGCTGCCTTGGGAGCCGGCGACATCCCATCAGAGAAAATAGGACTGCACAGCAAACCCAAAGGCAATTCGTTTTATAAACTACTTGGTCAACTATTCACCACATCACACCTGGAGCGGGCCGGTTTTAACATTGTCTGGCTGATCTCTGGCCGCTCCCGCGAGTTCAAACAGCAATTGTATCCTACCCTGGCTTACCTACCGGTATATTTCATTTTTCTCATATTCTTAAATGGCAACAAGGGCGATCAGCAGTCCTTTGCAGGCAAGTTGGCTATCGTAGAATCAAACGGTTTATATGTGGTCATGTATTATATGGCGTTGCTTTCTTTGATGACGGTGCTTCAACTCGTATCTACCAGCAACCAGTTTAAGGCAGCCTGGGTATACTACGTCAGCCCAGTTAGCAAGCCCGGTGAATTAATGTCGGGCGTGCTTAAAGCAGGTTTCATCAAATTTTTTATTCCTTTCAGCTTTTTCTTTTTGGCCATCAGCCTCCCGCTGTTTGGATTCAAAGTACTGAATGATCTTTTACTATCCGTAGCTATTGGTGGTATCGAAGCGGTTATTATTGCGCTCTTTGTGCTGAAGGCTTATCCCTTTTCCAGACCCGTAGGAAAAATAAACAATAAATTTCTGGTAAATATTATGCTGATGAGTTTTATCGGCCTCTTTGGCTACGCACATTATTTTTTCATAAAACACGAACTCGTAATCTGGGTAGCTACGGCCATTATGTGGGGGATATTCCTTATCATGCTTCGATATTTTAAAGATGACAAATGGGAAAGCTTAGGTTACGCCGATTAAAAAAATAAAAAATATTTAGTCCCCACATTTTAGCATATGAAAAAAAAAGTGCATTTTTGCGACCTGTAAACACGACGAACTATTAAACTTGCTCCTATAGCTCAGTCGGTTAGAGTAGAAGACTCATAATCTTTTGGTCCCTGGTTCGAGCCCAGGTGGGAGCACAAAACTAAATAGCCCTTTTTTTAATAAAAAATGGGCTATTTTTATGCTTATCTCCTAACCAATTCCTGTTCTTGTCAATAAGATTTTTATAACAATCCCCACCTTTATCCTATTAAAATATTGACCGTAGAATTAGAAAAGGCTTCGGCTGTAGTTTATGGCTACAATAACCCGTGTTTTGGCTACATTTGTAATATAGTAAGTTGGCAACTTTGCATTATAATAATTAAATAAGGCAATAATGAACGTATTTGTAACAGGAGCTTCAGGATTTGTAGGCTCAGCAGTAGTAAAAGAACTCATTCAAGCAGGACATAAGGTCACTGGATTCGCACGGTCTGAAACATCGGCCCAAGCCATCCGTGATGCGGGTGCTGAAGTATTAATAGGCGGCCTGGAAGATTTGGAGGCATTAAAGGAAGGTGCATCAAAGGCGGATGGGGTTATTCACACAGCTTTTATTCACGATTTTAATCAATATGCAAATGCCAATAGTGTCGATAAGGCCGCTATAAATGCACTGGGTGAAGGGATAATGGGTAGTGAAAAACCCCTTATTGTGACTGCGGGTATTTTAGGACTTCCTAAAACGGATGGTTATGTTACCGAAAATGATAAGGCTAATAACTCGCCAAGAAGTTCGGAAATAACAGCGCTTGGCCTGGCAGAAAAAGGCGTGAATGCATCGGTGGTACGCCTGCCACCCTCCGTCCATGATTTGGGGGATAAGGGTTTCATACCATTTCTCATACATCTGGCGCTGGAAAATGGCGTTTCAGCCTATCCACTGGATGGTCAAAATCATTGGCCGGCTGTGCATAGGCTGGATGCCGCAAAGGTATTTCGCTTAGCGCTTGAACGAGCTGGCAAAGGGGCTTTGTATAATGCGGTGGCAGACCAAACCATTCCCGTAAAAACAATTGCAGAATTGATTGCGCGCAAACTTAATATTCCCGTGATTTCGGTATCGGGAGATGATGTGGTAAAACATTTTAAATGGATGAGTGGTTTTATTGGTTTTGACAGTCCGGCTACAAGCCTGCTTACACAGGAACAGCTGGGATGGACACCTATACAAATAGGGTTATTAGCAGATATGGAGCTGAATTATTTCACCAAATAACACAGACTTCTAACAAAGAAGATTTAAACAAATGAATACAACAAATAAAATAGCCCTCGTTACGGGCGGAAGCCGTGGATTAGGAAAAAACATGGCTTTGGCCATTGCAAAAAAAGGATTGGACATTGTCATTACCTATAACACCAACAAAGCTGCTGCAGACGAGGTTGTGACTTCGATTGAAGCTATGGGACAAAAAGCGAAAGCTTTTCAACTGGATACCAGCAATACTAAACTTTTTGATGGTTTTGTTGGGGAGCTGTCTGCTTATCTGGAGGAAACCTATCAACATAAAAATCTTGATTTCCTGGTCAATAATGCAGGAACAGGTTTATATGTTCCGGCAATTGAAACAACGGAAGAACAATTGGATGAAATATTCAACATCCATTATAAAGGCGTATTTTTCTTAACACAGAAAGTATTGCCTTATATCAATGAGGGGGGTGGTATTGTCAATATATCTTCTGGTCTTACCCGTATTACCATGCCTGGCTCATCGGTATATGGTTCGTTGAAGGCTGCGGTGGAAACGCTATCCAGGTACCTGGCAAAGGAGCTGGGACCAAAAAAAATACGGGTAAACGTATTAGCCCCCGGTGCTATTGAGACGGATTTTGGAGGCGGGCGAACACGCGATAATAAAGAAATCAATGCGCACATTGCCAGCCTAACCGCTTTGGGACGTGTAGGATTGCCAAATGATATTGGCGGGGTGGTGGCCTTTTTGTGCAGCGATGATGCCGGCTGGATCAATGGCCAACGGATAGAAGTTTCCGGCGGACAAGCCTTGTAAATAAGACATAAAAGTCAAATACCGTGGTAAAAAAAATTGCCTACGGACTGGGCTTTGAACACTCACAAAGTTTTAGTAAACTGTTCAAGAATAAAACCCATTTATCGCCTTTGGAATTCAGAGCTTCTTTTAACTGATAGAAGATTGGACATCGGAGTCAGGACGAGGGTTTGTAATCACTCACTTCTCGGATCCCCCCTCAATGGCATCTTTCCACACCGGGTCACTTCGATGCCGGGGCAACCGAAGTCCAAAAATACTTTCCCTTCTACCAGGTAGATACCTGCACCGCGCAAGGGATAAGCCGCCAGGGAGGGCGGGAAGTGCACGGTATCAAAAAAGTCACCATGAATGTCCAGGAACGTACCAAATTTCATGTGCTTTCCACTCTTTGTCTGGACGTGCTTTTCAACGACGAAGTCGCCGACCATCCGGACGATCTGACCTTCATGCTGCGGGAGATCTTTGCCCATCACGTCTCCCCGGTAGGAAGATTTAGCCAGGTCAAACAAGCTACCGCTCACACAGAAACCAATCAGCTCCATTTCATCGTAGAGGTCTTCCAGCGTGGAGGTTTCCAGCTCGGGAAGCACTGGTTTCACAAAGGTATCCCCAAACAAGGGTACCGCGTTGGTTTTCGGCTTATGGCCGGAAAGGTGCAGATGCGCTTCCAGCAATAGCTCCTTCTTTCCTATCCCTGTAAAACGTAACGCCCCTACCCTGATCAGCACAATGAGTTGTTCCAACCCAGCCCCTGTACGCAGCACGAAGTTCTCCAGACTGGTGTAGTCGCCGTTGCGTTTGCGTTCGTCCGGGATCAATTGTGCCAGTTCGGTTTGCAAGTGTTGCAGACAGTCAAAACCCAGGTAGATACCCGAACCATGGATACTGGTCAGGAGTTCACTCTTGTTCACGCAAGGAAGGCAGATCGTCCCCCCAGACTTCCGGGCTTCATTCACATAGACCTTTCGGTTGTAAAAGCCGCCATAGTTGTTCAGCACCGAAACCATAAACTCCAGCGGGAAGTAGGTCTTTAAATACAGACTTTGATAGCTTTCTACCGCAAAACTCGCCGAGTGGGCCTTATTAAAGGAGTAACCTGCGAAACTCTCCATCTGCCGCCAAATTTCCCGGCTGGTGGCCTCCGGGTACTTCATCTGCTTACAATGATCAAAAAACTTGGCTTCAATCTCGATCAGGTGGTTTTTGTTGCGGTACTTGCCACTCATCATCCGACGCAGCACATCTGCATCTGCCAGATCCAGCCCCCCGTAATGGTGGCCTATCTTCATCACGTCTTCCTGGTAGACCATCACCCCGTAGGTTTCTTTGAGTTGTTCCTCAAAAACCGGGTGCGGGTAAACAACCTTGGATGGATCGTGGTGCCGCTCAATATAGGCCTTCATCATGCCGCTGCTGGCTACCCCGGGGCGGATAATGGAACTAGCCGCCACTAACGTCAGGTAGTTGTCACAATTCAGTTTGGTGATTAATTGACGCATAGCCGGACTTTCTACATAGAAACAGCCGATGGTGTTGCCGCTGCGCAGTTGCTGGGCAATCTTCGGGTCTTTAAAGAAACGGCGGGGGTTGCCCGTGTCGATGTGTTTGCCCTGATTTTGCAGGACAATGGCTTTGCAGTCCTTGATGTGCCCGATACCCCGCTGGCTCAGGATATCAAATTTCTCAAACCCGATCTCTTCGGCTACATACATATCATACTGTACCGTCGGCAGTCCTTTTGGAGGCAGATCCAACGCGGAGTAATGGGTGAGCGGCAATTCGGAGATCAGTACGCCGCTGGCATGGATGCTGCGCTGGTTGGGAAAGTCTGCCAGCTGGTTGTACACGCTCAGGATCATGTGCGTCACCTCATTTTTATTCAGCATATTGCCCGGTTCCTCGATCAGTCGGTCTATCTCTCCTTTGGGCAGTCCATATACCTTCCCGAGCTCACGGATGATGCTCCGGCTTCGAAACGTGCTCATGGTACCCATCAGAGCCGTATGACCAGACTGGTAGCGGTGAAAGATGTAATCATACATGTCATCCCGCTCGTTCCAGCTAAAATCTACGTCAAAGTCTGGTGGCGATTGCCGTTTGGGGTTCAGGAAACGCTCAAAATACAGATCCAGCTCAATCGGGTCCACATCCGTAATGCCGAGGCAGTAGGCTACTACGCTGTTAGCCCCGCTGCCACGGCCTACGTAATAATAGTTTTTGCTACGGGCATACCGGCAGATGTCATCCGTAATCAGGAAGTAGCTGGAAAAATGCAGGTTTTCGATGACGTCGAGTTCTTTCTTCACACGCTCCAAGGCCACGGTGTCTTTCTTTCCAAATCGATGGCTAAATCCATCCATGGTGTATTTATGCAGCAACTGCTTATCGTCATAGGCATTACCGGTAAAGGTCCTTTTGTTCTTGATTTCTTTAAAGTCAAAATCAAAGCTGCATTGTCCCAGCAGCTGGTTGGTATTGCGGATCAGCTGCGGGAATTCCTTGTAGGCCTGCAGGAGTTTTACCCGGGCCACGGGCCTCTCATCTTCCAAGGCCACTTGCGCTGGTTTTAACTGCGAGATCAATAAATTATGGTTGATGGCCCGTAGCTGCATATGCAGTTTATACTGATCCGGCATAAAAGACAGGGGCTGCAGGATGACATACCGCTCCCAATTGGATTTGGGTTCGAGCGCTATTTTGGTTAACTCCGGAATACGGATACCGATGTATTCGTTTTCCCGTAAACGGTCGACCTTCTTTTTACTATAGGGATATACCACAAAAACGTGATGAAACGCCGGTGCCACCTCAGGCAAAGGCCTGCCTGTTTGGTTGGCCGTCGTCATTAACTCGTTCAGCTCCTGGAAGCCTTCGTTATTCCGGGCGATACCTATATATAACAGCGTATCCCCGTTCCGGAATTCCATCCCCGCCAACCCATTCAATCCTTTTTCCCGGCACAGCCGGATAAAATCAAGCGAGCCGGTGCTGTTATTAATGTCTGTTAATACCGCCGTGTCATACCCCAGCTCCAGCATGCCTTCTGCCAATTGCTCCAGGCTAAGGGTACCATACCGGAGGCTGTAATAACTATGGACGTTTAACAACATGCTAACAAATGTAGTATTATGAATAAAAACGCACAAATAATTTTGCTATTTGTTACATAATTTTTTTACTGACGCCGGTCAAGTTCTCTAATATTTCAATATGAGCATCTACTCCTTACATAGAATATATAATATATCAAGAAATAGCTATACGATCAATTTCTTGTTGCAGTACCACGGCTTCCTGAACTTTTGGATCGCGAAAACCTTCAACTCGAAATACCGTAATGTCTGCCATTCCCAACCAGCCAAATACTGCTTTAATAAGCGGAACTACAAAGTCAAAAGCCTGTTCACTACCACCATTTGAATAATTACCAGAAGCCGAAAAGGCGAGGTATACCTTTTTGTCCTTCAATAAGCCTTCTATTCCATTTTCAGTAACCTGAAAAGTAATGCCCCTTCTTACAATATGGTCCAAATACGTTTTTAGGGTTGAAGTAATCGTAAAGTTGTACATTGGCGTATCCAAAACGATGATGTCTGCTTCTTGCAATTCGTTAATAGCTTTGTCTGAAAAGCTAATCGCGTTTGATTGTTCTGCAGAAAGGTTTTTAGTAGGCGTAAAAAAAGAACTGATGGTTACATCATCTAAATGCGGAAGCGGATGTGTGGCCAAATTCCGTTCTTTTACTACGCTATCCGGATATTTAGCTTTGATCTTGCCAACAATGGCATTTCCTAATTTTGTGCTGACGGATGCCTCGCCCCTTGGGCTTGTTATAATCCGCAATATGTGTGTTGTCATAACTACAAAACTATTTATATTTGCTTACAAAATATTAGCAGTAAACAAAAGGTTAGTACTAACCTTTTGTATAGCAGACTTAGAAAATGGGAGATTTATTAGGAGAAAAAACGGCATTTACCGAATCAAGATGTGGCCAACACTTAGCGGCAACAGAAGATGCATTATATGTAGTTGGCGGCAAATGGACCTTGCGGGTGGTTATTGCCTTGCTCAGTGGGCATACCCGCTTTAATGACTTGCAACGAACGATTAAAGGCATTTCAGCCAGAGTACTATCAGGTGTTTTGAAAGATCTGGAGATTAACGGATTGGTAGAACGCGTGGTGGACCCTCTTCAAATACCGGTGGTAATAGAATACATTCCCACAGAATACAGCAAAACATTGAAGGATGTTATCCTTACCCTCGCAGACTGGGGAGTTCGGCACAGAAAGAAAATTACCAGCCGGATGTAGTTCAATCCTTACTTAGTTCCTTGTAGCAGAAGTGCAAAAAAAATTATAATATAGAGATTATGAAAAATTTATGTCTGTTGTTTTTGTGTTTTGAAGCATTTGCAGGTGGTACATCCTATGCCCAGCCACGGCTTAAGCCAGTTCCATTTTCAGAAGTGGTATTAGACGATGGTTTTTTAAAAAGCTATGCTGATCGGGTGGGCGCAGTAACTATCCCCGTTTGTATGGATTATACCGAGTATAAAACCGGACGTATCCGCAATTTTGAGCGGGTTGGCGGTTCTCTACAAGACAGGAAGGGTCATGAAGGCATTTACTATGATGATTCCGATGTGTATAAAGCATTGGAAGCGGTGGCCTATTCACTAAAAGTAAGCCCAAATGCATCCATCGAAAAAAGAGCTGACAGCTGGATTGATAAAATTGCCGCCGCCCAGCAGCCAGATGGATATATAAACACCTATTTTACATTAACAGGACTTCAGAATCGTTGGACCGATATGGAAAAACATGAGGATTACTGTGCCGGGCACCTGATCGAGGCTGGTATAGCCTATTACTATGCCACAGGGAAACGGAAGTTAATGGACGTCGGCATTCGCATGGCCAATCATATGGACCAAACCTTTGGACCTGGAAAAAGGCATTGGGTTACAGGGCATCAGGAGGTGGAGCTAGCCTTGGTTAAACTGACAGATGTAACCGGCGACCAACGTTACCTTCACCTGGCCGACTGGTTTATCAGGGAACGGGGACATGGCTATGGCGTAGGCAAGATTTGGGAGAATGCTGCAATGGGCCCTGGATATTGCCAGGATGATGTGCCCATTGAAGACGTGGAGCGGATCACTGGACATGCCGTGCGGGCTATGTATTATTATACGGGTGTGGCTGATATAGCCGCCCGCACAGGAAACAAAGAATACCTGGCAGCCATGCGGCGCGTTTGGGAAGACGTCGTTTACAAAAATGTGTACCTCACCGGAGCCATTGGTTCCTCGCAGCATAATGAGGGTTTCACCAAGAGTTTTGACCTGCCCAATGCAGATGCCTATGGAGAAACCTGTGCATCGGTAGGAATGGTATTTTGGAACGAGCGAATGAATGCACTGACAGGCGATGGGCGCTATGTGGACGTGCTGGAACGCAGTTTGTTCAACGGAGCTCTGGCGGGTATCTCCCTTTCGGGCGACCGTTTTTTCTATCCCAATCCATTGGCCAGTCAACAAGGTGAAGCCCGCAAGGAATGGTTTGGCACCGCTTGTTGCCCATCCAATATCGCTCGGCTGCTGGCCTCGATTGGTAATTACCTATATGCAACGGATAACCAGGACATCTGGTTAAATGTATATGCCCCTAATCATACCATCATCCCGTTAAAGGGAAGCAACGTTACGCTGGTTCAAAAAACGGCTTACCCCTGGGAAGGGTCGGTATCCATCACAATTTCCCCTGATCGGGAGAAGTCTTTTGGTATTCACCTGCACATTCCAGGTTGGGCTATCAACCAGCCAATCCCCGGCAACCTGTACTACGTGGAGGGAGAAAACGGCGGCATCCAACCCTCAAAAAAGGCCATTGAGATCTTTGTGAACGGCAAGCCGACAGATTTTGAGATGGCTGATGGCTATGCCGTCATCCACAAAGTTTGGAAAAAAGGCGACCATGTGGAACTGCGACTTCCCATGGAGGTAAAACGCCTGAAAGCCTTGGACAGTGTACGACAGGATTCAGGGCGGGTAGCTTTACAACGCGGCCCTATCGTCTATTGCCTGGAAGGAACGGACAATCCTAAGGGTGTATTCAACCTTATACTGAAGGCTAATACCCCGCTTGTGCCTCAATGGGAACCCAACTTGCTGGGCGGAGTCTATACAATCACCGGAAAAGCAATAGATGCAAACCCTCCATCCGGAGAAAACACCATCGCCGCCTCCAATGAACCGTTTAAAGCAATCCCCTATTTCGCCTGGGCCAACAGGGGTGTCAGCCCTATGCAAGTATGGATGCCTGAAAAAGTAACACAGCAAGAAAAGGAACTTTCAGTTTCGCCATGAATCATGAATGATGACAAAACCATTTACATTGCATTATTCCCAATGCCGTTCGATTGACCGGCTGTGTTAATTTCTCTAAGGCTGACCAGGAAATAGCCAAACTTCAGGCCAGAGCAGATAAAGCGGAAGGTGATAAACTAGAAACCGCCAGTTCCATTAAAGAATTAGAAGTACTAAGTAATCAACAAATTGCCGAGAAGTTTCAACCTTCCTCAGGAAATTGTAGAGAAACTCTAAGTAAACCTTATTTGTAGCATACAGACCATCCGGAAATGTGATAGGTAAATTCCTATATTTAGAATTTATATAACTCAAGTTTCGCACATCACCTCTTATATTAAGCGGCCTCCTGTGCGTATTCGGAGACAAGCCTTTTAAGTTTTTTGTTTTCGATAATTCTTTGCATGAAAGCGTCTATATTTTCTATAGTCAGACCAAAGATTTTCACGACAAGGCATACCAATTCAAGAAATAACCCCCACAGACGGTGGTCTAGGGTCATTTTCATTATTTTTTCCTCGGCTTCCCGGAATATCTCACCCTTTGTTTCATAGTCACCAAAACGCTTACGTAGTGTCAGTAGAATATATTGTACCATGGTAATGGTAATATCTGCAAACTGTGCGGCAAGATCTTCTGCTTGACTTTTACCCATATTCAGATACTGTTTGGATTCTTTGAAGAATACTTCAATTGACCAGCGAACCTGATATAGTTCCATGGTTTTAAGATATGCTGTTTTGAGATCCGTTGATAGGATGAGTTGCCACTTTTCCTGATTGCCAAACCGGAAGAAAAACAACTTTACCTCATGGCCCTTATACTGCACCTGAACTTCTATATAAAAGGCATTTAGTTTACGGCAACGCTTCTTTTGCGAGTTTAACTTGGATAGCAGTTCTTTAGCAGTATAGGATAAACCCTGATAATCATAGTTGGCTTTTGCCATTTTCATCATACCAATTAGTTTGATATTCAGTTTTTTAGCTGCTATTAACATCTTTTCACAAGTAAACCAGCTGTCCATTAGCAGGTAATCAACATCCAATGATTTACAGGCCTTCCGAATCATTCTGACCGCGCTGCTTATTTTATCCGTATCCATCATAGCTTTGCGCTGTCCAGCCTAGGTTCTGCTATCA
Source organism: bacterium A37T11 (assembly GCA_900109895.1). Lineage (GTDB taxonomy): Bacteria > Bacteroidota > Bacteroidia > Sphingobacteriales > Sphingobacteriaceae > A37T11. The sequence continues at coordinate 60,811 of FOBR01000006.1, forward strand.
CGTTCCTTTCCATACTGACGCTCAAAAACCGACTTATCCAGTCCATAGGGCTTCATTACCTTTTTACCCTTTTCCCGGTGGAGGGAGAAGTTTACCGGAAGAAAACTTTTGCCATCAAAATAGCCCAGTACTAACAACCGATATCCCAACCGTAATCGATGGATCGCATGATCCCATAACATGCCCGCCCCTTCCATAAATTTCCCTGTTTTGGGAAGAATGCTATCATCAATAATTAGGAAACCAGGACTCTTTTCGCTCTTTTTAGTGCCTTTCTTGCCAACCACCTTAACAAAACGCCTCACAAAAGCCATATGGAATGACTCCCAGTTAATATATTCCCGCTTCTTCAACCGATAGTAACTATCCTTGCATGCACCGCTCAATAGCCCATAACTGCTGCCCAGGAATGAAAAGATACTGCCCTTACCAGTAAAAGGTACCAACACCAGTATTTTTATCAAGTCACTGGCACTATAGCCCTTTTCTTTACAGTTATTTAAAATCTTATAAACTTGTTTAAATTCAAAAAAATTAATCCATTTTAAAAAACGGTTCACTATATCCCCTTGAGAACCTATTTCTGTTTTTATTTCTGAAATTCTATTTGTATCTTTGTTCTGCAGCATATTTATTGGGTTGTTTGACGACACTAATATACTTATTTTAAATATATTAGCCAATAAATTGCTGCTTTTTTTATGTCATTTATTCATCTATTATTCTCCTGCGAAACTTGAATTATATAATTGTATTATGGATAAACAGACTTTTACTCTTTTTTTGTGGTTTTTAATGATTAGCTCAGTCGGATTTTCCCAAATACCTCCTCAGTATCGTGGAGATGTAAACAGGGCATTAAATGGGGCCATGGGACAAATGCAAATGATGCAAATGAGCCGCATGAATATGTGGGTAAAGAACGAGAAAAACCTGAATAAAAAGCACATCTTTGAAGTGATTTCCAAGGACGAGTATATCGATACTATAAAATTTAAGATTTACATGGATACCTTATCATTGCGCAAGTAATAAAGTCATTGGAGATGCGGAATAAAATTCATTTAAAACCGATAACGAAGACAAATTGAGCGCCAGATAGTCTGGGCAAAATCTGCATCAATGCCATCGGGCAGGTTTTCAAACCGCCAATCTTTCCCCTCTCTCACCATGGTTTGGACCTGTCCATCTAAATAGAGGGATATGCGGCTGGTATCGCGATTAAGCTGGGAAGGATCCAGTAACCTGAAATGGTAGTCCATACTTTTATAGGTAACCCTGAAGGGTTGGCCCTGGGATGCATATGTCTGGGATGAAAAAGGTGTTTGTTCCATAATCTGTCGCTAAAGATAGAAAATGTTTTACTAATTTTTTAAGCCTTTTAAACCTTTAAAGATAGATGCCTGATATACTGATTGATTTTTTTATTTCAATGGAGGGCGCATGGCAATTATTTTGTCTACGATATAAGGACTAAAGCCTCGCCAAGGAAGGGGGTGCTTAAATTCCTGATAGTGCAGGTCAAAACTATTCCCGCTATGATACATCAAAACTTTAGCAATGCTGTCATTGGTTACCGAGAATTCAAATTCATTGGACTGAATGGTGCCTGCTCTGGAACGAAGGCCTTCTTGAATGAGTTTACCTTCGTAAGTCTTAAAAAGATTGCCTTTTAATACGACATAATTTAGCTGGCCTGATTTTACCCCTTCGCCAAATACGTAATAATAATTCCACCACAAAGCGATTGCACTAATACCTACGATAATGAGGACTAATAGGACCACGAATTTGGTTATCCCCCTTTTTTTACTACCTATCTCATTTGGTAATTCAGCCATAATTTTTGATTAATATGATATCAAATGTAAAAATATTTTGCTTGCGTTTAGGTATACATCTTAAATTTTTCGATCAGATCCGGGATGTTGTTTACCTGCAATTTTTCAAAAATGCGGTTTTTATAGGTACTCACTGTAGAGGTACTGAGTTTAAGGGAATTTGAAACGTCCTGTACACCGAGGCCTTTTATTAGAAACTGGGCCACTTCGACTTCCCGGTTTGACAGGCGCGTCAGGGGATTTTCGTTATGTAATTTTGATTTGCCATTGATGAGGTTATTAAATATAAGATCTTTTACAGCCTCACTCATGTATTTCCCACCATGTAACACAGTTTCTATGGCATCCTTAATTTGCGCTTTGTTTGAATTTTTATGCAAATACCCAACCGCTCCGGCTTGCATATAACGAACGGCATACAAAGTTTCATCATACGAAGAATAAACCAACACCTTTAAATCAGGTTGCTTAAGCAATACTTGTTCAAGCATCTGGATATTGTTTCCTCCAGGCATGTTGATGTCCAGTATAAGCAATTTATAGTGCTTATTAGATAACATCTCCATCATCCCTTCAAAATTCTCCGCCTGTTCAATGTTGGCAATTGGCAACACTTCTTTGATCACGATAGACGCACCTAAACGAACCACGCCATGATCATCCGCTATTAATATTTCTGTTCCCATATTTAGGAGATGAATTATTCTATCTATAGCTTGTCATCAATGACAGGTCTTATAGTTAGATTACTACAAAGTTTCATAATTTTACGGATATATTCAAATATTTTACAAAATGTAATTTTTAATTAGGAAGGATGCTAGTAAACACTAAGTTTAGAATATTTCCAAATAACATCTATTCACGGTAAGATTTAGGTTTTTGCCTAGATATTCGTACATTCGCTGCACTTTGACCTTAAAAATACAATAAAGCATATGGCATTTGATATAGAGATGATTAAAGCTGTTTATGGCCGTTATGAAAGCCGCCTTGCAGCTGCTCGTAAATTGGTTGGTAAACCGCTTACATTAACAGAAAAAATTTTATACACCCATTTATGGCAAGGGGATGCCACTGAAGTGTATGGACGTGGTAAATCATATGTCGATTTTACGCCAGATCGCGTTGCTATGCAAGATGCAACGGCTCAAATGGCACTATTGCAGTTTATGCAGGCGGGCCGCCCTAAAGTGGCTGTACCATCAACCGTTCACTGTGATCACCTTATCCAAGCGAAGGTTGGTGCGGCAACTGACCTGGCTGTAGCAACTCATGAAAGTAGTGAGGTATTTGATTTTTTAGGATCAGTTTCTAACAAATATGGTATCGGCTTTTGGAAACCCGGAGCCGGCATTATCCATCAGGTGGTACTTGAAAACTATGCTTTTCCTGGAGGTATGATGATCGGGACGGATTCGCACACAGTAAACGCTGGTGGATTGGGCATGCTGGCCATCGGTGTTGGCGGTGCAGATGCATGTGATGTGATGGCTGGTTTGCCTTGGGAACTTAAATTTCCTAAATTGATTGGCGTAAAACTTACGGGTAAGTTAAGTGGTTGGACTGCTCCAAAAGATGTGATTTTAAAGGTGGCGGGTATATTGACCGTAAAAGGGGGGACGGGCGCCATTGTTGAATATTTTGGTGAGGGTGCACAGGCACTTTCTGCTACAGGTAAAGGTACCATTTGTAATATGGGAGCTGAAATTGGCGCTACGACCTCCACCTTCGGATACGATGAATCGATGGAGCGCTATCTGCGGGCTACAAATCGCTCCGATGTGGCCGATGCTGCCAATGCGATCAAAGAGCATCTCAATGCTGATCCGGAAGTATATGCTGAACCTGAAAAATATTTTGATCAGCTTATTGAGATTAACCTTTCAGAATTGGAACCTCACCTCAATGGGCCTTTTACACCCGATTTGGCCACCCCGGTATCCAAGATGAAGGAAGAGGCAACCAAAAATGGTTGGCCTTTAAAAGTAGAATGGGGCCTAATAGGTTCCTGCACCAATTCTTCATACGAAGACTTGTCACGCGCCGCTTCAATTGCTAAACAGGCTGTTGATAAGGGCTTGGTGACCAAGGCTGACTTTGGCATAAATCCGGGATCAGAACAGGTTCGTTATACCGCAGACCGGGATGGACTGCTTGATACATTTACAGATTTGAATGCAACTATCTTTACCAACGCTTGTGGTCCTTGTATTGGGATGTGGGCACGCGTGGGTGCTGAAAAGGCTGAAAAGAACACGATTGTTCATTCATTTAACCGCAATTTTGCCAAGCGTGCTGACGGTAATCCAAATACCTATGCCTTTGTAGCCTCACCTGAAATGGTGGCTGCCATTGCCATCGCAGGCGATCTATCTTTTAATCCGATCACGGATACGCTGATCAATAACAAAGGGGAAGCGGTAAAATTAGATGCACCGGTAGGCGACGAATTGCCTAACAGAGGTTTTGCTGTAGAAGATGCCGGCTATCAGGCACCGGCTGCTGATGGTAGCAATGTGACGGTGGCAGTTTCCCCTTCTTCTGATCGTTTGCAACTGCTCGATCCGTTCCCTGCCTGGGAAGGTACCGATTTGTATGGTCTTAAATTGCTCATCAAAGCAAAAGGAAAATGTACCACTGACCACATTTCCATGGCTGGGCCTTGGTTAAAATACCGTGGTCATTTGGATAACATTTCCAACAATATGCTTATTGGGGCAGTGAATTATTTTAACGAAAAAACAGATTGTGTCAAAAATCAGCTGACAGGCGCATACGGACCTGTACCGGCCACTCAACGTGCTTACAAGGCGGCAGGCATAGGCTCTATCGTGGTGGGCGATGAGAATTACGGTGAAGGTTCTTCGCGTGAACATGCAGCTATGGAACCACGGCACCTCGGCGTTAGAGCCGTATTGGTTAAATCTTTTGCCCGGATACACGAAACCAACCTGAAAAAGCAGGGTATGCTGGGCTTGACTTTTGCCGATAAAAGTGATTATGATAAAATTCAGGAATCGGATACCATTGACATCACGGGCTTGACATCTTTTGCACCTAATGTACCGCTGAAACTTATTTTTACCCATGCAGACGGATCAGTTGATGAGATTTTGGCTAATCATAGTTATAATGAGCAGCAAATTGAATGGTTTAAGGCTGGTGGAGCATTAAACATTATCCGCAGCCAGTTAGCCTAATTGATAACTGTTAATAAAAATTTATGCCCCAATCCTTGCATCATAACAATTTTATGATTTATATTTATCCCAAATCCGGTAAACTAAATTTATAGTATAGCAATAATGGGAGATTTTGACAACAAAGAGCGGGAAGAAGTTTTTTCCAAAAAAGTGAGGGCAGGAAAACGCACTTATTTTTTTGATGTAAAAGCTACTCGATCCAACGACTATTACGTGACCATCACAGAGAGTAAGAAGCGGTTGGAAGACGGGGTATTTATTAAACACAAGATATTTCTTTACAAAGAGGATTTTGAAAAATTTTCTGAAGGTTTGAATGAAATAGTGGGCTACATCAAGTCTCACCAGGAGGTAATAGAAAAACGCTATGAATACAGTGAAAATGGTGCTGCTTTTGACACAAAAGAGGCCGATGATTTTTCATATTGATCGGGACGGTCTGTTACAACAATAAATACATACCTTATAAAAGCCCCGGATTCGGGGCTTTTTTATTTAAATGCTATTTTTGTATTTATTCGGTATTTATATTCGCGGCATGGAATGGAAAGGTAAAAGACAAAGCGACAATTTTGAGGACCGAAGAGGCATGTCTGGTCGGAAAATGGCTTTTGGAGGCGGCGCCGGAGCAATTATCATTGCACTAATCGCCTATTTTTTGGGAGGAGATCCCAATCAGGTGCTCAACCAATTGCAACAGGGAGGTACAGATACAGCTACGAGTAATGGCCCCCTAGAGCTGAGTAAGGAAGAGCAGGAACTGACAGAATTTGTTCGGGTAGTACAGGCCAGTACCGAAGACGTTTGGTCTGAATTGTTCAAAAGGCAGGATGAAAACTATGTGGCAGACTCCTTGGTTTTATACCGGGAAGGCACCAGTACCGATGGCTGTGGTTTTGGCCAATCGGCCATGGGGCCTTTTTATTGCGGGGGTGACCAAAAAGTATATCTGGATCTTGGATTTAATAATGAGCTAAAATCAAGGTTTGGCGCGACGGGCGAGTTTGCCTTGGCGTATGTCATTGCGCATGAGGTAGGCCACCACATCCAGAAATTGACCGGAACCTTAGATAAAGCTAATCAGCAACAAGCCCGAATGAGTGAGAAGGAAGCAAACCGGATTCAGGTTAAAACTGAGCTTCAGGCCGATTTCTATGCAGGTATCTGGGCACATTATGCCAATAAAAACTCGGAAGTGCGCATTGATGCCAATGATATCGATGCGGGTTTACAGGCAGCGGCAGCTGTGGGAGATGACAAAATTCAGATGCAGGCACAAGGCCGTGTAATGCCAGATGCCTTTACACATGGCACCTCAGAACAACGTGTTTATTGGTTTAAAAAGGGTTTTACGACTGGAGATCTTTCGAAGGGCGATACTTTTAACGATCCTGACCTGTAGGTCTATTGAAAATCCCAACGATAAAAGCCAACAGAGCAAAGATTAATACTATATTAAATAATCCTTTAAGGGCATAAAAGAAAATTCCAATACCCCATCCTATTAATAGGATGATTCCTGCTATAAATAAGATGCTGCGCATTTGTTTTACAAATATGTTCAAAGGTAATTTTTTATCTCAAATTTGATGTATCTTACTGAATATTTATTTAGTTTTGTAAAATTTATATGAAAATCATCAAATTAAATCTGGACAAATAATCATTGATGCAACAGTCAATCCTATTAAGCGGCCCAAAATTTAGTATTACTATCAAGCGCCTCTGTCATCAGCTGATTGAAAGTCACGATGACTTTTCTGGCTCAGTGCTCATTGGAATCCAACCAAGAGGTATTTATTTGGCCAAGCGGATTGCGGAAGAACTTAAAGTAATTCTTGGGTTGGACACACTGCTTATTGGTGAATTGGACATCACATTTTTCAGAGACGATTTTAGAAGGAAAGACAGCGGCCCACTGGTGCCCAGCAGCACCAATATTAATTTTATTGTTGAAAACAAAAAGGTCATACTGATAGATGATGTATTGTGGACGGGCCGCACCATCCGATCTGCTCTTGATGCGATCCAATCTTTTGGACGCCCAGAAAAAGTGGAGCTTTTAACCTTGGTAGATCGTCGTTTTTCACGGCATTTGCCGATTGAACCCGATTATATCGGTATCCAAGTGGATACCATCAATTCACAAAAGGTGATCGTAAGTTGGAAGGAAACAGACGGTATTGATGAGATTAAACTGTTAACAGAAAGCGAATAATATAAAGGTTTCATGCCAACAGAAACACACCAGTTAAGCACCCCGCATTTATTGGGGATTAAAGACCTGAATGAACAGGACATTCAGCTTATTTTTGAAACTGCAGATACGTTTAAGGACGTACTGAACCGGCCCATTAAAAAGGTGCCCTCCCTCCGTGACTTGACAATTGCCAATATTTTCTTTGAAAATTCTACCCGTACCCGCTTGTCTTTTGAACTGGCAGAAAAACGGCTGTCAGCTGATGTTGTTAATTTTGCTGCTTCTTCTTCATCGGTTAGTAAAGGTGAAACATTGGTAGATACGGTTAATAATATCCTGGCCATGAAAGTGGATATGGTGGTTATGCGCCACCCGTATGCAGGCGCCGGTATTTTTTTAAGTAAACATGTCAAGGCACAAATAGTTAATGCGGGCGATGGTGCGCACGAACATCCTACGCAGGCACTACTGGATGCTTTCTCAATACGCGAGCGGTATGGCGACGTGGCCGGAAAGAGAATAGCCATTATCGGCGATATTTTGCATTCCAGGGTAGCTCTTTCCAATATTTTGTGCTTGCAGAAACTGGGTGCTGAAGTTCGGGTATGCGGCCCGGCTACATTAATCCCTAAACACATTGCTTCATTAGGGGTTAAAACAGAATCCAACCTGATCAAAGCGTTGGAGTGGTGCGATGTGGCCAATATGTTGCGTATTCAATTGGAACGGCAGGATATAAATTATTTCCCTTCATTGAGAGAGTACGCCATGCTATATGGGCTAAATAAGTCTATTTTGGATGCTTTGCCCAAGCAAATTACCATTATGCACCCCGGCCCCATCAATCGGGGCGTTGAAATTACCAGCGATGTAGCCGACAGCCAGCATTCCATTATCCTTAACCAAGTTGAGAACGGCGTTGCCATTCGCATGGCCGTTCTTTACCTCTTAGCCGGAAAACGTTAATTAACATACTTTAACAAGATGGGCATATTATTTGATACCATTGTCCGTTAAAGAACAAAGTTGTAACTTCGCCGTTTAGAACTAGAACATTATTTATAGATATGCTCAAAAATCTCCCGCTGGCCATTCTTCTGCTCAGCTTTTTCAGTACGAATCTTTCTGCTCAGCAAAATGCCTGGCAAGACCTTGACCAGGCTTACAATACGGGCATGGAATTATATGAAAGGGGCAAATATACTGCTGCTTCTGAGCAGTTCAACAAAGTGGAAACCTCCCGGATCAAATCTGTACTGCAGGAAGATGAACAAGGCAAAGTAAGCTTATTAAAAGAAAATGCCCGATTCTACCAGGCGGTATGTGCACTTGAATTAGGTAATTGGAATTCCGAGGAACAATTTTTAAAATATATTCGGGACTATCCGGTAAGTGCTAATTCAAAGGCTGCCTTTTACCAAGTAGGTCGATCTTATTTTGCTAAAAAGAATTATCCAAAAGCCATTGAATGGTTTCGCAAGATTGGATCTGGCAGCTTAAGTGGTAGTGAAAACACCGAATACCGATTTAAGCTTGCTTATTCGCTTTTCATGACTAAAGATTACAGGGAAGCAAAGCCACTATTTGCGAAGTTAAAGGATGAAAACAATCGGTATACCGAATCTGCTATTTATTATTATGCGTACCTGTGTTATACAGATGGTGAATATAAAGCTGCGCTAACGGAATTTGAAAAATTAAAAGGGTCTAAAACGTTTGAGACTTCTTACCCCTATTATATTACGGCACTATATTTTTTGGATAAACGATATGACGATGTGCTGGCCTACGCGCTGCCTATCCTGGAGACAACCAAACAAGAGCATGAAACGGATTTGTTCAGGATTATCGGCGCTACATATTTTGCCAAAAATGACCTGATCAAAGCCAACGAATACTACGAAAAATTTCAGGCTGGCGACCAGGGCAAGACGCAAAATAACCAGGATAGCTACCAAATAGGTTATACGGCATATAAGTTAAAAAACTACGAAAAAGGCATCCATGAACTTGAAAAGCTGGACACGGCCGACGCCTATTATCAAAGCGGTATGGTTGCTCTGGGCGATGCTTTCTTAAAAACCGGCAATAAACAAAGCGCCCGCAATGCTTTTTTCAGTGCATCTAAACTTGATTATGATCCTGCCCTGAAGGAAGAAGGACTATTTAACTATGCCAAACTTTCATACGAGCTTGAATTTCATCAAGTAGCATTAACTGCTATACAGGAATACATTAAAACCTACCCTCGCAGCACCCGGATGGAGGAAGCGAAAACATTGTTGGCTGAGGTGTTGCTGAGCACAAAAAACTACCGTGCTGCGGTTGACATCCTGGAGTCCCTTAAAAAACGCAGCCCCGAAGCCAATGCGGCTTACCAGAAAATGACTTTTTACCGCGGGTTGGAATTTTATAACGAGCGGGCTTTTGAAAATGCCATATCTATGCTGATGCGATCAGAATCATATCCTATTGACCCTGAGATACTAGCACTCGCTACCTATTGGAAAGCTGAAGCCATGTATGAAGTGAGAAAATATAAGGAAGCAGTGACAAATTTTGATAAGTTCCTGCACTACCCTGCTGCCCGGAAAACAGATGTATATTATTATGCTAACTATGCGCTGGCCTATGCCGCATTTCGCAATGAAAATTTCAGCACCTCTGCCAATTATTTCGAACGGTTCCTGTCATCAAAGCAAAAAATTGATGAAAATACGCGCAATGATGCTACGGCAAGGTTAGCTGACTCTTATTTTTCCATGAAGCGATATAATGAGGCCATGGCTCTGTATGATAAACTGATTAACAGTAATTCCAAATCTCAGGATTATGCACTTTTCCAACGCGGCATTATACAGGGACTCGAAGGCAATAATACCGCCAAGCTCAATACGCTAAACGCCTTGCTGCAAAAATATCCAGAATCTAATTATGCCGATGATGCACATTTTGAGATTCCTTACACTTATTTTTTGCAAGGAAGCCAGGACACCATTGGCCACAAAGCTTTATTGGATACCGCCATAAACGGCCTTCAGAAAATGGTGACTGACTACCCGCGTAGCAGTTATGTTCCCCGGGCATTGATGACCATCGGCTTGGTTCAGTTCAATAAAGGAAATAACGAAGCGGCAGAACAAACATTCCGCAAAGTAGTGGACCAATATTCTACTACGCCCGAAGCTAAACAAGCCTTGCAGGCCATCCAGAACATTTATTTGGATAAGAACGATGCGGCCGGTTTTATTCAGTATGCCAATACAACCAGCATAGGCAATTTGAGTACGGCTGAACAGGACAACCTTACGTTCCAAACGGCCTATAATTTATATGCCGCGGGTAAATATACTGAGGCTGTGGAAGCTATCAATGCTTATTTTGACAAATTCCCAAAACCCATCCAGGAAAAGTATGCTCGATTTATCCGGGCAGAAAGCTTGGTAAACACTAACCATCCGGATGATGCTTTGCGGGATTATGGCATTATATTAAATGACTGGACCAGCACATATACCGAGCGGGCATTGGTGAGTGTTGCTAACCTTTACCTGAAACAGAAAAAATACAACGAAGCCATTGTACACCTAAAAAAGCTGGAACTGACCAGCGAATACCGTACTCATTATGGCTTTGCGGTAACTAACCTGATGATCTGTTATTTTCACCTTGGCGACTGGGATTTGACGCTGCAGTATGCTAGGTTGCTTAAAGATTATGAAAAAGCCTCTGATGAAGACAAAGCCCTTTCCAGTTTATATGCCGCCAAGGCTTACCTAAGCAAGGGGGATACTGCAAACGGTGAGAAAGAGCTGCGGTTAGCCTCGCTTTTGAGCAAAACCGAAACTGCAGCAGAGGCTACTTACAAGCTTGGGCAGCTACAATTTGAAGCAAAAGCCTTTAAAACGGCCCAGAAGACGGCTTTTGAAGTGATTAACAATATGTCATCCTACGACTACTGGGTGGCTAAAAGTTTTATCTTACTGGCAGATACGTACACAAAGCTGAAAGATGACTTCCAGGCAAAAAGTACGCTGCAGAGTGTTATTGACAACTACAAAGGGGATGATGACGTAATTCCGTCTGCCAAGGAGCGTTTAGAACTATTAAACAACAAGAATAAGAAATAAGAGATGATATTGCACAACTTCCTGTTTAAATATACAGTGATCCTTTGTTTTATGGCCTTGTCTGTTTCTGCGCTTGCGCAGGAAAAAGGCGATAAAAAGAAAAAGGAGCCAGTACCGACCAAAGCGGAAGTAAAAAAAGTGGAGGTAAAAAAGGATACGATACCCCAGGCAAATCAAGGTTCTATTGAGGAAATTGATGTGATCCGTGATTATCGCCCTATCCTGGCAGATGCTGTGAAAGTGCGCAGAAGCCCTGATATGAATAATTCGCGGGCTTATCAGCCAAAGCTCGCTTATCACATTCTTGATAAGAAATTAGATATTACCACCGGAACCAAGCAATTGGAAATCCAAGAGATTCCTCCAGTAAGGCCAGACGAGCTTAAACATAACTATGCGAAGGTAGGCCTTGGCAATTTTAATACGTTTTTAGGGGAGCTTTACCTCAATTCCGGAGAAGATCCGGCCATACAGTATGGTGGCTTTTTGAAATATAAAACCCAGGAAGGGAAATTGGATGATCAAAATTTTGGGCATCAGGAGATCGGAATTTTTGCCAAAAATATACTCGACCAAATCACTGTAAGCGGCGAGGCCGGGTATGTGGGCGATGCATCCCGCTTTTATGGGGTGAATGACACCTTACCCAATTTCAATCCCGATCATGAAAAACAACGACTTAAAACGTTCTACTTGCGGGGAGAGCTCGCCAGCAATTATAACCCTGAGGATGAAAACCAACTGAGTTACTCAGTTAAGGGAGATGCATACCTGTTCAGTAATTCATTTGATGAGAAAGAAAATTCCATCGCCCTGAGCGGTTATGCTAACAAGAAAATCAATGTGTTTAACGTGGGTGCCAATGTTTCGGCCGATATTACGAGCGTAAAGCAACGTAATGACTACTCTTTGTCAAATTCCATTATCCGCCTAAATCCCTATATACGTTTTCAGGGGGATAATTATAAAATAACGCTCGGAGCTAATTTTGTAGCTGAAACGGGTGATTCGTCCCGTACAAACCTCTTCCCTACTGCTGATATTGACCTTTCGTTGGTGCCGGAATATATCTCCCTATTTGGGGGGGTCCATGGAGATGTGAAGAAAACCTCGCTTCGCGATCTTTCTAAAGACAATATGTACTTGGATGAACAGCTAGAAATACACAATTCGGTTGAACGGCTCAATATCTTTGCTGGTATCAAAGGAAATGCGGGAGCTACACTTAACTATAAGGTAAGTGCCTTTTATAAGAAAATTGAAGATTTACTATACTTCACAAACTCGCCATATGCACCTCAGAAGTTTTTGTTTGGCTATGACAGGGGTTCTGACGATTCTAAAGTTAAAGGCCTGGAAGGCGAGATCAACTTGCGCGTGTCAGAGACTGTTAGCCTGGGTGGAAAACTAAACATAAACAGCTACGACATGGCTTCGGAAGCTGAGGCTTGGTACCTGCCTGATTTAAAATTTGCAGCCAATACGCGTATTAACATCAACGACCACTTTTTTGTGGATGGGGAACTGCTTGTCAATGGACAGACGTATGCCAAGGTCTATGATCAAGCGTATTCGCCCTCAGAAAGCACAATTTTGCCAACGCCCAGAAAAGTAAGTATTCCTGCGTTTACTAACCTAAATGCCGGTGCTGAATATCGTTTCGCCAACAAATTTGGGGTATTTGTGCGTATTAACAATCTACTGGATACAAAAACCGCGCGCTACCTTTTTTATCCACAACTGGGACGTAATTTTTTTGGTGGGGTTAATTATTCTTTTTAATCAAAAGCGATGTTAACTTTGCAACCTATTAAAAGATTATGTTAAATCTCGGTGAGTATATACATCAAGGGTTAAAGGGGCATCCTGAATTGGGCGTACCTGGAATAGGCCTTTTCAAAAGAACGCGTATCCCCGCCCGATTTGATAAAGAGAGCAACTCGTTTGTTCCTCCACGCTATGTACTGACGCTTGAGCCTCATGATACAGACGGTTCTGCCTTGATAAATAAGATTGCCAAGTCAGAACAGATTAGCTTGGAAGAAGCCCGTGGATCGCTCGATCGTAGTATTAACAAATTGTTGGCAGATCTTGAAGAACGTTCGGCCGTGACCTTGGATGGGGTCGGTTATTTGCAATATGACCAGGAGGGTATCCTGAGCTTAACAGACGTACAGGAATATTATGAAGGCTTGTCACCTGTAAAAGAGCTTTCAGTAACCACTGTGGAAGAAAATCCTGAGGATGATCACCTAATTGAAGAAGCCGTAGTTGAAGAAGAATATGTAAACGAAAGCAAAAATACCTCCAACCCAGAGGAAAATGCTTATGAAGTGATCCCTGATCCGGAACCAGAGCCAGAAGCACCGGCGAAAAAATCTAACGCTTTGATATGGATAGTTGCGGGCATTATCATTGCAGGCTTTGTTTTGGCTGGATGGTGGTACCTGGATCAGCGTAGGATTGATCAAAATAACCTCAAGGTAACAGACGAGCTGACGGCTCAGAATCTGAGAGCAGACAGTTTAGCGCAAAAGCAACGGACAGATAGTGTTGAAGCCACCAGAAAATTGGCATTAAAAGCTGATTCTTTAAAATCAGACAGTCTCTTGACAGATTCTTTGAATCGCCAGGGAAAGGGTAAAATTAGCTATGAGATTATTGTGGCTTCGCTACCGGACGTACCCACTGCCGAAGAATATGTGGAACGTATGAATAAACAAGGTCATCATATGCGGGTTATTTTAAGTAAAATGCCGGGTAATCTTAAAAAAGTAAGCTGTGGTTCCTTCCTTAAGGAGGATGAGGCTTACAGGGCTTTGGTAAAAGTTCAAAGAACTTTTGCCAAAGACGCTTGGATAGCCCGAATTGAAAAGTAGGTACATCATAAATAATTAAAAACGATAAGTAAACCGTTAAAAAATGTTATTACTACAAACAGACACACTGCATACCTTAGACACCGTGGCGACAGCAACTCAGGCGGTGGCTGATCCTGAACAACAAATTCGTTTTATTGACCTTTTGATAAAAGGGGGATGGATCATGCTGCCCATCGGGCTGTTGTTCTTTATCGGCCTGGTGATCTTTGTGGAACGGTACCTAACCATCCGCAAGGCTTCAAAATATGATTCAAACCTCATGACGCAGATTAAGCAAAGCGTTTTATCTGGTAGGCTTGATGCCGCCCTCGCCGTATGCAGGAGTAATGAAAGCCCTATGAGCCGTATGCTGCAAAAAGGCTTAGTACGTATAGGCAGGCCCATTAAAGATATTGAAGGAGCCATTGAAAATGTAGGTAAGCTGGAAGTGGCTAAGTTGGAAAAGAACATCAATGTATTGGGGATCATTGCGGGTATTGCACCCATGCTTGGATTTGTGGGAACCATCATTGGGGTGATCACCATATTCCATAATGTGGAAATTGCAGGAGGTATTGATATCGGTTCTGTATCCGGTGGGCTGTACGTGAAAATGGTTTCATCGGCGTCAGGACTTATTATTGGTATATTGGCCTATGTAGGCTTTCACATTCTCAATATGATGGTTGATCGTTTAATATTGCGTATGGAAAGCGATGCCATTGAATTTGTAGACCTGTTGGATGAACCAGGACGATGAATTTACGAAAAAGAAATACCAGGCCTGCCGCTGAGGTAAACACCTCGGCACTTAATGACATCATGTTTATGCTCATGCTGTTCTTCTTGCTGGCTTCTGCTGTATCAAATCCACAAGTGGTAAAGCTTTTGCTGCCCAAGTCAAGTACTGGTGAGCAGTCGGTAGCGAAAAAAACCATCACGATCTCCATTACCAAAGATCTCAAATACTACATCGACAAGCAGGAGATTAAGGTAGATGAACTGCCTACCCGTTTGCAGAGCTACGTGCACGAGGGAGAAGAACTCACGATTATGTTATATGTGGATAATTCAGTCGCCATACAGGATGTGATATCTGTGATGGATGCCGCCAATAAACTTAAGATTAAAATGGTTTTAGCGACGGAACAACCGGGAAAGAAGTAATAATTATAAAAATGAGATACTATCATATTAAAGAAGAAAACAATTTCCCGCGGGCCTTGTGGATATCAGGCGGGATAATGGCTGCTTTTTTATTGATAAGTTTCTTTATCTACCTGGGTAGCCCCGTGCCTGAATTTGGAACTGGTGGTATTGTGGTTAACTACGGTACCAGTGCTGAAGGTATGGGCAATGATTACATGAGTACGGAGGAACCGTCTATGGACCCTAATGCCAACCAGACAAAGCCTGACAGGGTGGAACCAGAACTGGAGCCTGAAAAGGTTACTTCGCATCAGGAGAGTGATAAATCGGTGGTAACTCAAGATGTGGAAGACGCCCCTGCCGTGGAGACAAAGGAGAAGAAAACTAATTCGGCTCCTGTAACGACAACACCAAAAAAAGAAAGCAAACCTACCCTTAACCCCAATGCGCTGTATGGGGGTAAAAAAAATAATGGGACCGGTACCGGTGACGGAACTGGTAATACACCCGGCAACCAAGGCAGCAAAGACGGTAGCAATATGGCTTCAAACTATGGGGAAGGCGGATCAGGAAATGGGTTGATCGGCATGCCAAACCGTTCTTTTACAGTTCGGCCTCAAGTGGATGATAATGGTCGCCAATCTGGTAAAGTAGCTGTTGAAGTGATGGTGAATAAAGATGGCGTGGTTACCAGTGCTCGTCCTGGAGTTAAGGGCACCACCTTACCAGATGCCAACCTTTGGGAAAAATGCCGTCAAGCAGCCATGGCCTCCCGATTCAATAGCCTTGGTCAAGGTCCTGATGTGATGAAAGGTATTATCGTATTTAATTTTAAAGTTAAGTAACCCGGCCACAATTTACCGATGCCTCAAATTTTTACTTCTTATAAAGATGCCATTGAGTATCTTTATTCACGCCTACCGATGTTCACCCGTGATGGGGTATCGGCCTTTAAGAAAGACTTAGACAATACGCTGGCTCTGTGCGAGGCACTTGGAAATCCACAACATCAATTTAAAAGTGTTCACATAGCGGGTACGAACGGTAAGGGGTCCACCTCGCACATGTTGGCAGCAATTTTCCAGGCAGCGGGTTACAAAACTGGATTATATACCTCCCCTCACCTTCTGGATTTCAGGGAACGCATCCGCATTAATGGGCAAATGATAGCCGAAACCGCTATTTTAGACTTTGTCAATGCGCAGCAGGAGCTTTTGGAACAAGTAGATCCCTCCTTCTTTGAAGCGACGGTTGCACTCACTTTTCGTTATTTTGCCGATGAAAAAGTGGACATCGCCATTATTGAAACGGGGCTGGGTGGCCGCCTGGATTCTACCAACGTGATCACCCCTGAGCTATCCGTCATTACAAATATCGGTTATGACCACATGTACCTGCTCGGGAACACACTACCCGAAATTGCTTACGAAAAGGCAGGCATTATCAAGCCGGGCGTCCCGGTGGTGGTTAGTGAGCGGCAGACAGAAACAGCAACTGTATTTTTAAAAAAAGCGGCGTCTGCCGGCAGTATGATTCGTTTCGCGTCGGATGAATGGGTAACAGAAGTCATAGCTGAACACCCTGCATATAAAGTGATCAGCGCAAAATCAACAAAAACCAATGTTGAGGATAAATTTCAGCTTGATCTGCGAGGCAGTTATCAGTTAAAAAATGTTCGCGGGGTGTTAAGTGCCGTGGGTGTACTTAACTTGTTGGGTTACAAACTTAAAAATGAGCATGTGCATACCGGCCTGGCAAACGTGCAAGCACTTACTGGTTTGATGGGACGCTGGCAGACCTTGGCTAACCATCCTGCAATTATCTGCGATACCGGCCATAATGAAGATGGGTGGAAAGAAGTGTTACAAAACATCCGGACAACACCACATGACCGTTTACACATGGTTATTGGGGTGATGCGCGACAAAGATCTGGAAAAAATGTTACCCATCTTGCCCAATAATGCTGCATATTATTTTAGTAGCCCGGATATGCCCAGAGCTTTACCAGCGAATGAATTGGCAAGCGCCGCCAATGAAAAGGGCAAAGGAGGCTTAGCATATTCAAGCATCGAAAATGCCATACTTGCTGCCCGACAACAAGCAACAGCAAATGACCTAATTTTTATTGGGGGAAGTACCTTTGTGGTAGCCGAGGCCTTGCAATACCTGCTGCCTGCTCTTTAAATTTATTAACTTTGCATCAAAACAGGCCCTCTTGGAAAAAAAGAATTTATACATACCCTTATTAAGCCCGCAATACTGGGAAGACTATGAACTGATCGATTGCGGTGAGTTTGAAAAATTGGAACGTTTTGGAAATGTGGTACTCATCAGGCCAGAACCTCAGGCTGTGTGGGCCAAAGGAATGACAACAGAAGAATGGAGTAAACTGGCTGATATTCGCTTTAAAGGCCGTTCTGCTACTTCAGGAGACTGGATCAAAAAGAATGCAAATATACCTGATCGCTGGCATATTCAGTATAAAAATGCCGACGCAACGATCAAGTTCAGGCTGGCCCTTACCTCGTTTAAACACGTGGGCATTTTTCCCGAACAAGCTGTAAACTGGGACTATATTTCATCTACACTCCGTTCTTTTAAAACACCGTCTCCCAAAGTTTTGAATTTATTTGCTTATACCGGTGGCGCTTCACTGATTGCCCGGGCCGCAGGCGCCGATACAACACATGTTGACTCCATTAAACAAGTGGTTACCTGGGCCAATGAAAACCAGGAATTATCCGGGTTGAATGACGTCCGTTGGGTGGTAGAAGATGCCCTGAAATTTGTAAAGCGTGAGTTAAAGCGAGGCAATCGGTACCAAGGTATTATTCTTGATCCGCCTGCATACGGACATGGTCCCAAAGGTGAAAAATGGAAGTTGGAAGACCATATTGCCGAAATGATGGGGGATGTAGTGCAATTGCTGGATCCAAAAGAACATTTCCTCATTTTGAATACGTATTCACTCGGGTTCTCATCAGTTATTGTAGAAAATTTGATCAGAGGCGCTTTCCCTGGAGTACAAAATTTAGAAACAGGCGAATTATACCTTCAAGCGAAAGCAGGCAGCAAACTACCATTGGGTGTGTTTGGTAAATTTAGACGGTTGGCGTAAAAAACAAACCCCGGTGATGTCACATCAGCGGGGTTAAAAAAACTAACTAAACTAACTAAACTAAACAATATATAAAACAAACCATTATATAGAGTTTCTTATATCCAGTATAATCATACTGGAAAGATCTTTTATTTAGAACTGTTTTAAATAACTCTGCAATTATAAGAGTTATTTATAATCAATACAAATAAACTGGATGTTTTTTTATTTTAATTTAGTGAGAGATTCAAAATAGGCTTTGAAAAATATACTAATTAGGGGGCAATTTCTGTCCCTTAATAAGTGGCCTGTCCGATCTCCAGCTTATAGATTTTATCTTCCCCATCCAAATAGAACTTGAAATAGGTTTTAAAGTCACCCCATTGATCGCTGTGGAAGCGACCATAAATCATCAGGCCTCCATCTGCTATCTTATCAAGATGTGTAAAACGCTCGTGGCCCAAGTTCTGACCAAAAAATGCCTGGAAATCAATTCGCCTGCCATCGTCATAAAATTCGGCATGCTTGGCAAACAAAGCAAACCAAGCTTTCTTATCACCTGCTTGCAGAGCATCAATTGCCGCTTTTACCACCGGATGACTGATTTTTTTAGTGTTTACGGTATCCATATAATGTCAGATAAACAGATGCATTTGGCTATGTGGGAAATACTGGGCTCGAACCAGTGACCCCTACCTTGTCGAGGTAGTGCTCTAAACCAACTGAGCTAATTTCCCATTTCTCGGTTATGAGATTACAAAAATAGTATAATTTTCGATTTCTAGTATTTTCTTTAATTATACTTTCGTACCATCCTAACTTCTTGTTCAGAAAGGCTGTCTGCACGGTTTCCAAAACTATTTCTAATATATGACAGAACGTTTGCTATTTCCTGGTCGCTTAAAAATCCGTGCGGTGGCATGGCATTACTGTAGCGCTTGCCATTGACCAGCAATCCCTCATTTGAACCTTTCAATACGATGTTCACAATGCGGGCTTTATTGCCCAATACATATTCAGAACCTTTTAAAGGAGGATTAATACCTTCCAGGCCATTTCCATTTGTTTGATGACAGGGAAGGCAATATTGTTCATAAATCTTCTTTCCGCTACGGACGACCTTACGGGTATTTTGAACAGGGTTCGGACTTGCACAAGACAGCCAAAGACATGACAGCACCAGGCTTAAACGGTTAATCATTCATGGTAAAGCCATATTGATCTAATACGTCTTTAGGAACACCATCCCAAATTCCAGGTAGATTTCCTACATATCCGATATCCTTTACGCCAATTTCACTGGTATAAAATCCGGAAAGCGTCAATTCGCGCATTCGACTAAAAAAACTTACACCTTGCTGCATACCGGGTTTTGCTTGTGCAGGATAGGCAATCTGATCCACCAAAGCTATCTGATCTTTTTCGCTGCAATCGGCAAAAGCTTTTCCATAACTTTTAAATGCCTGCACATCCAACCATTTCAATCCGCCACGCATGGGTATTTGATGGTCTGGCATATCCTTTACGATAAACTCAATAAATGCTGGCACACCCGCTTCAGAGGCACTTCCAGATACCGCATCCTTTGGAATAATTATATCGGCAAGAACGGTGATGGTCGCCATTTCGTGCTCATTAAAAAAATGTTCAGCATTTAGTTTATTGTTCCTTTCCTGCTCAAAATCCTGCACGCCCGGAAGTTTTTCAGGAACCTTTACGGTGGCCCCTTTATCGGCATTCGTTTTTGTTTCAGGACCACATGAACTGATCAGCAGGCCTGTGCCTGCGGCCGCCAGCCCCAATGCTTTAAGCGTTTCTCTTCTGTTCATAATACCTTATCCGATGTTCAATTTGTTTTTTTGTTCCAAAATATAATCTGCAGTACGCATGGAAAGCGCCAAAATGGACCAGGTTAGGTTTTTGTCGCCCTGTTGTACAAATGGGGCCGCATCCACCACAAACAGGTTTTGGCAATCATGTGACTGGCAGTATTTATTAAGCACTGAATTTTTAGGGTCATTACCCATGCGGGTTGTTCCCCCTTCATGAATGATCTTACCAGGCGTCTCCAGTCCATAGGAGCTGTCCGGGCCCGGAATGTTTGATGTGATAATGGCGCCCATTTCATGCATAATGGACTGAAAAGTTTCTTGCATGTGTTTAGCCTGTGCAACTTCTTCCGCAGCCCACTTATAATGGAAACGCAAAACCGGAATTCCAAATTTATCTACTTTGGCAGGGTCTATTTCACAATAGTTGTCTTTACGAGCAAGTGCGGTGCCTCGGCCGGCCATCCCTACGTTTGCTCCGTAAAAACGTCGGGCGTCTTCTTTCAGGGATTGCCCATAACCACCCTGTGCTTTCTTTTGGCCATCCTTGCCTGGTACCAGGTGATTAACTGCTGGCACCCAGTTCAAATAGCCATAAGAAGGCATATGCAACCCACCTCCATATTCGATGTGGTAGCCCCTGGGGAAATTTAGCTTTTTGTTGTCCAGCCACCAAGGCGAATAGATATGGACACTCCCCGCCCCATCTTCATTATAACGTTTACGGTCTAATAACTGAGGCAGAAAGCCCCCAAGACTTGAACCTGTTGAATCGTGCAGGTAACGCCCTACCAGCCCACTACTATTACCAAGACCTGCCGGATGTGCAGCGGATTTTGAATTAAGCAGGAGCCGGGCGCTTTCGCAGGCACTAGCCCCCAAAATCACCATTTTTCCTTTTACGGTGTACTCCTGCAGGTCGTTTTTATCTACATAGGAAACCCCAGTTGCCAGCCCTTCATCATTGGTTAGGACTTCTCGCACCATCGCATTATCAAGAACGGTCAGATTACCTGTCTTAATAGCCGGAATCACCAAACAGGAAGAGGATGAAAAATCACCGTATACTTTACAAGATCTTCCGCATTGTCCGCAAAAAAAACAAGTACCTCTGCCTTCTGATCCGGCTAATGCTTCCGTCAGCACTGCACCGCGGCCAGCAATCACCATTACACCAGCCTTTTTTGCGCCCTTTTTTATAAAAAGCTCGTTCAGGCGTGGTTTAGGAGGCTTCAGAAATATTCCGTCAGGTTCATTGTGCAAGCCTTCTTTAGTACCATATACCCCAATCATACGGTCTACCCGATCATAAAACGGTTTTAATTCATCATAGGTAATGGGCCATTCATCGGTTACTCCATCTTTTGGTTTAAAATCATCGGGCCCCATCCGTAGCGATATACGCCCCCAATGATTGGTGCGCCCACCCAGCATCCGGGCCCTGAACCAATCAAAATCTGTACCTGCAGCTGTAGTATATGGCTCACCTTCTAATTCCCATCCACCATAGGCCGCATCAAAATCGCCGAATGGTCGGATCGTTGAGGCACCCCGGCGGGGCGATTCCCAAGGCATGCGCAATTGCAGTGAATCTTTCGCCGGGTCAAAAAATGGACCCGCCTCAAGCATCAATACTTTTAAGCCTGCTTTAGCCAGGATATAACCAGCCATTCCTCCTCCTGCTCCAGATCCTACGATCACCGCATCGTATACAGTAGGGTTTTCTTTTATTTGGTAACTAGCCATGCATAGCCACCTCGTTGGACATATTGTTGGTCTTCATCAATTATCTGTTTCTGGTAAGGCCATATTTGGCTGGTCATACCCTTATTGTTTATTTTAGTTGACCAAATATAGAGAAAGTTTTAGAAAAACGGAAAGTTAGTTTTATTTGTCACATTATTAATAGAATTATTTTACCGTCAATTAATTAAATATAGAAATTATAATTGATTAAATAATATTGAGCTTATATACCAGCGCTTTGTCAGTGAAACGTAGGACTTTTCAAGCGACCAAAGCAAATGGTTAAATGGCTACAGCCTCACTGGCAATAGTTGGGTTCCACGCATTTTGTACCTCCTATTTCCGCAGCATTTAACCATTCATAGAGCCTATGCAAATGATCAATAATCTAAAGCCTATATCATTATTAATACTCGTTATTATGCTAATTTTATTTTTTTAGCTCATTCGTGTTCAAATCTATAAATTACGGATGTCTTGTCGGATACAATTAATTTAGAAATTACGTTTACTGCATAAAAAAGAATACTTTTGACTGCATGGAACTAATATCCAAAAAACCTTCCTCTGAGGCAATCAGGGCAACCCAGTTAGGCATTTTTGTTAGCGTCGGGCTAATTCTGATCAAAGGCCTCTCAGGGTATTTTGGCCATTCATATGCCCTTATTGCTGATGCGACAGAATCCGGAGCGGACGTTCTTAGTTCCGGCTTGCTATGGCTGGCACTGATGTATTCTCAGCGGCCGGCTGACCAGGGGCACCCATATGGGCATGGCAAGGCTGAACCTGTCGCCGCTGCTTTGATTGGCTTGTTCTTAATTGCGGCAGCAATTTGGATTGGTTGGAATGCTGTTCACTATATTAGAACCCCACATACTCTGCCGAAAAGCTTTACTTTAATCGTGTTGTTAATCGTCATTATTATTAAAGAACTTTTGTTTAGATATGTGATGCGTATTGGAAAACGCCTAAATAGCCAAGCCGTTAAAGCTGACGCTTATCATCACCGCAGTGATGCCATTACATCAATCGCTGCACTTTTAGGAATAAGCGTGGCCTTATATTTCGGAAAAGGTTATGAAGGGGCTGATGATTGGGCTGCTCTGCTGGCCTGTTTATTTATAGTATATAATGCATTTCATATTATCCGGCCGGCATTCCGGGAGATCATGGATGCTGCACCATCACCGGAAATCATTTCACATATATCACAGATCGCTTCGTTACATCCGGATGTTAAAAAAGTGGAAAAATGTATTGTGCGAAAAATGGGTCTTGACTATTTTGTGGACATGCACATTGAAGTCGATGGAACGATCAATGTGTTCCATTCACACGAAATTGCACACCAGGTTAAAGACTCCCTGCTCACAGCACCTTTGCATATTAGAGACGTCATCATTCACGTGGAGCCAAACACACCCTAAAGCTCACTCCATGAAAGCTTGTACGATTGATAGCCGTTGCTGCGCATCTTTTTCCTGAAACTCTATTTCTTTTTTATACGTATCAAAAGTAAAAAAGATTTCACCGGGGGGTTGAACGCCTTTGTCAAAAAACAGCTTAAAACTATAAGTAGCGGGCTTGCTCACATCAACAGCATTATTATTAGAGGAGAACACCAAGGGTATAACCTGATCAGACCGCATCTTACCGGAATCTTTCGCGTGCCATAGTTTAGCCAAAGCTGACACAAAACGATCACTTTCAGTGCCCGACCTTTTAAATTTAATCACTCCCCTTTTAAATCCATCTTTATCGTTTGGAGACCCGTCTTTATTAATCCCAGCAGGGATCGTTTTATTAATTTGAAGCGTAAAACCAACTGTATCTTTCCCATATAATCCCTTTACCTGATAAGAGATAGATGAATCCCCTGCTGTTTTATCGAGCAACTTAAGATATATGGAAGTTGCATTAACTGTATCCCTGGCAATGGGATACAATTTTACAGCCCCGGCTTTGGATCCTCCGGATTTAGGAGTATTGTTACATGCTGACAGTATTATCATGGAAGATGCAACGATGACGATAAAACGGCTCATAAAATTCTCTATTTTAAGTTTACATTTTTAACAAAGATAGCTAAGATTAATCTATCTTCAATAAAAAGCCTACTCCGTACACATTTTCGATCCTAACATTCGATGATTGACGGAATAGCTTTCTGAGTCTCGAAATAAACACATCCAAACTACGGCCCAGAAAATAGTCGTTGTCACCCCAGAGATCTTTTAAAATTGTTTCCCGCTTTAGTACTTTACCCTGGTTAAGATAAAAATATTCCAGCAAATCAGTTTCCCGCTTGGTGAGGGTGATAATCTGTCCATCAGGTAAGGTCAACAATAACCTTGATTTTTCCAGATGCAGATCGCCAATTGCTAGGGATTCTTGTATAGAGGGTGCCGGGATTTCATTATTTGAAACTTGATGTTTGAGCATATTTTGTAAAAGCAGCACTAATTCATCCACATCAAAAGGTTTAGTAATATAATTAACTGCGCCCATCTTCAAGCCCCTTAAACGGTCATTTTTTTCCTTTCGCGCAGTAAGAAATACTAAATAAACGGCTGGATTTATTTCCAGCATTTTTTCTGCCAGGTCAAAACCATCCATATCCGGCAGCTGTATATCAATAATAATGATGTTATAACCTGGAGATGCCGTTAAAAAAGACTGAAGTGCTGGCTGTGCAGCAGTTGTCCAGTCGACGTGCAAATCCATAAGTTCTAAGTATTGTTTAGTGACATTTCCCAAATCTATCTCATCTTCTACGTAAAGAAGTTTGGCCTTGGTGGTTTCCATCATCTATTTTTTTTAGCCGCTTTTAGGAAATGTAGATAACAAAATTACTACCTACATTGATTTCACTTTTTACACTCATTTTCCATCCATGCACCCTAATACATTGCTGGGCATAATATAAACCCAAACCTAAGCCTGATACATGAGTCATTTGTTTTTTGTTAGCCCTATAAAATTTATCAAAAATATATTTTACAGTGTCTCCTTCCATACCAACTCCATTATCTGAAATCTGTACTTGTAATTCGCCCTTCTCAATCATCGCTTTTATAACAATACTTTTTTCAACTTTATCATTATATTTTACTGCATTATCAAATATATTAAATACCATTGTAGTAAACCAAAATCTATTGAGCGAAATCACATAATCGTGCATTCCATCTAATTCAAGATAAATGTCGGTTGTGCCATCCAAAATTTTCAATTTGTAATCTTGGACTATCTCGAAAAGTAATTCTTCAAGTAAAACTTCTTCCTTTTCCAAATTAACATTATCCATACGTGTAATATCCAGTACCTGACTAAAAAGAGTTTCTAAACGTTTTGATTGCCTAAATATAACTTCAGTGAGGCTTTTTACCCGGTCTTTATTATCCAGCACCTTATCATTCTGAAGATTTTTATTAGCGACCATAATAGTTGATATCGGGGTATGAAATTCATGGGTAATGCTATTAACAAAATCCGTTTTAAGATCTGCCAACTGCTTTTGCCGCTCCCAGTTACGATAAGTAACCAAAAAAACCACAAAAACTAAGGCTATAGATGATAAAGTGAGTATAACAATCGGAAGCATAGTCTTAATTATTTCCAATAGTCTATTATTACGGTCTGCATAAAGGGAAAATGAAACGCAATAATTATAATCCTTAGGCGAGGAAACTGTGATACTGGTAATCATATTTTGAGCTACAGGAGAATCTAAATCTCCATCAATAATGAAACCATGAGGAGCACTACTATTGAAGATATCAACAGTTCTACTCCCTCCAAATGTTTCTTTAATGGAATTTACTGTCAGCAAATAACGAAGATTGGAGTCTAAACTATAAGCTTTTTTCATTGCTAAAAAAATGCTGTCCATATTGGAATGTTTTCTTAAATCAACAAACAAATTAATTAACATTTCCTTTCGATAAGTTTGAAATTTGGGCTTATCAGTCAAAAAAAATTTCTCTGCCTTTTGAATATCTGGCATGATATACTTGTCAAAAATAGCTTGGGCCCCCGGATACAACTTATCATTTATAATTTTATGGGTATAAAATTTATTGATTAGTTCCTTTTCAGTGACTTTATATTGTTTATCTTTTAAGGTAAAGGTATTATAGGTTAAATAGAACAAAACAATGAACAATATTATAAAACTTAGCAAGGCAAACCCACGATTATTTAACGAAAACCCCATTACGATTCATTTTTTTTATGAAAATAAATTCATTTTTATAATAATTATAAATATTAACAAAATTTTAACAACTTGTTAGATTTTCATTAACATTCCTGTATTAAAAAAGAGCTAATTTTACAGCAACAAAAATAATACATAATATCTAATGCCATATTTCTATGCATTGAAAATATTTGGCATTTGTTAAAATCGACTCCGACTAAAAATTTAATTAAATGAGAAAAATGCAGATATTATACTAAACAAAAATTTTCCTTCACCTATCTGGATGCTTATTTAAAAATAAAGCTAATAGATATTTTGCTTAATTGTCTAAAACAACGCAAATATTTGCAGAATAACAATATTACTTTGCATTAAAAGTAAAATATTTTTAACATTAATATAATTAAACAGCATTTTTATTAAATAAAATTAAAACTATGCGATTTATTTCCCTAATTCTCTCCATGGGTTTGCCCGTTATTTTACATGCAAAAGAAACAGATACATTAAAAAATAGCTTGATAAGAGAAAAAAACGAAATTAGAGATACTGTAGTCATACCTAAAAGAATTACTAACTTACCATCAACTTCTCTACAACAGTATCTTAAAGGGGAAAATGTCGGACTCTACATCAAAGAAAATAATGGAGAACCAGGCACCATTCAATCCATGTATATTAGAGGCATTACAAAACCAGTTTTAAATCCTACGGACAACTATCAACTTCAGCCTTTAATTGTTCTTGACGGCATACCAATGGCTGGAGATCATCCTTTTTCCTATGATATTCAAGAAAATAACGTAAACAAACTAGGACCAGCAACCAACCTATTAGCAACCATAGATATCGATAATATTGAAAGTATTGAGATATTAAAAGATCCGGCTGATATTGCGCAATTTGGCCCATTAGGTGGTAATGGTGTAATTAAAATTACTACTAAAGCTCCTTTGGGAGGAAAACAAATAGGCGTAAACTTTTATACCGGAGTATCATTCAAGCCCCAGGTAGAGACTATTAATGCTAACTTTGAGAATAGATTCAGAAAGCAATTTTATAACCAATATGCTAATGACTATGAATTAGATACTTACCCAGTTTTCTTAAGTGATTCAATGAATAATGATTACTATGGACCCTCAAATTGGTCTGATAGTTATTATAAAAATGGTATACTGGAAGATTTTAATGCCAATATTTCTACTGACACTAAAAATGCAAAATTTAAATTTTCTTTAGGTAATTTAATCAATAAAGGAATAGCTGACGGGACTGGACTAAAACGATACAGCGCAAGATTTCTAGTCGAAATGAAACCATTAAATTGGTTATGGGTATCCGCACTGGTTAATGGCAACAGATTAGAGAGAGACAGAAACAGGAATTTAAGAGATCGGTTTGCAGAAATGAATTATTTACCTGACCTCACCTCTCCACTTTCACCAAATAAAGGTAATTACAATTCATATTTGGAAGAATTTGACCAATCATTTGACAAAAACATTACCAATTTGATTAATGGAAATATATCACTAAAAGTAAACTTGGGAAAATTTAATTTTACATCCAGAATAATTGCTGATTACAATGAAGGAAATAGAGATGTCTTCTACCCAAAAGCATTATTAATAGATAACAGTTATGCATCAAACTATTATGGCCTTAATCAACGAATATTTTTTGACAATACCGCTATTTATAATTTTAATATAAATTCTGAAAATCAAGTTGACCTTAAAGCTGGAACAAGTCTGGATTGGGAAACATATAAGTATAATTACATGAAAGGTTTTCGGGGAGTTAATGATTTTATCCAAATACTCACATCTTCTGGAGCTTTTCCTAAACAATTATTATACAAATATATAGACAAAACTGTACACAATATGATATCCTTCTATGGAAGTGGAAGCTATCAATACAAATCTATATTTAATGCTGCATTATTTTTACGTGCCGATGGTTCTTCAAATGAACAGCCAACCAGTAGGTGGTTGTTTCAGCCTTCTTTAAAAATAAACTGGAATATAAAAGAAAATTTATTAAAAGAAAATAACCTCCTTTCAACTTTAAAAATTATTGCAAGTTTAGGAAGAATAGGTTTATTAAATTCTTCCGATTATTATTCACAAGGACCTTTGTATCAATCAGAAATAGGGTATACTGGTAATTCAACTATTCCATCATACATTGGAATCTCTACATTAACAAGGCCTTACAGCCAAGGCTGGATTGGTTATAATCTTAATTGGGCTTATTCCGACCAACTTGATCTCGGATTAAATATAGGTATACAAAATGACAGGTTAAATGCTGCTATTAATTATTATATCAAAAATAACAAAAATCAGTTAATAGGAATCCCTTCTTATATGGAATATGGATATAGCCAATCCTATATGGCTGGAATGAATGTCCAAAATCAGGGTATAGAATTCGCCTTAAATTGGCAAATACTGTATGGTCAAAAAGACAAATTAAAATGGAATTTTGCACTAAATATCAGTTACAATAAAAACACATTACAACAACTTCCAAATCAACTTAATGAGCTTACCATAGACAACAGACTACTCAAGGTGGGACAATCTATTGATCAATTTTGGCTTTATAAAAATGAGGGAATATACCAAGCACAAAACGAGATTCCCGTTGGAAAAAATTATAGTGGCATATTGTTTAAACCCGGTGACCCCATATGGAATGATGCGAATATAGATAACCGGATAGATGAGTCTGATAAAATACTTACTGGTCATATTTTTCCAAAATATACAGGAGGATTTTCAAATCATTTAAGTTATAAAAATTGGGATTTAAATACAACATTTTATTTTAACATTGGACGAGATATTATAAATGCTGAAATGGCGAATAAATTTGATTTCATCAATCAGGAAAGTGAGCCAACAATAAACAATATCAAAGAAATTACCTATTGGGAAAAAAGAGGAGACTATACTAAATATCCTTTGTATAATCCATGGAGTAATGTAATCCCTTACAGAAAGGATCAAGATTTGTTTTTAGAAAATGGTTCATTTTTAAAATTAAAAACAATACAGCTAGGTTATGACCTGAGTAAGATAATTTATAAAAATCATAAAAACGGTCATATTAAAAAGTTTTATATCTATGGCACTGCCAACAATATATTTACGATAAGTCCTTACTCAGGGAGAGATCCGGAATTAGTGGATTATACAGGTTTTGACTACGGCTATAATATGGCTATTCCAAGCTCTTACACCTTAGGTATTAAAATGGGACTTTAACCAAAAAATCAAGCTATTTAAGATATCAAAAAATGGTTCATATAAAATTAAAATCTGCCATGCTGGCAACGTTAATAATCGTATTTAGTAGCTGTAAAAAAATGCTAGATGTGGATTCAAGCAGCGCTGTAAGCGAAGTTAATATGTGGCAACATATGGAAGATGCAAAAGCAGCACTTATGGGCGTTTATGGATTAACTAGAGCAGCTCTGGCTGATAATGACGCATTTTGGTTATATGGTGAAGTTCGCCCTGGAGAATTTATTAGCCCTGGTAGACAGGATCTAAAAGCGATAGCGAATAATGAATTAACCGCATCTTATGCAACACTCGAAAATCTCACTAACTGGAGACGTTGGTACGCCGCCATTAATGCTGCAAATTTATTTTTGGAACGTATCCATGAGGTAAAGAGCAAAGATGAACATTATACCGAAAACAACATGAATGTTGATATAGCACAGGTTAGAAGTTTAAGAGCTTTTGCTTATTTCTATATGGCCCGAATTTGGGGTGATATTCCCTTAATTTTAGCCTCAAATGAAAATGAATTTGTAAATAAACCTCGGGAAGATCAGAACAAAGTCCTGGCATGGGCACAAACTGAACTTGAGGAATCTGCTGAACAGCTCCCTTTTGAGTATAGTACACAAGATGAAAAACAACAAGGTGATTATTATAATGAAACCTCAGATAAATGGGCTGGTGCTTTAATAAGAAAACTTTCTGATTACGCCATTTTAGCACATATTTCTGCCTATCAAGGAAATTATCAGGAGGTTGCTAATTATACTGCATATATTATTAATAACTATTCTTCCAGTAAAATGAATTTCAGCAGTTCCTCCTATCTTGGAAGCAGTACAGGACTTTTTAACAATAGGAACTCAAACCAATTATTAGGTTTCAGCTTTGATTGGAATTACCAAGAAGGTTCTCCTGTTGGACATATAGAAGAATTAACTCTTGCAAGTCCATTAGTAGACAAAGAGGTTCCAGATCTTTACTTACCCAAAAATAAAATAATAGACATTTTTACGGAAGATAAAGATGGTCGATTCTACCTGGACACACTTGGGAATCCTGGAAATGAAAACTATTTCACTAATTTTACTAGTAAGTACCCAATATTCAGTAAAATAAATTGTAATTTAGGAGGTGAAACTGCTGATGAAAATTTCAGTACGTTTACAAGTGCTATCATATTTACCAGACTGGAAGATATCGTATTGCTTCGTGCAGAAGCCTTATTTGCTTTAGGAGATAGATCCGATGCTGAATCAACCTTAAACACCATAAGAATAAAAAGAGGATTGAATAATTATTCCAAAGATATAAATGGTGATTTATTAACCAGCATATTTACAGAAAGACAAAGAGAACTTATGGGGGAAGGACATCGATGGTATGACCTAATCAGATTCAACAAACTTAGAAAGGTAAATGATAATATAAGCAATTTAATAGAAAACGGAGGCATTTATTGGCCAATATCCAAAAATGTCCTAGGTCAAAACAGTTTATTGGAACAAAACAATTATTGGAAATAGGTTATGGCAAGTAAACAATATTTTAACTATATATTTTTCGGCATTTTGGTTTGTTTGGTATTATCTATTATGTTTAGTTGTAATAAAAAAAGTCTATATTACGACCAATATGCAGACACCACATCCTACAGTGGAAATGCCATTGCCTATTTAAAGAGTAAACCTGGTCAATTTGACTCTCTCTTAAAGGTTATTCAATTGATGAATTTAGAAACAACATTAAAAGATAGCAACATAACATTATTTGCTTTACAAAATACAAGTTTTCAACTCGCTATTGAAAATTTAAATTCTGTAAGAAAAATAACGGGTAAAGCACCTCAATATTTAGAAAGTATTAAACAACAGCAACTTGACACTATGTTGTGTGAGTATATAATAAAAGGACTTTATACAAGCGATGATTTTAACTTACAGGATGGGCTAATTGTAAATGGTGTAAGATATGGTAAGGAAATGAATGCCCGACTTAATTTATATAATGCTTCTGGTTACCTTAAAGGTGGGCCAAAGGCCATAGATTTTACTGATACTAGAAATAGTCAATTCTCTCGTGATTGGGTGACAGCCAGCACCACTACTACGGATATAAAAACAAGCAATGCCCGAATTAATGTTC
The DNA here is from genome assembly GCA_900109895.1 of bacterium A37T11. GTDB lineage: Bacteria > Bacteroidota > Bacteroidia > Sphingobacteriales > Sphingobacteriaceae > A37T11. The sequence goes on from FOBR01000006.1 coordinate 92,526, forward strand.
TTGACAAAGACCATGTTTTTGGATTTAATGATTTTGTCAGCAGACTTACTTATATCCCCCCACCAACAAATTTATTTAGTTTAATTGGTGGTACAACTTCGGTATCAAAAGAAACAAGTGGAGGTGTAAATGGACCAGAAGCATCGAAATATGCCTTTGATGGAAATCCGGAAACAAAATTTTTATTAATGGGATTTGTCGGGCCTCAATGGATACAATTCAAATTTGTTGAACCCACTGTTTCTAATTCTTATACAATTACTTCAGCAAATGATGCACAAGACCGGGATCCGGCAGATTGGAATATTGAAGGATCCAATGATAGTCTTAATTATAAATTATTAGATGCGAGAGCATCAGAAGTGTTTGACAAAAGATTAACCACAAGAGTATTTAGGTTTAATAATACCATTGCGTATAAATACTATCGATTGACTATATTTAGGACCAATGGCAGCCCTGATATGCAATTTGCAGACTGGACAATGAATTTTGAAGAGAGATGATGACTTATTAAACCATAAAAATTTTAAACATGGATACAAGAAAAAATAGGTATATAGGAACCCTTATACTGGGAGTTATCCTTCCTTTCTCAGGGTGCAAAAAGTTATACAATTTGCCGGAAGAAACACTTTATTTAAGTCCAGACATAAGTTATACCAGTCAAATATTAGAACCCGTATTAGGCAGGATGAATATATTAGGATCAGTATCTACCAATTATTCATCATTACCGATAACCTTCGAAATTAAAAATCCAAGATATGGTAATGGAAAAGTATACAATGATCTATTTCAAGTAAAACCCACTTATGTCTGGGATGCGGAATATACTGGCAATGAGACAACCTTAGAAGAAATTGAATCGAAACGTCATTTAGAAGACCATCCACTATTTGAAGTAGACAATAATGGTAACTTTATTTTGTGGCCCTCATCAAACAATGAACTTATTGAGCCCCGATCAATTGATGGAGAAGATCTTACCCAGAATATCAGATATTTTGACTTAAAAATAAGTAACAGTCAGGGATCAAAAACCATTAAAGATTTTCAATTTCTTCCTTGGAGGGAGAGGCCATATGACCCATATACAGATATAGATCCATATACAGGTGAACTTGTTCCTGATCCGCTTGATCCAAGCAACCCGAACAAACACGATCACATTACTCCTTCATTGAGTAATGTGGTGGGGGAAAAATCCAATGAACAACTTGTCATCAACTCTGAAAAAAGAGATGTAGTTGTATATATAAAACCATTTGAAGGGGGAAACGGGCACAACCTACGATTTAAATTTTTAAACACAGATTCCTTGCCTATTAATCCTGCTCAATTTAATGAAACCAAATGGGATAATATAATCCATGGCTTCAATAAAACGATAACAGACAAATACGTTCAATATGATGTAGCATATCCAATACCACTTACTAATATTTCCACAAAATACAGTAGTAATGGTAATGCATCGGTCAACTTTTCCTACTCCAGATTAGGCTATGGTGGAATATTATCAATAAGCAATATAAGTTTGGAATTTAAAATATTTCATCCTGGCGATTGGGAAATTGTTTTTCACTTTATTAATGATAATCCAAAATTTGAAGACGATTAGTTTTTGCAATAACATGGAAAATACATATCAGAATTATAGGTTTAAAAAATTAAGGTCTATTTATTGTCTCTTACCAGCAATACTCATACTATTTTCGCAATTTTTAACTTCACCATTGCTCGGCCAAAATCAACGATTCATTAAAGGCTTGGTTGTTGATGAAAGTAATAATTCGATGCCTGGAGTAACAATAGTAAGTTTTAAAACCAAAAAATCGCTTGGACAAACAAATACAAAAGGAGAGTTTACGGTAAAGATCGGCGACAATGAAAATCTTTTGTTCAAATTTATAGGCTTTGTTAACAAGACAGTGATCATAAAACCAACCGATAAAAACATAACCGTTGTTTTAAAGGAAGATCAAAACGGTTTAGATGAAGTCGTGGTAAGAGGTTATGTAAGCCGTTCAAAAGAATTAAGTACAGGCTCATCTTTTACAATAAGCGGTGCTGAAGTGCAAGATGTACCCGTTGCCAATATTGAACAATTACTCCAAGGAAAAGTTCCAGGTATGAATATTCAGATTAATACAGGTGCACCTGGATTCAGGGGGACAACACAAATAAGAGGTCTTTCTACGCTCTCAGTATCCGGAAGTGGAAACGAATCCTTTTTACAGCCTACATCGCCCTTATATGTTATTGATGGAGTTCCCCTCGACGCAAATAGTGCAGAGGAAATGGGTTATCAACAACAAGGCCCTGGAGTAAGTCCTTTATCCATGATACCACAGGAAGATGTGGAAAGTATTGAAATTTTAAAAGATGCACAAGCTACTTCCCTATATGGTTCTATGGCTGCTTATGGGGTAATTATAATTAAAACGAAAAGGGGAAGCTCAGAAATCCCCAGAATTAGATATACAGGTAATTATTTTGTAAAAACACCGCCAAAATTGAGATCAACGTTAGGAGGTAATTTAGAAAGAGCTTTTAAAATAAATGAAATTTTACAAAATGCGACCTCCATTAGTGATATTGATAAAATATCTCAAACACCATTTCTTTCAGATAGTTTGAATGCTTATTATAATAACAGTACTGACTGGCAAGGATTATATTATGGAAGTACTTTTAATCAAAGCCACAATTTGGCCATTGATGGCGGAGATCAAACATTTTCCTATAAAACGAACCTTGGATATTATAATGAACAGGGTATAATTCAGAATACCGGTTTTGAACGGTATACAGGAAATATACGAATGGATTACCAGCCTAATAACAGTAATCTGAAATTTATGGGCCAGTTTACCGGACAAATTGGGAAACAAAACAAAGGAAGTGGAACTGGATTGCTTCAAACTGGCGTTGCCAGCAGCGGACAATCGTCCACCCTATTACCAGACCCTTCATTCTATACTAGCAGTAATGAATATCTTTCTGCCTTATCCACAGACGATGATAACCTAGTTAAATCGTTAAGGGCAAATATCGAGGCAAGTTATATGATTTTAAAAGGATTATCTGCCAACGCAGCTGTAAGTTACCATTTTCAATCAAAAACAGAGTCGACTTTCGTTCCTGCGGAAGCAAACAATATGATAACTAAAAATTATGCTTACAATGGAACAGAAACTGAATTATACAGCAGAAATAGCCTAACCTATTCACTATCATTACATGATAAACATAATTTCTTTTTCAATGCTTTTAACGAAATTAGAATAGTCAATAGCCAAAATGCTTCAATAACACAGGTTGGAACGGCTAATGATCAAATAAAGGGTCCTATTGGATTTGATGCGATTAAATCGGAGGGCGGAATAGTTGATTATAATGATCAAAGGGCAATATCATTTGCATTAGCCGCTTCCTATGATTATAAAAAGAAATACGTTTTGGATCTTTCCTATAGATTGGACGGCTCTTCAGGAAATGGTTTTGATGATTTGTACACTAAAAATCCGGCAGTTGGACTTCGTTGGAATTTCAGCAAAGAGAATTTTAGTAGTGAGTTAGACTGGTTAAATATGGGTGCTATAAGATTAAGTTGGGGAATAAATGTAATTCCAAACAGTACTTTGCAACGAATTTATGGGAAATATAACATAACTGGAAATTATAATGGTGAGCAAGGAATAGGTATTGATTATGGCACAATTCCTAATCCCGTTCTGAAACCAACAACCACAAGCCAATTTAATTTAGGATTAGATTTAAATCTATTTCATAATAAAATAGACCTGATATATGATACCTATTATAAGAAAGTAGACAATTTATTATTTGATATGTCTCTTCCAAATACAGTAGGATTTTCCACATTAAACAGCAACGATGCTGCAATTTCAAATTATGGTCATGAATTGTCTATAACATTTAGGCCATTGCCCGCTACCAGCAAGGTAGATTTTATGTTTACTATAAACGGAGCATATAATAAAGACGTATTGACTAAATTGCCTGCCGAATATGGTGGTCAATATATAAGATTTGATACTGGAGACACCAAGCAGCACAATTTATACCGTGTAGGGTCGGCAACATTATCTAATTACTTATTGATAAACGAAGGTGTCTATGCGACAGATAGTGACGTACCGGTAAATCCGAAAACTGGCCTTAGATATCAAACAAACGGAACATTTTTTCAAGCCGGAGACCCCATATTTAAAGATATGAATGGCGATTATATTCTTGATGAAAAAGATTACACAAGAACTGGAAATAATCAGCCTCTATTTACAGGGGGTATGTCAACTACCATAGGATACGCCAGCTTCACATTGAGTATAAATGCTTCTTATACATGGAAACGCACCATTTTAAACAATGCACTCGCGGACAGATTAAGTCTTATGAAAGATCCATTTTCATCAACTGCTGTCGTGCCTCTTACTGATATTAATATGTGGAGAAAACCCGGTGATATAGCTAAATATCCTTACGCATATAATTACACCAGATTTAGTACCATTTCACCATTTAGGTATGATCAAACACTTTGGGCTGAGGACGGATCTTATTTAAAAATAAATAACATTATTTTAGCTTATCAGTTTAATAAAAGATTAGTAAGAACTTGGGGATTAAACAATTTAAGAGTTTATCTTTCAATGGATAATTTAATTACGTTTTCTCCATATTCGGGGCCTAATCCCGAAAACGTAACTTCTATGGGACGCGATGTATCTAACGGATATCCAGTTCCAAGAAGCTATAATATAGGTATAAACATAGAATTCTAAGAATAATGCATTATGAAAAAATATAAAACAACTATTGCCTTAATGCTATTAATCCTTTTAAGCACTGAAGCATGTAAAAAATTTCTGACGGTGATCCCAAAAGATAGTTTGACTGGAAATAACTTTTATAGGAACAAAGAAGATGTTGAAGCAAATATTGCTAACATGTACAGTACATTTTTTAATAAAATAAATGAAAGCTGGGTCATCGGTTCCATAGGAGAAGCTAGGTCAGGTGAAATTCACGCATCTACAGACTCTTATTATTATACTGCTAGCAGAGTTGTAGAAGTTCTTGGAAAAAACGATATGTTAAGTGTAGTAAATGAATCTGCTAATTGGAAAGACAACAATTATGTAAACATTACAAAGTGGGATAATTATTATCAAGTTATTCAATCTGCCAATATTTTAATTAGTAAACTAAACGAAGGCATTGAAACATTAACTGAAAAAGAAACTAAAAGATATTTAGCTGAAGCTACGTTTATAAGGTGTTTTACCTATTTTTGGATGGTCAGGATTTATGGTGATGTAGTTTATTACACGGATCCATATTATGCAAGTGCATCCCCCAGGGAAGATATGATAACTGTGATCAATAAATGTTTAGCCGACCTTGAATCACAAAAAGATAATATTGATTGGAATTTAGGTGATCCGGCTCTAAAAGGAGCCAGAGCAAGCAGGGGAAGCTTAGTCGCTTTGCTAATGCACATGAATATGTGGAACGCAGGTTTTGATAAGGTTAATGCAAACTCTTATTATCAAAAGGTAGCCAACTTAGGGACTGAATTAGTTAATAGCGGCCAATATAAATTATTACCTATGACTATTGAAGGTTGGGGACAAGTCATAAAAGGCCGATCTGATGAAAGCCTTTTTGAATTTTATAGAAGCATAAATTATAACGATTCAAACAATAATATTGCGCCATTCGCGGAATTTTTTCTGAGATGGCCCTATAAGTTTCCAAGAATTGACGAACAAGTAAGTAAAGCGTACTATTCGGCTGATTATATGAAAAAAATATTTCCTGTAGATATTGACGACAAACGTAAAGATTTGTGGTTTGAAGATATGCTTTCAGATGATGGAGAATTTGTTGCAAAGAAATTTGCATATAATGTGTATGCTTCGGGAAATGAAAATAAAAATCCCGATAATACCTTTTTGATATTTAGGTATGCAGATGCTATTTTATTGTGGGCAGAAGCATTAGCTCAACAAAACAACATTTCTCAAGCTTTAAGTGCCATTAATATGATTAGAGAAAGAGCAGGTGCACCATTATACACAGAGAAAGATGGAACAGAATTGCCAAATTATATCTTTTTGGAAAGAGAGCGTGAATTATTTGGAGAAGGCCTTCGTTGGTTTGATTTGGTAAGAACTAAACGTGTATTAAGCTCAGAATGGGTAAGTCACACCTTAAGTTCAGATCAATTTAATCGCAGAGCCTGGACATGGCCTATTCATCGAAATGCGTTAAACAATAATCCCTCCTTGTCTTTAAACGAATACTGGCAATCAGCAAATTAAATTAAGAAAAACAATGAATACGTCAAATAAAATATTCAACCAGTTAGTAACATTTTATTTTTTTTCTTTTCTGGCTTGTATATATTTATCTTCTTGTGGAAAAGATAAATATTACATAGACGGAGGGGTAGCTAATGGAAAATTCGAAGGCAGTACATTGGAATATTTAACTTCTAAACCAAGAGAATTTGATAGTTTGGTAACCGTAATAAAATTAGCAGGACTCGAAGAAACATTTGAAAAAGATGAAATCACTTTTTTTGCCCCTAGGGACGAAAATATTAAGGCTTTAATTGGAAATATCAGAACTGACAACACCGTCAATAACCTATTATATTTTTTGGGTCGTGATACCGTAAAGGCATTAAATGACATAGATTCCACCATATGGCGTAAGTACCTGCTAAGACACGTGTTTAAAGGAAAGCACAAATTGGCAGATTATCCACAGATAGATTTTGAAATAACCAATGTCTATCCGGGAGAGAATTATTATTCTTACAGTGGCGATGTAAGCAATATTGGGGTTGTTTTTAACGATGCAGGCGGAGTAAAATATGCAGGATACCGACAATTATACATATCTTACATTTCAGATATGACTAATCCGGATCAACGGTATTCAGTTCCTGTAGCTTCATCAGATATAGAGCCCGACAATGGGGTTGTCCATGTACTTGATTATACAAAAGCAGAGTTTGGATTTTCACAATACGATATGGTTATAGATATTGAAAATAGCAAAAGATAGTATAATATGAGAACAAATCAATTAAATATTTCAATCAAATTTTTGCTCTTCTGCATCTTTTTGAATTCCTGTAAAAATGATATAAAAAAGTATACCACTGCTTATGAAAGTCCAAAATCTGTATTGCCCGTATCCTTGGATAGGACACAAACGCCAATTCCTGCCTTTGGAATACCCGGTACGCTTGTTAGTATCAAAGTAAAAGGATTACTTCCCTATAAAGACGTGACTATCTTTAAATTTAACGGACAAACAGCAACTATCAAGGAAATTACAGATTCTGTATTAGTCGCTGAAGTTCCTAATAATGCAACAACTGGAATTATTTCAATATCAATAAATGATGTCGTACTCTTTGGACCAAATTTTAAAGTTGATGGAAAAATAAATATAGATAACACTTTTAAAATTAAAAACGGGACTAACGGAAGTGTTAATTCTTTACTTAAGACTGCTGATGGAAAAATTATTTACTTTGGATCTTTTACTAATTTTGATAATAAAGCAGTACTTGATCCTATAAATAAACTAGCAAGAACTTATTCGGATGGCACATATGACGCCACCTTCAGAACTGGAAAAGGAGCAAATGGTTATTTAAGTAGAGGAATACAAATTAACAATAAATTATATATTGCAGGAAATTTTTCCGCATATGATCAACGTACACAAGATATAAGTAATTTAACGCAATTAAACTTAAATGGAAGAATTGACACTATAGGAGTACACACCTTTAGGAGACCAGATCAAACAGATACTATAAAATATTATCCAACATTCAATGGAGGTGTTGATGGAAATTTAGAAAGTATTTATTTTCATCAAAACAAAATTTTAATAGCTGGATCCTTTACAAATTACATATACCGAGAATATGACAAGCCTAACAAGCTTGAAACAAAGGATAGTGTAATTATACACAAAATACCGATGAATCAAATAGCATTATTAAATTTAGATGGTAGTCTCGATAAAACTTTCCGCTTTGATCAATCAGCAAGTAAGGGATATAGTTCTGCTAATGGTCCTATAAGTATATATTACCATACCGATGAATTATTAAAAGGGAAAATATTAGTATATGGTTCATTCACAAAATTTGACGGACAGCCCGAAGGATATATTCTCAGGCTTAATCCAGATGGCACTAAAGACAAAACTTTTAATCCCGGAGGAAGTGGTGCTGATTACAATATCAGTTATGCATCATACAATCCACTGACTAAAAAATACATGATATGTGGAAATTTTAAAAATTATAATGGAAAAAATTCACCTATGCTGGCTATGTTAAATCAAGATGGAACTCTTGACCAATCATTTATACCTAAAATATTTGATGGTGGCCAACCAAGATTTGTATACCAATTATCTGATGGAAAAATTTTAGTAAGCGGAATATTTGCCAAGTATAATTATATATCAAGAAGCAACCTTTTATTTTTAACCAATACTGGTGAACTTGCAGAAGGTTATAATGCTTATGGAGATGTATCAGGTATCATTTCAAATTTATATGAAACTACCTCTGATGATGGTAAAAAAGCCCTTTTAATATTAGGTAATATAAGAAGTTTTAATGGTGAAAATGTAAATAATCTATTTAGGATCACATTAGAATAATAATTAAAAACGTTTTAAATCAAAAGTATGTTAGGCTATATAATCAAAAAAAATATATTTTGGAAAATGTTATTATATACATTAATTTCTTCCATAATATTAAGCTGCAATGAAGATTTTAAAAAGCTAATTGAAACAACAAACCAGATTGATTCAATGAATGTTACTTATGGAGAATCAAAAGTACTCTATTTAATAGTAGACGGTTTAAGAGGAAAGTCATTGCAAAGTGCTAATGTACCAAATATCAAATCATTGCTTACAAATTCCATATATTCATATTATTCACTAAATGATGAAGATTCTAAATATATTTATACCAACTGGGCTGACATGTTGACTGGAGTTGACAAAAGCAAACATTTAGTAGAAGGTGACTTAAGAAAAAATAATTTTATAAAATACCCTATAATTTTTAAACACGTAAAAGAACTATCATCCAAATATAAGGTATATTCAATATCTGACGACCCTGTATTTAGCCAATATTTCGGAGCAGAGGCTATCAACAATCTGAAAGTATCTTCGGACGAGGAAGTAGAATCAAAAACTGTTGAATCTTTATCAGATGATTCCGTAACGATGTTAACAGCTCATTTTACTCAGGTTAATAAGGTGGGTAAGTTATATGGCTATGATATATCTAAAAGTCAGTATGCCGATGCCATTCAAAATTTTGATAATTCGGTAGGGAAAATTTTAAATGCATTAAAATCAAGAAGAAATTACAGTAAAGAAAGATGGTTGGTTATTATCGCATCGAGTAAAGGAGGGGATTATACCATTGATGAAACACAAAATGATCACACAATTTTTTCAAAGCCAATAAATAATACTTTTACCATTTATTGGAGCAGCACATACAAAACAAACTACATTAATAAACCTTTCGTTGGAAATAACTTACAGGGAGAATTCATCCGCTTTGGGAACACTCATTCAGCTTATGTATCCGAAGGAGAAAATAGTTTATATAATTTTGGAACTCGAGTGTATACCATTGAAATAAAAATTAAAAAAAATCCAGGTATTGATAGTAGTTATAAATTTACAAATGCACCTATAATACGTAAAATAAAAAATTGGTCAACTGACAGTTCATCAAATGGTTGGTCCATATATTTAGATGGAAATAGCTGGAAGTTTTCTGCTATTGGCAGCCAAGGGAAAGGGACTGTTTCAGGAGGAACACTTTCTGACGCCACTTGGAACAATATAACGGTAGAATGTATTCAAAAAGAGGATATTAGATATATAAGAACTTATACTAATGGAAATTTCAATAATGAAACCAATATCCAAAATTGGGGATATTTTGACAACCCAAATCCATTAGCATTAGGACACCAAAATGGAGATGTTGAAGGAACTTTGGATGCTTATTTGGCGGATGTAAGAATTTGGAATGCGGCACTTCCAGATGAAGTTATCAGCAAGTATTCATGCCTTGGTGAAATTAATGATGATCACCCTTATTTTAATCTGCTAACGGGAAATTGGCCGATGGTAGATATTCAAGGAAACAAAATACTAGATCAGGGACCTTTCTCCAGCAATATGACATTAACAGGGGGGATCTTTACAAAAAAATATTTGACTGAATACCTTTGTGCCCCCTCAGCAAGCGAACTAAGTATGCTTGTTCCACGTGGGGTCGACATTCCTGCGCAAATCATTAGCTGGTTGAAAATTCCCCGGAATGAGGATTGGGATCTAGACGGAAGAGTTTGGTTAGACGAGTAAACCGCGTATATTTAAGGAAATCATCAATTTAAAAATGAAAATGAAAATAACTATTATGTCTACAAAGGCTTTTAAAATAAAACTAAAACGAAACAGGCTAAAATACATTATAATTTTAGGAATGATTTTGTTTTTCAATTCTTGTAAAGATAAAAAAGAAGTAAGTAATGTAGAAGAATTACCTAACCCAACTGCAAACTTTACTTCAGCAGAAGTATCAGAAAAAGATCCATTTACATATAAATTTATTAGTCAGTCAGAAAATTATAAAAATATATTCTGGGATTTTGGTGATGATAGTGTGGCGTATGATGAAACACCACTACATACCTTCTCAACAACAGGAGAATATAGAATAAAGCTAGTTGTAAAAAATGAATTGAAGGATTGGGCTCAGAATGAAGAAATTATTAAAATAGAGGCAGACAGCATATTAGACATACAGGCTCAGAAGCATTCTGGTACTTTAATGAGGCTTTCCCCAAAAACTTCCATGGATATTGATAGTGCCTTTTGGTATAGAGATTCAAGTAGTAACCCAGTTTTAATTGATATAGCCTCCTCTATTGATGTGTCTGCACCAACCGGTTCGCTGGAAAATTACACCTTAAAAGTCAAAACAAAGAAAAAATCTGTTGTTCAAATTAATAGACTATTAAGTGAAAGGGGAATCGTATATGATGTTACGAACTCAGGTGTATTTTCTGTTTCAGCAGAAAACTCATCCGGCAAAGACGCTTCTGAAGGATCATTAAAACTGATTGATAATTTAAAAACCACAAAATTCTTACTATTTAACTTTGCAGGAAATTTATGGATAGAATTTAAATATTATAATCCCACCATAATTAGTGCTTATAGCCTCACTACGGGAAATGATGCCCCATCAAGAGATCCAAAAGATTGGTATATGGCTGGTTCAAATGATGGAATAGATTGGAAGGTTCTTGATCAGCATTCAGAAGAGCATTTCAGTGAAAGAAGAATGTCCGTTACCTATTTATTCAACAATAAAACCCCTTACCGATATTACAGATTATTTATTACAGAAATAAATAGTGGTACCTTATTCCAAATGTCAGAGCTAAGAATGCTGCAATTTCCATCTGAATAATAGTTAACAAAATATTAACAAGACATTTAATATCTATTAACAGATAACCCTTAATTAATATCATACATTTACCTAGATAATAAAACAAATGAAATTAAACTAAAGTCATGAATTATTTTTCATTATTCTTCACATCTCTAAGTTTTTTGGCAACTCCCCAAAAACAGTTCTCAACCTTATTTGTACCTGATCCTCCTCCCCCTCTCACATGGACAGAGCATTGGTTTGACCATACTCAAGTGTTAAAACGCCAATACTTTGATAACTCAATCGCATTGTACTATGATGACGATATGGATAAATCCATAACTTGGCCAATACGTTACTTGGGTGCAGCCTGGGCATATACACAAAAAAATTACGGTCCTTTTGGTGATAGTTCCAGGTTATTTATTAATCTGCATGCTGCTAAATATGGTGGTGGCCATCCCTCAACCTATTTTGACGCCAGTCATGATTATCGTAATGTGATTGATATTGGTCAGAAAAACTCCTGGGCTGACAGTACGGGATGGAATTTGGATGCAACAGTACATGAGATCGGTCATATTATAGAAGGTTCTTCACACCATACCCATAATTCTCCTGCATTTGGAATATGGCATGACAGTAAATGGATAGAGATTTTTCAATATGATGTGTATAAAAAATTGGGATGGGAAAGTGATGCGGACCGCTGGTATACTGACAAAATGAAAACTATTGATAACTTTCCGCACCCCAATACCCAATGGTTTAAAAATTGGTTTTATCCGATTTACAGTGAAAATGGTGAAACAGCTGTTTTAAAAAAATTCTTTACGCTACTAGCTGAGAATTTTCCTAAAAATTCAATTGGAAAGGATAGATTTGAATACACCCGTAATCTTAACTTTGGAGAATTCGTTTTTTTCTGGAGTGGCGCTGCAGGCAAAGACTTAAAAGAGCTAGCCTTACATGCTTTTGGTAGTAAAGATGAAAAAGGGACAGATTGGATTCCTCAATTTGATCAAGCAAAAAAAGAGTTTTCTAAAATAAAATTTTAATCAGCGGCAAAAATAATTTTAATTGATTTGGTAATAGACCCTTGTTTTATTGCCACACATGAATTATATATCCTCTTTTAATTGAATAATAATGAATCTTAAAAAAATAATCATTCCGGCTGTTTGCAGCATTTATTTATTTCAAACTTCAAATGCCCAACAACATCATCCCCGTGATTGGGATGAAATCGATACGGCCGGAATAATTAGTGCAGACACCACGCAAAAAAAAGGATTTAAACTTATTGTTATCAACAAATCTCCTGGCTTTAGCCAAACCACAATAAACAGGCTCAAAGAAACGTTTTATAACGTATATCCTAAAGAAGTAAAAACCTATAACAAAAACTCTTTAAAAGAAGTGGTTTTTTTGATAGATCCAGCATATGATGGAGTGGCCGCAACCGCCGGAAAAACAGTCAGGTATAACCCACAATGGCTTATAAAAAATCCAGAAGATATTGATGTTGTTACACATGAAGTGATGCACATTGTACAAGGTTACGGGGGCGGATCGGGCCCGGGCTGGGTGACCGAAGGCATTGCTGACTATGTTCGCTATCGTTTTGGCGTGAATAACGATGCTGCCAAATGGTCGCTTACGCCTTTTAAAGACACACAAAGTTATACCAATGCCTACCGCATCACCGCTCGGTTCCTGGTATGGATTGAAAAAAAGTATAATAAAAATTTCGTAATTAAGCTGGATAAGGCGATGCGAGATCACACCTACAACGATGATATCTGGAAACTAAATGGCGGAAAAACTTTAAATGAACTTTGGAGCGCCTATGCGGCAAATCCTGTCATTTAAAATTTATATATTTGCAAAAACAACATGGGGCCTTTTTTTAAAAAAGAGGGCCCCAATGTTTTTCAAAAAAAATCAAGAAATGAAAATATCAATTTTTAAACATACAATCAGCATCTTGGGCGTGGGCGCATATATGCTTTCCTTACAAGCTCAAACCCCGTCAGACAGCCTCATTAGCTATGTGAAACCCATCATTGGCACCGCCAAAATGGGCCATACCTTCCCTGGAGCCACTGTGCCTTTCGGGGCCGTGCAATTGAGCCCTGAAACCGATACTATCCCCTACTCAGATGGCGGGAAGTATAACCCCGATGTTTATAAATATTGCGCCGGATACCAATACAGCGATAAAACCATCGTCGGTTTTAGCCATACCCATTTCAGCGGAACGGGTCATTCAGACCTAGGTGATATTTTATTGATGCCTACATCAGGCAACCTCCAGCTATACCCAGGGACTGCCGGTGCTCCGCAAAACGGCTTTCGTTCTGCTTATAGTCATGAAAACGAAGTGGCCGAGGCCAACTATTACAAGGTTAAGCTGGACGACCAGCAGATCACAGCAGAACTCACCACCAGCGCACGGGTAGGTTTCCATCGATATACGTTTAGTCAGGCTGGAGAAAACCATGTTATTTTGGACCTGATGTCTGGCATTTATAACTACGATGACAAGAACGTGTGGACGGTAGTCCGGGTGCTCAACGACAGCACACTGACTGGCTACCGGCAGACCAACGGATGGGCACGTACGCGCACCGTTTACTTTGCCATCACGTTTTCCAAGCCGTTCAGTTCATACGGAATGAAGGATTTTGAGAAAGGTTCGGTATACCGGGGATTCTGGCGTAAGTTTGACCAGCAGCACAATTTTCCGGACATTGCTGGCCGTAAGATCCGCATGCATTTTGACTTCAAGGGAAATGCCGGCTCGCAGGTCGAAGCCAAAGTGGCCCTATCCCCCGTCAGCATGAACAATGCGCTGGCCAATATGCAAGCCGAAGTGCCACATTGGGATTTTGACCGCACCAAACAAGAAGGCCGATCCAAATGGGAACAAGAACTAAAACGCATAGATGCCAAACTACCTACGCAACAAGACTATATTAATTTTTATACGGCCATGTATCATGCAGCGTTGATGCCTACCGTTTACATGGACACCAATGGTCAATACAAAGGGCTTGACTATGAAGTACACCAGGCTGAAGGATTCACTAATTACACCTCCTTTTCCCTGTGGGATACCTTCCGCGCATTTCACCCTTTACTCAACATCATCAATCCCACCCGCAATGCCGATATCGTGGCATCTATGATGGCCCACTATGATCAAAGCGCATTGCACATGCTGCCCATCTGGTCACATTATGCAAACGACAATTGGTGTATGAGTGGTTATCATAGCGTATCGGTAGTTGCTGACGCTATCATAAAGGGTATCTACAAAGGAGATGCTAACGCCGCCCTTGAGGCTTGCGTGGCTACCGCCAATCACCGCGACTATGAAGGCATTGGAGACTACATTGACCGTGGGTATACTGCCGATGAGAAAAGCGGTACATCTGTTTCCAACACGCTTGAATATGCCTATGACGACTGGAGTATTGCACAGCTCGCGAAACACTTGGGCAAAAAAGATATCTACGAAACTTTCTCCAAACGATCTGGTAATTGGCATAATGTATATGATCCGCGCATAGGCTTTATGCGTCCGCGCAAAGCAGATGGGAGCTTCCGGGAAAAATTTGACGTGTTACAAACGCACGATGAAGGCTTTATTGAAGGCAATGCCTGGAACTACACCCTTTATGTACCGCAGGATCCACAAGGTCTGATGGAGACCATGGGTGGCAAAAAAAGATTGATCCGCTATCTGGATTCGCTGTTCTCCATGGAACTCCCTGATAAATTCTTTGCCGAGACCGAAGATATTACCCGGGAAGGCATTATTGGTAATTATGTACACGGCAACGAACCCGCACATCACATCGCTTACCTGTATAATGTAGCCGGTCAACCTTCCAAAACACAAGAAAAAATCCGCATGATCCTGGGTAACCAATATCATAACGGGGCCGACGGCCTGGGCGGCAATGATGACTGCGGGCAGATGAGCGCCTGGTACTTGTTTAGCAGCTTAGGCTTTTATCCGGTTGCCCCCGGCTCAGACGAATACTGGTTGGGTAGCCCGCTCGTTAATGAGGCCACTATCAACTTGGAAAACGGCAAGCAATTCCACATTGAGGCCATTAACCAGAGTCCCAAAAATGTACATGTTAAAAAGGTAGTACTAAATGGTAAACCTGTAGAGGGGTATCGCATCCATCATCAAGATATTGCAAATGGAGGCACCTTACAATTTTATATGAGTAAATAATCAGGCTTAATAAATAGGTACACAGCGGTCATGTCTTGAAAGTCATGACCGCTTTTTGTATTGACAAATACATCCCTAAATAGGTAAAAAAATAATTATAGGAATGTTTTTATAAAGTATACAAAAATTCTCAAGTAAAAATTAATAATATTTTGTAGAGTGAATTATATTTTTATATATTCGCAACATACGGTTTAAATAAATACATTTTTCAACAAAAGTTTGAAGTATTATAATTAAAATCTACCATGAATTGGGAAAATACCTCCCTCAGTCAGCTTCTACTCCTTGTAAGTGAGGATAACGCGTCGGCTTTTCAGGAATTATACAACCGCCATAAAGAATTTATATTTATGATGGTCTATAAACGGGTATCAGATAGCGAAGATGCCAAAGACATTAGTCAGGAAATATTTGAGTATCTTTGGAAATTTAGAAAACAATTATCTCAATTAGAAGATTTTAATATATGGTTAACAGCTGTTGTTCGGAATAAAATAATATCCCGATATCGAAAACAAGGAATAAAATTAAGAGGTGAAGATATCCTATTATCTAAAATCGAACAATTATCGTGGAATGCAGAAGATTTACTGATTGCCAAAGAACTTAATCAGAAAATACATCTTATTCTTAACAACTTACCAGAAACCACCAAAAGATGTTATACATTAAGTAAGGATGAAGGAAAAAAAAATCAGGAAATAGCCATAATTCTCAAAATTTCAGAAAAAACAGTACGCAACAATATCTCTATTGCATTAAATGAAATTCGATTGCATTTAAGAGAAAAATATCCAGAGTTTTTTTTATTGTTTCTTATTTTATTTCATTTTTTTTAACATAACAAATACTTTATTAGCAAAAGAACTTAACACTCTAATTTTTTTTCATAAAAAGTAGATTTTTTCGGGACATTTTAGATAGTTACGCGAGTATTATCATGTAAAGCCATTAAAAATGGATGAAAGGATAAAAAAACTATTTAAAAAATATCAAGAGGGAACTGCTACCGATAGGGAACGTGAGATCATTGAGGAATGGTTTCTACTGCAAGAGCATTTCCAACAAGATTTAAGTAAAAAAGATAAAATTCGGGTATTCATGGACCTGGATACGCGAATTCGCTATTTCTTTAAGGAAGAAATCCATCTTTTAGGAAAAAATCACCCTAGAAAATTTTCTATCAAATATTTAATTCCCTACGCCGCAATCTTACTTATCGGGCTGTCAGCCTGTTTCTTTTTTCTAAATAGAAATTATCAAAAAAATCCAAGCAAAATTCATTTTAAAAAAATTACTACTGCTTACGGAGTCCGCAAACAAATCATTTTACAGGACAGTAGCATTGTATACTTAAATGTCGGCTCAGAACTCATTATTCCAGACAATTTTGGTAAACAGGAAAGAAAAGTTCAGCTGTCTGGAGAAGCTTACTTCGAAATTAAAAAGAATCCATTAAAAAAATTTATAATAAGTACAGCTCATTTAAACACTACAGTACTTGGAACCTCCTTTAATGTCAAATCTTACCAGGAAGATGTCAACGAACAAATAACAGTTTCTGAAGGTAAGGTTCAAATTTCATCAATCCCCAGAACTATTTCTGAAAAAACAGTAACGGCTCAGCTGACACAAAATGAACAACTTTTATTTACGAATAAAAGTAAACCCACTTTTAAAGTCATGCAAGTAAATGCATCCAGATCAGGAAGCTGGCGATACGACCAAATCGAATTTGAAAACGCATCTATCCAAGAGATTTCCCTCATACTGGAACGTTGGTATGGCATACCAGTAAGGCTAAAGGATCCTACAAAAAATTGCCGGAAGTATACCTTATCATTTAATAATGAGCCGCTCAATAGAGTCCTTAACGTTTTAAAAGAGTTGTCTGGAATAAATTACACAATAAACAAAAATAAAATCACCATAATAGATTCAAAATCATGTAAAATAAACTCAAAATAACCGCAAATAAAAAAAGGAGAATGTTAGCCGCATTCCCCTTCCAGCCAGACTGTAGCAGCGTGGCTTTGCAAATAATAATTACCATTAAAATATAGCAAATATGCAAAAAAAATACGAAAGGTCATTCATGGCCATATTTAAAAATATTTTTCCCGCCAAAATAATCAGGATAAGCGGAATTGTTTTAGTGTCTTTAAGTTGTCTTATTAGCTATTTGTGGGCTCAGGACATACCTATCCAGAACATAAAAGAAACTAAAATAACGATACAAGCAACTAATCTGCCTATAAGGCAAATCTTTGATAATATCGAAAAACAGACAAGCTTTATCATTGGATATGATAACGTATTGGATGTAAATAAAAAAGTTAGTTTGAACCTCAAAAACACCAGTGTTTATGATATTTTAAACAAGTTATTGCAGGGATATAAGGGCACTGTTAGCCAAGTTGACAACACCCATGTGCTACTCAAGATAGAAAAAATATCTAAACCTATTCCTAAGCAAAAAGTGGATGGACAGCAGCAGCGAATATTGACTGGAAAAGTTTTTGATGAAAGTGGCAACGGACTCCCCGGAGTAACGGTGAAAGTACAGGGAAGTAGCAGGGGTGCTGTTACAGATCCGGAAGGAAAATACACGCTACAAATAAATAGTAGTGAAGAAATTATTAAATTTTCATTTATTGGATATATCAGTCAGGAAAAGGACGCTGGCGATCTATCTACCCTGGATATCAAACTTACCCCAAATCCAGACACAGAATTAGAAGAGGTAGCCGTTGTAGCTTATGGACAGCAGAAAAAAGGAAGCGTGGTGGGTTCTGTCACTACGGTAAGACCCGGTGATCTAAAAATTCCATCCAGCAATCTGACAACTGCCTTGGCTGGACGCATTGCAGGTATTATAGCTTATCAGCGTAGCGGAGAGCCGGGAGCAGACAATGCTGACTTCTTTGTCCGTGGAATCACCACGTTTGGAACTAATAACAAACCGCTAATTTTAATAGATGGCATTGAGCTAACTTCCACTGATCTTGCCCGATTACAACCCGATGATATTGCTAGTTTTTCTATCCTTAAGGATGCATCAGCCACCGCACTTTACGGGGCCAGAGGTGCCAACGGAGTCATTTTGGTAACAACGAAGGAAGGCGCAGTGGGTAGGGCTAATATTTCTGTCCGTTTGGAAAACTCCATATCAGCCCCCACCAGTAATGTGAAATTGGCGGACCCCATTACGTATATGAAATTACATAATGAAGCTATTTTAACACGTGATCCTCTTGGTTTGCTTCCATACTCTGAGGATAAAATAGCTAATACAGAAGCGGGGTTAAATAACTTGGTATATCCCGCGAATGATTGGAAATCTATGCTATTAAAGGATTATACAACTACGCGGCGGGCTAACCTAAACGCCAGCGGCGGAGGTAGTGTAGCCCGCTACTATGTAGCCGGTTCCTATAACCAGGACAATGGCATACTAAAAGTAGACAAACGAAATAACTTTAACAATAACATCGACCTTAAAAATTACTCCCTTCGAGCCAATGTAAATATTGATATTACCCCAATTACTGAACTAATAGTTCGGCTCAGCGGGAATTTTGACGACTATTCAGGCCCATTAGATGGAGGTACAGGCATGTATTCAAAAATAATGCGCTCCAATCCGGTACTTTTCCCGGCCTACTATCCTTCAGATGCGGAACATAGTTACGTAAAGCACATCATGTTTGGAAATTACGGGGAGAATGCGAATTACTTAAATCCATATGCAGATATGGTGAAAGGATACCGGGAAGAATCCCGGTCACAAATGTTAGCCCAATTTGAAGTCAAGCAAAAATTGGATTTTCTAACCAAAGGGCTCAATTTTCAGACGATGCTGAATGTGACCAGGACCTCAAATTTTGATGTAAGCCGATATTACGATCCATTTTGGTATCAAATCAGTTCTTACGATAGGGTTGACAATACCTACCAAATCTCGCAGATCAACGATGACGGCACAGAATACCTGGATTATAACCCGGGGACGAATGTATTGAATTCAACATTTTACATGCAATCTATATTGAATTATAACCGTACCATCAATGATAAGCATGCACTTGGTGGAACGCTGGTATTTATTACCCAATCTAGCTTAAATGCCAATGCAGGTGATTTACAACAGTCATTGCCTTCTAGAAACATGGGATTATCCGGGAGAGCGACTTATGGGTTTGATAATCGTTATTTCGCAGAATTCAATTTTGGGTACAATGGTTCAGAACGTTTCTACAAGACCCATCGGTATGGCTTCTTCCCTTCTGGGGGTGTAGCATGGAGTGTTTCCAACGAAAAATTTTGGCAACCCTTAGCGAATGTGATATCCAATTTAAGATTTAGGTATTCTTATGGACTCATCGGAAACGACCAGATTGGAAGTTCATCTGACCGCTTCTTTTATTTATCAAATGTTAATATGAATGACTCAGGCAAAGGAGCAACTTTTGGCCGTGACCTGAATAGTAGTCTTAACGGAGTAAGTATTTCCCGTTATGCCAACAACGACATTACATGGGAAACCTCAACTAAACAAAATTATGCCATGGAGCTGGGTTTATTTAACAAAGCAAAATTGACTACGGAATATTATACTGAATACCGTAAACATATCTTGATGGACCGTGCATCCATACCTAACACGATGGGACTGTCATCGGGTATTAAAGCGAATGTAGGCGAAGCTTCTGGCAAAGGGGTTGATATGGAGCTGGATTATCAGCAGGCATGGAGTAGTAATCTTTGGATGTCAATCAGGGGGAACTTCACCTATGCTACAAGTAAATATGAAGTGTATGAAGAACCAGAATACCCTGAGAAATACCGTTCCCGTATTGGAAATTCAATAAATCAGCAATATGGTTACATTGCTGAAAGACTATTTGTTGATGACCAGGAGGCTGCTAATTCTCCCAATCAACAGTTTGGGGCGGAATATGGCGGTGGAGACATTAAATATCTTGATGTCAATAAGGACGGACGTGTTTCAGAAGCTGATATGGTTCCGATAGGCAATCCCACAGTCCCAGAAATAGTTTATGGATTTGGCTTTTCGTTAAGCTATAAAAAATTTGATTTTTCAGCCTTTTTCCAAGGATCAGGCAATCAATCGTTTTGGATTGACCCAAACGCAACTGCGCCATTTGTAAATTACCGGAGTCAGTCAGAGATCAATAATGGGTATCTGAATGGGATTAATTTGCAAAATCAACTTTTGGAAGCATACGCCAATGACCATTGGTCGGAGGACAATCGTAATGTATATTCCCTTTGGCCAAGATTACGTGCTTCTGGAAGTAATGGTAACAATACCCAAAGTAGCACCTGGTTTATGCGAAATGCAAATTTTCTACGCCTTAAACAAGTAGAATTGGGATATACATTACCCAAAAGCCTACAAGATAAATTAAAAACATCCAATTTCCGCATCTATTTAAGTGGAACCAACTTACTTTTATTTAGCAAGTTTAAGTTATGGGATGTGGAAATGGCAGGAAATGGTTTGGGGTATCCCCTTCAACGGGTATTTAATATAGGAGCAAACATTAGCTTTAACTAAAATTAAACGTTTTTATTATGAAACAAAGATTCAAAATTTTGGGAAATAAAACCACAAAGTGTTTGCTGGGGCTGACGTTATTTTCCATAGTTTTTTCCTGCAGCAAATACCTGGACGTTGTTCCAGATAATGTAGCTACCATTGAAAATGCATTTGCATTACGTGCAGAAGCACAGAAATATTTATATACCTGCTATTCATATATGCCCAATGACGGGGATCCCTCCAGTGATCCAGCCATATTGGGAGGCGACGAAATTTGGGCCCTCACAGACCCCACGTTCCCTGAATTCAATCATTCCATGTTTCAAATAGCCAAAGGATTGCAATCTTCCTCCAGTCCTTATGCCGATGGTAACTGGACCAATTTATATAAAGGTCTGCGCGATTGTAACATTTTTTTGGAAAACGTGGGAAGTGTACCTGACTTGGATGATGAAGAAAAAAAACAGTGGATAGCTGAAGTTACGTTTCTAAAAGCTTATTATCATTTTTACCTGGTAAGAATGTATGGCCCAATACCACTTATTAAAACTAATTTACCAATAGATGCTGATGTAAACGAGGTGAAAGTATACCGTGAGTCGGTGGATTCGTGCTTTAAGTACATTGTGCAATTAATTGATGAGGCAAAGGATGAACTTCCACTCATTATAGATAATCCGGCTAAGATGTTAGGCCGTATCACACAGCCTATCGCCTATTCATTTAAGGCAAAAGTTTTGGTCACTGCTGCAAGTCCATTATTCAATGGAAATAATGATCAAATTACGTTAAAAAACAACAATGGGACACAGCTATTCACCCAAGAGCAATCTAAGTCCAAATGGGATTCAGCAGTTGTGGCTGCAAAACAAGCCATTGACATTTGCCAACAAGCTGGTATGAAATTGTATACGTATAATCCGGAATTTCAGCAATACGATCTTACAGATACCATGCGGGTACAAATGGGTATCCGCAACGTTTTTACAGAACGTTGGAACAGTGAGATCATTTGGGCCAATACCCAAAGTATTGCCAGTCTGATACAGCGACTTGCGACACCAAATGTCGATCATCGTTATATTGATAATCCCAGAATTATTTATGAATTGGCTCCCCCTATAAAAATTGCTAAAGAATTTTATTCGGACCACGGAGTACCTATAGAAGAAGACAAAACGAGAAGCCATAATGAGTTGGCTCTTCGCGATGCAACATCTAAAGATAATTTATACATAAAACAGGGTTATACAACAGCCTCCCTAAACTTTAATCGCGAACCGCGCTATTATGCCAACTTAGGTTTTGATGGGGGTATTTGGTATGGACAAGGCCGATATGATGATGCTGCACCGGATGATCTTTTTTATGTTGCCGCAAAAAAAACACAGCCTAATGGCAAAGTACAGCCTGACAAAGGATCTGTGACAGGTTATTTCGTTAAAAAATATGTGCATTATCAGAACACACAGGGTACTGGGGTAAATGATTATACCATTACAACTTATCCTTGGCCTATTATGAGGCTAGCAGATCTATACCTCTTATATGCAGAGGCGTTAAACGAGACCGGCGCTTCACAAGATAACGTGTTGGAATATGTAGACAAAGTAAGGGAAAGAGCAGGTCTAAAAGGGGTCAAATATTCATGGGATAATTACTCTAGTAATGCTAGTGAATATAGCACCCAAAATGGACGCAGAAATATCATTCAACAGGAGCGTCTCATTGAACTGGCTTTTGAAGGTCAACGATTCTGGGATCTGCGCCGTTGGAAACGTTCCATTATAGAACAGAACAAAAGTATAACAGGTTGGGATATTGAACAAAGCACCGCAAACTTTTATTATCGTAACAAAAACGTATTTAACCAGCATTTTGGATTGAAAGATTATTTCTGGCCTATAAACGACAACAATATCTTGGTAAATCCAAATTTAGTACAGAATATAGGATGGTAGATTTGATCATAAACAATAAACACATGAAGAAGTTAATTGGTATCATCATTGCAGTCGCATGTACTTACATATATGCCTGTAAAGAAGAAGGAAGACTGGATATTCAAAAAAGTGACGGGTTAGCTCCAGGAGTAGTAAGTGATGTAAAAGTTTATCCAAAACCCGGTGGGGCTGTACTAAGATATCATATACCTACAGACGTAAATATGTCTTATGTAAAGGCAATATATGAAATTCAGCCAGGTGTATTTCAGGAAGGGAAGGCATCTATTTATTCTGATTCATTGACTTTGGAAGGTTTCGGTGACACTTTGCAACACACGGTACAATTAATCAGTGTAGGAAAAAATGAAACTGAATCAGCTCCATTGACTGTACAAGTAAAACCGCAATCGCCTGCCGTATATACCTCATTTGAAAGTCTGGTAATGGAGCAGTCGTTTGGAGGTGTAAAAATTCATTTTAAAAATGGAAATCAGGCAAATCTAGCCATTGTTTTATTATCAGATACCAGCGATCAGGGTTATTGGACTTCTTTACAGACTTTTTATACCAAGGCAAAAGAAGGAGTCTTTTCTTTTAGGGGTCTTCTCCCAGTAAAAAAGAATTACGCCGTATATCTGCGTGATCGGTGGAATAATAAATCCGATACGTTAACGAAGGCATTGACACCTTTGTTTGAAGAAGAAATCCCACGACCATTCGTTGGGCTAAAACTTCCGACAGATGAATATATAGAAGTAGAATCTAAATATAAACTGGAAAATCTGTGGGATAATGACCTGACCTCAACCTTTGCCACAAGACATAATACGGTACTGCCACAATGGTTTACGGTAGATCTGGGTGTATCAGCGGTTATTAGTAGAATGAAAGTTCATCAAAGACAACCAGATTACACTTATGGGGGAGGCAATGTAAAAAGTTTTGAACTTTGGGGTTCCAATAATCCGGATACAGATGGTGGTTGGGAAAACTGGAAACTACTTGGCACATTTAATTCTTACAAACCTTCCGGACTTCCATTAGGAAGTATAAGTTCAGAAGATATTCAATACGCTTATACCGATGGAGAAGATTTTGAGTTAGAAAATATACCTCCTGCATACCGGTATGTGCGTTTCAAAACCACTAACACCTACGATGGGGGACCACAGGTCACTATTGCAGAAATAGCATTTTGGGGACAAATTCAAAAATAGCCATGAAAACTATATATTACACGCTCATCACTGTCAGCATCTTAATTTCTGTGTCCGTAAGCTGTAAAAAAATGGACAACAAATACAAGGAATTTGTAGTACCTGGCGGCATAACCTATCCTGGAAAGGCCATAGATCCAAAAGTTTATCCCGGTAATAACCGAATAAAAATTTCATGGCTTAGCGGAAGCGACCCCAAAGTGACAAAAGCTAGAATATTTTGGAACAATTACACAGATTCAGTCGAAATTCCAGTTCCAGCCGGTCAGGACACCATTAGCTATATTTTTGAAAATCTGGCAGAGAATAGCTACACCTTTAATATAAGAACTTATGACGATTTAGGTAATGTATCCATTCCGGTTGAAATTACAGGTGCGGTATACGGGGAGCAATATCAATCCGATTTATTGAATATAGCTATTCTGAATGCAGAAGTTATTGCATCAGGAAAGTTAAAAATAAATTGGGGAGAACCTGATACTACCAATGGCGCCATTGGTACAGAAGTAAAGTATATCAAAAAGAATGGGACGAATGATATAAAACGTTTTAATTTTAACACCTTAACTTCCGAAATTGATGATTATCAAATAGGATCTTCGTTTTCATATCGTACACTTTACCTTCCTGATTCATTAGCCATTGATACGTTTCGCACTAATTTTGAAAGTTACAGCGAAGCGAAGAAAATAAATAAGTCTAATTGGACGATCACTGCCAGTTCTTTTGAACCTACCGGCCAACTACCTAACGGACCACCAGAAAAAGTAATTGACGACGATGATGATACCTACTGGCACTCAAACCATACTACCAATATTACGGGTTATCCTTATTGGCTCGCCATTGACATGAAGGTACCGGTGGCAGTAAGTCGGGTAGATCTTACTTCCAGATCGAATTACTATAAAGAAGATTTTAAGCAATTTAGAATAGAAGGAAGTATGGATGGACAAACCTGGAATGATTACGGAACCTATGAACTTCCTGATCAGACAGGGCCACAATCTTTTGAACTTATAAGCAAACCCTCCATGCGATATCTTCGCATTTGGATGATTAATGGGGT
The DNA here is from genome assembly GCA_900109895.1 of bacterium A37T11. Lineage (GTDB taxonomy): Bacteria > Bacteroidota > Bacteroidia > Sphingobacteriales > Sphingobacteriaceae > A37T11. Next base: position 118,139 of record FOBR01000006.1, read on the forward strand.
GTCTGTGCACGCCCACTTAGCAGAAATCTCCGTGTACGGAGACTTCAGCAAATAATGAATGTTATTTCCGGGTTCCTGATTTTTTGAGGAGACTCATTGAGCAGGGCCCGGAATCATTTTCAGTTGTTCCAAACAACAGTACTTTTTATCCATAATTGCTTATAACATAATAATTTTATAGTGAGAAGTAAAACAGCGGACATCAAAGATCCAGGACCGCAACATGCTGATAAGATCTAAATACAACTGGGCCTAATAATCCAGAGAGTTGTAGTTCTGAGGGTGCGGCATAATATTTATGCGTTGTAAAGGTTGTCCGTTCAGAGTTTCTTTTAAAAGCAGTATTGAGCAACCAGTCCGGCCAATGGCTGCCCTCTTTAGCTTGTTGTATACCGTCATCCTGATAATGTTCATCACCAATAAGTCGGTTTGGCCATAAATTGGTCACCCTTATTTCCAGATCGTTAAGGCCTCTATGTACTGAGCCGTCCAACTTAATCCTGTACGGGGCTTTCCATAGTGTTGCCAACCGCTTCCCATTGAGCAATACCTCTGCGATCACTTTCACATTTCCTAAATCCAACTCCAAAGGATTATCATTTCTTACCACCTTATCAGGAATGAACACCTGTTTCTTATATACTGCTGTACCCGAAAAATACCGGATTTCACTTTCTGAAGACAGCGACCACGAAGTTAACGAATTAAAAGTTAATTTATTTGAACCACCATTCGCTTTTGGAAATTCAACGTCCCAAGGGCCAGAAATTTCTATCGGTTCTGAAACGTGTTTTACGTTAACTATTTTTTTAACACCTGTACTGGTTGTGTACCCTAATTTTCCAGGGCGCGGCGTAACCCAATTAACCACCCCGTCTTTCCGAACAAAATAGGGATTTGACCTCTCCTGTTCGAATGAAGCGAAATGTCCATTTTGAATAACCCTATCCTGAAGTTCCCCATCTGTTTCAAAGATTATGTGCAAGGCATTCTTTTTGTTATCTGATGCAGAAGGTACATTAAATAAACTATCCGAAACCGTAAAAGAAAATAGTTGCTCACCCATTAGCGACTTGACTTTTTCCGTTACATCATATACAGGGTACTTTGGCGGTATTTTCCGGAAATCTTCTCCAAATTTTCCATATAGCGCCCTTTTTAGTTTAAAATTGGCCGTATCTTCCCCCATGCTTCGATGTTCATTTTCTAACAACCAAACCTCCCGCTCTGTACCCCCCGCCTCATATTTGATCCGTAACTCTTTCATAGAACCCGGAGCTGGATCAGCAGTTGATAACCCATTATCAGCAGAAAAATTCAGACCATGTTTGGTAATGCTGGCAGCCAAAGATGCCGTCACATCGACCACCCCATCAGGGAGGAAAATACCATATTCAGCTTTTATTACCCGAAGTCCCCGCAACTGTTTAGGTGGCACAGCATCCAATTCTTCTCTCATACTGGTGATGTGAATCGCCGACGATGCGGTTACAGGACTGAATACCACAAATTCGGCACCGTGCGAAGTGAACGATAAAGGAATTTGTATGACACCGCCAGCTAGTTCTTTCCAAACAAAGACCTCTGTTACCTGGCCGGTTTCCGCATCCCACAGCTGTGGTTTTTTCCCCGAAATTCTAAACTGGCAGAATTCTGTCCTGCCCCTTTCCTGAGGGTTCGCTATAAAATAAATATCATCATCACCAAACTTCCGGTGAATAAAATTCAGGTCATTGCCCGTTTTACCAGCCGAAAAATCAGGAGCTACTTGGCTCTTTTCAAGTAGATTGACAAGACCCTCAGCCGTGTTGATTTCCTGGATTTTCGAAGGCCACAGATCGTTGGCAAGGACCGTTGATTCCTGATCGCATTGTGGGTAACCGGTAAGGCTTGGAGACTTTTTGGGCTTGGCGCCAATGATGACCGCCCCTGCATCAACCAGGTATTTTAGTTTTTTAAGCAATAATGGGCTTGCCCAACGGCTATTTGGAAGAACAAGCAGTTGATAAGGTCCACTCTTTGAGGTGTATATTTTACCATCCTTAACCTGCAGATTGAGTAACTGGTCAAGACCGATCTGATCATAATCATATCCCAGTTCTTTAATATCGGTACGGAGAATTCCATTATTGGGCACCGATTCACCATTAAAGACTAGCACATCAGCAAAACTCTGTCCTTGCTGAAGCAAAAATTGCGCTCGTCCCAAATAATCCATATAAGGCTTACTTAGCTCCCACCACGTATTCATCCGGTTCATCTCTACACCATAATTCCCAAATGATAAGCCCGGAGGTACATTCCAGGGCTGATGGACATAGGTATGGAAAATAAAGCGATTTATTCCTTCTGCCCATACACGGTCACCGACAGGTTTCATCGTACCTGGATAATTTATCCACCCGCCAAACCCTGTAAACGATTCAGCCCCAACAATGTGATTCCCCCGCAAATGTGAAATAGATGCCGCAAGCCTTGGTGATTCTAAAAAAAGCCTATTCGATAGCCAAAATTCGCCCATCACCATATCAGGAGTTGCACCCGCGCGTTGCGACTCAAAAGGTCCGCCATAGGGTTCTGCTGAAAATTTCAATCCATTCTGATGGCATAGCTCACTAAAATGACCATAGTAATTATCCGCCATTAAATCACTCACTGTTTTCCGGAAATCCCAGAGGAAACGCTCACTGATCTCACCGCTTTCTACATAGTAGCCAGCAAGGGTAGGTAAAAAATCTAAGCAATCGTAACCGCGGAGTTTTAAGAATTCCTCCCTTATCAGGGAAGTCCAGTTACCACACCCTACTTCATAGCTATCTACCACACAATTTGTCACCACTGACCCCGCAAGTGGTCCAAGTTTATCTAAAATTGGCATTACACCCCCCTGCCAATAGGCATCGAGCGCCTTTTTACTCAGTTTATCACACTCAAGTCCTTTTCCCCCGGCCACTGCAGGATGGTTTTCTGCCCCAGTCGGAGTATGGCCTATCCGTAAAATAGTCCAGTTACCGGATGGAGGATCCCAATCTAATCTTCCATTAGCAGACAATTTTGCCGTCAAATTAAGGATACTTGACTTTTTCACCAAAGCCTGGTTGGGAATAACCTGGTCATCTGGTTCTATATTTGTCCTGAACAAAGCTCCTGACAATGACTTAAGGCTTAACTGGTCTATGCGAAGGTCAGTTTTTGGCGTTGGAAATGCCAAAACAGCGATATCTTTATAATAGTCAAACCTAGTCGGCGGTTGGGGCAACTGATGGTTGAATGGCTTAACATCGCTAATTTGCACCTCACTATATACAACTGTTTGCATCGCCTGTTCGGGCTTTACCCACGGCCCTCCGCTTGAGGACCACCCTGCGCTATTTGCAAATCCAAGCTCCAGGCCAAGTCGTTTAGCCTCCGATGCAGCAAACTGTACCATCTCCAACCATTGCTCGCTTAGATAAACAGCTGTTCCCTCCGGATAGCCCATATCCACATTAAAAATTTGTGCCTCTTGAATTCCGACACGTTTCATAGCCTCCAGATCAGCTGTGATACCTGCTTTTGACACATTTCCATTTAGCCAATGCCACCAGGTCCGCGCCTTAGACGAGTTTGGCGGATTTTTAAAACCACTTTTTAGTAAATCACTTTGCCCTGATACTTTTTCAAAGCAGAAGAGTAACTGCGTAAGAAGCAGGAGAAACAATATACGATAGGTCATTAATTTAATTTACATAATTCCCATACACCGAAAACTCTGCCAGATGGGAATGAGGTGGAGAGCCTCCGTTCAGCATATAAATTCTTACATACCTCATTTTTGGAGAATCAGGGATTAAAAACTGTTGCGGACCTAGAATATCTGGCAAAGTATATGAACCATAAGACGTCCATTCTTCATCCAGTGAATTGCGGCCTTCTATCAGGAAATCCTTAAAATCGGCATTTATATAGTTATACCTTGACGTTAATTCTACTACGTCAACAGCTACTTCTTTACCCATATCATATGCTAGCCAATGCGGATAGGGAGTTGTCCCAGTTGTATGGGCTGTATGCCAGTATGTATTTGGATCATCGTCAATAGTGAAGGATGGGGGACCACCATTTGGCATCTGTCCTGTCAATTCATACGTATCAGCTGTAGCAATCCATGTACTTTTATCAATCTTGAATGCGGTACTATGTGTTTGTGCAACGGTATGAAACGTATCTATACAAAGCGTATCCGGCCTGTATAAAGTCTGATAACTAAACGTAGTTCCTTTTTTATAGTTTTTTAATACAGAAGTCGATACATCAATATCTACCCTAACTTTTTGCTGCTTATTGGCATTATCCATGTAGGAGACATCGGTAGCAAAAGCGCCCAATGTTTTATCAATATCCCGCCAACCCACAGTCACATCATTATTAGCGTCTGCTATAGCCGATATGATTAATCGGTTGTTTATGGAAGCTTTGTAAGAAGTCCCGTATGATCTGCCAGTAGCATACACCGCAACAGACTTATTGCCTAGTGCATCGTAGGTGTAAATTTTAAAGTTATATAGATTTTCTGGTAAGGGAATAAACTTTTTTAACGTATCAATACCTTCCGTTCGTATAACGGGGATATTTAAAGAATCATGGTCATTATTCCAGTATATCCGGCAATTAGCAATCTTTGGATCAGACATAAAAAGCCCTTCTATTAATACACGTTCATCTCCGGAAAAAACAGTGACAGAATCAATCTTGCCAGTATATGAAATCTCCCCTCCTTTGGTAAAATCTTTATAATCGTCCATGCTTGAACAGGAAACTATAAAGATAGAAAGAATAAAGCCCGTACAAACCCAACTAATAATATTATTCATATTCTTTTTCATTTGCAATTCTTTATAAATAATTAAAAACCACTTAAAGTTAACAGCAAATAGCTATTATCTAGTATCTCCATACACATTAATCTCCAGAATCTCAAACCAAGTAGTACCCATCCAATTTTGAAGATTTTTAAAACGAAGGTATCTAACTTTGGGTGCATCACTGTTAAAATTATAATCAAATCCCGCCTTGCCCGCAGCAAAATCTTCAGCAGAATTTTGTCCGTATGGAAGACCTGAAGGTTTAATATTTTCGAAGGTCCCAATTTTTGTCCAACTATCCCAACTACCATCCGGGTTTGGATTTTCCGAACCCCAAATTTCAAAAAACCGCATTTGGCCTCTGTAATAGAATTGGTGGTTACCGTCACTCATAAATTCAGAATAGTTCCAAATTTTGATACGACTGAGCTTTGCCGATTGTCCTAAATCAATGGATATCCATTGTGGCTTTGGATCAGCAGGTTCAGTGAGCATCCGTTGGCTTGTAAGATTGCCATTATTTCCATCCCACATAAGGGGTATGCCTGCCGTCACTTTTTGAATCGCAGCATCCGTTGGAAGCCTAAGTTCCTTGAATAAATTTTTGGGCAGTAATTCTTCGTAAAATGGTGTAATTTCACCAAATAATGTATCGGTGTAATTTTGAAAACGATCCCTTACTGTTACTCCAAATTTTTGAGGAGTAATCTCCAATCCACGGGTGGTTTGGCTTATTTGCTTTTGTGAGGAATAGATAAATGGAAGAAAAGGCTCCCATTTGCCAAGTGAGTCCTGTTTAACTATTTCTAACGCCACATTGGCATTATGCGGGTTCTCGGCCGTTATTCTTACACCTGCAAAATCAGGTAAAATTTTCAGGCTTCGATACACTTCCCATACCGGATTCTCTAATGGTTTTACTATGATCTTAACCGGTTCTGAGGCCACCTCGCTCCTATTCACGGCATATATACTAACCTCGTGTTCGTCCGTATCTGCAAATCCGTCTAAAATAAGTGTATTTGCATAATAAGAAGATTTAACCTCACGAGATACGCCTGTCCGAATATTATAAACTGCCTTTATATACAGCAAGTCCTGATCTTTGGGCAAAGAATACGACACTTTAGCTTGCCCAGCTAGATTCTCAACAGTAACATTTGAAACCTGGCCCGGTGGATTTGTGCTACCCTCCAATGGACTTATTTTATCTTCATGGCACCCTATAATACTGCAAATATTTAATAATAATATGATATTACCTATATTTTTAATTTTTTTCATGATTCTATAATCTTATAATTACCATCCAGGGTTTTGAACTAAATTAGTATTAACTGTCAATTCATCAATTCGTATGGGCCACAAATAATCTCGGGGAGCTATAAACTGTTGCTGGAAAATGGTCTTGAGCTGGTAATATGCCGCTCCGTCTTTTTGATTAACATCCCATCCCGTAATGGGGGCATTCAGCATTTCTGCCGCTTTCTTCCACCGCCTTAAATCCCAAAACCGGCTTCCTTCAAAAGCCATTTCTATGAGTCGTTCTCGATGGATAATCTCCCGCATGCCATCTTTAGTCGTAGGTTTTGCGGGATTGGTAGAATATTTTCTCCAAGAATCTGTTACTGATTCAAGTCCAGCACGCTTCCGGATTAAGTTCAGATATTTATGTACATCATCTACTGGACCTGATGCTTCGTTTAAAGCTTCCACATACATGAGATACACATCTGCTAAACGGACCTCAGGCCATGGGTACTCTCGTATCGTAGAATTTGCTGCAAAAGTAGATTCCCAGTTAACAACTTTTTTTGTAAAATAACCCGTTTCAGAATACAGTCCCATCACTGAACCCGCACTAATCTGGCCCAATTTTGCCTTTACTGTATACGCATCGTAATCTCTGCGCGCCGGCAGGTCAGACGTGAGCCATTTACCCCCATCAAAACCGATTGATGCATAAAAGCGGTTTTCCCTATCGAAATTAATGCGGGCAGTTTCATACCGAACCTCAAAATTTACACGTTCATCATTCGTTGCTATTCGAAGCTTTTTTATATCCCTAAAATCCAATAATTTATCTTCATTTATAGGCACACCATTAGACGAGTAAAATTCCTGGACAATTTTTAACGGAGGAGCCAAAGATGCATAAGCAGAACTAGACCCCATAGTGGTTGTAAGTAAAGGCATACCAGCACGTTGCAAAGTATTTGCCCTACTATTAGACAGGCCCCAAATAATTTCGTCATTCCATCGTTCAGTCACCGCACCCCTGATACTCATCTGCGTCATGGTCGTATCTGACATTTCAAACACCGGATTTAAATAATAGTATAATTTGTTTCCTGCAGCTTCGGCATCAGTAATAGCTTCTTTCGCAGCATCAGCTGCCTTTTGCCATTTGGAAGCATCATAACTATCATTGAATAACTTTTCACCATCTTTGTTTTTAAAATCTGAATAGTCAGTATTCCCATTAAATAATGGGCTGGCAGCCAATAGTAACAGTCTAGTTTTAATGGCCCGGTTAATTGGCTTTGTGATACGGCCCAGTTCATCATTTCTATTATAGATCACGGCCGGTAAACCTTGGTAAGATTCATCCAATAATCCTGCTATATAATCCACGCATTCATCCACCGGACGCCTCAATATCCGCACATCTTCAGGCGGGGCTGCAATTGGAATGTTTTCTTTGATAAGCGGTATAGGTCCATACATTCGCAGCAATATGAAATGATAATAAGCTTTTAAAAATTTGACCTCAGCAATCCATCTGGTTCGTTTATCCAGCGGCAAATCCCTAACCTTATCTGGATTTTCAACATTTTCCAAAAATATATTACAGTGCCGCAAAGCTTCAAAAAGATCTTTACCTTCACCCCGGCCATCCCAGTAATTGTCTGCAGGGTTACTTGTATTTTGTAAACCCCTCGCAATGGTCGTCCAATTAGCAGCCTGAAAATATTGCCTAAAATTAGGTATCCATATTTCATCGCCTGCTAATAACCCAACATTACCTTGTGTTGTTCCATCGCTTGGAATATAACTATAACAGGTGAACAAGTATTTCTCAGCTTCTACTGTATTAGCAAAAGCATGATCAATCGTAGCCACATTGTCTGGAACCACATTGAGCGTATTGCTGCAGGAAGAAAAATAAAATAGTCCCACCCCCAATAGGAGGATATTAGCAAGCGTTCTTTTCTGTAGAATGCGCTTTATTACTTTCATGATACTGTTCTTTTTAAATTCCAAAATTTATCCCGATATTATAAACGCGCTGCACGGGATATCCAAGTCCATTACCTCCCATTTCCGGATCCCATGTTTTGAACTTACTCACAACAAATAAGTTACTAGCATTTGCATATATTCTGCAACTGTTCAATCCTATTCTTTTTAGCAGATTTCCGGAAGCACTATAGCCAATTTCTACATTTTTAAGACGTAGAAACGTTCCATCCCTCATCCACCAAGTTGATCTTTGGTTATTATTGTTATTTTGAATACTACTAAGCCGCGGCCAAAAGGCATACAGATTTCTGTTATCTTCAGACCAGTGATTATCGGCAATTACCTTTAACAATCCATTAGGTTGGCTGGGTACCGGGTTTCTGTTTCCATCCAAACTAGGTGCAAATGGCGACATTGCTTCCGGGTCAATGAAAAAAGATGAACGGGCAGACCCCTGAAAAAACGCACTGATATCAAAATTTTTATAGCCAAAACTCCCACCAAATCCAAAAATTATTTCAGGTGTGGTCGGCAGGCCAATTGGCACCATGTCAGCCTGGTTAATTACTCCATCCCCATTCACATCCCTGAATTTAATATCTCCTGCGCCATATTCCGCTTCTTTACCCGACCCAAAATACTGTGTGGGTGAATTAGCAACTTCATTATCATCTACAAAAAGGCGTTCTGCAATGTAACCCCATTCTTGCTTCGTTGCATATCCCACATGCGAACGATACCACTCCGTATTTGAATAAACAGGTTCATCATATACAGTTGCTTTGTTTGCAGCATACGTAAAGTTAGCCCTTAGTTGCGTCCAGGTATTGTTCATGAATGACTTGTTATAATTCAAACCCACATCTATCCCTTTTGACTCTGCCTTACCTACATTTGCTGACATACTCGCTTGCAGCCCCATGGTTCCAGGGACATAGCTTCTGGTCATTAATATATTACTTCTTTTTTGTTGATAAGCATCTACTGTCAATTCAACTCCATACATGGTCATATCCAGTCCTAGATTTAATTGTCTCGATTCTTCCCATCCTATTTCGTCATTTGCATAACGAGATATGGATACACCAGGTCGGTAATAGTCCCAATTTGTTCCAAAGCTAGCACCAAAACCCGCATTATTTAAATTAACATCAGACATGTAAAAAAATCGATCATCTTGGTTTCCAATAGCATCATTACCTACCAGTCCATAAGAAGCACGTAATTTTAAATTAGAAATCGCATCTTTCAAGGGCTTAAAAAAAGATTCATTGGATATGATCCACCCTGTACCTATGGAGGGGAAGAAACCCCAGCGGTGGCTTTGAGCAAAGCGCTCAGAACCGTTGTACCCAAAATTAAATTCCATTAGATACCGCGTGTCATACGTATAAGCAAAACGCCCTGAAACTCCTATATTGCGTTTTGGCAAAGATGCCTCTAATGACTCATTGGAATTATCGCTGAGCCTGTAATAGCTTATAACTGAATTTTGCGTAATACCAATCAACATTCCGCTAACTTCATGCTTATCATTAAACTTTTGTGCATAATTAACTGCAAATTCGCCATAATACGTATTTGTCTGATTTTTATCACCCGCCTGATAATTTAAATATTCACGTCCGGTAACTCCGACTGATCCTGGGCTGCCATCGTTTAATGGAGTTAATGTGGTTACGCCGTCCAATTGATACGCCGTATAATAAAAAGGAACATATCTCCGTTGTGAAGCAAACCGGGCGTACCGCATTACATATGCCATACCCCTTGCTGATAAACCAGGTAAAATAAAACTAAAATCCTGTTTTACTTGAAGCTGCGCATTTATGGTTGAGGTGCTGTATCGTTGAAAACCAGAAACCATGTTTGCATATGGATTGGCGTATAGGGTGTTAGCAGAACCATTTACGAGTGAATTGCCAAACATTGGATGACTAGTAAATGGAGAAAGGGAGGCGGGATACATCACCGGAAAAGCCACTGGATTTGCTTTAACGACGGAATTGAATATTTCCTGACCACCACCTATTGGCCCAGTATAATCATCAAACTGGCCGTACATTCGCATAATCGCCTCGGTAGTACTAGTTAAATTCAACGTATTATTTGCACGTATGGAATAATTCTTCAGGTTTACATTATTATCAAAATTATTCATGTCATTGCCTTTTAATACGCCGTGATCTACGTTATATGTTCCTGCAATGTAATATTTAGCTACCCTCCCGCCACCAGTAATGTTCATATTGGCCCGTTGGTTCATCGTATAATCCTTAATCATCAATTTCATCCAATCATTATTTGGATAATATAAAGGGTCGGCGCCTGCTTTAGTGTAGTCTATTTTAGCTTGTGAATAAGAAATCGGAGAGAGCGGATCTCTGGTCAAGGCTCCCTCATTCGCCAACTCCATAAAAGTTATATTATCAGCCATTTGAAAATTTTGGGTATTACCAGATATGGAATTTTCGAACCTAAAATTAAATTTAGTTTTCTCATCCAACCCCAATTTGGTATTTACTAAGACAACTCCATTAGCCCCACGTGCACCATAAACCGCAGCGGCTGTAGCATCTTTTAATACCGAAAAGTCAGCTATATCGTCAGGCTGTAACCGCGCAAGGTCTGTGCTGGAGGATTCAATCCCATCTATTAAAATAAGCGGGTCAACCTTTCCTGCACCAAATGATCCTAACCCACGCACAAAAAAACTGGCATTATCCTGGCCTGGCTCTCCACTACGCTGATAGGAGATCATCCCTGCTATTCGACCAGCAAGCATTGTCGTCAAGTTGCTAGTAGGTCCCTTTAATTCTTTGACATTTATGGTGGTAATGGCACTCACCAAACTCTCTTTCTTCTGTTTACCATAACCAACCACCACGATTTCATCCAAATCGTTTGATTCAATTTGCAATACCACATTGATGATCTGCTTTGTTTCAACAACTACTTCCTGTGTTTTGAAACCCACATATGAAAAGACCAATGCTGCTTTTTGGTTAGCGACGGTTATTGTATACTCCCCGTCTGCATTTGTTTTAGTGGCGTTGCTTGTTCCTTTCTCTGTCACTACAACCTCCCCCAGGGGCTTTTGGCCATCATAATCAGTAACGACCCCTTTTAAAGTTATCCGTTGTATTTGCGTGGACTCTCCCGCAAACTTTTTGTTGTTTAAATCCCAGGCCTTTCCGTATGCACTACCTGTTCCGGTCAAATAAAAACCTACGAAAAACGTAAGTAAAACAAAAGTTGGGCTTATTTTCATTGCATAATACATTATTAGTTATTTAAAATCATAATTTAATGTCGTTCCTAAAAAACATTTTAAGAGCTATTCATAATAAAAGGATAATTTAAACGATTTAGCCTACCTTTAAGCTTAGCTATTACATTTTAGCAAACAACAAAACATCTGTCTATTGTCTTTTAAATGGTTTTATATTGTATAAATGGCTTATAATTTTCTCCTCATCTTACAATAAATAAAATAAATAAATTGGCCACTTCTTATTCATCCTAGTGAATATAAAGTTTAATTTGATTTTTTAATATCTTTTATGCTAGTTGTCATAATTTAAATTTGGTTTTCAAAGGTAAATGCGTATACGTTAATCACTGTCATGTACTATGCTGTGCGGGACGGACGCCCTACCGATCAAAGGATTCAACACATAACTAAAGAATACGCATGTTTTAAAAACAGCTACACTGAAGCTCAGCAGTGTATCCGCAATAATGGAATCTTACTTTAAGACCGTTACACGTCCCACCAGGCCCTGGTAGTAGATAAAATGAAAATAAATTTTTAGAAGCCGAAAAAATGAAGGAAAAGCGTGTTCAGTTCCATGCGGGGCGGCTCCCTTTTAATGGATTCTTGCAGTCACACATGCAGTTTATTGAAAACTTCATTTTGATAGATTTAGGGTCTGGAAACTTTAAAATCAATCACAAAATTTCCAGGGGCACCAGTTATGTCTGGAGGTGTGGAAATTACTTTAATAGCTACGTAAATACCCCTATCTGCCGAATGCAGAAAAATGATATCATTAACTGCCAAGGAAGAAAGCCTGGTTGACTCCACTGCCGTTGAATTATCATAAGCAGCTATCATCTGACTTCGGTTTAATTCATCCAATCCATCATAAATCGAGAGCGCTGTTCCGTTCCTTTCTAACTTCAGTTTTGTCACATTTCTGACCGGCCAAGACGCTATTCCTGATTGCCATTCTGGGGTAAATGCTGAAAACCCTGTGCCGTCCATGGTAAAAAAGTTACCCCTTGATCCTCCGCCTAAGGCATAGCACATGTCAATATCTTTTCCAATGGGGGCAGGAACATCTTGGGAGAGGAATGTGCGGACAAACTTAAAATCGACATATGCTGCATCTTTATAACCAGCACTACTAAAAGTTAAGGAGCTCTTTTTGGTTGCAACCATATCCAGCACTACAGGCTCGGTATAGAAATACTCAAACGCATTGGAATCCGGTATATAAGCCGTTCTAACGCTAATTGGTTTATTAGGGTCTGCATCATGAAAAATAGTGATAGGCTTTAAGGGGGATATGAATGTCTGTTGAATCCCGGCATTATCCGTATATTGAATTTCAGATCCAAACAGGGTCTCTAAGGAAGGAGCAGTATCCCACACAAGCGCTATGGAATCTGGAAACACGACACTATAGTTCAAGACTAGAGGCAGTATCGTGCTCTTAAAGTTGTCACCATATACGGTAGTACTCAATTCCATCGGAAGCGAATGGTTCCCCAATTTATCCCGTGTATAAGCATTGAACACATAATCTTGTTCTACCAAATTATCGATGATAATCGATTGTTTATCTAACGTATGATCTATGGTCAATATTACTGAGTCAGTGCTACCCCAATGTACCACCAGGTCTTTGGCATCAACATCTTTAGGAGTAAGCAGTCCTATTTGTACGCGCTTGTTTCCCGGTTTTACCCAAATCGAATCAGGCTTTCCTACATACGTTCTTTCAATGATGTAATCTTTATAATAATAGTCCATTTTTTTACAGGAAGCTATAAATATCATTCCCGCACAAAAAGCGTAACTAACTATGGAAATAATTTTACTTTTCATAACATTTCTTTGCTAGATATTACTTAATTTTTCTTCCCCAAAATTGTAATTCCGGATAATAAACCTGCGTACGAGGCTCCCAAGTATTAAGTGCCTCGATACGTATATATCGTACGCCAGGAATTTCCAAATTAAAGTCGAAATCATTTCCTGCTTGGGCTGCTATTTTATCTTCATCTGTCAGGCCGGCATTACCGGTTGAGGCAGGTCTGCCTGATGGCCTCCAATTATCCCATTCACCCAGCAGGGTCCAAGTAGTATAATCTAAATTAAGCGTAGCATTGCCCCAGATTCGTATATGTTTTGCATTGGCCGATTGATAATATAAGTTGCCGTTCTGAAAGTATTTAAACCTGCTTAGTTGATAGGTTTCCAACAGATCTATTGTAATGACTTTAGGGAATGGTGTGCCATCATTCAACGAATAATAGCCATCAGACCAAGAGAAATTTGCACCATCAAAGATACGTTTCAATCCATAGGCTGCTTGACCTAGTGCATCTCCCGGCAATATAATGGGATTAAAATTATTCTGTGTAAGCGGCAGCCTGATTTCTTCCCAAGGTTCAAAAGTAGCAGTTACTGTATCGCTAAAATTTTGCCATTGATCGCGGGTATAAACTCCAAACTGGGTTTCTACAGGATCAAGGCCTCTAAAATTAAAATTAAAACTTTGGTTTTCGGTAAAAAACACCTCCACGTCCACCCATTCTCCAGTAGTGGGATCTTTCTTAAGTACACCGATCATGAGCTTTGCGCTCGTGGCATTTGCTCCTTTGATCTTTCCCCCACCCCAATCAGGTTTGACATCCAATTCTGCGGCTACTTTCTGATAAGGTGGTGTGTCTGGATGCACAGAAATATAAACAGGATCGGACATTTGTTCATCTTCCCCTACAGTATACAGTGCCACGGTATATTCTTTGGACTCGGAAAACCCATCCACCATTAATTTATTGTCATATTTGGAAGCCTTTGCCTCTCTTGTCAATCCTTCCTTAAGCGTATATACCGCTTTAACATAGGCAGTATGGCTGTCATCGGCAAGTTTATAGGAGATCGCTGCTGCTCCCGGCAGGTTTTCAACGCTATATTGTGCTAAAATACTAGGTGCTTCATCTGTAAAATGCGGACTATGCTTCTCTTCCTTGCAACCAATCAACATGTCAAGACAGAAGAGGAAAATGGATAATTTTATAATTTTCATAATGCTGTTATTAATGATAATTACCAACCTGGACTTTGAAGCAAGTTCTCATTTCGCTGCAATTCGTATTCCCGAATTGGCATAAAGTAATCCCGCTTTTTAAATGATCGTTGGTAGATGACCGTTTGCTTGTAAAATTCTTCAGGTTCTACTCCTCGTTTATCCCAGCCAAGCATTGGTTGGCTTAAGATGTTTTCAGCAGTTTTCCACCGCAACAAATCCCAATAGACCTGCGATTCGCTATTAAGCTCAATGCGTCGCTCTTGCCGTATGATGTCCCGAAGCCCCTCCTTAGTACTGTATTTCCCTGGTTGGGTAGAATATTCATCCCAAGATTCTTGCACGGTAGGGATACCAGCTCTTGCCCGGACTGCGTTTATGCGATCGAAAACTTCTGCGCTCGGCCCGCTATATTCATTTTCAGCCTCTGCATACAACAAAAACAAATCGGTCAACCGCATATTTGGAAATTGGTAAGAGGTGATGTAGTATGAAGTTCCCTCCAAGTAATTTTGGTAATTAATCGGTTTTTTAGGGTAATAACCGGTAGGAGAGTGAGCAGATGTTTCACGCACGGAGGTATAGCGGCCACCCCTTATCTCCAAATGCCAACTGTGAACATCATCATACACGCCTTGGCCGTACCAAACCCCACCATCAAATCCAATATTGGCATAAAAGCGCGGCTCACGATGAAAGTGAAGGTTTATGGTCTCATATCCCAATTGTACATGACGCCTATTTACCTCATCACCTATACGTAAATCATATCTTCCGCTATAGTCCCAAGTCTTATCCTTATCAATAGGCAATCCTTTATCAGTGTAGAACATCTCAACTATGTTTAGCGTAGGCCCATAGGCACCACCTGTACTTGTGCTGGTGAGATCAGGGCTCCACGAACGTGGCGTCAATGCACTTTGTTGAGCATTTGCTCCGGTATTTGGCCAGATCACCTCACTATTGGGATCATGCGAGGCAAATGCCTCCCTGATATTTAATTCGGTTTGTGTAGTATCAGAAATAGTCAACGTCGCTCCAGGCACAAATTCAAATAGCTTCATGCTTATACTGGCGGCATTGTCTAGCGCCGCTTTGGTAGCTACCATCGCTCTTTGCCACTTTTCTGCAGAGTAGGTCTGATTGAACAACTGTCCATTTTTAGGATCTATATAATTTGCATAATCGGTATTCCCATTGAAAAGCGGGCTTGCGGCGGTAGCCAATACCTTTGCCTTTAATCCCAACGCCATCATCGCAGTGATCCGGCCATAATTGGGTAAATCTATCTGCTGCAAGGGAAGATTAGGCAAGTATAATAGGGCATCGTCCAAAAGACTCACAATATAGTTGACACAGGTATCAATAGGTTCCCGGCTTACCCTGACTTCTTCAATTCCAGCATCGATCGGCAGGCTTTCCTTAACTAATGGTATTGGTCCATAAAGTTGCAATAAAAAGTAATGATAATAAGCTTTTAAAAATACTACTTCGGCAGCCCATTGGTCTCGTTCCTCTTGCTGCATATCGGGGACATGCTGTATATTATCTAAAAATATATTACAGTCCCTGATGCCCTCAAATAGATCTTTTCCACCATTTGATCCTTCCCAGTAATTTAATAAAGGCGATGAAACATTTTGTTTCCCTTGAACAAAATTGGAGGTATTACTCGCATTATACGCTAGCGGCCACATCTCAATGCCCGCAAATGAGGCACTACTCGTGGTTAATTGTCCATGCTGTGGAAGATAAGAATAACATGTATAAAGGTATTTTTTCGCTGCACTCCTTAATGTAAATGCATTCTCAATCGTCGCTACATTATCAGGCACTACATCCAGGTAGCTGCACCCATAAAATACATGAAAGGTTAAAAAAACCAGTGATATTTTAACAATTTTTTTCATGATCACCCTATTTAAAAATCAACCTTTAAACCTAAATTAAAAACTTTTTGAATGGGGTAGTTCAAACCGTTGCCTGCCATTTCTACATCCCATAATTTAAATCGGCTGAGTGTCCATAAATTTAGTCCATTGCCATAAAGTCGAAACGTCCCGATTCCCATCCTTTTTAAAGTACCTTTATTTCCAAAGGTGTAACCTACTTCTAGTTGCTTCAGTCTTAAAAATTCGCCATTTCGCATCCACCAAGTACTGGTTACTTCGTTGTTAGGATTACCCGCAGTCCAGCTTAATCTGGGGTATAAGGCATACAAATTTTTATTTTCCTCAGACCAGTGGTCGTCTGCATATACTTGCAAAACCTGGTTCTGGACGCTACCGGCTACCGTTTCACCGTCATAGGTATAGCTTCTGAATGGACCTGTGGCCTTAGGGTCGATAAAGAATGATTCCCTGGCCAAACCTTGAAAAAAGACGGAAAAGTCAAAGCCCTTATAACCTAATGAAAACCCAAATCCATAATTGATTTCAGGAACGGTTGGGTAGCCCAAAGGGGCAATATCCAATGAAGTAATCCTTCCATCGCCATTTATATCTATATATTTGATATCTCCAGCAATTACGTCCCCTCCCAATTGTTGTTCAGGTGAGTTTTTTACTTCCTGATCATCTATAAACAAACGGTCAGCAATATAACCACGGGCTATATTAATGGGGTAGCCAGATCGATATAGCCAGGGGTAATCATAGTGGGGTTCTTCATAAACTACGTATTTGCTGGTAGCATAGGTAAAGTTAAGCATTCCTTTAATCCACAACCCATTGTAGAAACTCTTTGTATAGCTTGAAGACATATCAATGCCTGATCCTTTAGCTTCGCCTATATTGGCTTGAATGGGCGCAGATAATCCCATTGTGGCCGGTATGTCTGCGCGTTGCATGAATATATTTTTCCGGTTTTCATTAAACCAGTCAACTTGCATCTCTACTTGGTTGTTAAAAAGACCCAATTCTAAAGCAACATTGGTTTTATATGAGGTCTCCCAGGTTATGGTGCTATTTGGATAGCGGCTAACATCTACTCCTTTCAAGCTTTCTTCTAAATTGGGTCCAAATGTCCAGGATTTGTCGGATGAATTCATATTGACTTCAGACAGGTAATAAAACCGTTGTTCTGGCGAACCAATGGCATCATTACCCACCAGTCCATAAGTAGCTCTGAGCCGAAAGTTGGACACAACTGATTTAAACACCTCAAAAAAATTCTCTTTGGATACGTTCCACGCTACGCCAATAGATGGAAAAAAACCAAAACGCTCATCTTTAGAAAATCTTTCTGAACCATTGTAACCAAAGTTGGCCTCTAAGTTGTACTTTCCTAAATAGCCATAGGTAAACTTCCCTGCCAAGTTTAAATTGCGATGTGGCAGAGATAACTGCAGGCTACCCGGATTGCCATTCAGTTCACTGCTCATGGTGCCTACCAACATACTATTAATAGAGTGGTCTCCAAACTTACGCTGGTAGTTGATTATTCCCTGCATAGAGAAGATAGAACTTACGTCTTTGTTTCCCTGGCTATAATTCAGGTATTCTGTTCCAGCATCTTCATTATATATAGTGTACAAATAATTTCCGTTGTCATCTAATCCATTATATTTATAAAAAAATGGATTATACTGCCTGCTGACTTCATAAAACGCATAACGAGTCGTAGTAGTACGCAAGGTAGCCGATAGCCCTTCAGTAATTACATCAAAATTTTGGTTCAGCTCCAACTGGGCTTGCATACGTGATTGATTATATTCCCGATATCCCTTTACCATTTCTGCATAAGGATTCAAATAATTACCCTCGTCTCCATTTCCAAACATGATGTGTTGTACATAACGGTAATTTTCACCCGGAGGATAGTACGGCTGGAACTTGGTTGGGACTGCACGCATAATGTCCCGATAGGTCTTGGAACCGCTCTGTAATGGACCATTATAGTCATCAAATGTCCCACTTAACCGAACATTTAATTGGGTTGTTTTGGTTAAATCGATATTGACGTTACTGCGTAAGGAATACGACTTTAGGTTGACGTTATTATTGAAGTTTGACACTTTTGGAACTTTTAAAATGCCATTATCTTGGTTCAATGAACCCGAAACGTAATATTGGGCGATCACTCCGCCACCCCTGACACTTAAATTGGCGCGTTGATTCATCGTATTGTCCTTCAATAATTCTTTTTGCCAATCAACTGCCGGATATTCCAGTGAGCCCCCTGGAGGAGTCAATTCTATTTGCTTTAGGAGATACGGACTATTATTTAAAGGATCCCTTCCCAGCAATGCTTCATTGGCAAGCTTCATGTAGGTAATTGGATCTGCCAGTTCAACTTGTTTAGTGGGAGTAGATAATGAATTTTCAACACGAACAGATACACTTAAACTTTCTTTGCGTCCTTGTTTAGTGGTGATCAGCAGCACCCCATTCGCACCCCGGGCCCCATACACCGCTGCAGCGGTAGCGTCTTTTAAAATAGAGAAACTCTCTATATCATCCACTTGGAGGCGGGCAAGATCTGTATTGTTGGACTCCACATTGTCAATCAAAATAAGCGGATCAACTTTATACCCAAATGTTGTCACTCCCCGAATAAAAAAATTGGCATTGTCTGCACCGGGTTCACCAGATCGTTGATATCCAATTATACCTGAAGCTCTTCCAACAAGGGCGGTTGTCAAATTGCTTGATGGGATTTTTAAGTCACTAGGGTTTATGGTGGTAATTGATCCGACTACATCTTCTTTTCTGGCCTTTTGGCCAAAGGCGGTGACAACTACCTCATCAATTTCTGTGGAGGCTTCTATAAGGTGAATGTCTATTTTAGTTCTTCCTTTGGTCAAAACTTCCTCCTGATTGAAACCAATAATGCTAAATATCAATATGGTATTTTTAGCAAATTCGTTGGGTACTACAAGGATATACCGTCCATTTTGATCAGTATTTGTTTCAATTCCCTTTTTATTTTTGAGCTTTATGGTAACGCTTGGAATGGGTGTACCCAAACTATCGGTTACCACCCCAGTTATTTGGTACGGGTCTTGCAAAAATAACATCCGTGTATTCTTTGCATGTGATTTATAGGTAATTGTTAAAAGGAAAAGTAATAGTATCACACATGTACTTTTACGATTCAGGACCACAAAATATGTGCAATACCATCCAATTCCTACTGATAAGGTTAAATAAAATTTCTCCATTTCAACAATGAGGTTAAAAAAAATAGCTAAACCCAAGCGCTCAGCAGCGAATTGTTCAGGGGGTTACAACACTTTGCTACCCTTGCGCATCCTGCAGTTGTTAAACCCCATCTGGTATATGGTGGAGAGCAGCAGCTAATCCAGAGCAATACCCAAGTGTTGGGTTGGAAAGATTTTGTCTAGAGGAAGCATATCCTATTTCACCGGAACCATATTGGTTTTCATGGAACCCATATCCTGTCCACTGGACGGGGTATGGGTTTGCTGCATACGTATACCCTGTTACAGGGACCTGATATCGGACCCATCGGCACCGATATCCGTTAACAGCGCCTGGATATACGTCCGCATGGAACGGATATAAAGTCCCATACAAAGCATACACAACCCCGGCTACTTTATATCCTTCTCCCCGAAAGGGCTATCCGTTTGCAGGGGAAGATTATCCTTCCGCACCGGATGGATATTGGGCCGCACCGCTCTAATACCCTTATGCACCGGCCTATTATAAGTTCCCGTGGCCCTAATAAAGGTTTGCCTGGACTTGGTATACTGCCGAATAGCCTGTATATCCTTCTGCACCGACTTAATACACAACCACAGGGAACGCGTATCCGTTTGCAGCTACCTGATATCCGTTTGCAGGGTTCCCGTATTAGGCCGCGCAGCTTGCTTATATGTTCTCGGGGAACTAGTATTCCTTTGCAGGGAACCAATACACTTCCTCGGGGAACTAGTATCCCTTTGCGGGGCTTGTGTATCCGTTCCATGCAAAGGGATATGGGGCTGTGGAAAAAAATCCCGCATGCGCATGTTTTAAAAAAATACGTATATTTGTATTGTATTAAGGATAGTGTCATTATGAAAACAAGGCTGAATTTGACGATTGAAGAGCAGTTACTTGACAAAGTAAAACAGTACGCAGCACAGAAGCATACCAGCGTATCTGAAATGGTGGAATCTTACTTTAAGACCGTTACGCGTCCCGCTGGAAAAAAAAGCATTCTTGATATCATCGAAAGTCTTCCTACCCCTGCAGTGAATGCCGAGGGTGATCTGAAGAAGCAGTATTACGAAGAAAACGCGGGTAAATATGGGTTTTAAGGTCTTCCTGGATGCCAATGTCCTGTTAGATTTTGTGTTGAAAAGGGCAAATTATGAACAGGCCAGGATCATTATCAGTGCAGTTGTAAATGGAAGTATACAGGCATTTTTTACACCTTCTGTGGTCCAGATCACCGCTTATTGGACCGCGAAGGCATATGGCATCGAGAAAACAAAGGAGGTTATCGGCGCGCTGCTTGCTGATATCGAATGTATAGATATACCCCACGACCAGGTGGTATCAGCTGTCCATTCATCCATGGACGATATTGAAAACGCACTTCAATATTATGCTGCCTTGTACCATCATCTGGACTATGTTATAAGCCGTGATAAAGCATTTCAGAACGCAGCAATAGCTTCCCTGCCGGTATTGTCGCCGGAGGAGTTTATAAAAATGGTGGGAGTGAAATAGGTATCTACCACTTACACCAGCGTACGGGAAACATGAATCCATTTTGGAGTGTCAGAGTAGATAAAAGTGTCAGAGTAGATAAAAATTACGTTGAAGTTAGCTATAATTCGTTCCTTAGCTGTAAACATGAATCTGCATAATTTTTAATCAGAAAATATACTTTACAGCGAATAAAACCGGTATGGTAATACGCCGAACTGGTATAGGTATACGGCAAACCCATAACAGTTTGCAGTGACCTTGATTGGGTTCACAGGAAACCCTTTTAGGTTTACCGCAAACCATTTCCGGTTGTACGCATATGGTTATAAGTTTACGGTAAACCGAGACCAGTTTGCGGCGAACCGAAACCAGTTTACGGTAAACCGAGACCAGTTCACGGTAAACAGAAACCAGTTTGCGGTGAACCGAAACCAGTTCGCGGTGAACCGGTTCCGGTATACGGCAAACCCATACCAGTTTGCAGTGTTCTTGATTAGGTTCACAGGAAACCCCTTTAGGTTTACCGTAAACCATTTCCGATTGTACGCATATGGACATAAGTTCACGGTAAACCGAGACCAGTTCACGGTAAACCGAGACCAGTTTGCGGCGAACCCAAACCGGTTCGCGGTGACTTTAAATGGGTATACCGTATACCCGTTTCCATATCATGTAAACTGATATCGGTTCGGTGAAAACCTGTACCTGTACCTTCTAAAAAAAACTTGACAGGTTTAGCGGTTAATTTTAGGTGGCCTTCTTTTGTTCATGATCGATTAACTTTATACAGTGATGATGTCTTTCTAATTACTCTTTGATTTCCAGTGTTTTTTAAGAATGCCATTTTGATCATGTGCTTGTATCGGTAAGATTGTCACAGCTGGCATGTGGGCGTATACGGTTGTATTTGTCCACGGCGTTGTCCGCTGCTTCCTTAGCCTGTCCGAAAGAGACAAAGGTCTGGTTTAACAGGAACTCTTCTTTCAATATACCGTTAACACGCTCCGCAATGGCATTTTCATAAGGATCTCCATTCTCGGTCATGGAAAATCTACGTTTAGTTCTTTGCGCTGCTCATGTTAGCTAGAAACTTCTTAAAAAATCTTCAAACAGCATCACTTTCCTGAATCCTTTTTTCCGTAGGCCAGTTTCCAAAATTTTGTCCCTCGTCAACAAAACCCGATCTATTTCGAGCGACAGGGCTACATAGCTGATGTCTTTAATGTCAATATCGTGGGTTAGCTCCCTTGCCTTATCAATGGCTTTCCCGGCTTAGTACCAGATTGGGCATGACCGATAGTTGCTTATAGACCATGATGGCATAATTGCTAAGTTCCGGACCTTTTAACCTGCTTTTCTCAATAATCAGGGGCTTGTATTTTTCGATTTCCTCAAATGCCTTGGCGCCGTAAGCCTTAAGAAAAAGATATCGTGACCGGATTTGTTTTTGTAGCCCAAAAAAGATCTGTGCGGTTAATGAAAATAGTAGCTTCGCGCTCCGTCCAGCGGAAAAGCAGATCGTCCACGACGGTTAGGAAACTTGTTTCTGCTTCCTCAGACCAGATGACCTTATAAACAATGACTTCATCGTCCATATTTAGCTCGCACGCGACTCATGACATCCGCATGTGAAGAAAAGCGGCCTTCTGCGAAATCGCGGTCGCTGCGTTCCAGCGCCTGGGCAATCAGGCTTACATCGTTTTCGCTATATTGAGGCTCATAGTCGTAATCAAGGCTGTCCAGAATGCTCAACAGCACCTTTTCTTCCTGCTCGTTGTGAAAATTTACTTTTATTGCTGCCATAATGACAAATATAGACAAAGGGTTTCACAAAAACAATGTCCTAATGCCGAGACTTTATTTTTGTTATTTGAAGTCCTAATTTGGGCATAAATTCACGGTTTTTATTAATGATTCCGGCATCCACCAATGCCTGTATCGCCTCCTCTTTGGTTCCCCATTTAATACCTTTTCGCCAACTGT
The DNA here is from genome assembly GCA_900109895.1 of bacterium A37T11. Classification (GTDB taxonomy): domain Bacteria; phylum Bacteroidota; class Bacteroidia; order Sphingobacteriales; family Sphingobacteriaceae; genus A37T11. The sequence goes on from FOBR01000006.1 coordinate 141,191, forward strand.
CCTGTCGCACCCATGAAAACCAAAAATTATCCCTGTACCTCTGGAATACATAGATGTTTATAATGCTTGGTTCGGTTGCCCTTTTCGGTAATCACACCCAGTTCAACAAGAAATTTCTTGGATGTAGTTTCGGACTTAGCAAATTTATCCTTGTACTTTTTGAGTATCTCGGCAAACTCTTCTGTTTCCTTATCCCTAAAATTCTGTGGTTTCTTTGTCATGACCTACATACGTTAATGGTACTAATATAACGAATCTGAAAATAAGTTCCAAAGGTAAATAAGAATACAAATACCCTTATTACTTCGGCAATTCCCCTAAAACAATGATCGGTATTTTAACGGTAGGTAAGCTACCAAGCTGCTTAATGATAACCGGATTACCTTTAAACAGTTCTATAACGACATTAGTGTCGAGAACAATGTTATTTCCAGTCATCCGGATGAATGGTTTCACATCCTTCTTCAATGGCCCGTTTTACTTCCTCCGCCTCTTCCTTAGACAATATGCCCGAAAACACTGCAAAAGCAGATTGCTCTACCAGTTTCGGTTTGTTTTTAGCCTTCGTTCTGTGCAAAAAATCTTCCAGTGCCAATAATGTAGCTTCACTTTTGATTTTAAGTACTTCTTCTATCTAATGTAACTTCCTTGCTTCCGAGTACATATGTGCCTACTTTCTGTGATCTCATCCGCAGTCTGCTCCGGGCTTTCTGCTTACTGGCCACCTTTAAACTTCCGTATATTACGAAAGTTTACCAATATATAAACTTAGATAATACAAACTCGCACACGATAATCTCGCTATCAAGTTCAATAAATACAATGGTGTATTTTTTCTTATAAGGAATGCACTTATAACCCAGCTGGGAACGCTCCGGGTCGCGGCATGAGCGGTATTCTTTTTTTTATCACCCAATTTGGCAATAAAATCATAGGCGTCATCCGTAAATTTTTCAGAAGTTGCCAAAAGCGGCATATTCACGGACGCTTACTTGGCGGAAGCCTGCTTTTGCAATTCCTGATAGCTGGCTTCAGGAATGATGACATATTTCTTATTATCAATGGTTAATTGTGTCATGGCATTCAATTTAACGTGAACAAATTTACGCAATGAACTTCACCAAAACAATGCCCTGGCGTCGAGGCTTTATTTCTTGCGGTATAACTATAACCGTGGTCTCTTCGGGTTTTTTAGGTTATTCCAGAACAGCAGGATTTCAATGGTGCTTTTTTCGTTGACTACCCGGCAAAACAAGGTTACATTTTCATGCAGCATACCGTGCCTGATCATTTTGTCCAGACCACTTAGTAAAGTTCGTCCATCAAAGGCCATATTTAGCCATAGCTTCTGCCATCACGGACGCGTGGCTATATACCCGGCCATTATCGGCATCGGCGATGCTTTCTATCAAGGCCTCGTCAATAGCGCACTCCTCTTCCATCTCGTATAACGCGTCAAGATTTTACGGCGTTCAGCACCACCTAACTTTTTAACAGCATCAACCAGCTGCGATAGGGATAAGTCGAATGAAATAATAGGCATTTTATTGTTTATAATGCCCCTTAAGGGACTGAATTTCCAAGATGACAATTTTATTTTCTTCATACACCTTATAGACAATGCGGTGTTCTTGATTTATCCTCCGTGACCAGGAACCAGAAAGTTCAGAACTCCTCAAAAGCTATTTTGACGCCTTTGCCGTTTTTGACGTCTTTCCTGCCTTGCAGTATCTTTTTTACGAATTCAGGGTTGTACGGACTTTCTTCCACTTTGGTTTCAAATGGCATTTTCAATGCTTTAGCGAAAGCCTTTACGGCTGCCAATTGTTCCTTATTGTTCGGATGTATCAGTATCGCTTCCGCTTCCATGCTTCAAATTTACACAAAGGGTTTCACAAAAACAATGCCCTGGCGCCGAGACTTTATTTCTTCCTCTTTAAAGTTTTGATTTCATTGTTCAGTTCGGTCACTTCCGCTTTTAGGGCATTATTCTCTTTGAGAACTCGTCCATATTCGTTCCGCCAGAAATCGCGGTCTTTTTCTATTTCACTAAGGGTTTGGAAAAGCAATATGTACGTGAATTTTACTACTTCCAGTTCCGCACCTTCTGCGTAAGCTTCTTTTCCTTTTTCCAATACATTCCTTGTCATCTCTTCCGACAGGTAGTAGTGGCCGCAAATACACATTCCATGATGGTTTTTCCATTATAAAATATCTATCCACTAAATCCCTGTAAGAAATCACTTGCCTTCAAAATCGCAATACCATGATAAGGATGTAAGTCAAGCAAATCTAAATCACCTGTGATCAGGCAGGATGCAGATACATCTACTGCAAGCTCCAACAGGATATTGTCCTTTCTGTCACGACAATCAGTAATAGTGCTCGTTGTTTTGATAACCCGATAACGGGTTTCTACCCTTGAAATGAATGTCAGACGATCTTCGACAGAAAGGTATTTGTCAAACTTCTTTCGAAGCAACACTTCCACTAACTCAGACAGTGTATCATAAGACAGGACAATTTCTCCTAAGGCTTCAGCCTTCTCGAATGCATGCTTAATGACTGGCCCAGGAAATAGTGCTAAGCTGACAAAGACATTGGTATCGAAAACAAACGCAGGGCTAACCCTCATTTAAAAGTTGCTCCAATTTATCTTCCGTAAGCCCATTATCGGCCGCTTTCTGGTTGATTCGGTCTACGAAATCCCAAAAATCGTCGTCATTCTTTTTTAGTGAGCTGTTGATGAGGTGTGCTATGCTCTCTGCTAGCTTTGCTTTTTTTGAAGCTGGGGCCGTCTGCCATTTCCTGGCAGCAATATCATCAACCTCCAATACAATCCTATCCATGACTTTAATTTTTAACCGCGGCGATTTGCGAGCCGCTTTATGCAAAAATACGAAATATTTTTAACCAGGTTGCAGGGACACTTTCCAGATACATGGTATCAATCTATTCTTCTCCCTTTTTAATACGTTTTGCTGTGCCATGCTTATTGCTCTAATCAAGGCTTCTTGCTTCATTCCCTTTTAGTACTCGCATGTCGCGGATGTTCTGCACAAAATGTTTTTTCTGTCCTAGTGCCTTACTAAAGTGCATTTCTGATAAAGCAAATATACAAAAATGTTTTGGGTGTACGGAATATGTATTTTACATATAGCTAAAAATTTGTGGAGAATAGGGATACGATATATTTGCAATGTGAAATATGTCAAAACGTAAATAATGGAAGATTCAACATAATTTAATAGTTTTGTAGCCTTATTCATGGTCTGTGATGTAAAGCCATTAACGATTAACCTCCCAATGGCCACCTTTAGCCGGGCCGTTAGTCGGTGCTATGACGATAAGTTTTGCTAGTTCTGCATAGGTTACCTTTTTGTTGGCCTTCATGGCGTCTATAATCCTTTTTTGATTTAAGGAAAGGGTTTCACTCACGTTTATAACATCCGTACTGGTCTTCTGCTCCGAATAGGACAACACCACATGAAAACCATTCGGTATTTCTTCAACAGTGAGCTCCATAGTAGGATAAGTGGAAATTTCGTTCCGTATGCGGAAAAACCCGCTACCGTATTTCTCAATATCCCCTGTAAGGTAGAAGGCTTCGGCAATGAGTTTATTGCGGGCATAAACTCAATCCAAGGCAACTACGCTCTTTGATTTTTTAACGTCGTTATAGATATGCTTTGTTTGGGCGTGTTTTCCCCGGGATTGCAAATGGTTACTTATAGCTTCTGCTTCAGCAACGGTTAAAGATTTCTGGTAACCTATAATATCTACGTTCAGTAATTTTTTATCGCGATTCATAACATAATAAAGTGTTGACCATCTTCGAAGCCCGATTTTACAGTCCATAACTAAGACTAGCTTTTCATCAATCCGCTGTTAATGATGTGCGGCAACCCTTTCTACGAAAACGCTTTCGGGCGATTTTTTGCTTCGCCTGCTTGTTTTTTGTTTGCCAGATTCTCAAGTTTACGTTGCCTTATAACGGCACTTATCTCTTTTGTTCTTGTTCCGTTAAAGGTGGACTTTGAATTATTAAATCAACACCTTTGGGTTCTTTTATCAGTCCCATAATCTTATGTTTTAAAATATTTATCTACCAAAACTTGTGCCGCATCGATGTTTCGTTATGCCTGTTAATTATTTACCAATATATCGAAAAAATCCTCTAACCTGATAATGTTGATAGAAGGAAAATCAACGGATTTCAACACATTGAAGTGACGGTCATTGGTAACCAGATAATGGGCATTGCTGGCAAAAGCACAGTCAGTAAATTTGTTGTCGTCTTTATCACTATCAATCAAGCCCAAATGATAATGAATTTCTGTTTTCATTACATTGGGCAAGAGTGTAAGTGCTCCCAGCAGTAATTCGGCAGTTTCCCTCGAGAAAATGTCTGAAACCTTCTCTTCATACTCTAGTAAGATATCATTGGTGACCCACAGTTCAAAGGCCCCGTTATATAGTTTATCAAGGATAATGGAAAAAGCCGAACGGCGAGAAACCGACCGGAGGATCACGTTGGTGTCAAGCACCACTTTCAGGATAGACATCGTTATGCCTAATCCAGAATTTGTTTTAGTTTATCGTCGCTATAACCCTTTTCGTCCCAAATGGCATCGGCTTTGTCCCTTGCCCTTTCCATCAGGAATTTGGCCATAACCCTTTTTAGTTCCAGTAACTGGCTATCGGGCAGGTCAACGGAAAATAGCTTAAGCAATTCTGCCTGTACATTACTTAAAGGGGGTTGAACTGAAAAAGTTGCCATTGTATTTTCTTATTTGTCAAAAACAAATTTACGTAAAGGGATTGGGAAAAGCAATACCTTAATTTAAGAGAATAAAATCCGGTTACTCCACTTCAAACCCATATTCTTTGGCCAAAGCCTTTACGTGCTTCAAAAAGCTGCCCACTTCGGCTGTTTGCTTATAGACCATGATGGCATAATTGCTAAGTTCCGGAACTTTTAACCTGCTTTTCTCAATAATCAGGGGCTTGTATTTTTCAATTTCCTAAAAGGAGAACTCCGTGTTATAAAAATCAAAAAAGGCCAATACTGGCCTATAAGATGCTTAGCCGCTAATCAACATGCTAATGATGATATTGGCGTCTATCACATACGTGGTCATCCGGGGGTGGAAATGCTATAGCTCGTATTTATGCGCCTGCGTTTTCCACGCTTCCTCACGGGCAATTTTCCATTGCTCGTCGTTCTCCAGGTCTACCTCCTTCAGATCTTTCAACAGGTCCTGTGACGACATTTTTAAAATCATCCGGACAATATGTTTGTTTAGATATTGCTCGATGGGTTTATACCCAAGAGCCTGTACGACCTGATCATCCAATTGTACTTTAAATTCTGTCATGATTGATACCTGTTAAAATAGATACAAATTTACACAAAGGCTTTCATAAAAACAACGTTCTGATACCAATAATTATCCCTCACCGCTCCCATCCCCCGCATCTATCCCCTTTAATCTGAGTATTTCGATGCCTGCTTCGGTGGTGAAATACTGCTGATTGCTGTCGCGCTTGCCTTTCGGATTGGTCAAGCTGATCCATTTAGCATCTGTAGCAGCTTTCAGCGGCAGATTAAAGCTTCTGGAATAGGCGGTACCTTTGTGGCCAAACTTAGCCTTCAGCTCGCTTTTTTTGAGCTGTTTATTATGGCAATAGGTAAGCATTAAGTATAACCGGGTGATGCCTCCCGAAGTCAGCTCCGTACTTCTGGCTTCTCCGAGTACTTCTTTCAGTTGTTGCCGCACATATTGCTCTTGGTTTAGCGGCAATTTGAAATCCTTCGCGTTGGGCTCTGGTTTAGTGCCGGTAATAAGAGCTGAGAATATTTCTTCTTTCGTTTTATTGAGGCCTCGAAAGATTTTATGAAAGGTTTTTAGAGTCATTGGGGTACTGCCGTTTTCATATCCGTTCATTTGAGTTGGGGATATATCTACCTTGTTTCCAAACTTCTCAGCACTTGTGTAACCCAAAGATAAGCGCTCGCTTCTGATGAATCTGCCAATGAGATAAAGCATTTCATTTAGGTCTTTATCTGACTCTTCTACTTGTTTATCCTTCATGGATAAATAAACAAGAGTTTATCATTTTTAATCTTCAATTATAAATGAATAAATATTTTGATATTTCATTTTTTTCATTTACATTTGTCCTATAAATGATGATTTATGATGTAATGAGAAAGTAAAAATATATAAGAGTGTATATAAGATAGTTTAGGGTATAATAGAAGAGCTCGTTTCCCGAAACCTCCAGTTTTGAACGAACGCGAGTCAGCAGTTAAAGCCCATATTTGTGCCATTGCGTAGAGTATGCATATGATTTGCTATCTTTGCGCGATAAGCTATGAGTATGGGCCCCTGTTGAAACCGTGTTCATGCATCTGGAGGTGCTGGGGTTACGGTGGAGGGGGCCCGGCTTATGGCTTTCTTCTCCCGGTTTGAGCTCTTTTTAAACAAAGAGCCATGCAGAAACTTTACAAAACCAATTTCTACGCTGATTTTACCCGATTCCAAAATCGGAGCAGGGGCGGTTTTGTCTTCTCCATTTACCAACCAACAACCCCCTGCCCATTCGACATCCTATTTGCTAAAAAGCCAAAAAACCCCATTTAAACTTAGCTTCACCGCCTGGATTATCTCATTTCTGAGGCAATCTTACTTTCTTAATTATTAAATTTTTAACTTTAAATGAAACAAAGTGAAGCAAATTTTACGCTTAGGGGAAAGCTATGGCCCATCCCCTATCAAAAGATATATACGCTATGCCTTCTATTTAGGCATAGCCTGTTTGACAGTCAGCAAAGTACAGGCACAAATCCTGATCAAAGGCACAGTCATTGACTCCGCAAGCAGAGAACCCTTGCCTGGGGTAACTATCACCCTAAAAGGAACCAATTACCGCGCCGTCACGAATGGCAAGGGGGAATACCAAATTTCGGCAAATCCAGGAGACATCCTCGTGTTTTCTGCAATGGGTTATAAAGTGCTCGAACGGAAAACAAATGGCGGTGTCTTAAATGTAATGCTGGAAATGGTCGCAGCAGAACTTGAAGAAGTGGAGGTGCAAGGCAGTACGGGTTATCAATTATTACCAAAAAACCACCCAGGCTCTTATGATGTTATCAGTGATAAACTACTCAACAGAAGCGTAGGTCTAAGCATTATGGACCGGATCAAGGACCTTACACCAGGAATGTCATTTTATAATCCGGTCGATGGCTTGCTGATACGTGGCAGGAGTACCATTTATTCAGGTGTTGCACCCTTGATAGTAATTGATAACTTTCCATACGACGGAGACCTTAATAACCTAAATCCAAACGATGTTTCCTCGGTCACAATTTTAAAAGATGCCTCCGCTGCTTCCATTTGGGGAGCAAGGGCTGGAAATGGCGTAATTGTCATAACCACAAAAAAGGGGGATTCCAAAAAAATGAAATTTGAGCTAAGTTCAACCGTCAACATGCAGGATAAACCGGACCTATATGAAGCTGACAGGCTAAACAGCAGCGACCTTATTGATATAGAGGAATTTCTTTTCGGGAAAAATGTGTATAACTCCATTCTTAATAACAGGACCACCAGGCCATCTGTGACTCCCGTAGTAGAAATTCTGGCCAAAGCGCGAAGCGGCGACATTAGTGAGGCAGAAGCCGCCACACAAATTAATGTATTACGAAATAATGACGTTAGGGATGACCTGTTGAAATATTTTTATCAAACCTCAATTAACCAGCAGTATGCGTTGAACGTGAGTGGGGCTACTGATAAAATTGATTATTACTTTTCGGGAGGACTGGATAAACTAACAGATAACTTTGTTGGCGGGACTACAAGTGACCGGGTTACCGTTAAGAGCAGGCAGAACTTTCATATTACACGAAAGTTCAATGCCGAACTGGCATTGAATTATGCGCAGCTAACTTCCAAAGCGGGCAATAATTCAGGAATCGGAATCGGGGGGCTTACTCCTTATACAGACCTGGTGGATGACCAGGGCAAAGGGCTGATCCTTGAAAATGGGTTACGTGGTTTATATACGGATACAGCCGGCAGGGGTAATTTGCTGAACTGGAAAAATGTTCCGCTGGATGACATCGGGCAAACTGAACATACAACCCAATTAAAGGATTTTATATTGAATGCCGGGTTGAGTTATGAATTTGTGCAGGGTTTAACGCTGAACGTAAAATACCAGTTTGAAAACCAAACCGAGCAACGACGGACTTTATACCAGGAAGACTCTTATTTCACAAGGGATTTAATCAACAGGTATGCGCAGCCGTCAACCAACGGCACCTATACGTTCCCTGTCCCGGTGGGGGGCATTGCCGATTACACCAACGGGGGTATGTCGTCCCATCAGGGCCGTATACAGGCTAATTATGTCAAAACATTTAATACAGACCATTCAATAAATTTGTTTGCTGGTTGGGAAATCAAGAATAAAGTTGATATAAATAATACAAACAGGATGTACGGATATAACCGTACAGGTAGCTTGGTCAATACAAACATGGATTACGTAACAAGATATAAATATTCCTATAGTAATTCTACGGCGACAATTCCGAATAATCAGTCCATATCCGAAATCCTGGACCGGTTTATTTCCAGTTATATAAACGGGACCTATTCTTTTAAAGACCGGTATACACTATCGGCAAGTGCCAGGAATGATGCAGCCAACCTGTTCGGCGTAAAGACAAACCAGAAAAGCGTTCCGCTCTGGTCTGCAGGTCTGGGCTGGAAAATCAGCGAAGAGGAATTCTACAAGATAGGCTGGTTGCCTGGCTTAAATGTTAGGGCAACCTATGGCTATAACGGTAATTTTTCAAGAAGAACCACAGCGGCTTCCACCGGTGAATATCGCCAATCGGTAAATACCGGCCTGCTCAGGGGCTGGATTGTGAACCCGCCCAACGATAATTTGCGATGGGAGAAAACCCGTATACTCAATATGGGCATTGACTTTTCTTTCAAAAACGACCGGTTGAGTGGAAAAATTGAATTTTACCATAAAAATTCCGCAGACCTGATTGCGGAAGCGCCTTTCGATCCGACCCTAGGGATGATTCCCCCCACGGGCACCATTTCTGTTTTCTATGGTAACAGCGCCAATATGAAAGGGCACGGATTGGAGGTTGAACTGAACTCAAGGAACCTGACCGGCAGGTTCAGCTGGCAAACGACGTTTCTTTTCAGTTCCTCCAGCTCCAAACTAACGAAATATTTAGTTGAGCCATCTAACAGTGCCAGCAGTTACCTTAGCACCTCACAATTGGTTCCGGTAACCGGTAAGCCACTGTATGCGGTATACAGTTTTACGTGGGCAGGCCTCGATCCGGAGAACGGGAACCCATTAGGTTATAAAGGACCGGCAATAAGCGATGACTGGACCTACTTGTATCAGCAGACACCGGTAGACAGTTTAGTTTATCACGGTGCTGTCCAGCCGGTTTCTTTTGGAGCCATCCGTAATTCCTTTAGCTGGAAAAATCTTTCTTTCTCATTTAATATTAGTTATAAAGGGGGGTATTATTTCAGGCGGCCCTCCATTAGTTACAGCGCAATAAATAATACGCTAAGAAACCTGCATCACGATTTTAATGACCGCTGGCAAAATCCGGGGGATGAAAACCGTACGGATGTCCCTTCATGGGTCTATCCTAATCCAAACGGCAACCGTGACAATTTCTACTTAAATTCGGAAGCCCTGGTGCTTCCGGCTGACCATATCCGTCTGGAAGATATAAACTTTAGCTATACGGTGCCTGTTTTAGGTGCCTTCCGCAATATGCGGTTGTATATATATCTGTCCCAATCAGAACTGCTGTGGACTAAAAACCGGGAGCATATTGACCCCTACTACCCCAACGGACGACAAGTAAGGGGGACACTATCATTTGGACTGAACACTAATTTTTAAATTTTCAATTTTCTGGCACGATGAACACCTATACTTATATTTCTATTTTATTTTTTTTGTGCTGCATTTCCTGCAGCAGGACAGATTACCTGAACGGAAAACCGGACCAAAGCCTTATAATCCCGGAAACACTGGAAGACTTCCAGGCCATACTGGACAACGATGAAATCATGAACGGCACGGAGGGAGCGGGTGCACAGCAAAGAACCACCGGATTGTTGCCTGGGTTTTTGGAAGGGGGTGCAGATGATTACTACTGCCGGGAGAATGTCATTGAAAATAACCAGGGTACCGTACTTACATATTTGTTAACGTGGAACGATGATATCTATGGTTCCAGCTGGAGAATAAGCGATTGGCAAATTGCCTATCGCCCTGTATTTTATGCAAACCTGGTTTTGGAGAAGTTAGCAGGTATAGAGCGCTCCGAAAATAACAGCATTAATTACGATCGTATAATGGGATCCGCCTATTATTACAGGGCCTATATGTTTTTTCATTTAGCACAGGTGTATGCGCCGCCTTACGTGCCGGACGAGCTGGGCGGGAAGTGGGGGATACCTTTACGGTTAACCGCTGATATGGACGAAAGGATTTTCCGGGCAACGCTTGATGAAACCTATCAGCAAATACTGAATGATTTGAAATCAGCATTGCCTTTATTGCCTGAAAAGGCCCCGGTAAGCACAAGGCCCTCCAAAGCCGCTGTTCACGGCATGCTGGCTAAAGTATATTTAACGATGCATAACTATCAGGAGGCTTATCACTATGCTGATCTGTCGCTAAATATAACCTCTGCCTTACTGGACTATAATACGCTCGATACATCAAAGGTCTACCCGTTTCCTTTCTTTAAGAACAATGACGAAATCATCTTTATGTCTAACCTGGCAGCATCAAATTCGGCCATTGGCAGCATTGTTTATAATGCTACCATAGATACCTTGTTACTAAAGCAGTACGAAAAGGGTGACTTGCGCAGACCTCTGTATTACAGGGATGCAGCGCCTATGTGGGGAAACTCGGGAATGTTCTTTCAGGGAAGTTTGAACGGAAATTCCTCCTACCGGTTCTTTTCAGGCATTACAAGCGGCGAATTACTGCTTATCAGGGCAGAATGCCGGATCAGACAAGGGAGTATTGCGGAAGGCTTGAACGATCTGCATCAACTGCTGAAGTCACGGTTTGAACCAAGTTTCCTTGAGCCTTACGAGGAACAAGATCAGCAGGCGGCATTGGAAACTGTTTTCAGTGAACGAAGGAAGGAGCTGGTGATGCGTGGCTTACGATGGCAGGATCTGAGGCGGCTAAATGCAGAAGGCAGGAATATTACTATATCCCGGGAAATAGATGGGGTTAGGTATACCTTAGCAGCCGATGATCCCAGGTGGACCTATCTGATACCACCAGACGTTATTGGTTTTAATCCGGATATGCCCCAGAATTTGCGTTAGTCATTTTTAATAAACTGGTTCTATTATGAAATTTCATCTTATAATATGCACTCTAATGATAATTATATGTTCATTTTCCCTGCATGCTCAGAATGCATTTATGGATACAATCCGGCCAATAAAAATTGGTGAAAAGGTTCCGGATATCCTTATAAAAGACATTTACAATTATAAAAAGAGTTTTGCTAAACTTTCTGAATTGTATCAGGACCGTCTCCTGATCTTAGATTTCTGGGCGGTGACGTGTGCCATTTGTGTCCAGACATTTCCTAAGTTACATCAGCTGCAAAACGAATTTTCAACCTCGTTGAGAATAATGCCCGTAGGCTTGGAAGATCCGAACTTCATGACTATCCGTGATTTTTTGAAAGATAAGGAAGGGGGACCTTTTGCATTGAAACTACCGTATTCTGTACAGCATCATGAAGAGACTTTATTGAAAAAACTATTTCCCTTCAGAACCGTGCCGCATTTGGTCTGGATAAACAACGCTGGTGTTGTTGTTGCAATCACCGGACATCAGGAACTATGCCGCCAGGCAATTGATAAGGCTGTCAGAGGAGTAAAGCCGGGACTTTACGAGAAGCGTGATAAGAAAATCTATGCCATAAACAATAACAGCAGGAAGATTATAATCGATTATGAGCGGGCAGACGGGAAAACAGACTTTGGGACCAGGCTGACCGGGTACATAGATACGTTGCGCTCAGGTATTCCGGGAGACCGTCAGCTTGATAGCCGTATAACACGCATATTTTCGATCAATGCTTCCATCGCCAGTCTTTATCAGTTTGCTTACATGGATTCCATATCAGACTTTAGCCATTTGGGTTTTTTACACCGAATTGATTACCCTGATGACCGGTCATATATTCCAAGGCTGGTTGCTTTAAGATTTGATAACAGCGTTTCTGAAGTTGAAAAGCAAAAGTTTAACCAGGACTCACTGTTTAGTTATGAAGCAATATATCCTTCAAAAATATCTGTCAAGCAGGCTAAAACATATATGGTTTATGACTTGGACAGATTTTTTGGATTAACCAGCAGAATTGAAAAAAAGATTTTAACCTGTTGGGCGTTAATTAACTTGGAAAAAAAGCAGATAAAAGGACCTACAGACCATACAAATACCTGCAATACAGCTGAACTTGTTTCGATTGATAACAAGATTGGCTATAAATACTACAAGGTAACCACTGAACGCATCAGTTCATTTGTAGCAACGCAACTTTATAATTATCTGATTGTAGATGAAACGGATTCCGAAGATGTTTTTAACCTGACACTTTTGCCCATCAGACCGAACAGTATAGCAGAAATGAGAGATCAGTTGCGATCTTACGGTTTTGATTTGGTCCCGCGGGAAAAGGAAATGGATATCCTGGTCTTACGCAGGTAAGCTGTATTGATGTTCTTTCCAATACATCGTTAATTGTAATTAGAGTACCAGTTTTAAAATAAACTGGTACTCTAAGAGGTTGCGGCATCTTGTAGTAGCCGCTTACAGGTATGAAAGCCGCTTTTAGTCACCCCGGATCAAGCCAATTTAGGAGCCGGGGTTAGTTGGCCTTTTTTCAAAAGCCTGAGTTGGGCTTCCGGAAATTGGACGCCATACCCAAACGCCCGGCGATATCTGGACGTGTTCAATATCATCTTCTGAAAAGGCAAGTACACAGCAGTATACGCCAGGATTACATGATGAACTTGGAGACGACGTCGGGGGCATTGGATTTCCAGCAGCATTTGTAGGGAAGCTGGCTACTGTACAGGTTGACAGGTCACAAGGATCGTCACCTACATTGTTTGAGGAAGTAACCTGAAAATAATAATACGTCTGAGTCTTCTTGATTTCAGACTTAACGCCTTTACCCCCTTCAACCTTCCCGGTCACCATCGTTTTGGCAAGCTGTGCCGGAACCACAATAACCGGTTTAACTTTCTTTGCCAGGCTAACGGCTTCCGTCACGTCAGCGGCTTTTGCTGTTGCTATTCCCTGTGCATAGCCTGAGCCGGCAAGGAACATCAACACTAAACTTACGATGAAGGCTATAAATAACTCTTTTACATTTAAGCCTTCGTTATTGACCGTATTTGTCATACGTATGAACTTTTGTTTCCCTTATTTCGAAAAAAAGCATCCAAAAAATGTTAAGTTTGTATTCGATTTGTTAGTTATCTGCCGGCCCAGGCAGATGGCACATTTGAGGGGCTGTCCACTATGGGCAGCCTTTGTGTGTTATAGCCCACACACTAATCTCTAAATTTCACGGCCCCTTGCCGGAACAAAGCATGTTTACGGTTATGAACAGTAGTTATAAATAGCATCTTCAGGATAGCCGGTGAAAGAAATACCAAAGAACGCGAAACCTCCCTGTACCGCACCAACAAACAAATGGCGTTTACCAATACAGAAGTTGTTTGCTTCCACAGCAGCAAGCCCAGTAATAACCGATATAAGGCTATTGGCGCTTGCTTAAATTTTGCTGTTATTTTATTAATCCGTTTCATTGTTTTCAGTTTCATCCTTTACTTCCTGAATGACTTTACAAAAATCTGCTAAATTTCTGGCTTAAAAACAAAAAGTGCCTTTAGATTTTTCAGCGATTTTCATCGTTTTTTCTAAGGGTACATCCAGGGTGGTAAAAATGGATATTATTGGAAGTCAAATGCCCCGATGTTACCTTTAAAAGGTATTTTTGATAGTCTGCTTGAAATTTCTTTCCATCTTCGTAGCCTACTTGCATATAAACGTCTGCAATTGGTTCATTCCGTTCATTTAAAAGAAATTGGGCTTTAGTGATACGTAAATACGTCACATATTCGTGCGGTGTACAGTAAAATTCGCTTTTAAACTGCGCATACAAGGATTCTTCCGTGGTATGGAACTGGTTTTCCAGAAAAGCGTTGCTGAGGTGTGGCATCCCATAATTTTCACTGAGCCATGCTATGGCTTTGTATGCGGGTAGTTGCATTTTTTTATCGACAAGCGCATCATATTCTTCCATAATGGCTGCAATGCATGCCTCAATCCTGCCCCCTACTATGCCCAGGTTTTGATTGCTTAGGGAATAAATTTCCTCCAGTAAGTTGCTTATCCTTTTATTGATCCGGCAACGGGGCATGATCAAGTAATTTAATTGTCCGAAAAGAAAATGCCGAATGAAAGATTGCAGATGCGGGTATGGAGAAAAAACTTTTTGTACCCAAGCAGGATCAAGTGTCAGGACCAAAGCGATCGTATTTTGCTGAAAACAGGTTGCGTTGACCTTGCCATCCTGATAATGGCTGGCATACAATCTGTTTTTAGTCACTTTAGCTATTAATTCACCCATTTGGTCCATAAAATCAACTAAACCATTCAACAGGAAAAATAGAAATATATTTTTACCCTGGATGTCAAAATCTAAATGGAAAGGGGTTTCTGATCTAATCTCATAGAGGTTCATCAGAAAGGGTTTGTAATTCAGTTGCTGACGTAAAAGTGTAGCGCCGTCCTTATAGGTTACTAAGTAAGCTTTAGCATATTTTAGTGGGTACTTACTATATTGCCGCGCCTGCTGCCAGGTCAATTCCACGTTGGATATAATCTTCTGGTGGTAATATTCTTTATAAGATATGTTCATGTTGGTTAGTTTTAGTTAGCTGATAATGGTATTTTAATAAGTACGATAGCTAATGCGGGAAAATCCCATGCGTCTGTTATATTGGAGAAAATACTGGGGGGCTACTTGTACATGCATAGCTTGCACCTCCAAAGTGAGCCGGTGAAGGATGTTGGCATGTAATATTGCAAACTGTTGATACCGCTTTGCTGCATCACATTGGAGATATTCGTCTAGCGCCTTATAGGTCTTTTCCTGTTTTTCAGCAAGCCGTTCCATGACCTCACGCAATACTGGATATACTTGCATTAATGCCCGCAAACTGGGATAGGAAATGCGCAAAGCACCGCCATCTTCAAGGGCTTCAATAAATCCATTACGCTCTTCCTTGTATAGCAGTGCTTGGGTATCCACGACGGGTTCCCGCCAATCACAAATATTCAGCCCGCATTTTTTATGCATATCCTGAATAAAGTAAGTATGCGCCAGTGCCTGTTCAAACCAATACAGGTAACCACTGTGATAGTTGCCCGGTTGTTCCAATACTTCGTGGCGTGTAACGGCAATAGGCCTTGAAAGTGCAGCGAAATCTTTGGTCAGCGCGGCCGTGACCCCCAGATCCAGGCCCATGGAGGGCCACAAATACCGGCTGATCAGCAGCCGTTTCAAGTATTCATCGTTTGGCAGGGCTTTCATGGATATACACGTTTATAATTATGCATGTCGATATCCTGAATTTCATTGTACCAGGGCATTTTCAAAAATCCTGGATAAACTAACACATTCACAATACTACCCTCCTCACTATCCTCATAAACGTATTCCTGAAACCAGATTAAATGTTCTTGCCGATTACCATGGTACAAGATCTCAACGCGCAAAAGATCATGCTCAAATGGTGGGCATTTAGTGATTACTTCTGCCGGATATGTATTTGGAGTGCCCTTTTCCAAATAGATATTGGCTAAACAAAGCATTGGGCCTGTATAAAACCCAGCAACAAAACAGGTGATGGGCAGGCTTAGTAGCAGCCTCCATCGCCAGTGCTGCTCTCCAGTACGCCTTACTTTTAGCCATATGATCAATAAAACAATTGGAAAGGTGACCAGCAAAGCTAGTTTGAGTGGAGCGAAGAAAAACACCAATGATCCCTCATAGAGCACACTTATTTTTTGTCCTGTAGCCATCAGTTGTAATCCGAAAAATAACAACATTTGTGGATAATGTTTACTTTTAAATGGATAAGGAGCCGAGATCACCAGCAGGGGCAATAGAAAAGCCCAGGCCAGCGTGACTGATAACGCATCTTGCAAAAATAAAATATGAAAGGAAATGACCGACGTACCTAGCAGTAGCTGCAGGCAAAGCCGTTCCTTTCCCCGGTATTGCATCATCCGATCTATACTTTCATAAGCCTCCGCCAGTGCCTGGTTATGCGTTAATGGCCTGCGCCACCCGAATACAACACCTACCAACCAAAGTGTCAATAACAACAATACCACAGCGATCCCTCCAAAAAAAACGGTTGCCAGGCCAAGTGCTGCGTACTGTAAAAAACTTTCCGGAGAAGATTCCAGGAAAACCAAGCTATACCAAACATGGTAAAGAGCCCCTGCGATCCAAAGCAACGGAACACAACAAGCCAGTATCAGCATGGAAAGCAACGTGATGGGATGGGAATTTATGTTCATCTTTTTGATCTTTTAGTTGCTGTAAAATTACCAACTAAAAGCGCTGACCAGAAAGAATTAAAGGTGTTTTTGAGGGAATGACATTCGTCAAGGCTTAATTGCTTTTAATCGGGGATTAAATGGCCTTTTTCGGTGATTGAATGACTTAAATGGGGGATTAAATGCCTTCATCCATGTTTAAATGATTTCAAAAGTATATCGAAAAGAGTAAATCATCCCCGTTTTGGGTTAAAATGGTGCATATTTAAAGTGGTTCGATGTCGTAAGAGCGTGAGCACTATTGATTTATTAAATATAATATACTAAGTTTGTGTAAAAATAAATGGCATGCCAAGGCGCTCACCCCAAAACGGACGGATAAAAAAAATTACCGCTGTGAGGTACAGGGATGAATTATGGCGTATGGGCACGGCCCTCACTACCGCCGTAATTGCCTGTTCAGGTATTTATTTTTTGGCTAAACCTGAAATTTTACCTTTTTTTACGCTGCTTGGTATTGGAGCTATTTACTTTGGAATGGCTTATGTGGCCTTGCTGTGGATCCGTCTTTGTACGGTATTGTTGGATAAATTTATCCCATGGGATGCTCATCGCCATAGCCGTGCTGCGCTTCAACTCTTTGCGGGGACTTTATGGACACTGGTTTTAGTATATGGGTTGGCAAAGGTAGTTTTTTCCATGCCGGCGCTGAAAGTCCCTTTCACGGAAGAGCGGCTGGATGAATACCATCAGGGTGGTATATTGCTCACTATTTTTGTGAGTTTGATCAGCAACCTATATTATGTATGTTCCTATTTATTGGCTATTTGTTATCGTATACTGGCAAAAGCCCATAAAATGCTTGATCATCTGCGATCACTTCGTTCAACATTGGCCAAACGGAAGTTGGAAATTAGAAAGCTAAAAGATCAACTTGACGAGCAGGCCATAGAATTAGCCCGGAAAGATGCAGAAATGGAAAAAAAGATCGTGCTGGAGGCTGAGCGCAGACTAAAAGAGTTCTTGACGGACAGTATTGAACAGAAGCAACCCGCTGCAGAAATACCCGTTCCGGAAATACCCGTTCCAACGTATAGCTTCGATGTTGGCGGGAAGCAAAAAGAGGTGCCTTACCCGGAGATTATTAAGTTTACCGTGTTGATTAGGGTGGTATTTATTCATTGGATTGAAACAGATAACTCCGTTCAGAATAGAGCGGTAAAAGCAGAATCGTTGAAAGCTTTGGGTATAAAATCCAATCATTACTTCCGGAAAGTGACGCGTAACACCATGATCAGCCAGGATATGATCAAAAACTGCGAAAACCCAGGAAATGGCCAATATGAGCTCCTATTAAAACACGTCCATGAAACATTGCGACTTTCTGAGGATACTTCCCGGAACCTCAAACCTTGGATAGAGGCCGTGGTAAAGATTAACATGAAACCGAAGGAAACGAAAGGGGGTACGCTTGTTATATGAAGGAAAAATGCAGAGTCACCGGAAAAACAAGGTATGAAAGCCATACGGAAGCCCGGGTAGCCATGGAAGTGCTCAGGATGGATAAACCGCATTATGATATATCAGGCAAAAGGGTTAAACATCGTCAAGGGCAGCCCAAACAAATACGATATTTCTATTGCCGTTTCTGCGGAGGCTATCACCTAACCAAATGGCGGCAAAAGGAATACCGCGATTATAATGACCGGGAGGGAATCAAAGGAGTTTAGATTTTAGGATCCTGCCACCGCCAATACACCCCCGTCTTTGCGTTTTGGGGAGAATCACTTGGTCCAGTATCTCCCGCTCACGCGAAGCCCGGTATAGCTGTTTATACACCATATTCCCGGCGATGTGGTAGAGGTATGAACGGAAAGATTTTCGGGGTCAATGTGCTCACGGTTCTTCCATATCTTCAGGAAAAGCTCTTGCATAAGCTCTTCAGCCAATTCCTCCGATTTAAGCATACGCAACACATGGTAAACCAGTTTATCCTTATACCGATGATAAATTTGCGTAAAGGCCTTTTCATCCCCATCCCGCAGCTTAATAAGCAGTTCCTTTTCGTCGGTCAGGGAAGTTTCGGCCATTTATTAAAAATTTTACCGCACTAAGGTACTGATTTTTTAAAGAAATGGAAAATTAGGCAAAAAGTATTCCTTTTTAAACTAAAAAACTTCTTCTTGAAATTCCAACACCCCTTTCGTGAAAGCTATTGCCAATAAATGGATTTTTAATCCCTTTTTTTGATAAGGCTTGGCGTATTGGTTATCTTTAATCTGCACCATAGCCTTATTGAGTGCATCTGGAAGCTCTTTTTTAGTCTTGGCGAATTTGATTTCAACCACATACACCCTGTCTTTAAATTTCAAAATACTATCTGCCCGGCCTATGTGATTGTAGCTTTCCGCATGTTGATCTATCCCGGCCACATTCATAGCTAGCTGAAACAAGGCATGATAATAAGACTCTGTGGGTTTCTGTGTGTTATAGCTGATGGTTGAAAAAAGGATATCCAGGTTTTCCATAGCCACGGCAGTTTCACCCCGACTTAAGGCTTCTTTTAAAGATTCGATCCGATTATCTACATAATTGCTGGTTTTTCCTGACAGTTCAACCAAAATTGATTCAGACAGGGCGTTCCGTACCTCTTCATTTGGCACTTTTAATAGAAATTTATCCCTTTCTTCATCATACGATTTCACGGTAAGGTAGCCGGCTTGAAATAACAAAGTCACTGTATCCAGGTTTTCAAGCGTCTGTTTATCAGAGAATGAACGGTTTACCAGGGATGTGCCCGTGATAGCTGCGGTGATATCTGCAGATGACTTGAGCAAGGTCAAAAAGCCGGTGGAAGTACCCGTACTGAACCAGTGAGGCTGAAAGTAGCCGTAATTAAACAATAATAACACGGAATACGGGTTATAAACAAAAACTTTCCCGTCCCAGCTGTAGCCGTTGTACCAGTGTTTGATCTCTTCCAGGATAACCGATCGGCTCTTTTTTTTCTTCTCGGCAAGCACCTGGATGTACTCAGCAAAATAAAATTCAAGTTCTTTTTGTGTGTAGCCACAAATTTCGGTATAATTTTCGTCAAAGGTCAGGTCTAGCAAGTTATTTAAACCAGAAAATATGGAAGTTTGGCTAATCTTGGAGATGCCGGTAACTAATAAGAACCGAATGGAATTGCTGGATGCTTTTAATATACCGTAGAAAGTGTGGAGGAATTTTCTTATTTCCTGAGCCAATGCCGGATTATCTAAATTATCCAATATCGGCTTTTCGTATTCATCAATGAGGACAACGATGTGTTTTCCCGTTTGCAGAAAAATCTGTCCTATCAATTGTTCTAATAAGAGGCAAGGGTCGTTGCTATCATCCAATGCAAGATGATGGAAAGCAGCATACGTCTTTAACGTTGCAGCCAATGCATCCTCCAAGGCTTTTACGCTCTCAGAATTTTTTGACATATCCAACATAATGACCGGATATGCTTCCCAATCAATCTTATCTTCAATATATAGTCCTTTGAACAGATCCTTCCGTCCTTCAAATACAGCCTGAATAGTACTTAAAAGCAAGCTTTTGCCAAACCGGCGGGGCCGACTCAAAAAGAAGAAGCGCTTAGCGCCAGTCATCAGCTGATGAATATAAGCAGTCTTATCAACGTACACACCGTTGTCATGGACCAAATCATCAAAGTTGTGCTGCCCTACCGGCAAATCTTTCCTCATAGCTGCAAACTTAGGCAAACAGACTTGCAAAAGCAAGGGTACGTCCGTAAAGCAGGGTTCAGTACTGTTTTGAAATGATTTTCATAGGTAGCTGTGAGTTTTGGCTAGCGCCCCGAGCTGGGGGGTGCAAGGAAAAGGAGATACATTCACTAATTCTTCAGTCAAATCATATTTCAGTGAAGAACTAAAGCAATATTTTAAAGGAAAATCCATCGAATGGAATAAAAGTGTTTTAGAACCCTATATCCTCGATACGGAGGAGACTCAAAAGGGAAAGACCAAGCCGGAGAAAGTATATAAACTTGAAAAGAAAATTCCTGCTGGATTTGTTAAAAAAGCGATTGAGACTGTTGGTGATGATTGGTTGGAGGCGGGGAAGGAATAAAGAACGTATATTTGCCGTGTAAAACTCAAAGTTCTTTTATGATGATTGATCAGTTTGCTAATGATTCCAATGAATATAAGCTGTGGCTATCCGAAGTTAAGACCAAAATACGGACAGCACAGGTAAAAATTGCGCTTGCAGCCAATGGAGGCCTGATACAGACTTATTGGGAGTTGGGGCAAATGATCAATGAAAAACAGCTTAAGCATAAATGGGGTGATAAGCTCATCGATCAGGTGGCTAAAGATCTTAAAGAGGAGTTTCCGGATAATACAGGCTTTTCTACGAGTAATTTAAAGTATTGTAAAAGGTTCTACTCGTTCTATCAAACGGAAATTGGTCAACAGCCTGTTGACCAATTTGAGGATATACCGCTTGTCCGGATCCCGTGGGGCCATAATATACTAATCTTCACAAAATCAAAGAATATCACTGAAGCCCGGTTCTACATTCAGCAAACGCTGGAGAATAACTGGAGCCGGGATGTACTGGCTCTCCAAATCAAGACCAACCTGTATGACCGAAGCGGAAAGGCCATCAGTAATTTTACACATACCTTGCCAGACCCCATGTCTGATCTGGCACAGCAAACGCTGAAAGACCCATACGTGTTTGATTTCGTCTCATTAACTAAGCCTTTTAAAGAGAAGGATATTGAAAACCAGCTAGTGCATCAGATCACTAAGTTCTTTAAAAAAGTACAAAACACTTCAGGCAAGTCTGAGCGCATTGGAGCAGGATTTACTAGCCAATCCGAAGCAGGGTGCGAATTACGGTGAAGGAGCGGAGGCATCCGGGTAATTACTTTTCTTGTGGAGGAACATCCCGACGGCACTGACATTTACCTGATCACTATTTTTGATAAATCAGAAGAATCGTCCATTACGAAGGATGATGTAAAGAAGATTATAAATTCGCTCGGGTTGTAGCCCAAGTTAGGCCGTAAATTACTTTAAACAAACCATTTACGTAAGTTTGAAAAAAAACTGACTTCGATAAAACATTTAATCTTAGGATACCAATAGAGAAAAATGGACAAGACAGTACTAATAGAAGACAGTACTAATAATACAACAACAATGTAATTATCCTTTCTTCCGAATTAATTTTAATTGAAATAGCAGCGAGTTCGCAGAGTATTTCAACGCGGTTTTTGCGCCGCAAGAAAGCGACACCATCACTTTTACAACAGATAACACCGCCAAACTCGGTGAGGCAGATTATATCTACTCAATTGAAAAACAAAGTGAAGACTTATTTACATTTAATGAGAAAACACAGGTAGAAACAGTACCTGGAAATCGTATTTATGAACCGGATGCATATAACATGTGTAAATACAAGGGTCCATTGATCCTTGTTTGAAACCAGGACACCCATCAAATTTTTGAAGGAACAAGCAAGATCCCAGTTTCAGGCACTTACAGGTCATTTCGTTTCCCTGTTTTAAGCTATAAACTGCACCGGATAGACCGAACCGAAAACGGTTTTTCGCAAATCTTTATTTCAGGAACCGTCAAAAACGAGCTTGACGAAGCTTTCCTGAGCACCCTGATACAAGAAGATACCTTAGCGGTGCAGCAGAGTTGGGTGAGGTTTGTCAACTACAACTTCAACTACATGGGCATCTATAACCGCTGGAAGGAACTGCGCGACGCAGAATTTGCAGCAGCGGCCGAAAAAGGTGAAGAAGAGGCGTGCTATTGGAAATGGGAAGACACCATCAGTCATTATAATCCGAAAGCCGGTATGGCCTTTGACCCTACCAACCAGTCTTTAAAAGTCCATATAGAGCTGTACCTAAAGCATCGTAAAAAACAACTGCGCAAAAAACATGACGGTAATGACGTTGGAAAACCTGTCCAATTATTTACCAAATTACTCTGGGGTGCCTTGGCGGTAAGGTTTCATTATTTTTATCCTACAGATTATGACTATGTCAACATAGCTGATGCCGCCGATGATTTTATCGACACCCACGTCAGTAAAAAAGGCTAGAAGGCCCGGCCTCGATTGTTTACAGTATTTGATAAAGACAAGCTCTACAAACCCTCCCGTGAATTTTACTCCCTGTTAGGCCGTATCCGCAAACGGATGGAAAAAGAATTTGGGTTTAAACATACTGATGAAGAATAGCTAAGATAATTTTATAAACGCTTTTATACCATCAGGAGCCTCTTCAAATACACTGAATTTTATGCTTTTAAAGGATATAATCTTCCTAATTTTAAAATAATCGGGGACTAAAAAAATGTCCCCTGTTTTTCGGATCATTTTTGTACCCATTTCTGGCTCTATTTCTCTCAAACATCGATTTCTTCACGCAGAGGCTCTCCAAAATTTCCGCGGTTAGTCCCCTATTCCCTCCCCTGAATCTGCCTTTTTAATAGCCTCAGGGTCATTTGCCTTTCCCCTTGAATTTATAAAAGCTGCCGTATACTTGTATCGTATTACATGGTGAGTGGTCTAGAAAAGCAGAAAAAATAGATACTTATATATAAGGTATAAATAATACGATTATGAAAGAGCTCCAGTTTCTGTTATACATCCTCGGTTCGGCAACGCTGATCATTTCCTTTGTGCTCTTGCGCAACATGCAGTACAAAAAGAATCATCCGTTTGCCGGGATTAGGGCTTATTGGGCGAAGGACCCTAACGGGATAGACCCGGACACGCTGGTCTTTGTTTGCCCTGATCAAAAGAGCGATCAGCCGCAGCTGGATAAGCCTGCTGGCAAATCCAAGCTATCGATCAGCAATGATCAGCATAAATATGACGATCTGTGGTATGAAGCCTCGCTACTGGCTGGTATGGAAAAACGAGAAAATAGGAAAAGAGTAGCATATACGATATAAAGTATAAACAGCAAGTACAATGGAATCACAAACAGACATCAGATTAGGTACACCAGGCAACGGCAGGTGGCATCGATTTGTGCATTGGCTAAAGCACATCCGTATTAGTCAGGAAGCGGCTTACCTTATCATCAGTTGTCTTTGTACCTTGCTTTTTTTGTATTCAGGCGGGATAAAGCTGATGGAATATGATAAATTTATGGTCCAGCTGGGCCAGTCCATCTTACTAAAAGGCTTTGTCGGTTTCATCGCTTGGTTTATACCGGGGCTGGAGCTGATCATCGCAGGTGTGATGATATATGGCATCGCGCAGTCAGAAAAAATTCAACAGATCGGGCTCCAAAGTTTTTTCATACTGATGATCTTGTTTACGGTATATATTCTGGCCATTTTGTGTATGGGTAAAAAGAATGAACCCTGTGCCTGCGGTGGGGTAATTGGTGAGGTAGGAGGCTGGCAAGGGCACTTTGCGTTCAACCTGGCCTTCCTTTGTATTTCTTTCCGGGCAATACATCTTTCCAGAAAGAAAACGGTCTGCATCATCCTGTTATCCGGACTGCTCATTTTCCTACTTTATATAAGGGTGGATGCCAACCCCAATCACCGGTTTGCCAGATTTAAGCGGCATATCATTCCCCTGGGTTTAGCCCCCGTCGACAGCATCAACCTGCGCCATCCGGGCTACTACATTGCGGGCGAGGCCAACGGGGAGGTTTACCTGGGACGCTACAAGGCTTTTGACCAGGTCATACGCCTAGGACAGAACCTCAATGACAGCAGTCATATCCGATTGAACCTTCCCAGTCTGGATTACCGTTCGGTAAAGCTCACAGTGCAAGCTCCGTATTTTTACCTGAGTGACGGAGATAACCTTTGGATTTATCGAGGTATTATTAACGATTGGACCGCAAAGCTTTATATGGACAGTATTCGGTTTTTAAGTGCCCTCCCATTGAGCAGTGGAACTATGACATTGTATACGATGAAACAGTATAAGAATGTATTGGCAAAAACATCACACATACAGGGGAAACCAATATTGTTTACGAATCTATTAAAAGAACAAGGTGGTGAAGGCATGTTCAGTACAGATGGAAAACTTATTTACAACCCTGACAGGCAACGCCTGGTTTTTATTTATAATTACCGGAATGAATACCTGGTCATGGATACGGCGATGAATTTGTTGCACCAAGCCCACACCATAGACACGATTAGCCAGGTGCAACTAAGGGTCGGGCACAATGTCCTGGACGGGCAATATGTGTTGCAGCAGTCTTTATTGGTCAACATAGCCGCCCGCACAAACGGCGACCATCTGTATGTACAAAGCAATTTGCTGAGTGCCGGGGAGCTGCCCGAAGACTTTGACAACCATACGGTGATTGACGTGTATGATTATGAACAATCAAGCTATTTGTACAGCTTCTATATACCGGACGAAAGCGGGCAAAAGGTACGGGATTTTATCGTTACCGATACCCAGCAGTTTATTTCCCTGCAGGGAAATAAACTGCTGCGCTACCTTTTGCCTGACGAAAAAGAAATAATGGCCCAAAAGGCCCTTAAAGAAAACCTTGCAAGGGAACAGGAAAAAGGAAGCCGAACACCTGTTAAAAAAGAAGTAGGCATTCATTAATTTTTAACTCAACTAAAAGATCAATATTATGAAAAAGAGATCTAAGTTGCTCGCCCTGGGGCTTACCATAGCATTAGCCCTGGGATTTATTTTCGGCACGTATGCACATAACCGCAAAGTGGCCATGCAGGCGGAAACGCCAAATCATTATTCAAATGGGACCGTTTGTACAGAATGTATAGACGATAACCCAGGGCTGGGCTTTGAATGTACTGCCAATAATAGTGGTACGCGCTGTACCTGCGATGACGGGGCCAGATTGGCCACTACTGCCGGAAACAATGGCGCCCAGCCCTGTGCACAGCTTTGGAAAAATCCGGTCCAATAAAGAGCTGAAACTATTGATGGGAATCAATAGTATGCACAACCACTAAATCCTCAAAATTACACTTATAGTAGTAATTTTGAGGATTTTTAGCGAATTGCTCCATCCGATACGATGAAAGCTCCTATTTATTTTTTGCTTATCAATTTCGATTTCCTTTTACTGCCACCATTCGTTTTTGGATGGTTTTTACAAAGGCCATAGCCTCTTTAATGAGGGAATCATTTTTCAAATTCTTTCCAAAGACCTGTGCGGTATGACACGCAAGTATCGCCTTTTGCATGCATAAAATTTGTTCTTCCGGTTGTTCTTTCATACGGCTCTCCTGACTGAAAACATTAGAAATGCTCAAATAAATATTAGGTTGCATACTGGGTGGGGACTGTGCCAAAGCACGCATTTTGGCTAAGAACACCAAGTCAAAATCGGGGTATTTTGGTGCTGTATAGGCTTGTTCTGAAATATAAACCCAATCAAGGGATTCTGGCCCATTTGCCAGCATCCAAGTAAGCCATTTATTGGCTTCTTTACTGTCATTGAATGCGAGTAAATTAAATTTTGGCGCATAAAATGCTGGATCACCCGGATATTTACTTAAAAGCTTTTCTACAAATTCCAGTCTTTCTGAACTGGCAGTTCTACTGAGGGTTTCCAAGGTATCTAATTCCTTTTCCCGAATGTGATCGCGAGACTTCGTAGTTGCCATATCAAAATTTCCCTGAACTAGTTGACTCAATACATCATCTAATCCGCCCATGGGGTCTCCATTCCAAACAATCCGCTTGTTTTGATCAATTACAAATACGTTTGGTACTGCCGTAATCCCCCAATCTTTCGCTGTTTGTTGCGAAGGCACATCCAAGGCAACAGCATAGCCAATTTTATCACCCATTTCGTTTACCATTTGCTTTACTATCTTCGCATACTTTGTTCCTTCCGGATCGTCTTTAAAAGCCGACAGACTGTAAATGGAAATAAATTTGATGGTTCCGGCATACTTCAAAGCCAGGTCTGACAAGTGTGGTATGGCTTTAAAACAAGGGGAGCACCAACTTGCAGAAAATTCTACCACATACCTGGTGCCTTCATTAAAAGAAGGTATCGGTTCTCCTTTCAACCATTGGCTGATGTGTATCAAAGGGGCTTGTCTACCCCCGGTTTCCTGGTTTTGAGCTTTTACAAATTGGCAAAGCACTACGAAAAATACGATTAAAATAACATTCTTATAAATTGCTTTCATATAATTGTGTTAGTAACCACTATTCTGTGTTAAATGAGGGTCTTTTAGTATTTCTGCTTCCGGAATTGGATACCAAACGGCGGTGCTGGCCCAGGTGGGTTTTAAATTCCCCAATACTGCATCTGCCCTTCCCCAACGTTTCAGATCCAGCCATCGATGGCCATATTCGGAAAATAGTTCCAACCTTCTCTCCTTTTCTATGGCAGCCAAGAGGCTTTCAGAGCTGTTTGTCTCTGCATCTGGCAATCCGGCACGACGTCTTATTTGGTTCAAATCGCTTAAGCTACCTGTCAAATTTCCCAGATGTACCCTGGCCTCAGATCGTAAAAGATATTGTTCTGCCAGCCGGAGTGGAGTGGAATACTCTGTGTAACTAGGGGCCATCGTGAGGACGGCCTTATACTTATTGCAGTAAAAATAATTGTCCCGTTCTGCTATCCACCCCATCCGGCGTTTGTCTGCAGGTTCAAACGCGTCCACAAGATCGTCCGTTAAGGAAACGAATTCGTAAACAGACGCATTATACCGGTTTAAAAAGCCTTCTGGCGCATTATATGAAGCACCTGGTGGCAAAAGCTGCCAAATTGCTTCGGTGTTATTGGCCAGAAAAGTGCTATCTAAAGATGTTGTCAGGTGAAACAAAGCCGGCTGATCTATCGTTTCGCCTGCAAGGGTTTCGGCCTCCTTCCATTGATCTGTATAGGCATACACACTGGCTAAAAAAGCATTGACGGCCCAGTAGTTTACGCGTACACGTTGTCCTTTCCCGGCGGAAAAGTCGCGCGGCAGTATTTCTTTTGCCCAATTAAGGTCCGTAACTATTTGTTGATAAATATCAGTGACCGGAGTGCGGTAAACCAATGAATTTTTTTCATAATCCGTTGTAATGATCAAGGGAACATCTCCAAACAAGTTGATCAAATAGAAATAATTAAATGCCCTGATGAAGCGGGCCTCCGCTTCAATTTGTTCCCTTACTGCTGCAGAAAGTGCTGTTCCTGATCCAACACCTTCGATAAGCGCATTGGCCTGGTAAATAGACAAATAAGCTGTTTTCCAGATCATGGTGATACTGGTACTTGCCGGATCTATTTGATTTTCCACAAACCCGGTCTTATTCCGCATGTAACCGTAATCATCTGCCGTCAATCCGGCAATGTATTGCAAACCGTCTTGTGTCCCGCCTATATAATGGCTGGTATTCGCCATTCCGGCATACAATCCCTCCAAGGCCGCGAAGGCACTTTGGTCATCCGCGAATACCGCCCGCCTGGTCAGCTCCGTTTTCGGAACGTCGATCTCAATAAATCTGGAACAGGAAAGGGTACCTACTAACATGCAAAAGAAATATAGTTTATATAGTGTTTTCATCTTAATCAATGGTTAAAGGGTTATGTTCAGTCCTATTACGAATGTCCTTAAAGGTGGCAAGGTTAAACTCTCCGGATCCAATCCTTTGTACTTCGTAAACGTGTAAAGATTCTGGGCTTCCAGATTGACGCGTACATCTTTCATCTTTAAGCGTTGCAGCCGGCCTGCTGGCACATGATAAGACAGGGCTACATTCCGAAGGCGAACATAGGATTTATGGCCGTTAAAATTTATGTCACTACTTGCCCAGCGATTATAGAGCGTAGCCGAAGCCTGGGAAAATTTGGCTACCGGTGTACCGTCGCCGGTCTGCTTCCATCGTTCCAACACTTCTACGGGTTGATTTTGTTGCATACCTGGCATGCTAAAGCTACTCCGATAGTCAAAATCATCCTGCCGTGCAAATTGCAGGAATATATCTGTATCAAAATGACCCATCGTAAAGCTATTCCCCACACCACCAAAATAGGCTGGCGGCCTGGATAGCAGTATACGATCATCCGTAGCTGAAATGGCACCGTCTCCATTCAGATCCTGAAATTGAAAGGTCCCGGTTTCGGGATCCACAGCCGAAAACACATACGCAAAAGTTTGCGGGCGAGGTTTACCTACGACGAGGTTACTGTAAGAGGATTTCTCTATATCAGGAAAGGCTAGCAACCGATTGTAGGGCAGGGTGAAATTCGCATTCGCTTTCCATGAAAAATGGCCATTGGACATGACCCGTGCAGTTAGCTCAAATTCGTAGCCTGTGTTTTGAATGGTGGCAGGGTAATTTGCCTGTACTGACGGAAAACCCGTAAGGTCTGGCAACTGATACCCGATCAGCTGATTTGATGAACGGTTTCGAAAATAACTCATGTCCATTTGAATACGGTTGTTCAGAAAACCAGTCTCTAAGGCGATTTCCAGCTTTTTATTTACTTCCCATCCAAATTGTTCGTTCGCTAAGCGACTGGGGGCTAAACCCGGGATTAAATAAACCCCAGAGCTTTGATAGGTATCCAGGTAAGCGTAATCGCCTATCTGGTCACTGCCTGTAAGGCCGTAACTCAGCCTCAGTTTCCCCATACTAAGCCATGTGGATTGTTTTTTTAAGAACTTTTCATCCGAAAAGATCCAAGCTGCGCCGGCAGCGCCAAAGTTGCCCCATTGTTTGCCGGGGCCAAACCGGCTGCTCCCATCCCTTCTGAAAGTGATATTTAACAAATATCTATCGCTGCTATTGTAATTGATCCTTCCAAACAAGGCATTATACCGGTACTGTGTGAAACTGCTGTTTCCACGCAGTTCCTCTGCATTGCCTAATTGCTCCATCAATGCATCTGAAGAGAAGCCTGATGCAGCCAAGGTTCTCCCTTGCCGGTTGTTTTCCTGAAAAGTGGTTCCTAATAATACCTGGACAGCACCGCCCACCAACTTATTTTTATATTCAATCTGGGGTTCCAGGTTATATCCTGTTTCTGTATTGTCGGCAAATAGGCTGCTACTTATCAGGGCGTCTGCCCCTGCCGGGTCTAAAGCGCTAACCGGGTTCAGCTGGGTTTCTTTGAACATTATTTTATTAAAGCTCACCAAGGCCTTGATGGATAGGTTTGATAGTAATCGGTATTGTACGGTGAGGCTCGCATTCATGTTATTGCTGTTGGTAACAGAACTTTGTTCCATATACTTAAAAGGATTTGTCCAGGTCCCTTTTGCCCAATTAAGCTGACCACCAATATAAGGTTCGGGCGCATCCGGAGGAAGTTGCAGGGCAAGGCTCACCAGGTTTTCCGTAGGCAGTGTATTGCTGCTTGCACCATACATCAATGACGATTGTAAGGTCATCTTCCTGTTCTTGCTGGTATAGTTTAGCGACGAGTTAACGGCTCCCCGTTTAAATGTGTAATTTCCGGGGAACACTGTCGTTTCGCTTCCATATGTACCGCTTAACAAATATTGAATTTCATTGGCTGCTCCCGATAACGAGGCGTTTAAAGTGCTATGATGGCCAGTTCCGCCAAGCAAAACCTTCTGCCAATCGGTATATCGTGTGGTATCCCATAATAACAGATCCGGTGCATTAGCCAAGGTAGGTGCTGCTTTATCGTTGGCAAAGGCTTCTTGACGCATTTCCAGATATTGGGCCGTGTTAAGGAGTTCCATTTTCTTTGCCAGGTGAGTTATGCCTGTTTGTGCCTGCATCGATATGGATGCTTCTCCCATACGGCCTTTCTTTGTGGTGATAAGCACCACGCCATTGGCCCCGCGGCTTCCATAAATCGCCGTTGCATCGGCATCTTTAAGAACTTCAATACTGAGAATATCCGTTGGGGATAACACGTTTAATGGGTTTGACTGCGGTATTACCCCCCCTGTCAACTGGTTAAACGATGTTGAAGGGAAGGGTACCCCATTAAGAAGATATAACGGATCATTCCCCTCTGTCCGGAGACTGTTCCGCCCTCTTATCTGGATGCTATAATCACCGCCCGCCAAACCGGAATTTTGGTTTATTTGTACACCAGACATGCGTCCGATCAGCGCTGAAAGTACATTGGTGACAGGTTGTTTACCGATAGTTACCGCATCTACTTTGCTAATATTCCCTGTGCTGAGCCTTTTCGTTGTTTCATAATACCCAGCATTAACGACAGCTTCCTCCAGCTCATTCCCCTCCCCTGCCAGTTTGATGGTCATTGGAATTTGGGTATCCGGGTTGAAATCCACTTCCTGGGTTTGGTAACCGACGAAGGTGACGACGAGCACACCTTTATATATAGGTGTCGTTAAATGAAAGATGCCGTCCTTTCCGGTCATCACCCCTACCCCACCCTGTTTGAGTTTGACGGTGGCGCCTTCAAGGGGTTTGCCGTCGCTGGCGGAGATAACCGTCCCTTCAACCACCCGCTGCTGAACCTCACTACTTACATCATTTTCATCCTCACGCACCCCCTTCACCCGCTCAGACAGCACAATACTGTGTTCAACCTGATGGTATTGCAGGCTGGTATGCTGAAGCAGCAGTTCGAGGGTGGCGGCAACGCTTCGCTGGCCTTCAGGAAGGCTGATGTGATCATAGCCATCGGCTTTGGGGCTGAGGTAAAAGATGTTGAAGCCGGATCGTTCCTGCAGTTGTTGCAGGGCGGATTTGAGCGATTGGTTATCGATGCCGAAGCGGATCTGTACGTCTTCGATGCGCTGGGCTTTGCTATGATTGGCGAGCAGGAGCTGCATGGCCAGCATCAGGAAGGTACTACAGCATACACTGATTCTCATGAGTTGTATCCATTGTGTTTTTGCAACAAACAGCGCAGGCCGGTTTGCAAATACGGTTTTTTTTTGCATTCTTTGTTTAGTTAAGAATTCGACTGAATTTTTAATAAAACTCTCCGGAAGCTGTCCAAGGCACGGGGAGTTTCTTTTTTAGATCATCGGATACCTGTGCTGCACAGGCAAACGCTATTAGGTGGGTTTAGTAAAATCTATTCATTCCGTTCTTTTTCTTTGTAATATTAATTATTCATTTTTCATTCATCATCCCTAATCCATCATCAAAAACATCCTTTCCCATCAATCACCACTTCTTTATCGCTCTTTTTATACGTAGTTTGGCTGGTGGCCGTCAAAATGTGCAATACCTCGTCCAGTGTTTCAGTACCACTAAAGCGGCCGGTAATGGGACATCCTTCCAGCTTTTTGTTGTTGAGGCGGATGGGGATTCCATAACGGCGGCTCAGTTTTTCGGCCAGGCTGGATAAGGGTAAGTTATCAAAGGTCATGTCCTGAGCGGCCCAGGCCAGGCTTTCGGTTGCTTTAACAGGTTCCTTATCCGGCTTTTTGTCTACCATGTCATAAACCAATTGCTTGTCGCGCGTTAGGATGGCCAGATTTTGGAGTGCATCGCTTACCTGTACCTTGCCGCTGTTAACGGCTACAACGACCTGTTTTTCACGCGGCCAAGCCCGGATGCTGAACGACGTGCCCAACACGGTGGTGGTAACACTTCCAGTATGGATGATAAACGGTTTGCCTGCTTGCTGCGCCACATCAAACCAGGCCTGCCCTGATAAAGTAACCTGCCGGGAACCACTGTCGGTTGTGTAATGCAGCTCGCTGCCGCGATGCAACAACACTTTTGTACCATCAGGCAGCACGGAATAACGATTTTCCTTGTCCCCCCAGCTCGTGCGGATATCAGCACTTTGTACAACCCTTTGCGGGAATAGGTTGCTGGAATACCACCAAATGCCAATGCTGCCGAGGAGGAGGATAGCCGCAGCCGCGCGAATGTACCAACGGCGATGGGTGTGTACAGGTGCCGGGGCATCCGCTTCACGAATGCGCGCCTGGATGCCGGCATGCAATTTATGCTCCAGCATGTTCAGCGCGGTTTCGTCAAGCAAGTTCAGGATTTCTGGCTCATCGGCAAAGAGCAGGTAGTAACGTTCCAACGCTTCCATTTCTTCTGCCGAAGCATTTCCGTGCAGGTAAGCATGTACCAGTTGGATAAATTGTTCCTTTTCCATACAGCTATACAGTATGGATTTTTTGAAGGACGTCCTATGCGGGCGATAACTTTTTTTGCTTAATGAAGTAGCACACTGGCTAACAGCAGGATAAAATTTTTATCCACCTTCCCTTTCAGGTCATTCACGGCACTGAGCAATTGGTTCTGTACCGTTTTCTGACTTATGCCAAGTAACTCGGCGATTTCCCGGGTGCCTAGCTCTTCAAAGTGGCGCAGGCGGAATATTTCCCGGCGTTTTTCAGGCTGGGTAAGCAGCCACTGGTCAATAAATTGGCGCAGGTCTTTCAAATATAGGCCTTCGTCGGTACTGGCACCATCCCGGTGCATATGTTCGAGGGGTTCTTCAAAAGCAGGTAGTGAAGCGTTTTTTTTATACAGCATAAACATCTGGTAACGCACGGATCGCAGTAAATAGGCTTGCAAATGATCGATTTGCCGGGCATGGCGCTTCATCCATAGATCGGTGAGCACATCCTGCACAATTTCTTCGCACTGCGGCCCGTCCTTTAACCGCTTAAAGGCCTCGTTGTAGAGTTTTTTCCAGTAGCGCCCATAAATTTCATCAAAAGCACCTTTTCCTTCCCCTGTTTTCAGGAAATCCAGCAATTCAGGATCGGTATATTGCGCATAAGAATCCATGGTAGGACAAACGTACTGAAATTTATCGGATTAATCTTTATCTTTCACGATGGAGGCTGCTTCTTGTTCTACCTTGCTGGGCGGAAAGCCAAAATGGCGGGAGAAGCTGGATGAGAAGCTTGAAGGGTTAGAAAAGCCAACCTTGTATGATACTTCTGCCACCGTCGCCATGCGCTGTTTTAAAAGTTTATAGGCATGTTCCATGCGGGTAGTACGAATAAGCCCTCCGGCAGACTGCCCCAGCGATGCCTTCAGCTTACGATGCAACTGTGCACGGCTCATGCCGATGGCGCTGGCCAGCTGGTCTGCTCCAAACGATTCATCCTCCAAATGCTCGTTAACCAACTGGGCAACTTGTCCCAAGAAAGCACTTTCTACCGTGACAACACCGGGAAGGGCATACGATGCCGTTTCTACCGCAAGTTCATCATCCGCATACAGTGCCTTGGCCAATAGGTCTTCTATCTCAGTGCATTTTTCGTTGAGTTGTTGTTGTATAGTGGTAAAATTTATGGCTTGATACAAAGAGAAGCATACCGGAAAGAGCAGGATACCTATGGCCAAAACAAGCATCCTGATATCACGGGTGTCTGGGGTCCAGATGTTAAAAACGTCACCCCAAGTAAACAAGTATACCAGGATGAGCCCAAGCATGCCGACGCCGATGATCCAAGCGCCCTTTTGACGGTTGCGAATGATTACTGAGGTTGACCAGACAACGTCTATAAGGAAAAAAGCCAACACCACCGTATAAAAATTATCCGCATGCTTATCGGCATTAAAAAAGTATTTTTCCATATAGTCTGTCACATAATAAATAAGGACCAAACATAATACAGCCAACCGCCAGCGCGGTACGGGTGTATACGCAACCCGATAAATCATCAACAAAGCACATCCTGTCAACAGCATTTTGCAAATAGCGGCCGTGAAATTTGCATAATATACCACGGTTGGAGAACTTGTTTGGTATAGTTGATAAACACTTACACTGATTATCGCAATAATCAACGTGCAGCCAGCACTTTCCAAATTGAGTTTCTGGTTAGGATTGTAGAAAAACAAAAACACATGCAACAGCGCCAAGATCAAATTGACGGCGGCACTCATAAGCAAGAAGGAATAAAGGTGGTCTGCTCGATTTATTTTTTCATCCATACGGGCAAAATCGCCAATGGTGGCATGAAAGCCCCAAAAATTGGCATTAATGCCGAAGTAATTGACATAATGCAAGGCCAGCAAATGTACGGCGGTATCGGGTAACCAAAGTTCTATAAGCGTATGTGGAGCCCGCTCTGCCTTAGTTTCACGTGCAGAATTGCCTATCTTGCCAAATCCGCCCAAAGGTTTACCATCCAAAAAGATTTCTGAGGCACCTTCATGATTGATCCTGAAAGACAATTTTCGATCAATGAGTTCCTTACTGGCTTTAATAGGCAACACAAACCATCCTCTTCCCTGCCATCCGCTTAACATTTGAGACATCCCAAAATTGGTATGGCGCATGGTGCCCCATCCGGAAGTTTGCAAATCGGCTAACGAGGGGCAAGTTTTATTTAATTTTCTTTCCAGGAAAAAATTCCACAGGGAATCATCCAAATTAATTTCTGAAGTGCCTGAAAGGTCTTTAACCTGTAAGTTTGTAACGCGTTCCTGACCATACAAGCATAAACATATACTCCAAAGTATGATAACAGAGGTATATATTTTTCCCATAGCTTATAACCATCCAATTTTAGGTTAAAGATACAGTTGTCAAAACAAAAATGCAACAAATTCATACGCATCTGCAACAAAATCATAAGCCTGATTAAAAAATATATCCGTTACTTTATTTATAAATTAAATAATTATTAATTTAGGATAAAAAATTATATTTCATAACTTATGTTTTACTATCTTTTTGGGGATGTTCCCTTGTTAACGCATCGAGTTTCTGGCGGTATTTATTTCCAGCTGCCTGGATATCCCATCCGAAACCTTTGAAGTAGTCAGGTGCCGTTTATATAGCTATAAAATTTTATGGTTGTTGTGAAAAAAATCTAAATAATTGATTGGCCAAAAAAGCACCTCGTGTTTTATGGGTAATTATTTTTCCGTGTTTGTCTATAAGTATCGCAAAGGGAATACCAGTCCGTTCAATACCATAATTTTTGATCAGCTCATTATTGAACTCATCTTTGACATTATATTGTCCCCAATACATTTGTTCAGCCTCAATGGCTTTAACCCAGTTTTTATACTCTCCATCTAAAGAAATACTAATAATATCAAAACCTTTATTATTCCACTGTTGGTATTCCCTTTTTAAATTAGGTATTTCCCCACGGCATGGTACACACCAGGAGGCCCAAAATTCTAGTAAAACCACCTCCTTATTTTTCGGTATTATTTCAGAAAGATTGTGGTGTTTTCCAAATTTATCTAAAACATATCCATCCATATATGAATTATCCGGAGCTATTTTTTTAACGGCTTGTGCGTATTTACATAATTTATCGTATTCCGCGTTATTTTCCCAATATGGCTTAAAAGCGCTTATGATTGAATCTACTTCTGCACTTGTCAGATTTGCAGTAGGAGTAAAAAGGCCATTTATGGCCAAATCAAGCCCTACATAATTCTTATTATTTACTTTAATATAATTCCATTTTGCATGATCAATGCGTTTAGTAATATTAGTTATTTCTTTGAAAAGTCCATAGCCGCCAGCTATATCATAATGTTGAGATTGGCTATTGTAATATTTTAAATAATACAACTTTTCAAGTTCACCCAATTTTGCGTTTTCAACACTTCCTATATTTTTATAGGCTTGGTATATATCGTTGGCATTAGAACCATAGATACTATACACACCTATTGAACTTGAAACATTGGGTAAACTATCGATATGCGCTGATAACTGAATGGTACCACTATCTAAATACAAAAATATGCGTTTCCAATTTTTTCGGTCATAGGAAGCTAAGTCATAGGAAGATTTAGGGGTATTTTTTGTAAAAATAAGTTGATACTTAGAAGGATGTTTAATGGTACCCTCAAACTGAAAACTATGTCCTTGAATTAACGACGAATCGGCCTTGGGATTCATAGGGTCAGCAGAATCAACCAGGTAAACCTTTTGTCCATCAGCTTTGTCACCAAGGATGTTTCCCACTAACGTAAAATGAGCCTGTGCTGTGGCTGACAAAGAAGGTCCAGCAAAAAATAGCACAAAAAATAACAAATATAATTTCATCTGATTACTGAGGATTTTGTATTAATAAATTATTTCCAGCCAATGCTGTTTGTGGTATGGGAAAGCAAAATTGATTTTCTGACACAATTGTAGGTTTTATGGATTTACCGTCAATATCACCAGCTTTATAAAATCTTATAAGATCAAACCATTCTTCTCCATATTCTGAAAATAATTCTATCCACTTATGTTGAAATAGGTAGCTCAATAAATCATGGTCAGAAATAGTTGAAACGTAATCACTGCTATATCCAGCTCTTGAAGTAATGGCTGATAAACTGGTTCTGGCAGACTGAAAATCATGTGTCCTTACTGTAGCTTCTGTATAGATAAGGTATATTTCTGCAAGCCTCAAGAGAAAAATGCTGTTTCTTTTATCGGTTGCATTGATCTTAAATGGGTATTTCCCATTAGAAGAGGGTCCTTTAGTATCTAAGGAGTAAACATAGGTGAAGCGCTTATCATAGCCAGATCCCTCATTTAAATTTCCATTATTTTGATTGTCTGGCAATAAGTCTGAAATAGTCTTTAAATAAGATGAAAAGTTGGTATAACGAAAAAGTGTTGAGGCAGACTCTGAATACCCATAACTGTATAAGCAAAATAAGGCTTCTTTTGAGTCATGACCATCATTAAATATGCCATCATAACTGGAAGTTAGCTCATACCCATAATTGCCAGCCGAATCAATTACCTCCTTTGCCAAATCTTTAGCTTCCTCAAATTTGGATTCATAAAGCATAATTTTAGCTTTCAATGCTTTTGCTAATATAGCAGTCATATAGTAGTGCTTATCGTTTCTTTTTGAAGCGTGTGTTATCCCATAATCAAGATCTGCTATTATAAAAGCATAACTTTCTCTAACAGAAGATCGCTTACAAGCTGAAAGTTCATCAAATGGCTGATCTCTCAAAACAATACCATAAGAAGATGATTGGTCAAAGAATTGTCCAAATAATCTCAGCAAATTAAAATGAGCTAACGCTCGATGTATCTTGCATTCGGCGATGATTTCAGTTTTCCTTTGTTCATCAAGCTTTGGAATATCTTTATTATCCAGCAGCGGTATGATATTATTAGCAGCATTAATAATCTTGTAATAGTTTACATACATGCTAGCAGTGCTGCTGTTATCTGCAGTCACGCTGTTATTCAACCATTGGTTGCCATTTGCAGGGGGCGAAGTGTAAACCAAACTGCCTGCCATGACTCCAAAAGCATCCAGATTCTGGGTTATTCCGGCACTCCGCCAGCTTTCATACACACCTCTTAAGGCGGTTTCAGCAGACTCTGCATCTTGAATAAGATTTTCAGGATCAAGCTGGTAAGATGGTTTTATACCATCAATACCTCCTACTAATGAACATGAAGTGTATAAAGCAGTGCTGATTAGTATAAATATTATTTTTCTATTTATTAACATAAAAAATTGATAAAAATTTAAAAACTAAGATCGAGTCCAATCGTCATTGTCCTAGCCAGCGGATAAGGATCTGAATTAAAAGATAATGATCCCCAACTACCATTTATCAACTCAGGATCTATACCTGGCCAGGAGGATATGGTAAACACATTCGACAAACTTGCCGATAACGAAAGGTTATTTACATGCAATTTGGAAGTAATGTATTTTGAAAAGCGGTATGAAATACCGATGTTTTTCAACCGTAAATAAGATGCATCAAATACAAACCTGTCGTTAGTTCTAGAATTATAGGGAATATCATATAGAACCTGCCTGGAGAATAGACTATTAGGATTTTCTGGAGTCCATGAGTTTTCAACCAAATAGGCAGGCTGACTCAATCCCAAACTGTTTACAGCTGAATTTATATAATCTTGCATCACGATCTCTGCCCCTTTTGAATACTGAAATGCCATAGATAAATTGAATTGTTGAAAGCTGATACTCGTAAAAATACCCCCAAAAAAATCAGGATTAGGGTCATTAATTCCTTCCTGATCATTCAGGTCGATGAATCCATCATGATTGAGATCCACATATTTATAATCGCCGATTGAAAGGTCTGCACCTGCCAAAGCATCATAATAGCTATGCCCGCTAGCACGCGCTTGTTCATTTAAAGCATCAACTTCGTTCTGACTATTAAATATCTTTTCAACTCGAAAACCTCGCGCTTCTCCAGGAGGATGACCTTCGGTATAAATTTGAAAGCTGGTGCGGCTTAGGTTAGCTCCGTTTATATTATCTATTATATTTTTATTATGCGCTATATTTAAACCAATATTCCATTGAAAATCTTTATTTTTCAAAATATTATAAGACATTTCCAACTCGAACCCTTTATTAGAAAGATCGAGTAAATTGGCACTATAAGCGGTGGATCCTGACTCAAGCGGTGCTGGAGCATTGGCCAACGCACCGGTAGTATACCGGTAATAATAATCTAAACTGCCTTTTAGGACATGGGAAAATAGCGTAAAATCGAGCCCAAAATTATATTCTTTAGTCTTTTCCCAACCAATATCTCTATTAGGTAAGGTACTGGCAATTACAATCCCGGGTTCTCCTCCCCAATAGTCACTAGATCCCCTGTTAAATGACTGAAGGTACAAAAAATCAGCAACGTTAGTTGAACCAGTAGCTCCTAGGCTCATTCTTAACTTTAAATCATCTATAGTTTTTATTGCTCTCAAAAATCCTTCTTCAGAAACTCTCCATCCTAAGGAGACGGATGGAAAATTAGCTCGTTGGTTACCGGGACCAAATTTTGAAGACCGGTCTGTCCGGAAATTTATTTCTGCCAAATACTTCTCGCCATATTTATAGCTTAACCTGGAATATAAAGAATTCAACCCTCTCTTAAAGCTATTCTCACTATAGGATACAACACTACCTGCTGAAGAGGCATTAGTCAACACTTTATCGTCCGGAAAATTCTCATATTCATTGGCTGTATAATTCTGGAAATACCTGTCGAAACCTATACCGGCCATGAAATTAAATTGATGCTTTTGAATGTTGCGTTGGTAATCTATGCGAAAGTTCACGCTGCTATTGGTCGTTTTATAATCTTCAATATAAAGCTGAGCGTAATCAACATACCCTAATGCAGAATAATCACCTTTTGTGCTAAGAGGTTCAAAAACGCGTTGGTTTGTTAAAAAATGGTTCAAACTTATATCCCCGCGCAATTTCAGATCTTTCAGAACTTCATATTCTGCATAAGCATTGCCAGAAAACTGATTTAGTGTGTGGTTATTGTCGTTTTGAAGGAGCAAAAGCGGTGAAGGATCCAAGACTTGTGCACCTCCATTTGATAGTGAGCCATCAATATAATTTATGTTCCCGTTTTCATCATAAGGATCCACATCCGGCCTGACTAACCATGGTTTTAATTCATTAGATTCATTATTTGATCTTCCGTCATGTCTTTTAGAATAAGTATATCCTAATGAAGCACCTATTTTTATATGTTTCTTGATATAGCTGTCCAAGACTATACGACTACCATATTTCTTATAGTTATCATTAATATATAATCCATCCTGATTCAGACTGTTAAAACTAAATGCATAATTGGTTTGGTCAGATCCACCAGTTATCCCCGTATTAAATGCCGATGTGAAAGCATTTTTGTTACGAATAAGATTATTCCAGTTGGTATATGTTGTTCCGAAGGCCTCTTCTTTAAGACCTATATAGCTGTAATCATCTGTGCCGGATAGTGGCTCAATATTGGCAACCAACTCAAGAATGGTCCCATAAGAGTCATAGAGGTAATTGGGTGATTTGTTAAAAGCATCAACACTTGTATGTACAATTCGCTCCTGCAATTGCTTGTATGCTTCGAGGGATAATGGCTGATATTCTTTAGTAGAATTACTTACGGATTGTTTAAAACTAACATCTATCTGGGCTTTTTCATTTCTTTCGCCCCGTTTTGTCTTCACTATAATCACCCCGTTTGCCCCTCTTGATCCATAGATGGATGTTGCAGCAGCATCTTTCAATATATCGATAGAAAGTATGTCTGGAATAGACACATTGGATAAGGGATTGACACCTTCATCCTCAGCAAAAAAGGGCACTCCATCTATCACGTATAAAGGCTGGTTATTCCCTTGTAATGGCGAAGTTATACCCCTGATGTTTAGCCTGGCCGAAGAACCAGGCTCACCACTTGTCTGATTCACATTAACTCCTTTAGCAATTCCTCCAATTAAATTATCAAAAGTTGACACATTGGTTTGAAATTTTTGAATCATATCTGCTTCAACAGAAGAAATGGCACTGGTAAGATCCCTCCGGTTTTTGTTCCCATATCCAATTACAATTACTTGTTCCAGCGCTGACTTGGCCAATTCCAAATGCTTATTTACTATTCTCTCCTCTGACTCAACCGTAATTTGGGTGGTATCAGATCGGTATCCCATATAATGAAAAATAAGGCTATATTGCCCATTCGGTATGCCGGTAATTTGATAGCGACCTTGACCATTTGTTATTGTCGACCTGAATAAAGAATTTCCACGAAGATAAATATTGACACCATTTATGGGCAAATTCGTCTGAGCACCCACTACGACCCCTGAAAGTTTCCCTGCTTGCTGACTTTCAAATTTAATTTTAGGCAACACCACAATCATCTTACCCCTTACTTCGTAGTTGAAGGGCTGGTCTTTGAATACCGCTGTTAGGGCTGCGTCCAGGCTGCTTTGCTTCAGATCGGCTGTGACGGGATGGGCCAGTTTTAGGCTTTCTTCGTCAAACAGGAACGAATAACCGCTCTGCTGGCGGATCTGCTGCATGACTTCCTGCAGGTCCATTTTGCGCGCAGACAGCGTAATGTGTTGCGAAAACACCATTGCAGAGACCTGGATGGAAAGAAAAAATGTTAATAGTACTGTTAGCTTCATCGCTAAAAATATGTTAAAATAAACCCTGTTATGAATGATATTCATATTTTTGCATTGTTTGGTGATTTTAAAATGTAGTTTACTTTCCAGGTAATACCATTTTGACAAGCCAGGCATTTGCCGGGTTCCGACAGCCATCGGGACCCGCTTTTTTAAGGCTTGTACAAGTATGCGTTGTGTAATCTATTTTTGCACAGTAATCCTCCTTTCTGCTACATTAAACTTCAGTCCGCTGGCTGCTTCCAGCGCATTCAGAAAATCAGGAAGTGGTATATCTCGCGAAACATCCCCTACGATCCGTTTGTTAGGCAGACTTCTGTAATTAACCTCTACATTGTACCAGCGCTCCACCTGCTTCATCACTTTGCTTAGTTGAGTATGGTTGAAGTTGAACCAACCCGTGTGCCAGGCGATTTCGCTGTTTACGTTCACTTTGGTTTTTGTTAGTTGTCCGTTGATTTGGATGGATTGTTCGTTAGGCTCGAGCGACACGATAGCGCCAGCGGAATTTGTGATACGCACTGCGCCATTGACCAAGGTTGTTTTGACAGCATTTTCATCCGCGTAGGCAGCGAGGTTAAATTCCGTACCCAAGACGGTGACGGATTGATTGCGGGATTTGACTACAAACGGCACTCGCGACATCACGCCTGAGGAGGACAAGCTACGCGAAGCTACGAAGAAGTACGCTTCGCCTTCCAACTCAACTTCCCTCCTATCCCCGGTGAATTTGCTGGGATATTTTAAGGTAGAGGCAGCGTTGAGCCAAACTTTAGTTCCGTCTTCGAGGATGATTTGGTATTGGCCGCCTTTGGGGGTGGATAAAATATTATTTACGATTTTAGATTTACGAGTTTCGATTATTCCCGACGCGCCAGGGCCTTCCGCCTTACCCCCTACACCTTCTACCTTTATTCCATTGTTGTATTTAATATTTTCATCACTAACAATAATACCGCTTTGGGCTGAATCCAAGACTACTTTTGTACCATCCGCCAAGGTTAGTGTGGCCTGGTTATAGCCGGGCGGAATAGATGGCTGCTTTTGCTCTACATGATTATTAGGGCGCCAAAAGAATATGGACAGGCCGATAACTAATAGGGCTGCGGCTACGGTTACCCACCTTCTCACCTTCATTCTGCTTACCGGCCGAATGGCTTTCCAGTTTAGCTGGCGGGCGTATTTAAAATCATCCGGGGTTAACCCGCTGGGTTCTCCGGCACGGTAGTTCAGCATCCATAATTCCAAGAGCTGCTTTTCCGAATCGCTGCAGGTACCGGCTTCATATTTCGCTAAGAGTTCTTTCGCATCCATGTCTCATCCATTACAGCTATGACAATTCAAAAAGAACGAGTGGGTAATGGGTCGGTGATTTTTTTTACAACCCGTGCAGCATACACAACAAGGTAATAACAGTGCGTAACCGGTTGCGCAGTGCCCGCAGGGCCCGTTTCATGTGCGTTTCTACCGTTTGTTCGGAGAGACCGGTATGTTGGGCAATTTCTCGATTGCTTAAAAAATACTTTTGGCGCAGTTCAAACACTTCCCGCATACGTGGCGGAAGGGCGGCGACCTCCTTGGCCAGTAACGCCTCCATCTCTTTTTCGCGGATCTGGTGGTCGGCTTCGGGGCTGGTGGTGTCTATCCATTGCTGCAGAGACTGCACATGCTGTTCTCTGGTCTGCTGTTGTTTCAGATTGTTCAGCACACCATTCAGCATTGCCTTATACAGGTAGCTGCTCAAACTGGTATGCACTTCAAGAACGGCACGCTGATTCCAGAAGCGAATAAAGACTTCCTGTACAATATCCTTTGCATCATCCGTATTATGTGTCTTTTTATACACAAAATCATACATCAGGTCATGGTAACGACTAAAAATCTCAGAAAAGGCTCCTTCCTTTCCGCTCTTGAGCTGCGAAATCAAATCCTGATCACTTAAGTGGCTAAACGTCGACTTGTGCATATGCTGGGGCAATTTACAATTTTTCATTCAAAATCCATGTGACAGATTATTAATGCAACAAAATCGTAAGTATTTGAAACAAAATCATACATATGACTTACATCCCAAATGTATATTTGCAGCATTAAACACATAATACATACACAATGACAAAGTCAAAAACGCTAATTGTGCTGCTATTTGTAGCGGCTATTATGGGATCATGCAGCAAAGATGACGACAATAAAAAAACCGGCGATTATAAATCTCAGATTGTTGGTAGTTGGAAGTTAATCAGCCAAACGCAAACCTTATATGTAAATGGCATAAAAAAATCGGAAGAAATATCAGGGACCGATGATTTTTGAGAAAACAACATCACAACGTTCAATGCTGATAATTCTTTACTATTATTAGAAGTCAATAAAACATCTGATTACCGCATTGAGAGCAATGTACTCTTTGTTAATTATAGTATCGACAAAGAAAATCTTCAAGTATTCAATATTGTCAGCATTACAAAAACAACGTTGACCATTCAGATTGTTAATGAAGAGATCCAGGATGGAAAAACTGTCAAATATGTGATTGAAGAAAAATTTACTAAAATATAATTTTTTATGGCTGCTTATTTAAAAAGCCTAGTGTAAAATATTTTAAATAATTGCTACTTTATTTTGTAAATTATAAAATACTTCATTCTGAAATCGTAATCCATGAAAAAACAACTAAAGTAATTGTGTTAAT
This sequence comes from bacterium A37T11, assembly GCA_900109895.1. Classification (GTDB taxonomy): domain Bacteria; phylum Bacteroidota; class Bacteroidia; order Sphingobacteriales; family Sphingobacteriaceae; genus A37T11. The sequence goes on from FOBR01000006.1 coordinate 185,395, forward strand.
TACGTTATATTCTGTTTAGGGCTTTAGTACAAAATCCTTCCGTCTCAGTACAAAAATGCTTTTCTTATTTTTTGGCAAGCGTCAAAATGGGTATCTTCGTACTTACCATTTAACGTTTAACAAGGAGATTTAAATCATGGAAACATTAAAATTTAAAACAGACATCAGCTCAAATCGTGAAGTAGGGGAAATAGCCCATGCACTGAAAAAAGAAGTATCAGGAATTAAACAATGTTTTGTAGACCTGGATTCGATCTATAACCTGCTGATTGTAGAAGGTGTTCGCATTAAAGATTCCCTCATTGTGAGCGTATTGGGAGCGCATGGGTATAACGCCACTCCCCTGTATGAAGAGTAGGTTTCTAGTAGGGAGTATCGTATGTCATTAGGGCATTTATGAGCAATGATACGCAAACGTGCTGCTTTTTTAAATATAACGACCAAATCAAGGCTTCACGATCAGCACCGAAGGCGTATCAGACAACCAAATACTGCGTGAATCCAATACCTTTTTCCAACTGTCCAGGCTGATCAGCATCAGGTCATGACCGTTTAGAAACGCTTTATCGATGCGATGATCTTCTACCAAATTGATATGTTGCGGGGCGGCCAATTCAATCGCCCGGATCGATTCTTTAAAAGCAGTATTGTTTCTGATAATACCTGAAGTGTCAAGCACCGAGATGACCACTTCCCCATTCTGGATAAGCTTTTGCATGTAAAACAGCAAAAAACTGTCATCGGCTTCAAAAATAGGAACAATAATGTGGTTGACTAAGTTCAAGTCTTTATCGATCAGAACCCCCGTCGGAATTCGCACTGATTTTAAAATGTGTTTGGTACGCTCATCAAAAATGCCGCCCCCAAACAACTTATCCGTACCCTTTAAGCTGTCATACAGTCGCTCCGGATTAATCACCCGACTCGTAAAACCAAGGATCTTACCCAAAGTAGTGCCCTCAAAAACTGACTGACCAATACCCACCAGCAACAAGTCGAAATCTCCCGTATTAGCTACCTCCGTAATCTCGGCATCAATATCATGTGCGGGTTGAAACAACGGCGTAAAATCCTGCTTGAGCCGTTCGGCCTCCTTGTGGATAAACTGAAAACTATCTGACTCAAACTCCACCGCATTAAATTGATTGAGTTCATTGCCCGGAGATAAATGCAGGGCGGTTACAGTGGCACTATCCTTTGACTTACGCGTCAACACATTAGCCAGACGCACCAGCAGCTGCCCTGTATAAGGATTACCAAAAGAGATCAATACATTGTACTTATCTCCACGCCGGACAATACCCCCTCCCGCCTGCTTATGAAATAATCGCTGGATCAGTTCCAATGCCGGGCCTGTCATAAACGTGGTAATGAGCGCCATCAAAACCAGAATGGCAAACATCTCGGGCGAGATTACACCCAGGTCATACCCAATATTCAGCGCGATGAGCTCCATGAGCCCCCGGGTATTCATCAAAGCACCTATGGTCAGGCTGTTTTGCCAGCTCTGGCCAACAAAACGCGCAGCCAGGGCACTGCCCAAAAATTTTCCGGTCACAGCTACGGCCACTACCGCAGCAAAAAGCTCCCAGGCAGCCGGCCCACTGATCAAGCCAACCTGCGTGCGCAAGCCCGTAAAGACAAAAAATAAAGGCAATAGTAGTACCAATGCCACATCTTCTACCTTTTCTATAAAAATGTTGCGAAATTTCAAATTGGGGGGCATGATAGCACCAGCCATAAAAGCTCCAAACAGCGCATGGATACCAATTACCTCCGTAGTCCATGAAGAGACCAGCAGCATAATAAAAAAGATGCCGACGATGGGCTTGCTTAACCCTTCTTTATTGGAGTACATGTCGCCAATCCTGCGCAAAAACGGTCTGACAAACCGTAACATAATGCCCACGTAAGCGATGGCCAGCAAAATCGTATAGCCAGCGCTAAGAAGCGACCCTGCTTTAACTACCGCGATGACGGCGGCGAGAATGCACCAGGCGGTGATATCATCTGCCGCCGCACAGGTAATGACCAGCGAGCCAAGCTTGGTCTTGGTAAGGCCACGCTCCTGCACGATCCTGGCCAGTACCGGAAAAGCGGTAATGCTCATGGATATGCCTATAAATAAAGCATAGGATATAAAGTGTATATGTGCCGGGGCTGTACTTTGAAAGATAAAATAAGCCAGTATCACCCCCAGGGCAAACGGCAAGATGATGGAAGCATGACTAATGACGACTGCCTCATGTGCCTTGTTTCGAAGGACGCCCAAATCCAGTTCCATCCCCACGACAAACATAAACAGAACCAGACCCACCTGGCTAAGCACACTCAGGTTGCCCAGGGAACTGGCAGGAAACAAAAAGGCAGAAAATTCCGGAAAATAAGTTCCCAACAAAGATGGGCCGAGAATAATGCCTGCCACGATTTCACCAATTACACCAGGTTGACCGATTTTACGGCACAAGAAGCTGAGCATGCGGGCTACCAGGATGATGACGATAATCTGCAGCAGTAGAATAGCTACCGGATAGCTGACGTTATGCTCCACAGCATCGACAAAATGACCCCAACTCGATTGCTGGTCATCAGTAGTCAGTGGCATGGGATCACTTTGCAGCAATCTGCCCTTGGAAATGACAAAATAGATCAGCGCAGAAAAACCGCCAATAGTAACGATATAAAAAAGGAGGTTACGTATCTTAGACATGTTGTGATTTAAGTAAATGCTAAGATAGGCAGTTAAACAGCTATTGACAACCACTTATGTCTATTTTTGTACTGAACGGGCAATAAATTGTACCAAAATCAGCCTGTAACTTTGCTCCTGAACGCTGGCCGATAAGCCTCATTGAGCGTGAAGGCAAGTGGTAGGCCGTCATCACCTGTTAGATGTGTGAGTATCTGATCGTGACTGTAGCTGGCCACCGTACCCAGGGAAATGATGCTGCTTCTGTTTACCTGACAAAAATCCTTTTCGGGCAGGAGTTCCAATAATTGAGCAAAGGAAATATTTTTGAGGATCAGCTCTTGGCGGTCTTTGAGCCTTACGCGTTTGTCCCGACGATCACTTTCGGCAACAACGATGAAAGCTATGTCGGCAAGACGGAGTTTAACTTTGCCTTTATTGCTGTTAAACTCTGCAACGGCAGAACGCTGGGCATTGGCCAAGAGAAAGACCCGGGCTTTTTGAAAGGCTTTGCTGAGCCTATCTGCCTGTATCGGCTTGCGAATATAATCTACGGCTTCCAGGTCAAAGGCCTCTGCGGCATAATCCGAATAGGCTGTCGTAAAAATGACCGCTTTGCCCCAAAGCTGCCTCCCCACTTCCAGGCCGTCTATGCCCGGCATCCGAATATCCAGCACACAGACATTAAAATCTAACTGATCTTTTTCCTTAAGGAGTTTTTCGGGGTCATTATAAGCGCGAACTACTACCACATCGTCCATTTGACCACACAGCGTTCGTAAGTAGGCCAGTCCGGGCAATTCGTCGTCCAATAACAGGCATTTAAGCGTCATCACTTACTAGTTTTATTTTTAACAATGTGTGGAAGATCTCACCATCTGAAGTTTCTTTCAGGTCGTAGTTGCGGGGGTAGATCATATCAAGCCTGTTTTGAAAGGCTTTGTTGCCCAAGCCCCCCTTGCCGTTGCGCTGAAAGGGTTTTGAAGAGATTTTATTGGATACCGATAGCAAAAACCAACCGTCCTTGAGTTCAAAACTAACCGATATAAACGCCCCTTCACTCTGCAGGTCGGCATGTTTGAAGGCGTTTTCAATGGGATTGATACTGATAAAGGGTGCGATTCGCGCGTGGCTGAAGGCAGGATTTGTCAGGTCTACCTTATTCTTGACATGCAGGTCAAATAGCGGACTTGTCTTAAGCCGGTTGATCTCGATGAGATTTAAGGCAAACTCCAGCTCATCTTTCAAGCTCACAAATTGCCCGTCTGATTCATACAAGATATAGTCCAATACGCTGGACAGTTTATCCAGAGCGTAATAACTCTGATACGCGTGTGACTGGATGGCGTTAAGGGCGTTCCGCAGCAAGTGTGGGTTGAGCTTATTTTTGAACAATACCGCCTCCATAGCTGTATTGATGACGTGCTCGCGCGGTGGGGCATTGGTAAGCTCCGACTTCTCCTTCTTTAGCTTGAGCACTTGCAAAAGGAGCACAACGATGACGATAGCCATAATTAAGAGCAACGCAAGAAAGACTACTAAGTTCGTATTCAAATCGTGATCTTTTGTTAAAACATCCATTTTTAACAAACATACAAAATTTGGAAAGATCAGCATTTCCAATTAATATCTTTTTTGAATCTGCCCAAGATACCGTTTAAGGTCGTCCCTTTCAGTTGCCTGTTAGCAGGTGCTTAACATTTTCAAGCGAGTCAAGTTTTAGGGGCTTAACCAAAAAATCAATCACCAGCGGGTAAGACATCGCCTTTTTCTTGTCAGCGTTGTCAATAGATGAAGTGACCATTACTACCTGTATCTGGTTGCATAACGGATGAGCTTGCAGGTAATTTAATACATCCCATCCAGATACAACAGGCATATTAATATCCAAAAAGAGCACAATTTGTTGGCCTGAAACTGCTATGGATTCTAAATAAGACAAAGCTGCCTTTCCGTCAGAGAAAATACAGGGGTTTTCTGTGATCCCGCTGTTCTTCAAAAGCACTTTTGCCATCATGTTGAATATCGGATCATCATCCACTACTAAAACATGTGATTCCATTAGCTGCCTTTTTGTTCTGCCTTTCTAACGATGGTGTTGACGATTCTGTCCAGTTCATGTGCAGATTCGTAAATAGCTTCTAAAAGATCATCGATGGGAATGTCTGGCGCTTGATTATGCTTTATGAAATCTACCAAACCCAGAATACGGGCTACCGGCGCCCTGATAATGTGCGATTGCATCCAAGCAATTTCTTTCAAGTCAGACTCGGCTGACTTGATAGCGGTGATATCAAGGCAAGCGCCCACAATACGTGGATGATACTTTCCACCCTTTACTAATTTAGCCCAAAAGCGCAAGTGCCGGATGGTCCCATCAGGCCTGCAGATACGGGCTTCAAAAATAGTATCTTCCCCGATCGCACGAACATGTTCAAGCGTTTGGGCTACCCGCTCCCTGTCTTCTTCGGCAATGAAAGCCAGTAAACCATTCTTACTGTTGTCAAATTTCGATTCCGATACTGCAAAAATAGTATACAGAATGTCAGACCACGTCACTTCGTCGGTCACGGTATCCCACTGCCAGATGCCAAAACTGGCAAGTTCTTGCACCTGAACCAGTGTATTGGTGGTCTCGGCTATTTGATTTGCATTTTTACGGTTCTCCAACAGTATTCTCAATAAGGAAGCCACACGGTGAATAGCATCCATCTCCTTGGCAACAGGCGTTTTCACCTCCTTATAGTACATACCCAAAACAGCTAACAACATATTATTGGCATCAAGAATCGGATACGACCAGCAGGCTCTGAGCCCATGTGCCAGCGCTAGTTCGCGCGGTTGTTCCCAAATAGGGTCAGTAGCGATGTCGTTAACCACCACAATTTGTTTGCGGTAGGCAGCAGTACCGCATGAACCTGCCCCCTCCTCAATAGGCAAGCTGATCGTTTTGGGCAGAAATGTTTCAGGAATTGACGGCGCGATAATAGATTTTAAACGGCCGTCGCCAACGCGCAGGATAGAGCAATACATACCGGGGAAAAGGCTTTCAACACCGGCAAGGTATTCTGTCAACAGGTGAGTCATTGAAATGCCCGCAGTAGCATTCAACGAAAGTATTTTACGTTCAAGTTCCACAAACGCAAATCCTTCAAAATAATTTTCCATATTATATATGCTATAATGTTTATCATAACAAGATTCGAAAGTTAAAGTTAGTATTTTTTTTCATAAAAATTGGCACCATACCATAATCAAAACTTCTGTATTTCAAACCAATTATATAAGATGATTCGTGTCATCTGGAAATACCATAATTCTGTCTCGCCATCCACAACGATGGATATGGTTTTCCTCCCGCTTCCTCTTTTGGGTAGGTTAGCACTACTCCATACCCTTTTAATACGATGAGATAGTCTTTCAGTATCGGGTTCGCGCCGAGCTTGCCAGATTTGTATGCAATGAAAATGGAACCAGTATCTTGGCATCGCCTGGTTGGATCTTTCCAACGCGGCAATGGATCTTTTCCTTCATGCATTGGAGGGTGTATTTGGCGCCTTGAAAGTTGCGTTTGGCAAATTGGAGGATTTCAATGCCGCATCGGAATTATTCAATGACGTAATGAATATTGCAAACGCGGCAATGAATGAATCGTTTGCCGCATTGGATATATTCATTGCGGCATTTGACTTTTTCATTAACGCATTTGATATTTTCCATTGCCGCAATGGAAGGTGTATTTGACCCATTGGAAACATCCAATGCGTCATAGAATGTTTCCATGACGCTGTTTGAACTTTCCTTTAACGCATATGCAACCTTCAATGCCGCCATGGAAGTCTTCAATGCCGCCATAGAAAGTTTGTTTGCCACATTGAACTCCTTCATAGACAAAAAGGATACCTTCCATGCGCTAAAGAAGATTTCTAATGCCGAAAAGAAAATATTCATCGCATTATTTGAAGTCTTCAATGCAGCAATGAAGGCATCCTACGCTGCATACGAAGTCTCCAACACATTATGGGAAGCCATCAATGCAATAATTAAAGCCTTCAATGTGGCAGTGAAGGTATTCAACGCTTCATTGGAAGTATTCAGATGATGATCTCAAGAAACGGTATTAAGAAGAGTGGATGCCTAAACTTAAATGTGCTAATTTACATAATCTTCTTCAAAATCGACAGACGGCCAGTGCTTCCAACAACCTTTCGTTATCCGCCCGACAACTACATATTTGAAGTCTGCATTAATTTGTTATAATTCTGCGAAAGAATTAATTACCAAGGACAAGTTTCAGGTTCTGGAAAATATTCTTCACTAAAAAACTTTCCGGTAGGCCCATCCTGATCGATCAACGCATATTTAACGATCCGCTGAGCAGCTTGCAGTGGAGTACTTGTACCCTGATGCCCGGTAAAATCAGTTTGAGTATATCCAGGACACACCGCATTAACCTTAAAAGGAGTATCCTTAAGTTCAAAAGCCAGATTAACAGTGTACATATTCAGCGCAGACTTTGAAGATTGATAAATGACATATCGCTTAGGAAAAGTTGAATTATCCAAGTTTGCCGCCAATGAAAGTGAAGCCATACTGGTGCTAACGTTGACGATACGAGGTTCAGGAGCAACTTTTAGCAGATCTATAAATGCTTGGGTTACCCGAACAACACCTAATAAATTGGTATTATAGACCGAAAGATAATGATCTGCTGTAGACAAAAGCGCAGATTGTTCCCATTCGCCGGATATGCCTGCATTATTAATCAACACATCCAATACTGACGTTTTGGCGCCAATTACCTTTCTTGCATTATCCACAGATGCCTGATTGCTGACATCCAACACAATAGCCTCCACATTGCTGATCCCTTCAGCTTTGAGCTTTTCGACAGCCGAAACCCCATTATTTATATCCCGACTACCCAAATAAACAAAGAATCCATTTTGGACGAGTTGTTTAACTATTTCAAAGCCTATACCCTTGTTGGCTCCTGTTACGATTGCTGATTTCATTTTATTTTGTTTTTTAAATAATACAGCAAAGTTAGGAGGCATAAAACGAAGAGAAAGGGACAAATCCACTTAATTAAGGGACAAATCTTCAGATGCCGCTATATATTGACTTACACTCATGCCCGTACTTTTCTTAAAAAGACGGGAAAAATATCCCGGATCGTTAAACCCCAGACTGTAAGCAAGCTCTTTCACAGAAATTGTTGAATATTGCAATTTGCGCTGAGCTTCCAGTATGATTCGGTTGGTAATCCACTCCTTAGGAGAAATGCCAGAAAACTGTTTAACTAATGCATAAAGGCTGCTGGATGTTAATGCCAGATTTTTAGCAATATGTTGTACATCGTGTTGCTCCGTCAAATTAGTCTCTACTGCCACCCTAAAAGCAACATATTTAGCAAACCTTGAATCGGTGCTGATTTCTGCACTAGCATACTGCTCAAAGTAAGCACTGTTAAATTCAGTAAGCAAGGTATGCAAATAGGCTAATATAATGTCCGATTTTTTCTGCTTTGGAGCATCGTTAAGCAGGTGAAATAAGGTTAAAAAATTGGCTTTTACCCTTTCCTGCGCCATCGAATCAAACGCTATGGTATGTACATTGAATGGATTAACCAAAAAAGGATATTTACCCGGAAGCAACGATAAGGTACTCTCGTCAAAAGATAGCGCATATTGTTGCATGTCTTTCTTATAGGGCAGTTTAGTAAAAATCTGGTTTGGCAGGCCAAAGACCATCTGTCCACTTGATGCCGTAAATTCTTGTAGATCAGTTTTAAAAATAGCAGATTTAATGCCTATAAACTGAAAATAATAGTAAGAAAGACGATGAGGTTTAGCCAGAACCTTTAGTACATCTTCCGGTAAAGAAATCGTACAGTCTTTATTCAGCGCGATAGGCACTTGCGTGTGCTGTCTGATCTTTTCAAGTAATCCTTTGGTTTCTTCCACTGTCGAAATATTTAGAGCGCTATAAACAGCTTTCGTGTAGTTGTTCCATGAAACAAAGATAGCCTATTCATACATAAACTTTAACATATTCCGATCACAATTCAGGTTTTCTTCATGTTTTTCGTTATTAAAAATACGAAATCCGTACATTTGGAACTTTTAATAAACTAAGGAAACATACAGATTGAATTATAGTATATATAAACTGATCGCTTATTTAATACTTTTTTTTAATAGTGTTTACCTAAGCAATAGCCTTGCTCAGACTTTACAAGCCACAGCCATAAGCCGCTTTAATGGCGATTTTGCCAAAATCCAACGAGGAAAACGTATCCAGCAACTATTCCGCACAGGCAAATTATTAGTAGATGAAGTAAGCAGTTATGGAGACAGCCTCTCTATTGCCAAGAAAAACGGATCATACGGAGCAATAATTAGCACTGGGAAGATTATAGTACCGTTCAGGTATGAAGAAATTAGTGAGGAATATGATTTCCAGGACGGCAGCCAGCGCACCTATAATTATTTTTACCCCGTAGTGAAAATGAAAGGAAGATTTGGTGCATTTGATTTGAAAGGGAAGGTTAAAGTTGGATTACTGATTATTGCATTCGGACAATTGAAGGTATAATTTTAATATTTTATGAAATATATATTGCTATCCAGCACTATGCTGATTGAAACTGCATGTTTTGCACAAGAAACAACCATTAATTATAAGAATATATTTGCTACGGCTTATACCTATGTTGGGATTCCTAAAAAGGATAGTTTATATGTGTATGGTCTGTCAAAGGATGAATGGAAAACAATAAAATCTTTCAAAATCCCCAAGGGGACCAAAGCTTTTGATGGGAATTTGCGAAGCGTTCTTTTCTTATTGGAAGATAAGATAATTATAAAGGAATATTATAACTGTGCGGAATATTGCCAATCTGATACTGTGGTTTTAAAAGATGCGTATAAAAAAATCAGTAACAAAAACTGGATACGTGGCATCAATACTACGGAGGCTGAATTTGGCCTGTTGGACAAAGAAAAAGAACTAACCATTTATAAGGATGATGAGGAATGGAAAGTCTCTGATCAACTAAACCCAAATCTATACAAGGAAAACAAAACCAATCCGGAGTTGCGCGATAACATGAAATTTGACAAACTCTATAATTTTGGAGAAACTCAATATTTAGTGACAGTGAATAATCGGGAGGTACGGTTTTACCCCTATGTATTTACTATTGATAAACTGAATGAAGGGATGGTAAACTATAAAATCTTAAACATAGACTTACCTAAAGATGTGATCACCGCTTTTATTTATGATTTCACACAAATGGGCTGGGTTTATAAAGACCGGATAGAATTTTATAAATTTGATGCTAGTCAGCAAGCTTGGGTAAAAGACGCAAGCATAAAGACGTTATTTTATTAATTACTACCAATAAAAGCAATTCTTTTTGCAAGCCGCCCTTTAGCGGCTTGCTGGTTGAAAATAGCTGTTAATAAATATCTTTAGCGGTAAGTTTATAGGTGTCAGATGCGCCTGGTATACCTCCTGTTACTTCCACATTTTTGGCTAGCGTAACAGGAGAATTGATTGTCACATGGTATTTACCCTTATCGTCCTTGGTTACATCAGCAGTTACGCCTGTATTTGCGGCTGGCGTATAAAGAATTGCTCCCGTATTTACCGCTGTACCTATCGTGCATTCTACGACTATGATTTTTGCGCCAGGATTGGTCACTAAATCTTCTGTATTGGATATGACGTACTTACCTGTACCCAGATTAGAATAAAATGACATGGTAAGTGCACTACCGGAATATGCTCCATAGTTTCCGCCATCGCCTGTTGTGCTTGAAACTATAACGGTAAGATTTCGGCCGTCTGTGGTTTCAGTTTCCTGAGTAGAGCCGCCAGACGTATAAGAATAATCGCCAAATTTCCAGGTTGATCCTGACGGAGAAGTTTCATTGTCTGGTTTATCATCATGATCTTTGCTACAGGATTGGATAGATGTACTTGCAATAAAAAGTAAACAGATTGCAGATAAAATTTTAAAGTTTATATTCATTGTGATTTATATTTTCTTTTACAAACTCAAATAGCTTGCCAAATTGATTTAATAATTGTTCTTAATCCGTATTTTGAACTTTAGTTTAGATGATGAGGAGGGATGTAGGTATTATTTTTACACACCTTGTGTACCTCTGTCATCAAAACTCAAAAGGTAGTATTTGTCAATCCATAGCAAAATAATCATCCCATATACGTATTTTTTTAAGCAAACATAACTTTAGTTGCATTGATAAATAAGTTTTATTGTGCAAAGGTTACCTTTCACTCCCAAAATGAATTAAAGGGTATAAAAACTATAAGTCACAACAATGAAACTAACAGCCATTTTGTACTTGAGCGCAGCCCTTTTCCTGTTTATATGTTGTAACAGGGCCGACCTTGCAAAAGCAGGATCCGGAGATGCAGCAAGCAATGAGGCCCTGCTTAGCGAGCCACCCGCGCCAGACCCAGCTTCAGAGGGAGAAAAAACCAATGCCCAGCCGTTACCCCAACAACGCAAGCTTATTAAAGAAGGTACTCTTAATTTTGAAACAGATGATCTGTCAGGCACGCGAAAACGTATTGATGCCGCCATTCGCAAAGAGCAGGGCTATATTGCTTCTGAAAGTGAAAACAAATACGATGAAAACCTAAGCCGCACACTGGTAGTGCGTATTCCTGTCAAACAGTTTGATGCATTTATCGAAGAGGTAAGCAAGGGCGTTGAACGTTTTGACACCAAAGATATCCAGACAAAAGATGTGACGGAACAGTTTGTCGATATCCAAGCACGGCTTAAGACCAAAAAGGAAGTGGAACAGCGCTACATTGACCTACTTAAAAGGGCCAACAAAATGAGCGAAATATTGGAGATTGAAAAACAAATAGGCGACCTCCGTGAAGAAATAGAAGCCACGGAAGGCCGCTTAAGATTTCTGGATAACCAATCGGTCTATTCCACCGTCACGCTTACTTATTATATAACAACCCCTCACCAAAACGGCTTTCTTGGCAAGTTTGGCCAGGGCTTTGTCAACGGTTGGAACAACCTGCTGTGGTTTTGTGTGGGCCTGGTCAATATCTGGCCATTCATCCTGGTCATTGTCGCCCTCATTTATTTTGGAAGGGTTTGGTGGCGCAGGCGGAAGAAGAATGTGGTATAGTTAATGCAAAATCTAGGTCTCCTCATGCAGAATTGAAATTATATTTTTCAAATAGTATTAAGCTTGTTTAAAGTTCTTGTTTTTTTCGATCATCTTTATTTTGAATCGAAACCAACAATTGATCAATAAACAGGCCAGCTTCTTCCACTTGTTTATGGTTAGTAGTCATGAAATATTCTTTGGGGGTCATACCGTAAAATGCCTTAAATGACTTGGCAAAATATTTAGGGTCGTTAAATCCTACCCGATAGGCTACTTCATTACTGTGTAGACCTTCGTGGATGATTAAATACGCGGCTTTTCTTAATCGAATAAGATTAATCAATTCTACAATATTCAATCCGGTAAGTTGTTTAACCTTACGATAAAGCACAGGTCTGCTTACTCCCAGTTGTGAGGATAGTAGTTGTACCTTAAAATCAGTACTTTCCATAAATCGTTCCACAACGTCCACAAACTCTTTTAAAAACTTCACAGCGGGTGATTGCCCTTCTTCCTTTGCTGTGGAACTAATCATTTGCCGGGTAAATTTTTGACGAAAACGTTCCCTGGCTTCCAACATATTAAAAACTTTTAAGGACAGGACTTGCGGATGGAAAGGTTTATGCAGGTAATCATCACATCCCGCTTCTAAACCAGCCAGCAAGTAAGTTTCTGCCGATCTAGCTGTCAAAATTAGTACAGGGATGTGATTTGTACTTACATCTTGTTTGATCCGTTTTAATAAACCCATGCCGTCACAACCTGGCATCATCAAGTCAGTAATCACCAGATCAGGAAGTTCTTGTCTGATCAATTCCCAAGCTTCGATTCCATCACAAGCCTCCAAAATACGATAGTGTGAACCAATACATTGAACAATTTCATGACGAACACCCTGGTGATCTTCAGCCAGCACAATGACCGGTTTTCGATTTGCCTTTGTGGCAATAATGGAAATATCGCTTGTCTCATCCATAACCTCACCCTTTGGAATATCCACCGTAAAACACGCATATACTGGCGATCCTTTTCCCAGGTTACTCTCAGCATATACATTACCTCCATGAAGTTCCACCAGTTTTTTAGATAAAGCTAACCCAATACCTGTACCGGTTTGCCCATCAGGTCCACCACTCGGATGCACTTGTACATACCACTCAAAAATCTCCGTCAATTTATCAGCAGGTATGCCTTTCCCATTATCCCATACCAGAATCCGTACAAATCCATGTATATAATTTAATGTTGGAAGCTCCTCTTTCATTGTTAAACAAACTTTGCCACCGCTTGGAGTAAATTTAAAAGCATTTGCTAGTAAATTCATGATCACTTTATGCATCTGATCGGTGTCAAAATCCAACTGTATGTGCATCTCTGGCAAGTTGCAGACAAATTCAACCTCCCTTTCAGCAGCCAAAAAAGTGAATGATTGTGCAATTTGTTGTACAAAAGCTGTCATATCGTGTTGCTTTTTTTGCAACACAATATGACCAATCTCCTGCTTTCTAAAATCAAGCAATTGATTAACCATTTGCAACAAACGGTCTGCATTTTGCTTCATCGTACCCAACATTTGCCATTCTTCTTCGTTTACATTACTTTTTTGGGCCATTAAGCGTTGAAGCGGGGATAGGATCAGCGTTAGTGGAGTACGCAGTTCATGCGAAATTTGGGTAAAAAACCCTAGCTTAATCTCACCAATTTCTCGTTGACGTTGCATTGCCAAATACTCCAGCTGCAGTTGATGTTTTAATAGACTGCGATCACGGATATGCTTGATCACTAAAACCGCCAAAAATATAGTCCCTATAGCATATAGCACATAAGCCCACCATGTTTGCCATGGAGCTGGCAATATTTCTATCTCCAATCTAGCCACTTTATCGTTCCATATCCCATCATTATTGGCTCCTTTTGCTAACAAGGTATAATGTCCCGGAGCCAAGCTGGTATAGGTCGCCGAAGGAGTATTTACTATATTCCAATCCTTATCAAGACCCTCCAGCTTATAAGCATATTGATTCTTTTCGGGTAAAATATAATTTAACACGGCAAAATCAAGGGTAAAAGTACGTTGATTATGATTAAGCACTAATTTCTTAGTCATACCAATACTTAACTTTAATGGACTCTGCACTCCTGGTAAGACTTCTTTATTAAATAATCTAAATGCCGTAAAAATGCAGGGCGGCCTGTAACCACTGCTATTAAATCGATTTGGTTGGAAAATGGTAAATCCATTTGTTCCACCGAAGGCGAGCTCTCCCTCCTGCAATTGGCATACCGCACCTATTGTAAATTCATTACTCAATAATCCATCTTTTGTATTATAAAGTTTAGCATGTCCTTGGTTAGGACTATAACGGTAAATACCATTGGTAGTACTCAGCCACAACCGGTCTTTTCGATCACCCCCTATGGCCAAAATATTGTTGCAATCCAATCCATCTTTTTCATCATACCTAATAAAATGCTTGTTTAAAGGATCAAATCGATGCAACCCTCCTTTAACAGTACCGATCCAAATTTTATGGTGATGATCTTCAAATACACTGAATACCAAATTACTACTTAAGCTGTATGGGTCATTTGGCCGGCTCTGGAAAATTTCAAATGAGGCACTATTCTTCCATTTTACGTTTAGCCCATTTTCAGTTCCTACCCACAGGTTTCCCTGAGAATCACAAAAAATAGTCCGGACCTGATTGGAGCTTAGATGATATTTTCCCTCCTTACCCCAACTGTAGGTTTCAAATTCTGACTGGCTTCCCTTATTCAGGCAACTCAACCCTCCACCATAGGTTCCAGCCCAGATATTCCCCCTTTTATCTGCTGCCAAGGCGTAAACATTGTCATTAGGCAATGAATGTGAATCATGATTATCGTGCTTAAAGTGCTTAAAATATGTGCTTCCTTTTTGTAAAAGGTTTAAACCTCCCTGATACGTGCCTACCCACAGATTCCCGAGCGAATCCAAGCACATCGCTTTCACGTTATCGTGACTTAATGAACCTTCATCTCCTGCTTTGTGCCTGAAATTAATGATCTCTTCACTATTTCGGTGATACATATTGACCCCTCCTCCTTCGGTACCTATCCACAAATTTCGACCTGGGGCCTCCAGTAAGCAACTTATTACATTAGAACTTAACCCACCCAGTTCAGGAGACTTCGCATAATTGGTGAATTTTGGAATATATCGGTCTGCAATACTAACACCCCCATAAAAAGTACCTACCCACACCGATCCACGCCGATCCTGATATAAGGGTCTTATGGAATTATTGCTCAACGAAAATGGATCATTATCCACAGAAACATACGTGATAAATCCTTTTTTCCAATTAAAATAATTGAGCCCGCCAAATGTTCCTATCCAAAAGCCCCCTTTTCTGTCCTTTAATAAAGAACGAACATCATTGCTCGCCAATGAACCTGCTATTCCCGCTTCGGCAAGTATATACCTTACCTTACCTGTACTGACATTGATCTCATTAATACCACCTTCTTTTGTGCCTACCCATATCACCCCTGGTTTAACACTAGCAGCAAATCGGGTGTGATCATCATTGAGTTTTCCATTGCCTTTGTTATAAATAGCCCATACAGACACTTTATTAGCCTCATGAGGCATCAGGCAAACCACCCCCCCTTCTGTTGATAGCCACAACTTACCCGTGTCATCTACGTCAATGTGATAAATATTTCTGGTTGCTTTTCCTACCGCCTCACTTGGAAAAAAAGATGGATCAAATACTAACTCAAGCCGGGGAACTTTACCTTCTTGAAGTAAAAATAATCCTTTATTTGAACCAAACCATACACGTCCTTTGGAATCTTCTGCAATTGTGTTGAAAGAAGGCTCCCGTTCTCCGTTACCAGACAATAATTTTCCTACATAAAAGCGGGAGAATGTAGCCGATTGACGATGAAATAAATTAAGTCCAGCAGTCGTCCCTACCCATAAGCGGCGCTTTGAGTCCTCTTTCAAGGCATGAATATTATTATCAAAAAGTGATACAGAGTCGGCAGGAATATTACGGTAGACCGTAAATTTTTTTGAATCATAACAATTTAGTCCATCTCTGGTTCCTATCCACATTAAACCTTTGTAGTCCTGGTAAATGGAGAAAATAGTTCCCTGTGAAAGACCATCTTTTACGCCCACTCTTGCAAAACGGACATCCTGCCCGAATGAGACCCTGGTAAGAAGTAGAAAGCACCCAAAAATAATCCAAGTTGTGGTTAATAACTTTTTCATCCCTTTATTCAGACCTATAATTTATCCTATAAAGGTAGTATATTTTTTTAAAAATCAGCGAACGTACTTAATCAATGCCTTACTTTCCATTGGGCTTCATAAAGTGAAGCTGGTTGCAGTCCAACTTTCCCTACACCCTCCCACATGCCATCTGGTCGGTTTTCCAATCGACCCTGCCCTTTTTTCCCAATCAGGCCGATGCAATAGTTTTTTCCAGATACCCACGGATTTTGCACCGTAACCACTGCTGCACGGCAGTTCCATAATACTTGCGTCACACCGGCCCAGCCATGGCCGGAGCCCCAGTTTCCGCGATCTTGCACATTTATTTCCCCATCTGTACTTATTTGGTCATATAAGGTACCACACGCCCAACGATGGTGTGGGCCTATATCCGCAAGTGCACCGGTAGCTTTACAGTTATAAAAGACATTTGGCCCTGCCACCCTTGCCCCAGTAACATAGTCATGCCTACCCGCGCGGCTATACAGGTCACTAAACAAATTAAGCTGGCCTTCGTTAAAGAACGAATAACGTCTTCCCCCAGTCACTAAAGACTTCGCGTCCATACAACTGGACTGGGTAACCGTAACTTGTTTAGAATCGCCACCTAACTTTACACAAGAAAGTCCAAAATAATATGCTGTAATGTCTTTTACCCATGCATCCTTCACTTTATCCAACTCCACCGCAATCCATCCATGATCCTCATCTGTTTCGTTTACGTATTCAGACTCAAAACGAATGTGCTCTACACCTACTTCACTTATACGTCCCTTAAAAGAACAAGGATATATCAAACCACCACCATATTTTTTGTCCAATGCCATAACCATTGGGTTGTCCATTATTAATGTATTGCCTGAGATGCGTACAATGGTTCGTTCAAACCAAAGCCCAAAATCGGAAGGTTTCCATTGTATCGTTCCTTTTCGTTGAGCTATGCGATCCATTTGCAGATCATGTATCCACTGACTAGTAGCCGGCCGATATATAACAACTGATTGCCCCTGATGAAAACTTGCAGCACTAGCCACCCGTAAAGAAAAGCTTCCGACGCCTACATAATCGTCCAAAACAAATTGCTTATTATGTGCTTTCACTTGCCTTTCCCCATATCCGGATATGGACAACAGAGTCCTTTGCCCGCGACCAGTTGCCACCAATGTTGTTTGCCCTTTTTCACTGCCTTCTCCTCGTAACACAATGCCACTATTCCTGATATGCAATGTACCCGCAATCCGGTAAGTGCCGCGTTTCAACAAGATCGTCCCTCTTACACCTTGTTGGTCTGCTGGCAATCTGGCCAACTCATCAATAGCCTGCTGAATAATTTTATCGCTATAAGTCCCATCAGCAGGCGGTGAGACAGTACGGCATACCGGTATGTCGGGCAGGGAACGATCACCCTGATGATAACCTACATGACTAAAGTCAGGTATGCGATTCCCCTTGGCATCAGTTGCATAACTTAATGTACCGTCAGCCAATGGCCATACTTGCTTTGAATGCCAATGAACCTGTTGGTCAGCTATTGGTATTAACCTAATTTCCAGAAATCTCATCAATTCTTGACCGGTTATAGAAAGAGGCCTTATTTGAAAGATGGAGGGTCCAGCCGCTAATGTCACTGACCCCAGCAAAGTCGTATGATGGCCGGAACCCTTATTAGTCACCTGCCCCAAGAATCGTTGGTCTCCCACCTTTATTTCATAGGCACCTCCTACGGGCACAGTATCCTGCACTTCATCCACCCATATTTGGAAGGCAGCTGGCTTTCTCGCCGCCACATTCCAAGATAACACCTGGCTAGTATCTACCCAATGACTGACGTAGTATCGGTCAGGTTTGCCATCACCAAAATCAAAGTCATGGTCCGTACCGCGGGCATCAAACGCCAATAGCCTATTTTGTAATACATTGCTTTCCAGATAGGTACGTAATCCAGCCTTTAACTGGCCATCAAGCATCAACAAAATCACCTCATCTGCTGCACCCTCCCGTTCCTTGGCCAGCTCAAGTTCCAATCCATCAGCACTGGCATGCATTGAGGAGATTACATGCCCTCCAGCCAGATAACGCGCTTCTTTCACCTTACTTAAAAGACCACCTACAAACAATTTGCCGTCATTGGGATACTTAAAAACATGTAAAAATAGCGAATCGCCCTTTTTGGTGATCACCCCCCAGCTTTGCAATGGCAATTCGGTAGTTGAAGCACCAATTACAGATGGCTTGTTTTCTTTCATCCATAAGGCAATGCTATCCAGGATCCTGACATCGGCTGCATCAAATGTACCATCTCCTTTGGGCCCAATGTTTAATAAAATATTTCCCCCCTTAGATACCGCCTTTGCCAATAGCTGGATCTGAAAAGCCGCGCTCTTATGCAACGTATCTGTTTTTGAGTACCCATATGATTCATTGGTGGTAGGAATTGCCTCCCAAGCTGTTCCGGCAGGGATAGGCCTGAACTCAGCCGGACGATCGGCCGTATTGAGGTAATCTCCATAGTTTCGCGGTGCTGTACGAGCTAGCCGGCCATTTATAACCACGTTAGGGTCGGCCTTTCTAATCGCTTTCAGTATCCGTAGATTTTCGGAAAGCGGCAATTTCTCTGGCGTATCAAACCACAGAATGTCCGGATGGTACTTATGGATCAATTCTAAAATTTGGGGTATGGCTTTGCCATCTACATAGCGCCTAATGCGCGGCAGCCATTCAGGATGGACATGGTACCAACGTTGCCCTCCGATCATCCTTCCACCACCTGGATTTTCATAATCCCAGTCATTGCCCGGAGCATTGGGATCTTCCCAGTCAAAGGCATGTGAATAGTAAAACCCGAATTTTAGTCCTTCCTTACGGCACGCCGCCGCCAGTTCTGCCATTGGATCACGCTTAAAGGCAGTACTCTTTAAAGAATATTCAGTGGAATAATCGGTAGGGAACATCGCAAAACCATCGTGGTGCTTAGCGGTGATGATTAGGTATCCCATCCCCGCAGCCTTTGCGTAGCGCGCCCAAGTATCTGCATGGAAACCCGTCGGATTAAAATCTTTGGCATAGGCAAGGTATTTTTTCCGGGGTATTTTTTTTACCCGCATTAAGTGTTCGGCATAACCTCCCCCTTTCTTTCCTTCCCAAACATTACCCGCCATGGCATATACGCCCCAATGGATAAACATACCATAGGTAGCTTCTTTCCACCAATGGATGCGCTGCTCTTTACCTGTTTGGGAGGTAGTCCACCAACCATTTAGCGCTTCATCAATAGCCAGGCTGTCTAGCCGTTCAGCGCTATTAAACATTTCTGCGGATTCATTGCCTTTATCCACTTCATTTCTTTGTTGGGCATGCACGACCTGACTACACAGCCATAGGCCAACTACCACACCAGCTACCTTGTTAAATTTTAGCCGCGTTATTCCATTTGCTACCATAAGTTTAGTGTCTGTCATAATAATTAGAATGTCTGAAATATATGTAGAGGAGTGACAAGGATTAGAGCAGGACCATCCTTTGGTAAACAAGCAGTAAACAACGCAATTGGATCACCCTGATCGCTGGTATAAACAAAAGGACGTTCCCTTCGTTTAAATACTTCAGCCGTTAGATCGGAATAGTGCAGCGATTTGGTATAGACAGGCCCTTCAGAAACCAGCCGGTAATCAATGCCATCGTTTGAAACATATTGTACACCCGCCTTAACAATACCCGTAGCACTCCCCTTGAAATCGCTGCATATGACTACAAATTTACCATTTTTTCTCCATATACAAGGATCCTCTAACTCATTTTGTCCCGGTAGCAGGTTAGTCCGACTGCTGTCCAGCTGATGATATGGTCCGTTAAAAGAAGCAGACACGTATGCCTGTGAGAAGCGCTTTCCCGCGACCTCCTTCCTTCCAAAAACGTACACGCTGTCTCTGCCCAACAACAAAGGGGCTGGATTGGAAAAGGGGATAACCGGCTTATCCGATCGCTTCCAAGGCCCTGATATCTGATCAGCTACTGCATATCCTGTTTGGTTGGCAGATGATATATAAAACAGCACATACTTGTTTCCTACCCGCATTATTTTTGGATTGTGTACCCGCTTATCATCCCAATATGATGGTCTTTTTACCAATACAACTTCTGCAAAGGAATAAGGGCCCTCCAAGCTTCGCGAGGTTGCGCGAATGATCTCTGAATGCTCCAGCCAACCATTCATCCCGTAGGCAGCAGGCCACCTGGATGCAAACAAGTGGTATAAACCATCTGCTTTAATCACCGATGGACACCAAATGTAATATCCTGGCATGCTAAATCCCCGCTTTTTATCGGCTACCCCTTCCTTCAAAGAAGGTACTTGCGGAAAGCCCACACCAGACCAGGCAAACAGCAGGAAAAACAAGCATATTTTAAGGTTTCCCATATTCTACTACCCTATCTACTACATGTACGGGGCCATTAGTTGACTGAATCCCGGCTGTACGCACCGTGGTCACCCTTACTGATTGCTGAAAACCATTTATTGTCAAAAAGGAGTTCCGGTCATTGGTTACATGCAGGGTCATGATCCCTTCCGGATTGGCCGGATCAGCACCTTGAGGCAATAAAGTGTGCACCGTCTGCAAGTCGGGTGTAAGTTGCTCAAACGAATATTCCCCCTGAATGATCAGGTAAAACAACCAATTCCTCACCTGCTCCTTCGGATAATCTGACCATTTGGTGGCTGCAACCCCATTCACTAAATATCGTCCAAAATAGCAATCATTGGTGACTTTTTTACTGGCAATACGATAAACAGCATCGTTATGCAACAAAATATATGTGCGGCCAGGCTGCATATATTCAGTTGAATCAATACCTGCATAGGCTATCGCTTCGCGCATACGCAGAAAAATGCTATCACCTTTTACGACACTTCGTTGCTTCAAATACTCCCAGCAAGTCTTGTCAATGTGCGGATCCAATATAGTTGACTCATAGTTATAATCTTCCTGCAGGTCCAAGCCTGCCACACTGCAAGCTTGAAAAGCCGCCAAAAAGAAAAAAACCACCAGCACTAAAAATCTATTTTTCAACTTCTTTTCCATCATCAAACTATTTATTCAGAGTAAGGTTCATTTTGTACCAATAAAGGATTTCGAGTTAACGCATCCCGTGAAATAGGAAATAAGATTTTACGGGAATCGGTAAAACCGGAAACAGAAAGATTAAGTAAAGCCTGTCTTTTGCGAATGATTGGATCCATTACTTCCAACACACGGCCAGTACGGATCAAGTCAAACCATCTATGACCTTCTCCAAAAAGTTCAAGCTGTCGCTCCTGCAGTATTTCCCATTCGAGATCGCGCTGAGAAGGAAAATCTGCAGCACTCACAGCAGCTAGTCCCGCCCGCGTCTTTACTTGGTTTAATATAGCCACCGCACTTTCACGGTCGCCCGTATTATTGAGCGCCTCAGCCCGAAGCAACAAAATATCGGCATAGCGGTACAACGGTATTTTTGCTTCGTTTTGATCATTGGATGGCAATGCAACCTTACCATCTTGACCCGGACCATAAAATTTCCAGATAGAATTGACTCCCTGAGTTGTCGCCTTCAGCAACGTATCGTAGGTGATGGATCGCCTGATATCTTCATGATGCGCTTCAAATCGATTAAAAACAGTTGAATCAATCACATAATTGGACGTATTACTTGAAGATCCAATTTTAGCAAATGTATTTACCCCATTACCCTGAAGGTCCTGAGTAAAGCTCCAGTTCAAACTCCAGATATTCTCTTTAATAGTTGTACTTCCTGGACCTGTAAAAAGCGTTTTCCAATCCGTTCCAGGTACTAACCCGTAGCGTTTCAGTGCCATCAGCGCATCTGTCATTTCAAGCACTTTTGCATCATCCTTTAACCAGCTATATACATCGGCCTGCAACGCCAGAATTCCACCTGTATTTATTTCCCAAACCGAAGTATTTGAGTTACTGCTTAATGAATAAGCCCTTTCCAAATCGGGAATGATCGCTTGGTTCATAATATCATCTACCGATGCACGGGCAAGGTTGGTCTCTCCTTCCAGATTTTCATAAGGCTCCAGCCTGAGGGGTACTCCTCCCCACACTCTTATGGCATAAAAATATAAATATGCCCTGATAGCAAGCGCCTGAGACAAGTAGTTATTAAGCGATGCTTCTGGAAGGTTAGCGATTTTACCGAGGTATTTAATGGCACTGTTTGCCCTTCCAATTGCCACATACAGGGTATTCCAATTAGCTGCAGAGGTAGTGGAATTTAAGCCATTCAGAGCCACCGTAATTTGGTTTTCACCCGTTCCACCATAGGTGAAGTTATCAGAACGTGCCTCCCCCCAATCAATATAATTGCCCACACCAATTGCCGATTGCACACCATCATATACCCCAGCCAACCCCAGCTGAGCATCATCTGCTGTCTTCCAAAATAACTCATCAGACAGGTCTGTGATGGGTTGCTGATCTAAAAATTTATTACATCCTGAAGCCAACAACAAAAACAACAGTGCATTTAATATTCGTAATTTTTTCATGTCATTATTCGTTAAAAACTCACATTCAAACCTAAACCAAATTCCCTTTTACGCGGGTATCGCCCATTATCTACACCCATTTCCAGCGCATTATTGAAAGATATCTCCGGATCAAACCATTTATAATTAGTCCAGGTGAGCAGGTTGTTTGCATAGGCATAGATCCCTATTCCTTTAAGGTGGATCCGGGTAACTAATGGTAATGGTAACCGATAACTAACCTTCAGGTTCCTTAATCTGATAAATGAGGCATCCTCTATATAATTACTGTTCAGCTCCCTCACATTTCCCATACTGTTATTTTTGGCTATCGGCCAGTCGGTCACATCCCCCTGCTTATTCCAAGCCCCAATGATAGCATCAGGTTCAGGAGTTACATTGGTTGTCCCAAATGTATTTAGGCCATACCTTGCTTTATCATAGATCTTGCCTCCCCAGCTCACGTAAACATCAAAAGATAAGCTTACACTTTTATATGAAAATGAATTGGCCAAACCGGCCACAAACTTAGGCTGTGCATTTCCTAAAATCATACGGTCATTATCATCAATTACGCTATCGCGGCGCTCATTTTCCCAGATCACATCGCCTCCCTTTGAAATATTTCCTTGCGTATATAGTTGCTGGACGGGCCCGTTATAAGGTTTTCCATCTAACGTATAGCCACCTGCAGACTTTCCGTCCGGAGAAACATCCACCGGAGTAAGTCTGTCCCAATTTTCGGAATACGCATTTGATACATCATAGGAATATACACCCAATGCTTTCCAACCATAAAAGTTGCCCAATTTTTGACCTTCTTCTATGAGCCATTTGCCACTACCCGACAAAATAGAAGTACCACCATACAACTTCCTGACCGTATTATTATTAAAAGACATATTATAAGAAATATTCCATTCAAACTGTTTACTACGTACAGGAATACCCGTCAACATAAACTCAAAGCCCTTATTTTGAATTGAGCCCACATTGACCTGTACAGAGCTATAGCCCGTTTCATAGGCCAATGGAGCATTATATAATAAATTGTCAGTTATTTTGCGGTAGTAGTCACCCACAAAAGTCAGCCGTCCTTTAAAAAAGGAAAGATCGATTCCCAAGTTGAACTGTTTGGTCGCTTCCCAACTCAATAGACTATTTCCTAGTTGGCTATTCTGGACTACGCCAGAGACGCCATTATAATAATACTGTCCAAAAACGTACCGTTGTATAGCTGCATAATTATCAATCCGGTCATTACCTGTCTCCCCATAACTAAATCTTAATTTACCATCATCCAGAAAACCACTGCTGTTCTTTAAAAATCTTTCTTCAGAAAACCGCCAACCCAAAGAAGCAGATGGAAAAAATCCCCAGCGTTTATCTTTGCCAAAGCGGCTGGCCCCATCCATCCTGAAATTAGAGTTAAACAAGTATTTGCCCTTATAGCTATAGCCCACCCGTCCGAAGGCAGAGGCTGAAGTATTGCGCGTGCCACTTGTATAGGTACCTCCCTGATCAAGCAGCTGGGCAGAATTGAGGGTCAATACCGTTTCCGACACATAGTTTGAACCAGATAAATCTGATCCGCGACTATAATCTTTATCTGCAGCTAAGCCAAAGACCGCCGTCACATCATGATCTCCAGTAAAAGTTCGATGAAAATTCAGGTAAGCTTGCAATTGCCAGTACGTATTAAAATCGGTTAGGTCTGCCCCTTCATTGATATTAGAGGTGCTTACCAACTTAGGTGTAAATTTAAGATTGTGCGTATAATCTACCTTGACATTGGCATCCGTTGTAAGCCTGAGCCCTTTTATAAATTCATAACTCAGCGCCGTATAAATATTTCCATCATAGCTATCAAATTCATTTTTATTGAGCAGTGCCTCGGCTACCGGATTTCTTCTGCCTCCTATAACGGGTGCCAGCGTACCGTCTGGCAAGTAAACTGCAAAAGATGGTGGACGCTGTATAGCCTGATTGAGCGTATTTCCATCGCTTATGCGATTTTCCTTTTGGTAAGAAAGCTGGATACGATTAACGATAGAAAACTTATCGTTTGGCCGGTAGTCCATATTAAATCGGGCACGAGCAATGTCTGAATAACTATTTAAAATAATGCCTTTATCTTTCAAATAGCTAAGGCTCGAGTAGTAATTCAAATTTTTATTAGCTCCACTCACCGACAAATCAACCTGATTTCTCACGCCGGTCTGTGTGAGCAGATCCTGATAATCATTGTCTGCATTAAATGACGGATTGAGAGAATCAAGCGAATTCTCGGCTGTTCCATTGCGTTTATAAAGGTACAGCCTACGTAAAGCAGCATTTGATTGCGCAATCTTATGGGATAAATTACTAAAACTTTGCAGGTAATTGACGTTGATTTGTGGTTTACCTTCTATTCCTTTTTTTGTCGTTATGATCACTACCCCATTAGCAGATCTAGCCCCATAAATTGCAGCAGAGGCCGCATCTTTCAATATCTCTATCGAGGCAATATCAGCGGGATTAATCCCTTCGATATTTACACCCTGTGCACCATCAACGATATATAGCGGATCAGCCCCCCCCTGCAAGGTGGCTGTACCCCTTATGCGCATGGAACTACCCGCGCCAGGTCGGCCCGATTCCTGGGCAATTTGCACACCACTTGCTTGCCCCTGCATAGCATCAAAAATATTTATGGCCTGCCTTTTTTCAATATCTGCTCTGGAAATAGAAGATATAGCTCCAGTAACATCGCGTTTCTTTTGTTGTCCATAGCCTACCACGACAACTTCGTCCAGGTTGCTGTTGTCCGCCTCAAGTAAAACTTTTAATGGATTTGTGTCAGTTAACGGTACCTCTTTGCGTACATACCCCACCATGGAGAACGTCAACGTTACAGTTTTATCGGGTATAACCAACCTGAAATGGCCCTTTGCATCAGTCGTGGTACCCCGTCCTGATAAACCCTTAACATATACAGAAACTCCGGTAAGTGTCCCATTTGCATCTGAAACTGTTCCAGAGACCTCCAGTTGCTGAAGCTTAACCGGTTCCCGGAAAGAGCGCGCAAACACTTCCCCTTTACCAAGCAATACTAACAGACATAACAACCACTTTTTATTACTTATCATAATTATTTAAATTTGGTAAATTGGTTTACGAAATATACTAAGTGCCTACCTAAAAATGTGGACGTGAGTAACCTTTTTGCTGACAATCGTCCAGCAACTTTTTCAACTCAGCTACCTTTTCCGGAAATTGGAGGTACACGTCATTCGTCTCAGCAGGATCATTAGCTAAATTAAAAAGTGTTCCGCATTTTTGATCACCAGGTAATAGTTTTATAACCCTAGGCTCGGTAAATCCACCAGAACCTAGCGATGTACAAAGTTTCCATGAGCCCTTCCTGATGGCAAAATATCCGCCCAATGAATGATGAACAATAAAATCACGGATAGGCTTTCCCCCATCTTTTCCCACCCAAGCCGGCCATAGATTAAAACTATCTTCAGCAACCCCATTCGGAAGTGCGAAATGCAGCATTCCAGCCAATGTAGCCACCATATCAGTAGTACATATTAATTGTGCACTTTGGCTTCCAGCTTGGATGTGTCCGGGCCATTGTGCCATAAAGGGCACGTGATGTCCTGCCTCAAAAATATCAGCTTTTCGACCTCGAAAATCAGCATTCGATTTATGTCCAGTTTGGCTAATATCTTCGGGAGTCCAATCAGAACCGTTGTCACTGGTCAAAATAACTAGCGTATTTTCAAGAAGACCATTCTTTGCCAATGCCTCTATTACTTTGCCGATCATCTGATCCGTTTCTTTAACATAGTCTCCATAGTTACCTGCCTGCGAGCTACCACTGAAATCTTTAGTTGGAACCCAGGGAGTATGAGGCGAAGGTAAAGGTAGGTATAAGAAAAATGGTTCATTTGTTACTTTAGCCCTGGCATTAATATATGTTACTGCACGATTTGTAATGGTAGGTAGTACTTGATCAAAAACAAAATCCTTAGATACTTTCCCTGATCGGCGTAGGGAACCCCTTCCCGTACCACCTTCCGATCGATTCTTTAAGACCTCATTGGGAATACTATGCACCTTGCCATTATCCAGGTAACAATATGGGCTCATATCCAACGAGGCCGGAATGATCAAACTTTCTTCAAACCCAAAATCCCAAGGGCCTCCATTTACCCTAGCTGTATAATCAACATTATCATCAAAGTTATCCTCCACAACTCCAGTACTAGGAGGTTGTTGTATAGGTCTTGAATTATCTTTCAATTGCCAATCTAAACCTAAGTGCCATTTTCCAAAGCATCCGGTATGATATCCCTCCTTTTTTAGGAAGGAAGCAATGGTGACACGACCTTTTTCAATCAATGACGGAGAATATCCATTAAGCACCCCTTTCTTTAACCTTGATCGAAAGTCATATCGGCCAGTCAACAATCCATACCGCGTAGGTGTACAAACTGACGAGCTGGAATGGGCATCCGTAAAATGTATACCTTTCTTAAGTATATTATCCATTACTGGCGTATGGATTTTTGAAGAAAGATTGAGGGCCGATACATCTCCATAGCCCATATCATCTGCCAATATCAATACAATGTTAGGCCTATCGGCTATGTTTTGCCCAAGTGCAGTTGAAATAATGCAAACTCCTGACAAAATCAAGCTAAAAAAGATACATTCCCCCTTATTAAACTTTTGTAAATGGTTAAGAAACATAAAGGTCTATAATAATTGTCAGTTGCAAAAATGCACGGATTTGACACTCATTAAGGGTAAATTTTGCTCTAAAAGGAGGAATAAATGATCTTTAATCATCCACCAAAATTAAAAATTCAACACTACCGTCTTCCCTGCTTTTAAATTCAAACGGTATTCATACAACTGCCTGCATCCATTGCCTGAGACTACACGCTTCCCCTTACCCCTTTCACCGGATAACGGATATGGACTGCGTATAATATACATGCCGGTAAAACGCGGATTTAAGTGGGCAGTTTTTAGCTTGCCCTGCCCCCATTCCATACCTACAAATACGCCTCCCCGGGCTACCAATCCGCTCACACTTCCATCCGGCCACATACTTGGAAGAGCAGGCAATAAACTTATCGCACCATCCTGGCTTTGCAGCAGCATTTCTGCCATACCAGATACCACCCCAAAATTTCCGTCAATTTGAAACGGGGGGCAAGCATCCAGCAAATTGGGATAAGATCCCCCTTCTTCTTTGGATGTTTTACTTCCATATAAGAATAATTGCCTATTTAGCATTTCATAAGCATGATCACCATCCTCCAGCCTTGCCCACCAATTTACTTTCCAAGCTTTTGACCAGCCCGTCCCTCCATCACCACGCAGCTCCAAACTTTTTTGGGCAGCTGCTGCCAAAGCAGGAGTTGTTCGCAGACCAATTAGCGATGCCGGAAACAGGCCATACAGATGTGACGCATGGCGATGATTATCCTTTGGATCATCCCAATCCTGGGACCATTCCTGCAACTGCCCGTATTTGCCCACCTTAAAAGGGAACAAAGCTTTCAACACAGCTTTTAAACTATCTGCTAACGGTTGGTCTTTGTTTAGTATTTCACTTGCCCGAATGGTATTTTGAAATAAGTCCCGGATGATGGATAAATCCATTGTTGAAGCTACACTTACAGACCCTATCTTTTTTCCATCGATTAAAAACGCATTTTCAGGAGAAGTGGATGGGTTTGTCACCCAATATCCATTTGGGCCTTTTACCAACCAGTCCAGCATAAAACGGGCCGCCCCGTTCATTAAGGGTAGTGCCTTTGCCGATAGGAAAGCCGTATCAGCTGTGTATAAATAATGCTCCCACAAATGCCGGGTAAGCCATGCCCCACCCATGGGCCACATAGCCCACCGAGGTTGGCCAGCAGGATCTCCCCAATCACCCCCTCCCGAAGGAGAGGTGATGGCCCACAAATCACTATTGTGATGCGCCACCCAACCACGAGCCCCATAATTGATACGCGCAGTCCGGGCACCATTAATAGCCAGTTGGCCAATAAAGTCAAATAAAGGGTTGGCGCATTCGGATAAATTTGTAACCTCAGCAGGCCAATAATTCATCTCGGTGTTGATGTTAATGGTATAGTTAGATCCCCATGGTGGTTGCATTTCCTTATTCCAGATGCCTTGCAAATTGGCTGCAGGGCTCCCTGGTCTCGAGCAGGCGATGAGTAAGTATCGACCATATTGAAACAATAAAGCCATGAGGGATGGATCCGTATGTCCTCCTGCCGCCGTGAAGTTCAGCAGGCGCTTATCCGTAGGTATCCCAACATTCTCACCCGTACCTAAGTTAAGACTAACCCGGTCAAACAGTTTTTTATAATCAGACGTATGGCGTGCCCACAATTTACCATAGTTGGCACCAGTGGCAGCATCCAATACTTTTTTAGCGATAGCAGATGGATCCCTCCCATCCGTACCCGGATCCCGAAAAGGACCATTATAACTGGTACCAATGGACATTATGAGTGTTACAGAAGTCGCGTTGCTAATATGCATACCTGAAGAGTCTGTTTTGAGCAAACCACCTTCATGTTGTGCCCTAATCCGCACTTCATAATTCATCCCTTTTCCTGCGTTAGTAGGCGCATAACGGATTTGGTCTTTTTCCGTAGACCGATGTGCCACATATTCCGGACATTTTCCATGCATTACCAACAGGTCAGGCGCTAATCCATCCAATTGATGAGGCATCGGATTGTCAAAGCATAAATCAGATGATATGGATTCAGGACGATCTGCGGTCAGTCTGATCACTAGTACCTGATCTGGATAACTGCTAAAAATCTCCCGTTTATAGGTAATGCCACCCTGGCTAAATTGGGTTGTAGCTACCGCTGTCCTGAGATCCAGTTGCCGCAGATAGCCGGTCATTTTACCTTGAGGAAGACGATGTACCAGGCGAAGGCTCCCCAATGTTAAGTATCGGGCACTATAAGGACCCAGCATCCCCTTCGTCAGTGAGTCGCCCAGCAAATACTTTTCTTCAAACAAGGCCTTACGGACTTGAGGAAGCATGATCTTCGCCTGCGGATTATTCGTTTCGCGAGGCCCTCCAGACCACAAAAAAGCTTCATTAAGTTGTATATCATCTACGCTGGTACCTCCAAATACCATAGCCCCTATCCGACCATTACCCAATGGAAGCGCTTCATTCCAGTTAGTCGCAGGTTGCGCATAACAAAGTCTCAAATCCTGCCCCTGTGCATTTAAACAAAGGAAAAGACACAACGTCATACCGGATATCCAGCAGCAAAAGTTTCTCATTTCACAAAAATGAAGATTATTTTTTTTACATCAACAAGAACAGCATTAAAGGAAAAAATAAAAATCCTTTCAATCTATGTTGTAAAACCGTACTATATGACCAGTGTATTTGACTTCGTGCTTATATGTTCACGGACTGATTTTTGAAACTGCTCTGGCGACAAGCCGGTGTGCTGTTTAAAAAAGCGGCTAAAATAGGGGCGATCATTGAACCCAAGGTCGTACGCAATTTCCTTGATTGTACTTTCACTGTGTATGATCTGCCTTTTTGCTTCAAGGATAATGCGGTCATGAATGAGTTGCATGCCTGTTTTGTTCAACTTTTCTTTCAGTACCTGGTTGAGGCGTTTAGAACTCACACGCAGTTTTCCGGCATAAAAATCAGTATTCCGCTCCTGGTGGTAATTCATTTCAAGCAGCATCATAAACTCGTAGATACGCTTTTCGTTAATGTCCTGCACGGTGAACGCAGCTTCTTTTAGGCGAATAAGTTTCAGCAAAAATACTTTAAGCAGTGCTTTTAACATGATCAGGCTGTGTGCATCACGTAAGTATTCTGCTTCCAGTAATTGATACACCTGGTCCAATTCAACCGACATGGAATCGTCGGCCTTAAGGCATGAAAATTCTCCCTGTAAATTAAAAATACGGAATACATCCAAAAGAAATTCCTTCACATCATCGTCCAGCATTTCTCTTTTGAACGAAATGATCACGCCTTTTTTTCCGGCCTTATTTAACTGATGAACCCGGTAAGGCGGTATAAGATAAATCCAGTCGCCATGCAAAGCTACCTGCTTATCTTTCACTTCATGCAACGCATCTTCATCCCGCAGCCAAACAATTTCAAAAAATTCCTTCCTTTCCGGATCGTATAAATAAGAAGGAGGGCAATTTTCAAGTCGGCGAATAAAGATCAGGGCCTCACCCAGGCCTCTCTCCATTTTTTCATTATCCATTACATAAACTTACATCAGAATGACTATATTCTGAATAGTACACCAAAATTACCAAATTATCCCACTATTTACAAAATAATAGGCAAATAGTCCATTATGATTAGCTAAATTTATAATGCTGACAAAACTAAAAGCCCTAACTTTGTTTTGCAATGAAAAAGATAAATACAGCCAAAGAATATCCACTAGATACTCCTGAAATCGCAAAGCAAATACAGAAAGATCTGATGGCCATTTTGGAAGAACACAGGCAGTTGGTACAGCACATTGATTTTTTACAAGTAGCAAAGGCCATTCCGTTAATAAGATCGGCCTATCGGATCTTTGTTTATGGAGCAGGCAGAAGCGGCTTAGCACTTAAAGCTGCAGCTATGCGATATATGCACTTCGGTTTTAAGGTATATGTGGTGGGCGAAACTACTACCCCAGCCATCCGCATAGGCGATTTGCTTATCGTGGGATCCGGATCCGGGCGTACCAGTACCATTGTTCATGCTGCTGAAGTAGCTGCCAGGGAGTCGGCGCAGGTATTGGCATTCAGCACAACGGATGACAGCCCCTTGAGCAAGATTGCAAATTACACCATCCTACTGCCGGCGGCCCAAAAAACAGACCATCACAACCAGGTTTCGCATCAGTATGCCGGAAGCTTATTTGAACAGAGCCTACTGCTGATAAACGATGCAATTATACAAACGCTTTGGCGGTTAGACGGATCCTCGGCTGAGCAGTTATGGAAAAGTCATGCCAATTTGGAGTAAGTAATAAATAAGAATAATAAATCCTTTTAATACACAAATAGTAAGTAAAATAAGTTATGGCTAAATTACAAGTTGCAATAGATCTGTTAACAACAGAAGATGCTATTGCTTTAGCAACGAAAGTTGCCCCTTACATTGATATCATAGAACTAGGCACTCCCCTCATAAAAAGTGAAGGCCTTAAAGTAATCACCGCGATGAAAAAAGCATTTCCTGATAAATTGGTTTTTGCCGATTTCAAAACTGCGGATGCTGGTGAGCTGGAAGCAGACATGGCCTTCAAGGCCGGCGCAGACTACATCACTATTTTAGGAGCCACCGGCGATGCCACAATTAGTGGAGCCGTTAAGGCCGCCAAGGAATATGGCAGAGGCGTAGTGGTGGATACGATCGGCGTGGCCGACAGGGTTAAAAGAGCCCAGGAAGTGATCAAATTGGGTGCTGAATTTGTAGAACTTCATGCCGGTCTGGATGAGCAGGCCCAACCTGGCTACTCCATTCAGGTGCTGATAGACGAAGCGAAACGCGCCGGCGTGCCGGTATCCATAGCAGGAGGCGTCAACCTGGGCAGCATTGCCGCAGTAAAAGCTTCGGGTGTGGTGGTTGCGGTGGCAGGTGCGGCCATCTATGGGGCTGAAGACCCGGCTGCTGCCGCCAAAGCCCTGCGTGATGCCCTGGATGCGGCATAACTAATTATTTCATAAGTTTAGGTGGTAAGAAAGGCCGGCGGGGAATGATTTCCCTAGCTGGCCTTTGTTATGGTACTAGGATTAATACAATTCAACTTTTCAATACGCTCAAAATCTTTCAGATTCCGGGTATATAAGTCTAGATCATGTACTAACGAGGTTGCGGCAATAATGCTGTCACCCAGCTTTAAATTATACTGTTGGCGAACCTCAATGGCTTTATTAAATATTTCTTTCGTAGGCATTATGACCGTCATATAGCTAAATATATCCAGAAAATACATCTTATGAATTGCATTTAAACCATGATAACCAAGAACCTCTACCCTTGAAATTTCAGAAACGTTAGAACTTTCATCGAGCAAAAGTTCCCGCAGATATTCGTATTCATCAGAAAACGAATAAATAATCATGTTGCTGACTAAAAGGAACGGAATCCGTTAAGAAAATGGAAGTTCCCTGTCAGCACGCTGTTCCCTTTCCCACGCAGCAGCATCCCCAAACGGGGAGGGGACGCTTGACTTGAAGTTTAAAATGCGGTTTTTTATTTCCCGATCACTTTTCCCCAAGTGTCTGTATCTTTCTTTTCAATAATAACATGGAGTTTCTTAGCCAGGGCTACAATTTTAGCCAAGCTTTGCTCGTTGTTTGTTTTCAAGATTAGTTCCATATCACTTCTATTATTAAATACAAAAAATTAATCAAAGTGTTTCACAAAAACAATGCCTTGACGTCGATGCTTTATTTTTTAGCTTTTAGCTTTTCTATTTCCTGATCCTTCTTTTTCAGCCAATAAGGGAGTATTTAAAATCGCTTTTTCGGTGCATCTTGGCATAAAACTTAATCGCAAACACACCCCCTTCGTGGTAATCTGCCGTTAGAATATAATGAAGGGTGGTAATGAGCGAATTAAACTGACGGACGGGGCCTCCTTGATCGGTATCCAGTTAAGCCTTTCACCCTTGGATAGTTTCTTTTTATTGGATAGAACCAATTTCCCTGAACGTTTCAGAGACTTCCTAAACACTTTCGGAGACTTCTTTTTGTTTCCAGGAAAACGGAAAAAACTTTCAGGAAGTCGGAAAAATCATTGAACCGATTTCCTGAAAGGTTTAGCAGACTTCCTTAATCATTCCGCAAAACGGAAAAACTGACCAGGAAGTCTCCAAAACTTTCAAACCGTTTTCCCGGATGTTTATGGAAACATCCTTGCCTTTTCAGGAAAACGGATATTCATTCCAGGAAGTCTCCTAAACGGTACAACCTTTTTCCATAAACTTCCAGGAGACTTCCTGCACATCAATATTGAGTGCTAAGCTAAATTAACAGCAAAGCCAACAGCCAAAAAAAAATTATTTTTTCCTACAAATAATTAATGACTTACCACCTTACTTTTTAGAAATTTTATAAATACGACCTTCTTCGGTATCGGTGATCACATACAGTGCACCATCCAGCCCCATAGCTACATCGCGCATCCGCGCGCCTCTGCCTTTTAAAAAGTTTTCCTCACCTATCACTTTGCCATCCTTCAGGATGAGACGGGTGAGCTTCTGACTTGCCAGGCCACAAACAAACAAATTGTTTTTCCACTCCTTAATCTCATTTGAACGGTAAAAACATATTCCCCCTGGTGCAATAACCGGATCCCAATAGTACCGGGGCTGTTCCAGACCTTCTTTTTGGGAAATGAGGTTTGACACATTGTCGTGCGCTTTGTTGTAGGTATATTTGACAGGAAACGATCCAGAAATTTCTTCAATGCCCCGGTTTTGGGCCACCTTGTTGTTACTACCATACTCCAGCCCATAGCTAATGAGCGGCCAACCATAGTTAATACCGGGCTTGATGATGTTCAGCTCATCTCCCCCCCTGGGTCCATGTTCTGTTTCATAAAGTTCGCCAGTGACAGGGTGGTAAGCCAACCCAAGTGGGCTACGGATGCCCGCTACCCAGATCTCTGGCAAATACCCCGTTTTACCAATATAGGGGTTTCCTGGAGCTGGCTTGCCGTTTTTGTCGATCCTTAGGATTTTCCCCAGTGACGAGTCCATGTTTTGTGCCAAATAGTGGCTATCCGTACGATTCCGATCGCCTACCGTTACAAAAAGATACCCTTGCGGATCAAATACCAACCGGCCTCCATATACATTTGTGCCTTCTTTTGGATCGGTTGATTCATAAATTTCTACCACATTTTCCAGACTGCGGCTGCTGATGTTTAATTTAGCTTTTGACACAGCGAGCCTATTGCCGTCGATCGTTCCCTTGGAATAACTGAAATAAATGATTTTATTGTTCAAAAACCCCGGATCGAGTGCGATGTCAAAAAGGCCCGCGTTACTACCTGAAATTGCATTATAAAATACGGACGGAACGCCCGCAATTGGATCGCTCAGCGTACTGTCCAGCCCAAAAAAGCGCATTTCTCCCTGACGAGTACTGATGATAAACAGATCTTTATCTACCTGCTTAATTGCCCAAGGATGCACTAGTTTGGCGCTTCTAAAAATTTCTTTTTCTACAATCGGTGTCTGGGTAATAGCACCTGGCGCCCGAGTCTGTCCCTCAAAGGCGGGTTTATATCCCGCACCATTACCATTTCTGCCAGAGTCTACCGGCGTGGTTGGATAATTATTGGTGGAATTATCCACCTCTTGAAAATTTCCCTTTCTGCAACCCAAAAAACACAATGTTGTAACCATGATCAAGCTAAGTGAGCTCAGCCCGCCATGCCATTTTTTGAACTTTTCTTTTCGCTCCATATTTTTTAAATGTTAATATATGTTAATTGGAAGCGAAACTATTAGATAAAAAATAAAATAAATAGTTAATTTTTTTATACTGTAAAGATATTTCTACAAGAAGTAAGAAAACGATAGATCGGACGAAAGTTGGTGTCTTATGCTATGTAACGATAAACGGATCCATGATACTATCGTAATGCCTTGCTATATACTGCTAATGCTCTTTTACGGGCTGTGACATGGTCTACAATAGGCGGTAAATTAAAAACATCCTGAAAATCGGGATTCCAGCGTTTGACATATTCCAGGTTTTTATCAAACTTTTTTTGTTGAAGGTCTGGATTGAATATTCGGAAATAGGGGGCTGCATCACAGCCGCATCCTGCCGCCCATTGCCAGTTCCCATTATTGGATGCCAGTTCATAGTCAAGCAGCCGGGCAGCAAAATAAGCTTCGCCCCAACGCCAGTCTATAAGCAAATGCTTGCAAAGGAAACTGGCAGTAACCAAACGCACCCGATTGTGCATAAATCCTGTTTCATTGAGTTGATGCATGCCTGCATCGACCAGGGGGTAACCTGTTTTTCCTTCACACCAGGCCTTAAACTCTTTTTCGTCATTGCGCCAGGCGATGACCTCATAGCTGGGTTTAAAGCAATGATTCACCACATGCGGGAAATGGTAAAGGATCTGCATAAAAAACTCCCGCCATATCAGTTCATTAAGCCAGGCATCACTACGGTTTAAAGCGGCCTGCACACATTCTCTGATAGATATGGTACCAAAACGCAGGGCGATCCCCAAATGAGTAGTACTATCCAGCGCTGGAAAATTGTGCTTCTGGTGGTAATGTTGTATGAAGTTAATTGGTAATTGGGGTGGTGAAAACTGGACATCTGTTTTCTTAAAACCCAACGTGTGCAGGGAAATCAGGTCATCCGCCTGAAAAGTAAACCAGGAGTTTTGTGCTGGAGCATGCGGGCATTTGGAATAGTCAGCCGTCCTAGACAACTTTTCCCTCCATTTAGTTGCGTAGGGGGTGAACACCGTATACGGCGTACCATCTGGCTTCATGATTTCATCCTGCTCGAACATCACCTGGTCTTTTACCGAAACGAAACCAATCTGTTTGGCTGCCAGTAGCTGTCTGATCTGACTATCCCGTTGCAGTGCTTTAGGTTCATAGTCATTTGTACAGTAAACGGTATGAATGGAAAACTCCGCCGTGAGCTGTTCAAATGCATCCACAGGATGACTATGATACACCCTAATTCCGGAGTGAAACATTTTCAGTTGTGCGTGAATAAACTGCAAAGCCTGGTAGATGTAGTCTACCCTCCTGTCATATTGGTCATCTAGCCGCTCTAAAATTGATAGATCAAATATAAAAATAGGAAGCACTTTGCGTCCTGATGCCATGGCAGCCCGGAGCCCTTGGTGATCTTCTAACCGGAGATCTCTTCTGAACCAAAAAATGTTTATTTTTTCCATCTAACTATAAGGTGCAAAAGGATAACCCCTGGATTAGATTATTGTTTAATTAAAGAAATAAATAAAAGGCTATTTTTACTTCTGTTTAAATGCTTCCAATTTATCCCTATTTAAAAAATCTATTAATATTTATTAAATTTATTTGCAAATAATTCATAATTATGCGTAATTTTCCGCCAGATTTAAAACAACATGGTAAATTACGTCAATCTTACCGACCAAGACTTGTTTATACTTCTTAAAAACGGCGATTCACTGGCCTATACGGAGATATTTGAACGTTACCAAGGCGTTTTGTACAGTCATGCCTTCCGCTTGTTGGGCGATCATGTTGAAGTGCAAGACGTTATTCAGGATGTTTTCCTTCATTTATGGCAAAAACGGGAGACATTGGACGTAAAAACCAATCTTTCATCTTATTTATACAGTGCCGTAAGGAACGGCGTTTTTAATGTCATGAGCCATCAAAAGGTGGTGGGACGCTATACAGAGTCGCTGAACCATTTTTGGGAAGAAGGTGAATACAGCACAGACAAGAAGATCCGGGAGCAGGAACTCAACCAGGTGATCAACCAGGAAATTGTTGCACTTCCGGAGAAAATGCGCCAAGTATTCCTACTTAGCCGCAATGGCAACGTCAGTTATAAACAAATTGGAGAGCAACTTAACATCTCAGAAAAGACTGTACGCAATCAAGTATACAATGCCGTTCATATTTTAAAGGTCAAAATCAGCTCTTTTTTGACGATTTTCCCATTTTTATAAATATTTCACTTTTATCTGGGACATTTGCCTCCCTTTCCTGTCATACCTATACTAAAAGGCATGAAAAAACAGGAGATTATCGAATTATTTAAGAAATATCGAGCCGGAACACTGTCTGACGAGGAGCAAGCCAAGCTTGAAAGCTGGTATATGCAATATGCTGCGACCAGTAAACAGCAAGCCGACCCGGCAGAAATGAGCGAACGCCTCCGGAAGATAGCCGGCAATCTTCCGCTGACGCTTCAGACGGGAAAATCCCGCCGTCTACTTCCCTACTTGTCTACAGCTGCAGCCCTGCTAATTGCCGGCGCAGGCATTTATTTTTATAAGCATGGGTTATTTGGCAATAAAAAAGAAGCCGTAAGCCAAACTATAGACATCGGCCCGGGCAGCTACCGCGCCACCCTTACGCTGGCTGATGGACGGAAAATAGATCTCGACAGTGCCAAAGCCGGCATTCAAGTCAACGAAAAAGATATGCATTACAATGATGGAACAAACATCCATGCCTCCATCCCGAAGGCATCATCCATCACTTATAATTCCTTAACCACCCCCAAAGGGGGCCAATACCAGATTATATTATCAGACGGCACGAAAGTCTGGCTAAATGCCGCATCCACGTTAACATACCCCAGCAAATTCAGCGGCACTGCCCGTGAGGTCTTTTTAAATGGGGAAGCCTTTTTCGAAATTAACTCCGCCGCTGGTTCGAGCGTATCGCTCGGACCTTTTAAAGTAATAAGCAAAAATCAGTCGGTCACCGTCTTGGGAACAACCTTTAACCTCAGCGCCTACACAGATGAGCCGTTTGTAAAAACGACGCTGGTCGCCGGTTCCGTACAAGTAGCCAGTCAGCAAGGTAGCGACCAATCAACGATGTTAACTCCCGGGCAACAAGCTATCAATTCCGAAGGGAAAGTACAGGTCAAGACTGTCAATCTTAACAGTGAGATCGCTTGGCGAAAAGGGCTCTTCCGTTTTAACAAAGAACCGCTGGAAAGCGTGATGAGACAGGTATCCCGCTGGTACAATGTGGAGGTACAATTTGAAAACGAATCTCTCAAAACAGAGACCATTGAAGGCATCGTCAACCGGTTCTCCAATCTTAACACCTTATTAAACCTGTTTGAGATAGCGGGTGATGTGCAGTTTACGCTACAAAACCACACGCTTACCGTTCGTAAAAAACAATCCGGAGAAAATAACTAAATCAAATCATGAATTAAAATAGCCGAAAGCATGAAAACATAACCCCACCGATCTCATCAATGCTGGCTGGAAGAAAAATTCAGGAGCGCTTCGGACACGCCCCTGAAAAATATCCGGCAAAGCAGAAATAATAGTTTGGAACATCATTTCTTGAATCTTATACCAAGTAAACAAATGTATAAAAAATATACGATAGGTTTTACCTGGCCCTATGGCCTCATACATAAAATTTGGATGATCATGCGGATATCGGTCATTTTGTTAATAGTAGGATTGTTGCACGTAAGTGCTGCCGGATGGGCCCAACGCATTAGCCTGAGCCAGCGGCGTGCCCCCTTGAGCGAAGTCTTTGCTGAGATAAACCAGCA
Organism: bacterium A37T11; assembly: GCA_900109895.1. Classification (GTDB taxonomy): domain Bacteria; phylum Bacteroidota; class Bacteroidia; order Sphingobacteriales; family Sphingobacteriaceae; genus A37T11. The sequence continues at coordinate 224,364 of FOBR01000006.1, forward strand.
GACTGGTTATAATTTCTTATGGTTTGCCAAAAGAGTAGACAACAACTTTCCGGTGGACGTCAACCTGAAAAATGCTGACATAAAGACGGCAATGACCCAACTTTTCAAGGGATTACCACTTTCTTATACTATCCAGGACAAAACGATCCTGGTGAAGGAAAAAGAGAGTCCATCTACGGTAACCATTACCTTATCTGGCACAAAGGATAACGAAGCTACCAACACTTCACCCCAACAATTGGTTATTGCGGGGCAAGTGACCGATACACTCGGCCACCCGCTTCCCAATGCCACGGTTAAGATCAAAGGCACCAACATTTCCATCGTGACCAATGAGTTGGGGCGGTACCGGCTTACCGTACCCACCACGGTCAAAAATCCGGTATTGGTCTTTACGTCGGTAGGGATGAAACCACTGGAAATTCCTTATTCGGGCAACAATCTCATCAATGCCGTCCTGCGGGAGAACGTAGAGAGCCTGGACGATGTTGTCGTCACTGGTATTTTTAACAAAAATAAGGAAACCTACACCGGTTCAGCCCGTGTCATTAGTGAGGTGGAGCTCAAACAATTTCAGGGTCGTAATATCTTTACCACGATTGGCAACATCGATCCTTCATTTTACGTGGTTCCCGATAATAATTTCGGGTCTGACCCCAACCACATTCCAGAGGTACAGTTGCGGGGTAACCGCAATTTACCAAACATCAACCAGCTGCAGGACCAAACGGCAGTTACGCTAAACACGCCGCTCATAATCATTGACGGATTTGAAAGCACCATGGAGCGCATGATGGACCTGAATAATAATCAGATCCAGTCGATTACCTTATTGAAAGATGGATCGGCCACGGCGATGTATGGATCGCGCGGAGCTAATGGCATCATTGTTATTACAACAAAGGCCCCAATTGCCGGAAAACTCAAACTATATTATAATGCTGGCATGAATCTCAGTTTACCTGATCTGAGCAGTTACCATCTACTAAATGCCAAAGATAAACTGGAACTGGAACGGATCTCGGGCTTTTACTACAATCCCACTATGACGGCAGATCAAAATATTGGGCTTCAACAATATTATAATGAAATTTTGGCTCGTGTTAATAGCGGCGTAAATACGGATTGGCTTGCCAAACCCTTACGTACCCAAATAGATCAAAAACACGAACTGCGTTTAGAAGGGGGCGACCAGGCATTCCGCTACCAGCTAGGCGTACAATACAACAACATCAATGGGGTAATGAAAGGTTCTGACCGCCGTACGGTTAATGGCAATATTGGGCTTTCTTACCAGCTCAATAAGCTTAATTTCCGGAATAACACCATTATTACGTTCATGAATTCAAACGAATCTCCATGGGGTTCTTTTGCTGATTATGCCAAATTAAACCCCTATTGGAGTCCCTATGATGCCGATGGCCAGATAGGCCGCTATTTCTCTCCTTTTGATAAGGACTATTCTTATAACGCTAATGGAAGCAGCTATGCGATCCCAAATCCGATGTATGATGCTACAATCAACACTTATGATAAAAGTGGTTACACAAACATTACCAACAATTTTCAATTGGATTGGAGGCCCGAACCGCATTTATTGCTTCAGGGAACTATTGGCCTAACCTCTTTAATAAGTTCATCTGATGATTTTAAACCAGCATCCCATTCTTCTTTCGCTTCTTACAGTGCTTCAGACATTTTACGGAAAGGTAGCTACGCTTACAATAGCGGTAAAGAATTTGATTATAATGGCACATTGAGGGCATCCTATACCAATATATTTAAGGGTGTACACCAAGTAACTGGTGGCATCCAGGTGGATCTAAGTCAAAATCAAAACCGAAACTTTATTTTCAATGCAGAGGGTTTTCCTGACGAAACGATCGATTTTCTGGGCATGGCCCTTCAATACCAGCAGGACGGTAAGCCCGGTGGAAGTGAAGCTACAACACGCCGTATCGGCGTGTTGGGCAATATGAGTTATGCCTATGACAACCGCTATCTCGCAGATGTCTCTTACCGAATAGATGGTGCCTCACAATTTGGCTCTGACCGCTTATTTGCTCCCTTTTGGTCTGGAGGATTAGGCTGGAATCTACATAACGAACACTTTATTAAAGATAATCTTCCATTTATCAACCGACTAAAACTACGCGCTTCTTTTGGGGTAACAGGAAACCAGGCTTTCGGAGCCTATCTTCCACTGGCCACTTATAGTTATATAACTAACGATCAATATCATGGCTGGCTTGGTGCAACACAAACAGCGCTTGGTAACCCAAATTTACAATGGCAAAAATCAGGAAAAACAGACTTTGGTTTTGAATCTGAATGGCTCAACAGCCGTCTTTCTTTCCAGGCAGACTATTACATCGAAAAAACATCCAATCTGTTATCATCTTTAGAACTTCCATATGCCAATGGCTTTAGCAACTATATAGAGAACATTGGGAAGTTGCAACAACACGGTATTGAATTAGCCACACGTGTGGTTGTTCTACAAAATACCCAGCGCCGTTTTTACTGGTCTGTATCCGCTAATATTGTATATAACACCGATAAAATTGTCCAGCTATCAGAAGCTATGAAAGCCGCTAATGAACAATTGGCACTTCAACAAGATCTGGGCAGCAATACCCCCAACAAGATTATTCGAGAAGGCGCCTCGCAAAATACCATTTATGCGGTACGCTCACTGGGAATCGACCCCAGCACAGGCAAAGAGCTCTTCCTAAATAAGGATGGCGAAGTCACCTACACCTGGACCGCCAATGACCGCGTCGCTGTGGGAGTAGACCAACCCAAATACCGTGGCAATTTAAGCACCACACTGAACTTTGACAATTTGATGTTTAGTGCTTCTTTCGGATATCGATTTGGTGGACAGCTGTACAATCAAACCTTGATTGACAAAGTAGAGAATGCTGACAGACTTTTTAATGTGGACAATCGTGTCTTTTATGACAGGTGGCAAAAACCGGGCGACGTAACATTTTTCCGCGGTATTAATGAAACTTTGAAAGTTAATCCATCCTCCCGATTTGTACAAAATGAGAATACGTTCTCGTGTCAAAGTGTCAGTATGCAATATAACATTAACAACCGTCATTTCCTTCATAAGCTGGGGCTTGAATCACTTATGGTTGGCGCCAATTGTGGAGAACTCTTTTATTTCTCCACTGTAAAGCAAGAACGAGGACTAGATTATCCGTATACCAGGCAATTCAATATTTCTTTGAACGCCATATTCTAATTTTGAACAACATGAAAAAAATTATCATTCATTTATTCATAGTGGCCATATTACTAATGTCCTCTTGCAAAAAATGGCTGGAAGTAGTTCCTGAAGCCCAAACCACCAAAGACGAGCTTTTCACTACTCAAAAAGGATTCAGGGACGCGCTAACAGGTGCCTATATTGATATGAAGAGCAGCGACATTTATGGAGGCTCGCTGATGTGGGGCAATATTGAATACATGGCAAAGAACTGGGATGCGGTTAATCCGAACAGTCAGGCATTACCCAATCTGGTTGCTGGAAATTATAGCGACGCTACTGTAAGGGGTTGGTTGGATAACACCTATGCAGCACTTTACAAAGTCATTGCTGATGCCAATGGTATCCTGGACGTGATCGATGCCAAACAATCCATTTTTGAAGAAAACAATTATGCATTGATCAAAGGAGAGTCATTGGCTTTGAGAGCATTTTGTCATTTTGATGTACTGCGGATGTTTGGGCCTATGCCTGACAATCCTGGAACTGCATCGGTATTATCGTATGTAAAAGACGTTACCTCAAACATCCATTCACCCATTCCATATCAGGATTTTGGGCAGGCCGTCCTTTCTGATTTAGATTCTGCGGAGACCTTGCTAAAGGGAACGGATCCCATTACGCAATCTTCTATTAGGGACCTGAATCCGGTTGGCGACGCCTTAAATGATGTAAAATTTGAAGACGATTACCTGCTTTACCGGCAAATACGCATGAACTATTATGCTGTCTTGGCATTAAAAGCACGCGTATATCTGTGGCTGGCTGCCAACGATCCTTCCCAACAGGCCAATGCAGCCAAATATGCGCAAAAAGTGATTAGTGCCGTTGATCAAAAAGGGGCTTTAACTTTCAGGTTGGGTACAGAAACCGACCGAGTGGCTGGCGATAACACCATGTCTCCAGAACACATACTAGCTTTAAGTGTTTATAACCTGGCCGCCAAAGCTACCAGCACATTTGGTGAAACAGGCAGTTTATTGCGCTATGATTTTAATATCCAGGATGGATTTTATTACCTTAATAACCTGTTCCCTGTTAATGAACGGACTTCCGATGTCCGCTGGACAGGCATGTGGTCATACAAATCCAATAACGCCAACTATGTCATGTACAAAAAATACATACAGCGGGATGGATCAGACCAAAATTGGGATACCCGACCCATCTTACAAATTCCTTTACTAAGAATAAGCGAGATGTACCTCATCCTAACCGAGTGTGCACAGGGAAAAGAAGAAGCTGAAACTGCATATGCAACCTTTTGCGACAAAAAAGGCATCCCTTTTTCAAACGGTTTTAACAGCGATGACTGGCAAACCGACCGTAAGAATAAATTGATACGGGAGTATGTTCGGGAATTTTATGCTGAAGGACAAAGCTTTTTTACTTATAAGCGTTTCCATGTTATTACGCTGCCTACCAGTTGGACCTATTCCTATTATAGTGGCACAACGGCTAAATACATAGTGCCCCTACCAGACCGGGAAATTAATTATCATAACAATTAAAAGACGAACGATGAAGAACACCTTATTTTATCTGCTGATCATGGCCAGCATCGCACTTGGTTGTTCCCACCAGGACTTGCAATTATATGACGATATTGCACGCGTACAACTAAACGACACGGCTATGCAAAACTATACCTTTATTTACGAACCAGCTGCCGTCATAAGGGATACGTTTTATTTACAGATCAATACCATTGGCGGTTTTACGAATGAAGACCGTCCAGTTAGCCTCATACAGATTCCCGAATACGATCAGACGATCGTCCGTGACCCGGTAACCAATGCGATTACAGACACGGTACAAACAGATAAACCTTTTAAAGCTATTCCTGGCACTCATTACATTGACTTGGAGGACCCGTCTGTAAAGAGCCTGATGGTGGTGAAAGCTGGTGCCGTCTCCGCCAAACTTCCCATTATTTTATTGCGGGACCCGAGCTTGAAGGAAAACAGCTACCGGCTACGGCTGCAATTGCAAAGCAACGACCAGTTTGGCCTGGGAGAAAAAAAAATGCGGGCCATGACCATTATATTTTCTGACCATTTAGAACGCTTTTACTCATGGCGAGTGGATGGAACACAAGCTACTGCCTATAATGCATTTGGAAAATATAGCGTTGGAAAACATCAGTTTATGATTGACATTCTTCACACCCCCATCGACGAAGAATGGTATCAGGCTATTGTATCATCCGGAGCATTACAAAATTACATAAATGTGCTAAAACAAGCGTTGATTGATTTTAATGGAAATCCATCTAATATTGCAAGTGGCAAAGCACCTGTACGGGAAACCAGCGACCCTAACAGCCCATCCATATTTTTCCGCTAAAATCATCAAAGTTATTAGAGATCATGAAAAAATTATATCCCATTACCAAAAGTATATGCATAGGTATATGTATCTTGATTGCTTCCTCGTGCATTAAAGATAAAAGCATGAATGGCAATCTTATATTCCCATCTGTCACTACAGCCGGCTTAGACAGTAGTTATAACGTATATTCAATGATCGATACGCTTCATATTAATCCGACGGTAAAAAATGAAGACGAATACGAATTTTATTGGACTACTTATTCAACCGCGATCAATTTGATAGGAGGAATTGTTCCTAAGCAAGATACCATAGCAACTACTAAATTACTAAATTTTCCGGTTACCCTGAATCCTGCTGAATACATATTGATGTTTAATGTAAAAAACCGCCAAACAGGAGTTGTTGATATTATAAAGCGCCCACTAAATGTTTCATCCCTCAATATGAATGGTTGGTATCTGTTGAAAGATAACGCTGGAAAAACTGATTTTGACTATATATACCCCAATGGTCGTATTAATAATTGGATAGCAACTTATAATAATGGTAAAAGCTTGGAAGGGCTCCCTATAAAAGCTGTTTTTTCTCCTTCTTTTAAAACAGGTATTACTTCCACAGATTTGTTCAATGCTTTCGCCGTCATAAGCGATCAGGATGCCGCCATCTACCGCATAGATAATGGAAAGAAAGTGATGGGTTTTGACAGTATGTTTTTTACCATGCCAAGTGTAAAAAAACCACAAAATATATTTCAGCCAAAATCAAACACAGAGCTTGTTGTTATCAACAACAACCAAGCATACGATATGGTTAAAGGCAGTCTATTTGGAATAATGGGCACTAATAGCTATAAAGTTTCAGCAATAGGGACAGTTGGGGCTGCGCTACTCTTATTTGACGAAAATATGCATTCCATCATCTGTCAATCAGGATACAACTACAGTACACTACCATCAAGCGGTACTCTTCTTAAAAATATGAATGCGAACCTAAAATGGATAACTTGTTATCCAGATGCCACAAGGCAGGCCGCGTATGCACTTTTTAAACAAACAGATGGTACTGGTCTATTATTTAAACTTAATTCGGGATACGGTTATTTATTTGGTTACCAATCTCCAATCATTAATACCATTGATACAATACCCGCCAATCATGGGATCATGACTGCCGAAGTAATTGCAGGAAACCACGATGCTGACTATATTTATTATGCAAAGGGTAATCATATTTTTCAAACCAATATTGCCTCCATACCTGAGAATCTTCAATTATCATTACCTGAAGGAGAACAGGTAACCTGTATGCAGCATATAAAGTATCCAGAGCCAGACACAAACGTATCCTCCACCACCGATTACCTCGCAGTTGCCTCTTACGCAAACGGCCATTACAAAGTATGGTTATACACCATCAGTACCACAGGTACTATCCGGTCGTTGGCCAAACCAAATTTTGAGGGCGAGGGTAAGGTTGTCTGCATTAATTATGTTCAAGGCACTTCCGGAAGCCGGGTTTATTAAAAAAATATATGAACGAATCTATTGTAAAAGTAGAAAACCTCGCCCACCGTTACAACGTGCAGTGGGCAGTACGCAACATCAACTTTGAGCTGACCAAAAATGGGATTTATGGCTTGCTCGGCGCCAATGGCGCCGGCAAGTCGACCATTATGAACATCATGTGCGGTGTGCTTAAACAAACCCAGGGCGAGGTGTATGTGCGGGGCATCAATATGCGTACACATCCGGTCGAAGCCAAGAAGCATATTGGTTTCCTTCCCCAGAAACCTCCCTTGCTAGTAGATCATACAGTAGAAGAATACCTGATACATAGTGCTGCCATGCGGCTCATGAACGACCGGGAAATCCCAGCAGCCGTGGAAGAGGTCATGGAAAAATGCAGCCTCACGCATTTCCGCAAGCGTGTCATCCGCAATCTATCAGGTGGTTGCCAGCAACGGGTGGGCATTGCTCAGTCTATTATTCACCGGCCGGGCTTCGTTATTATGGACGAACCCACCAATGGTTTAGACCCCAACCAAATTTTGGAAGTGCGCAACCTGATTAAGGAAATTGCCGAAGAGCGTACGGTTATCCTATCTACCCACATCCTACAGGAAGTACAGGCGTTGTGCGACAATATCTGGATGATCAATGAAGGCGAAGTAGCCTTTTCCGGGTCGATCAGCGATTTTGACAATTATATTATGCCCAGCACACTGGTTATTTCGGCCATCGCGCTGCCATCCATCGAGGCACTTGCCGCCATTGAGGGCGTGCAAAAAGCGGAAGCCTTGGGTGGAATAAAGTACCGCGTACAGTATGCCGATGCTCAGGATACCATGGAGCGGATCATTGAAACCAGTGTGCAGCAAAAATGGCGGCTCACCGAGATCTACCTGGAGAAGATCTCCTTGGAGAACGTCTTTGCAGAACTTTCCAAAAACAAGCGATAACCTTTAAAATCTTCATGAAAGTCATTTATAAAATTGCCAAAGCTGAATTAAAAACCCTGTTTTTCTCGCCCATCGCCTGGCTCATCATCGTGGTCTTCACGTTTCAGACCTCTATCCTATTCACCAGCGTTTTTGGCGACCAGGTACGTCGGCAGATCCTGGGCTGGAAATTGTTTTCTATCACCCTGAGTACATTTAGCGGCTTCCAGGGCGTATTTACCAATGTACAGCAGTATCTTTACTTATACATTCCATTGCTCACCATGGGGGTCATGAGCCGCGAGTTTAGTAGTGGGTCTATCAAACTTTTGTACTCCTCACCACTCACCAGCAGGCAAATCATCTTTGGAAAATACCTGGCCCTGCTCATTTATTCGGGTATTCTCACTGGCCTGTTGGCCCTCTTTGGCGTATTTGCCGCATGCACTATTGTCCACGCTGATATTCCCGTCATCTTAACGGGCTTACTGGGTCTTTTCCTGTTGACCGCAGCCTATGCGGCTGTAGGTTTGTTCATGTCATCGCTTACTTCGTATACCGTGGTTTCAGCGATGGGTACACTGGCTATTTTTGCGTTACTAAACTACGTGAAAGGCATCGGCCAGGACATCGCCTTCGTGCGGGACATTACTTATTGGCTGGCCATTACCGGCCGTAGCGATACCTTTATCTCAGGTATGATCAGCAGCGAAGATCTCCTCTATTTCCTCATCGTCATTGCCTTGTTTGTTTGCCTCACCATCATTAAGATCCAGAATAGCCGCCAACGTAGCCCTTGGTTGGTGACCATTGCGAAATATGCTGTTGTTTTATGTGTTGCTATGTTAGTGGGGTATTTTAGTTCTCTCCCACGGCTCATGGGGTACTACGATGCCACCAGAACCAAGCTAAATACCCTCACTAAAAGCAGCCAAGAGGTGCTTAGCCACCTGGATCAGGGACTCACGATAACGACCTATACCAACATGCTGGATGAGAATTACTACATGGCTTTGCCTTCGGCCTATAAATACGACGTGGACCGGTTTCGCCAGTACATCCGCTTTAAACCGGAGATCAAGATGGATTACCGGTATTATTACCGCAAGACAGACAACAAACAACTGGAAAAGCAATACCCAACGCTCAATGAAAAGCAACTGGCCGATACGCTTGCCACGCTCTACGACTGGCGTTTCCAAATCGACCCGTACTCAGCGATCCCTAAAGATGCAAACTTGGAATCGGAGCAGTTCCATTTTGTTCGGGTACTAAAGCTTGACAATGGTAAGCAAGCCTATCTCAGGATCTATAATGATATGATGCGGCTACCTTCGGAAGCGGAGATCACAGCGGCCTTTAAACGGCTGGTTGTTGATAAGCTGCCTACCGCAGGCTTTGTAACCGGCCACGGCGAACGTCGCAGCTCTGGGGTAGAAGACCGGGGCTATAACATGGTGGCGCAAGAGAAATCCTTCCGTTATGCCCTTATCAACCAAGGCTTCGATTTTAAGGATGTCAGCCTACAACAGGAAATCCCTACCAACATCCGTATCCTGCTCATTGCCGAGCCAAAGCAAGCCTTTAGCCTGGATGAAATGGTGCATTTAAATAATTACATCAACAACGGTGGCAACTTGCTCATTGCCGGCGAACCTGGCCGGCAGGAGTTCATGAACCCGATCACGGCCCCCTTGGGGGTACAGTTCCTGCCAGGAACCCTGGTCAAACCCAGCGATAAATTCCAACAGAACCTGGTAATCATGAAACCGACCCAGGAAGCTGCTGATTTCTCCTTCCATCTGGATGTGGCCAGAAAGCGGGAACAGGTCCTTCCGTTTAGTACGGCGGCCGCACTGGCTTTCACGACCGACAAAGGTTTTAAGGTGACTACCCTGTTTACCAGCGATACCACCGGGGGGTGGGATGAACTTGAAACAACCAATTTTGTAGATGACTCGGCCAGGCTCAATACCGCCGCCGGTGAAGTGGAAAAGCCTTATCCTACCGTGTTAGCCTTGTCAAGAAAAATAAAGAATAAAGAACAGAAGATTATCGTAACAGGCGATGCAGACTGGCTGAGCAATGCCGAGCTACTGATGAGTCGTAAGGATGTTAACCCAGCTAACTTCTCGCTCATCAATACTGTGTTCTTTTGGATGACAGACAATGAGGTGCCCATTGATATGCGGCGCGACCCCTCGCCTGACCAGTCGCTGAGGTTACATAAAACCAGCTGGGCCATGTTCAATATTGGGTTAAAATGGATATTGCCGCTCTTGCTTGCTGCCTTCGGCACGATCATCTGGATCAGAAGAAAAGGCAGATAAATTTTAAAATAGCCATCGGCCTACTGCTGATGGCTATTTTATATTGATTTAATCTATAAAATTAGTCTACAAAATTAATATTCTTTTTGGTAATTGGAATTTTATAACTACTTTCGTATTTCACTACATTAGTGATAGCAAAGTGGACAATAAATTAAATAATCGGCAATCCTCTGCACAGCTTTCTGACGCTGCTGACGATGCGTTGCATTTGCTGTTCACCGATATTTTCAGGTCCTACGAAAAACCCCTTTCTCAGCTAGCCCTCAAACTTTGCAAAGATCCCGTCGCCACCGGCGACATCCTGCAGGATGTATTCCTGAAATTATGGGAATTGCGCAGCCAGATCCATGAGATCGAAAACATGGAAGCCTTCTTATATACGCTCACACGAAATAAAGTCATGGACTTCCTGCGCAAGACCGCTACCGATGAGCGGCTCAAACAAGCCATTTGGGAGGCTATGCAAGGGGTAGTCCAGGCCCCGGACCCTGGTGTAGAGCTTAAAGAATTCCAAGACGTCCTGGCCAGGGCTATTGATCAGTTACCCCCGCAGCGTAAAGCCATCTATCTGCTGCGCGAGCAAGGATATAACTATCAGGAGATCGCAGACAAGATGAGTCTCTCTCGCCACACGGTCAAAAACCAAGTATCCTCTTCCCTTCAATCCATCAGGTACGTTTTAAAAAATATTTTTCCCTTCCAATAGGACACTCCCGTTTTTCAAACGTCTTCCTAATATGATGCACCGGAAAAAACGAGTACGTTACTTATTCCATCAATACGTCCATGACCTGGCCACCCGCCCGGAACTGGAAGAATTTTTCCATTTAGTACGGGACGCATCCAGCAACGAGGAACTAGCCGGGCATATCAAAGAACTTTATGACGAGTTAAAGAGAACCCATCCCTCATTGAGTTATGTAGACGAGCAGGGCAAACTGAATCTACCAACCCTACCCTCTAAAATCGGTACGTCCATCAGGCTATATGCCGCCTTTGCAGCGGCGGTACTGCTACTGGTCAGCGCCGTTATCTTTTTACGCCCCGGGCCAGGCCATACAAATAAAGCCCGATATGAGGAGGTCATCAAGATGGCCGCCAAAGATGAGAACAAATACGTTTTACTCAGCGACAGTACCAAGATATGGATCAATTCATCCAGCAAGCTTGAGTACCCTGAACGCTTTGACGGGGAAACCCGGGAAATTAATTTGGAGGGAGAAGCCTACTTTGAGGTAAAACATGCCGATAAAGTACCATTCATTATCCACACAGGCGACATCACCACGACCGTTTTGGGCACTTCCTTTAATATTAAAGCCTATCCGGATATGGACCGGGTGGTGGTGGCGGTGAAGTTAGGCAAGGTCAAGATCAGTAAACGCAGCCAGGTACTGGCCACGCTGGTCAAAAATCAGGAATTTAGCGTGACGACAAAACTACCGGAAGCACATACTGAGGAACGCATACTAAGTACCAAAATAGCGGGCAACTGGAAAGACGGGTATTTGGACTACGAAGACGAGCCCATTGAAATGGTCGTCAAAGACCTGAAGCGGATATATGGTGCGCACGTGACACTGGCAGATAGCAGCCTGAAGCAAGAGCGCATCACAATCTCGTTCCTGAGAAGTGCCGGCGCCTCCAGCGTACTGAACATCCTCTGCAAGCTTACGGACAAAAAATTAACAAAACAAGATTCTATATATATCATTCATTAAAAAAAAGGCTTATGTAAGATCACAGCAGAAGAAAAAAGTAGCCGCCACCGGCTGGACCCCGATAGCGGCAAAAGGATTCCATAAAACGTGTAAGAATTATAAAATCATTCAAAACTATGCATTTAAAAAATACTAAATGCAGGGAAGTGAACATTTATGCCCGAAAAATAATATTCCGGCTCATGTTATCCCTGCTAGCTAACAGGAACTTGCTCATGAAGATCTCTTTACTGTCCATATGTTTAACCATCAGCAGTATGCTAGCCGCCCATAGTCTATCGGGGCAGGCACTCAGCCGCGTTACTGCTACGCTCGAGGCGAAGAATAGCAGCTTTAGGGATGCTTTAAAGCAGCTGGAGAAACAGTCCAGCATACGCTTTACGTATAAAAGCAGTGATGTGGTGCCTTTTTCAAACATAACACTCTCTGCCACGAGCAAGCCAATGCAACAGGTATTGGAATCCCTGCTAAAAGGCACTGGACTGACCTACGAGCAAGTAGAAAATACCGTAATCCTTAAAAAAGGAATGGCCTCCGACGAAGAGGCTACCCATCCAGATAAGCAGAGGCACCTCTTTCAGCAGGTCACAACGACGGGAAAGGTGGTCAATGAGACTGGACAACCTGTCGCCGGGGTAACCGTGCGTGAAAAAGGACTTCAAAACTTCACCAATACCAACGCGGATGGTACGTATAGCCTGGAACTCAAAAGCAGTGATGCCACGGTGGTTTTTAGTTTCATAGGCTACCAAACGCGCGAACTGACCTATAATGAATTGGCCGGCAAACAATTTCAGATCGTGCTGGAGCCCGACTATGGCAAGCTGGATGAAGTAACCATTATTGCTTATGGAACCAGCAGTAGAAGGGTAAGTACAGGTACCACCGCGAGCATCAGCAGTAAAGACATTGCCAATGCTCCCATCAATGACCCGTTATCGGCCTTGCAGGGGCGGGTAGCCGGCTTGGAGATCAATAGTACCAATGGATTACCCGGATCGGCTTTTACCGTACGATTGCGCGGACTGAACTCCATCAATCCAAATGGCGAAAGCAAAAATGACCCGCTTTACATTATCGATGGCATCCCCTATTTTTCTCAACCGCTCAATCAATTCACCGGCGACAATGGGCAACAAAGCCCACTGAGCGGCATAAACCCCGCTGATATCGAACGGATAGACGTGCTGAAAGATGCAGATGCAACTGCTATATATGGTTCGCGAGGTGCTAATGGAGTTATTCTCATTACGACAAAAAAAGGTAAGGGCGGCAAAACTCAAGTTAATTTTAATGTTTATTCCGGAGCCGGAAAGGTAACTAACCAAGTGGATATGCTGAATACGGCTCAATATTTAGACCTCCGCAAAGAGGCTTATAAAAATTCAGGAACTACTCCTGATCCTGAAACTGCCGATCTGTATGTTTGGGATCAAAAGGCGTATACAAATTGGCAAGACAAACTCATCGGGCATAGCGCCAAACTGACGGAGGCTAACTTTTCAGTATCCGGAGGTTCTGACCTTACCACATTTTTGCTTAGCGGCACTTTTCGAAATGAAGGGACCGTACAGGGAAATGATTATGGATATAAAAAGGGATCAGGCATGCTTACCGTAGCGCATAGTACACCTGATCAGAAATTCAGCGTGTCTGCAACGGCCAATTATACGGGTGATTTGAATCATGGGCTAGCGACCGATCTGACCCAATATTATAACCTACCCCCTAATATGCCCATCTATAACGAAGATGGAAGCTATTATTGGTATGCCAACAGTCAAAACCCAATGGCGTTATTCCTCCGCAACCAACAATCGCATAACAAAACTTTACTAGCCAGCAGCGTAATTAAATATACCCCCATCAAGGGACTGGACCTCTCAGCCAGTATTGGATACAATAATACCCATTTTGATCAGGTCAGAACACTTCCACTCGCCAGTTTTAACCCGCAAACAGCGGCTTCCAGTGAAGGTGACTATGGCAATAGCCAAAATTCGAGTTACAGTATCGAGCCGCAAGCTAAATACAACTTGAAGTTGGGTCATAAAGGCAATCTCGATTTACTTCTTGGTGGTACCTGGCAACAGGAGATTCTGGTGGGACAATGGCTCATAGGCACGGACTATTCCACGGATGCACAACTCGAAAATATTGGAGCAGCTACCAACGTACGCACCGAACGTACAAACTATAGTAAATACAGGTACCAGGCAATTTTTGCCCGGGCAACCTATAACTGGGACAGTAAATACATTGTAAATGCTAGTTTTCGGCGTGATGGTTCTTCGCGCTTTGGTCCAAATAAGCGATTTGGTAATTTTGCTGCTGTTGGTGCTGCTTGGGTATTTTCTGAAGAAAACGGCATCAAAAATGCGTTATCTTTTCTTAGCTTCGGCAAATTACGCGGAAGCTATGGAACCACTGGCAACGACCAAATAGGCGATTACCAATATCTGGATAGTTGGAGCTTGGTAAACTATCCGTATGATGGCATCACGGGGTTCTCTCCTTCGCGCCTTGCTAACCCTGATTATAGCTGGGAGCGGAACCGAAAACTGGAAGGCGGTTTGGAATTGGGCTTTTTGGAAAACCGTCTCAATGTCAATATTAACTACTATTTCAACCGGTCAGACAATCAGTTGATCAATTATACGTTAAGTCCACAAACCGGTTTTAACGGTTATACAGCCAATTTACCGGCATTGGTGCATAACAAAGGGTGGGAATTTGAAATTAGCAGTACTAACATCCATAGCAACTATTTTGAATGGAATACTTCTGCTAACCTAACCATTTCGCGCAATAAATTGATTAAATATCCTGGGCTCGAGGGGTCAGGGCTCGAGGATAAATATGCTATTGGGAAGCCATTGGATATCGAATTTGGCTACAAATTTACCGGAGTAGATCCACAAACTGGTGTAGCTCAATTTGCCGATCTTAGTGGAGATGGCGAAGTAAACGCGGAATGGGCAGACCAATATGTAATGGGTAGCCGGATGCCCAACTTTTATGGCGGTCTTACGAATACCTTCCGGTATAAAAAACTGGAAGTAAATTTCCTCTTACAGTTTGTTAAACAAAGAGGCGATGCACTGAATGCAGGTTATTCCGCAGCTAATTCACTGGGCATTGTTTCGAATTTTGATACGTGGGCGCTTGACCGTTGGAAACAACCCAATGATGTGACCGACGTACCTAGAGCAGCCCAATCATCTACTGATGAAGCATATATTGTTTATAATGACTTGTATCGCCATTCAGATGCGCTTTGGGTAGATGCCTCATATATACGGTTAAAAAACTTGACGATCAGCTATGACCTCACCGATGTACTGCATGTATTGAAAACCCAGCGGCTCAGCTTATATGTTCAAGGACAGAACCTATTTACCATCACCAAATATAAAGGTTTTGACCCGGAAACCCAGGGCACAGTCGTGCCGCCTATTAAGTATTATAATGCCGGTATCCGTTTCACCTACTAACATTTGAAAGATCATGAAGACTTCCCCATATATTCTTATATTCATTGCACTCGTCTTGCTAGGCTCCTGCAGTAAATTTGTCGATCCTGGTACGCCAAAGGATGAAATATCAAGCGCTTTGGCCTTTTCTGATGATAAGACGTCCACCGCCTCTGTAGTCGGTATCTACAGCAGTATGAATCAGCTAAACTATGAGTTTGCCAACGTGCTTTCATTAGTTTTGCCTGCCATGGAGGCCGATGAGTTTGGTTATTCCTTTGCTTATGCAGCCTACGATGAATTTAAGAACAATGCAGTGCGCCCATCCAACTCTTTTGTCAGCACACTCTGGGCTCAACCTTATTCTTATATTTATCAAGCCAATGCAGTCATAGAAGGATTAGCTCTAGCCACAGGTGTTACAGAGCCCTTCAAAAACCAACTATTGGGAGAAGCCAAATTTATCCGCGCTTTTCTCTATTTCTACTTGGTAAACAACTTTGGCGATGTTCCGCTGATTCTGGATACCGACTACAAAAAAAATAACACCCTCCCCCGTACCCCTTCGGCAGATGTGTATGCCAGCATCATTGCAGACTTGCAGGATGCCAAGAGCAAATTGTATGACGGCTATCCTTCCGGCGACAAGGTAGATGCGGGTGGTGAACACATCCGGCCAAATAAAGCAGCCGCCGGCGCACTATTGGCCCGTACCTACCTTTATACCAAACAATGGGCCTTGGCAGAAAGTGAAGCTTCCGAAGTTATTAGCAACAGCCAATACCGGCTGATGGATAAAACCGAGTTAGATAAGGTATTCCTCATCAATAGTGACGAAGCCATATGGCAGCTTCAGGCCATTAATACTTCCGGAGGTAGAAATACATGGGAGGGTTTTCTGATCGTGCCGGTTTCGACCACCTCTACACCTTATTTTCGACTAGTACCAAACGGACTCAGGGATGCTTTTCAAACTGGCGACCTACGCAAAACTAATTGGGTGGGCAGTTATACTACAAAAAATAGTGCAGGGAGAGATACTACTTATTATTACCCTCACAAGTATAAAATCCGTTCAAACGTCACTCCCGTTCAGGAGTACTCTATGATCCTGCGTTTCTCGGAGCAATATCTCATCCGTGCAGAAGCGCGCCTAAACCAAGGTCAGCTGTCTGCAGCTATTGAAGACCTCAATGCCATCCGCAGTCGTGCAGGTTTGGAGGGCATAGACCCCACCTCGAGTGCCAATGCAGTAAAAGCGGCATTGGAACAGGAATGCCGCATAGAGCTCTTTGCAGAGTGGGGACACCGCTGGTATGACTTGCGCCGCTGGCCTAGCCTGGGAGGGGATGCCTCCAAAACGCGGGCAGATGATGTACTGGGACCGGTCAAGACAGGTTGGCAATCAAAAGCCATTTATTTACCCATACCCGAAGATGCCATCCTGAGCAACCCAAATCTGACTCAAAATTAATCTGGATTCACATGAAACGGATAGTTAAAAAACACCTACTGTTTTCCACCCTTTGGCTCCTGTTGATAACAGGAGCCCGGGCCGGAGAACGGCCCGCCGTTTTTTCGGGAAAACTAAAGGGCTATAAAGACAAAACCATCACTGTAACCTACCAGGAATACGCCCTGTTGGAACCGCCCAAAAAAGTAACTACACCTGTTGATGATGAAGGCCGCTTTACCTTAAAAATAACTATTAATAGTCCTGCTAGATTATTTCTAGAATTTACCGTAACTCCGTTTAGCGAGGTCTACACCATCCCAAAAGCGGACGGTACAGACAGTACGGCCACTATGGAAGGATACGACAAGAAGCTGGCCTATTTTTATCTCGTACCCGGAGGCCACCAATCGTTCAACCTGGACTTGGCCCATTTTGACAAAAGTCTGCAAATTAGCGGGCCGCTTAGCGATAATAGTGTGTACCTGAACCGGGAAGATGTTACCTTTAATCAATATAGAGACCGTGTTCTCAAAAACTACTACGGATATGTCTATTACCCTCCAGAAATCTACACTGCCTACGTTGAAAAACGGAAGCAGGAGCGCCTGGCTTTTCTGCAGGCATTTGAGAAAACACATCATTTAAGCCAGCATCTGGCCCACGTAAGCCGGCAGACCATACTGGATGACGCCGCCGTGGCCCGAATTATCTATCCGGAAATGCGTGAAATGTATAGCAAAAAACCTTATAAAGCCCCAGACCGCTACTATCAATTTATGGACAGCGTGGAAGTGGATCTTTCCAAGACAGACAAAGGCATCGCTTATTTCTATTTTCTGAATACCTATTTAAAAAAAGCTTATGAACTAACCGGCACCGATGATGATTACTTTGATTACATCACAGAAAAACTTTCCGGAAGGCCACTGTACGAATATCAGGCCTGGGCTCTGGGGAGCAACTTCAAGAAGAAGCTCTACGATCGATTTGGCCCGAGCTGTCCTTACCCTGAACTGGCCAAACTCGTCAGGACCAAATACCAAAAAATGGAAGGCATGCTTGAAGGTAGTCCCGCTCCTGCTGTTGCCCTGAGCGATACCGCCGGCACACCACTGGCACTGTCCGATCTCAAAGGAACATACCTCTATCTGGATTTTTGGGCTACCTGGTGCGGACCCTGTGTAGCCGAGATTCCCCACCTAGAACAGCTACAACAAGATTATAAAGATAAAAACATTGTATTTGCCAGCATTTCTGTCGATAAAGAAAAAGACAAACAAAAGTGGAAAGATTTTGTGGCTCGCCACCATATGAAAGGCAAACAACTGTGGGTGGACGAAGCCAACAACAAAATTTTCAGCGGAAAGTTTAATATGACAGAGATCCCTCGATTTGTGTTACTCGACCCGGAGGGAAAAGTCGTAGACGCTAATACTCCCCGACCGTCAGATAAACGCATTCGGGCGCTTTTCGAAAAGGTGCTTAAGTAATAAATCAGCTCATATTTGTTAGCTTATTAACCATCCCATTTATGCTTTTGTTACATTAACATGCAAGGATTGCTTTTTGTATATTTGCAATAGTTATGGAGAAAAATGGGTTTGTTAGCGTACGTGGGGCACGTGAAAATAATTTGAAGAATGTAAGCCTTGAGATTCCCAGAAATGCATTGGTAGTTTTCACGGGCTTATCCGGATCCGGCAAATCATCTTTGGCATTTGGCACCCTTTTCGCCGAAGCCCAACGCCGCTACCTGGAGTCTGTTTCACCCTATGCGCGACGCCTATTTAACCAGATGGCTATTCCTGAGGTGGACGAGATTGAAGGTTTGCCGCCAGCTGTTGCGTTGCAGCAACAGCGTGGCGGAACCAGCACGCGTTCATCCGTAGGCAGTGTGACCACGCTGTCCAATCTATTACGTATGCTTTATTCCAGAGCAGGCGATTATCCAAAAGGGCAGGGTATCATCTATGCGGAAGCATTTTCGCCAAATACGCCTGAAGGTGCTTGCCCCAAGTGTCATGGATTAGGCAGAGTTTATGAGGTCACTGAAAAATCGATGGTTCCAGACGATACCCTGACCATTCGGGAACGGGCCATAGCTGCATGGCCAAGTGCCTGGCAAGGACAAAATCTACGTGAAATATTGATGACGCTGGGTTATGATGTAGACAAACCCTGGAAAGACCTATCTAAAAAAGATCGCGATTGGATCTTATTCACCGATGAGCAACCCGTGGTGCCCGTTTATTCGGGCTTCAATGCTTTGCAGGTAAAGGAGGCGCTCAAACGACGGATGGAACCCAGCTATATGGGCACTTTCACCGGTGCACGACGCTACGTGATGCATACCTTTGCCAATACGCAAAGCCAACTGATGAAAAAAAGGGTCTCGCAATATATGCTGAGCATGGAGTGCCCAACATGCCATGGCAAGCGGCTGCAACAAGCATCCCTTTCCATTAAGTTTGCTGGACTGGATATTGCCGAAATGGCCAAACTTCCCTTAGAAGGGCTCTCCAAAATACTTACACCTTATACAAAAGGTGGCAAATCGGTCTCTCAGATCATTACCCAGGATATTCAGAGCCGCCTTGAGGTATTGCTCGATCTTGGATTAGGATACCTCAGCCTTGATAGAAGTACCCCTACCCTATCTCCGGGAGAATTACAACGACTTAGGCTCGCCACACAAGTAAGATCAAACCTTTTTGGTGTTGTTTATGTCTTGGATGAACCTTCTGCAGGGTTGCATCCTGCTGATACCGAAGCACTGCTCCGGGCCTTAGACAGGCTTAAGGCTTCGGGAAATTCGCTCTTTGTGGTAGAACATGAGCTAGACGTCATTAGGCATGCAGACTGGATCGTTGATGTTGGGCCTGCTGCAGGCGAAGAGGGTGGCCAGATCTTATATAGTGGGCCTTTAAAAGGACTAAACCAGGTGGAGGGATCTGTCACTCAACAATATTTGCATACCAGTAGCCAGGTGGTCAGTTCAAGGCAGCGGAAACCTGCTGGTTGGTTAACCCTGGAAAACATTAGTAGGAATAATTTAAATGCACTCGACGTTCAGTTTCCTTTAGGCATCATGACCAGTGTGACCGGTGTTTCCGGATCTGGCAAAAGTAGCTTGGTAAGCCAAATAGTCGTGGAGCTCGTAGCTGGGCAACTGGGGCAAACCCTGATTGCAGAAACATCCGAAGATCCTCCCGGACTGGAACAAGAAACCGTGGAGACCACCAGTGGCAGCATCACTGCGGGTCTGGATGCCATCAAACGCTTGGTAGTGGTCGATCAAAAACCAATTGGACGCACACCCAGGTCAAACCTGGCTACCTATACCGGATTGTTTGACTTAGTGCGCAAGCTTTTTGCTGCCACACCTGAGGCTAAGAAACGACGCTATGACCCTGGACAATTTTCGTTCAATGTGTCCAAAGGGCGTTGCCCGCATTGCGAAGGGGAAGGGTTTGTGATGGTGGAACTCTTGTTCTTGCCCAGCGTTTACAGCCCCTGCCCTACCTGCCACGGCACGCGCTATAATGAGAAAACATTGGAGATACAATACCAGGGTAAAAACATCGCAGAGGTATTGGCGCTCACCGTGGATGGCGCTTGGGCATTCTTTGCAGATACCCCCACCATTCGCCGAAGCCTCGATGTATTGCGACAGGTTGGACTGGGTTATCTTAGGCTCGGGCAGCCTGCTACCGAACTCTCTGGAGGCGAGGCACAGCGCATCAAGCTGGCTACTGAGCTGCAACGGGTACAGCACGGGCAAAGTTTATATGTATTGGATGAACCGACTACCGGACTGCACCCCTTTGATGTCGAGAAATTATTGATTCAACTGCAAACACTTGTTGATCAAGGAAATACGGTGATACTGGTAGAGCATGACATGCATGTTATTGCAGCTAGCGACTGGGTGATCGACATGGGTCCGGGTGCTGGCGTTCAAGGAGGACAGGTTGTCGCTCAAGGTACACCCGCAGCGGTAGCCCTCTCGGCAAAGAGCCGGACGGCCCCTTTTCTTAAGAAATACGTGCAAAGATGAACAACAAAAACAAGACTCCAACGACGGCGATCTATACGGCCTTTGGCGCCAATGTGGCCATTGCCATCGTCAAGTTGACCGCCGCAGGCATCACCGGCAGCTCTGCTATGGCCTCTGAGGGGATTCATTCATTGGTTGATACGAGCAACGAAATCCTATTGTTGTTGGGCATCCGCAAAAGTCAAAAAAAACCAGATGCCAAGCGGCCTTTCGGTTATGCAAAGGAAATTTATTTTTGGGCATTTGTGGTATCGCTGTTATTTTTTGCCCTCGGCGGAGGGATGTCCATTTATGAAGGCATTCAGCACATGCGGCATCCGGAATCGATGGAAAAACCTATTTGGAACTATGCAGTCCTTGGTTTTGCCTTTATTTTTGATGGCATTTCTTTGATCACAGCGTGGAAGCAATTTCGTGTCGAGCGGGGTAAAACCCCGTTTTGGAGAGCGGTCAAAGACAGCAAAGACCCATCCACTTTTGTGGTATTGTTTGAAGATGCAGCAGATGTAATCGGTATTCTAATTGCATTTTTCGGGATCCTGCTTAGCCAATTACTGCATAACCCCCTATTGGACGGTATTGCATCGGTGCTTATTGGGCTGTTGCTTACCAGTGTCGCCATCATTCTTGTGCGTGAAAGCCGCAGCCTGCTCATGGGCGAAAGTGCTTCTGCTGAGGAACTCACTGAGGTGACTGCCATCGCTCTGAGTCATCCCGAGGTACAACAAGTCGCTGCCCCTATGACCATGTACCTAGGGCCCCAAGAAGTAATACTTATCCTGAAGATCCATTTTGCAGATGGTCTGGACAGTCAGAATCTATCTACGCTCATTCACGATATCCGTGAACAGGTCCAACAAAAATACCCACAATATAAGCAGTTGTTTATAGAGCCGGTTTAAAAGTTAAAGGCAGATTCCTTATGAGGAACCTGCCTTTTCACTTAACCATAACCTTTTTTATTTGGATGGGGGAAGGTAATGCTCTTCAAAATTCGACTTGCCTGCCGCTAACTTTAAAAACACGTCCAGTGAAACTACTTCTTTTTCACCTTTTACCTTATCCAATATTCGCTTTACCCGATCTATATCATTCCACTCCCGTATATGCAAAGCCAGAAAATAGGGCTTTTTGCTATTGATGGCAATAAGTTCATTTAGATCATCAACCGCATCTTTCTCTGGCTTAGACTCATCCAAATAGTAATCGTAAGAAATAAACGGTTTGCCTTTTACTTCCCCAAAAGTATAAGAAGGTGCATACCCATTGAGTATTCCAAGCATATCTGGCATGGCAGTAAAATATTTTTCCACTAGTTTTCGTGGCAAGTCATTATTTCCTGTCCCTGAACTTCCTTCTGAATAGTCCATGGTCTCAAACACATTCAGGTCAAGTTTTTTACACAAGGTATCCGCAATATGCATAAGTGGTGAGAATAAGGAATCGGGTATTGCCTTAGGATACATATATCCAGGGCCTGATAACGAACCAAAGAAATAATCGTTTGGAGTGGCGTTCTCATAGTAATATTGCAATAACACGGGTGCCATCCAATACCAGTTGATCGTCACTTCCCAAGCATATGGGATAGATCCCCGCTGTGGGCTGTTCCAGGAGCCAAGCCCAAGTCCATCTGTTTGTACACAGGCAATATAAACTTTCTTCTCTGGCACATACGATTTATCTTGACGACTTGATGATTGTTTTTAAATGTAAAATCGGCCGATGGCGGAGTTTTACTTGTAAAACTTAGGTTAGGAAAGGTATTCAATCCTTCTACCCGCAAACCGTGTTTTGATGCCAAAGTCACGTAATTCCGTTCGAGATCTTTTCCATAACTATGCCAGCCCATGACCAAGGCAAAGCGGTTCATTATACCCATGAGCGAATCAGCAAGTTTATATTCCTGCGTATCTTTAGGTGCCGTAGAAAGATCAGCGAAAAATGCATGCTTGGCTATTCCAAAATCGGCAATGCCCGGCATGATCTGATCACCATCCGCTCCCCCCATCCAAACGATAAAGTCTTTGCTACAGCTATCGCCATAAGTATGGAAAGCCCAACGAAAGATTTCCTCGTCTGACTTGCCAATAAATTGTCCACCAAAATCCTTAACCAAAGGCAGGTGATACGATTCCATCAAAGGTATCATATCGGGTGTAACCACTACAGCCTGTTCTAGCCCTGCTAAAGTAAAAGCTACACATAACGATGCCCTGGATTGCTCATCCCAAATGATGTATCCTTTAAGCTCAGCAGAAAAAAGATCCAATGCTTTTTTAACAGTTTCTATGGGCAGAAAATGATAATCTAACCGGCGCTCATAAAAACCTTGTAAGGAATTGGTTTCTTTATACTCCCAATCCTTGGGATATTCCAAATAGAGCTTTGCTGCTGAACTATTTACTACTCCTTGTAAGCTTACAAAAAACGCATTCTCCGGAACCCCTTCCTTTAGGTTCCAATTGTTCTTCATTTGATGTACATAGGCCAATTTGCTACCAACCTTACGAAATACATAGTTAACAGGTGCAGACCTGTCACTGCGAAAATGATTGACTGTTAAAGACTGCCCATCGGCCGATAAGGCATAAACGTCCTTACATGTCATCCAACTTTTTCCTTGGGACGACCTTATTTCATAACGTGTTCGTATTTCAAAATGACCGGCATATGCTCCTGATAGGAACGATGCCTTGCCTGTGGAGCCTGGGATATAAGAGATGCCCATAAAATTCTCGTAGGGCCATACCCGGTCTTTAATTAAATAAGTTTGCTCATGCCCATTTAAGGGTAAGGTATAGGCATCTATGTGGGGTGATGAAGACAACCATTTCCAAGATACTCCTAATGAATCTTTATCTTGATTTAAATTTAGCTCACATCCGGAAAAGTAAGAAAGGAACGTACTTGAATCTTTTACTAAAGACCAGTTTCCTGTTAAATTTTTAGCCATAAGTTGGGCCAACAATCGGTTTCCCATGCAATTTACCAGCAGGAAACCAATCAAAAAAACTCTTTTTATCATCATTCGGCGTAACTTGGGTTTTGTGCAATATTCTTATTAGCATCCCGCTCAGTTTTTGGGATCGGGCCAATACGACGGTAGTCAGTAAATGGTAATTCCATGACCGAATAGTTTCCACCACTACGGTTTACATCTTGCTTAAGCCTATTTAGGTCGAAATAACGATCACCCTCAAAAGCGAGTTCCTTACGCCGTTCCGTTAAGATGTCATTCAACAGGGAATTTCCTGAAGAATTGTAGGTATGAGCTGCATCCCGCTCAGTCATGAATTCATTCAATACCGTGCGAGCTTGGGAATCATTGCCTAAGCGGTTATAGCATTCGGCCGTTATTAAATAAACATCCGACAGGCGCAAGACTTTTTTGTTATCAAAATCGCCTGTGTAATTCTGGTACTTTTCAATCAGCACCGCCTTTGTTTCCCCTTGTTGCCTCACCCCTTGTTTAAACAAAACCTGTCGCGCGTCGCCACTTCCAAACAAAGCATACAAACCATCACTGGCCAATAAGTCTCCAGCACTGTTTTGATTATAGATGCAAGCTATTTCGTTAAAAGAAATATTCTGCACAGCATTGGCATCCACCTCAAACAAAGTCTCCCGCTTTATATTAGCTCCATTGTAGGTCGGATTTGCCCAATATGCTGGCAGGTCGGCCGCCTTTAATAAAGAAAAACCGCTATTAGTCAACACATCTTTAGCTAGGTCTAATGCTTTCTGGTATTCCCCCATATATAGATATACTTTTGCCTGGAGACCCTTGGCTGCATACACAGAAAAGCGGGCCGAATTTTGATAAGGTGACTGGAGAGACACTGCCATATCTAAATCTTTAATGATCTGGGCATACACATCTGCTACAGGGCTCCTTGATGGTTTTAGATCCGGATTATAGGTCAGCACAATGGGCACACCAGCTGAGGATGGGTCTTCTGTATAAGGCCTGGAAAAGATCCTGACCAGGTTAAAATACATTAGCGCCCTTAAAGCATAAGCCTCCCCTTTATATGGATCCACATCTGCTTCGTCTATAGGAGCATTGATAATGTTATTAACGCGTAATATGGTGTTATATGCCACACTCCACATACCTGTAAAGTCACCGTCATTGGGAAATACATTGTAATTATCAAAAGACACGTACTTACCAGAGTTTTTAATGGATGTGTAAACATTGTCTGCATACAAATCTCCAAAAACCATCAGTGTTCTTCCATAAAGACTCACATCCCTTAGACCTGCATAGGCCCCATTCAGGGCAATGGTGATGTCCGCTTTACTATCTAACGCATCAGCCGGAGTGACCGATGTGTACGGTTTCTGATCCAGAAAACTTTTTGAACAGGCAACCATGCCCAGGCAAATACTTAAAAGAAGTAAACCTTTGGTTGCGTTTAGAAAAAAATATTTTAAATACATATCTCAACCGCTATTTGTTAAAAACTTAAATTTGCCCCAATCGTATAGGTTTTGGGAATATAGACTTCAAAATTTGTGCTGCCTGATACAGACATTTCAGGGTCAAAAGGTAAATTCTTATCTTTTACCCAAGTCCACAGATTGGTCCCACGCACATATAATTTAGCCGAACTGATGCCGGCTTTACGCAATAAGGAAGCAGAAAATTTGTATCCCAATGAAACATTGCGAAGTCTGATATAGTCATCTTTATAAAAATACCTGCTTGAGGTAGAATTTGAAGCCATATTGCCACCATAAACGTATTTTGGCACATTAGTGACCTGACCAGGGGTTTGCCATCTGTCCAGTTGGCTGGTAACCTTGTTAAAAGTTGGATTAGCACCATCAGACTGGGTGTATTTAGCATATTTGTCTGTCACCAAATTACCAAAATTATAATAAAATAGGGCGTCAAGGCTGAGTCCTTTATATGAAAACACCGATCCAAACCCTCCGAAGACCTTCGGGGATGCGGAACCTATGATCATATAAGTTGCTTCATTGTAATTGCTGGTCGTAGCCTGCATCATTTTATCCTTATACCAAAGTGGATTTCCGTTATCTGGATCCACACCAGCCCATTTTGGCACATAGATCGACTGAAAATCTTGCCCTTCCCGTCTAATAAATACGCCTGAAACCTGATCTGCCCCATCCACCAGTTTCAAAATCTTGTTTTCATTATGAGCAATATTAAAATTAGCCTCCCATTTAAAATCACCAATGATCAAAGGTGTTCCTGACAATGCCAACTCAATACCCGAGTTCTTCATAGATCCAATATTATTTGAAAAACTTCCAAAACCACTGGTGAGTGATAGCGGTTGTGCCAATAGTAGTTTGGTTGTTTTCCGGGAATACCAATCGAGTGTCAAATTAAGACGCGATTTGAAAACTGACGCGTCCAATCCTACATCAAGTGGCTTATTAATCTCCCAGGTAAGGTTGTTATTGCCTACTACTATTGGGGCACTACCATTCTCATCTATATAATTATAGGCAGATGAATAAGCATATAATGGCCGCCAATCATAGTCGCCAATACCTGCATTGCCGTTTACCCCATAAGAGCCACGTAGCTTTAACAGATCAAATACATTCCATTCCTTAATCCAGCTTTCTTGATCCATGTTCCAAGCCCCACCTACTGACCAAAAATTTCCATACCGGTTGTTAGCTCCGAATCTGGAAGAACCATCCCGTCGAAAACTTCCTGACAGCACATATTTTCTGTCATACGTAAAATCAGCTATACCCAACCATGAGATAAAAGCATAATTACTATTGTTACCTACTACGCTTTTATACGTAGATCCTGCAGAAGGAACCTGAATATCTAAATTAGGCACCATTCCCAATACCTGTACTGAATTGATATAGGTGGATGATTTCTGAGCTTCATAACCAGCTTTAATATTGGCATGAAGCGGTTTATCACCATTGACCAGATCGCCATCGTAAGTAAACATATTTGTCCAAACCCAATTGAATAAGCGGGTATTTGCTCGATAAGCTGCGCCGTTTTCATTGACATAACCGCCATAGTACGGATTAAAGTAGCGATCTTCTTCCGCGTAGTTAAAGTCAACCCCATATTTTGAGTTGAATGTAAAACCAGGCAATATTTTCACTTCGCCATACACACTGCCTACGCCGTGCAAAATACCCACATTCCGGTTATCCATCTCAGCAATGGCAACAGGATTATTAATTCCAGATACTGGAAAATCAGGAGCCGTAATATTTACTGAACCGTCTGGATTACGAGGAGAATACATAGGCAGAAGAAAATAAGCGTCTAATACCGGATTATCATCGGCACCACCATTACTAGGGCCTGCTTGTTTTGTATGAGACACCATTACATTTGAACCCACCGAAAACCTATCAGTAACTTTTTGTGTGTTATTAATATTTAGCGAATAGCGCTTAAAATTGGAAGCTAAAACTACCCCTTGCTGATTAAAGTAACCTCCAGAAATGTGATAAGTTGATTTGTCACTACCCCCATCTATAGATAGGTTGAGCTGACCTTGATTGCCGTTTCGTGTGATTTGGTCAATCCAATCGGTATTTACCCCATTATTTGTGCGGTAAGTATCATCTAAATATTTTCCGACATTTTCCTTGGTGAGTGAATTTTGTGCAACCATTGTTGGATTGTTCAACAAACCTTCGCTCATAAGCTCTTTCCATTGTTCTGTCGAGAGCGGTTTGTTTTGATCGCTCATCCATCCTTTTTGAGAAGATCCAAACTCAGCGTCCAGTCGGATAACAGGCCTACCAGCCTTCCCTTGTTTGGTAGTAATGATGATCACTCCATTTGCAGCACGCGACCCATAAATGGAGGATGCCGATGCATCTTTCAACACGGAGATTTTGTCTATATCATCGGGGTTTAGACCCGCCAGCGTATTTGACGATGTGGCTGTTTGCGTAATATTGCCGACGTTTACGGGAACTCCGTCTATCACAAACAACGGAGCAGAGCTTGCCGAGATCGATCCAATACCTCTTATCCGGATGTCCTGTGCTGACCCCGGTTGCCCGCTACCACCTACAGATTGCAAACCTGCAACCCGTCCTTGCAACATTTTGTCTACCGAAGCGTGCGGCTCATTTTCTACGACAGTTCCAGACACTGTACTGATTGAACCGGAAATTGAAGACCTTTTTTGCGTACCATATGCCGTTACAACGGTCTCGTCAAGCGAAATAACAGCAGGCGCCAATTCGATTAAAAATCCGCCTGATACTTTTTTTACTACCGACCCACCCAAGGACACCATGCTACCATCAGCTAAAGCTAACAATTTGTCGACTGGCACCTCTAATGGACTAAAGCCAACAGAGGAAATTACCAATACCGCATGATCTGGCAAACTCGATAGTGCAAACTTGCCTTGAACATCTGTGGAGGTACCTATTTGAGACGACTTTACCCGAATGGAAGCTGAAGCAACCGGAGCTCTATCACTAGCATTGATCAGCTGACCTGAAATACTTATGAAAGTTGGTGCCGTTGGTTTCCTTTCAAGCATAATCGTTTTATTCACTAGGCGATATTTCACAGGCTGGTCATTAAACACCTTCAATAAAAACACTTCAAGTGGCATGTGATCTGCCTGCACACTAACGGTTTTGGTATCAGTTAACATAGCGATATTTCCAAAAACCTCATAACCGGTTTGCTGCCTGACCTCTTGTAGTACGTCCATCAATGATAGACCAGCCCCCTTGAGTGAAATACTTTGCGAATATGTTTTGGCGCTTAACTGCAAAAAGCAGCCGAAAAGTAAGAGCGTACTTAACCTCATCACTTTTAAAATGTAATTAATAATCATTAAATTTGTTTGGTTTGGATAGTTAACACTTTTTTTTATTCTTTAAGGATAAAATCTGATATCCGGACTACTAGGGAGAGTGCTGGTACCACTCTCCTTTTTGTGTACATCCTACCTATATAACAGGTGGATCTTTATACCTTTCTTTTTTCATGATCTTTTCTCTAAAATTACTATTAATTTATAGTCACTGCCTTCTTAATTATGAGCTGGTGGCCCTGCAATCTATATCCTATACCATTAGTTTCTAACATATTGAGCACCGTCCCTACGTCACTATTGCGATAGACGCCACCAAAAAACGCTAAGTCAGGTATCCGCCCCTCATACACCACATCAAGGTCATACCATCTGGCTACCTCTGTCATCACCTCCTGCAAATTTTTATGGTCAAAACTGAAACGACCCTCTTTCCAAGCCAATTCAGTATCCAGGTTTATCATTGTTTTTGATAATATACCACCTTTCATCACCGACTGCTCACCTGGCAACAACACCTGCTCATTTTTATGGCCATCACCAATTACTGATACTTTCCCACTTACCAATGTGGTATATATAATATTTTCTTCACAATAGCTTTTAATATTAAAGGAGGTGCCTAAAACACGAACTTCTTGTCCATTGGTACTCACAATGAAGGGCCGGTCCTTCATTGTAGTTACTTCAAAAAAAGCTTCACCATTCAATTCAACCTTTCTCTGCCCACCCAAAAATACGGTAGGGTATTTCAAGCTGCTGGCCGCATTTAGCCAAACTCGGGAACCATCTGGCAAAGTAACTCTATATTGCCCCCCCCTTGGTGTGCTTAATAGAAGTTCTTGTACCGTTACGTGTTCTTCAGGAGCTGCATTGGCCACAATAGACCCATCCACATAGGTGATGGCACCGTTTTCCACTACAATTCCTTTCTTAGTGCCATCTAAGTTCAGCATTTTTCCATCAGGCAAACGTAACAACGCTCGGTTCTTGCCCGGCAACACCTGAGTTAACACATTTGCTGGTCGTTTATCCATCAGTTTTTCCCCATGCCAAAACCGATGAAAAGTTATTACCACTAAAATAGCTGCAGCAGTTAATAAAGCGGCTTTTAAAAGTTTCTTTGCAACCCGGTAATTTATCCTGCTGGCTGCCTCTTTATAGCCGATGCCATAAAATATACGTTGTCGCAAATTTTCTCGCAAAAGCTTTATTTCATCCTTATCTAATTTTGAGGTATACTTACTTTCATCAATAAAAGAATCATACCAAGCATTCAACTCCCGCGTTTCCGCTTCACTGGCTGTACCTAGCTTACACTTATTTAATAAAGTCAATATCCGTTTTTCTTCCTCATTCATTCCAGTGAATCATATATAGTAATCACTTAATTGACCACGAAGTGCTAGTGTCCTAAAGAAAATTAACGAAAATTATTTTAATTTACTGATTTACTGAATTAAAAAATTAAAAACGAAAGAAAAACAGGAAAATGATAAAGATCATATCTATCCGATTATTGGGGAAATGTGTCCTGAAGATAGCCAGCGCTTTTCCTAAATGTTTTTTTACCGTGCTCACCGCAATATTCATCCGATCGGCGATTTCTTGTTGGGTAAGCTGCTCAAAACGGCTTAATAAAAAAACTTCACGGCACTTATCAGGAAGTGCGGCAGCGATTTGTTGTACCTGCTCTTGCAATTCTTTTTCTTGATATGCATCATCCGGCCGCAAAGGCGCTCCCCCCCCTTCATAGGCAATCATTTCCAAGCGCTGTTGATGTAATAGGTTATCGCGGTAAGCATTGTAAATTTTGTACTTGAGTGCTGTTTTAAGGTAAGCTACTACAGAAAGGCCCGGATCTAAACTTTCTCTTCTTATATAAATATTGACAAATACATCCTGGACGATCTCTTCAGCAGCCTCAACAGATTTCAGCCTTTGGTAGGCAGCGTCTAATAATATATCCCAATATCTGGAATAAAGCTCAGAAAAAGCGATCATATCTCCAGATCTTATCAATATCAGCAACTCTTCATCCGTTTTTTCGTATCGTTTTGCCATTATCGTCCAGATTTAAAACCAAAATTACAAAAATTTCAACTAAAAATAGGGAATGTTAAAAATATTTATATACTTTATGACTTTAATATAAAAATAGTCCTAACTAATAAAGCCTCACATCCATTCGTTGTGAGGCTTTATTAGTTTAACAGTTCTGGGTCGATGTGCCCAAACGACTTACCATTCTATAGACTGATCTTCGTCCGGAATTTGCGTGTTTAATTGTCGTTCTAAAATTAACGATCCAGATACAATATAGTCAATACCGACACCGGGAACCATGGTATAGTCCGTATAATTATATTCTATATTATTGATAGTAATATAGCGATGTAATAGATAAGGACGTACAGCATCCATTTGCTCATTGACGGTGTAACTGGCATCTTTATTAACCTGAAACTTAATGGTTGGATTGTCGGCCCGAAAAGTTACGCCACCAGTTTTGTTAAAAGTGGCATAGATTTTATAGTTGCGGCGATCTTGCCGCTCTTCATCTATATTTCCTGCATAAAAGAAAATTGTATTCTCGTCCACGACATAGCTTCTGATCTCGTCCTTCACAATCGGCGTTTCATTTTCGTATCCCTTCATACTGGTTTTTAAGGCTGTCCCACTATAAGTACCTGAATAGTCGTTGAATGGGTTAATGCGTAAGAGTGCCTTCCGGTAGTTTTTCCGGGGATTCGCTAAGTAATCATACGAGGGATCATCCAAAATAGTTAAAGGTAACACCCACTTATTAACCAAGTCAATGTCTTTCATGGTAAAATCGATGTTCATCAAGGCTGTGTTTTCTCCTGCATTAATGGTTACCGTAGTAGGAATTGAAAAATATTCACTTTTAAGCGCTATGTAATAGTAGTCTTCGCGGTTTTGGTACCGCTCATAATTCAACACATTTAAGGTATCCGGATCAACTGCCAAATGCACCGTCATGCTTTTTTCGTTAGTAGCAGACCCACTGACTATTAATGGTTGTTGAAATACGGTCTTTTTGTCACCGTGGTAGCGTATATAGATATTGGTAATCCCTTCATTTTCTAATGGAGCCTTAAAGGAAACATAATTTTTAAATTGTTCGTTTTTCCATTCGTCATTGCAGGATATGCAGCTGATCATCAGCGAAAACAGAATAAATTTTATACTTAACTTTTTCATATGAACTATTTATTAATCGTTATAGGTCCAACCAGGATTCTGGGTCAGGCGTTTGTTTCTTTTGAGCTCTTCATGGCTGATTGGCCAAAACCACAATTTATCAGCAAAAGTAGTTTTGAGTGACCACTCGGCTACAGGCCTATGAAAAAGATCCCGATCGCTTTCACTCATCAGCACGTTACAACCATAGATAGGTAATGCTTCTTCGACAGGTGCGTCCATCCAACGCCGTAAGTCATAATAGCGTTGTCCTTCACCCATGAGCTCAATAAAACGTTCGCGTTTTATGGATTCCCTTAAAGCGTTCTTGTTGCTGTACACGCTGGCCGGATAGTCGGGTACACCGCCGCGAATGCGCACGGGGTGAATGCCTTTTTGCATTTCGCTGATGTCGCGGCTGATAGAGTAATTACCACCACGCCAAGAAGGAATGCTATAAGTACCATCCAATTCATTCAAAGCTTCTGCATACATCAATAAAATATCTGCATAGCGGATAGCGGGCTCAGCCTTGGGTACAATTTTGGAATTATTGCCCCCCTCATAGGTATCGCTCGTATGGACAAATTTCTTCACACCGAAGCCAGTGCGCAGCCAATAGGCATTCGAAGAGTTAAATCCGTTGCCCTTGGCATCATTACGGTAATAGAAGATTTGCTGGTTACGATTACGTTCCTGGGACTCATTCAATAAGGTCCAAAAACTGCCATTATAAGCTACAGAAGCATAGAATCGGGGTTCGCGGTTAGCGTATTGCAGTGAAACCCCTGGTCTTAATGGCCTGTATTTACCGGCATCGTAATCTTCTTGACTAACGTACCCGCTTACCCTTTCTGAGCCATTCCCGCGTCCAATCTCCTTGTCTTTTCCCGGAGCATCCGTTCCGTTGTCCATATAATAAGCGTCAACCAGCTTTTGTGTTAGTCCGTGGGTGTTCCAGCCAATTGCTGAACGTGGTAACTGATGGATTACCATTGCGTCAATGCCTTCCCCCTGTTGATTGTTTCCCCTGGTAAATATCAATTCCGGATTTCCGGATGCTTGCAGTGTACCATCAAATACTTGGGCATATGATTTGGCGGGATCAATATTCGCCCAACCGTTTGGCCAGCTTTTCTCTGAAAAATTATGATCTTTTGGAGGAATAACAGTAGCATCCTCTCCTGTTTCCTGAAGAGGTGTCCAATAGAGTTGATAAACACCAAGCTCTATAACATCCCTGGCAGCAGCAGCGGCTTTCGCCCACTTTTCCTCCTTGTAATCGGGAGAAAGCAAACGTTTCCCGACGTCGTCAATCACTTTTGCGGCAAAACCTTGGTTATTTCCGTTGGCCAAGGGGCTTGCCGCATAAAGCAACACTTTAGCACGGGTAGCCAATGCTGCGCCACACGTAGGGCGGGCAGATCCGTCCTGACCGCGACTCATACCCAAAGTCTGCATCTCTTGTGCGGCATGCAACAATTCATTGCTAATAAATTCAGCACACTCTTCATAAGTATTACGCGGAATGGCCAGATCGTCGTAGCTTTCTGTATAGTCCAATCCTTCATCTGGCAAAAGCGGGATCGGGCCATACTTACGCAACAACAACCAATATAAATAAGCTCGCACAAAGCGTGCCTGTCCTCGATAGTCTTCTATCTCAGCGGCACTCATTTCCGTATTCATATAGATATTCTGAATGTAAGTAGAAGCGTTGCGAATCCCCCTGTAACATTGAGTCCATGAACTCTGTTTATCGTTTTCGGTATAAAGGCCCTGTTTAAACATGTTGTACGATAACTCATTTTTGGATGCATCATAGTCTTTATCCCTATCACCATAATACATATCATCGGCAAAACAATGTGGTGTATTACCTTTGCTGGCAACATCAGCATTTTCACCTTTTAATTCATCGTAAACGTTCGCCAACCATTCTTCTGAGTAGACCTTGCTTTGAAATACTTTATCTACTGTGAGACGATCCTTAAAATATTGATCGGATTTCAAAAAATCTTTAGTACAAGAAGAGATGAAGGTTGTGCCCAGCACAAGCCATAACATCATATTTTTCTGTATTTGCATATCTTTTAAGATTATAGGTTAACACTTAGGCCCAATGTGTAAGATTTAGGTAGTGGATAATCCTCTCCTCGCGGACTGGCTAATTCTGGGTCCCAAAGTTTGAATTTTGACCACGTGATCAAATTGCTACCTACCAGAAAAATCCGAATACTATTAGTTTTAATACGATTGGCTAATCTCTGTGGCAAGGTATAACCAATATCTAACGATTTAATTCTTAAATACTGACCATTACGTAGCCAGAAGGTTGATTCTCTAAAGTTATTTGGGTTTGTACCATAACTCAGTCGTGGATACGAGGCATTAGGATTTTCGGTAGCAGGATCGCCAGAAATGTCCGCAGATATCCAGCGGTTATCTCCCATAACGCCTTTCATGACCTGACCCCATTCTCCTTCACTAAAAACATAGACGGTTTTTCCATAGGTAAAGAAGGTAGATTTACCAGCTCCCTGGAAAAGTACATTGACATCTAACCCTTTCCAACTGGCAGAAGCCCCTAAACCGTAAATAAGGTTAGGTCTCCTGGTCGCACCAATAGCCACCCGGTCACCATCGTTAATCACACCATCGCCATTAACATCTTTATACTTAATATCCCCCGGCTGATAGGTGCCAAATGTTTGCCTTGGACTATTCCGTATGTCATCATAATCTTTAAACAGACCTAATGACACCAGTCCTTTAGCTTGGTCTACACGATAACCTTCTTCATTCTGGTAGCCATAAACATTATTTTGCTCATCTTTTTCAAGGACCACGTTTTTGCTATAGGTGATGTTGCTTCTGGCGGTAATGTTAACTTCTCCAATTTTCTGTTTGTATTCAAAACGACCATCAAATCCACGAGATTTTACAGCACCTACATTTGCACTTGGAATACTTTCTAAACCCACCATGGCAGGGAGATACTGCCTTGCCATATATATACCCGTACGTTTTTCGTTGAAAAAATCCAAATTGGCAACGAATTTATCCTGGAAAAGAGAAATATCGAATCCAAGATTTTGTTTAGTCGCCATTTCCCAGGTAACGTAGGGAGAGGCTACCTGACTAAACCGCATACCTTCATAATATCGATTAAAACCAAAATCGGCCCACTGATATCCTGTTTCTCCACCTGAGATCGTATACAGATATGGAAACCTTTGTCCACCAGCCAATTGGTCATTTCCTACTCTACCCCACGAATAACGTATTTTAAACATATTCATCCATGCTACATTTTCTTTAATAAATGGCTCTTCTGATACATTCCATGCAGCGGAAACTGCCGGAAAAAACCCATATTGTTGTCCTGTAGCAAAATTTTCAGATCCGGTATAACCAAAGTTAAAGTCTGTAAAATAACGGTTTTTCCAATTATAGGTAACTCGGCCTGCCAACGCTTGATTTCTTCGGGATATGCCATTCTTAATGTCATCACCGATAGCTACCGTTTGGACAAGGGATTCTCTGGTAAAACGGGCTACCGCTCCGAAGTTATGGTCACCTACATTCCGGTCATAATTGAACATCATATCATAAAACTCCCGCCTATCTCCACTTGAAGTACTCGCCTGATACAATTCGTGGGGATCAGAAATATGGGTGAATACCAAATTCCCATTTTCATCACGCGCACGTTCAGCTCGCCATTGTTCAGGCCATTTACGACGTTGGATACTGCTACTATTATTTGTATCATAACCCAAAATACCCCTGAAACGAAGTCCTTTAGTGATAAAGTCAAAATTTTGTTCTACGGAAACATTGGTCTGGATCCTATTTGTCCAATCTTCATTGAATCCTGTTTGGGTAGCCACCACCCATGGGTTGGTCTGATTGCCTCCGCCAATAGCCGGTACATAACCATTTGAATACATGACAGGAGTACGTATAGGTGAATAACCAAAAAGTACCCCCCAAAAATCACCATCACCCAAACCAGGGCTGTTCCGTTTATCCAGAGAACCGGCTACCCCAACTTTCACCACAGTAGATTTGGTTACATTGATATCCGTATTTAAACGGTAATTGTAGCGCTTGTAATTGGCATTGGTATTATAATCGTTCCTTAACGTTTCATCCGTTTTATACATTCCTCCTTCGTTTACGTAGCTGCCTGAGACAAAGTATCGGGCAGTAGCACCTCCGCCGTTCATATTCAGATTGGCACGATAAGTCATGGCCCCGTCCTTCAGCAATAACTTTTTCCAATCAACATTCGGATATAAGTCGGGGTCCAAACCTAACCGCAGGATCTCCAATTCTTCTGGCTGATAAATGGGTTCAAAATTTCGGGTTATGCGCGATTCGTTTAGGAGATTTGCGTAGGTCACGCCATCTTCAAATTCAGGGGTAATGGTTCGGGTATTGTAAATGTTTTCATCCTTAAAGTTAATGCTAATTTTACTTTCCTTTCCGTGTTTAGTGGTAATTAGAATAACCCCATTAGCACCTTTTGAACCGTAAATTGCCGTAACCGAAGCGTCTTTCAATACGGAAAAGGATTCAATGTCTTCAATATTTATGTCATTAATATCACGCTCTATATTATCCACCAAAACTAATGCTCCGGTTCCTCCACCAAAAGTAGATATTCCCCGAATCCAGAATTCAGAGATATTTTTTCCGGGTTGTCCGGATTGCATCATAGCCATTACACCGGGTACATTTCCTGCCAATGCATTTGACAGGCTCGAAGTGGGATTAGATTTCAGGTCATCAACATTGACCGTAGTAATGGCGCCGGTTACTGTTAACCTTTTCTGAGTGCCGGTCCCTGTAACGACCACTTCATCCAATACGCTCGTTTCTGCTTCTTTAAGCGTGACATTAATGATCAATGCATCTTTAACCAGGATTTCTTGTTTTTCATATCCAATGTACGTGAAACTTAATTTCTTATATTGTTCAACTTTAATTTTATATCTCCCCTGGTCGTTGGTGGTGGTACCCAAGCCCGGAGCGTCGCTTACAAAGACACTTACGCCAGGTAAAGGCTCTTTTTTTGCGCCGACTACCACACCCGTTACTTCTATTGTTTCCTGCGCAAATACACCTGAATTGGAACTAAAAAGCAACAATCCTATTAGAATAAATCTATTTATCATGGTTCAATAATTAGTTGTTAACGCCATCACCTGTTTCCCCAGGTTCATCCGGGACACTACTTTCATCCATTTCTTCAAGGGCAATTTTACGAATACGCCGATTTGATTTGTCCCCAATATAAAAGGCCCCTTCCTGCTCATTATAGGCAATTCCTGCCGGACTATTGAATCTCGCTTCTTCCCGAAGGTCTCCATCTACAAATCCAAATGGATCAGGATTGACACTTGAACTTCCTCTTCCTGCAAACGTTGTCACACTTCCTTCGGGCGTTAGTATGCGGATAGCATGGTTATTTTGGTCAGTAAAATAAAAATCATAGATATCAGTTTTTCCAGCTTCTACATAGGCCTGATTTTTTACAAATACTCCTTGGTAAGGGTGGTTGATCCGTGCGGATGAACCTACACCATCCTTATAACCACCGCTTTTAAGCTGTCCTGCCACCAAATAAGGTTGATTAAATCGCTTTTTTTCCCAATTATAATCAACA
Organism: bacterium A37T11; assembly: GCA_900109895.1. Classification (GTDB taxonomy): domain Bacteria; phylum Bacteroidota; class Bacteroidia; order Sphingobacteriales; family Sphingobacteriaceae; genus A37T11. Next base: position 262,141 of record FOBR01000006.1, read on the forward strand.
CGGAGAATATAGTTTTGGTTAATTACATTAATATAAGCGTAGTTGCCAGTTGGATGTATCATGATCTTGTATTCCCATTGTGGGTCATGAACCACAAATAAAGTTTCGTATTGCTTAGGACCTAATCCTTCGCTAAAATATTTATTGAGGTCAAAACGAAAAAACTGCCCCTTTTCATAACTGTTGAAATACATTTCACCATTCACGGGATGGACGGATGCACCATTACACTGCCTGTAGGTTGTCAATATTTCTCTGTCCTGCCAATCCCTGTCGCGTGATAATCGATAGGTTGCCCGGTCATCCTCACCGCCACGGTCTTCAGCAATGATCATGTATTTGTGATCAAGCGTGAAATCAATACTGCGGGGGCGGTCAAAATCTGAACGTTTTTTTGTGACGATACTATCTTCAAAATTAATTAAGTAAAGTCCATTGTTATGATCAAATACCATCCATAGGTGTTTTGGGTTGTTTGGATCAAATTTCATGAAGGAGTCTTCCCAAAACCCGCTGGCCATTTTATTCTCGTCCTTATCTTTAAATTTTCCATCCTTCCAAGGTTCGTCACCCCGGGCATTCCTATACCCTATAATAGTGGATACCACCAACTTGCGCTGATAGTCAAAAAGCTTATCGGCCTTGCCTATCACCTGCCTTTCACTAGTGCCAACGCGTACCTCAACGTCACCTTTAAAGGCTTGTTTGGGCACCAAACAATAAAGTGATTCACCTCTTACACTAATCACTTTTGCCTGCTTGCCTCCAATCAGTACCGATACGTTTTTTAGGTCGTTTCCAAAGTTTTGTCCGTAAATAACTAAGCGTTGTCCTCTACCTCCTGACTCAGGAGTGAAATTGGATACGACTACTGGCTTAGAGGGGTCAAAGGGAATTGCCTCAGCGGAATCTGGCTTATCATCTTTACAGCCCCCAATACCTATAACAAGTAGGCAAAATAGCATTTTCCAAGGGAGACGATCCCTGCGTTTTCTAATTTGTTTAATTTTCATAAAAAAGGATTTTAATTATAATATTTGTTTAATACCATGTTTAATCAAAAACACCATATTCATAACTATCTAAAAGATTACTTAAACCTTTTAGCAATCAAAAAAACAAGACTTGTGTTCGTTAATGTTTTTAACGTTAATATATATCCCGAAAATTTAATTTAATTTCTAAAAAATGCAATCGATTGCTTTCTTTATAAATCAGAAATGAAATGATTTACTTAAAAATTGGTTTTTGTAATATTTATCTAACTATTTTTTGAGATCACAATTATTGGTTAAAAAAAATCTATTATTAATTCATAAAATAACTGGTTAAAAATTTATCAACTAAGAATAGTCACATAAATTTTACTGCCTACAAACATACGCCATAGGTTATTGTAAAACAAAGTTAAATTTATTTTTTTTGAAAAAAAATACCATAATATTATATAATACTCATAATTAATATATTAATTGCTTGTCACCTTTAAAAAATTATTTGAATTTGTAACTCTTATACTTTTTATTATCTTAAAATCAACCTGACCGTTTCAGACCAATCACTCGCCCAATGTTTGTTGCGTGCCCGTATCCTTAATTATAACATAGCGCCTTGCTGAAAACCTGATTCGTAGTTTTAAAAGAATGGGTGGTGGTTTTCAGGTCACCTCAAACAGGTAGGTTATCTTTATCCATCTCGGTTGCTAATCGGATTTAGAGTAATGTTACGTAACGATATCCAAATGAAAGTCTTCTTTAAATTCCGAAAATGGTTTCGTAGATTTACATTTTGTGATCAGGATTACTTGAACACCACAATTATTTAAAACAATAGCATAAGAACAAATTACATGTCAATAAGTACGGAGTCTGAATTAACAGGAATGGAAAAGGTGAGTGAAGCCGTTGCAAGCGCATTGAAAGAAATGAGGGAGTATGCCCAGCCTGGAATGACAACCAAGCAATTGGACGATTACGGCGCTAAAATTCTTAACGATTTTGGAGCTAAATCTGCTCCGCATTTATCGTATGGTTTTCCAGGATGGACCTGTATTTGTGTAAACAATGAATTTTTCCATGGAATTCCCTCTGATCAGCGGATATTAAAAGAGGGCGATTTAATAAATATAGATGTTTCCGCTGAGCTTAACGGCTTTTGGTCAGACAATGGCGGGTCTTTTGTACTGGGTGAAGACATCTACCAGCACCAGAAACTGGTTGATGCCTCCAAGGATATCTTAAAGAAAGCCATTAACCACATTCAGGGAGGGGTGCGAATAGCAGCTATTGGGAATTTGATCGAGACTGAAGCTAAAAAACGGGGATACAAAGTCATTAAAAACTATGGCGGTCATGGAATAGGCAGAGCTCTACACGAGGATCCACATGATTTGCTAAACTTTGCAGACCGATTTGATAAGCGAAGGTTCAGAAAAAATTCAGTGGTAGCTATTGAAACCTTTATCACTACAGCCTCAACATATGGTAATACTCTGAATGATGGCTGGACAGTGGTGGGAAATAAAGGTGGTTTTATGGCGCAGCACGAACATACCATCGTAGTGACCGACGGGGCACCGGTGATAATGACCGAGATGAATGGAATTTGGGATTAGGTTTTTTGGGGTTATTAAGGTATTCGTTTAGTTGATTTATGTTAACACTACAAGATTTAGGGAAGCGAATATGTGGCTTGATTTCAACATAGCCGGCTCTTTATGGAGATATTTCAAGCGCTCAATAAATAAAAATGAACATCGTCCTGGAAATTTAGAAGGAGCTACCATACAATTTAGTTGGAAACTAATACACTATATGATCTTTATAGCCCCCAAGAAAAAAGATAAATATCGAGTGTTGATAAAAGAAGGCAATGTAAAATTACTTCATTTGACTACTTTTCATAGTTTGAAAGATTATTACACAAAGTGGGAATTGGTAAAGATGGTAAAGTAGTGGAAAATTTGTCTAGCATATCAATTGATTCCGATGATCAATCCGCTATACTATCATCCACCACGTTGGGTCATTCTGTTATAAAAAATAGCAGTTTTTATTTCTTTAAAAACCAAAAACAGCCGCAACCATAAAATTGCTTCTGCAAAAGATCATCCGTAGGGTTTTCGACCAGTCCCCCGTCTTCTTCATGTTCTGGTATGAGGGAAAATTCTTTTAGCTCGAAATCGGCAAAGAGTTCCAATACGTGTGCCTTTGAATAGATCCGATGAGCATTGAAGCAGATAACATTTTCATTGCCTAGCGGCACTACAAAAAGAAGGCTGCCCCCGGGCGACAATACCCGTTTCAGTTCCTGAATCGCTTTTAAATCGCCGTCATAATCTAATGGATCCCCGTACCTCGCTAAGCCAATATGCTCAATGGTATGCATACATGACAACGATGACACCGATCCGCTTTCAAACGGAAGGGCCAACAGGTCGGCTTTCCCTGACCGCAGATTATCCAACTGCAGGTTTGCCGGCCGGTAATCATAAAACTCAACCGGTATAAACGCCGATAACAGTGCGCTGAAATATAAGCTGGAAGAAACATCAATGTGTTTTGCAGGATTAATCTTCTTTACGGTGCGCACAGCCCAGGCGGTATGGTATACATAATGACGATCAAAGGCTGTGGTACTGGTCTTATCGTAAAGACATGGATAGAAATGTTGCTCACTTAGTTCAAATCGCTTTTGTGTACTCTGCTCCAGCTGCTGAAGACCTTGAAATTCATTTAAAAACTGATTAGGCAGTTTTTCCTCGCTTTTCGGTTGCCGCCGGGATTTTATCCATTTCTGTAGCATACTTTTAATTTTTTACTGAAAACAAAGATTATCCTTCAATGGTAATCCAAGCAGTTGGATGCATCTGCGAAGTATCAACCTTTATATCTGGATGGCGCCACCATAATTTGGGTACGACAACTAATTTTTCCGGATGCTGATTAAGCCACGCTCCCCACCAGCTAAAAGTACTGTTGGAAATAATGGCATGCTTACATTGACTAATCAATTGCATATCCCGATAGCTCTCGTTTCCTATATTCCAATCTACAAAGATTGCGTCATTTCCGAGCGGTAAATTCTCCTTGCACCAGGCCATATCATCTGAAAATACGTAGAACCTGGGATGTGCAAGGCGCTCCTTCATGTAAGAAATTCCGTTTTCAAAATATGCAAGGTTAACCAGTCCCCCTAAATAAGGATCTTTCAGGTAATCCCCCCTCCTTACATGGATGGCTACACTTTTTTCTTCCTGACCAAGCTCTTTTAGTAATTCTAAATTTGGAGAAGGATCCAGCGCAGGGAATACAAAGTCTTTTCGTAATTGGTCACCAACCTTATCAACATAATCATGGTGCTGCCAATACCCCCAATAGATTTTAGAGGAATGATCTCTGAATATTGAATCTTCATAGGAAAAAAAAGGCCATTCTTCATAATAACCACCTTTAAAAAATAGGAGTCTTCTCAGTTTTCTATATTTCCAGGCCCGATTTCGAAAATCTATAAAATTAATTTCAAAGCGTGAAGCATGATTTATTCGCAGTGGAAATATTTTCTCTAATTCAAACCCATTATGGTGGGTGTAATTTTCAAATTCAAGGATATCTGCTTTTACATTTTTAAATTGAAGCTCCAATGATTTATAAAACGCGTATTGAAACATTTGATTACCTAGGCCACCCAGAAACCGTACGATTTTCATGTTTGATTGTATACTTGATTTTGTCCTACGTTTAATTATGTATAACTGTACGAAGTACCTTCCGGATCATGTCTGTGTTAAAACAAGATATGCGAAATAGCTTTCTATTAAACAAGAGAGGCAAAGTACCTCGTTTTCTTCGGCGACTATAAAAAAAATCAAACCATTTGCTAAATAATATATTTGCAAAAATCTCGTCATCATAAACTTTTTTCTGTTCATTAGCCTCTTTCAACAGGATAAACATCTGAAGCACTTCATCCAAACTATGAATTTCAGGGTCAGGCCAGAATAAAATAGCCGCCATTTTTTTATCAGGATTTACCAATAATTTTTCTAACTGTTGCTCCTTTATATCTTTTAGCAGTGATAGTGCTTTTTCAACCTTTAATTTTGAAATATTATGATCATGTCTCCGATATTTAACAAGGTGTTCGTCTAAATTATCAACAGCGTAACGGTCGGAAATCCGGAGAAAAAACTCATAATCTTCCACCGGGGCAAACTCTCTATATCCCTTTAACTCTCTAAAAACATCGGTTTTAAACATAACAGAAGAATTTACATAGGTATTATTAAATAACAGCGTCACTTTTACCAATTCCGCTCCAACCTTAATGTTTAAATTTTCATCTTCTAACTTGCCTTGGGAATCAATAATAAAGCTTTGACTACCTAATAGGGCGAGCTCTGGCCTGCTTTGCATTTCATCGTATTGCCGTTTCAAACGGTTCGGAAGAGCAATATCATCGCTATCCAATACCGCTATATAGTTTCCTCTAGCTTCTGTTAACGCTACATTTCGGGTATATGTCAAACCCATATTTGAAGGATTGTCAATTAGTTTTATTCTTGAGTCGGTAAACTGTAAAACCACCTCACGTGTCCTATCTGTAGAACCGTCATTTACAATCAGCAATTCAAAATCTTCAAACGACTGGTTTAGTATGCTTTCAACGGCTTCACCAATGTATCGTTCTGTATTATATGCAGCCATAAATACAGTAATCTCCGGCATTTTTTATTTCTGTTTTAATTTTTAGTTAACAAAGGTAAGTGAAATTTAGTAGCGAATTCTCTTTTTCTGTTATCTTTGTCAATAGCATGAATGATGAAAAAAACAATTTCATTTCTTTTAGTTTGTGGGGGGACAAGCCAATTTATACCAAAGGGGCGGTTCAAAACACCCTACTTGCTAAACGTATTTATCCTGGATGGAAAGTCATCATGTATTACGATCAAACGGTACCAGACGGAATAATCGATCGATTGAGGGAATTGGGTGTCATACTGATAGATATGAGCTCATCGGGAATATATGCCTTATTTTGGAGATTTTTGGCAGCAGATCTGCCGGATTGTAACTATGCGATATTCAGGGACACGGATTCACGGCTGTCCAAAAGGGAAAGACTAGCGGTGGATGAATGGTTAAAGAATGGTGATGCGATACATATTATGCGTGACCATCCCTTTCATGAAGTGCCTTTTGGAACCGAAGGTCTATCCATTCTGGGAGGCATGTGGGGAATAAAAGGGGGTGCTGTGCCTATAACAGCTTTAATTAAGGACTTTATCGCAACTAATAAGGACCAATATGGTGTCGACCAAAACTTTCTAAAATACATATATCTAAAATTTGAAACCTCCAAGACCGTACATGATGAGTTTTTTGAAAAAAAACCTTTCCCTATAAGACGAAAAGGCTACCGCTTTATTGGCGAGCGGATGACTGAGGAAGGAAAACCGCTTAGTGAGGACTGGATTCACATAAAAAATCACTACAGGAACGTGCGAAGCCACTGGTTTAAAAAACTTGGTAAATTATTTTCAAAATAAAATATGCCTTTTATCAGTATAGTTATACCTACCTATAATTCAGAAGCTAAGATCGAAACGTGCCTAAGAAGTATATTGGAACAATCATATGCGGATGTTGAAATTATCGTTCATGACGGGAATTCAGCCGACGGTACCTTACAAAAGGTCCGGATGTTTAATGATGCCCGAATCAGAATCTTTTCTGAAAATGACAGTGGTGTCTATGACGCTATGAATAAGGCTTTATTAAAAACAAGGGGGGAGTGGATACTTTTCTTAGGGAGCGATGACAAATTGTGTGACAATAACACGTTGCAGACTGTAATGGCTACATTAGAATTTACATCAGCCGATGTGGTTTATGGAAATGTAATCATGTCCGGAGAGGGCAATTGGATAAAAGATAGAACTATATACATGGGCGAAACCAATACTCCATTAATATTTCGTCAAAATTTATGCCACCAGTGTATTCTTTATCGGAAAAGGATATTTACGAATGGCAGGAGATATAACCTCAGATACCCGATTTTCGCTGATCATGATCTAAATATATTTTGCTTTTCAATATTTAAGATGCAGTATATTCCAGTTAACATTGCTTATTTTTATACCGGCGGATTAAGCTCCATACATGTGGATAAGAATTTTGAACAAGACAAATGGCAACTCATCGTTAAATACTACAAACTTCGTCTGTGCAAAAAAAAATATAGCGAATTAAAAAAACAATTTAAAGAATGTAGCAAGATATTTTGGCGGAAAAAGATGTTTACACTAGCCTTAATTTCATTTCTGGCCTATCTTTATCAAAAAATACTATCAAAAATATCTTAAAATAGGTGTGGATTTGATGTTGAAAAATCTTCAAAACCAAAAATACTTCTATGCCATTTACCAAAGAGATCCAATTACCTAAATTCCACGCCATACTGGATCGGATTGCCATTTAGCAATAAACCATATATGATTTCTATCATTATTCATCGGCCAACAAGGACTATTAAATCGTGTAACAACGAATATTGCTGACACCATTGTGTGTGTCGTATGAATTACTTGCATTTGAAAACAGCGAAGGTAAAAGAGGTCTCTGCGAAATTTACAATGCGGGAGCTAAAGAGGCCAAATATGATATATTATGTTTTTGTCATGAAGACATTAGATTTGCGAGTAAAAATTGGGGGAAATCTGTGATTCATTCTTTTAACCAATACCCAAGGCTGGATTAATTGGTATAGCAGGAAGCAGCTACAAATCTGCCTCTCAGTCTGTATGGGGGCAACCCGTAAAAAATACGACAATGAATTTCAACATATAATTCAATGGTAAAAAAAACGAGGAGCAAGAGAATATCAATGCGTTAATCCTACAAAAGAATTGTCACCCATGGTGGCTGTATTAGACGGTGTATGGCTATGTACTAGAAAAAATATTGCATTAAAGTTTCCGTTTGATGAAAGGTCATTGAAGGGATTTCATTGTTATGATTTAGATTTTTCACTAAATGTAGGTTTAAATCATGACTTTATTATCACTTATAACGTATTGCTGGAGCGTTTCTCTATAGTACTCCCCAATTTTAGGGCAATAGATTAAAGTTAGAAATTTAACCGTAGATTTATTGACAATGAAAAAGGTAAACAGGAAGAAATTCAGTGCCGAATTTAAGGCTAAAGTGGCATTGGAGGCATTAAAGGAGCAGAAAAC
>FOBR01000007.1 GCA_900109895.1 bacterium A37T11
AAGACTGCCAGGCAAGAAGCTACAAAAAACTAAGCTTCCACTTCAATATGGCCTTAAGTGCCGTAAGTACGGCTAAGGATGCCGTATGGTTGTCAGTATCACAACAAATTAATCGCAGACCGAATTTTTTCAAACTTAGGTCTTGAGCTGAATTGCAGAAAAATTAAACAGATTTATGAACAATGTATTTACACAGGAATAACAGCTGCGTAAATATTACCGAACTATTGATAATAAGGAAGCTAATTTGGCTGCTAATTCCTCGCCATGCAAATTCTTGGCAATAATTTTACCCTTTGGATCAATTAAAAAATTTGTAGGAACTGCGTGGATAGAATATAACTGAGCCGGCGCGCAGTCAAATCCTGTGAGGTCCGAAACTTGATCCCAAGGTAACTTGTCCATCTGGATTGCCCTGAGCCACATTTCTTTCCCTTTTTTGCCATAATCTACCGATACCCCGAGCACGCTGAATTTCCTATCCTTATACGTATTATACGTTTTGATCAGGCTTGGATTTTGAGCACGGCAGGGCATGCACCAACTAGCCCAAAAATCAACCAGCACATAGCGGCCCCGGTAGGAAGCTAACGAAACAGGCGTACCATCAATTGATTTTGAAGTAAAGTTGGGGGCCTGTACGCCCACAGCCACAGCAAATAACTTTTGATAAGCCAATCCCTTAGGGGATGTCCTCAAGTTGGACGGAAACTTATGAAATAGCTTTTTTGAATTTTTAAGATCATAAGCCGGATCAATCTCATCCGACAGCACATCAAGGCTAACCCATGAATCAGGGTATTTGTTAATAAATGAAAGTGCAGCAGCTTTTTTACGTGCTTTCAGCTCTTTTCGCCATTCTTTACCTTTGGCCATTTCTGCGGGTTTACCTTCGGAGTTTACGTCGTATCTATGCAACTTTTCCTCTTCACGGACAAATGGATGTAAGAGTTGGGTCAGTTCCTGAAATTGATCGTTAAGCACTGATCCTTCAATGACGGCATTATAGACCGAATCTTTTTTACCAACTACGATCGTTCCGTTTTCCAGGTATATTTCCCGTTGATCCAATCTGGCAGGAAAATATTGAACAGAATCGCGCGGGCTGATGTATAGTACGGCCTTAGTTGGGTAAGGAACGGAGCCGGTAATGGTAAATTTCCCATGTACGATCATCCCCGAATCACGATGGTCATGGGTATCGTCTATATTATATTGAATATAGGCTTTTGCCAGTGGTATCTGAAGATCTTTTATGGAGCCCTCTATGCGGTAATTTTGTTGTTGACCAACAGAAAGTAACGGTAGGCAGGCCAGTAATGATAAGAGGTAATTTTTCATAAATGATTAGTTTTTTGTGTGATTAAGGACTTTTTCTAAGGTGGAGGATAATTCCTCACCACGGAGGTTTTTGGCAATAATTTTACCGGTAGGGTCAATTAAAAAATTGCTGGGTATTTCAGAAATAAGGTACATATTGGCCGCAGCGTTGGCTGATCCCTGCAGATCAGATACCTGTTCATAAGGAAGGCCATCTTTAGTTATGGCATCGAGCCATTTTGACTTCGCATTGGTACCTCCATCCAGTGACACACCCAATACCGTAAAGTTTTTATCCTTATGCTGGTTGTAGGCTTTTATAACATTGGGGTTCTCTTTGCGGCAAGGTACGCACCAACTGGCCCAAAAATCCAGTAAAACATATTTTCCCCTAAAGGAAGAGAGCGAAATCAATGAATCATGCGTGTTTTTCATGGAAAAATCAGGAGCCATGGAGCCTATTTCTACCTTCTTGGCTTTTTCAAGCGCAGCCAAAAAACGTTTAGCAGGTGCTGATTCCTGCAAAGGCTTGCTGAGCATGCCAATCAGCATACGGCTTTTGGGTGGATCAGTTACCGGATTAAAGGCCGACCGTATGAGGTTTAGGCTCACCAGCGAGCCGGGATGACTTTTTACAAAGGCGATTTGGGCCTTTTCTTTTTTCAGACTAAGGGCAGTGTAGGTGTCTTTAATAGCGACTTGATCTGCATCCTTTCCTTCGGCCTTTTTGTAAGCTTCATTTAATCGGTTTTCTTCCTTTTTAAAAGACGCCATTAGGTCTGTTAATTCCTGCTGGTCCTTATTAAGCGGTGTGCCTGAGATACGCGCGTGTGTCAGGGAATCAGCCGATTGTAGTAAAATGGTTCCATTTTCTAAATATACGCCTATTTGGTCAGGGGCGGGGGCATCGTTTAACTTTTTTCCGCCGGTAAGGAGTATCACAATTGCCTTCATTGGTTCAGAAACTTGCCCCTTAAGGGTGAAGGTGTTATGGGTTACTTCGGCCGAATCTTTTAAAAATCGGCCGTGATCCTGATACCATAAAAAGGCTTTTGCGGGATAGTGAATGTGGTTGACCTTAGCTTTGAGGGTGAAAGGTTGTTGTGCCATGGCTCCCAGCGGGAATGCCGAGAGTAATAGCAGCATGGATTTTCTCATGTTTAATATTGCTTGCAATTTGTGTATATATAGTATGTAAATTATTAATAATAACGGTATAGTGCATTAAAGAAGGCGGTGGTAGCGGGGCTGGAATAAATCAGCGATTTTACCTTACCCTCCCCCTGCAATAGAGGTCCTTCCTGATGGAGGCTGTTGCCCAATACGCTGAACTGATATATTTTGTACTTTCCATTGGAATAGGTAGCCACAACGAGCCGGCTGAAATTGTAGCTCGTGGGCGAATCATATTGGCAATCGAGGTATTTGAGGTAGGTGATTTCTTCTCCCGGATCAAAACTATGCAATTGGTTGAGATAATTTTTACTCTCTATTTGATAAGAGCCCAACTTATTTTGGTAGGAAAAATACAAAATAGGTTGTCCTTTATGCAGCGTATAGTAACTGGCGTTCACTAGATCGGGGTAGTGGCTTGCCAGCAAGGTATCGGCATACCTGATGGGGCTATGGGCCCCGTTGTGCTGGGTTGGAACAAGCTCTGCCAGGTTTAATCCTAACAATACTTTGCCGGTTATGGCATTGGGCTGCAGGAGCGCGTAGGCCCTTCCGTTGGTGGTAAGCAAGGTGTCAAGAGATCCATCTGTATTTTCCAAAAATTCCAGCTTGCCGCCTAAATGGTTGGATGAAATTTGGTAGGCGTTGCCTCCGGGAGAAGGCAAATATTCATCCGGGAAATAGGTGATGCCTGTTTGCTGGTATCTTACGGTGACAAACGATTCATTTTCTTGGTCAAATCCAAGTATGTATCCGGCATCTGTGGAGGTGAGGTGCGGGGGTATGGTAAAGTAGGGAGATAGGTTGTACGCGCCAAGACGCTCCGGAAGAAAGCTGTTTGAAGCAGGGTTCATGCCATGTGCATGTCCATTGTTTACCACCACCATGAGTTTGGGGTCAGAAATTATGCCTGCAAAGTTTCTGGATGCCGCGGCAGGTACTTCATAAAATAACCGATCGGTATTGGCCAGAACTTTTTCATCTTTGATGCGATAAGCGATGATCTCTTTTTGGCTCACGGCGATGAGGCAACTATTATTGGGGGTAAATTTATTGCTTACAGGGTCTAAATAGTTGTATGCTGAGGTAAACGTAAGACCTATTGGTTCTCCGCTAAGTGCTTGTCCATATTTTTCAGACAGCAAATGAGGGGTTGAAACAATAGTGGTGCCCGATAGGAGAAAACCATCCATTTCGGTATTGCCATCGACTGTAGCTTTTAACACATACCAGCCGCGCTCGGCCCTGCTTACCACATTCCAGGTGGTTAGGGATGCTGCGGTTATCCCGGTGGCCGTATTGGTCACTTCTTCCCGCAGCTGATAGGTGCCCAAGCTGTCCATAACAGCTACAAAGTCTTTTTCTTCTGAAATTAATTTGAGTACTTGCGTGTAGTTGGGCAACGTGACATATTTATACCATTTGTAGCTGAAGTTGGCGGTTTGGCCACCATAGTCAACCGTAGAGCTTAGCTTGACGGTATCACCGATACTTTTGTCAGTGACTGTAAGGGGCGCTATGGTAATGTCGGGTATGGCGTTGATGCGGTAGTTTTCATCTTTGCAGCTGCCTATGGTGAGCAGAAGTACTGACATCAAAAGCAGCAATGACTTTTTATATGTATTGTCGTTCATGACCTTTTTTTTAACTGTTTATAATGGAGGAAAAGTAACGGCTGAGGTGGGGTCTGCAGGATTTTCACGCAGTTCAGTTTGCCCTGCTGCCTTGCGTTGGGCATTGACCACATTTAAGGCTTGCGAAAACTTGAATAGGTAGTAAGCCTGGAGGCTGGTATTGGTACCGATGGAAGTTATAAAGTCAGCATCCCATTTTTCACCCGACTGCTCTACAATAAATTGGTGTTTAACAGGTCCGTACGTGCCTAAGAAAAAGTTATAGGTCCAATTGGAGGGTTGACTTAACTTGTCTGAAATATAGACAATGCCTTCGGTGTGGTCACTATTTCCAGGATAAAAATCGGCTGAGGTGTCTATACGGAAATGTAGCTGGTAGGTTGCGTTTTTTAGGGATGCATCCCGGATAGTAACAATGGGAAGGTAGCCTTCATACTGTCCTGCTTCCAGCTTCCATAATAAATTAAGCTGCGCATCTTCAAACGATACGTAATGTACGCCGGCTACCGCATCCGGAAATGCGGGGGATGCAGTGGTATCAGCAAACGCTTTGAATTTGACGTAGCTTGTTTTTTGGGGTAGGGTACCTACCGTGCGTACATGAAATAATACGGTGTCGTATTTTACTCCGGGTTCCTGGTAATAAAAGGTGGAGTAACCCGTGGTTATCGCTTTGGTGTCATTGATATAATAGAACTCCACAAATTGTTTCCCAGCGTAAACACTGGGTGCGTCTTTACGGCATGCTCCGCACAGGAACAGGGTTAGCGATGCCAGCCAGCAATAAGGAATGATATGTTTCATCGTAACATTTTTTTGTTGATAATCAAACGTTAGGGTATGGATTATTGATAATTACTGGTTTCGCCTGTTGGTAAGGGTACTACATACTGGTCTTTACCTGTAATGTGGTCGCTCCACAGCATGGTAGTGGTTCCGTAGCGTTTGTAGGCATAAAAGGATTGTCCTTCTCCGTAAAATTCCTTGATATACTCATTCAACAGGGTTGACGACCGGTTCACTTCCGTCAAAGTGATTGGATTGGTCTCTTTGGCGATACGGTAGGCCGAAAAATAGGTATTAGCCTCATCAAGGGGCGCGCATTCGCTGGCAATTAAATACATTTCGGATAAGCGGATCATGGGTACGGAAAAGGGATTGGTATTGCCTGTAGCCGCAATCATTTCTGCATACTTTTTCGTAGAGGAACATGTAGTGCCTACGGTGGATGAATAGACGCTGTAGAATAAGGAACTGCGCAGGTCGGGGGTGTTTTGATAAAGATCAGTTGTGATCCGTACCTGAGGGGTAACGTTGGTGGCCTGATATCCGCTTGACATGCCTGCATCATCAAAGGTAGTCATGTTGATTCCAAATAGGTGCTCGGTGAAAAATACATAGTTTTTTGCCGATAAATTGGCCCGCACACCAAATGTAAATTCCTTGGCATTGTCAATATTGAGGGCGTTCATAACTAAAAGGGCATATTTCAAGGCGTTGGCTTTGTCGCCCATCCATAAGTATACTCTGGCTTTCAGACCCAACACGGCATAATAGTTCATCCGGTGCTGACGATGGTACCAAAATAAATCGGGATAGGCGCTGATGGATGCATAAGAAGCGTTTAAATTATATAGCCTGTATTTTAATATGGGATCTGAAGCTTGTAGTAAGGGTTCTGCCTTATTTAAATCATCCAGCACTTTGGCCATATAACTGCTATAAGTTTCGTAGGTATATGAGTCTTTGGTTACCTTGGTTACATAGGGCAAATAGGCTTTGGTACCGGGGTCTGATGGCATTGGCCCAAATATGCGCATCAGGTCAAAATGGTTAAAGGCCCGTAAGGCCAATGACTCGCCTTCTATGAGGTTAGCCATGGGTTCATCCAGAATGGTTTGTGTAGAGAGTGCGTCTAACAGGCTATTTATGTTGGCTATGACATTGTATTGGTTCTGAAACATTTCATCCAATACCTTGTCGGCTTCTGTGGCGGTGTAGTTGTGATTTATTAGTTGATAATTGGATGAGTTAGGGCTGGATGCATACCACAATTGGGCCATAAACTCAATGCCTCCATTAACCAAAAAGGAAGCCGGTCCATAATTTTTACGCATGTCTATATAAACGCCGACCAATGCGTCTGAATAGCCCTGTATACTGGCAAAAAGCTTATCCTTGGTGGTTTCCTGGGCCGGCTCAACGGTTAAGTATTTTTTGCAGGAAAATGCAGATAGCAAAATGGCAGGGAGTAATAAATTGATGATTAATTTTTTCATGTCGTTATCTTTAAAAAGTACAGGATAGCGTAAAACTGGGCTTAAGGGTGTATGGGTAGGAGGTGCCACGTTCCTGATCGATATTGCTCCAGTAGGCCAAATCGCTCATGGAAGCCGTAACACTGACATGTTGCATATTTACGTGTTTTACCCACTTGATGGGTAGTTCATACGATAAATTGACGTTATTGAGCATAACGGTGTTTTCAGTGAATACAAAACGGTCATTGGCATAGGTTACGTCGGTGGCGGTAATTGACTTGTATGCGGTAATGTCACCGGGTTTTTGCCACCGGAGGTCTAATACCCGCTGGTCTACATTGGTTCTCACATAGGCATTCTCAACATTGGACAAGAGTGTTTGATTGAGTTTTTTTCCTCCCAGCCTGGCTGCAAAGCCTATATTGGCTACCAGCGATCCATATCTTACCGTTGTGCTCATGCGTCCGTTTACCTTGGGTTGGGCGCTGCCTACCGCTATTTTTTGCAGGCCTGCAAGGTTGGTGGTAAGGGTGCCGTCTGGCTTTTCGTACAGTACTTTTCCGGTGGCGGCATCGACTCCTGGCGATTTTAGTACATAGATTTCATCGATTGATTTTCCTTCGACGTATTCATAATAGGTCGAGTTTCCGGAATTCTGGCTGGCATATTTTTCATTGGCTGTTTTTATGGCTTCGCTCAGTTTGACCAATATATTTTTATTATTGGATACGGCAGCCTGTACGGACCAACTCATTTTTTTGTCATTATTGCGTATGAGGTATATCGACGTCGAAATATCGGTGCCATAGTTATGAACTTCACCCAGGTTTTCGGTATAGCTGTCAAAGCCATGTGATGAGGGTAGGACGGCTTGTGTGATGGTATTTGGCGTATATTTTCGGTAATAGTTGGCACTTAAGGATACAAAGCCGTTAAACAGCGTGAGGTCAACGCCTACGTTGTGCTGAAAGGTGTTTTGCCAGGATAGGTCCGGGTTGCCAAGGGCCGTCATGGTGGCGCCTACTAAGGTAAAATATTGTTGGGTGCGGTCGTAGGTATAGGTGGTAAGCGATTGATAGGGCGCAAAGTTTAATCCGCCACTAACTCCGTAGTTATATTTTAAACGCATCAGGCCTATAAAGGGCAAATTATCTGCAAAAAAATGTTCATTGCTAATTGTCCATCCCAAACCTAACGAATAGAATTTTCCAAAACGGGTGTTTGGACCAAAAGATGATCCGCCTTCCATGCTGTAGGTGGCGTCGGCAAAATAGCGGCTGTCATAGTTATAGTTGGCTGTTGCGCTCATACCTACGCTGCGTACGGTAGCTTCGGAGGTGGAGGGGTGTGTGCCACTGTAGGATGATCCATTGGAGATATCCGTTTGGGTGTCATTGGCAAATCCGGTGACCATAATGGTATTATCCGAGTTTTGGTTTTGCAGCACCTGGGCGTTTACGCCAAAAAATACACTGTGTTTTTCAATGGTTTTTCCAAAACTTAGATTGGTCCTGAACTGATATCCTTGTTTTATTCCATTTGTTTTGGAATAAGAGCCTTTTTGGGTGTATTGTAAAAAATCAAGGTTTGAAGGGGATTTGAAGACGTCGGTGCCGCCCACTTCTCTGGTATAACCTACGGAATTATTCCACCTGAGGCCTTGGGTAATGTCCCACTCCACGGAGGTGGTGTTTCGTACCAGCGTGTATTGCCCCTTGTTAAAATCGGTGAGTGACCCATTGTAGGCCGGGTTGGGTTGGGTACCATTAAAACTGGTAAATTGCTGCACCGCGCTGCCGTCGGCCTTATACGGATTCCAATAGGGATTCATCAGCAGATAATTGCTGAAGTCTCCATAGGTACTATTGGCAGAGTTATTAAATCCTATGCTGAGATTGTTGGTGAACCGAACTTTTGACAGTAAATACATAATGCTCATGGAGCCATTAAAATTGTTCCTTTTTGAGCCTTTCATGGCGCCGGTAATTTGGTCATAGGAGGCATTGAGGATGTATCGGAATTGGTTGTCGCCTCCTGTGAGGTCAAGCTTATGGTATTGTCCTACGCCATTATGTACGGGTACTTTTGCCCAGTTGGTGTTTACGCCTTCTACAACCGATTTTAGGTTGGTGTTATATAATTCACTCAGCGAGCTTTGCGTATAGAGGTCGGTACTGTTATATAGGCCAACGGACTTTTCAAGCGCGAGTTTATCAGCAGCACCGAGCCGCTTGTAGGATGATAGGTCGGGCAATTCAAGGTTTAACCCTGCAGAATAGGATACTCGGAGCTTACCGGCTTCAGGTTTTATGGAGGTAATGACGACCACGCCGTTTGCTCCCCTTGATCCATACATGGCTGTAGAGCTGGCATCTTTTAAAATGACAACCGATTCTACATCGCTCTCGTTCATGTCATATACTCTTTGCAAGGAAACTTCAAATCCATCTAATATGAACAGGGGAAGATTTAACGTGTTTCGGACGTTGCTTTGCAGGTCGCTAATGTCTGCCAGGGTGGTGCTACCCCTAATCTCAATGTCGGGCAGGGAGTTGGGATCGGATCCCAGTGTGTTTCTTTCCTGAATGTCAAACGAGGGGTCAATATTTCCTATGGTTTTGAGTAAGTTTCTGTTGCCATACATTTTAATTTGTTCTTTGGAAATTACGGTAACTGCTCCCACGTAACTTTCTTTGGGCTTGTCAAACATCCCTGTGACGACCACGTCTTCCAAGGCTTCATTTACTGGTTTTAACCGTATGACATAGGCTGATTTTTTTTTCTCAAGCTTAATAAGCTCATTTTTATATCCCAGATAACGAATTTGGAGTGCCGTATCCCCTGGTTGCTGCATCCATTGAAAGTTGCCTTCCTTGTCTGTTGTTAGCATGGTTATGCGGAGGCCAACTACTTTTACAAAGGCTCCGGCAAGTGGTTTTCCATTTTCATCGGTTACTTTGCCAGTGCTTTTTTCGGGCTGTGCGGATGGGGGTGCGTTCGGGGTATTGACCGGACGCTTTTCAGTAATGACCACAATTTTATCTACGAGATAATATTGCAGGTTTAGTGGGTCTAAACAGGCCTGCAGGGCCTTGTCTATGGAGGCGTCTGAAATAGTTAGGGTTACTTTTAAACTGGAAATGTCCAGGTTCTTATTAATGTAGGCATATCCGGTTTGTGCCTGTATTTGCTTCAAAACACGTGCTAAAGGTTCGTTTTTTACGGATATAGTAACTTGACTATAGCTTTTTGCGCTCAATTGCAAAAAGAAACTGAATAGTAGGATGGTTGTTATCCTCATGATCAAGACTAATTTTTTAAATCGTGGAATCCATCGGGACCAAGAATCATCGATCGTATAAAAATTCATTACATTTGTGCTGTTTTGGGTTAATAAATTAAACTGACCTGAGAATTTAGTTTATCCCTGTTGCCTGGCAATGGGGAAAGGGTTAATCCAGACATCAGCCGTAGTGATGTTGGAGCATCACTGCGGTTTTGTTTGGTTATCCCAAAAGGATATTATATTGCTTGGTAATTATGAATACATTTTTTAATAGTTAATGCCTGAATTGTTTAGTTATTTATTTACGACGACTAGTTCATTTCCGGTAGTATATAGATTGATATCTAAGTGTTTGAGTACTTCGACCACCTTTTTTAAGCTCATATCCCGGTAGATGATGCCATTTATTTCGGCATGCATTGGAGGGCCTTCGAAAACGACTTTTACATTGTACCACCTGGATAATTGCCGCATAACTTCTTGAATATCGGTATTCTGAAAGGTAAATACGCCATTTTTCCACGATATGTCTTGTTCTACGTTGGCCTTTTGTATGCTGATGTGTTGATCATGCATAATAGATTTTTGGCCGGGGTGTAGCAAGGATAAGTTAGCTAGATTATCAGCACGATCAAGGGTGCCCACTTTAACGGATCCTTTAACCAAGGTGACACAGGTATTTTTTTCATCCAGATAGCTGGAAATATTAAATTCAGTACCCATGACCATGACGACAAATCCGTTGGTTTTTACGTAAAAAGGTTTGCGAGCATAGAGCGGATTGGTACTGTTTACTGCAAAGTAAACTTCGCCATCTATTTCAACAGAACGATCTATTCCATTAAAGTGGGCGGGATATTTAATGGTTGAAGCGGCATTTAACCATACTTTGGTGCCGTCGCTTAGTATGAGTTGGTATTGTCCTCCGCGGGGGGTGGTCAATGTTTGGTAATCTTCAGGTGCAGAAATGCTATTTTTGGAGGATGAAGTGCGAAGGTTGGTACCATCCGTATAGACCACGTGGTTATTTGTTAGTTGAATGCCTGTTTTTTCATTATCAAGATCGATAGTTTGTCCATTGGCAAGTTTTAACGTGGCCCGATTTCCGCCTGGGGCTACGTCAGCAGTAGTGAGCATAGTTTGGTTTACAGCCACTGATTTGTGGGTATAGCGAACAATGAATAGGCCTGCAGTGGCCAGCAATATGACGGCCGCAGCTATTTTTAGCCATAACCTGCGGGTTATGCTGCGCGTTGGGATGGGTAAGGAGGCATATATTTCCTTCAATTGCCTATTTTTGTCGGCTTCTGAAATAACCGGCAGTGGAGAAGCCTGGTGCTGTTGGTACCATTGCTCCAATAACTGACGTTCGTCTTCTGTGCAATTGCCGTTTAGGTATTTTTGTAATAATTCCTGCGCTTTCTGATATTTCATGTATGCGATAAAGGAGTTTTTTGCTCTTTATAAGACAAAGACAGGAATGTGGGGGGCCAACAGGTATATGAAAATGGATTATTTTTTTAAGTAACTATAAATCAAATAAAAATATTTTGGTAATAGTGGTTATAAGTGAAAATAAAGTAGTGAAGCCATGTGCAATACAAGGAAAAATAAAAGAAATCTTAGTTTTTTGCGTAAAATAGTAAGGGCATTACTGACTTGTTTGGATACGGTTTGTTCTGAGAGCTGCAGTTGGTCTGCAATTTCTTTATGGCTGAGACCTTTTTTACGGCTTAGAATAAAGATCTCTCTCATTCTGGCTGGTAGTGCATCAATCTCCCGATTGATCTCTTCAGCGAATTCATGTTCTATAATGTGATTTTCGGTGTCGTTATGTCCTTCATTCAAGTAGTTCTGCAGCGATTCCAGGTATTTGGTAGATACTTTTTTATGGGCTAGCAGGTTAAATATATGGTTTCGTACGGCATTATACAGATAGCCTGAAAGGTTGGAAGTTATGAGCAGGCTTTCCCGCTTGGTCCATAAGGTAGTGAACACTTCCTGCAAAACATCTTTTGCTTCTTCAAAATCCCCTAACTTTTTATAGGCATGACTTTGTAATACGTATTTATACCGGTGATATATTTCGGCATAGGCAGCATGATTGCCTTGTTTTAATAAAACAAGTAGTTTTTCGTCAGGATATGAAGTGTATTCTGCCATTTTCTTTCCATTGCTGACCAAAGATAGCTATAAATAAAATTAGTTTGAAAGTTATTGTTAACTTTTTCAATCCAATTTATAAAATTTCATCGGCATAAAGGAAGTCTCCAGGAATGGGGAGTAAGTCTTCTAGATAGTTTAGGAAGTCTTCTTATTGGTTTAGGAAATCTCCGGAAAGCCTCCGGAGATTTCCCGGGTGTTTTTTATGTTTTCCTATACAGTTTGACCGTTTTCCTAAGCGTTTCATGAAAACGGTTTAACCGTTTAGGAAACTTCCTGGAAGGAGCTTCTGTTTTCCTGAAAAGACAAAGAAGTTTCCGAAAACTTCCGGGAAAACGGTTGGAATGTTTCGTAAACTTCCTGGTCAGTTTTTCCGTTTTCCGGACAGATTCGGGAAGTTTCCTAAACCTTTCCGGAAAACGGTTCACGGACTTTTCTGACTTCCTGAAAGGTTTTTCCGTTTTCCTGAAAACCTATCGAAGCCTCCGAAGGTGTTTAGCAAGCCTCCGAAGGTGTTCAGGAATTCTCGGAAGCGATTCAGGAAGTTTCCGAAACGTTTCAGGAAAATGGTTAAAAGATTTTTCCAACTTCCTGAAAGTTTTTTCCGTTTTCTTTATTCCTTATTTATTCATGTTGATTTATTGTTTATCAATTAAAAAAGTATCTTTATTTTTTAGGAGATACTCTTCCAGTTTATGTCGTAAACGAAGAACGACATTGGGCTTTTTGTTCGCCAGATTGTGCAGATCGTCAGGATCCTTTTTGTAATCGAACAAATAGGTCGTAACTTGGTCAAATGCCAGTTTGTATCGCCCATCGCGTATTCCCCTGAATCCAGAATTGATGTTTCCCGGAGCTACATGGCCCATAAAATATTGTGCATCGGGTCCGGTTTGTTTCTTACCCAAGAAAAATGCAGAGAGGTTATGCCCATCGGTTTTGGCCGGGTTTTGTATACCTAGTAACGAAAGTAGTGTAGGTTCAACATCGATTAGCGAAAAAAGCAAAGTTTTATCCACCCGGGCAGGAATATGATTTTTCCAATGGATGATAAAAGGTACATGAAGAGACTGTTCAAAAAAAGTATTTTTAGATTCCTGCCCATTTTTCCCTAACGAATTTCCGTGATCAGATGAAAAAATGATGATGGTATTGTCTGCAAGCCCTAGTTTGGAAGCGGCTTGTAATAAGCGCCGGATCTGGTCATCAATACCAGTCATGGCAGCATAGTAATAACGGATGTTTTCCCGATAAAACTGCCCCCATTTTGTGTCTGCCGCATTCACAGCGGGAAAATCCACGAGTTTTTCTAAAGGGATCCTATTATAAGGCTCTACATATCGAAATGGTACTTGCTTATAAACCGAGTGGGGAGGGTTGAAAGATAAAAACAGCGAAAATGGTTTTCCTTTTGTCCTATAACGTCCGGTGGAATCCTGTAAAAATTCAATGGCTTTGTCTACCTCATGTTCAGGCCCCCATTGGTCAACAAAGTGGAAGGCGTTGCGATCCGCATCATTATCCCAATACATTGGGCGCAGGTGGTTGTCATAGGTTCCATAGGCATACCAATAGTCATTACCGTGTCGTCGGCTGGGTGGGGTAAATTCATTCCATTTTACGGCTTCAGCATTATTGCTGGTGGGAATATAAGGTGCATGCGGTGAGTCCAAGTGCCACTTGCCAATATATGCAGTGCAATACCCTTGTTGTTTGAGGACGTCAAACCATGTGATGGCGTTATTTGGAAGTTCTACCCCAAAAGCTGTGCTGTTAGAATTGACATTTGCATAAACGTTTGTTTTGATAGGATGCATACCCGTAAATAAGCTTGCCCTTGATGGTGAACAAAGTGGATAGTTTGCAATGGTTTGGGTTAGAACCAAACTTTGTTTGGCTAAAGAGTCAATGGTTGGTGTTATAACGGGTTCCTGATGCAGGAATCCGAGCGCTTGCCCTCGCCATTGGTCGGTTAGGATATATATAATATTCGGCCTCAATGCTTCTTGTGCCATAACTCCCGAAATACTAAAAAATAAGAGTACTAATCCAAAAGACCGATATAAAGAGAATGTCTGTAGGTTAATTTTCATCGTTTAATTAATTTATCCATCCATCATTTTGCACTAAATTTGGATTTTTCTGTACTTCTGCCAGTGGAATTGGCCATTTGTATAGATAGTCGCCCTGCCATACGTACGGTATGATAGTTGTGCCCCAAATATGCTTCACTCCGTTACCTTCGTAAAAAGTATTATTTTTCCAGGTTTTCAAGCGAAGCTCATCAAAATACGAAATACCTTCATTTGGAAATTCCAACCTTCTTTCCTGCTGTATTTTTTCGCGCAATTCCGCTTGCCCTGCAATCGCAGTTGCCTGCGAGGCATTTAGTAAGCCTACACCTGCCCTTTTTCTTACCTTATTTACAAGATCAATGGCATCTTGGGTATTACCAATCTCATTTAAAGCTTCTGCATGCATCAACAAGACGTCTGCTAACCGGATGATCGGAAAGTCAATTCCTCCAGAAGTGCGGTCAGGCAATTGGGTACTTCCCGTGTACACAAATTTGCGATTCAAATACCAAAAATACGTTCCTGGATTATAGCGGATGTCAAGAACGCCAACAGCCTCACTTCGGTAGGGCCATCTCAACGTAAAGGTGCGGTCTGCACCATCCACTTCGCGACCAAGAAAAGTGGAATAAGGAGTAATTACGTTACTGGCCAGCCGCGGATCCCTATGGGCATATGCTTTTAAAATTCTTGCTTCATTGCCATTGGTCAAGTACTCACTCATTTTGGCGCCACGGGCGGAGGCGGCATTGTACTCAGCTGTTGTCAAATTATTGCGCAAAAAATAAACTTCCCGTTGGGCGGGGCTTAATGCATTATATCCGGGAATGATATCTTCCCAACTAAATGGGCTTCCATCTTCATTTTCATAGCTATCTACGAGGTCAGATGTGATGAGGTAGGTATTCCAGTCGGAACCAAAAGCTGATCGCGTACCACAAAAGAACTGCGTAGTAGAGCCAAAACCAGCAATGGGTAAGTTTTGCAAGGAAAATATTATTTCGTCGTTTTGTTCATTCTCTTCCAAAAATAGTTTGTCATATGACGGGAATAATGTGTATCCTGATGCTTCTACTTTCGAAAAATCTTGTGCAGCCAGGGTCCACTCATTTAAATACAGATAAGCTTTGCCTCTTAGGGCATATGCTGCGCCTTTGGTGACACGTCCGAAACTGGCATCACCGGAAGCATATTTGATGGGCAGATCTTCGGTATTAATGGCATCCGTTAGGTCTTGTAATACTTGTTGCCACACTTCTTTCTCTGACGATCGAGGCTTAGTTGTCTCTGAAGCATCCACCGGTTCTAAGTAAATGGGCACACCTTTATACAGTTGATTTAGCCTAAGGTAAAAATAGGCGCGTAAGAATTTACTTTCAGCTATTAACCGGTTTTTTTTGGATTCATCGCTGGGTGAAACTAATGGAATATGATAAATAGCATCATTTGCACGGTTTATGCCTTCATATAGTTCTTTCCATACACTGGAGAAAAGGTTGCTGCTGGTAGTAACAGAGCCTGTTAACAAGGGGTCTGCATCACGACATTGACTGCTAGCAAAACGATCATAATGATAAAGTTCCCTTCCTGAAGCCGCATCAGTAGTAATACCCAAGCGCAATGCTTGATAAATGCCTGTTACGCCTTGATCGGTCAGATTATCTGTCGTCCACATGCTGGAAGAAGACAAAGCATCAGAAGGAACCGTGTTTAAAAGTCCTTTTTGACAAGAGCTGGTCATGATGAGGATAAGGACTAGCTGATAGGTGATATTTTTCATTTTTTCAACCTTTATTAATTATAACTTAATCTGTATTCCCATTGCAAATTGCCGCATACTTGGGTATTGGATTGATGCCCCTAACTCCGGGTCAATACCAGGATATGGGCTAAACAATAAGAGATTTTCACCCGTCAGGAAAATACGTACAGCGTGGATGGTTCCTTTTTTTATAAGAGTTTCCGGAAAGGTATAACCCAATTGTAAATTTTTTAATTTAAGGTACGAACCGTTGTATAGCCAAAAATTATTATTCACCTGGTTTATATTATCAGTCAAAAACTTAAGCCTGGGAAAAACGCCCTGCTGATTATTACTTGCATCAGTCAAATCTTGCTGATTAAAATAATAATGGTTTGCAGCAATCCGGTTGCTAATGCCTGTTCCATTATTTATTATGGTAGTATTATAAGCAGATGCATTCCAATAGAGCTGTTGCCCAAATGCTCCTGCCCATAACATTGATAAATCAAACCCTTTGAAGGTAAATGCGGCATTAAATCCTAGGGTCAAATTAGGTTGATCATTTTTTCCGGTAAATCCATAATCGTAAGAATTTCCATATATGCCATCACCATTCTTGTCTGCATAAATAAAATCTCCATAATAAAGTTGTGAGGGTCCAACCCCGTTAACAGGCGCAAATACATAACCTGCGGCTTGCATAGCCTGTACCCAAGCGAGGTCATCGTTTGTGCGGATCATTCCGCCGGCAGGGCCACCTGCCGGATTGACAGAGCCGTTCTGATTGTAATATTTGCCATTACCATGATATAGGTTTAACACATATAGCTCATCAATAAGATGCCCTTCCAAGGTCCTTTTTAATGTTCCGGCAGAAACTTCACCCAAGTTGCTTGTATAGATTTCTGACCCACTACCATTGTTTTGCCACCCTTCCTCCAACTGTCCTTTATAGTGGGTTACCTGATTGTGATTGTAGGCCATATTTATTCCTAGGCTATAGGATAATTCTTTGATGGCTCCGTTCCAGTTCATGCCTAATTCAAAACCACGATTGGAGACTGTTGCACCATTGACAGTTGGTTGTTCTACCGTACCACTGGTTAAATACCCATCATAAGTGGTCAAAATGCCGCTGGTGATTCGGTTATAAGCATCCAACTCTACTTTAAGCCGGCTATTAAAGGTATTAAATTCCAAGCCTACGTCACTTAACGTAGTTTCTTCCCATCTTAATGCCTCATTTGCCAACTTTGATTGGGCTAAACCATTGCTTACTGCTCCACCAAAGGAATAATTTACATTGGCATAAGAAGAAAGGTGGTCATAATCACCAGCAGCATCATTCCCTAGTTTCCCCCACGAAGCACGAAGCTTTAGATGCTGAACTTTATCTCTTAATCCCTGAAAAAATTTTTCGCTTGAGATAAGCCAACCGCCTGAAAAGGAAGGGAAAACTCCCCATCTGCTATCATTTCCGAATCGGGAAGAACCATCGTAGCGCAGGTTTGCCTCAAATAAATAACGGTTTTGAAAGTCATAGTTGATTCGACCAAAAAAAGATCGAAGCCCCCTATCGTTAGAGCTTCCGTCAATGGAGCTCATTTCTGCTGCCGAACCAATATCGGTAATCGTATTATCTATTAGCCCTTTTTTAACGGCTTTGAATTCATAATAATGGTCGTAAAATTCATTATGTCCTACTAGGACCGCCAAGTGATGCGGTTCATTTAGGGTTGGAGTATACCGCACGACATTATCAAAAGTGATGCGATAGTCTTTATTATTACCACGGCTTGTAGTAAGCTCACTAGCCAATATGGCTTCCCGTACAATGCTGTTATCATTGAAACGCCATAGATCGTGTGGGTTTGCATAGTCAGATGTTTCCTGAAATCGGATCTGATAGTTCACCTTGCTCTCTATACTCAATCCCTTCAAAATATCAACCTTTGCAAAAAGGGTAGTATTAAAGCGGCTGGTTTGATTGGTGCCTCCGGCTGAAGACAGCGTCTGAAACGGATTATTCAGCTGCGGGTTCTCGTAAATACTTTCAGGCCCGCCATATTTACCTTCATAGAGCGGATAGGCTCCTGGAGTAGTTGAAGCTAAGAAAGAAAAAACATCGTCAGTCTTACCTTTGTCGGTTAGTTGGGTAGAAGCAAAGGTCTGGGTGCCGATAGTAAGAAAATTTTTTATTTTCGTTTGTACATTTGCCCTGATTTCATAGCGGTTCAGACCCGTGTTGTCCATTAAACCCGGATTGTGAAGGTACCTTGCCGAAAGGTTAAATTCGGTTTTCTCTCCGCCTCCCAGTACAGAAAGTTGGTGCGTTTGAATGAGGTTATGCTGGAATAACACATCATTCCAGTTAGTGTTGGGATAGGCTACCCGATTAGGAATCTCATATGCGTTCAGACCGTCAGGATTTGCTTTTGCCGTATTCCATCGATCTAGCTCACTTTGTGGAAAGCGGGAGGTTTGGCCAATATTAACTGCCGATTGATTAACAAGCGCCATATATGTTGGGTAGTCACTTATTAAGTCAGGTACTCCAACAGGGTTGTTAATGGAAAAAATACTTGAATATTGTAATTCGGCAGGACCATTCTTTCCTTGTTTGGTGGTAACCAAAATCACTCCATTACCTGCTTGGGCGCCATAAATAGAAGCCGCCGCTGCATCTTTTAAAATGCTGATTGATGCAACATCAAGTGGGTTTACTTCGTCCAGATTGCCAATTATACCATCTACCAATACCAATGGACTTGCATTGTTGAGAGTTCCGGTACCACGTATTCGTATGTTAGCGCCATCTGAACCTGGCTTTCCAGACGATTGACTTACAAATACGCCTGCTGTGGTACCAGCCAAAGCGGCCGATACACTCGTTATGGAGCGACCATCCACCGATTTAATGGGTACACTACTCACTGAGCCGGTGACATCTGCTTTCAATTGTTTAGCGTATCCCACAACCACTTCATCAAGTGTACCTACCTCTGACTCTAGTAAAATGTTGAGAAACTTTTGTCCATAGGCATTGATTTTCTGTGTTTTATAACCCACATAGGTCACGATTAATTGGGCATTGGGAGGAATATCCTTAAATGAAAAATGGCCATTATTTCCACTAATGGTGATTATGTTAGTACCTTTTATAGCTATACTTGCCCCAGCCAAAGGTTCTCCGTTGCCGTTAAGAACAATACCTTCTAAGGATATTTGTTGCGAAAACTGCGTCGGGTCCTGCGATTTTTGTTGAATGATTATAGTTCCCTTTCGGAGTGTATAGGATAAAGGCTGACCTATAAAAAGCTGGTCAAGAACCGTTTCTATCGAAGCATTTTTTACTTGGATGGATACCTGTTTAGCACTAGTCAGCATGTTATTGCTATACACGAGATCATAGCCACTTTTTGTACTTACCTCTTGCAAAGCCAGAAGAAGGTTTACGTCGTGAAGATTCATGGTGAGGGTTTGTGAATATCCTTTTGCATAGGCTTGAATTAAGGCCAAAAAAATAAAAAGTGAAGTTATATATACTCGCATATGCTATTTATTTTATTTAATTTTGTTTTGATCAGCTATTTTGACGGAATGACTTCGATTTTTCCTCCATTATTTGAATCGATTTCAAAATGAACCTGCCCTGTCAGTTCTAACATTTTCAGCACTTCAGTTATATCGCTGAAACGCGATATAGAACCTCCAAAAGTGTCGTTGGGAAAGGAACCCTTAAATTCAATATCTACATTGTACCAGCGTTCTATTTTTTTCATAATACGATATATGGACTCATTCTGAAATACAAATTTTCCATCTTTCCATGCATTGACCCGGTTAGAGCCTATAGTCTGTCTATGTATAAGCCCATTTTTATTTGTCGTTTGTTCACCAGGATTTAGTAATATGGCTCCTGAAGCGGAATGAACTTTTATAGACCCCTTAAGCAGACTTGTAATTTCGTTTTCTCCATCATAAGAAGAAATATTGAAGGAGGTTCCTAAAACTACTATTTCCTGCCCTGCAGATAACACCTTAAAAGGAGAAATGGCATGGTTAGATACCTCAAAATAAGCTTCTCCAGTCAATTGGACAATCCTATTATCAATTCCAAATCGGTCTCCCACTGATAGCTTGCTATCAGCATTTATCCATACTTTTGTACCATCGGGTAGTATTACCTGATATTGGCCTCCTCTTGGTGTGATGACGGTCATAGCGTTGAGACCTCTGCTAATTTTTATTGAGTGATTTTGGTTGTTAATGTATGATATGTTGGTTTTTCCTATAATAATTCCAGGAAATTTTCCACTTAAATTTAGTTTTTTCCCGTCAGCTGTTAGCAAGATCGCTTGGTTATGCCCCGCGCTTATAGTGGTAAGTTTCTTAACGGTTGACCCACGAATGCCAGGGAAAATTGTTTTATAAAAACAATAGACACCAGTGGTAAGGATTAACAAAACGATGGCTGCTACGGTAATTATTTTTTTTAGTTTTTTCGCCCGAATTTGAAGATGATATGCTGAATGGTCATAGTTGTTATACCAAGTTTCAACCAATGCCTTTTCAGCCTCAGTACACCTCCCCTCAAGGTATTTCTTAATATATTTCTTTAAGTGTTCTTCTGTCATCGTCTGTCCCTGAACTAACAGTTCCGGTTTTATATACTAGACAATTCAAATGAAGTATGGGGCTAGTGATAATTAAAATAAATCTATAAATTTAATAGGCTATGCGATATAACAAGGAGTAATCCGCAAATGGACATTAAAAATGTTGATTTAATACGGCCTCTTATTTTTTTTAGCGCAGCTTTTATGTGGTTTTTTACAGTAGACTCTGATATGGCAAATTTTTGGGCAATTTCTTTATGGCTAAGGTATCCTTGCCGACTAAGCAAAAATACGGTTTTCATTTTTTTAGGAAGCTGTTCAATTTCTGCTTGAATGGTGTGCTGTAATTCTGAAAGGCGTAGTTGCTGGTCTGCGTCATCGCCAAAAAAATCTACCACATGCTGGAAAGAAACTAGATGACTTTCGTTCATTTTTTTATGAAGGAGCATATTTAGAATAATATTTCGGAGCATTTGATGCAGATATCCTGAAAAATTATTCGTTTTTGGTAATGCTTGCCTCTTTTCCCATAATTTGACAAATAAGGATTGAACAGCGTCTTGGGCATCATCCTTATTTCCTAATTTTTTATAAGCTTGTGCTTGTAAAACGTCTTTAAATCTAATAAAAATAATTTCGAAAGCTTTTTCATTACTTTCTTTGATTAACTCAGCCAACACTTCAGCCGTATATGATTGGTAAATAGACATACCTTGTTTTTAAAGGGCAAAACTAAATAAAATAATTATAAAATCTATTGATATTATATATAAAAAACTTTTTCATTTCGATAAGCAATAAAGAGGTTTTGCCCCTACTGCCCGAAACGCATCGGGTGATAGGGATTGTACTGCCCGATATTGCCCGATTTTTTCAAGGGGTTAGCGGGGTTTGCCACATTTGCTCCTGTTAGGAACGCATAAGGATTTAACTAAAAAAGAAAGGAGTAATAATGCATCAAGAAAAATGGTGGCTAAGCCACTTGGAAATGCCGGAGCCGTGCGAAATAAAATTAAAGAGAAATCGCTGGCGCTGGCGGATACCCTGTATAGCGGGGATGAAATTGTTAATCATGCTTGGATTGTTTTTATACAGCGGGCCCTTACTGCGGCTGGTGGATCCCACCTCAGCCAGTTTGGATGCCGGAGTCATCAGTATACTGTTGTGTTCGATGCTGTTGGTGGATGCCAGTGTGGTTTCAGCGTGGTTGATGATCAGGTTGATTCGGGACTTTTTTCCTGTTGCCAGCAGCTGGGATGTGGATGTAGATAAATTAATTACTGAAAAAATAACGCCATGTTTAGAAACAAAATTGTTGGTTGGATCATTTTGGGGATTGGTCTTGTTGGGCTGTTTGGGATTTTGGGTTTTGTTGTAATTAAACACCGGGTCACACATGCTGTGGTATCCACTACGCTACAACACGATCGGATTATCATTCGCCGAATTTACGCCGCTGAGGTCGGGGTAAGGGAGACCACGGGTAGGAATGACGGGCCAAGAGTTCAGCAGTACTTGCAAGTGGTGGGCCTGAAAGGCAACTATTCGTATTGTGCCGCCTTCATTTCATGGACATTTGCCCAAGCTGGGATGGCTGAGCCGAGGACTGCCTGGAGCCCGGCGCTGTTTCCAAAAAATCGGGTGATTTGGGAACGGAATACGGGAGGAGGCAAAACAGTAAGGAATACACAAGAAATTACCCCGCAAACAGGCGATGTATTCAGTTTATACTTTCAGGAAGTCGGACGCATAGGCCATTGTGGATTTGTGGATGAATGGAGCGGAAGGTGGTGCATGACCGTTGAAGCCAATACAAACGATGTAGGTTCCGTTGCAACGACAGATAACGTAGGAAACCCTATTAGAGCAGGACCGGGAGAAGGGGTATATCGTAAAAAGAGATCAGTCAGTACCTTATATAAAGTGGCAGACTGGGTCGAAAAAAGCAATTTATCAACGAATAAATAATGTATAAAAGGAGTAAAAAACAATGAGAAACGATCGGGTAATTACCAATTATTCCAAGCTGAGTGACGCTGATTTATCTACACTGGCTGGAAAGACGTTAACCAATATGACAGGCAATGTGAATTTTCCAACGCCAGATATTTCACTGGAGGATTATACCGTGCTGGTTAATGATTATCGTACCAAACACGAGGCCGCTGCTGAAACTGGGGGGAAGTTTGCTGTGACTGCCAAAGATTTGGCAAAACTTATCCTGGTGGAAGGGATGAAACGCATGGCTGGCTATGTAAACTACATCGCTGTTGGCAATGCCAACATGCTGGTAAGTTCTGGGTTTATATTGGCCGAGCAGCCGGCTAATGGCTCACGGCCATTGCCACCGCTATGGGTTCGCTTGCGGATAGGTCAGCAAAAAGGTGAGCTGAAAATGGACCTGGCCCCGGTGAAAGGGGTATGGGAATACGAGTATCAGCTGAGTAACCAGGTAGGCTTAGATGGACAGATAGTGTGGAGTGAAACCATAAAGACTACGACGAAGGCCCGCAGTACGCAGCTTTCTGCACTACAAAGTGTGCAGACCTATTGGGTCCGTGTCCGTGCGCGGAATGGGTACGGGGTTAGTGATTGGACGGAGCCGGTTTCCGGAGTCACTAAATAATTAAAATGAGGCTTTGAGGACGGGGGCCTTGGCTGCGAAGCAGGCTCGGCCCCGGACCAAAGTCTCATTTTATAATGAACACATGACCTTATAAAATACAAGACCATGAAAAAAGTAATCATTTTAATCGGGATATACCCGATCATGTCCTGCGCTGTATTTAAACACAAATCAGCAAGCAGCAGTGCCCAAAAAGTCCTCACGGTCCACGCCAGTCACATCACAGATAGCCTTCAGATGAGGTTACAAACCCAGCACATTCAGTTCCTATCCTTAAACCAACAGGACATCACCGAGATTATTCCACAAGGTACATTCAGCTACCGGCCGGACTCCGGATTTATAGGGCAAGCTTCCCACGTGACGGTCTATCGGCAGCAAAAACAGCAATCTCAGATAAAAGACGCCACAGGTCTCCAGCTCTCCACAACCCACCATCAACAAAAAATAGACAGCACGCTCCAGCAACAATCCCGGCAAAATAGGGAAGAAACACAAAAATCTAAACCAACTTTAATAATATGGATATATGTGATGGCAGGAATACTGCTGATAATAGGATATGCGTACTTAAAAAAATTTAGAAAATGTGGTAGTTAAATTTTTTAGCTACCTTCGCCTAATTTTTAATTATTCTAAATAAACTTATATTGTATGAATCAATTTTTATACCTTGTGGTATTTATTTTGGCTACCCAATCAGTGGCAGCGCAGCAAAACTTTCAAATAAAAGGTATTGTACTAACGGCAGACGGTAAGCCGGCTGAAGGCGTGTCGGTGCGGCTGGTAGGCTTGGGAATTGCCACAAAAACATCGGCTAATGGCGAATATTCGCTGCAAACCACCGAAAAAGGCACCTTTACCCTCCGCATTTCTTCTGTAGGGCTTATGCCGATAGAAAAGCAAATAACGATTAAGGATGCAACTGTGCAGATGGATACCATTCGATTAGCAGAAAGTGCCGAAACCTTGGAAGAGGTGGTCATATCCACCTCAAAACCCAATCCATTTGTGGTGCGTCGCAGCCGGAATGTAGCGAAAATACCGCTGGGTAATCTGGAAAACCCGCAGGTATATACAACCATCACCCGGCAGCTGCTGGATGAACAGGTCACCACCGATCTCACAGATGCCCTTAAAAATACGCCTGGCATATTGAAAATGCAGGGAAGTCCAGGTAGGGCAGGTGATGGGGGCATCTATTATAACTTGCGCGGTTTTTCTACCCGTATTACGATGGTAGATGGTATGCCTGCCCAAACTAATGGGGAAACGGATGTGGCCAACATAGAACGGGTAGAAGTAATTAAAGGGCCATCCGGAGCACTTTATGGTGGTGCTTTGACAACGTTTGGTGGTTTGATCAATGTGGTAACTAAAAAACCAGTTGACACCTTAGGGGGCGAGGTTTCATACACAGCAGGCAATTTAAACCTCAGTAGGATCGCTGCCGACATTTATGGTCCCATAGATAAGGGACGTAAACTGACTGCTCGACTTAATGCGGCTTATCATAAACAAAATACGTTTCAGGATAATGGTCACAGGCAGTCAACGTTTCTGGCTCCGGTGCTGGATTATCGGTTAAATGACCGTGTGCAGATTACCTTGGGTGCAGAATTTTATCAATACGAAGGAACAAACCCATCTATCGTGTTCCTAGCACGCACCAGGCAGTTTTTTGCGCGTACACCTAAGGAGCTGCATTTTGATTGGAATCGGTCATACACCAATGATGACATGACTTTAAAGGCGCCTTCTTCGAATGTACATGGTCAACTAAATGTTCATCTTTCAGGCTCGTGGACTTCGCAAACGAATTTTTCAAGAAATAGCCGCAAAACGGATGGGATATACCAATACCTGTTTGTGCGGGGTAATGAAAGCGACGATGCCCTGGAACGAAATGTGCAGTTGCAAAATTATGCAGGGGCAAGCACTGGTATCCAACAAAATTTTATAGGTGATGTCAAAGTGGCCGGGCTGCGTAACCGCATCATAGTCGGGTTGGACTACTTAAATCAGGAGCTTAACAATAACCTTTCTGCGATTGTAAAATACGATACCGTAAGTGGGTCTAATCCCGGAGCAAATTATGGTAAAATCTCCAATGCGCTGGTGACTGAAAAAATAGTGAATGCCGGGGGTGCCTTGACACGAAACCATAGCTCCAGTAATGTATATAGTGCCTATGCTTCTGACTTAATCAATATAACCGGTCAATTGATGGCGATGCTGAGTTTGCGGGTAGATCGTTTCCAGAGTTTGGGCCAACGCAATATCAGTACAGGGGTAATGACTGACAACAGTAAGTATGGACAGACTGCATGGTCACCTAAGTTTGGCCTGGTATACCAGTTGCTTAAGGACCGGGTTTCGTTATTTGGTAATTATATGAATGGTTTTAGTAACCTGGAGCCCGTTTCACAACCACTGGATGATATCTCAGGTGTGCTAAAACCACAACAGGCTAATCAATGGGAAGGGGGAGTAAAGGTAGATTTGCTTAATAACCGGTTAAATCTGACGGCCAGCTATTATGACATCAGTGTAACCAACATGGTGCGTACTGAAGTTGTTGAAAGGGAAGGGGTGGCTTATAATATTAGTGTACAGGATGGTACCCAAAAGAGCAAAGGGATGGAGCTGGAACTGATCGCAAATCCTTTAAAAGGATTAAATATTGTGGCTGGATTTAGTCATAACGATAGTAAGTATGAAAAGGCAGACGCCAATGTAAATGGACGCCGGCCAGGATCGGCCGGGCCTGCTGATGTGGCCAATGGCTGGATTAGCTATACGCTGTGGCAGGGAAAGGTTAAAGGATTAGGTGCAGGTTTTGGGATTAACTACGTGGGTAAGCATTTGACGGCAAATACCCTGACGACAGGCGTGTTCACTTTCCCATCATACACCTTGCTGCAAGCTACTGTTTATTATGATGGTCCTCGTTTTCGGCTTGGCCTGAAGGTGAATAATTTAACCGATGAACACTATTTTACCGGTCAGGGAGTCATTAGTCCGCAAATGCCCAGGAATGTCGCGGCCAACCTCACCGTAAAATTTTAATGATGAATACCCATCAATAAAATGAGTCTTTGTGAACGGGGACCTTGGCTGCGAAGCAGGTTCGGCCCCGGATCAAAGGCTCATTTTATACAAAAAAGATTAAAGCAAAATAAATTTTCGAATACTCATCATATATCCCATGTGCAGACCCTCGTGATAATTATTAGCTTCCAATGCATCTTGTATAGAAGCGACATGAAATCCCGTACCAGTAGTCCGCTCATTGTAGGAGATAAACAGTCCATTCCTCACATCTCTTTCGGTTACTTCTATGACCGAAGTTAAGAGCCTTTTCAATTCATCCGCCTCCGCAGTTAATACCGGAGCAGTAGGTTTTGTGCCGGAATTGTATTTATCAAATAATTCTTCAGGAATGTATCCTTGCAAATGAGATCCTTTGTAAATTAACTTTTGTTGAATAACAAGGATGTGTCCAATATTCCAGATGAGGTTATTGTTAAAACCAGTTGGAATTTTGTTCAGTTGGTCTAAAGTGTAGTCTTCAAAGAAATTTAAAAATAGCTTTCGGCTAGTTCTCCACGTTTTAAATAAAGCATCCATTTTATGTTATAGCAAAGTGCAACTCGCCAAAGTTACTTAAATTTATAGCAGACGCTTAAAATTTTTAGGAAGCTTTATTTTAAAAAATATACAAAGCAGGGATATGGTGATTATATCCCTGCTTTATGGCTGTTACTAGATGACTTCTAATACAGATCTAATGTGACTAAACGTCTGGAAACTATATTTTCCATGGTATTTGCCCAAGCCGGAATTTCCTACACCACCAAAAGGTAGGTCCGGATTGCCCACGTGGACCAAGGTACTGTTGATTTCCGCATCCCCGCTGGTGGTCCGATTGATCACATCAGCAGAAAACTCCCGGTTTTTGCTAAAGACATACAACGCCAATGGTTTAGGACGCGCGTTGATTTCATCAAGCACTGTATCAATATCCGAATAACTTAAGAAAGGAAGGAGTGGACCAAAAATTTCCTGCTGCATGACCTTATCATCCCAGGTGACATTGGTCAACAAGGTAGCTTCAAAATAACGGTTATCAACGTCATATTTACCACCATAAACTACGTTTTCAGGTTTGTCACTTAGGTAGCCAGCCAAATTTTGTACTTGTCGCTGAGAAACAATTTTTCCGATCTTACCCAAAGAACCACCTTGATAAGTTTTGTCCAAATATTCCTTAAATTTTTGGATAAGCTCGTCTTTTACCGATTCATGCACATATATATAATCTGGGGCAACACACGTTTGACCACAATTCATCCATTTTCCGGCAGAAATTTTTTGGATAGCTTCATCCAGGTCAGCATCCTTATGTACGATCGTGGGTGATTTACCACCAAGTTCAAGTGTCAGCGGAATAAGTTGCTCAGCAGCGGCGCGCATGACAACCTTGCCCACATTGGGGCTGCCAGTAAAGAATATATAATCAAATGGAAGGCTCAACAAAAGCGTATTTTCTTCTATTGCACCTTGTACCACTGTTACATATTCTGGAGAAAAAGCTTCCTTTATGACTTTTTCAATAGCATTCGCAACATTTGGCGTGTTTTCAGAAGGTTTAATTATTGCTGTATTTCCTGCAATTAATGCACCTAGTAACGGGCTGAACGTTAACTGAACAGGATAATTAAAAGGACTGACTATATAAGTTACGCCATAAGGCTGATAAGTAACTTTGCTGATTACTTTTTCACCGGATGGAGAGGGTGTAGATGGTATTTCAATAGGTTTTGCCCATTCTTCCAAATGAGCGATGCAATAATCAAACTCATCAATGGTCATATTTACTTCTATATACTCTGCTTCGGCCCTGCTTTTGCCTAAATCAGTGTATAAAGCTTCGCAGATGTTATCTGTATTTTTTAAAAATACTTCTTTCAAGCGAGTTAATTGTTTAATTCTGAAGTCTATAGACTTTGTTTGATTTGTTGCAAAGAATTTTTTCTGACTTTGAAATACTTGTTCAATATATTTCTTTTGTTCTGTGTCCATTTTATTGATTTTTAAGTGATACTATTATTAACGAGGCCATATTTTGAGTGACCTCATAACGTTTATTCTGATTTAATATTTCGATAAGAGTGCTATCATTTGATCAGCAGCAGCCGCGGAGGATGCCGGATTTTGTCCGGTAATTAATAAACCATCTTCTACAACATGCACACCCCAGTCGGCAACTTTCGTATAACGACCGCCCAGACGGCGTAATTCATCTTCCACCAGGAAAGGTACTACATCAGTTAAATGTACGGCAGCTTCTTCTGAATTGGAAAAACCAGTTACGTTTTTACCTTTAACAAAAGGTTGTCCGTTGGCTAATGTGATATTTTTGAATACGCCAGGCGCATGACAAACTGCTCCTACTGGTTTACCTTGACTGTAAAAGTCAAGTATGAGCTTTTGTGAATTGGTGTCATTGGCCAGGTCCCATAGTGGACCGTGCCCGCCCGGATAGAAAACCGCATCAAAATCTACTGCTTTAACTTCAGAAAGTTTGTGCGTATGAGCAATCAAATCTTGTGCAGCTTTATCTTTGTAATAGCGGTCTGTGGCTGCTGTTTGAGCCGATTCAGCCATACTTCTGGGATCTGCCGGAGCCTGGCCACCTTTGGGAGTAGCTATGGTAATGTCAACGTTTGCATCTTTAAACTTATAGTAAGGTGCAGCAAACTCCTCCACCCAAAACCCCGTTTTATGCCCCGTATCTCCCAACTGATCGTGGGAAGTTAACACAAATAATATATGCAATGGGTTACTCATCGTTGCTTACTGATAATTTCACATCTATATTTCCCCTGGTGGCATTGGAATAAGGACAAACCGCGTGTGCCTGTTCAATCAACGATTGCGCTTCCGCTAAACTAACACCAGGGATATTGGCATGTAGCTCTGCTGCTAACCCAAAACCACCATTTTCTAGTTGGCCGATACTTACTTTGGCTTTAACTGAGGTAGTGCCTGTTTTTATTTTTTGTTGCTTGATAATTAAATTCAAGGCACTATCAAAACAAGCCGCATACCCAGCCGCAAACAACATCTCCGGATTCGGATAATCATCGTTGGCCCCACCTAAACCTTTTGGCATCCTAACTTCTAAATCCAATACGCCATTTTCGCTCTTCACATGTCCGTTCCTACCACCCGTAGCGGTAGCCGCTATAGCATATATTGCTTTCATTTTTCTATTGTTTTAATTTATTTTTCTTTACCTTATTCAGTATTTTGTTAACGCTATATTGTAGTTCGGCCAGTTCTTCACCCGTTATGCCAAGGGCTTCTACCAGTTTTCCTGGAATGCAACCTGCTTCGGATTCTATCGCTGAACCTGCTTCAGTGAGGGATATTTCAACTACCCGTTCATCAATATTACTCCGTTTCCTTAAAACCAAACCTTTTAGTTCCAAACGTTTTAATAAAGGAGTAAGTGTTCCGCTATCTAAAAGAAGTTTTTCACCCAACTGATTTACTGTTTGTTTTTGATGTTCCCACAGTACCATTAATACCAAATATTGGGGATAGGTAATGTCCAGCGTATCCAAAAAAGGATGATAACGCTGAATAATTTCCCTGGATAAGGCATATATTGGAAAACAAACCTGTTGTTCTAGTTTTAAAACTTCTTCTTCCATTTCGTTTATTAATTGTACAAAGGTAAATTGTATGCAATATAATTGTGTTAGATTAAAGTAATCTTTTAGAAAAATGAGTTTCCCAGGAAAACATATTATAACGACACTATCAAATTGATTCCCAATTGGCCAAAGGAAAATAATGTACAATTTATTAACCTTAGGTCAAGAGTGCCTTTTTAGTAACCTCTTTTTTGGTAGATAGCCAAGTAAGATGGATTTCAATCTTCAGTGAAAAAGGAATTAAACTTAGTATAAGGTCCCCATGGGGAAAGAAGGGTTATTTGATAAGAGATGGAAGAAAGCAACCAATTATTTCCAATATTACAGAAGTGCAAACTTTTCGGGGTGAACAAATCCTAATGCCATTCGGCTAGTTAAAAAAAGTAATTCGATTATTTATGTAAAATAATTTCTTTTTCAATCTAAAAAAAGCATAAAATATACCATTATAAGTAGTAAATATGCCTATTTTATATGTTTTATTTCCTATAATTTTGCCTTTTATTAAATACTATAAAATATATAGAGTATATGAATATAGACAAACTTATTTTTACATACGGGTGGTTGTTGGTGTCGATATTGGGTGTTGGAAAGGGATGGGCACAAAATACCAGACCCATTGTTAATTCTACCCTTGAAGGCCGGGTAATCGATTCGTTGTCTAAAGACCCTTTGCCTGGGGCAACGGTACAAATAGCTGGGGTGACGCATAAGGTACAGACGGATGGGCAAGGGTTGTTTCGGATTGTTACCGGACAAAAATTTCCTTATAAGTTGGTGATCAGTTTTATAGGATATAAAACCAAAGAAATTCAAGTACAAAAGGGCCCTGTTGAGATCTTTTTATCGGGCAATAATACGCTGGAGGATGTGGTCGTGGTGGGGTATGGTACGCAAAAGCGGAGGGCAATATCCGGAGCGGTAGGTTCATTGCAAATAGACAAGGATATTTCTGCGCGTACGAATGCTGAGTTTGGCCAGGCACTTTATGGAAAGGTGGCCGGTGTACAAGTGTTAAGCAACAGTGGCCGGCCTGGCAATTCGTCAACGGTACAGATAAGAGGTATTAACTCAGCCTCTGCAGGTAGTGCGCCATTGATCGTGGTAGATGGAATTCCCATCCCTAATTATGACTTGAATTTAATTAATTCGGCTGATATTGAGTCGATTGATATTTTGAAAGATGCTGCTTCTGCAGCTATTTATGGTTCAAGAGGTGCTAATGGGGTCATATTAGTTACTACTAAAGGGGGAGGTATGGGTGCAACACGCGTTAATATAGATTATTCTGGCGGTTTTCAGCATGTTATCGACAAGGTGGATGTTATGAATAGTAGCGAATATGCGCAGGCAGCTATAGATGCAGCACAAAATGGTTGGATTGAGTCTGGTGGCGACCCTAATGCTCCTAATACGATTGAAGCGCGTGGTGCGTATAAATATACATGGCCGGTAGCCCTTGAACATCCTGAGACGTTGCCTAATACTGATTTTCAGGACGCCATATTCCGCACGGCACCTGTTAATAAACTGGGGTTGAATGTGACGGGTGGATCAGACAAATCGACTTTTTTGTTTTCGGGGGGCTATCAAAATCAGCAGGGTATAGCCCTCACTTCCAATTATCAGAAATATAATGCTACGATTAAAAATGTGACTAAATTGAAAGATTGGCTTCAGATTGGGGCTTCTTCTTCCTTTACCTATGATCATGAGCGGGAACCGTATAGCCGGATGTTTGAGTGGGCGGTGCAATATCCAAGCATCTATCCGCTGTATAGTTCCAATGGTTATTTGGGTTCTCCTAATAATCAGGCTGGTTTTGAAAAATATAATGCGATATTATTTAGGCCACAAAATGGTCATCCGCTGTACCGCATCAATGATAATATACAGCATAACCGCCTCAATGTGCTGGGAAGTGCTTTTGCAGAGGCTACCCTTCTGCCTGGCCTGACTTACCGGACGGCGTTGAATTATTTTTTTAACAGAAAAGATAATAGTAATTATCAGGCGGTTGACCATAATCTGGGATCTGCATATTATACACAAGGGGTCATGACCGTCGATCAAAGCAGGATAGTTAATTATACTTTTCAGAATTTATTAAGCTACCAAAAAAAACTGGGTGCTCATGATTTAGCATTCTTGCTAGGCTATGAATACAATAATAATGACCTTTACTACACTGATCAGGAGCGGCGGGGCTATGATAATGATTTGGTACAATCGCTAGCTGCGGGTAAGACGGTGTATGAGGCAACGGATGATAAGACCAAAACGGTACTGATTTCTTATTTTGCACGTGCTAATTATGATTTTAAAAATAAATATTTACTGTCGGCCAGTTTGCGAAGGGATGGATCTTCTCGGTTTGCTCCTCATAATAAGTGGGGTTACTTTCCGGCGGTTTCTGCCGGATGGGTGGTATCTGAAGAGCCGTTTTTAAAGGCTGTTACTTTTATAAATAACCTGAAGCTGCGGGCTAGTTATGGTTTGACGGGTAATGACAACTTTGATGATTATAAATGGATAGGGGCTATTGCGCAAGGACGTGTGGCCTTTGGAAATAATTTGTCCGCATCTTATTATCCTTCCAGTATTACCAACCGAGATCTGAAATGGGAACGTACCAAACAGCTTGACTTAGGGTTGGATCTTTCTTTATGGCATGGCAGGGTATCTTTGGAAGCCGATTGGTATCATTCCACTTCGGATGGGTTGCTTTTGGATGTGCCTGTGCCCGTGGTTTCCGGATTCACGACGGCGTTTAAAAATGTGGGCAAATTGCAGAATAAGGGAGTGGAACTGGCCCTGAATACTCAAAACTTGGTGGGTAAAGTTGGTTGGTCATCGCAGGTGACCTTTTCTTTGAACCGCAACAGGGTGCTGGCATTGGGCGATGATAATGCCCCCATGATTTTATCGGCCGCTGTGGCAAGCGGTATGCAGAAAATTAATGAAGTGGGCCAACCGATATTTAATTTTTACGGGTATAGGTACTTGGGGGTATATAAAAATCAGGCAGAAATTGACGCGGATCCTGCCCATTATGCTACCGCCAAGCCTGGAGACGGACGGTACCAGGATGTGAGTGGTAATGGGGTATTGGGGGTGGAAGACCGCACCATTATCGGCAATCCTGCGCCCGATTTTGTGTGGGGTTTTACTAATAAGTTTACTTATGGCCAGTGGGACTTGAGCGTGTTGCTGCAAGGGGTGCAGGGTGGTGAGGTAATGGATGAAAATATTCACCGGTCTACGCTATATCACGAAGGAAGGAACTATTACAAAGAGGTGGTCAATAGGTGGCGATCTGAGCAAGATCCAGGAGATGGTTATCACTATAAGCTGACTGTTGACTTGGATGGTTATGAAAAGACGCCATCGAGTTATTGGCTGCGTAGTGCTT
This sequence comes from bacterium A37T11, assembly GCA_900109895.1. Classification (GTDB taxonomy): domain Bacteria; phylum Bacteroidota; class Bacteroidia; order Sphingobacteriales; family Sphingobacteriaceae; genus A37T11. The sequence goes on from FOBR01000007.1 coordinate 33,042, forward strand.
CTTACCTGCGTGTGAAAAGCTTGACGTTGGGTTATAATTTTCCGCAAGGGCTGATGAGCCGTATAAAGCTTTCTTCCTTGCGGGTTTTCCTGAACGGAACTAATTTGTTTACCCATAAAGATAGTCCTGTAGTTGATCCGGAGACATTTTCAAGTACGGCCGATAATGCGGCTATGCGGGGGGTAAGCAGTGATCCTTATCCAACGGCTAAGGTGTATTCTTTTGGTATTCAATTGGGTCTTTAAAAGGTATTTTTTTATTTTAATGGTTATGAAATTACTTAATAACATACTTATACTGGTGGCTTTGCTTGTATTAGTAGGGGCGTGTCGTGATAAACTGGATCTTTACCCTGAATCTTCATTGACAGAGGGGGCCTTTTATAATAATGAAACGCAGTTTATCCAGGCGGTAAATGATGCTTACCGGCAATTGGGTATCTTGTATGATGCTGGTGGTATACCGGATATTTTTGGGGAGCTGGCTTCTGATAATGTGTATATTAAGGCAGCCTCTGGTGCTGATACGTATCCGGAAGATATCAATCTGCATCATATCAAGTCGGATAATGGGAAGCTGGAGTCTGCTTGGAACAAGGCATATAGCGCGATTTATGTAATCAATAATGTACTGGATCAATTAGGGACTACGGATGTCAACTTCTCCAGCCAAGAGCTAAAAAGCCGGCTTATTTCGGAGGCAAAAACCATCAGGGCGTTATTTTATTATAACTTGACGCAGGCTTGGGGGGCAGTGCCGTTTCCGCTTAAGGTGGTTTCACCCAGCGAAAGTTATGGTTACGGGCGCGAGGATTTGCCGGTCATTTATGCACAACTTATCCAAGATCTACAGGAAGCGAAAAGCAATTTGCCTACTGCTTATTCGGGAAGTGATGTGGGGCGTGTGACTAGTTATGGTGCATCGGCAGTTTTGGCTTGGATATATTTGGCAGATGGTGATAAGGCCAAAGCTATCAATGAGCTGAAAGAAATCATCGATGCGGGTAATTTTTCGCTGGATGCAAATAATGATGGAACTATTAATAGTTCCGATTATGCCTATTTATTTCTTGCTACCACTAAAAATGCTAAGGAGTCTATTTTGGAAGTGCAGTATCTTGCAGGTGAAAATCAGGTAAACAGCCATCATCAAACGGAGTATGCACCTTGGGATTTTGCGTTTCATCTTCCGGGAAATTCGGTGACTTTTAGGGGTAACGGGCTCAATACTCCAAGCAATGGCCTGATTGCTGAATACGAATTGGGTGATCCTCGCAAAGATTTATCGTTAAGTTTGGGATTCTATGACTTGCAAACAAATAATTTTATTAGTTATCCCTACACGTTAAAGTTTTATGATCCTAATTATTTGTACCCGGGACAAAATGTAGAAATTATACGTTATGCCGATATTTTATTATTGTATGCCGAGTTGACCGGTGATCCTGCTTACCTCAACTTGGTAAGGGCGCGGGTTGGACTAGCCAATTATGGCTCGTCTGCTTATCCTTCCACGACTTATTCAAATCTTCAGGGGGCTATTGCCCATGAACGGCGGGTAGAACTGGCCTTTGAATTTCACCGGGGTTTTGATTTAAACCGTACTGGAAAGACTACTTTGAAATTCCCAATACCCCAATCGGTGATTGATACTAACCCTGCAATTACCCAAAACCCTTAATGAAAATGTATAGAATCGTATGTTTTTTTAGTTTCTTTCTGGTGTCAGCAATTTATGGCCAGGAAAAGTCCTCACGCCCTAATATTATTTGGATAGTGAGTGAAGATAACAGCCCCTTTATTGGTGCATATGGCGATAAGGAGGCTACTACCCCAAATATTGATAAATTGGCGCGAGAGGGTATTTTGTTTCAAAATGCCTACTGCACGGCAGCGGTTTGTTCTCCATCTAGATCTACCCTTATAACGGGGGTGTATCCGCCGGCCATAGGCACCGAAAATATGCGTAGTGAATACCCGTTGCCATCTTTCATCCGCCTTTTTCCGGCTTACTTAAAGGATGCTGGGTATTATACGACCAATAATGCTAAAAAGGACTACAATACGGTGGACCAGCCGGAGGTATGGGATGAATCAAGTGATACGGCAACGTACAAACACCGTTCAAACAATCAACCTTTTTTTGCGGTATTCAATTTAATGACGACACATGAAAGCAGTATATTTCCGGATAAGGTGAAGCGGGCAATGTATGCGCACTATATGCATGTCCCGCTGGATAGTATCAAATTGCCGCCTACGGGGCCGCTTATACATGATCCGGAACGGATGCACATTCCCTCTTATTTACCTGCGACAACTGAGATGAAACATGACTGGGCGTTGTATTATGACAAAATGACGCAGATGGACAGTCAGGTAGGTAAGCTGCTCAAGGATCTGGAGGATGCCGGACTTGCAGACAATACGATTGTTTTTTACTATGGGGATAATGGGGGGGTGCTGGGCAGAAGCAAACGATTCATGTTTGAGTCTGGTCTTCGGATTCCATTGGTAGTCAGAATACCAGAGAACTATCGGAATTTGAACCCATATGGAGCTGGAAGCCGGGTAAACAGACTAGTTGATTTTGCCGATTTTGCGCCGACTTTATTGCACCTGGCGGGGGTGAAAGTCCCTTCTTATATGCAGGGTAAACCGTTTTTGGGGGAAGATATCGCTCCTGATGGTGGCAGGGATTGGGTGTTTGGTTTTCGTGGGCGTATGGATGAGCGATTTGACTTGGTGCGTACGATTCGTGATAAAAAGTACAGGTACGTACGCAACTTTATGCCGCACAAGATCTATGGACAGCCTATTCAATTTTTATGGATGGTTCCATCAATGCAGTCCTGGGAGCAGGCCTATAAAGCTGGCCAACTTAATGATACCCAATCTGCATTTTTTAAGGAGAAACCGGTGGAGGAATTGTATGATGTGGCTGCTGATCCGGATAACGTACACAACCTGGCCGGGCTGCCTGCATATGCAACAGTATTGGCTGGGCTGCGCAAAAAGACGTTCGACTTACTGGTGAATTTACAGGATGTTGGTTTTATTCCAGAAGGGGCTGCTGAAGAGATTAGTAAGATGGGCTCATTGTATGATTACGCCCGATCGGGCAAGTACGATGTGCGTAAAGTGATCCATGTGGCGGATATTGCCTCATCCAGACGGACAGATAAACTGCCTGAGCTGATTCAGGCTTTTAGCGATCCTGACCCGGTGATCCGTTATTGGGGTGCAGTGGGGGCGACAGTTTTAAAAGGTAATGCGCGCGGTGCACTGGGTGGACTTCATGTGCTAATACATGACACGGCTGCCTATGTTCGGGTGGCTGCTGCGGAGGCGCTTTATGGTTTGGGTGAACATGCACAGGCATTAAACGTGTTGTCTGATGCGCTTAAAAGCGGCAATACGATGGTAAGGTTGCAAGCTTTGAATGTGCTGATGTTGGCAAGCGTGGCGGAATTGAAACCGCTGCAAAATGATCTCTCCTTGATTGTAAAACAGAATGTTTCTGAATATGATGTTAAAGCTGCGCAATTCTTGCTGAAAAAACTGGGCCATGAATAGGAATTTCCTACGATTGTGGGTGATGTTTACGTTGCTATTATTGGTGGCCTGCCAGCATAATAAAGGGGGTCGTAAACCAAATATACTGCTCATCATGTCTGATAATCAATATGTGAGTCACTTGGGAATCTATGGCGACAGGGTGGTTAAAACTCCAGAGATAGATGAGCTGGCTAAGCAAGGTGCACGCTTTGAAAATGCGTTTTGTGCAGCTCCTTCCTGTACGCCTTCACGGGCGGGCTTGCTGACGGGGCAGGATATTTGGCGGTTAAAGGAGGGGGCAAATTTGTGGGGTACCTTAGATAGTACTTATGCTACTTATGCGGAGATATTAGCCGAAAATGGATATTCGGTGGGTATGCAAGGCAAAGGTTGGGGCCCTGGAAACTATATGGCGGGTGGTAGAAACCAAAATCCGGGTGGCCCTACTTACCCTGATTTTGCTACATTTTTAAAGAACAATGTGCGGGGCAGGCCATGGGCCTATTGGTTTAGCAGCCACCACCCGCATCGGCCTTACGAACCGGGAGCTGGAAAGTTGGCAGGCATTTCTCCGGAGAAGGTAGTGGTGCCTTCTTACTTGCCTGATACCAAGTCCGTACGTGCAGACATTACCGATTACTATGCAGCTATTGAAGCTTTTGATAAAGAGGTGGGGGGTATTATCGCCCAGCTTAAAGCTTCTGGCGATTTTGAAAATACCTTGATTGTTATTTGTAGTGACAATGGGTGGCAGATGCCTCGTGGATTGGGAAATCTTTATGATGCGGGTACGCATGTGCCTCTTATTATTGTGTATGATAAATTTGGTAAGGCTGAAAGGGTATTGCAGGATTTTGTAAATTTGAATGATCTGGCGCCTACTTTTTTGGAATTGGCGGGGATTACCATTCCATCGGATATGACGGCCCGGAGTCTAATTCCGGTACTCCGTTCTGAGCGACAACTTGGGGTGGTGGATACAACCAGAAATACGGTGTATTTGGCCCGGGAGCGCCATGCGTTTGTAAGGCACCTAGGGTTGGGGTATCCGGCAAGAGCGTTACGCAATAAAAGTTTTTTATATATCCATAATTATTCGCCAGATAGATGGCCAGCAGGCGACCCTCCGCTTTATGGGGATGTGGATGCAAATATGCTAAATTATCCGTCGCCTACTAAAGTAGAAGTGATGCAACTGGCTCACAAGCCGGATAGTGCTTATTTCCTACTGGCGTTTGCGAGGCGGCCTGCTGAAGAACTCTATGACCTAAAAAATGATCCGGATCAACTAAAAAACCTGGCTGATAAGCCGGCATATGCCAATATTAAAAAGAAATTGGCTAAACAGTTGTTGGATTACCAAGTGAAGTCGGGTGATCCGCGTACCCAGGCCCAGGGAGTTGATTGGGATAAGGCTGCTTATTATAAGGAGGCTGACAAGCGGCCAAAACCTTCAAAATATTATCAGCAGCTGTTGGGGTTGGATTCGGTTTACAATTATTTGAAAGAATAAAATTCTTGTAGTGTAAGAATGATGAATAGCAAAGTTAACGTATGGCTGCTGGCAAGTGTGGTAATGTCAGGCCTTTTTAATGTGACGCTGGCTCAGGTGAAATCGTCCCAGCCTAATATCATTATGGTCTTAGGCGACGACATTAGTCAGGAGGATATTGGGGTGTTTGGCAATACACATATTCGTACGCCAAATATTGATCGGCTGGCGGCAGAAGGTGTTCGTTTTACCAATGCGTTTGTAACGGCTAGCTCGTGCAGTCCGAGCAGGACCAGTTTATTGACGGGGAGGTATCCACACAATACGGGTGCGCCTGAGTTACACAGTGAGCTGCCCAGCCATGCACTCTTTTTTCCGGAGGAACTAAAAAAAGCGGGGTATTATACGGCGTTGGCTGGTAAATGGCACGAAGGCCGGGAAACGACCAGGGCATACGATACGCTGCTTACTGAGAAGAGTGCTAATGGGGAAGGTGGGGAGCAACAATGGATCGGGTTGTTAAAAAACCGACCAAAGAATAAACCATTTTTCTTCTGGTTGGCTTCGTATGATGCGCATCGTGACTGGTCATCTTCAGATCAGTTTGAAAAGCCATACCGTCCGGAGGAAGTGGATATCCCCCAGACGTTGCTCGATGGACCTGGCTCTCGGGGTGACCTGGCTTCTTATTATAATGAGGTGAGCAGGTTGGATGATTACCTGGGTAAAATTAGGGCTGAGCTGGAACGGCAAGGCATTGCAAACAACACGATCATTGTCTTTCTTGCTGACAATGCCCGGCCATTTCCGGGCAGTAAAGTACGTTTGTACGACCGGGGGTTAAAAACTCCGTTGATTGTTTATTGGCCTGCTGATGTCCAGAACAAGGGAAAGACCAATGCTTCGTTGGTGAGTACTGTAGATCTGGCGCCCACGTTGCTTGACTTGGCTGGGCTCCCACAAGCTAAGTCTTTCCAAGGAGAAAGTTTTAAAAATTTGCTGGAGGATCCGGCCAAAGGCTTCCGGAAGTATGTGTTTGCTGAACATAATTGGCACGACTATGAAGCGCTGGAACGGTCTGTGCGTACGGATAGTTTTTTATATATTCTAAATGAAAGGCCTCAGCTTAATAATACAGGGGCCATCGATGTCAATCAAAGCCCTGCTGCCAAAGAGTTAAAACAGGCTTGGCAACAAGGCCATATTACGCCGCTGCAGTCGGATGTGTTTATACAGCCAAGGCCCACCGAAGAGCTTTATGATGTGAAGCAGGATTCGTTGCAAAAACACAATTTGGCGGCCGATCCTGCTTATAAAAGCCAGCTTAAATCCCTCCGTGCTGTATTGGGTAGGTGGCGGCAGGAAACAGGAGACAATACCCCGATTAAACTAACCCCAGACTGGTATGACCGCGATACAGGCAAACCTTTGCCCGCAAAAGGTTCAAGAGGGGAGTTTCCTGGTGCAGCGAATGGAGCCGATACCTTGAACCGGAAAGGGCCGTTTTAGGTCCAGATTAGTGGCTTAAAGTTCCTCCATCTGAACAAGGGTGCTTTTGATTTGTTTAAGGTATTTTTCATAAGATGTCCTTACCATGACTTCCAGAATCACGATGACCACCACAATAGATGCTATCGTCGACAAGATGATCCACAGGATAAAATAAGGGTCCTGAGATAACGTTGTACCAAAGTGATAGAGCTTTTCTAGCCAGGCTGTACTGTGACGTTGTCCAAACAAGATCATAAAAAGAACCAATCCCTGAGGCATCAGTACATACGTAGTAATGCGGTAGGTTTCTATGGCATACTTAAGTTCGTAGTACAATTTTACCAGGTATTCGCGGGATCCAAGCAACTCAAATTGGTTAGCACTTTTATAAAAATAATAGAAACGTTGGTAATAGAGTAAACTGGATAAAGCCAATTGTACCACGACGAAATAGTAGACAAAAGTCGCATAGCCCTCAATTTTATAGATCGGAAGAAGGGGGATGACAAATAAGAACAACATACAAAAGATAGAGAAGAGCAACTCTTTTTTTATATTCTTCTGCAATCTAACTAAGATATTTCCAACCTCTTTATAGCGGTGAAGGTCGGCCGTATCCTTGATCCTGCCACGATTGTTGAATGTCATCAAAATTCATAACGATATTTTTTTATGATGTGTTGTATTTTTTCTTTAGTGCGATTTAGTTTTACCCGGGCATTTCCCTCTGAGATGCTCAAATGCCTGGCGATGTCCCGGTGGCTATGTCCTTCCAAAATAGGAAGATCAGCGCTTTTTCAACCGGATTCAATTCCTGTACGGCTTTATAAAATACCGCCAGTTGTTCATCTCTACGGTAGTCTGCGGGCTCCTCCCCGATGTCGTGCCGACTTTCCAAAGATTCAGTCTGTAGCTGCTTTTTCTCCTTTTTGAAGTAAGCCAAGGCCGTATTGAGCGCTACCTGATACATCCAGGTAGAAAACTTGCTCTGGTTTTTGAAGCTGGGATAAGACTTCCACAGCTGATAAACCATTTCCTGATACAGGTCCCGCTGGTCTTGCAGGTGGTCCATATACATACGACTCAGCTTAACCAGGATCCCCTTGTTCTGATCAATGTGTTCAAGAAATAGTATTTCCAGCTTTTCCAAAGCAGTTATTTTCTATTTTCTGTTAAACTAATCAATGAGTATTGCAAAAGCAAGAAATGTTACAGCGATCTATAAAATTGGTAAATATTTATTTAACTCAGGTATTATACCTCCATTAACAGGTGGCTTTGAGGACGGGGGCCTTGGCTGCGGAGCAGGCTCGACTCCGTATCAAAGACACCTGTTAATATAACTTACTAATAAATATGAGGCTTTGAGGACGGGGGCCTTGGCTGCGGAGCAGGCTCAACCCCGTACCAAAGACACATTTTATTCTACAACATAGTATATTAATTAAGATTATTTCTAGATAATTTGTCAGTCCCGATAAAAGTTAAGTAATTTGCGCTCTAATAAAGTTGGACAAGTTAATCATGAAACGCTGGGCCACACACCAAAAACGTTGGTTTGCCAAATGGCATCTGTACCTGGGGATCCTGGCAGGTGCCATTGTTGCCGTGGTTGGCGTTACCGGGAGTATCCTGGTATTTCAGGATGAGATAGACCGGGCGCTCAATCCGCATTTGCTTACCTTAAAACAGGTTCCAGAAAAAAAACAGCCATTGCCCCTGGATGAGTTGCTGGACACCTTCAGACGCGAGCATCCTTCCACAAAGATTGATTACCTCTTGATGGAAAACGATCGGCCCGATGCCAGCTTTGTCATTTATGATTATAGTAAAGACGTCGCACATTTTATAGACCCCTATACCGGCAAACTATTGGGCAGCCGTTCCTTTAAAAGTGGTTTCATTGCAGTGGTCACCAGCATCCACACTTCATTGCTCATACCGGTAGCTGGCCAATACCTGGTCGGCATTTCTGCCCTTATATTGCTCATTTTAACGATTAGCGGTTTGCGGTTGTGGATCCCCAAAAAGTGGAGCCAACTGAAACAGGTGCTCACGGTCAATTTCAAGGCTTCGGCCAAACGCCAAAATTATGATTGGCACAATAGTTTGGGTTTTTACTCATCACCTGTGGTGGCTGTGCTATCGCTCACCGGTTTTTGCATTACCTTTTCTCTGCTTGTCATTCCCATTTTGTTTATGATGGGGGGGAAATCCCCGCAAGGGGTACAGCAACTGCTAGCAGCCAAATCAGTTTATAAAGCAGGACAGACCCCAATTCCTATAGATTCCTTACAACATATTCTGCATAATCATTTCCCTGCGGATAGTCGGATTGCGGGCATTGCTTTTCCAGCAGATAGTACAGGTAACTACCGGTTGGATATTCTCAGTACAGGTTTGCCACAAAGTGGTAAACGGGGAATGTTGCTCATTGACCAGTATAACGGAAAGGTGCTGACAAATAGCCGTAATGATTTCATGCAAGCTGGAAATGCTTACCTCAGTTGGCTCACGCCCTTGCATTATGGAACGTTTGGCGGGATGCCTACGCGCATCCTGGCTTTGCTGGGAGGACTTATACCTTTGGTATTGTTTATTACCGGGTTTGTCATCTGGTGGCCGAGATATAAAAAGAATAAGCGCAATAACGGAAAGCACAAAAAGAATAAAGTAAGGATAGAAAATTTGCCAGCAGGCAAAGCAGCGTACTTTAAAATGCAAGTGCGGCGGGGATTTATCTATGCGTTTTGGCTGCTCGTACTCAGTGCGGCCTGTGGGGCTATTTATGGCCTGCCTAGTGGACTCCTCATCCGTCCAGCTGCTTTTTCCATTTTATTTATTACGCCGCTGGTTCTTATTAATTTAGTCATTGCATTGCTGGTCATGGTGGGTCAGCTGATATTTTTGGCACCTTTTAGAGGCATCAACTTAACGCTTGTCCGTTATTTTAGCTGGTCAATGCCCATTGCGCTGGTTTTTGTGGCGGTATACTATGTGTTAGCCAGCCTCGTACTTTTTTGATAGCATACTCGTTTGAAGCCAGAAAGTTGAGTGAATGGCGAAGTATTATCTCATGTTGCAAAGCATAAGCAATGGTTGAGACAATAAATTGTCAAATTCTCCTCCTCTGGGAACTATTGACAATCCTTCGGGAATTTTGCACATTGATCTGCCTATGTCCAATCAGCACCTTTGTATTATTATATTAAACTGATAAAAGGATAACAAGATGAGTGCATTTAGTATGAATGTGAAAAGGTGGTCGGCGATGGCGTTATTTCCATTGGTGATGGTGGCCTGCAATGACGATGACGATAACATGCAAGGGTTGGGGACTACTGCAACCCTTACGGTTGAAAATGTATTACAGGGAAAGCTGTTGGTAGAGTCTGGTACATTTATGGGCAATGGAAGTGGTGCGCCGGTTATTTTGCCAGGTGAAACGGTGAGTTTTACGGTTTCGGCAGGAAAAGGACAGCGGCTTTCTTTTGCTGCGATGTATGGTTTGAGCAATGACTTGTTTTTTGCGCCCGAAAACCCTGGTATAGCTTTATACACGGATGCGGGAGAGGCTATTGAGGGTGATGTTTCTGCTTCTGTAAAACTGTGGGACAATGGCACACGCGTAAACCAAAAACCGGGTGCTGCAGTGGTGCATCCAGGGACAGCCGAAAATAAAATGATTCGTGAAGTAACGAATATGGATGACCAGGGAAATTCCTATGAGGCTGCAAGCAAATTGCTGAAGGTAACACTGGCATACCAAGGAAACTCGGTTTTTAAAGTAACTCTGAACAATAGTTCAAAAGGGACAATTAATGAAACAGGAATCAGTCCGGGTGTATGGTCTGTATCATATATTGCCGGTGGTGACTTATTGAACAAAACACCGCTCTATGAAACAGGTAAAGCAAGTACTGAAGGGCTTACACTGATAGCTGAATCTGGCGACAACTCCAAACTAAGTGAAGCTACTAAGGCTAATACCGGTATTTTTACCCCGCTTTCGCCGATTTTAGTAGCAGTATATGAGGGAGACGCCAATCCTTTTTTCAAGGTAGGCGAAAATGATCGTGGTGAAGGATTAGCTAAGTTGGCGCAAACAGGTAATGCAGATGATCTGGCAGCTTCATTAAAGAAAAAATCGGGTGTCAAAAATGTTTATGTATTGCCCGATCCGGCAAATACGGTGTTATTGCCTTCTGTGGGCGGTGCTGCTGGAGGCAAGGTTCAACAATTATTGACTCTGTCTAAAGGCCAGCATGTGGCTATTGCTACGATGTATGGTTTTTCAAATGACTGGTTCTTTGCTGGAAATGTAGACGGTAGCCAGCGTGGTGATATTTCAGGTAGCCTGCATTTGTATGACAACGGAACGGCGCTTGATGAATTTCCTGGGGCTGGAATATCGCAGGTTAATCTGGGCGGAAAGATTGTTCCGGTGAGTAAGCCAATTAGTGAGGTGCCAAACCCTAATGCGTTCACAACGTTGCCGGAGCTATCCAGCATTATTAAGGTAACACTTAACTGAGCCAACAGGCACTGTATTTGATACAATTGGTTCATTATGAAATGGGAGTATTTAGATAATTGTACTGGCGGTTTGTTTGTAATGAAGCACGCTGAAAAACGCCTCATTGGGAAAGGTGTGCTTGGAGGTCATGCTCATTCCATCAATACATTTGTTGTTAATAAGGGAGAACCGCAGCAGGTATGGATCGATGAAATTGCCTATACAATGCCAAAAAATTCGGTTCTCCCATTAGTTTCAAATCAATATTTTGTTTTTGATACTCCTCAGGATTTGCTGGTTTGGCAATTTAACAGGGAGTTTTATTGTATCGTTGACCATGATGCAGAGGTGGGATGTGTTGGATTTTTATTTTATGGGATCCATCATCCCATGTTTGTATCACTTGATGAAAAAGGAATGGAAGCCATTTGTCAAATAGAAAAACTTTTTTTAGAAGACTTAAGCCATTCTGACCGCATGCAAGGTGAAATGTTGCGTACTGTTCTCAAACGGCTCATCATTAGTGTGACCCGGATAGCTAAAGGGCAAACATCCGGTTATACGCATTTTTCAGAAGACCGTATGGAATTGATCAGACAATTTAGCTTGCTATTAGAAATGAATTTTCGTAAGGAACACGAGGTTAAATTCTATGCGAATGCTCTTAATCGTTCGCCAAAGACTCTTTCTAACTTGTTTTGTTTGTGCAACTACCCATCACCATCCCAAATTATACGTGAACGGATAGCTATGGAGGCAAAGCGGTATGCTCTTTTTACCAATCATTCGGCTAAGGAAGTGGCATTCAGACTTGGATTTGAAAGTGCTGCCCACTTTAGCCACTTTTTTAAGCAAAATACGCAAAAAACATATAGCGAAATGAGAAATTATCTTACCTAGAACCGTGTTTTTTTAAACAGCTTCCATAGTGTGAAGCAGCTACCATGTTTTTCATTATTATGCCATTGATGATATAAACTATGGGATGAAGGCTTTGGCGATCATGTTTGGAAGTCTAGGTTCTTTAAAGGGCAACCAGGGTGAGGCAGATGTTGAAAATGAAGAAGAACAATAAATTTACGATGTTGTGATGATGTTGTTAAGGTGAAATTTGTATGTTTACACATCTATTTTTATGGATGGAGAATTCGATTTTAATAACACTTATTATTTTTAAAAAATGAAAAAATTTCTTTTTACTTCTGTAGTAGCTTTTGTGGTGCTGTCATCATTCGTTTTGGTAAACACGTTATGGAAAAATGACCCGCCCCATTCTCAACTAGGTTTTACGGTAACTCATTTGGGCATAAGCGACATTTCTGGCACCTTTAACGATTTTACGGCCACCATTGATGCACAGAAACCAGATTTTTCGGATGCTAAATTTGAGCTAAAGGCTAAGGTTGCTTCTATTGACACGCGGGTGGAACAACGAAATACACACTTGAAAAGTCCGGATTTTTTTGATGCTGAAAAATATCCTGAACTTACTTTTACCAGTACTTCTATCAATAGTACGGGTGGAAAAACATTTAAATTAACGGGTGATTTGACTATTCATGGTGTTACAAAGACGGTAACTTTTGATGGCGTGTACAGAGGTACTATTGATAATCCGATGAGCAAGAAACCATCTGCTGGATTTAGTATCAGTGGAATCATCAAACGGTCGGATTTTAAATTGGGTGAAAAATTTCCTGATGCGATGGTAAGCGATGAAGTGCGAGTCAAAGCTGATGGAGAATTTGCTCAATAAGCTCAAAGTTATTTAAAAAAAGGTTTTTGGGATGGTTACCTTGGTTGTGAAGCAGCCTCGGCTCCAAACCAAAAACCTTTTTTTTATAAAAGTACTTTATTTATTTTTATAAAAGTACTTTATTTAAATGTGTCAAAAAGGTCTTTTAGCTCTTTTGTTTTTTCTGGAAATTCCGCTAGCACGTTTGTACGTTCACTGGGGTCCCAATTAATATTAAAGAGCTCTTCAATGGCATCATAAGATTTACCAGAGCTGGGATTTATGCCAGCACTTAATCTTCGGTATTTCCATTCTCCCAGCCTTACTGCTTCAACCTTTCCGTGATTGACCAGGTATATAGGTTTGTGCTGATATCCTTTTTCTGCAACTTGACCAGTAAGCAATGAAGCGATGGACTGTCCGTCCAATGCCCGGCCGGCAGGTAGTGTGGCACCTGTCCATTCAGCTAGGGTTGGCAACAGATCTACGTTGCTTATAGGGCTTCGAAGAATTTTTCCTGCAGGTACGTGGCCTTTCCAATATACGATAAACGGCTCACGTACACCACCTTCAAAGGTCTGTGCCTTGGAGCCGCGAAATACACCGGCTGTACCGGCATGCCAATTTTTAGTATGGCCATCTCCACTCATGCGTACGGGATATTCAATCCAGGGGCCATTATCGCTTGAAAAGATCAGGATGGTATTGTCTGCCAATCCTTGCTCTTCGACCACTTTCCATAGCTTGGCAATGTGTGCATCCAGGTCTTCTACAACTGCTCCCAGAGGACCAGCCTGTTGAAGGTCTTTCATTCGGGCTGCTTGTGCGGCAAAGGCTACGGGTAAATGAGGCATTCTCTATGTCAGGAGCCGTTCCTGATCTTATCAATAGGTTCATATCATAATACTACTGCTCTGTAATCAAAATGAGACTTTGGGGATGTAAACCTTCGTTGAGGAGTCGCCTCGGTACCAAACAAACCTGAATTTATCGGAATGTTTGGCAACATTATGAAAATTATGGATGGTATGTAAAATTTTCTTAACTTTGCCGCTTGTTTAATTAATTTAAAAGATAATATGAACGTAAAGTCAATAAAGAAAATTTTCGTATTGTTTATGGTTTTTGGGATCGGAGCAGGCATTTTGGGATGTAGTAAAGATGATGACGTTGAGCCAGCGAAAGATGAAGAATATTTAACCTGTAAAATCGATGGTGAATATCGCGAGTTTAATGGAAATGTGAATGCCAATGATAAACCAGATGGGCCCGTTCATTTTGTGGTAATTTCTGGACATGAAACCGATGATTCTAATTCTCCTGGATTTGGCATTGATTTACTGGTAGAAGATGGTGAAGCTACGACCAAAAAATACACGACAGCTAATGCCAATCTGCATGGTTCATATTATGAACAGACAAATAACGGAACAATTAGTTATGATGCCGTGGGAACGGATGGTACTAGTTTTAAACTGAATATAACTCGTTTGGATGATTGGGGGGTATCCGGAACATTTTCTGGGGTATTGAAGTTGGGGGGATCCAATACTTATATTACCGTAACAGACGGTAAATTTTCGGCGGCATATAATGGAAATGATTAGTACTTTTTTCTGTTTGCCCAGCCTTGCTGGAATTTATTCAAATAAAGCCGGTAGTGATACCGGCTTCTTTGTTATTTTCTTTTGCCTAGCCATATGTTGAATCCGGTAATGGGGAGGCTCGCTCCAATTAGTGTGACGATAATGGCCAACAATTTGGTAGGCCAGCCAAAAATCCGACCACTATGAATGGGTAGCATCAGTCTACGTACTTGATTGCCTGTGCTAAGGCTATTATAAGGTTCATTGCGGAGTAAGACGCCGGTTTTAGAATAATATGAGTGATCCAAACGATTGGGAATAGGGTTAGAAGGAATCGACTTACTAACGATATATAAGGGATCTTTAGCACTTGGGAAGGTAATTTCCAGCTCTCCATTATAAGGAAATTGATCGTTAGTTTGTGTAAGAATAATTTCAAGCACACCATATTTCGTTGATGTGGATGCTTTGTCAATAGGAGAGGGTTTTATGGTGGTTTTAGTAGGCAAATGACCATCAAATAGCAAATAAAGGCCATTTTCAAACCAGTCATAACTCCAAGTGAGCCCCGTAAGTGCTATGATGAACAAAATGGGTAGTGTGTAAAAGCCGCCAACGGCATGTACATCCCAATTGAGTCGTTTGCTCTTGGCATCCCATTTTATCTTGATCCGCTGTTTAAGCAATTTTCTGTTTTTGGGCCACCAAATAATAAGCCCTGTCAATAAAATAAGGACGTAGCTGAGACAAAGGGCGCCGGTAATGATTCTACCGGTTTTATCCATAAGGAGGTAGCGGTGGATGTTGGTTATTACTTGAAACAATCGTTGGCTTTCACGTACCTTGACAGCTAAAAGGCCATCATCCGGATGTAATGATAGCAAGAAACGCTTGGTTTTACTGCCTGCGGTTTGATATAAAATATTGCGGCCCTCTCCGGTTTTTGGTATTATTACTTTATTTAATTTCTGATCGCCGGCATATTCTTGGGCGAGATTGGTTAAACTATCCAGGGATAATGGCGCTTTATGGGTATTTTCAACTTTTGGAGCAAAATGAAACTTGGGAAATAGCAGATCATCCAATTCGTCTTCAAATACCAATAAGGTTCCGGTAATGCAAACAATACAAAAGAGCAAGCCAGTCGCTAGACCAAGCCAGCGGTGGAGCCATAAATAGATTGTTTTAAAGGTGCGTTTTGCCATTATTTTCGGCAAAATTAAAAGTTATTTTAAATGAATCTTAATTAAAAAGATATTTATTGAAAAATTATAAGTTATTGTAACCTTAATCTTCCAATGATATAAATGTTACCGTTGTGTTTAGGCAGTTGGTCCACCTACTGATCAAGCCAGGCTTGAAAATTTGGTGAACGCTCTTCACTGACGATGACAGTGATGTCGGGTGGCGGGGGAGGGTTTAGGAGAACCTTAAGCCGGTTATGGTTAGTTTTGATAATTTCAGCGATGGATTGGATGTGGACAATGAACTTCCGGTTGACCTGATAGAATTCGGTGGCAGGAAGACCTTTGCCTACGGCGGATAAGGTCATGTCCAGCAAAAAGCGGTCTCCATTATAGGTGTACAGGTAAAGCCATTTGTCTTCAGCCATAAAAAAAGCAACCTCTTTAACAGGGATCGTTTTCATGCGGATCCCTGAGCGGACCAGAAATCTTTTACGGGGGTATTGTTGAGTGGGTATTGGTTTGATAAGTCCTTGAAACTTATGCAAGGCTCGTAAGATATCTGATTGGTCAAATGGCTTTAGCAAATAGTCTATTCCTTGATTTTTGAATGCCTGCAGGGCATATTGGTCGTATGCTGTTGTAAAGATTACGGGGGCTTTTATTGTGACTTGCTCAAAGATGGAAAAGCTCTCGCCGTCTCCCAGATGAATATCCATGAAAATAAGGTCGGGCTGGCTTGTGGCCAGATATTGGCAAGCTTCCCTAACGGTGGGAATGGGTGCCGGAACGTCTGCCTCGGGTAATAAAATAGACAAAAAGCTGCGCAGGCTGTCAGCGGCCCAGGTTTCATCTTCTATAATAAGTACTTTCATCGACATGAGCCGATGAAAGTACGTAATTTTTAGAAGACACCCAAATAAAGTAGTTATAGGTTTGGGTTATTGGCAGTGGCCTCCCGTGGATAGCGGATCACATAGCGGGGATCTCCCTGAGTGAGCACAAAGGATTTATCCTGATAAGTGTGTTCAATACTGGGCTGGGTAGTACGTTTGAGGTCATACCAACGCAATCCTTCTAAGGCCATTTCCCTTGCACGTTCCTGATAGATTTCTTGTAGCAGTGCGCTTGCCGAAAGGTTGGCAATGGTACTTTTCCATGTTTCAAGATAGGAGGGTGTAAGACGGTTTTTACCCAGCGTTTCAAGTGAAGACAGGGCTTCGGCTATTTTTCCTTGTTGTGCAAGTGCTTCTGCTTGGATCAGGTAAAGTTCCCCTGTGCGAAAGGAGCAAAGAAAATCTGTGCTGCCACCTTTTATGCCTACCAGGGTTCCGTCATTGTCCTGGAAGTAGCGTGCATAGCGCATGTCGCCCTGTTTGTCATATAATTCTGCAAAAAGTGGTGATACCCTGCTGGAATTTTGAAGGGTGCTGTTAAATACATTTTCAAGTGCCTGGAGTTGCTCTACAGAGCGGTAATCGTTTGGAAGATGGGCGTCATCCTTATTCAGATTTTCAAGATCGCCGTGCAAGGCAAGGGCTGCTGCTGCCTTCTGGCTGGCAAGCTCCCATTCACCCCGGTATAGGTAAATACGTGCTTCCAGCGCTTTCGCAGCTGTTTTGGTAAAACGATACCGGAATTTGGGGGTTTCGCTCGTTTCATTTAATAACGCTTCCCCCTCTTGGATGTCTTGAAATATTTGCTGGTAGACAGTTTCAACTGTAGCGGGCACATAGGGCTGCTCCAGATCCAGCTTGGTGGAGATAGGTACTCCGCGGTCTGTGACCGATGTGGTCTTGTTATAGACCGGCGCATACATATTTAACAATTCAAAATGTGCATATGCACGTAATAAATAGGCTTCACCCCTGATCTGCTGTACTTCTTTTGTATCACCTGCTTTTTCCTTGGCTTGATCAATAACTTGGTTTGCATAGAAAATGCTTTTGTAAAAGGTTTGCCAGGCAAAAGGAGTGGTCGTGCGGTCTGGGTTCAGATCGTTCCAAATGTAAATGTCTTTTACCGACGCTATGTCTTCTGAGAATTCATCCAAGTCTAATTCATCCGTTCGCAAGTTCAAGTACGATTTATGATCAGGGAACCCATTATAGGCCGATACCATCAGGCCCCTGAAATCGGCTGGGGTAGTGGGTATAACTGTGCCGACGGGTTTAATGTCCAAATATTTGTTGCAGCCCGCCAAAGTTAAAAATGACAGAGGAAGGAATAGTATCCGTGTGATGTTTTTTATGATGTTCATGGTCAATTAGAATTAAAAGGAAGCACTTAAACCAAAGGAAATACTGCGCGCTAATGGCTGCGCATATGGATCGCCATAGGTTTCTGGGTCAAAATAGCCGTCATAATTGCTGCCGAATACGAGCAGATTGCGTGCTTCTACATTAAACCGCAATGAGGCAGCTTTTATCTTCCCGCTGATCCTGCTGGGCAGGGTATAACCTAGCCGGATGCTGTTAATGCGAATAAAGCTAATTTCTTTGGTCCAAATGTCCAAATCGTTATAAGAAGTCCCCGGATCGTTATCAGAAAGCCAGGAATAGGCCATCCAACGGTTGGTTACGTCAATTGAGGTACTGCCAATGGCCGGCAAATTGCCGCCTGGGTTGGAAGGGCTGTAGGCATTCAAGATGTCGCGTACTTGATTGACCCCCCGGTCTACGGTGGCCGGATTGTAGGGTACCGAACGGCGCCTCCACTGGTTCAGGTTAAATACTGCCGAAACAGTGAGGTCAAACTGATGGTATCCGAATCGGTTGATGAGCCCACCTGAAAATTTAGGATCCATACTCCCTTTATACGTAAACAAATTTTGATAAGCCTTTGCATCCAGGTTGCTTTCTACGAGATATCCTGGTAAAAAATCGGCGTATGGATCTTTCAATCCGTAAAAATCTTCATAAGACACAGCTTGGCCCTGCTTGTTGACGAATAACGGTAACCCGTCGGCATCCAGGCCAGCTGTCTGAAGTACAAACAGCCCGTTTAATGGGTAACCTACTTGTTTGCCTGGGTCGTATATATTGGGGTCTTGCTGAACTTGGGTGAGCCGGTTATTGTTGTGGGCTATGTTAAAATCGGTGCTCCAGCTAAAATGCGCGTGACTGATGTTGCGGGTAGATATCGTAAGTTCGATGCCTTCGTTTTTAACACGTGCCCAATTGCGGGTCACAAATTCAAATCCTGTTTCCAGTGGAAGTGGACTGAGATCTACTAGGTCGCGGCTGCTTCTGTGGTAATAATCGGCAGTGATCTGGACGGCATTATGAAATAGTCCTAGGTCAAGTCCGGCATCAATGGTAGCGGTCCGCTCCCATCGAAGCTTGTCATTAGGAGGAGAACTAACCACAATAGAGGTTTCATTTCCTCCTGGAAGAATGGACTCATTGCCATATTGGCCTACGACAAATGGATAAGTATTTCGGTCTACATTACCCTGCAGACCGTAAGAGAGCCGCACTTTAAGGTCAGAAAGCCAGCCGACATGCTGCATGAACGATTCCTGAATCGCATTCCAAGCGCCTGATATAGACCAGATGGGCAAATAACGGTATTTGGGATCTACGCCAAACATATTGGACCCGTCATATCGAAGGCTTCCATAGAGGGTATATCGCTGGTCATAGCTGTAAGAACCCAAAGCAAAAAATGAGGCGTATGATGTCTCATTACGTGTTTTTGTGTATGGACTAAAGGTTTTGTCGTTTGCAAAGTCATTATTCGGAAAAACAATATTTTGCGTGGTGAGTGTTTCTGGATTATAACCAAAACCTTTGCTATTAATACCTGTGCTATTGGTGCGGCGCAATTCGGTACCGGCAGTAAGGTCTAATTCATGTTTCTGAACAAATGTGTGTACGTAATGGGCAAATGATTTCCAGTTATACTGAATATCCCGGCTATTAAAGTTTTCTATTACGCCACCCTGTGGCAAAAAGTAATCGTAAGTTTTGGTGTCCCGGTCATAATAACGGGAGCGCTCTCGGATTTTTCGGGTGTAATAGGAGGCTTGATCGCCAAATCGTTCAGTACCGGTATCCTCAAATTGCAATCCCAATTCTGTGTGTAATTGCAGCGATGGCAACACTTGGTACTGCAGGTAGGCTAATGACTTGACGCTTCGATTGTCAAGATCGTAGTGGGTGTTTTTCCGTTCTTCCACTGCATTAAATGGGACGTAGGTGTCTTTGCTATACCCTTCAATATCGGGATCATAAACAAAATTACCCGTGGCATCCCGAACGGTTAAATAAGGGTTTACCGTGCGTAGGTAATAGGATGGATTAGAGAATGCATCGGCGTCCTGGATAAAGTTGTTTCGTTTGGATGTGGAACCCAGAATGCTTAGGCCGGCTTTCAGCTGATTGCTTAGCTGGATGTTGGTTTTGAGGGTTAAGGAGTAGCGGTTCATGTCTACTCCTTTGGTTGCTCCTTTTTCATCGTAGTAGCCCGCCGATAAGTAGTAATCGTTACGGTCACTGCCTCCGGATATGGAAGCGGTATATTGTTGATTCAGTGTGTTCCGGTAAAGTTCCTTACCCCAATTGGTATTGGTTTGCCGAAGCTGGGCAATGGCGTCCTGAGCCTGTTGTCCATTTTGGCTGGCCAGTATTCGTGCTATCTCCCCCTTGTCAGCACGGTAGGTAAGATCTTTTCGGTCGGCCATCTGAAGTTCCCAGTCTATCTTTTCGGTGGCATTCATCAGATTTAGTTTGTTTACATCAGGGCTTTGGCTGAAAAATGTATTGGCTTGTACATTAATTCGGGCGGGGCCTGATTTTCCGTTTTTGGTGGTGATGACGATTACTCCGTTGGCAGCACGGGCGCCATAGATGGAAGTGGCTGCTGCATCTTTTAACACGGTGATATCGGCAATATCATCTGGATTTATTCCGGCTATTGGAAAATTTTGCAGGTTATTAATGTTATCTTTTTCAATAATATTGTTAGGTAATGCTGTGCCTTCCAAAGGCAGGCCATCAACTACCCAAAGTGGATCCTGTGTGCCATTAAGCGATACGGTGCCGCGTATGCGAATCTTCGGCGCTGTATTGGGTCCTCCATTGAAATTGCTCAGTTGCAGGCCGGCTACCTGCCCTTCTAATAGTTGGTCAACACCCGATACGGCTGTTTGGCGAATTTTGTCTATTCCAACTTTGTTATATGCGCCAGTATTTTTCCGACGTTTGATATCGCCATATCCTGTTACGATCACTTCAGATAGTGATTGTTGGGCTGGCACCAGCGATATGTGCAGGGAGTCTGAACTTATGGCTGCGCGTTGGGTTTCATATCCGAGGTAAGTTACCGACAACCAGTTGACGCCAGCAGGAACTGTTAGAGAAAACTTACCGCTGATATCGGTAACGGTGCCAACGGCTGTCTGTCTGATTTGGTTGGGTACGCCGGTATTTTCTCCAACCGATAGGTCTTCTACCAGCACAGATACACCGGATAGCGGAGTGTGGGTTTGAGCATCCAACACTTTTCCTGTAATACGTTTGTTGGTCTGGGCGAAAGTGACCGTACTTATTAAAATAAACGCAGCGATGTATCGTAATTTTGCCATGTGTGAAAAGTAATTATTTTTCAATGTTTCTTGGAATTAATTGTTCATTTATGCGTAAAAGAAGGTCTTGGTAATGGGCTTGTGTCTTTATATCGCCGGCATGTAGTTTTTTGGTCAGCAGTTGTCGGATGGCCAACAGTTCGGCACGTTTTTCTGTGATCACAGGAGAGGTACGGGTCATGGACGAAACGTGAATGTTGCGAAGTAAAGGCTGACTACAGGGCAAAGATTTGGTGACTAAAACTTGGTTCAATTCTGCTAGTTCTTTCTTTTTGATCTTTTCTAGCGCCTTGTCTGTGCTGACTAGCAAAACATCTATATAATTTTGTTGCAGCATACGTTGCTCAGCGGTCAGGCTGCTTCCGGCTATAGTTGGCGCCATGACCAGTTGCCGTGTATTTTGAAATAATTCGCCCACTGTTAAGCATGCTTTTTTGCCATATAAAAGTTCCATCTCTGTCATCCGCAGTAAGCGTTCGTCATTTAAAAGGGTATATAAAAGCCCATATTGCAGTTCACGTTGCAGGTTATTAGGGCCGTACTCAAAAAGGCCTAATGGCGTGTCACGTTCTGGAAAAGTTTTTTCAATAAGGTTCTGCGGGAATAGCCAGCGGGGCATGCTTAATGCGTTTTTGGCCAGATAATCAAATGCCCGTAGCTGAGTAAGCCGTGATACAGGTAGGTAGGCTTTTTTATGGTCACCTTTTACCGGATTTTCTAGATAGATGCCACCTATGTTGGCTAGTACTTGCTCTGCATAGGTACGCCATTGTCCTATGGCTGCCATATAGAGTTTTCCTGCTTCTGTGTAATTGTCTCCAGGTTGTGTGGTCCAGTCAATGATCTGTGGTATTAAACGCTGCAAATTAAGCAGTCCGTAGGTGGATGCTTGGACCGCGTCGTTGCCGAGGTCCTCAGGCTGGTTACGTGGATCAATGATGGGGTCGGCATCCTGTTGCTCGCCATATCGGTACAGGGGGTCGTTCTGGTGGGTCGCTATCCAGGATCGGGTAATCGGCATTTCTGTCCACGGATCGCGGCTATCTATCCAGCGATATCCCCAAGCAATTGCGTAACGATCGTATATTCCTATTTTGGGTGAAAGCTCTGTTACTCCATCCCCTGGCTGAGCTACGTAATTAAATCGTGCGTAGTCCATAATAGACGAGGCCGTCCCGCCCATAAGGTGTGTAAAAGTTGGCGAGCGCAGTGAATCGACCGGGTAAGCCCAGGAAGCACCCATATTATGTTTTAAACCCAATGAATGGCCGATCTCATGGGAAGAAGCAAAACGGATGGCTTCGCCCATTCGATCATCGGGTATGACATTTCTCCGTACGGCAGTGTCAACTATTCCGATTTGTACTCGCATCCAGGAGCTGAGCGCAGACATCACATTATGCCACCAGATAACGTCAGCCTCCAGGATTTCTCCTGAACGCGGATCTACTACCGAGGGGCCCATGGCATTGGCGGTAGGCGAGGCTGCGTAGGTAACTACGGAATATTGGGTGTCATCTGGGTCAATAGTTGAGGTGTCGGCAATCTCATAGGCTACAATAGCGTTTTTAAAGCCTGCTGCTTCAAATGCCTTCTGCCAGTCAGTAATGCCTGCCATGATATAGGGTTTCCATTGGCGGGGTGTGGAGGGATCTATGTAAAATTGGATAGGTTTTTTGGGGATAACCAACTCGCCTTTCAGGTAGCGATCTTTATCTTCATCGCGAGGTTCCAGCCGCCAACGGGTAATGAGCTCCCGTTTTTCCAGTTGTTGTTGTTTATCGCTAAAATACCAGCGCGGTGTGCTGAAATATCCAATTCTGTTGTCAGAAAAGCGGGCTTTCATGGGCTGCTCGGGTAGAAGTAGCAGGTTGCTGGTAACGGTTACGGAGATGGGTATTGTGGATGGGCCTTCAGTTACACTGGTAGATAGGAGAGCGCGTACCAATACGTTTTTTTCAAAACTTTTGATCTGCTGGATGGCCGAAAGAGCCGGTTTTGGGGAGGTGCCCAGGCCGATGTCATTAAACACATCATTAAAACTTTTTTCTGAGCCGTCAAAGACCTTATTGACTTTGATGAGGACGGCAGAGGAGTCGGTGTTGTATGCTTCGATTTTAAAAGACTCAATGACCGACGGGGTATAGTTGTCTTTAACAGACCGCGCTATCGCATCTTCTCCGGATACATTGGTCTGTGGGTTGATCTGGCTGGCCCATACCGTCATTAGTTCTTTGTTCACAGTGAAACAGATGACTTTATTATCAAAGTTGATTCCCTTATTGACACCGGCTTCATTGATGGCTAAAGGGACCGAAGAGATCTTATTAACCAATAGCAGGTCTTTGCCCATTAGTTTTAGGGGTAATTCAAAATAGTAGTCTTTTTCTTTGTGGATCACGCGGATGAGGCCACTATCTATGCGAGCGCCCTTGATTAGTTTTTGAAAGGTCTTGTCGGTATCGTTGGTTAGGCTGTCTTTTTTGTCATGGAAGGTGATTTTTGAGGAGGTAGGCTTTCGCAGGATACAACTTGCAAGCAAGGTGGTTGTGCCTGCAATAATTAACATCTTAATTATGGGTTTCAGTTTGTGCATGCGATGTTTGCTAACAAATTTTTGGGGAATTTCGTGATTTAGGTGCGAATAATATAACCAGATTTCTCCAAACGGTTTAAAAATAGCGCGAATCAGGAAAATAGCGGAGCGAAGTTGGAAGGACTATAATAATGGAAGTATGCATTGAAAGGTTTCTGCTTGTTTTTTCGCAGCAAACGAAGCTATGCCAAAATGTTCATAAATACTTCGAAGGTACTGCATTCCATAGCCCGAAGGTGCTTGTGGGGTTTTTCGCGGTTGCCAGTTATTAATTACCCAAAGTTGATTGTCGAATGTGCTAATTTTGATTTGTAAAGGATTTTGTAGGGATATTTCATTGTGTTTTATAGCATTTTCAATGAGTATTTGTAAACTGAACACGGGAATTTTTTTACTAAATTGGCGTTCATCTATTTGGATTTGTAAGGGGGTTATGGACTTACCAAACCTTATTTTTAATAGGAAAAAATATTGTTTGGCAAATTCTAGTTCATCAGCCAGTGTGGCTAATTGCTGACCCTCTCCTTGTAGTACGTAGCGGTACACTCGTGCTAATTTATTAACAAATTCAACGGCAAGCATCGGTTCTTTTTGAATTAATTGTGTTAATGAACCCAATGAATTAAATAAAAAATGCGGATCAAATTTTTGCCGGATGCGCTCAAGCATTAAGATTGCGTGTTCTTTTTCGCTAGCTGATTGTGCTAGCTCAAGTCGGTGTGCTTTGCGGGTAGATCGGTTATTTAAAAATACGAGCAGGAGTAGCAGGCAGGTGGCTACAACACCCAAGCCAACCATATAATTACGTATTGAAGCGGCATCCTCTTCAAACGTAAAGTCTGGGACGGCTACGGCCAGAATCCAGGTGCCGGTTCCTGTATACAGCGGTCGGGATGTTTGCCGTACAGGTAGTTCGAGGTATTCTGATACCAGGACCGTATCTGATGGTGGTATTTTTTTGGCTAGCTTGCCAATGAGTCGTTGATCGGGGTGGATTAAGTATCGCCCATGTTGGTCAAGAACAGAAAAATAGGCACGGCTGTGCTCATTAATTTTCCAGAAATGCTGGTTCAATTGATCAAGGTCTGTATAGGAAATAAGCATACGGATTTTGCCAGCGGTGGTATCTATTGGCAATGCTTTTCTCAAATACATGTTATTTTTTATACGGATAATTGTATCATTGATCAGGCAAAGAGCTTGCCGACTACTGGTTTGCACGATAGTCAAGCTATCGCTTAGCGTGGAAGATATTCTAGCCTCTTTTAGGCTGCGATCATTGGATAGGAGGTTTGCTTTTATTAAATGTGCTGTTTTCTCAAATTGCTGAAATAGCTGATCAAATTCATGCTGTACACCTTCAGCTTTCTCTCGATTATAACTTAATAGTATACTATTGTTAATCAGTTGAAGGCGTTGGTCCAGTTTCTGGTAGATCCACGAGGAAATACCAATAAAAAGCATCATTGCGCCTATGGATATCCAGATCCATTTGATATGAAGTTGTTTTCTTCCTAAGATCATGAAACCATTTCGCTATATTTTTTGTTCATACAAACGTCCCAAATATACGCATCTCCTTATTCTCTGCTGTCCAAGCTGCCAATAAACGCAATGATCTGATCAATCTCCGGTTGAGAGAGGTGCAGTGAGTCTGGCGCCAAACTTTGGTTAGGTACATGGACGCCTTGACCGGATCCGCCGCCGTCATTGTAAAACTCCATGACATCCTGGAGGGTAGGGAATACCCCATTGTGCATATAGGGGGCTGTTTTGGCTGCATTGCGTACAGAGGTAGTTTTAAAGCCGTGCAGATAGTCGGGCACGGGAATGATGCGATACCAACCGCTATCTGGGTCAATTGTCTTGTTATGTATGGCTGAAGGGACGCCCAATACTTCTACTTCCGTTTGATAGTATTTGGGTGGAAAAGTTCCGTTAAACAGGGGCATAAAATGGCAAGTTGCGCATTTGGCCTTTCCCATAAATAAATTGAATCCTTTTACTTCTTGTTGGTTCATGGCTTTCTTGTTGCCACGCATGTAATCGTCAAAACGACTGTTCAGTAATGTGAGGCTGCGGAGGTAGGAAGCAAGGGCATTGGCTATTTCCATGCTGTCAATACCGCTACGATTCTTACTTGGAAATACTTCAAGAAATAATTTTCGATAGCTGGGCAGCGCCCATAATTTTTTGCTGGCCTGCCTTAATGTACTATGCATCTCATCCGGGTTGTGGATCACGTCCTGCAATTGGTCTTCCAATGTGATGGCACGTAAGTCGTAGAATAGGTAGGGCTGGAGGGCCGCATTGAGCAGGGTAGGGGTGTTGCGCAAAAGTAACTTTTTCCCGTTTATGGTTGTGTTTTTGACTAGTCCATCGGTGTAGGCATTTTCTGGGCGGTGACAGCTTCCGCAACTTCGGGTTCCTGAACCTGACAAGAGCGGTTCATTAAACAATTTTTTGCCAAGCATGGCTTTGGCCTTACTGTAATTGAAGTTATGGCCGGGAGAATAAGCATTGACGTCAAATGCACTGCTATCAAAGAGTGTTTGGGCATCCTGACGTAACAGTCGATTGTACTTGACCAACGGAATATGCAGGCTGTCATGAAGCTGGCTGATGATGCTGCTTAGCGGATTGCCAAAGGCCGAGATGAAGATAGCCCGGTCAAACTGGTTAAAGTCAGGGTGGCTGCGCAGGTATCGAATGGCGACTGTAAATTGGCTGTCCAATTGGTGGGAAATCCCCTGAACGGAATAGTGGGCCATCGTAGCTTGCACTGCCTGCAGGGCTGTAGCCGACTCAGCCATGCTGTGAAGAGTAAGCGGATTGTCATAGCCGGTGATGCCCAAGGTCAATATTCGGAAGACCTCCTGTTTGCAGGCGTCAAATACCTGCCAGTCTGCCAGGGGGACGTGCGTATGGTAAGAGCGGACTTCCTGGCATTGCTCCTTAAGCAAATTCAATTGCTCTAAGAGGCTAGCACGTTTTGAAGTATTTATTTCGGGGAATATATCGGCCTCCATGACCTGCATGCCGGCTGGCTTAAATGACCAACCGCTGGCGGGCTCCACCTCAACGACGGGTGCCCCGTTGATGAGCCGGCTATTAGTCGGGGTAAAGTATTCGGTGGCCCATTCCATTTTTTTGTAGGTATCCCTTAGTTCCAGGAAAGCAGGCTGTATGCGGGTCTGCCATTCAGACCCGGAAGTGAGCCTGGTAAATTGGTCGACAGCATATTCAAAACTGTCGACCTGGGCAAGGATGTTTTTTTTTATTTGGGCAGCCGGTGGATCTGATTGATGCCGGCAAGAAATAAATGCAATACAGATGGTGAGTCTTATAAGCGCTTTACTAAAGTTCAAATGCATTTTTAAACGGGTTGGCCTTGGCATCCCTGCTGGTCAGTGGCTTGAGATCCCACCTGTGTTCAATAAAAGAAAGGATGCTAACCGTCTCATAAGAAGTGTGATCTACAAAATTCTTTTTGGTGAACGGTGAAATGAGGATTGCTGGGATGCGGGTGCCGGGTCCCATTTCATCAATGACCGGTGGTGCAACGTGATCCCAGAAGCCGCCATTTTCGTCATAAGTCAAGATAACCAGGGCATCTTTGCCATTGGGCCCTTTCAGTACGGCGTTTATAAGTTCCAGAGCGTGTTTTTCTCCGCGAAGGAGGTTGGTATAGCCTGGATGTTCAGTATCGATACCCAATGGTTTTACAAACGATACGGCAGGCAAAGTACCTGCTTTGGCCGCTTCTAAGAATAGTTTTTCATCTTTAAGGTGTTCTTTGCTTCCTTTAGTACTGTCTGCAAAATTGGCATAATAGGCAAAGGCCTGATGGTGGAACTGAAAGGTAGGGTCCGGATGTCCGGCCTCAGCATCGTCCCACCCGCCCGAATACCAAGCCCATGAAACACCTTTTTCACTAAGACGATCGCCTATGGTGGGGGAAGTTTGCGGAGGAAGTAACCGCTCAGGTTTGCTATTGGCAGAATGTGGGCCTTTAGCAGGCATGACGGTATTAACCGCGAATCCATCAGGAGTGACCGCGCCGTCCTTGATCAGCTTTCCGGTAGAATCCACCTTCGCTTTCATATATTCAGGCGCATTTGGAAAAACGGGAGTAGCCGAAGCGATGAGCCATTGATGGTTGAGGTAAGAGCAACCGAAGGCACTATGGAAGAAATGGTCGCACAGGGTATACTTTTTGGCGATTTCATACAAAGGTAGCATCTTGGTAGTGTAGTATCCCATGGTAAGACCTGCAGTGGCATTATGCAACGCAAACTTATCCATTTTGCCGCCATTAATCTGCATGCGTTCCATATAATAGGCATGGGTCACATCTGGAATCTCTTGATCAGAAGGTACATATTGGTCAATATTAAATAAAGCGTTAGGCATATTGGTAGGGAATACATCTGTCCTTGGAATGGTCGGCAGGTATTGATATGGTTTATTACTGCTATCCAATTGGGTAATAATTTTCTTATTTGCACTATCAATGCCATTTGCCCCTTCAAACTGACCATATAAATTGTCAAAACTGTGATTTTCCATGTAGATAACCACCACATGCTTCACCTTGTCTTTAATTAAGCTGTTAAAATCTTTGGGTACCTGTTGGCAACCTAAAAATAGGGCGCCTAGGCTAAGGAATGAGAGAAGTAATTTATTCATAGTGCTCGTATTTAGTAAAAAATAAGGTGGAAAAATACGGAATTTGTCAGGAAAAAGATGAATTAAGGGTAGATTGTTACATATATAATTTTACCATGGTATATTCAAGCTATTTTTATTATGTTTGCCACCATGAAACGTCTATTGACAGGATTTATGGCTTTAGTGCTCTTATCACAGAGCTGCTCGGGGCTGATCGTTTTGTCGGCGTTTTATGCAAACCGCTCATACATTGCAAAATATTTGTGCGAAAACCGGTTCAATCCCAACTCTGTCTGCCATGGGCAGTGCGTGCTCATGAAAAAGATGCGCAAGGAATTGGAAAAGGAAGAGAAACTGCCCGACCTTAAAATGAAGGAAGTGCAGTTTGTGATGCCATCGACCATTTTGCCAGAGAGAGCGTTAGTTTGTTTGTTGCCGCAACCGGAACCACCGGTAGCCGATCAGCCTCATTTATTAAGCGGATACATTTCCGGAATCTTTCGTCCCCCCCTCTCAGTTTAATTTCCAACATTATTTTCAAGGCATAATGGGTTGATAAAAAAACCCAAATGAATTGTTATGCCTGTGCTTTTTTCGGAATTAATCTAATCGTTAAAAAATTAAATGAACTTTCATATAAAGTGGCTGTTATGCTTTGTCATAGCGGCACAAATGGCTTTTGGCCAATCAAAAATGACTGGAAGGGTGCTGGATAATGCCACCCAGAGGCCGCTAGAAGGAGCGACCGTGCGCCAGGGTGACCTGATGGTGACAACCGACGGGAATGGGCGTTTTGTCTTGGCTGCGCAAGATGACCATCAACCAATTACGGTGAAATACATTGGGTATAAAGAAGTAACAGTGTTAATAAAAGGACAATCAGAGCTGAACATTGCGCTGGAACCCAATAATCAAAGCCTGAACGAGATCATTGTGACTGGATATGCTAGTGAAAAGCGGTTACAGGATGTGCCTGGATCCGCGGGCCTTCTCACCGAAAAAGATTTCAAAAGAGGCAATTCGTTTTCCCTACAGCCAGTGCTGAATACCATACCGGGGGTACAGGTAGATCAGAGCAATCTGGCCGAAACCCGCATCTCCATTAGAGGGGTCGGCGTACGGGCATCATACGGCAACCGTAACTTGAAATTTTATATCAACGATATCCCCATCACTGAAGCAGACGGTTTTACCAGGATAGAAGGGATTGATGTAGCTACACTGGGCAGGGCAGAAGTGATCAAAGGACCGGCCTCCAGTATTTATGGGTTTGGCACAGGCGGTGTATTGAATTTTGAAGTACAAAAATCGGCATATAATGAAATGAGCCTGGGGGCGGAAGCTATGGTAGGGTCCTATGGTTTTAACCGCCTATCTTCAACGTTTCGCGCAGGAAGTGATAAAATGAATATCGCAGCGACGTATGGTTATCAGCAATACGATGGTTACCGCGACCATAATAAGGATATGCGACGATTCCTGACTACAAGTGCCCAATTTTATCCGTCAGAAAAACAAACGGTGTCCATCTTTATCAACCGTACCACCCAGTTTGCAGATATTCCCGGAGCATTGACGGCCGAGCAGGTTGCTGAAGATCGTAAACAAGCCAATGCAACTAACCTGAAGGTCAAAGCCGGCAGGTACCAGACCTGGACGCGTATTGGCTTATCGCACACTTACGCCATATTACCCAATTTTAAAAACATCAGCAGTGTGTTTATGTCCACCTACAACCTCAATCATCCCTTGCCTTATGCCTATCTTCGAGGGGTGTACCAGAGTTATGGTGGTAGAACCCGATTGGTGTATGATGCGCCATTTGCTATATTGCCTACCCGATTTACCGTAGGAGGTGAATTTCTGAATGGATTTAATCGAGGACAACAATATGTCAACGAAGAAGGAAAAGAGGGGGCATTAAAATCAAACACCGATCAAGACAATACCCAGTACAGTATATTTTATTACTCAGAAACCAAACTGGCTGCCAAGTGGATGCTGACCCTGGGAGCCAGCTATAACAAGATGCGGTATGACGGCAAGGACTACTTGAAACCTGATAGGACCGGGGTGAAGGACTTTGATGCACAAGTGACGCCCCGGGTGGCGTTGTCCTATTTTATGCACCCAAATCATTCCATCCATGCGAGTATGAGCTATGGGTTTGCACCACCATCCTCTTCAGAAGTAAGCAATGCTGATGGCAGTATCAACCAGGCCATCCGTCCTGAAAAAGGCGTAAACTATGAGTTAGACGTTAAAGGAAGTTTTTTGGATAAGCGGTTGTCCTATGACCTATCGCTCTATCGGTTTAATTTAAAGGATGAATTGATACCCCAAACGGTGTCTCAGGGAGTCACCATTTATAACAACGCAGGTCGCACGCGAAGGAACGGGGCAGAGCTAGGCTTGTATTACAGCGTACCGCTACCAGCTGCCGGCTGGCTAACAGAGATCAGGCCCTTTGCGACGGTGAACTATTCGGATTTCAGTTTTCAGCAGTATCAAATCCAGAATGCAGAAAACGAGGTGACGGCAGACTACTCGGGTAATGACCTGACAGGCATCATGCGCTGGGCAGGATCGATGGGACTGGATGTGACCACTCAGGCGGGAATCTACGTGTATGTCACGTACTATTTATACGACAAATTGCCGATGAATGATGCCAACACGGCTTATAATCCGGGATATCAGGTGATGAATGCCAAGGTGGGCTATCAGAAAAGTTTTGCCCGGCGTTGGGAGGCCAATCTTTCCATTGGGGCAGACAACTTGCTGAATGAAAAATATAGTTCAAGCATCGCGCTGAATGCAGTTTCTTATACCTCGGGGGTGACACCCGCCTATTTCAATCCTTCTCCAGAGCGGATGTGGTATGGCAACCTCAGCCTGAAATATTATTTCACCAAATAAACAGGCGATGACATCAGCAAATAAGAAACGATGGTACACGTGGCACCGGTGGATGGGGATAACGGCACTCATTCCAGTAATCTTTTGGACATTAAGTGGGATCATGCATCCCTTAATGTCCAATTGGTTCAGGCCCGTTCTCGCTCATCAAATGCTCATGCCAACCGTGGTGGATTCGACCAAGGTAAGGCTGAATATCCGTGATGTGATGGCCATGAACCATATAAGCGAGGTTAGTAATGTCAGGATCGTACAGGTCGATTCGGCCTATTTTTATCAGGTAGACCTGGGAACCCCGGTATTGCGCTATTTTGATGCTCAAAACGGTAAAGAATTAAATCATGGTGATGCGCTTTATGCCACTCAATTGGCGCGTTATTTTAGTGGTTTTGAGAAAGATAATATTAGTAAGCTACAAATGCTTACAAACTTTGACGACGAATACCGCGATGTGAACCGCCTGCTGCCGGCTTACTGCGTGACCTTTGCCAAACCACACAACGTAGATGTGTATGTAGATACCCGGTCAGACCGGCTGGCTACCTATAATACACCCCCGAAAAGAGCCTTTATACATATCTTTAACAACTTACATAATTGGTTGTTTATAAGATCACTATTAGGAGAAACCATAAGAAAAATGGTGATGACCACTATGCTAATTATAATTTTCTTGTCAGCATTCAGTGGCTTGGTGGTTTATGGAGTCATGTGGAACAAGTTTAAAAAACAGGGAGCACCCAAGTCAGGAAAAGGGTGGCTACGAAAGTATCATCGGCAGATTGGCCTGATCGTGTCGTTGCTCATGTTTACTTTCGCAGGCAGTGGGGCCTTTCATTTGCTGGTAGGAAAGGAAAGTGCCGATCCTGATACCTATCAACATGTGCAACACATTCGATCAGAAGAATTGCAGCTCACGGCCGATTCATTATTCAGGCGTTTCCCTAAATTGATCCAACTATCCTTAGCACAGAAAGACGGAACTTGCTTTTACCAGGTATATTCATTGGATAGTATGGATGTGCTCCCACAGGTTTACATGCTCGATAGTAAAACGGGTGAAGTTTGGGCAGATGGAAATAAATCCTATGCGCGGTATCTGGCGGATGCAGTGCGCAGCAAAGAAAGTATTGAGCTTGCAGGCAGTGTTGAGCCGACCATCACGCCTGTGATAAATTTTTATGCCGAATATGGTTTTATCAATAAACGCTTGCCGGTATTCAAGGTATCTTATGGTGGTGATAGCAATTATTTTGTAGAAACCTCTACCGGTGTGCTAGCTCAGAAAACAACTTCGGCCAGCATCATGGAGGGATATTCCTTTGCGATTTTGCACAAATACTACCTGCTTGGCCCCCTTGTGGGGATGGATATACGCGATGCCCTGCTGGTGCTATCAGCGTTGATCATCAACATACTTTCAATATTGGGCCTTATCGTATTTTTGCGTAAATAAACAAAATACATTTTAAAAATGTATTTTAGCCCAATATATATGATATGGCAGACCGCTTTATACAGTTTGTTTTCTTTGGAAATATATTTGTGGGGTTGCTGGCTGTGGCCTTGTCCATTGAAACTTCCGTACAACTGGATGAGCCCTTAAACAACCCGGCCTGCTATCTGTTGCTGTTTTTTGTCACCATGGCCTACTATACCTACGCTTATCAGCATGTTCCCGTAAGTGAACACCACCATAATCCGCGTACCAAATGGTACGGGCGAAACCGTGTTTTTGTGATGTGGAATATGCGGGTCTCGGTACTGATGAGTGGGATTATAGTGCTGTTCCTGCTTTACACAAATCTATCGGGTTTTCTCGGCCTTCCCATAGGATATTGGTTTTTTGCCACATTAGTTGTGATAGCGGTTATCCTTTACTATGGATTATTGCCGCGATCCTACCTAAAACTCAACCTTCGGGACACGGCATTTTTAAAAGCATTTATCATTGGGTTTGTATGGGCCAGCTGCGTAAACATTTTTCCGCTGGTCATGCTACGGATACAAGGCGGGGTGGCTTTTTCTGATTTTTCGCTCGTCGTCTGGCTATTTATTAAAACGTTTATGTTCTGTACAGTAAATGCCATCATGTTTGACATCAAAGACTATGCGGAAGATGCTAACCGGCATCTCAAAACCTTTGTGGTGCGCTTTGGGCTAAGAAGAACTATTTTTCAAATCCTGATCCCCCTGCTGATGGTAGGGGTTATTTCTTTCCTGATATTCGGGTATCACCGCCATTTTGGCTTTGTATCTATTTTGATCAATTTGGTGCCTTTCGCAGCGTCACTGGCAGTGGCCTATTCTTTGCATAAACGTCAAAATATTCTGTACTATCTGGTCGTAATCGATGGGTTACTATTGCTCAAGGCATTTTGTGGGATACTGGCTAAGCAGTTTATTTGAAGTTATGGGCAACAATTACAATAAGGTCGCTCCAGTCTATGACTTGTTGAGTCGCCTGGTATTTGGAAAGGCCCAAGTCGAGCTGCAATTGGACATGTTGGCGTACATTCCTGCAACAAGCCGGATACTTATCGTAGGAGGAGGCACTGGTTGGATACTAGAAGCATTGGCAGCTCGTTATCCGGATGGACTAGACATCACTTACCTGGAAATATCTGAAAAAATGCTTGAACTGTCTCAAAAGCGGGATTGCGGAAAGAATACGGTCCGGTTTGTGCATCAGGCGATAGAGACCTATGATCTGGCATACGACCGTTATGATGTGATCTTCACGCCATTTTTATTTGATAATTTCCAAGAAAAGAAGGCAGCAACCGTATTTGGCAAACTAGATGATGCGCTGCAACCATCTGGCTACTGGCTTTACGCAGATTTTTACCTGGATCCCCAACGAAAAGAGAAATGGAAAAAGGCCATGCTGGCACTTATGTATGCCTTTTTTAGCATAGTGAGCAACGTGGAGACCCGTCACCTGCCACACATGGAGCCTACATTTGCAAGGCTAAACTACCAGGAATGTTATCATTCCTTGCGTTATTTCGGATTTTTGAAAGGGGTTGTTTATAGAAAAAATCAGGCTGTATGATCAGCTAAAAAAGCAAGGTGAGTTCTTTTAGTTCCCGAATACTTTGAGTGACATCGGAAGGCACTGCATCATCATTCGGGTTGAAAAAGATGGCGTCGATGCCAAAATCTAGCGCCCCACGAACGTCTGCATCGAGGCTGTCGCCTATCATGATACTTTCCTGTTTGGTTGCGTCTGCTCCATTAAGCGCATACATAAATATGCCAGGATGGGGTTTGCGGATGCCAATATCATCGGATATGACGATGGTTTGAAAATGACGTCTCAGGCCGGAGGTATGAAGTTTTGTCTCTGCCCCTTCTTTGAAACCATTGGAAATAAGATGCAGGTTGTATGCCTGTCCGAGGTAGTCCAATGTTTCATGGGCATGCGGAAATAAGTGAGTTTTCTGAGGACAGATGCGGATGTAGTCCTCTTCAAACTGTTGTGGAAAGAGGGTCGGCTCGATGCCCAGATCGGCAAAGGTTTGCTGAAAGCGGGTGGTCCTTAACGTCTCCCGGTCTATCTTGCCGTGGTGGTAAAGCGCCCACAATCGGTGGTTATTGCGGGTATACGATTCGATGAAGGCATCAGCACTACCTAATCCCAGTTGATCAAACCGGTACGATTCATAGAGTTCCTTCAACGTTTCCTCTGCATTCTTGTCAAAGTCCCACAAGGTGTGGTCAAGGTCAAAAAATAAATGTCTCTTGTGCGCAAATGCCATTCAACAAAGGTAGTTATTATAGGCCTTTTGCCAAAAAAAAAGGCCTGCCGTAAAAGGCAGGCCAGCGGCCATTATAGTCAGACGCTATTTTAAGTGAGACCGGAGCATCCATGCAATCTTCTCATGTTTTTCCATGAGGCCGGTCACAAAATCGGCAGTACCTTCATCGTTATATTTTTCTGAAAAATCAGTGATGTTTCCGCGAATAAACTCGATAATGCTGTCATGGTCCTGTACCAGTTCAGCGATAAAACCAAGGCTTGTGTTACCTTTTGCTGACAACTCAGTTAAGTGAGTTAACTCTAAAAAACTTTTCAGCGAGGCAGGGGCATAATGTCCTAATTGGCGGATACGCTCTGCCACTTCATCTACCAGCTCAGCTTGCTGGTTGTAAAGTTCTTCAAAATAAATATGAACGGAGTGGAAATCCGGGCCTTCTACATTCCAGTGGGCATTCCTGGTTTTGGTATACAATACAGATTCATCTGCTAACAATTTACTGAGGGCTTCAGCAACAGCAGCCCTGTCTGCTTCCTTTATTCCTATTTTTGTTTTCATTATATCTTAATTTATGATAGACAAATATGCTGAAAATTTGAATTATAAACAATGATCTTAATCACCATTTTTAGTACAAGTTGCCTAAAACTTGTTTAAAATGCGTTCTTTTGCATAAAGAGATTTAATGCAATGTACAAACCGGAAACAGGCCTGATACATACGGGTAATGAATGGAATGAGACCCGTGCTGTGGTGCCACCCATCTTTCAGACTTCCACATATTATGCACCCGATGATCCTGCAGATTATAGCAAGGATTCTGTAACGCCCAATGCACCTTTTTTCTACCAGCGCCACGGAAACCCTGTGACCAATCAAGCAGCCGCAATCATAGCCGAGCTTGAAAAAACTGAGGCAGCGTTGTTAGGGTCTACCGGGATGGCAGCGATCAGTACGGCAGTTTTAGCACATGTGAAAGCCGGGGATCATGTCATCGCACAAAACATCCATTACTCTGCAGTCAATATGTTGTTTAATGAGATGCTGCCCGCTTTTGGGGTGGAGGTCACGCGGGTGGATCAGATCAATAATGCCGCTTTTGAACAGGCTGTACGGCCCAATACAACACTTATCTATGTAGAAACACCATCTAACCCTACCCTGGAAATCACTGACCTGGCATTCATTGGGGCTCTGGGCAAAAAATATGGGGCAATAACCATGTGCGACAATACTTTTTCAAGCCCGCTTAACCAGCGGCCACATGAACTGGGAATTGATGTTGTGTTGCACAGCGCTACCAAATATCTTGGTGGTCATAGTGACTTAACTGCAGGGGCCATATGCGCCAGTAAGG
Organism: bacterium A37T11; assembly: GCA_900109895.1. Taxonomy (GTDB): domain Bacteria; phylum Bacteroidota; class Bacteroidia; order Sphingobacteriales; family Sphingobacteriaceae; genus A37T11. The sequence continues at coordinate 69,494 of FOBR01000007.1, forward strand.
ATTTTATAGAAAAAGCCTGGAAGAAATTGATCATTTTGGGAGGAGCCCTTGCCCCAATGGATGCCTGGCTTCTTTTGAAAGGTTTGCGTACGCTTTCGCTGCGCATGGCACAAATTAACAGTAATGCGCTGGCCTTGGCTACCTGGTTTGAATCACAAAAAGGAATAAAAAAAGTGCTATATGCCGGACTACCATCCCATCCTCAATTTAAGCTGGCCCAACGACAAATGACAGGCTTTGGTGGCATGTTATGTATAGAAGTAGTGGGAGATACCGAAGATGAGCAGTTTGAACATGCACAGGCCGTGCTGCGGCAACTCCACTTATTTTCCAATGCGGCGAGCCTGGGAGGGGTAGAATCGTTGGCCGTGCATCCAACAAGCATGTGGGGCATCAGGCATAACCAAGAACGCAAGGCGCAGACAGGCATGAACGATGGAATGATCCGCATATCAGTCGGCATTGAGCACAGTGATGACCTCATTGCCGATTTTCAGCAGGCGCTAAGTACCATAGCTATTTGATATCAGTAAAATTATGCAGACATTTGGCGGGCTTAATCAATGAAGATCACAGAACATATTGCTAATGCGAAGGGCAAGACCCTCTATTCTTTTGAAATATTGCCACCCATCAAAGGTCAGGGCATTCAGGCTATTTTTGATGCGATCGATCCATTGATGGAATTTAACCCTCCTTTTATAGATGTCACTTATCTGCGGGAAGATTATATTTATAAACAGCATGCCAATGGCCTGCTTGAAAAAGTTGCCTACCGTAAACGACCCAGTACCGTAGCAACCTGTGCGGCCATCATGAATAAATATAAGGTGGATGCGGTACCACACCTCATCTGCGGCGGATTTACCAAAGAAGAGACTGAAAACGCATTAATAGATCTTCAATTCTTAGGAATTGATAATGTATTGGTTTTGCGAGGGGATGCCCGCAAGAGCGATGCTTCGTTTATTCCAACACCTGGAGGACATGCGTATGCATCCGATTTGTTGCAACATGTGGTCAATATGAACAGCGGCAGATACTTGCATGAGGATATGGAAAATTCAGAAAAAACTAATTTTTGTATTGGCGTAGCTGGATATCCTGAAAAGCATTTTGAATCGCCTAATTTGGATACAGATTTTGGTTATTTGAAAAAAAAGGTTGCATTGGGAGCTGATTTTATTGTTACCCAGATGTTTTTTGATAATTCTAAATTTAAGGCATTTGTTGATAAGTGCCGGGCCAATGGTATTACTATCCCAATCATTCCAGGTCTTAAGCCTCTTACAAGCCGCAAACAGCTTGTTGGATTGCCTAAGATTTTCCATTTAGATATTCCTCTTGCACTTAGTGAGGCTGTGCAGGCCTGTAAAACCGATCAGAATGTACGGGAAGTAGGAATCGAGTGGATGATACAGCAATGTAAGGAATTAAAAGAAATGGATGCTCCTGTTTTGCATTTTTATACGATGGGAAACCCAAATCCAACCAAACGGATTATAAAGGCGGTTTTTTAGCCTCATTATTCAGATTTTTTATTATGAAAAAAGCATTAATAACGGGGATAACTGGACAAGATGGAGCTTATTTGGCTGAGTTCCTACTTAAAAAAGGCTATCAGGTTCACGGTTTAAAACGTCGTAGCTCTTTATTTAATACAGATCGCATTGATCATTTGTACCAGGATCCGCACGATAGCAATCAACATTTTACGCTGCACTATGGTGATTTGACTGATTCTACTAACCTCATTCGACTAATTCAGGAAATAAGGCCGGATGAAATATACAACCTAGCGGCCCAAAGCCATGTGAAAGTAAGTTTTGATACACCCGAATATACGGCCAATGCGGATGGCTTGGGTGCACTGCGTATTCTTGAAGCGGTGCGCCTATTGGATTTGGGTAATATATGCCGCGTGTATCAGGCCTCTACGTCTGAGCTTTATGGGCTGGTGCAATCCGTACCTCAGAGTGAAAGCACCCCTTTTTATCCGCGATCACCTTATGCAGTAGCCAAATTGTATGGCTACTGGATAACGGTAAATTACCGGGAGGCTTATCATCTTTTCGCTTGTAATGGTATTCTTTTTAATCACGAAAGCCCCATTCGGGGAGAAACTTTTGTGACAAGGAAAATAACACGGGCTGCGGCGCGGATGGCATTGGGATTACAGGACTGTTTATTTTTGGGAAATCTTTCGGCTCAGCGCGATTGGGGTCATGCGAAGGACTATGTGGAAGCCATGTGGCTTATTTTGCAACAGGATAAGGCAGAAGATTATGTGATTGCTACCGGGGTAACCACTTCTGTGCGTGAATTTGTTCGGATAGCCTTTGCTGAACTAGGGCTTGAAGTGGAATTTAGTGGTAAAGACGCGCATGAAAAGGGTGTCATTATCGATGTGGATGCTGAAAGGATGCTGGCATTGGGTATAGATCCCTCTGCTATAAAGTTTGGACAAACGGTGGTTAAGGTTGATGAGCGCTATTATCGACCGACCGAAGTAGATTTGTTGATAGGAGATCCTTCAAAAGCGCATAAACAGTTGGGTTGGAAACCAAAGTATGATTTGAAGGCCTTAGTAAATGATATGGTAATGGCTGACTTACAATTAATGCGAAAGGAGGAATACCTGCGCAAGGGGGGCTTTACGACTCTCAATTACTTTGAATAGTTAGCCGCAGGATATCTTATTGACGCGTTTAGCGTGCCTACCACCTTCAAATGTACTGTTAAGGAAGGCTTGGGTGATGTCGCGGGCATCTTCGATGGCTATGAAACGGGCGGGAAGACACAATACATTGGCATTATTGTGTTGCCGGGCCAATGTGGCAATTTCTGGTAACCAGCATATGGCTGCTCTAATGCCCTGATGCTTATTGGCCGTAATGGCTACACCATTGGCACTACCGCAAATCAGAATCCCCAGCGAATACTCGCCCGATTCCACGGCACTAGAAAGTGGATGCGCAAAGTCAGGATAATCTACTGATGCTTCGCTATGTGGCCCAAAATCTTTTATCTTATATCCGTCACCTTCTAAAAAATCGATCAGTTGCAGTTTATACGAAAACCCGGCATGGTCACCACCAATGGCAATAGATAATTTTCTTTCCATTTATGTTTATTCTTTCTGATTTAAGCTTTCCGCTTTAACTTTTCCTGTAAAAATCAAGTTCGGCTTTCATTTTCTTTTTATAAACCTTGGCAGCTATGACAATGCTTAACTCATATAATAGAAATAAAGGTGCACTCACAGTAAGCATGGTCAGAATATCGGGGGTAGGGGTAATGACTGCTGCAATGATTAGGATGATAACCACCGCATACCTTCTGGAAGATCGCATGAACTGTGGGGTCATGATCCCAATTTTTGAAAGTATAAAAATCACAATGGGCAATTCAAAGATAATTCCACTGCCCAGTGACAATGTTGCTACAGAAGATAAATAGGAATCTATGGTGATGGTATTTTCAATTTCAGGACTTACCGTATAGTTAGCTAAGAAGTTAATTGATAGTGGGGAGACAATGTAGTAACCGAATAGTACGCCTAGGGCAAATAAAAGGGTGGCATAAAAAACAAAACCACTGGCTGATTTCCTTTCAATTTCGGTAAGAGCTGGTTTCACGAATCGCCAGATTTCATATAACAAATAGGGAAACCCCAAGATTAGGGCAATAAGCAAGGCGGAATTGATCTGAAGGGTAAATTGTCCAGCCATTTCTGTGTTGATGATCCGGATAGGAATCTTAGTAACACAGAAATCGGCTCCTAAATTAAATTTGTTTCCGATTGTGCACATCATACGGTAGGTCCAAAAATCTGGTTTTTTTGGTCCCATGATGATGGTATCAAAGATAAAATCATAATAAGTAAATGCCAGACTCATAAAGATCACGATGGCAATGGCTGAACGGATGAGATGCCAGCGCAAGACTTCCAAATGGTCGAAAAATGACATTTCAGCCTCCAGATTCTTCCCTTTGTTCTTAATGCTGTCTACGATACTCTTTCCCGTTATTTTACGCATGATGGTTTTAAAAAGTACATTTGAGCGCGAGATTCTTATACTTATTCGCTAAGGTCAAAGGTCTCCATAAATTTAGTGGTAAAATTTCCTGCACGGAAGTTTGGATCTCGCATGAGGCGCAGGTGAAGCGGTATGGTGGTCTTAATGCCCTCAATGACAAATTCACTGAGCGCGCGCTCCATGGTTGAAATGGCCTCTTCACGGGTTTGCGCCACACAAATAAGTTTGGCGATCATCGAATCGTAATTAGAAGGAATTTGATAACCGGCATAGACATGCGTATCAACGCGCACGCCATGACCACCCGGCGAATGAAATCCCGTTATCCTACCTGGTGAGGGCCGAAAGTTATTGAACGGGTCTTCTGCATTGATGCGACACTCGATCGCATGCATGGTGGGTTCATAATTCCTTCCGGATATGGGCACACCGGCGGCAACCTTAATCTGTTCTTTGATTAGATCGAAGTTGATAACTTCTTCAGTGACGGGATGTTCTACCTGTATCCTGGTATTCATCTCCATAAAATAGAAATTACGGTGTTTGTCAACCAGGAATTCAATGGTGCCAGCGCCTTCATAGTTTACGGCTTTGGCACCGGCAATAGCGGCTTCACCCATTTTCATACGAAGTTCAGGCGTGATAAAGGGTGATGGGGCCTCTTCCACTAACTTCTGATGACGGCGCTGAATGGAGCAATCACGTTCAGATAAGTGACATACAGTACCATACTGGTCTCCCACGATCTGCATCTCAATATGGCGGGGGTCTTCTACGTATTTTTCCAGGTAGATACCGTCGTTACCAAAGGCAGCCCCAGCTTCCTGGCGGGCTGAGTCCCAGGCGGCTTCAAAATCGGAATCTTTCCACACAATTCGCATACCCCTACCACCGCCACCAGCAGTGGCTTTCAAAATGACTGGATACCCGATTTCGTTAGCTATTAAAACCCCTTCTTTGATGTCTTTTATTAATCCATCAGAACCGGGAATGGTTGGTACCCCAGATCTTTTCATCGTTTCTTTGGCCGAGGCTTTGTCTCCCATGGCATTGATCTGCTCAGGGGTAGCTCCAATAAACTTGATGCCGTAGTCTCGGCATACGGATGAAAATTTAGCGTTTTCAGACAAAAAGCCATAGCCAGGATGAATTGCATCGGCATTGGTAATCTCTGCGGCTGATATAATGTTGGGGATGTTTAGATATGAATCTTTACTGGCAGGGGGGCCGATGCAGATGGCTTCATCGGCAAACCGTACGTGCAAGCTGTCACGATCTGCCGTTGAATAAACGGCAACACTTTTGATGCCCATTTCCCTGCAGGTGCGGATAATGCGCAAGGCTATTTCACCGCGGTTTGCTATTAATATTTTTTTAAACATATGTTTTCCAATTAGCCAAAAGCCAATTTAATTGGGTTCAACTAAAAATAACGGTTGGTCGTATTCCACAGGCTGCGCATTTTCAACCAATATCTTCACAATCTTGCCGGAAACTTCGGATTCTATTTCGTTAAATAGTTTCATAGCTTCTACAATGCACACAACTTGGCCTGCGGTAATTTCGTCACCAACATTGACAAAGGACGGCTTGTCAGGGCTTGACGAGCGATAGAAGGTGCCAATCATAGGCGATTTGACCGTTACATACTTGGAGGAATCTGCCACTTCTGCCTTTTCAGCAACCACCTGAGGGGCAGTAACGGCTGCCGGAGCGGGTTGAGCTGCAGCGGGCAGAGGTGTTGGAACCGTTGCGGTAACGTAGGTGGGTTCCTGATTGGTCTTGATCGTGATCTTAAAGTCTTTTTCTTCGATAGACACTTCATTCACGCCTGACTTGGCAACAAATTTGATCAGGTCCTGAATTTGTTTAATATCCATGCTCATGCTAATGGGTTTTGAGAATAATGTTCAAAAGTATAATCTAATATGCTATTTGCAAAGTTATTTTTAATAAGCCCAGGTTAAATAAATGGAACCCCAGGTAAATCCGCCTCCAAAGGCGGCTAAAATAAGCTTATCTCCTTTTTTTAATTGTTTTTCCCATTCCCACAAACAAAGGGGGATGGTACCACTAGTGGTATTACCATACCGTTGGATGTTGATCATCACTTTTTCTTGGCTAATACCCATGCGTTCGGCGGTGGCATCAATAATGCGTTTGTTAGCCTGGTGAGGTACAAGCCAGGCAATATCGCTAGCTGTAAGTTCATTACGCTCCATAATTTCTGCCGCAACATTTGCCATGTTTGTGACCGCAAATTTAAAGACGGTTTTCCCTTCCTGAAAGGCATAGTGGTAACCCAAATCGACAGTTTCATGGGTGGCAGGATGCAGTGAACCGCCACCTTTAATATTTAGATATGGGGAGCCAGAACCATCTGTTTTTAAAATGGAATCTATCAAACCCAATCCTTCTTCATTTGGCTCAAGCAATACGGCTCCGCAACCGTCCCCAAAAATGATACAGGTGCTGCGATCGGTATAGTTGATAACTGACGACATCTTGTCGCCCCCCACCACCAGCACTTTCTTGTGACGGCCCGACTCAATAAACTGCGCTCCAGTGGTTATTCCGAAAAGGAAACCTGAACAGGCTGCCTGAAGGTCGTAACCCCAGGCATTGACAGCGCCAATCTTATCAGCCAATATATTTGCCGTTGCCGGAAAAAGCATATCGGGGGTACTGGTACAAAAAATGATCAGTTCTAGCTCATCCGCACCAATTCCTCTCTTCTCAAGAAGGCCTTTAACGGCCGGAACCGCCATATCAGAGGTAGCTAATCCTTCCCCTTTTAATATACGCCGTTCTTTAATACCTGTTCTGCTGGTGATCCATTCGTCATTGGTATCAACCATTGATTCCAATTCAGCATTGGTCAAAATATAGTCAGGCACGTATCCGTTAACTGCTGTGATGGCAGCGTGTATTTTTGACATTGTTTATTCGTTCAATTAGTTAAAGGCGGCTTTGATTTTTTTCGTAATATTTGATCTGATCATGTTAGCCGATAAATGGATCATATTTTTGATGGCTTCAGGATTGGAAATACCATGACCTATAATGACGGGTGCATTAACTCCGAGTATTGGACTGCCACCATACTGCTCATAATTAAAACGGGAAAAAAAGTCGTCTTTAAACCCTTTTTTAACAGTTAATCCGTAAAAAGATTCTGCCAGCTTAAGCACAACATTTCCTGTAAAACCATCACATACGATTACGTCAACCCGGTCATCAAAAAGATCCCGGCCCTCAATGTTCCCAATAAAATTGTATAGTGATGAATCTTTCATTAACCCATGGGCCGCCTGCGTAAGTACATTTCCTTTTTCTTCTTCTTCGCCGATATTTAGTAAGGCAACTGCAGGATTTTTTAAACCGTAAACATGTTGTGAAAATAAGCTTCCCAATAATCCAAATTGATGCAGTAGTTCAGGTTTACAATCAGCATTTGCACCCACGTCCAACATAATGCTAAAACCGCTACCTAACCTGGGAACATTTGTGCCGATAGCGGGCCGCATAACACCAGAAATGGTTTTAACACTTAGCACTGCGCCCACTAACATAGCGCCGGTATTACCTGCTGAGGCAAAGGAGTCAATTTTTCCTTCTTTTAGTAGGTTAAATCCGATACTTATGCTCGAATTGGGTTTTTGAGAGATGGCTTTGGTAGCGTGTTCGCTCATGCCAATAGCCTCGGTGGTATGGATAAGTTCAAAAGAGGCAGGGTCAAGACCAGAAGATGCTATTATGGGCAACGCTTCGTCCTTATTGCCTATAAGGACGATTGTATGGTCATCTGACAGCTCTTTCGCAGCGGCGATTGCTCCCAAAACGGTCGCTTTTGGCGCATAATCACCACCCATGATGTCTAAACCAATCTTCATGACTGACGTATTTTAATTTTCATGTAATACTTAAAAACATCCCAAAGTAACGTAAAATATATTATTTCACGCTCCTTGGAATGTTTTTAACCGATTGAAAAAATCAACTTATGCGATCGCAGTATTTTCAACGACTAACTTGCCATTATAATACAAGTTACCATCTACATTATATGCGCGGTGTGGTAAATGGACGGCGCCGGTTTCTTGACAGGTGGTTAATGAAGGCGCTTCAGCCTTATAATGAGTTCTTCTTTTATCTCTTCTAGATTTTGAAATTTTCCGTTTTGGATGTGCCATTTCTTTTTATAAAATTAAATTATTGTTTGTATATCCGTTTTAATGCATCCCACCTGGGATCCATTTCTTGTTTATTTTCTTGTTGATCCTGACTTGACAGTGTGTCGATAAATTTCAACATACTTGCATCACATGCGCTGTTCCCTTGTTCGGTGCAGCGCTTGTAGAAAGGCACTGCTAAATTAATATATTCATAAATAGGTTCAGCCATGTCAATTTCAACCACATTTTTTGTCAACACGACAATCTCTTCAGATGCATCAGCCAATTCTTCATCGGCAGTATATTTAAAGATTAACCGTTCGTCAATCGCTGTAGCTGCTTCAAATTCATTGAGGCAAACGTCGCAAGTAAGCGCCACCGTGCCTTCAATGTGTGTCCAAGCAATGATCAATGTTTCCTGCTTTTCAAGAATCACCGCAACTTTAAGTCTTCCTTTTTTAACAATTGAGTGTTCATATGCGTCAAAAAAACGATCATCTACATCAAAATCGAAATGATGTTTCCCTGGCTTTAAACCAGTGAATGGGATACGATATTGTTGTAAAACTTTCAAAGCACGACAATTGAGCCTGCAAATCTAGGAATAAATCGGGAAGTTTGAAAGTTTTTTTTAATCGCGGTCTCTTGATAGCTTTCGTGTTTTAAGCGGATTGGAGGAAAGTTCTGCCTGTTCGCGGCGCCGCTTTACAATGTGGATTGCTGCAAAGAGTGCCTCGCGGAAGGAGGTTTCAGAAGCCAAATTTTTGCCGGCTATGTCATATCCGGTTCCGTGATCAGGAGAAGTGCGCACTACCGGTAGACCGGCTGTAAAGTTGACGCCGTTATGAAAGGCAATGTGTTTAAACGGAATTAAGCCCTGATCATGGTACATTGCTAAAACAGCATCAAATTTCAAATAGGTTTTATCTGCAAAATAGCCATCGGCCGGATAAGGACCAAAACAAAAAATACCTTGCTGATTAGCTTTTTCTAATGCTGGCTTAATAATGTCTAAGTCTTCACGCCCAATTAAACCTTCGTCGCCCGCATGTGGATTGAGTCCTAACACCGCTATTTTTGGTTTTTGAATCCAAAAATCAGTTTTTAAACTGCTATTTATAAGTTGAAGTTTTGACAGGATGGCTTGGATGGTTATGCGCTCTGGAATTTCTTTAACCGGAATGTGACCGGTAACTACACCAACCCTTAAATTTTCGCTGATCATGAACATGAGCGAATCTGTTGCACCTGTTATATGCTGAATATATTCCGTGTGTCCGGCAAAACGAAAATCGTCTTGTTGGATGTTATGTTTGTTAATGGGGGCAGTAACCAAGGCATCAATACTCCCTTCATGAAGGTCCTGAACGGCCCGCTGAAGGGATAAAAAAGCATATTTACCGCCTATTTCGTTGTCTTCTCCTAAGCTAATTTTTACATCTTCCTGCCAACAATTGATCATATTTGCTCTTTTGTCAACGGCTTGTGATGGGTGTTGCACAACTTGGAAGTTAAATTCGGGAAGACCCAAGTTTTTCCGATGAAACGAGGCTACTTTGGTGTTTCCATATACCACAGGGGTGCAAAAATCAAGCATGCGGGTGTCAGCAAGAGTTTTAATTATAATTTCAAAACCAATGCCATTGACATCGCCAACAGAAATACCAATTTTCAATTTTTCACTCATAATGATACTTAACGACCAAAAGTAATAAAAAATAGGGAAGCTGTGGTTGCTTCGACAGCTATTTGTCGTAAAAATTCCAAGAAACTCCAAACCTGAAACTGGCATTATTCATTGGATATCTTCTTACCGTATAATATCCTTGAGAAAACAGGCCCTGGTTTGCATAGTCATAGCGGAGAAAAAAATTTGTTTTTTTGAGGGTTGCTGTTAGCCAAAAATCAACTATTGGATAGCTGGAAAACTCGGTGCCTACATTGTCATTATAAAATTGATTGGCATCTATTGCATAAGATGGGGCTACAAAGGGCTTGTTGAAATGGACATCAAAGCCGATGTTGTAATTAATGATCTGAACGAGAATGTTGGTGTAATAGAAACTGTGCCACGTATAGATTTCGGGGGTTCGCAATACCGCCATTTCGTTTGATTTTTGGTATACCAACATATTATTAAAACTAAAGCGGCCAAATTTAACGAGCTGCCCTACGGTCAGTTTGAGCATATTGATGCTGCTGCCAAATTGGGTTGGTTCAATAAGGCGCATCAGCAGCGGATCATGGTCCGGGTTATCAACTTCTTTATAATATAAATAATTATTGACTAGATAATATTCTGCCTTGCCACTAAATCCTATTTTCGGATTTTCGTAACTGAAAGACATATTGGTCGTTTTTGTCTTGTCGAGCTCACGGTTCCACTGATGATAGGTATAATTGATATTTTCCATCAGGTATTCGGGCGATTTGTTTTGGGTATATGCGCCAAGCACTATATTGCCTATCTTATTTCCCAAAAGAATATTGGCGTTAGCCTCATACATATAATCGCCAAAATTGCGCCCAGTTACGATCTGGTCCACGTTCAGGTTAAAGTTAATGCGGTCACTAAATTTATATCCGGCTCCTCCTTTTATCGTAATATTCTGAAACGACTTTTTATCCGTCATTTGCCGGTACCAATAAAGGTCGTGTTCCAATCCCAGGTCAAGCTTTACTTCATTTTTAATAAATGAAAGGGAATTGCCCCTTAAGTAAAAGCTATAACCAAATTCATTGCTAATGGTGGTAAGGTGGGTAGAATCTTGCGTAAGTACACTTTGACCAAAAGGGAACGCCCCGTTTTCGTCACTTTCATTTTTATAGAACTTAAATTGCTGTTGCCTGATGCGCAAGGTGTGAGCCACCCGGTTGGTGGGTAAGATAATCTGGTCTTCTTTGCGGGCATTTAGCGTATCAATACGTCCAAGAAAATAAGTTTGTTTCATAAAAAAACTATTGTCTTTCCAAGCATTCCTAGGCCTGTCATCACGAGCCCCCGTAAGCCTCACATACTCTGATGCACTGGCATCGCGGTCCTTATTCCTGAAAAGGGTATCGTTCAATACAGAGCCATTTTCAGTTGCAACCAGGCTATTGAAAACCACATTAGTTAATAAATTGTAGCGGTGATTGGCTGATTCGTACCAGGAATTTATGGCAGCGCGGTAATCATTATAGCGTTGATTTTGATAACTACCGTTAGCAACAGACGCGTTAAATTCAGCTCCAATGCTGAGCCGCTCATGAATGTTTTGAGCAAGGGCCGCCCTGAAAATGGAAGGGGCAGTCACATAATATAGCTCGGAAAACCGCGCCCTGGCTCGGTAATACTTGGTGGAATCTGGATTCAGGAGGTAGCGATCTAGGCTATGAAAACCGGGGTCAAAACCAATCTTCTTAGAAGGATTGAACAGCAGATCACGCGTTGCAAGTCCATAATTACCCAAATTTATGGAAGGATTCCATGGGTCATTTTGAGGATTGAAGTACTGAAAGTTTCGAAGACTTGTATCAATCCCTACTGTGTATGTTCCCTCTTTCATCCTGTCAAGGGTAGTATACCGAATAAATTTAGCCGTAAATATAATAGAATCTTCCTTGTTATCCTCTGCTTTACGCATGGAGTCAAGATCTGTACTCCATTCTCCCTCCTCTATTTGAGCTAGTGCCGGTAACGCGGTAAACGCGATCAATAAACAAAAAAGTATGGCACGCAAATGCTTCCTCATGTCCCCAAAGCTATCAATTCTTTACAATATGCTAGACCTGCAGATTTAAAATTTACGGATTTTAACATTTAATGGTGTATTTAAAATAGAAGGTTCTACGCATGTTGTTTACAAAAGTTAACGATAAGCCCTGCTAGGTGCCGTCCATCTGCCTCATCAAATACAGTGCAAACATCGATGTAATAAATTGGGATAGTTGTTAATAGGCGCAGCATAGAAGGCTCCCTCAAACGTTGTGCATCCTTTTCCGTGGTAATAATGATTTTGTTTGCAAAACCAATTTCTTGAAAGCGACAAATGATTTGTTGAATGTCTTTTTCTTTGAACGGATGGTGGTCAGGAAATCTTAACTGTTCTACGCTGGCTGCTTGTTGTTTCAAATGCTGAAATAATGGTTCAGGATGCGAAATTCCAGTTACTAATAAAATATGCATGCCATTTAGTAAAACTTCATGTTCCAAATTTTCAGTCTTTTGAAGGGGGTATGGATTTGAATAAGTTAATGAAGAAAGAAAAATGGGCTGTGCAGTTGGTTTCCCAATTAGCTGGCGAACTTCCCAACGCATGGAGTCTGTAAATGGAGATGTTATTTTAGTAACAATAATTATATCGGCACGTTTCCTCTCAGAAAATAGATCACGGTAAGGACCTGCAGGTAATAACCACCTGGGTTTTTTAAGGGAAGGATAATCAAATAATAGCAGACTTAGGCCCGGTGTTAACCAGCGATGCTGGTAAGCATCATCTAATAATACTACATCATGATTTCTTAATAAAAGTTTTACACCCATTACCCTATTTTCACAAACGGCAACAGTTATAGCTGGAAATTTGTGTTTAAACTGCAAAGGCTCGTCGCCAACTTGGCTTGCTGTATGACTTAAACTCACTTTGTAAAATCCCTTCGTTTTGCGGCCGTAGCCACGACTTAATGTGGCGATGCGGTAATGGGGGCTTAATAGTTTAATCAAATATTCAGTCATCGGGGTTTTTCCAGTGCCGCCTGCTAGCAAATTGCCTATCACAATAACGGGCTGATTAAAGCGGGTACTTTTAAGTAAATGGTAGTCAAATAAACGGTTTCGAACCCATATTATTAACGTATATAAGAAGGAAATGGGAAGTAATAACAAACGTGCAATCTTCATTGCTGCAAACATAAATAATTTTATTTACAGCCTGTGTGTTTGGCATCCGAAAGAAGTGTATAGCAATCCCTACAAAATTTTGGATTAACCTACATTCCATGTATTAAACAAGAAATGAGAGTTAAAGTTTCGTATTTTAAAAGTCTTTTATTTCAAGGGTAGTTTTATAATTTATTAAATAAATTAATCTATAAGATAATATATATTTAAAATAGGATAAAATTGGCATATTTGCACGGTTATTGTTTTATAATGTTTCGAAAATGATAGTAATTATTGTTAAACCGGATGATGGGATATAGTCCATCATTCAAAACCTTAGACAGCATGACAAAGATAGAATTTGACACCCTGGTTTCACAACAGGCAGAATCATTGAAGGCTTATGCACTTCACTTTACCCATGATGACGAAGATGCAAATGATTTGGTGCAGGATACCGTCCTTAAAGCAATAACCTATTATAATAAGTTTAGAGAAGGGACTAATTTAAAAGGCTGGTTATATACCATTATGAAAAATACCTTCATTAACAACTATCGACGTTTTATCAAGATGAGTTCATTTGTGACCAAATCTGATGAAATTTCTTCGGCTAACCTGGCTTATAGCGCTACGAATAACCAAGGAGAGAACAAATTTGTAATGGATGACATAAAACATGCATTAAGCAATTTGTCAGAGGAATATTATGTGCCCTTTACTATGTATTTTGAAGGCTATAAATATCATGAAATTGCCGATTATCTGGATATTCCGATCGGTACCGTCAAAACCCGCATTCACGTGGCACGTAAGATGCTGAAAAAATCCCTAAAGTCTTACGAGGAAGTTTACAGCAGTAACTGGGGGTTCGCCTAGAGGGTGAATCTGGTAAGTTCTGAAAATTTCTCGATACGTTCTTGAATGGCCGAGGTATCCAGGTCTGAAATTCGGTGTACACCAAATTTTTCAACACAGAATGAGGCCAGGGTTGAACCATAAATAATGGCATTCCGCATGTGTTCGAAATTAACTATTCCATGCTTTGCTAAATAGCCAATAAAACCTCCGGCAAAACTATCACCGGCACCGGTTGGGTCAAATACTTCTGCAAGTGGCAGGGCAGGGGCTGCAAATATTTTACCTTCTCCAAAAAGAAGTGCACCGTGTTCCCCTTTTTTAACAATTAGGTATTTGGGGCCCATTTTGAGTATCTTTTCTGCCGCTTTTACTAATGAATATTCGCCGGATAGCTGACGGGCTTCTTCATCATTGATGGTCAATACATCTATTTTCCTTAAAACGTGCAGTAAGTCATCCAGCGCTATATCCATCCAAAAATTCATAGTATCGAGAACTATTAACTTAGGATTACCCTTTAATCGCTCAAGCGCAATAAGTTGTACTTGTGGCGTTAGGTTTCCCAATAGCAGATATTCACAATCCAGATAACTATCTGGGATGACCGGATTAAAATTGGCTAGTACGTTCAGGTCGGTTATGAGGGTGTCACGCCGGTTCAGGTCTTCATGGTACTTTCCCGACCAGAAAAATGATTTCTCACCTGGTTTAATTTGTATGCCGGAAATATCTATTCCCCTGGAGGTAAAAAGGGCCAAATTATCTGCTCCGAAATCATCACCTACCACACTAACTATACGAATTGGATGATAAATATAACTTGCAGCAATGCCGGCATAGGTAGCCGCACCTCCAACAATTTTATCTGTTTTTCCGTAAGGTGTTTCGATCGCGTCGTAGGCAACTGAACCAACGATTACTAAACTCATGCTATATACAATTTTTAAATTGTGCGCAAAGGTAAGCTTATAATTTGATCCCCCAAATGTGCAAAATTATTTTGAAGTTATTATCAATTCTTCGCCATCACGCAATTCTTCATTTACAGTTGTTAAAAGTACATCGCCTTCTACTACCTTCCCATAGATCTCCGTTTTTCCGCCGCTGCTGTTTCCGGTGCGCACCGGTATCCATTTGGCTTTGTGGTTGTCCACTTTAATTACAAAAACACCGGTCGTACTATTAAGAATGGCTGTATTTGGAACAATAAAAGCTTTAGGGCGCCCTACCAACGGGATTTGCACTTCTGCTACAGTACCTGGTAAAAGCCTCTGGTCGTTGTTATCAACGTCCATTTCGGTATGCTGTGAGCGCAATCGGCTATCCAGTGCTCCAGCCAGACGCACGACTTTAGCGGAAAAAACTTCGCCAGGGAAAGAGCCGACAGTAAATTGTACTTCACTGCCTTTTTTTAGGTAGCTGGTATAGGCTTCTGGAATGCTAACTACCAGCCTTAATTTTTTCTGCTCTTGCAAGGTAAAAATTGGCAAGTCAGAACCTTTACCGGCTGGCCCAACATAAGCCCCGGCGCTCACATTGCGAGCAGAAATAACACCGCTAAAGGGGGCGCGTATTTCTAAATAATTGCGTGTGTCTTTAATTTCCCCCTGGGCAGCACGAGCGGCTTCAAGTCCCGCCTTATCCGCGTTTTGTTTGGCAAAGGCTACATCCAGGTCATTTTGGGAAACTGTTCCGGGGGTTTTACTGGTGGCTAGCAAACGGTCGTAGGTAGCCTTACTTGACAGGTAAGTAGCTTCCTGTGCTTTGAGCCTTGATTCTGCCCCCAATAGTTGTGAACTTAGTTCGGGAGCTTCAAGGGTAGCTAAAAGCTGACCTGTTTGTACTTCACTACCAACGTCGGCATACAATTTTTTAATAAAACTACTTACTTTTCCATACAGATCCACCTGCTGGTAGGCAATCAATTCGCCGGGCATTTTGATTGATGATGTCAGCGACTGAGGGGTTAATGTGAAAGTATCTATTGGGGCGGGTGCGTCAGCAGCTTTTTTAGACTCCTCCTTTGCAGTAGAGTGACATCCTTGCCAAACATAGGCCCCGCAAAGAAAAGAAATAGCCAATATTATTGTCCTTTTCATATATATAATTCTGTTTCTTGATCTGTTTAATGTTTTTTAACTTAATTGCGCTATCGGCTTAATATAGTGTTTACTTTCTTCATCTTCCGGATCCAGCGATACACTTTCGATACTTACACCGCCCTGCCCCCAACCGAATACCAGCGGCAGAATAAATAATGCGGCAAAGGTTGAAGCGATCAATCCACCGATTACTGCCCTACCCAAAGGTGATGACTGATCTCCGGCTTCGCCGAGACCGCTGGCCATGGGTATCATGCCAACCACCATGGCCAAGGCAGTCATCAGGATTGGACGCATGCGTAATGCGGCTGCTTCTTTAGCAGCGAGAATTGCATTTCCATGGTGCATCCTAATTTGCTCAGCATTAGTAATGAGTAATACCGCATTGGAGATGGATACTCCGACCGACATGATCATACCCATATAAGATTGTAGGTTGAGCGTCGATCCACACAGCAGCAGTAATGCAAGGGAGCCAAAAAGCACCGCAGGCACAGTAGCCAGCACTACTGCCGATACTTTGAACGATTGAAAATTGGCAGCCAGCATTAGGAAAATAACCACAATAGCTATAAGTAAACCGCTTTGTAGACTATCAAGTGTGTCAGTTAGCGTATTACTTAACCCTATCAGTTCAACGCTGAGCCCCCTTGGGATTTCACCTAATGATTGTATAGCCTTTTGTACATCACCAGCTGCTGTACCCAGGTCTTTATGATACAAATTAGCCGTGACTGTTAAGATGGGCATAGCGCCTAGGTTATCATTTTCACCATAAGTGGTGGTGGGTGTAATGGTCGCAATGTCTCCCAGCACTGGCCGGGGGGTATTTTTTAATAGTGGTATTTCTGAAATATCATCTGCACTACCCATTTTGCCCTCTGGGACCTGCACCTGTACGTTATAACTTTGGTTTGCACTTTGATCAACCCATATGTTTTTTTCTGTGAGGCGCGAGGATGAAGTTGAAGCAATAAGCGACCTTGTCACATCTGTCATGTCAATACCCAACTGTGCGGCCCTTATACGGTCTATATTGATATTAAGCGCCGGATATTTAGTAGATTGGCCTAGCTGCACATCCCGCAAATAAGGAATTTGTTTTAACTTATCGATTATGAGGTTTGCATATTTTTCATTCAGAGCCTTATTTCGACCCGCAAAGCGCACTTCGATGGGTGTAGGAGAACCTTGGCTGAGGATTTTATCCGTCAGCTCGATGGGTTCAAAAGATAATTGCATCTGATCATCTATCTGCTTGGCACGCTTACGTATTTTATCTTTTAAGTCGTCCAAATTGGTTTTATAGTCTTCTTTTAAGGCAACTTGTAAGACTGCTTCATGTGGTCCGGCCATCCAAAGGAAAATGGGCGCTGTTGAAAAAAGTTGTGGGTGCATACCCACAAAGGCCGAAGTGATGGATACATTATCTTTGCCTACAATGTCGTTTACGGCATTAATAAGTTTCACCGTCTGAAGTTCGGTCTTTTCTATGCGAGTTCCTTCAGGCTCACGCAATCGTACCTGAAATTGACTGCCGTTAACGGTAGGCAATACATCCCTGCCAATGGTATTAAGCATAAACACTACAAAGAGACAGACGGCTATTAAGTATGTGCTTACAATGATTTTTCTGAACGGCATCATCCGATCCAGAAAACGCAGGTATCTTATCCGTAGTTTTTCAAAACCACTCACCTTATTATTATGGTTGCTTTCTGATCGTTCTATTAATACCGTTTTTTGATCCCAAGTGTCTTTTTCGCTTTCAGTGGATAGACCTGACCGTTTAAATTCTTCTGTATCCGTCAATTCGGTACCATCCTTTTTGTGGTGATGTTTTACTTTCATGAGCCAGTTAGCCATAACCGGTACAAAGGTCTGAGCTAGGAAATAAGATATCACCATGCTAAAGCCAATGGCTAATGCAAGCGGAAGGAATAAAGAGCCGGGTATACCTCCCATGGTAAAGGCCGGGGCAAACACTGCCAGAATACAAAACAGGATCAGCAATTTTGGAAAGGCAATTTCCTTACATGCATCCCAGATGGCCAATGCCTTGGGTTTTCCCATGTCAAAGTGCTGGTGTATATTTTCGATGGTCACGGTACTTTCATCTACGAGTATGCCGATAGCTAGGGCCAGCCCGCTAAGGGTCATAATATTAATTGTTTGACCAAAGAGATTTAAAAAAAGTACGGCCGAAATAATAGATGTTGGGATGGTCAGAATAACAATGAGCGCCCCACGCGGATCTCCTAGAAAAAGTAAGACCATCAAGCCCGTTAAAATGGCCCCGATTGCCCCTTCGGTAAGTAGGCTTTTAACGGAGTTAATAACGTACACCGACTGGTCAAACTCATACGTTAGTTTTACGTCATCTGGAAGTTGTGCCTGCATCTTAGGTATTGCCTTCTTTAGGTTCTGCACAACTTCCCAGGTGGAAGCATCGGCACCTTTTGCGATATCAAGATATACAGACCGCTTCCCATTTACGAGCGCATAACTCGTGGACACGTCCGCGCCGTCTTCAACCTTTGCTACATCTTTTAAATATAGGTTTTGCACCCCATTCTTGAATAAAGGAATGTTTTCGAAATCTTTGATCTTTTCAATCGTTGTGTTGGTCGGTGTAATGTAGTTTTTATCGCCAATCCTTACATTTCCAGAAGGTGCTACTTGATTGTTGAGCCGCATGGCTTCTACCAACTGGTCAGGAGTCATGTTGTGCGATCGCAGTAATTCAGGATCTGCCTTAATCACAACTGTACGTATATTACCACCAAAAGGGGTAGACCCAACCAATCCAGGTACTGAAGTAAATGCTGAACGTACGTACAAATTGGCCATGTCAAGCAACTCATTATTGCTTCTGGTTTTGCTGCTAAGTATTAATTGCCCTACCGGAAGGGTAGATGCATCAAACCGGATAATGAAGGGCGGGTTGGATCCAGCAGGAAATATAGCTTGCGCCCTGTTTGAAAAGGCGCTCACCTCCGCTGCGGCCTGGGCCATATTGGTGCCTGGATAAAAGTTGATCTTCAGCAGGGATAGCCCTGATATATTTTTGGTTTCAATGCTTTTGATTCCATTTACATATAGCAGGATATTGATGTATTGTTTGGCAAAAAATGCTTCCATCTGGGTGGAAGTATAACCACCAAAAGGGTGTGAAATATAAATAACAGGCATATCCAGTTTCGGGAAGATGTCAATCTTAATGGTATTGACAGCCTTTATACCGAAAAAGAATAAGCCGGCAACGATCACTAGGATGGTAATGGGCTTTCTTAGAGCAAATCGGATTAAATTCATTTTATGGTGTGAAAGTTGAAAATAGTTATATTAAAAACGCGCGCGGAGGTCCATGTTATAATTCATTAATAAATAACCCGAAATCGCCGGAAGCGGCAGCTTTAAGCAGCAACGCCTGCCAAACGTTATTATATGCAATGTCCCGGTCAGTCTCTGCCCTGATTAGGGCATAAAGTGTTTGCGTCACATCTACTAAATTGGTGAGTCCATTTTTGTAAAGTACACTTTTCTGAAGATACGCGTCTGATGCGGCTTTGACCTGTATTGGCACTTCATTATAGTTATCAAGCGCATTTCTAATTTTCTGGTCAGCCAATTGCAATTGTGCCGATAGTTCTTGGTTGGCCTGCTCATATTCTGCTTGCAGCCCAGTGCTAATAAACCGTTGTTGCCGTACTTGTGGGCTGATGCGCAAAGCTTGTGTTATATTCCAGGTTAAGCCAATGCCAAACAGGTAATTGCTCCTGGTAGGCTTAACACCATCAGTATAACTGTGAGTAAACGCTTGCTGATCCATGGTATACCCAGAATCAAAACCCGATCCCCTGGTTTGAAATACTCCCACCAGCGAAAATGCCGGATATTTTAAAGAGCTCAAATAATGTGTTTGTTGCTCACTTACCGCAATGCGGCTTTTGTACCACTGCAATTCAGGATGCAAGTCCAGATTTATGGGAGCTTGAGGTGACGTGAGTGCTGCAGGTACCCGGCTAATAAACATACTATCCAATACAAAATCTGACGAATTCACTCCCATCAGGATGGCCAGTCGGTTGGCCTGTTCCTGTTCAGTGTCCTTTGCTTTTATCCAAGCCGTCCGCGCGCTTGAAACTTCGGCATTGGCCTGTGAAGAATCCACACCCGCAATCAGTCCGTTTATAGCCCGTGTCACTACCACTTTGCGCAGCGTGTTAGCCCTATCAAAGTTTTTCTGATAAGAAAGAGTGAGCCTTTGGGCAGCAAGCAAATTAAGGTAGGCCGCACTTACCTTAACGCGTTGTTTAAATCGTTCCTGTTCCAGGTCATCTTGATCACGGATTGCGGCAGCTTTAGCTGATTTTACCCGGTTTTCATATTTACCAAAAGCAAAAAACTCCCAATTTAAATTAGTTAGGTATAACGCTCCAAAAGCGGCATTCCAGTTTTGTTCCGGCAAGGAGGGGCCAGAAGAACCCACACCCAGGCCCCCAAATCCATAAATAGGACCGTTCTGCCCATTCACTGTTCCATAGTCCTGTTGAGCCGATAAGTTCAGGTTAGGGAGGTATTCACGTTTAGCTTGTGTCACACCTTCATTAGCAGCCTTGGCATACGCATCTTTTGCGCGTATGCTGCCATAATTTTGCATGGCACTATCAATAGCGGCTTTAAGTGTCAGCGGTTGTTGCGCCAGCAGTTTAGTTTGAAATGTCCCGGAAATAATAATTAATAAGAACAGACAGTTGCGTTTTGGCACGGGCATCTTAACAATGATTTTTGTAACGTTTAAGTATCGTGCGCAAATTACGGCAAATAGTTTGAAGAAATTTTGAAGAATAACTCCAATTTGTGGTGATTTGGTAACAAAATTATTGAAATTTATAATTTTTTTTATTGGTTAAAGGTAATCATTTAAAATTTGGCTATTGTAGAACTGACAATTCAGCGGCAGGTTCAGTCAAAACACGCCGGTCATTGAAAACTACACATACGATGTGCCAATCGTCTTTATAAGTATATTGAACCGAAAATCCACTAATTGTGCAGATCTGTTTAACAATAGCTAACCCTAAACCAATACCTTCACTGCTTTGGTTCCCTTTTTTGAACCGCTGGAAAAGTTCATCGGTAGGAATTTTGGGCGGGATACCTGTATTTCTAACAATAAGTTTTTTGGCATTAAGCTCCACTTGAATGTGGCCATTTTGTAGGTTATGGCGAATGGCATTGCTGATTAGGTTTCCCACCAACATTTCTGCCAGTACGGGATGCAACTTAATCAAAATGTGCTTGTCCACTTTTTTGCTGACTTGAATAGATTTTAGTTTGATTAATTCCTGATAAATGCTGAGTGTATGATTAGTCACTGTGCAGAACCTAATTTGATCCTTGTGTTCAAATTCATGGTTTTCTAATTTTGTGAGCAGAAGTAGGTACCTGTTAATACGCGATAACTTCTCCACAGCATCCTGCATATCGGCAACCAAACCAGCCTGGTCTTCTTGAATAGGTGTATTTGCCAGCAGATCGAGCTTACTACGAATTACAGCGAGCGGCGTTTGTAATTCGTGCGACGCATTTTCACTAAATTCTTTGAGCGAGCGGTAATCTTCGCTCAATTTGTCGGTCATTAGCTGCACAAATTCGTTCAGTTTTCTAAACTCCCGCGTTGACGTACGCGGGAAATATATTTTTTCCTGCCGCTTCAAACTAAATGATTGGATGCTTTTCAGTGTTTGATAAAAAGGGGCCATAACGTATTTAGAAACAATACCAGCAGTAATAGCCATAGCTAAGGTAATTAATATAATTTTCCAAATCACACCACGCATCATACCGCTTAGTATCTCATCCGCTTTGACGATGTAATCGTAAGATGAAATCTGATAATTTTGACTATTGATATGGTAATAAGAGGTTACGGTAAGGCGGCAATCCTGCCGATTCAGGTCTTTATTAAAAAACGAAGACCTTTCTGTTTGTTTAAGAGCGGCAGGTAATGGCCCCTTAAACCGACGAATGTTCACTGGGCGGCCTAAAGTATAGGCTGCAGGTTTAAAGCCATTCTTTACCTGGCTTGCTACTAAATCATTTATGGTTTGCAGTCGTTCTGTTTCAGCCTGGTCAATCTTTTGGTGAATATAATAATATCCGATGGTAATCGTAATGGGGGTAATCAAAATTAAAATTCCCAAAAACCACAAAGTAAATTTACTGGCTAATTTCATACTTATCGCCATTAAATTTATATCCCAGTCCGTATACCGTATCGATATAATCCTTCCCTCCTGCAGCACTTATTTTTTTACGCAAGTTTTTAATATGCTGATAGACAAAATCAAAATTGGGTTGATTATCAATATAATCACCCCAAAGATGAATGGCAATGGCCTGCCTCGAAATCACCCTATTTTTATTTACTACCAAATATAAAAGAAGCTCAAACTCTTTACGGGTTATATCCAGCAGGGTTGAATGAACCTTTGCTTCAAAAGAAACGGTGTTAATGCTGATTTCTTGATGAATGATCAGCGTGTTGCCGCCTAGCTGTTTCCGCCGATAAATAGCACGTAACCTTGCATTCAGCTCTGAAAGGTGAAAGGGCTTGGTTAAATAATCATCTGCGCCATCATCAAGTGCCTTAATTTTATCGTCCAAGGCATTTTTAGCCGAAATGATTAATATTCCACAATTCATGTGCTGCAACTTAACTTGCGTCAACAATTCCATACCATTTCCGTCGGGAAGCATAATGTCAAGTAAAATACAATCGTATGAAAACAACAATAATTTTTGACAAGCGTCAGATAAACTATCTGCCACTTCACAGATATAGCCCTCTTGGGCAGACAAGCTGTAAATACTGTCAGCTAACTCCCTGTTATCTTCAACTAAAAGGATCTTCATGATGAACAAATATAGGAATGAAATCGGATAAAGGTCGCTATGTATAAATTAATATGTTTACAGCTTGGAATAGTGCAAACAAAATAGTAGATCGGCTCCTTCTTTAGAAGCTTAACTTTAATTAGGGTAGCACATGCATTACAAAAGAGGCAATAATCTTATCGGTTGGTGTTATTTTACACTAGCAACCGAAATTTACCCTCCTGACCCTCGAGCCAACAGTCCGTTTTTATGATTACGGGCGAATTTATACGCTGCCATTGCCAATACAAAACCCAATCTGGAAGGACGTAGCATGTACCAGGGCATGCAATTTCTCACAGTCATGCGGCAGTCGGGGAAGGAATTGGGCGCATTTATAAAGTGAAAATTTGGTAGGCTAACTGCGGGTTAAGCGGATAGCCTACTAAAAAAATAATTAGAGTACGCCTACTTAAGCGACACATCCAAACTGATCGGCAGGGTATAGGTTACTCTAACCGGCCGGCCATTTTGAATGCCGGGTTTCCATTTAGGGGAAGCTTTGAGGATACGGATAGCCTCTAGGCCGGTCCCATATCCTAAATCACGCAGTATTTTGATGTCAGTAAGGCTGCCGTCACGTTCCACCACGAACTGCATCAATACCTTCCCTCGAATACCTTGGTCAACTGCCTGGCTGGGGTAGTTAAAATTCTGACCTATGTATTCACCAAATTTAGCCATACCACCAGGAAACTCAGGTTTCACTTCTACTGCTTCAAACGATGTAGTTACATGACTCCCGCGTTCAGTAATCTGGCTGTCTTTATCACCTTTGCCTAATGGAGCATCAATGCGTATATCGGCATCAATGTTGCCATCGATCGTTTCTGGGCCCGGATCGGCCTTTTTCAGAATGTCAACGGTAGGTGGTTCTTCTGAAACTTGATTTTCAGGAACAATTTCAAAGGGCGGCATCCGAACAATGTCTCTGCTTGGAGGGGGCGGGGCAACAGCGGGTGGAGGGGGTGTTGCGGGGTCCACCGCAGGGGGCGGGAGGAGATCTACAATCGTGGTAAAGTCTTTATCGACAGGATCAGTCAGCTCAGGCCTTTTAAAATACCGGGCTATTGCCGGTAAAAGTACCGTTAAAATTAATAAGCCAATTCCCAAAAGCAGCGCTTTGTTAATGGTAGTTGAAGCTTCCTTGCGTAACATGTAAGCACCGTAATGCTGATTACGCCCGGCAAAAACCAAATCCAGCCATTCATGACCAAAAATGTCATTTTTTGAATGAAACATCGTTATAATGATTAATTAAAAAATTAGTTATAGCACCGGTGCGTTTATACCTAAGATTAAAAAAACTGAGATATTCCATAAATCATCCAATAGAAAATCTTTATCTTTCCGGCATATTTAATGAGTGGTACTAAATGGATAAAAAAGCTAGTTTTATAGAAAAGGTCACAGCTTCCTACAATCCCAAGGGGCCTTTTATCTTTCTTGGCGCTGGGCTGCTTGATGGTGAACCCATTGCGGCGGCTAAGGTAAATCTGTCATTAAAGATGATGAACCGGCACGGGTTAATAGCCGGCGCAACCGGAACCGGGAAAACTCGCACCCTGCAGCTCATCGCTGAGCAATTATCCGATGCGGATGTGCCGGTTTTTATGCTGGATGTAAAAGGAGATCTTTCTGGTCTGAATCAACCTGGCGCCAGCAACCCGGCACTGGAAGAGCGTGGCAAGGTGCTGGAATGGCCTTTTGAACCTTCCGGATTTCCCGTGGAACTGTATTCCCTAACCGGGAAACTCGGGGCGCCCATGCGCATCACGGTCACTAATTTTGGACCAGTGCTGTTAGGACGTATATTGGAACTTAACGATACCCAAACTGGGGTATTGGCCGCCATCTTTAAATATGCAGAAGACAAACAACTGCCCATAATTGATTTGAACGACCTTAAGAAACTGCTGAGTTATTTGTCAGAAGGGGCAGGAGCGGCCGAAATAAAAGAAACGTATGGCCGTATAAGTAGCAGCACGTCGGGCACCCTACTGCGCAAAATAGTAGCGCTGGAACAGCAAGGGATAGCGGGCATATTCGGCGAGCCGGCCTTTGACATTCAAGACCTGTTTGAAAAGGTTGATGGCAAAGGCGTGATCAGCCTGCTCAATATTTCGGATGTGCAGGACCAGCCCATCCTTTACTCAACCTTTTTGCTTAGCTTGTTGGCACAATTGTTCAGGAATCTGCCCGAAGTGGGTGATCCGGATAAGCCCAAACTGATCTTCTTTTTTGACGAAGCTCACTTGCTGTTCAATGGGGCTTCAAAAGCATTTTTAACACAGGTAGAGCAAATTGTCCGGCTCATCCGGTCAAAAGGGGTAGGCGTATTTTTCTGCACTCAAGCAGCTACTGATATTCCCGAAAGTGTTTTGGGGCAGTTAGGTAACCGCGTTCAGCACGCGCTACGCGCATTTACACCCAATGATGCCGAGGACTTACGTAAAACCGTGAAAACTTACCCGCATTCTGACTTTTATGAGATAGATAAAGTGCTTACCGGCCTTGGCACCGGGCAGGCACTGATCACCGTGCTCAACGATAAAGGCATTCCAACCGAAGTGGTAGCAACCCACCTTATACCACCCCGTGCCATTATGGGCCCCCTTGATAGCAATGCCTACACGCAATTAGTCAATAGCTCCCCAATATATGCCAAATACCAACGGCAGGTGAACAGCCAAAGTGCGGAGGAAATGCTAGACCAGCACATTAAAAACCAGGAAGACCAAGCCGCAGCCGTGAAAGAAGCAACCGATAGAAGCAAAAGCACAGGCTCCCGGCAAGCGCAAACCCCGCTTGAAGCAGCCCAAAAGGCAGCAACCACTACGCTGGCCCGTGAAGGGGCCAAATTGCTTGGCAAGCTAGCAACCGGCCTATTGACAGCATTTTTTAGTAATAAGAAAAGAAAATAACCTAAAACACCTATATGAGGCTTATCATTGAAAGAAAACCAGTCAAAGTATATCCAGATCCGAGGCGTGTTATAGCTCGTTTCTTCTTTAATAGTGAAGAACGGGCTATAGAAGTTGTAAGGCAAGTTCTCACACTTAAGAAACAAGAAGTATTTGACCTGATATCCCCTTTATTACAGGAATATTCAAAACGGCACCGCAATATTACCAAGATCCTGAGCCGGCATTGCAAAAAACTTAAGAAATATATTCAAGATGCTGGATCAGATTATGAAAAACTGGATCAATATAAGCGGTTGCTGATTGGAGCGTATTTTACGCACGAATATTCCATAGAATCAGCTGCTTTTTTTAATCCGTCTGTTGTGCCTGACCCGGATCAAAGCGATTTGGAAGAGGGTGAATTGCGGGTTATCCTCAGCTTTCGGGCGGTAGGAGAGGGTCACATTTCCTCCTTGGTGTTCAGGCGGGCCCTCATTAACCGTAACAATGATATCACGGTATTGCCGGCTGGCAATTATGTCGATGAAGCTGATTCCATCAGAAATGTCATTTATAACAAGCAATTATTTTTAAAAAAGGCTACTGAGGCTGGTGTAAGCCAATCATTGGTTAAGGTAATTGATGAAAAACTAGGTGAACGATTTGAGTACTCAAATCTGCGAGATGCCATTATATCAACACCGCTGAAAGATTCTGTAGAGGCTAATCGTATGATGTCTCTCTCTGATAGTTACCGTGAGATTAGTTTTTCCCTGGATACAGATATCAGCGATCGGGTCATATTTCCGATTTCTGAATTTGAACGAAAGGGTATTGAGGATGCTCGTTTTGTACGCTTCACCAAAGACAACGGCGATATTATTTATTACGCCACCTATACCGCTTTTGACGGTGAACAGATCATGCCAAAGCTTTTGCAAACAGAAGATTTTATTACATTTAAAGTAAGTCCTTTGCATGGTGAAGGAGCTAGTAATAAAAACCTGGCCTTGTTTCCCCGTAAAATAAATGGAAAATTTGCCATGATGTCGCGTATTGACGGCTGGAATAATTACCTAATGTATTCTGAAAAGATTAACGTGTGGGAAAATCCAGTTAAAATACAATCACCAGTATACCCTTGGGAATTTGTACAGATTGGCAATTGCGGTTCGCCCATTGAAACGGAATTTGGATGGCTCGTCATCACTCATGCCGTAGGGCCCATGCGCCGATATTGTATCAGCGCAGCATTATTGGATATTAACCACCCTGAAAAGGAAATTGGCCGTTTACAAGAACCCCTGCTCATCCCAAATATGGATGAGCGTGAAGGCTATGTACCGAATGTATTGTATTCCTGTGGATCCATCATCAACAATGGTGAGCTTATTATACCCTATGGGCTTTCAGATCACAGCTCCTCTTTTGCCACTGTAAACCTGGGTTTGTTGCTTGACAGGTTAAAGGCAGAAGTGGTCTGAATGCGTTTAATGGGTATGCTAAAGACCGGTTTTTGTTCTCCAGTCTGTTTGTCAGAATCTTCAATGACTTCCGCATTTGCTGCCAAAACCGTTAAATGTGAAATGAGGTAAGCCAAAGAGCTTTCAGCACCTTGATTACGGTTTACCCCATTTACCTGCAAACCATCGCAGCAACCGCCGGTTTCTTCGTCATAAAGTGGCATGTGCAGGCTGTTGTTTCCCAGGAACCACTGGTAGCAGGTATACATCTGCAAAATGTAGTTGTTGTCGCCTGTAATTTCCCAAGCCTTTGAATATAGTAATACCATGGCCATAGTTTCAATAGCCTGCTGGTCATAAACCGCCATGTCGCCATCCTTATTAAGCCAGCCATTATTTCCTACGGGGGTTAAAACGCCATTTTTTAACGTTTTTGAAGTTAAAAAATCAGTGCTTTCCATGGCGATGGCATAAGCTTGCTGGTCGCCGGTGGTTTCATAAAAACAAAGCAAAGCAAGTGGTAAAATTGCATTGTCATAGGTCATCTTCTCTTCAAACCAATGCCAATCTCGGTCGCGGTTCTGTTCATAAGATTTCATTAATACAGTAGCCAGCTCCCGGCTTTGGGCCAAAATTTCTTTATCGTGTTTATTTACCTGCAGGTAATGATGCAGGCCGATCAGGGTATCGGCAATGCCCCGCAAATGAACCAACTTTTTAAAATGAGGCACCGAGTACCTAAACAACTCGTAAGCAAATTCACGGTATGAATTATTAGGGGCATGATGAATGAGATAGCCTAATGACCAAATGGTACGACCGAATGAATCTTCAGAACCAACTTCATCCAGATATTCACGTTTAAAGCTCAGAAAATTGCGGAAATTTCCATCTTCGCGTTGCATATATTGGATAAAACTGAGATAAATGGGCAGCAATTTTAGTCCCTCTGTGTTCTTATCCTGATTATAAACCATCAGCACGGCAATGAGTGCACGGGCGTTGTCGTCCATGCAATAGCCTTCCTTCAAGTTAGGGATGCCATATTTGGCATGTTGAATAATACCTGTGTCGTCGGTAAGCCTGAATACATGATCCAAGGTAAAAAGGGGCATTTCTTCCAAATTAATAACCGGAACCCGTTGTTTTAAGGTATGCTTCTGCTGAATCACCGCATCAGCCAGAATTTTTAAATACTGCTTACCAATTTGTGGCCAGCGTAAATTCAATCCATAATTAAAGGCCTTGTTTTTAAGCGAATTTAGCTTTGCAGTATTAGAGAGCAATACATTTACTTTATTGGCCAAGCTAACACTGTCTTTAAAGCCAAATAATTCCCCCCGCCCGTCAGCCAATAACTCCTGGGCATGCCAATAAGGAGTAGAAATGACCGCAGCGCCAGCACCAATAGCATAGGAGAGTGTGCCACTTGTAATCTGGGCTTCATCCAAATAGGGCGTTATGTAAAGCGTGCACCAACTCAGGTAGCTAAACAACTCTTTCTCGGATAAAAACTTATTAATAAAAGTTACATGTGCCGAAACCTCCAGGTCTACAGCCAGACCCTCTAAAAATTCGCGGTATTCTTCGCCTGAATGCTTTATAACATCTGGATGCGTATTGCCAACTATATAATACATCACATCCGGATGTTCTTTGACAATTTCAGGCAGTGCCCTTATAACCGTTTCCAAACCCTTGTTACGACCGATAAGCCCAAAAGTCAATAGTGCACGGTGACCAGGGGAATACGGGTTTTTGCCCTTTGCGATACCAGGATCCAGGTCAGGCACTCCATGCTCAATAAGCTGCGTTTTTTCAGGGCTCACCTGATAAATGGATGCTAAAAATCCAATCGCTTTTTTGCTCATCACAACCACGCTGGCCGATTTACGGGCAATTTCACGAATAATATTGAGCTGAATATACGAAGGCTCACGTAGCACGGTATGTAAAATACTAATACAGGGTATGGAAAGCTGATTAATTAAAGAAAGGATATATAGGCCATTGTCTCCACCATAAATTCCATATTCATGCTGAATAATGCACGTTTCAGCCCCACTTTTGTTAATAAATTCTGAAGCATTCAAATAATCCTGTTGCTCGTGCTGCCTTATCACCTGCTTTACTTCAGGAGGATAATAACCTTTTTCTGGCACACCTGAAGCATGTATGGCCACCACAAAACTGCCTGAATCACGTTGTGCCGGATCTGAAGCAATCGCTTCAAACAAGTTGGCATTAAATGTGGCTATGCCACACGCACGGGGAGGGTAGGTTGACAAATATGCTATCTTCATATTTCAGCAAGTAATTAATATTTTAACTAATGATATTAAGCCTCCAAAGCACAAAAGTGGGAATGATTTTCCATTGTGCGAGGCCTTTGATATTAGTAAAACAAACTAGCTTAGGAAATGTTTTTGGAAGAAAGAATATTGCTTAGCTTAGAAAGATCTTGCAGCACTTAATTTTTGAAGATAAAGCTGTCCAATACGGATATCGCTGTAATTATAGTGCTCGCCAAGTATCTTTTTAACTTCACTGGTAGGTTTATCGGTATGTTTTTGAAGTATTTTAACCAAATGATCCAACTTATCCGGAGGCATGAGTTCAGTAGCCAGCACTTCGCCCGTTGGAATAAATGAAGCGAGGTGCCCAATAATAGTACTCAGAGCCAAATCGCGGTCTTTGGCAATCTGCTCAATAGTGCTACCGGCCAGGTAACGTTCTAACGAAATGCGTTTCGTTTCGCCTTTGGGCGGTTTAGACGGAATGACCTCTTTGGTATCCACCAGTTCCTGCAGCCTAATTTCAATGCTGTTTAGTTTCTTGGTTTGTTCCATAACGTCTTGCAATGACCGGCCATTTGCCAGGGCATCCGTAATGATCACACACTGGGATACCTGCTCATTTTTGCGTTTCAAGTCAAGCAAAAGGCTGGTAAGCTCCTCCACATATTTTTTCGATCGTTTCTTTATTTTCCATTCCTCCATATGCGTTATCAACGGGTCGATGCATTGCTTTACAATACGCTCGCCAAACCATATAGTTGCTTTAAGCGTGCGTTCATGCACCTTAACGTAATCGGTAGCATCCGGATGCTGGAGTAAGCCATTCAATTGGTTCCTGAATTTATTAGCCACCTCACGCATCGCATCCAGTGCCAGGCAATGGTTTTTAAGAAATCGGTAGGCCGTGGGCTGGTCGGCCATATTGCGTTCCTCCAGCGAATCGCGCAGGCTGCCGGCCTGGTCTACCAATTTATCCCATGAAAATGTTTTTAAAAGGATACTTCCCAAATAATTTCGTTGAGAGGCCTCCAACAAAACAGGGATGGCCTCATCCGGCAAGGTGTTTTGCGCAAACGCTACCACCAAATGGTCAGTCCGGATACTTGTTGGCGTAATCGGTGATTTCAACACCAGGCCACCCAGCGTTCGCAATCGGCTCAAAGCTACATACACCTGCCCGGCGGCAAATGAAGCGCCCGCGTCAATTATGGCCCGGTCAAAAGTAAGCCCCTGGCTTTTATGGATGGTAACCGCCCATGCCAGGCGTAGCGGGAATTGCGTAAAAGTACCCATGGTTTCCTCCCGGATGCTGTCTTTTACCTTGTCGTAATTATAACGGATGTTTCGCCATTCCTCTTTTTTAATCACAATCGCATCGCCACCTTCCGGAAAAACCACGGTGAGCTCATCACCACTTTTGCTGATGTGCTTCACATGGCCAATTTTTCCATTATAAAAACGGCGGTCATCGCCTTTATCATTTTTAATGAACATAACCTGGGCGCCTTCCTTAAGCTCCAACCGTGATTCAGCAGGGAAAGCACTTTCCACAAACTCCCCCTTCACCGTCGCATCAAACGCCACTGATTTTCCGGGAAGCAGGGCCAGCTCCCGTTGGTTGATGATTTGTGCTAAAGCATTGTGAGAGGTTAGCGTAATATACGATTCATTGGCCGAAGCCATAAAATCGGGCTGGTAAAAACTATTTAGCAACTTTAACTGCTCGTCGGTACAGCAATCGTTTCGAATATTGTTTAATAAACCAATAAACTGTTCGTCCTTTTGCCGATACACCTTTTTCAACTCCAGGAATACCGGTTTAGCTTCCTGCATCACCAAGGCATCAAAAAAGAACGGACTACGGTAATATTGACGCATTAACTCCCATTCCTGCTGTTTCACCACGGGTGGCAACTGGTACATATCCCCTATAAACAATACCTGCAAACCCCCAAAAGGACGCGCATCCCGCCGCACATTTTTCAAGATCGCATCAATGGCGTCCAGCATATCTGCCCGCAGCATGGACACTTCGTCTATCACCAGCAAATCTATTTCCTGCAGCAATGCACGCCGCTCATGGCCCAGTTTCGCTTTGCTAAACAATCGCTGGCGATTATAAACAAACTGGTCATCCTCATTCCACACTAAAGGAAAGTCGGCCAGGTAGGTGCCAAAAGGCAGGTGAAACAACGAATGGAGGGTGGTACCCCCCGCATTGATAGCCGCCACACCAGTAGGGGCAGCTACGGCCATTTTTTTATGACTATGAGCCTTTATATATCGCAAAAAAGTTGTCTTACCGGTACCGGCCTTTCCGGTCAGAAATATATGGCGGTTCGTTTGGTTAACAAATGAAACCGCATGGTTAAACGCTAAATTGTGTATTTCGGTATTATCCATAACAGGCGTCGGGCCGTAAACTTGCCACAAATATCGTATAAAAGCCAATAATCTCTTATATTAGCGGCTCAAATAAGAATATATTATGTCAGCATTACAAAAGCAGGAAGTTTTTTCAGAAGTTGAAAATAAGCTCCAATCGCAGGGATTCAGGATAGAAACACAAGATCAAACACGGCCCTGGGGCGGTTTCTTCGTGATCGATGAAAGCCAGGCACAAGACTTTGCCAATACCTATTTTAACGGTATTGACGTGCAGGAACTTAAAATAGCAGGAAAACTAAGTCCAAAAATATTAGTTGTGGCACCTGGCAAGCGGCTTTCATGGCAATATCATCACCGCCGTGCAGAAATATGGCAAGTAGTAAAAGGCACTGTGGGCGTTGTGACCAGTGATACGGACGAAGAAAACCCGCTCGTGAAGTATAATCCTGGTGACGTGATCAAGTTACAGCGTGGCGAGCGCCACCGTTTGATTGGGCTGGAAGAATGGGGGGTATTGGCCGAAATATGGCAACACACAGACAGCGCTAACCCTTCTGACGAAAATGATATTGTACGTGTTCAAGACGATTTTGGCAGATAATCATGTTAAAATTGTCATTTAAGCCCTATGATCTTCGGTTAAATCATGTTTTTCGTATTTCAAGGGGGGCTCGGAGCAATGCTCCCATTATTCTTACGCGACTTACCTACGAAGGTGTGGAAGGTTTCGGTGAAGGATCTATGCCGCCACTGTATGGCGAAACGCCAGCTTCTGCCGTTCAATTTTTGTCAAAAGTAGATTTATCCGGTTTTAAAACACCTTTTGATGCCGAAGAGATCTTGGGTTATATCGACGCCTTGGCACCGGGCAATGCCGCAGCCAAGGCTTCGGTTGACATTGCCTTGCATGATCTGATTGGAAAACTGCTTCACCTGCCAGTTCATCAGTATTTCGGTCTGCCAGCGGCAAAACATCATACATCCATGACGGTGACTATTGATAGCCCTGAAGCGATGGCAAAACGGGCCCAAGAATTTGCAGCGTTCAAATACCTCAAGATTAAATTGGGCACCGCTAACGACCGGCAAATCATTGAAGCCATACGTACCGTAAGTAGCCAGCCTTTTTTTATCGATGCCAATCAGGGATGGAACCAAAAGGAAGATGCACTTGATTTTATACATTGGCTCAAAGAACAAAATACCGTATTTATTGAGCAACCAATGCTCAAAGAAGATAAAGACGGTCAAGCCTGGCTTGCGGCTCGCAGCCCACTCCCCATCATTGGTGATGAAGGCGTGCAGCGCCTGGAAAGCATCAAAGAAGCGGCCAACTTATATCACGGCATTAATATAAAGCTAGTAAAATCCACGGGGCTGCGCGAAGGGCTTAAAATGGCCATTACCGCCAAGGCCCTGGGCATGAAAGTAATGCTGGGCTGCATGTCTGAAACCTCCTGCGGCATCTCTGCCGCCGCGCAGCTGGGCGCTCTGGCAGATTGGGTAGATTTAGATGGAAATTTGGACACCTCCAATGATCCCTACCAAGGTGTCACCGTTAATCAGGGGTTATTAGCGCTTACCGGCCTTCCCGGTATCGGCTTAACCCATGCTGATTGGGACGAAATTCAATCCATCGCCCCATGATGATCCCGGCAATAGAAAAAGTACCCGTGATCAGTGACGACGCTGTAGTATTCGGGTTGCTCATGGCGGTTGTAGCCCTTGTATTTTACACCTCATCGCTTCAAAGTAAATTCTTCAAAAACCTATACACCATACTACCACCGTTGTTGCTTTGCTATTTTATACCCGGCCTATTCAATTCGGCTGGGCTCATATCAGGCACGAAGTCTAAACTGTATGACGTTAGTTCAAACTACCTGTTGCCGGCTTGCCTGGTACTATTCACGCTAAGCCTGGACCTACCCGAACTCTGGAAGCTGCGTAAAAAGGCCGGCGTCATGTTTCTGGCTACGGTGATAAGCATCATGCTGGGAGGTCCTTTCGCCGTTTGGATTGTCGCACAATTTGCACCTGACATTGTGAGTGGGCAGGGGTCTGATGCTGTTTGGAAAGGTTTAGCAACCCTGGCGGGCACCTGGATTGGCGGGGCAGCCAACCAGGCAGCTTTGTATCGCATCTTCCAACCGTCGCCCCAAATCTTTTCGGCCACCATTACAGTGGATGTCTTTGTCTGTTATGGCTACATGGCCCTGTTACTATTCGGCGCCAGCAAAAAAGATGCCCTTAATCGGTTTTTTAAAGCAGATGACCGCGACGTAACAGCGTTAACCGGGCGCATGGAAAAGTATAGCCTTGACAATACTCGTATAGCCACCACGCCTGACTATATTTATATGCTTGGGCTAGCCTTTGGCACGTGCGGCATTGCCCATTTGGCCGGATCCTCTATTGCTGGCTGGATTCAGGATAAATTCCCGGACCTGGCCAAATTCAGCCTTACATCTAGCTTCTTCTGGATTATCCTAATTGCTACTGTGATTGGTATCAGCCTATCTTTTACCAAAGCACGCAAGCTTGAAGGGGCTGGCGCATCTAAGCTAGGTACCGTATTACTATATGTGCTAATTGCCACCATTGGCACCCAAATGAACATCCTGTCCATTTTGGACCATCCCGGGCTTATTTTGGTGGGGTTCATCTGGCTCCTTTTTCACCTCATTATCCTTACCATCGTCGGTCGTTTAATCAAAGCCCCTTTCTTTTTCTTTGCCGTATC
Organism: bacterium A37T11; assembly: GCA_900109895.1. Classification (GTDB taxonomy): domain Bacteria; phylum Bacteroidota; class Bacteroidia; order Sphingobacteriales; family Sphingobacteriaceae; genus A37T11. The sequence continues at coordinate 104,275 of FOBR01000007.1, forward strand.
AAGCATGTCAAACATGGGCGGCGTAGCTTCCGCATCCGCCACAGCGGCAGCCTTCCATCCATCGTTAGTGCCAGTGGGCGTTATCCTGTCTGTTTGCGCTTACACCATTGGGACTTATGCGGGCTATATGTGTGGTATATTGATGCAATGGGTGTCACCATAATTATTGAAACTATGCGCCGTTGGTGTGATGAGCTGTTTGGCTTTAGCCGCAAAGAATTGCAAGGTTTATTGGTATTAGTGCTGGTATTGATTTTAACCGTAGTAGGGCCACCCCTGTACCGGTGGCTAGTGCCACCCGAAACGATCGATATGGCCATTTATGACCAGGAAATCACGCAATTTCTGGCCTCTGCTGACAGTACCACTAGGTACAGTCCTGCCACCCAACAGGAGGCGTTGCCTAAGCCCGCCTATTTTGTGTTTAACCCCAACCAATTACCAATTTCTGCTTGGAAACGCCTTGGTCTTTCAGACCGGCAGATCAAAAACATTAAAAATTACGAGGCCAAAGGAGGCGTTTTTCGCCGAAAGGATGACTTAAAAAAGATTTACAGCTTAACGGAAGCAGACTTTGCACACTTGGAACCTTATATACAGATCCCAGAGAAAACAGCCACCCATCCTGCTGACAAATCCAGCTGGCAACCATCAGCCCGCTGGCAGCAACCAACCCACTTGCAAACCAAGGCAAAGGACATCCCCATCCTGGAAATTAACAGCGCCGATTCACTATCCCTCCAGGCCTTGCCCGGTATCGGCCCCGTATTTGCTGCCAGAATTTCCAAGTTTCGTGATCGCCTGGGCGGATTTTATGCCCTACCACAATTACTCAGCGTATATGGTATGGACAGCATCCGCTACGCAGGAATAGCTGCGCACCTCCATGTTGACAGTAGCCTGGTCAAAAAAATTAACATCAATGAGGCCACTTATGAAGAACTGAATGCCCATCCGTTCATTAGCCCTAAGCAAGCCAATGCCATTGTGCAGTATCGTAAGCAACATGGCATTTTCCGGCATTTAAAAGACTTGAAGAACATTGTGGTCATTGATCAGGAATTTATGGAAAAAGCCGCACCTTATTTAAAAAAATAAATAATTTGGTTAATATCATCCCCAGCACTTATTGTGTTATTACATTAAGCCAAAATGTTATCTCAATATACAATTCAATTCGTGTTTTGTAGTATGGGCGTAAAATAATTAGAACGATTTTAAATTTAGGCCAATAAAATAAGGAATTCATGATTATTTTTGCTTGAATTGTTATAAAATGGCAAAAGAAACTAAAAATAAGGTTGAGGAGATCGATGCTGTGCTCATTGGAGCAGGCATCATGAGCGCTACCCTAAGCGTATTTCTTAAACAATTGAATCCGGCACTCCATATGGAAGTATTGGAACGTTTGGATGAAGTGGCTGCAGAAAGTTCTGATGCCTGGAATAATGCCGGAACAGGACATTCAGCCCTTTGCGAATTAAATTATACCCCCCAATTGCCCGACGGCAGTGTAGATATAAAAAAGGCTATTAGCATTGCCGAGCAATTTGAAATATCCAAAGAGTTTTGGGCGTACCTGGTAGAAACAGGCCTTATTAAGGACCCTACCGCCTTTATCCGCAATATTCCGCACATGAGCTTTGTGTTTGGTGAAGATAATGTTGCCTATTTAAAGAAACGTTATGAGGCCATGAAAGTGCACCATTTATTTCGTGGGATGCAGTACACGGAAGATCATGAGCTTTTGAAAAAATGGATCCCGCTGGTCATGGAAGGCCGTAATCCCCATGAAAAGGTTGCCGCAACGCGTATGGATATTGGTACCGATGTTAATTTTGGGGCGCTTACCCGCACGCTTTTCAGGCATTTGGTGGTGCAACCAAACTTTAAATTAAGGCGGGCACATGAAGTTAGAGACATTGAACGTACCCAAGATGGCCGCTGGCGCATTTCCGTCAAAAACCTGACTACCGATAAAAAAAGGGAGATATTAGCCAAATTCGTATTTATTGGCGCTGGTGGCGGCTCATTACCGCTCCTTGAAAAATCAAACATTCCCGAAGGCAAAGGATTCGGTGGATTTCCGGTTAGTGGGCAGTGGCTTAAATGCACCAACCCAGCAGTTATCGCCAATCACCATGCAAAGGTTTATGGTAAAGCTGCGGTGGGTTCGCCCCCAATGTCAGTACCTCACCTTGACACCCGGGTCATCGATGGTAAGCAAGCATTGCTGTTTGGGCCATACGCTGGTTTCTCTACCAAATTTTTGAAAAATGGTTCGTGGTTGGATCTCCCAGCTTCTATTAAGGTTAATAATATCCGGCCTATGCTGGCTGCTGGCTTGGATAACATTCCCCTTACCAAATACCTCATTAATCAGGTTAGGCAGTCGCCAGATGATCGTATTGCTGCATTGAAGGAATACGTTCCCTTGGCCAAAAAGGAAGATTGGGAATTGGCTATTGCCGGTCAGCGCGTACAGGTAATTAAAAAGGATGAGAAGCATGGCGGCATACTCGAATTTGGTACTGAGGTGGTCACCAGTGCAGATGGGTCTATCTCGGCTTTGCTGGGTGCTTCACCCGGGGCTTCCACCTCCGTGGCCATCATGCTTAACTTGCTTAAGAAGTGTTTTCCGGAAGAAATGCGGTCAGCTGATTGGATTACCCAGCTTAAAAAGATTATTCCCTCATATGGTCAATCGTTGGCAGAGAATGAAGCCCTTGCGTTGGAAACCCGTACAAAAACGGCCAAAGCACTGCAGTTAAAGCAAAATGATCCTGTTCTCATATAAAAGTTTTCATTCAGGTTTGCATAAGTACACATAATCTGTATCTTTGCAAACCTAAAACGGGGGATTAGCTCATCCCGATATGCATCGGGAGGCTAGCGCGTTTGCAGTCCCGACATATGTCGGGAAAAAGGTCATCGGTTCGACTCCGATAGAAGTTCTTTAAAATAAATGGGGGATTAGCTCATCCCGATATGCATCGGGAGGCTAGCGCGTTTGCAGTCCCGACATATGTCGGGAAAAAGGTCATCGGTTCGACTCCGATAGAAGTTCTTTAAAATAAATGGGGGATTAGCTCATCCCGATATGCATCGGGAGGCTAGCGCGTTTGCAGTCCCGACATATGTCGGGAAAAAGGTCATCGGTTCGACTCCGATAGAAGTTCTTTAAAATAAATGGGGGATTAGCTCATCCCGATATGCATCGGGAGGCTAGCGCGTTTGCAGTCCCGACATATGTCGGGAAAAAGGTCATCGGTTCGACTCCGATAGAAGTTCTTTAAAATAAATGGGGGATTAGCTCAGCTGGCTAGAGCGTTTGCATGGCATGCAAAAGGTCATCGGTTCGACTCCGATATTCTCCACTCAAAATCCCGCAACAGCGGGATTTTTTTTGCTTATGTATACTTGTTATATCCTATACTCTATAAAGCTTGATAAGTATTATATCGGATATACCGTTGATATGAATGTCAGGCTGATTCAGCATAATACAGGCTTATCTAAATTTACCGCGAGGGCAAACGATTGGGCTGTTAAATTTTGTAAAATATTTCCAGATCGGGAAAGTGCGCACGCCTATGAATTGTCTCTCAAGCGCAAAAAGAGCAGAAAATATATTGAATGGTTGATAGCAACTGATAGCTGATTATTCCCAATTTCACCGGAAGGCTAGCGCGTTTGCAAGTCCCGGCGGATGCCGGGAAAGAGGTCATCGGTTCGACTCCGATATTCTCCACTTAAAATCCCGCAACAGCGGGATTTTTTTTGCTTATGTATACTTGTTATATCCTATACTCTATAAAGCTTGATAAGTATTATATCGGATATACCGTTGATATGAATGTCAGGCTGATTCAGCATAATACAGGCTTATCTAAATTTACCGCGAGGGCAAACGATTGGGCTGTTAAATTTTGTAAAATATTTCCAGATCGGGAAAGTGCGCACGCCTATGAATTGTCTCTCAAGCGCAAAAAGAGCAGAAAATATATTGAATGGTTGATAGCAACTGATAGCGGATCATTCCCAATTTCACCGGAAGGCTAGCGCGTTTGCAAGTCCCGGCGGATGCCGGGAAAGAGGTCATCGGTTCGACTCCGATATTCTCCACTTAAAATCCCGCAACAGCGGGATTTTTTTATTCAAACGGCATATTTCGATCGGACTTAACCCTCCAAATGAATCACTTTCTCTTCTGAATGACTTTGTTTGATGGCTTCCAGTAACTGGTGTATGTGCACGCCGTCTTCAAATGTGGGTACATGAGCGGTGTTGTTTTTAAGGTCAGCCAATAGCGCCTTGTAGGCATAGTATAGGCCATATATGGGCTGTGCAGGAACGGTGGTTTCTAGAGATAGAAATGCTGCGGGTACTTCCAATGGCTGTAATTTTTCTCCAGTTGGGGCATAATGGAGTTGGGTACCAACCATCTGGTAATGGCCACTGGGACCCGTAACCACGATATCTCCTTTGGTCCCGTTAATTTCCCATAAAAACGTGGTTCCGGTAGAAAAGCCACTGCGGTAATGGATGTTTGAAACGATCCCATCTTTCAGAATTCCCGATACCGCAATCTGATCATTACTGAGTTGAGGAACGAGTGTGTTTGATGAAAGCAGTGGTACTTCTTTCCTGCGGCGTGCGAGTGTGGCGCTAATGGTCTTAAAATCCCCTAAAATTCGGGCATAAGCAGCAACTGTATGTCCAAAAGGAATGTCCAGCATCGTAGCTCCGTTAGCTGGGTCAAGCAAATACCGTTTTTCCTCCGTGGCGGCACTTACCCATCCGCCCGCTGAGGCCAAAATGGATGAAGAAAGAACTTCACCAATGAGGCCTTCCCCAACGATTTGTTTCATAAAGGCCGTTTCTGGCAAGGATACAGCCTGCAATCCCACAAAATGACGAATGCCTTTAGCTTTAGCCAGTGATAAAAGTTCTTTGGCTTCCTGAAGCCCATTTCCCAGTGGCCATTCACAATAAATCATTTTACCATTTGCGATCGCAGCTTTAGCCAGCTCATAATGGTAGGGCACTTTTACAGCAATGATCACCAGATCGACATCCGGACAGCTCACCAGGTCTTGCTCGTTGTCAAACGCATGCTTTGCGCCAAATTTTTCAGCAGCTTCCCTGGCTGAACTCAAGTTGGTAGTACTAACAGCCGTTAATTCAAATTCAGGAAGAAGCTTTAATGCCGGTATATGAGATATAGATGCCCAGCCGGAGGTACTGGCTCCGACGATACCTATTCTGATTTTTGTAAAGTCCATGTTTATTATTTTTATCAAAGTTAAAAAAAATAAATTTAGACTTACCCGAGACAACAATAGATTACAAAACTCAAACCATCCGGTTGTCAAAATTAAATCCCAACAGATGCTGCTTTTAACATTAGTTAAGTACCAGATATTTTTTAATATTTCTTGAAGGTGATAGTAATGGTATACACGGTTCCATCTGCCTGGGTGATGGGGTAGGAGAGGAACAGTTGATTACTGGTGGAAGATACGACATCCATGATGGCAGGGTCTTCTCCTGTTTCGGTCATCGTGAGCTTGTGGGTAGATTCATTATAGCTCCATATCCCGGTGATTTCTTCCTGAGGCTCGTTGGCTTCGCACTTGATGCTACCGGTATTGTTTACCATGTTTCCATCTCCTTTATAGACGGTGTAGTCATCCAGATCACATTCGTTGTAGGTACTTTTAATGTCGGTCTCTTTTTGACCATCTCCATCCAGATCTAAAGCTGGCGATACTTGCGCTTTGTCTATTATCCACTTTTTGTCTTTAAACCCGGTGTCATTGCTTTCTTCTTTTTTGTCATTAAACTTACTACATGCTGCACCTGCCAGGCAGATAGCTAGGTAAAGGTGAACGGATTGCTTACTTGTACTGAAAAATTTTTTCATATATTTAATTGTTATTAAATAATGGGGCAATAATCGGTATAAGAATGAGATACTCCTTGCTTTTTCGACGGATGTATCAGTAAGTCAGATAAACAGCTTTTTTGGGGTGACGTATGGTTAAAGACTGACACTTTTCCCCGCATTTTTTTAGATGCGCTAAATGAGTACATTTGTTGAGATAAAGGATCGTTGAATTAAAGGATACAACATGCAGTGGTATGAAGATGAGGTAAAGAATTTGGAAAATAAAGGCTTGCTACATGGTTATGAGGCGGAGAGTTTATTTTACGGTAGTTCTTCCATCCGTTTATGGGATAGCCTTGATCGCGATTTTGAGGGTTTTAAACCGTTAAACCTGGGTTTTGGTGGGTCTACGCTGGCGGCCTGTGATTGGTTTTTTGAGCGTATTATGTTGGGCTATCATCCAAAACGCCTGGTGGTGTACGCCGGGGATAACGATTTGGGCGATGGAAGGCACCCGGAGGAGGTGTTTATTTTTTTTCAGCAATTGGCTCTTCGCGTTCATGAACGTTTTGGGGATTTGCCCTGTTATTTTATCTCATTAAAACCTAGCTTAAGCCGTTGGCACATATTAGGACAGTTTAAATATGCAAACCAGTTAATAGCCGGCGAGATTGAAAAGAATTTGCCCCACTGGAAATACGTGGATGTTTTTAGCCACATGCTGGATGCTTCCGGCCGCCCTGTGCATGCCTATTTTATAGATGATGGATTGCATTTGAGCGAAGAAGGCTATAAAGTATGGACAAATATTATAAAAGTTGAAATAACAGAAGAGCAATTGATTATTTAGGTAGTTGCGTGCCAAATGGAAAGGGAATATTATAAAGCGTATAGTAATAGTCTGGGTAGGGAAATGGAGCTGCTGGTTTTTGGCTACCGAGGGCGTGCGGTATTGTTCTTTCCAACCCGGATGGCACATTTTTATGACTATGAAGACTGGGGGCTGGTAGCAGCCGTGGAGGACCGAATTGATAGGGGCGAACTACAGCTGTTTTGTGTGGACAGTGTGGATGCGGATAGTTTTTATAATGCCAAAATTCATCCTTCGGAACGCATAAAGCGCTATTTACATTATGAGCAATACATACTTGAGGAGGTTATTCCCTTGATAAGATCTAAAAACAACTCGGGTTTTTTGGAGGTAGCGGGATGCAGCATGGGTGCTTACCACGCGGCCAATATAGCGTTGAAACACCCGTTGTTATTTAACAAGATGGTTTGCATGAGCGGCCGGTTTGACCTTACCCGGCAGATACTAACGTTTAAAGACCTGTTTGAGGGTTTTTTCAATGACGATATTTATTTCAATACGCCTCGGCGGTTTATGGCAAACCTGCAGGATGAAGCGATTTTATCGGCCATACGCCGTATGGAGATCATTATTGCCGTGGGTGAAACCGATCCGTTTTTACCAGATAATCGGGAATTTAGCCAAATTCTAAAAGATAAAGCGATAGACCATCAATTGATTGTTTGGGAAGGTTTTGCACATAGGCCACGTTATTGGCAGCAAATGCTGCGGTTGTACCTTTAATGTTATACTTAGTAATGTTTTAACAATGAATAGATATATTTTACGTTTTTTCCAAATTTCATTCGTCTGGCTCATGCCGTCATTTTTGAGCGGCGGCGCCTTGGTAGCACAAATTATTCCGATACAAACCGCAAAGCAGGCCTTGGTGCTGCAGGTTAATACCAACAAGAACCTGGGCATTATTTATTTTGGAAAGCGGCTTGGCAATGAGGCTGAATATGCGTTGGCTTCAACCCAATATAAGCAGGCAGGTGACTATACGGGTATCTACAATTCGGCTTATACGCCGGCAGGCTCGCGCAACTTGCTTGAACCGGCCATCAGCGTGACCCATGCGGATGGGAATAATTCGCTTGACCTGGTGTATGTGAGCCATGGTCAGAAAAAAGTTGCGGAAGAAGTGACATTGGATAGCATTCTTTTGAAAGATCCGGTCTATCAATTTGACGTTACCTTATATTATAAAAGCTATTATAACGAGGATGTGGTGGAGCAATGGAGTGCCATTAGCCAGCATGAAAAGGGGCCAGTTCAGCTGCATAAATTTGCGTCTGCCAACCTTTATTTGAAGGCAGGTTCGTTTTGGTTGCGCCAGTATCACGGCGACTGGGCTCGTGAAATGCAGCCTGAGGAGGCTAAGTTAACCCACGGTATTAAAACGCTTGACACAAAACTGGGCACCCGGGCTAATTTGTTTCAGCCTTCGGTATTTATGGTGTCGCTGGATAAGCCTGCCACTGAAGATGAAGGGCAGGTGCTGTTTGCAGGCACGGAATGGAGCGGTAATTTTCGCACGGATCTGGAACTGGACCCGCAGAATAACCTGCGCATCCTCTCGGGCATTAATAACTATGCCTCCACCTATTCGTTAAAACCAGGCGAAATATTTGTCACCCCTGCATTTTGGTATTCCTTTTCGGCGGACGGAAAAGGGCAGGCCAGCCGTAATGTGCAAAACTGGGCGCGCAATTATAAATTACTGGATGGAAAAGGCGATCGCCTTACTTTACTGAATAACTGGGAGTCTACATTTTTTGATTTCAATGAACAGAAGTTGAAGGAACTTCTTCAGGATACCAAGAAATTGGGTGTGGATCTTTTCCTGCTGGACGATGGTTGGTTTGCCAATAAATACCCAAGAAATGACGATCACGCAGGGCTGGGTGACTGGGACGAGAACAAGGCCAAATTGCCAAACGGCATCGGTACGCTTGTGAAAGAGGCGACGGACAATGGGGTTAAGTTTGGTATTTGGATTGAGCCTGAAATGGTGAATCCCAAAAGTGAGCTGTATGAAAAACACCCGGACTGGGTAATTAAACAGCCCAAACGTGATGAATATTATTTCCGTAACCAGCTGGTGCTGGACTTGAGCAATCCCGACGTGCAGAACTATGTTTATGGGATCGTGGATCATTTATTTATTAAAAACCCCCAGCTGGCCTATATTAAGTGGGACTGCAATGCCGTAATTTATAACGCTTACTCGGCTCACCTTAAAAATCAGTCGGCATTATATATTGACTATGTGCGGGGATTATATGAGGTGCTGAAGAGGATTAGGGCTAAGTATCCTGCTGTGCCCATGATGCTTTGCTCGGGTGGTGGGGGCCGCGTTGACTATGGCGCCTTGCAGTATTTTACCGAGTATTGGCCCAGTGACAATACTGACCCGATGGAGCGGATCTTTATACAATGGGAATATTCTTATTTTTACCCTGCTATTGCCAGTTCAAACCATGTGACCGATTGGGGCAAGCAATCCATCAAGTTCCGCACGGATGTGGCCATGATGGGAAAATTGGGTTTTGACATTGTTGTAGACCATTTGGGCGAAAAAGACCTGGCGTTTTGCCAGCAGGCCGTAAAGCAGTACAACGGCATGAAGCAAACCATTTGGCACGGTGATCAATATCGGTTGAGCAGCCCTTGGGAGGCATCAGTGGCGTCGATGCTTTATGTAGCTGCCAATAAGGGGGTGGCCTACCAGTTCAATTACTTGGTGAATAACCGCTATGATGAGGGCAGCAAGCTGCCCATCCGGCTAAAGGGGTTGGATTCTTCCCGAAACTACCGCATCAGTGAAGTGAATTTATATCCGGGTGTGCAGTCTTCGGTAGCGGGTGACAAGATATATTCGGGCGATTTTTTGATGAACATAGGTTTTAATCCCGACGTAAGAAAAGGCCGGGAGAGTGTCATCCTGAAAATAGAAGCCCAATAAGGCGGCGTTTTGTATTTTTTGGGGAGTTATTCTTTATCGTAGATCTTGATGGGTACCTGGTCAAAATTGCCGGCCACATCATGTGGTTTGCTTTCGTCAATATTTTTGGCCGCAAATGTAAATGTGCCCGAAATGGAACCCAGGATATAACCTGGTTTTCCTTTTACGGTATTTTCCTGATGCGGCCCCTTATCAAGTTTGCTGATTGTGAGCTGTCCTTTGCCTACTGAATTATAGGTTAACACGAAATTATCTGTAGCCCTTAAAGCGCCACTGGCCACTTGGTTGCAACTATCTGCTCTTTTTCCGGCCAGGCACAGTGCAAGGTCTCCGCTATTGATAATAGGGTAGGAGCCTTCTTTAAGATCACCTTCCGTGATCATTTCAAGCATGAGGGCATTGACCGATTGTTTGGGAAGCTTTTTGTTAATACCTTGGATGATGAGCGTACTGTATTTTTTGGATTCCTTGACGTAGTTGAAGTAAGCCGTATTGGAACTGGAATCGCAGTTAATTTTTTGCCCCAGCCAGGTAAAACCGATGGACCCATGGTTGCTAGGCTCTTTTGTTTCTGAACCAGTACGGCCTCCATTCCCTGTACAGGCATGGAACAATGGGCTAAGTATTATTAGGCTGATGATATGGATTCTCTTCATGAATAATGTTGTGTTTGTATATTTTAAATCAGCCATAAGCCTTTTTATTTCCGGTTCAAAAATAGAAATTTCTTTTGGGACTTGAATTCATCTTCTAACTAGCCCTGACTTTTTCTTTTGGTTAGTCAGTAAATGCCCTTGGCAGGGTTTTTAAAGCACATGATTAAAAAAAAATAAAATAATTTTTTTAATCCCGGATACTACGCTATATTTGCACACCCAAACGGGAAAAGGGAGCTTAGCTCAGCTGGTTCAGAGCATCTGCCTTACAAGCAGAGGGTCACTGGTTCGAACCCAGTAGCTCCCACAACGTAAAAAGGGCCTTTTTGATAGCAAAAAGGCCCTTTTTCGTTTCCAATCTTTTGCTGACTTATGGCCACCGTACAGGCAGTGGTTTTGAATCAGAAACTGAACTAAACCTACAATGTAATATACCGGGTGAATCACAAAGGGATTAGTCGGTACATCGACTCTGAGCACTATGTAGTCGATAAACAATTAGACAAAAACAAACACATTAAGGATGGATTTGTGCTAGACATCCTGGACAAAACTTTAAGATCTTACCGGTATCTTATTTCGAAACTGGACAGCAAAATTGACCCGATGACGGCTGACAGTATAAAGGAGTATTTGCTAGAACAGAACGGCGAGATCGATTTTATCAAATTTGTCCGGGAAGTGATCGCTCAACTGAAGCAGGAAGCGGAAGTGACGGGTGAGCATGGAAAACGGGCCACGGCTGCCATGTATCAAACGGCGATCTATAGCCAAAACCAGTATGAAATGGATTCGGCATACCTTTGCCTCGATTGCCCGTAACAAGGCCCGCCAAAGCAAAGACGATGTGGCCATGGCCTTGAATCATGTGGATAATGCGCGAAAAACAACCGACATTTATATTGAAAAGGATTGGAGTATCCTGGATGACTTGCAGGAAGTGGTGTTGAAACTGGTTGGATTGTGGATTCGGCCTGATGCCCCGTAACGCAAGGTAGCGGTTAATTATATCTTTGATTACATTTTGCTGAAGCCAATGGTAGCGTGATCACCTATTAGAACCAATATCTTAGGCAGATAGACCGCCAGATGGATTGGGCAAAATCAGTATCCAGTCCGTCTGGCATTTTTTCGAAGTGCCAGCGGTTCCCTTCCCGGATCATCGTTTGTACCTGGCCATCCAGGTAGAGGTCGATGCGGTCAGTGTCGCGGTTAAGCTGATCGGGGTCCAGCAATTGAAAGTAATAATCCATATTTTTATAGGTGACCCGAAATGGCTGTCCCTGGGCGGCGTATGTACTGGATGAGAATGGTGGAGGCTCCATAAGTGTCGTCGTTAGCTTTTATTCATTATAGATCTACGATACCGATATTCCATATTTTCCCAATAAACCCGGGAGCCCTTCCAGAGAAAAATGTGCTTTACGGATGCGGTTGTTTTCAGGGTCTATGGCATAATTGAATGCTGTCCTAAAATCGGCCTTCTCCAATACAGACCTTTCAAAATGGGCTCGGTTGAGGTCAGTCCCGTCGAAAATGGAACCGGTCAGATCCGCTTCTGTAAAATCCGTTTCGGACAGATTACATTGTATAAAGGATGTGTTTTTAAGTTTTAGTTTATAAAAATGACTCATGTTTAATTGGCAGTTTTTAAACGACAGTTCCAACAACATGGCGTCGCATTGATCGAACCGGATGCCAAGCATTTTGCAACCTTCGAAAGAGACATCCTGAAAGGCCGTTTTGACTACGTTGGCCGCGGTCAGGTTGCAATCCGTGAAGGTGCAACCGGCAAAGCGCAAGCCGGATAGCTGTTCTAATCCCGAACCGATACCTAGGAACTGGCAATGATCGTACTCTCCCCTGGGTAGTCCTGTATTTGACAAGTCGGAGGGCCTGAATATCCGATCTTCAAAATATTCCATAAACGCGGGTGTTGCTTAGATCTTCCATGCCGGAATACCAATAAATATCATGCCGGACAATGTATATTTATATAAGGTATGGCTTGTTTTTCTCCACAGATATTCGGAACTTTCCTGTCTAAAAACCATCCACGATCATGGCACGGAAAATTACCGATGGGAATATCCGCAATAAAGAACGCACCAAGCTAAAATTACTGGATGCGGTAGGGGAGATCATCCAAACTGAAGGATACACTAAATTGGGTATAAATCACATTGCCCAGGTGGCGGGTGTGCATAAAAAATTGGTCTACCGTTACTTTGGGACGGTGAATAACCTGATTGAAACCTACGTCCGGATCAAGGATTACTGGCTGAGCCTTCGGTATGAGGCTGATCGGATATTGGACGCAGGAAAGGACGATTGCGGAAGGGCCGTTGCCCCGAAGATCCTGGAGAACCTGATGTCCTACCTGAATGGTTCCCCCGAAATGCAAAAAATCATCCTATGGGAGATCAGCGAGAAAAGCAAGCTCATGCGTGTAATATAGAAGGCATCAATAATTTTCCCAAAGTTAACAATTCATCGTCATTTCAAATTCCTTGTAATTTGGATACTTGCCGCCAAATATAAATAGCAAATATATTGGCGAACTTAAGGAGTTTCAATGAGGCTCATACTGTATCAGCTCTTCCAAGTCAGCTGCTATTTTTTCATAAGGATATTTGTGCACCAAAAAATAATGTCCAGCATGGTCATCCGGATCCCAACTATCACTTCCGTCGGGATGGATTATAAATTTACCGGGTCCAATGACATAAAAATAAGTTTCCGGATCGCGAACTGCACAAATTACTGCCGTGGGATCCCACGATGGACGGTTTGCTTCGCCCTTTTCCGTATAGGTGCGCAGATTATAGCGATAACCCCATGCTACCGGATTTTGGGCGGACCCTTCTGTTGCTATACGGCCTCCTGTGTAGATATGTTGCCCTATTTCAAATCCACTAAATAAAATAGGTGTAGGCCATTTTTTAAATACGTCATAGGAGGCTACCGAATCCTCCGTAACATTGAATTCTTTGCCTTGCGGAAAAGTTCCGGCCATGGCTACCCAATTTTTAACTTTAAGCTTGACGAGTGCGTCGCCAGACAATGGTGAATACAGGTCGGCTTTAGAGCGTAAAAGTTCCCGCAAATTAGAAACAAAGCCTACGGTAACAATCGTGACACTGTGATCAGCTTGCTTTGCCAGCACTTGCCTATATATGTCAACGGCCTTTGGATATGATTTTTTGGCGAGGTCGGGAGCGAAATTGCGGACAATAGAGTCATTCCAACCATTCTTAGCTGTACAAGCCGGAGCGCCCTTGGTTGTCATCCCAACCGGGATACCTGGCTTTTTAAAATAGGCATTGAACATTGCTATAGTTGGTGCAATGGATGGATGGGCATCACATGCAACGGTAGCTAAAATCTTACACTCTCCTTTTGCCGCCAGGGCATGAAGTATGGCAATGGCGCCAATGTCGTCATAGTCCGGCCCCATGTCGGTGTCGAAGATTATTTTTGGATGCTGTGCATGACTCCATTGCGCTTGACTATTAATAGGCGTGATAGCTAAAATAATGACTGCAAAGAGCGTTAAATTAAATTTTAATGGTTTCATAATGATTTTAATTAGTTGAATTTCCCCGCCGCGATCACCAGTCCCAAGCCGGCGATAAACATTACAAACATGGCGGTGATGAGGTATCCCACCTTTTGCTAATAGATTGCCTACTCCCCATATACGATTTCCCTGCGATAAGGAATTGAATACCTCGCTCCCATTCTTTTCACTGCAATTGCGGATGCCTGGCAGGCAAATGATACCGCATCTTTTAATGTTTTTCCCTCTTCTACTGCTACTTCAAGAGCACCATTGAATACATCACCTGCTGCGGGAGCCCCCTCGTCCGCTATGATACCACCTATTTCTACGCCTTCTTCGTCGAATAATTGGGATGATTGTTTGCTGAAGATGTCATCTCCTATTTTGCCGATGAAAGCCACATCTCCACCAAGCCTGGCAACTGCCACGGCCTGATTAGCGCCCTTACCTCCAGGATTCATAATAAGGTACCACCTAATACGGTTTCGCCTGGTTTTGGAATATGGCTGGTCTTAACAACCATATCCATGTTCATGCTTCCTATAACAATGATCTTACTGGACATAAACTATTCGTACTGTTTTAGTATTTAATGATGTTTCAAATATAGGCAGATATTCTGCCAATAACTGGACTGTTGAATATCTTTCTGCTCTTGGTGTAATTACCCCAACCTGCATATAGCATCGTCGTCCAGGTGTCCGAAATATTTTGCTCCACCTCCCTTAATAGAACGGAGCCTTGGTTTGGGCGTGTCCAATTCAGTTTCTTGTAAAACCTCATCCCATGTATCCACTTTCACCGGATCGACGCCATCGAGCGATCCATTAAAAAACTCCACCACCTGCCGCAAATTAGCCATTCCATATACCTTTAATTGATTAACCATCCCAGCTTCAGGTGCATTTTGCGGAGAAACCAGCATTCCGGCAAACCCGAGTTCACTGGCATTAATCGCCATTGTCAAGGTGCCTCTGATAGTTTAATACTGTTTTCGGTTGCTTGATTTGTCCAGATGCTGCCAGGATAGCGACCGCCATGGGCAGGTCAAATCCTGAACCGGTCTTGGGCATAAATGCCGGTGAAAGATTGATAACAATGTGTTGCCTGGGCATCCGAAGGCCCACATGCCAGATAGCCATCTCCACCCGCTTGATACTTTCTTTAACAGCGGCATCGGCCAGACCGATAAATGGTTTTAACCCAGGAAAATGCCGTCAAGTGTTAAATATCTATTAAAGCTACTGCCTCAGACGGGCTAAGTAATGGTAAAAAAGAACGTTTGAAATCTTTGTCTTTCCGGGTGACAATAGCGTCAATTGTATCCAGCGAACGTGCGCTTTGATACTGAATAGCATCTTCGAAGTCGTTAAATCCGGTGACGAGGGCTTTTTGCAATACGGGACCAGTTAGTTCTGCAACTTCTGTCATTTCCATCAGGTCCGTTAATAAAGATAATGTTTGGGCGTGCCCCAGCGTTTTGCGGAGGACATAATAAATGTTGTTATAAGAGATGTCCGCCACATGCAATTTTACCTTTCCTTCAATGGAGGCGTCAAATAAGATAGCTGCCTGTTCAGAAATGGCTTCCGGTCACTGAGGAAGTCAATGATAATGTTCGTGTCCAGGAAATAGTTGATCATTTGCCGTAATTATCTGTTAAGGCTGAGCCCAATTCCGTTTTATAGTCGAAATCATCCGGGAGTTTCACCGATCCCATTAATCTGCGCACTTTGGGGGACAATGTTGCCGGTCGTTCTGTGTCAGATTGGTCAGATACCAACTTCAGGTAGTTCTCCACCAAGGAGGACAGCCTTTTTCCCTTTCCCTCGGTATATTCTTTTGAAGCATCAATTACTTTGGGATCGATGGTCAGTGTGAGCTTTGTGTTTATGATACGTATTAATATCTATACAAAGATACGTGTATTTTAACAAAAACAACGTCTGCAATGGAATAATAACTATCCGGGGTTATATCTATATTCTAAATAAGTCGCAAAAAATGCCTTCATATCGTTCCAGGATGCTGTGTCGGCAGCGGCATTATAAGATATGGGAAGATTAAATTTTTTGCCCGTGGCTGTGGCTGCAGGATTGGTAAATGCATGGGTTGCGCCTGGATAGGCTTTGAATGTATAATTTGCCCCAATGGCGTCCAATTCTTTTCGGAATTGTTGCACATCTGCTTCAGGAATATTTTTATCTGCTGCGCCATGACAAATGAGAATTGGGGCGCTCAGCAGTTCCTTTTTTGCAGGTACTCCTTTTAGACCGCCGTGAAAACTAACTACGGCTTGGAGCTTATCACCTAATTTGGCTGCGTTTAATACCATGCTGCCTCCAAAACAATAACCAATAGCGGCTATCTTGGTACTGTCTACTTCCGGAAGGGATTTAAGTTGTGCCAGCGCTGCGTCAAAACGCTCTTTGGCTAGTTGCGGGTTCTGGTAGTTGGGGCCAGCCAAGGCCATGGCTTCAGTTGGGTTAGCCGCAGTTTTACCATGACCATACATATCCACCGCAAGGGCTACATAACCCAAATCTGCCAATTGCTCTACACGGTGGCGGGTGTAATCGTCCAGTCCCCACCATTCATGGACAACCAATACGCCCGGTTTTTTAGTGTTAGCGGTATTGTTGTGATAAGCCAGGTAACCTTGCATTGTATCACCCGCTGCGGTATATTTAATCGGTTTTTTAACCAGGGAATCTGTTCTTTCAACGGTTTCTTGTTGGCTTTCGTTTGCTTTTTTAGCTGTGTTGCCACAAGACCATGTTCCAATGGATACGATAATACTTATTAAGATCATTGCTTTCATGCTTATATTAAGTTTATTTACGAAGTTACTATTTTTGGGGATAATAAGCAGATTTTCGGCCATAATACATTATAATCAACAAATGGATATGGATGTTCAACATATTTGTAAGTGTAATTGAGGGCGTCTAAAGAGAAATAAAGCCATTAACTCATAGATTTTTTTGTCCAAAAACCTTATTTAGCGCTTCCGTTCGGTTTTGAACATGCAGCCTATCATAAATATGGTGAATATGCTGGCGTACAGTGCCGGTGCTTATAAAAAGCTTTTCGGCTATTTCTTTATAAAGCAAACCTTTAGAGAGCAGCTGCAGCACTTCCATTTCGCGAGGGGATAGCGGTGAAGGGCCAGGTACATGATGAAAGGAAGAAACCACTTTGCGGGCGATGCTGATACTCATGGGCGAGCCGCCTTGGCTCAGTTCCCTAAGCCCCTCCAAAATCTTTTCTGGCGCATCATCTTTAAGTAAATAACCGTTAGCCCCGGCAGCAAGTGCTTCAAATACTTGCTCGCTGCTTTCAAAAATTGTAAACACCATAAACTGTATTTTGCTGCCCGATTCCCGTAACTTTCGGATACAAGAAACACCATTATCGCCCGGTAGGGCAATGTCTATGATCGCAATATGAGGTGGTCTTTTGCTTAGCCCTTTAAATGCTTCCTCGGCATTTTCATAGGTGTCCAGACACTCAAATCCAGGTGTTTGTTCCAAAAGCATACGCATTCCGTCACGTATGTCGGAGATATCTTCAACGATACTTACTAGAATAGTTTCCATGCGCTAAAATTGCCACTTATTTTTCAGGCTTGCCATATAACAAATGTTATAAATTGAGCGGAGCGGTAAACCTTACCACCGTACCGTTAACGTTATCAGACTTTATGGCAAACCGCCCTTCTATTTGTGCCATGCGGTGTTTTAGGTTGTTTAATCCATTGCCAAAGCGGTGAATATTGCGCTGGTCAAACCCTTTACCATTATCTTTAATGTTAATTTCCAGCTGAGAATTTATCGTTGCCGTAATAAAGACGTCCGTTGCCTCGGCATGCTTCAATACATTATTTATGACCTCTGCCGTAGCGAGGTAAAAATTGCGCCGGTATTGCTGACTAACGAAAATATTGGGCAAATTTTCAGGAAAATCAAAATGATAACTCATCCCCGCGTTTTCCAGCAGCTCTACCAAGTTCAAACGCATATAGGCCAGTAAGCTGTCTAAGGTGTCTTGGGAGGCGTTCAGCGTCCAGATGATCTCATTCATTTTTCGTAAAAGACCTTTTGCGGCGAGATGTAGTTTTTGGGCTATGGGGGCTGGTTCTTTCACCATCCGGCTCATGAACATAACCGAAGTGAGCCCTGAACCCATATCATCGTGTATCTCCTGGCTTATGCGCTGTCTCTCCTGTTCCTGTCCTTCCAACTGCGCTTTAAGGCGCACATTTTCCTGCTCTGCCTGAAGGGTGGCTAACTCTTTTTGTTGCAGCTGCTGGCGGTGACGGTAATAGCGATAGCCGAAATAGAGTAACAGGGCCAGGATAAGTATGCCGGCACACGCTAATAGGAGCCCAATACGCTGGCGCAATGCAGCCTGTTTGCCTTGTGCCAGGAGTAAATCTTTTTGCAACAGCTCTTGTTTACGCTTCTGGACATCATACTTGGTTTCTAATTCCTGGATATTTTTTAACATTCCTTCATTCACTATAGCCATTTGCAGCGAATCATATGCGTTACGGAAGGATACAGATTTCTTGGAATTTCCTTTGGCAATTTGAATGTCAGACATCAGTAACAGCATCATTTTGGCGGTATTCCGCTGGTTATTTTTTAGCGCAAAGGTAATGGTCGTATCCAGCGTGGTTTGTGCGGCATCGTACTGTTGTAACCAATATAGTGCTTCAGCAATACCTTTTAAGGCCAGCGTTTCACTGGTTATGTCCTCCAATGACCTGGCTAGCGGCAGTACTTCCCGATAGATAGGTAAGTAGGCTGAGGCCTCAGAAGAACGATCATAGGTATTGGCAATGTTAATGAGTGAGGTTTCCATCAGCGCGAGGTCTCCCGCATTTTTGCTTAGGCGGTAGGCTTTTCTTAAGTAGCTGAGAGCCTCAGGACGCTGCCCGATGTTATTTAATACATTTCCCAAATTAATGCATGCCGATGATAGGGTTAAGGCATCTTGCGTTTTTTCTGCCCACGCTACAGACTGGCGTCCATAACCCAACGCTTTGTTATAACGCTCAAGGTCGCGGTACAATCCACAAATATTACCATAAATCAATGATACTTGACTGTTGCTTCCCCATTTTTCTGCCATAGGCAAAGAGGCTAAGTAATAAGAAGCAGCCTTTTCATACTCCTGTTTATATTGGTAAAGTGACCCTATATTTAACAGCACCTTCCAAATTTGTCCATCTAAATGGTGCTGCACGCAAGTGTCCCTGGCTTTTTGCAACAACGTTAAAGATTGATCATATTTAGCCTGCATGTTCAGGATGGCGGTATAGTTGTTTACATACCTAACAAAACCATCCGGATAGTTCAGCCTTTTGCTAAGCTTGTGCACCTGCTCATAGTAGTAGATAGCAGAATCCGGCAAGTTATTTTCATACTGTTGGCCAATTGTGATCAATGTAAGCACCTTGTTGGTATCGGCCGGCATGGTGCGGAGTTGCAAAAGCAAACTGTCACGATATAAACCCGCATCGTTTTGAGCTCGGGCGGAAAATGTCACCGAAACCAAATAAATAACCATGCGTGAAAAAACACCTGACAATCTCATGACTGTCAAATATAAACAATCCCTTGAATTTTGTTAATACAATTGCAATTTGTACTAAGAAAGCAAAAGTATCTGTTTAGTAGGGGTATTAAAAGGTAATATTATCCGGATCAGAACCCAGCCGCAGATTTTTATTCAGTGCCGTGATCTTTTTTAGGTCCTCTTCGCCCAAGTTTACGTTGAGTGCTTCTAGATTTTCTTCCTGGCGTTGGCGGTGTACGGATTTAGGGATCACCACCAAACCGCGCTGTATATTCCATCCCAATACAATCTGGGCGGGCGTTTTAGCATATTTTTTGGCCAATTCCACAATGACTGGGTTAACCAGCACATCTGATTTGCCCGCACCTAATGGGCCCCAAGCCTCCGGAACAATTCCTTTAGACAAGCAATAGTCAACCAGCTCCTGTTGGGCCAGATACGGATAACATTCTATTTGGTTAACCACTGGTACTGTACCTGTTTCCTTTAACAGATCTTCCAGATGGTGGATGTTGTAGTTGCTCACCCCGATCGCTTTTGCGAGGCCTTCCCTATAAACCTTTTCCATCGCTTTCCAGATGGTCACGTACGTTTCTTTTACAGGCCAGTGCACCAAATATAAGTCTACATAATCGGTGCCCAGCTTTTTTAGGCTTAACTTTATTGCTTCTTCAACTGTACCCTTCCGCTGGTCATCATTCCAAAGTTTGGTGGTTAAGAAAATTTCTTCCCGCGGAACCCCCGAATCCAGGATGGCTTTACCTACAGACTCTTCATTGCCATAGATCATGGCCGTATCAATGTGGCGATACCCTACTGAAAGGGCTGATTTGACCGTGTCATAGGCAATAGCTGCATCCTCTACCCGAAATACCCCTATACCCACCGATGGAATGCTTAATCCACTATTTAACTTATAAGCTTTCATATTTTTTTTATTAAACTAAACCCACAAAACAGTAACATTTTCTCCAGCAGAATGTTTGCCATGCTGGCCATGAAGCATACGGTGATCCTCAATCAGCTACTTTAGCTACTATTTCCTCGGATCGGCGCATCTTAGTTTTAAAAGTATACTATTTTTTTAAAAATTGGTTAAGCTCACATATAAGTGCCAATTATGTGATATTTTACACATTTAGGGCACTTAATATTGGAAAAATCTTCCTATCTTTGTCCGAATTAACTGCCAAAAATGTGAAATAAAACACATTTTTGGCATCTATTATTGCCAAAATGGATATCAGAAGAGGGATAGCAAAAAAACTTATTGAATGGAAAAATGCGGATGGGCGCAAACCACTCATCCTTCAAGGTGCGCGGCAAGTAGGAAAAACCTGGTTGTTAAAAGATTTAGGCAAAACAAACTTTGAAGATACTGCATACTTTAATTTTGAAGAACAACCCGACCTTAAGCAATTCTTCGAAAAGACAAAAGATGTACACCGCATTATCCAAAACCTGACCTTGGCCCACGGACGCCCCATCAATCCGCATCACACCCTCATCATATTTGATGAGATACAAGAATGTAATGATGCACTTAATACCCTCAAATATTTTTGCGAAAATGCACCTGAATATGCTATAGCCAGCGCCGGTTCATTATTAGGAGTAGCTATGTCAAGAGGAAATTCATTCCCCGTGGGCAAGGTAGATTTTTTAGAGGTTCACCCCATTTGCTTTGCTGAATTTTTGTCTATAGCAGATCCTAAATTATTCGCCTTTTTAGAAAGTTTAGATGAAATTGTCCCTTTGCCTGACCTGTTTTTTAATCCGCTAGTTGACCAGTTAAAAGCCTATTTCATAGCTGGCGGTCTGCCAGAAGCCGTTGTTGCCTTGCTGGAAGGCAGAGATGTGTCACGTGTACAACAGGTGCAACAAAATATTTTGAACGCTTATGCCCTTGATTTTTCCAAACACAGCGAAAATAAAGACATCCCAAAAATAAATCATATCTGGACGTCCATCCCTTCACAATTGGCACGCGAAAATAAAAAATTCTTGTACCAAACAGCCCGAGAAGGGGCACGAGCACGGGACTATGAAGATGCCTTGCTGTGGCTGTCTCATGCCGGACTGGTACACCGCGTTTTCCGCAGCAACAAGCCAGGCTTACCTCTTTCGGCCTATGATGACCTGTCTGCCTTCAAGTTATACCTGCTTGATACCGGATTGTTGCGTCGCTTATCCCTGCTTGACCCCATTGCCATAACGGAAGGGAACCGTTTGTTTACAGAATTTAAGGGGGGCCTAACCGAAAATTTTGTATTACAGCACCTTGTTAGTCACTTTGAAGGATTTCCCCGTTATTGGACCTCCGGCAACCAAGCTGAAGTAGATTTTATCCTGCAACTGAAAAACGATATTATCCCTATCGAAGTAAAATCAGACGAAAATATAAGGAGCAAAAGTCTTAGTATATATACTGCACAATTTCACCCTCCCGTCCGCGTTAGGTATTCGTTAAGAAACTTAAAAGTAGACAATGACCTCATCAATATCCCATTATTTATGATAGACTATACCGAGAAGTTACTAAATATGGTTAGCCAATCCTTTATATAATGTCCACCCGATGATCACGCAGCAAAATACATAGTGTATATTAACGGCCGCATAGGCGGTGCGGCCGTATTGTTTTAACAGTTTATATTATCCCCACCTTGAGGCGTGATAATTACAGACTGCCGTATCGTATCCAGGATATGCTCACTTTGTAGAATATGCATCCGGAGAGCTCATGCGATACACCAGTGCTTAGCTGGTAGGTGTACAATGTGCGTAGAAATTCCTTCACCCGCATCACCTCATGATAAAAATAGCTGGCTCCTGCATTTAGGTTTTCGATTAAGTTTATCCTTATCATCAATCCCTTAAACACCGAAGAGAACACCGTCTTGGCCGGCACCGGCAACCCGATTTTCTACAGAAATTCGACGCGGTGTTTCGGATTTTAAAAGCTCTAGTTTAGATAAATACTCCCAGTTTAATCAGAAAATGTCCAATTCAATTAAAAATTATCACTTGTTTACTTTAATGTAAGCTCAATCACCGGAATTTCTACCGCTGGTTTTTCCTTTGGCAATATCAATTTTATCTTATTATCGTTAGGTTGATGCGGGCTAATCACCAGTTGTGAGTAGTCGTGCAAAAATTGGGCATACGTTACTTTGCCCCCAAAGTTCTGAAAGGCTAAAGTACCCGTCCAGGGATATTCAAATAAGTGTATGTAGAGTTTATGCAACTCTTTATTATAAGTTAGTTTTGTTCCTGGTGGAGCTATAAAATCCGCCGGAGCACTGCCACAACCATATATAGACTGGCTGTTTTCGTTCATCCACGCTCCCATAGCATGGAGCGCATTTAGTGCCCTCGGATCAAAAGAACCACGCCCCGTAGGGCCCACATTCAAGATAAGATTACCCCCATTAGCCACCGACGATATCAGAATATCCAGTAACTGGCGGGTATTTTTCCAGGTGTTTTCATCGCGGCTATACCCCCATAGCCCAGAAAATGTCTGGCAAGTTTCAAAGTATTTACCTTTATATTTAGTAAGTTCGTCCGGACCAACCTGTTCCGGGGTCTCAAAATCAGCGCCTCCCTCGTTTTGCCCCAATTCCATTCTATCATTTAAAATAATTTGAGGTTGTAGCCGGCGGATCATTTGCACTAAGTGTGGCGAGTCCCAATCTTTTCTTCCCTTACCAGTTGCTTCTCCATACGACATATCTAGCCATAAAATATCAATTTTTCCATAATTGGTCAGTAACTCTTGCACCTGATTATATAAATACAGCCGATAACGGTTCATGTCCTTTCCTCTGTTCAGGGATGCATACAAACTATCATTACCAGGTCGCTGCGGATGTAGCCAATCAATTGTAAAATCGGGATGGTGCCAATCTATCAGGCTATAATAAAAACCAACTTTTAACCCAGCCTCCCTTGCTGCCGCTACATACTCCGCTATAATATCTTTTTTATATGGTGTGTTGGTCACCTTATAGTCCGTGTATTTTGAATCAAAAAGACAAAATCCTTCGTGGTGTTTAGTGGTCAGAACTACGTATTTCATGCCAGCCTCTTTGGCATGTTGCATCCATTCCCTTATCGCTAATTTATCCGGATTAAATCGGTTAAAATAAGTTTGGTATTGCTCATTGGTCATACGTTCTATGTTTTTGACCCACTCCCCGCGTGCAGCCAGAGAATAAAGTCCAAAATGGATAAACATGCCAAACCTATCGTTTGTCCACCACTGCATGCGTTGATTACGATGTTCAATTGTTTCGGCATCGTTTTTTTTCTGTCCATATCCCCATTGGTTTGAGAGCGTGCAAAGTAGTAACGCTATTAATACTTGGCTTCTTTTAACGGTTAATTTCATGTTTGTTCTAATGGAAAATACGGCTAATATAATCATATAATTTAAGGGTTAGCTGAAGATACCGGACCGTCCAGCAATAAATCATGGTTTTTTTCGCGTCGGCCTGACTCTCCTTTTAATTGCTTTTCTACAGCTATACCAGCGCTGGAAAATAAGCGTTTCCAAAAAGCAATGGTTTCTGTATGGATCAGGCGGTAGTCTATCGTTGACAGAAATACCTTAGCCTTGCCGAATGGATAACAGACCAACGCATGCGCGTCAAGTTTATGCAGTTGTTCATAGAGTACGACCTGGGCACACTTTCTGTTTTCAGCGACTCCATTAAAAAGCGACCAATCAGTACGTGCAGCTGATAAGATTGGTATAGATGAGGGAAAATCGTGAATGTCCATTGCATATTTTATGATGGCACTATCACCAGGCATTTCTGAAAAATAAAGATCACGTAAGTTAAAATACGTTCCCATTCCCTTGTTAGTACCTCTTAGGGCAGTACTTTTATAACGCAACAAGTGTACCGGTGCGGCAATGAATTCCCGCAGAATGGGGTCCATCACAGAATCCGGGTTAAATACCCATATTTGCCCCCCTTTCTGCTGTAAATTACGAATGAGCTTTCGGTATTCTTCCCGATGTTGGGTTTCAGGATGCAATCCGTCCAAAAAGAGTACGGTACAGCTATCGCTGGCTGCTACCTGCTTTATCCCGATCGTATCCAATAATGGAAGCAATGGGCCATGCAGGTCACCTGCATAATGTATGGCCGTATGTCGTACAGCGGGCAAGGCAGATACAAGTGAACTGCTGTCTGCCACCAAGCTATTTATTTCTGGGCCGGTAACAGGAACCCCCATCGCCATTTGATAGGCACTAAACATGGGGAGCGGTTTATATAGCGGCAGTGCAGGGTCGAGCCCAGGATTAAAAGTGCTAACATAAGGCGGTATACGTTCATACTGGTATCCTGGCTGGCCATCCACATATTTCAGTCCCGCAAATACACCATCATTAAGTCCCGGTAGCCGATTAAAATCATGGTATCCCAAATTGAGCGGTGCTATTCCAAACCAGCAAAGTTCAGACGGCGAGAACCAGGATAGCAACGGTTTGGCCATTTGAGTCATGTTCTGGTATAAATCGATTGCCAACGCCTGGCTTCGGTCAGCATAACTACCGTAGGCTTTGTCACCAATAAAGGAGTAAAGTTCACGCGGTTTGCCATAATAAGTTGCTCCGGACTCACCCACTACCAATGGTTTATTAACCTTAGGCAATGCGTCGATAGGGACTCCGTGCCCAAAGTGCTTACTCCAAACCGGGAGCACCCCCTTCAGATCTTCATCCCCATCACAGGTAATAAACGGCCGTGTCTCATCCAGCTGAAGGGGTATTTGAGCAAGGGCCTGTATACGATTCGTCCAGCGTTGAGCTGTGGCCGAATCCGGCTTATTGAGCAATGCAATAGCAAACAGTTCATTTCCTATGCTCCACCCAACCACCGAAGGATGGTTACGGTCACGCAAGATTAGTTGTTTCAAATGATCTGCAGAGCGCTTCCAGGTAATGTCTTCTTCAAAATTAAGCCTGATGGAACTACCAAAAAGTGCCGTTTCATCCAGCACAAGCAGCCCCATTTCATCTGCCAGGTCATAGTACAGGCGGGGCCAGGGTTGGGCGTGAGGGCGTACCGCATTGCCACCTGCATCTTTAATCATGCGATACCAGGCCCATGCAAAGCGCCTGGAGCAGATATATGCCCCAAAAGGATGTTGTAGGTCGCCAAAAGCCTGTATCTTTTGTCCATTTAAATAAAACTCTTTTCCACGGATGGTCAGATTGCGCCATCCAAAGCGATCGGTCTTTCTATCCACAAGCTTTCCGCCTGCATGCAGGTCGATCTGCGCTACGTACAAATTTGGGCTACTCGGAGACCAATATTTTAATTTTTTTCCGACCTTAGTATGCAAAATAATCTTTTTGGTTTCCCCAGGTTGCAATTTTAGTCTTCCTAATGCCAATTGCAACACAGCAGGCCCCAGCTGCCAGGATATTTCTGCCATCGCAGCCGGGTTGCCGGCATTATTGTTAATCCAATTGTGAACAGTACCGCCTACCTGGATATGCTGAACTTTTCGGGTAGTATTTCGTAATTTTATTTCAAGTGACAACAGCTGGGAGTCTACCAATGGCTTTATAAAAATGTCATTTATTTGGACCAGCGGAAGTGCCTGTAAAAATACATCCTGCCAGATGCCTATTAAACCATCGGTATTAGATCCAGCAGGATATGTGGCACTGAAAAAACGATATTGAGAGTTATTTTTATCAAATAACCCATGTGCCCTTATACCTACTTGTATCTCATTTTCCTTATTGGGTACTGCCAGTTCTGTGATGTCCAGATCAAATGGAAGGTATGAATCAAAGTGACTACCAGCCGGTGCGCCGTTAATGAACACTACGGCATCCCCAGCCACCGCTTCAAAATGCAGCACCAGCCGTTTATTTCGCCAAGTATGCGGGATGCTGAATTTTTTGCGGAGCCAGCCCATTTGTACGGTGTCCCATGTTTTAGGGTATGAAGGGAAATATACCGAACTCGGGGAATAGGGTGACGAAGTACCTGGACCCACATCCCGGCCACCTCCCCACGTATTCACATTCCATGGAGAAGGAATTTTGATGGGAACACTATCCCAGCCATTTACCCCTGGCACAGGCAGGGGAGGAGCAATACCAGCGCCTTTCTTCCAATTTTTGGGTATTCCAAAAGGTTGAAAATCCCACAATCCATTTAAACAAATTTCATCCCTATAGGGTTTCTCCTGCGGTTTAACCAAACCTTCAGCAGGAGAAAAACGACCCATATACCTGATTCCCTGACCACATATCCTGAGCGTAAAAAGGCATGCAGTTATGATTATCAACGCGTGTTTTTGCATACCTGATTATAAATGTGAAGTTGGGTGAGCCCATACCAGGGGTGTCACTCCTTTTATCATTTTTCCCCCATCATTGGTCAGTCTAAGATAAAAATCAGAAGAACAATGCACACCATCAGCGTCCAACGTAAGGAAGTAGTGATCTGTAGGTATCATAGAGGCATCTTCAGCCGCTTTTGCTATAGCCGTACCCTCATTATATTCGTCAAACATAGCGATATACACGTTGGGTATATTATTTTCCCGGATCTTTGCAAATTGACGCCACATAAAATCACCATGCTTACGTGGAAAATCATTCTGAGGTGAATCCCTCCAGTTAGACCACGCAAAACCAGGGAATATGACGGGCTGGAAAGATACGCCGTGCGCATTACAAGAGTCCAGATCCTTGGAAACCCTATTGGTATAATAGTCATCTATTTCCACATCATATTTGTAAGAGCCTACCGTCCATGGTGAGATCATGTCGGCAGTTATGAAAGCCGAATAATTGCTGGCATCCGTACGCCAGGACCTATCCACTCCAATAATTACATAGCATCCGTGCTGTTTAAACCAACTAATGACATCGGCATATGCGCTGGCATTACCAGGGTTTCCCCCCACTCCAAAACCCCAAATACATACTACAGGTTTTCCGTCTTGCCTGGCATAAGCCGCAGAGGAGGTCACGTTCAAATTACCCACCACCGTATTGGTCCAATCGTCTTTTAAGGCCGTTTGAAAGTCTGTCCAGCCAGACATGTCATACATCACATAAAACTTGACCCCAGCATGTTCAGCAGCAGTTTTTACTTTTGATAATATGCTATCCCTGTGATTTTTAAATACGTAATCGCCAAATTCGGCCCCAAACCGTTGTAGTGCGGCACAATCTATCCCGTTTTCTTTCATCCAGTTAAAATGAGTTTGTACGGTACTATTGTCATAGTTTGAGAATAGATTGGCAGGCTGTCCATTCCCTAAGTTAGCAAATCCGGAATGGTAGGTTTGGGTATACTCACGCATGTCAGGCCAAATTTCTACCCCAGGGTTAGGGGCTTTGCCCCAGTGCCACCACCGATTGGCAGGAGATCCATCTCCCGGACACGCAAACCATCCCTGGTAACCCACTACCACCTTTCCCACAACGTCATTTTCACTAGGAAGGTCTTTATCTTCTTCTAAAATTTTAACTGTGTTTTTGGAACAAGATGCCGTTAGTAAAAATCCGGCAAAAACTAACCAAACAAGTATTTTTTTAAAATGCTGTTTCATGGTGCTATTAGTTTATAATTTATATAGTTTATAATTTATAGATTTATTGAGGTACGGTCACTTCCCTGACATCCGTATAGTTATACCTCCGTGAAACGTTGTCATTAGACCGGGCTCCCACCCGCAGATAAAACGTGCGTCCGGCAGTCAGGGTGACCTCAGTCGTATAGGTAGTAGCCAATATCATGGCATCATCTATACTTTGCAGATCGTTCTTGACCGATAATTTATTATCAAACGAGGCATTCGTAGCCTGATTAGTAGTTGAAACAAATACCCAGGCATCGGTTATTTTGAACGATCCCTGGGGGCGCTCAATTTTATACTGCACCAATGCTTTATTGCCTGTAAGCGTAACGTTCAATAACTTTACCCGTAAAAAAGGCATGACTTTAAAGTCTACATTCACTACACCTTTAATGGTCACATTTTCAGGAGCAGCCACCGGAACAAACGGACCATCGACAGGACTAACTTCATAAGTCCCGTTAAATATTTTGGTATTTCTGAAGGTACCATCCGGCTTAACCCAAAAATACTGAGGTGTCGGATTGTCATTCCAATCTGTTTGCAAAAGCTTAATTCGGGTACCATCGGGTTGTTCTGTAAAAATGGGTTCACCGGTTTCAACATCTATCAACGAACCGGTCAGGGTTTCTTGTGGTTCTGTATAATTGTCTGTCTTTTGACAGGCTGTAGCCAGAAGTACGATAACTACATATATCCAGCCCATTGCTGTTTTTAACGTATTTTTCATAACGATTAATATAAAGGGTTTTGAATAAGTATTGGATTTTTATTTATCTCACCTCCCGGTATAGGCTCGTAGTAAAACCTTATCTGAAAGGTGAAACGAGATAAGCGCAATTCATCCTCCTTTTTGAAAATATATTGTTTCTCATCAAAGATGTAATAGGGGAACAATGCCTTATAAATGCGGTTATTTAATTCTTTATCTGCTGTTCTCCAACGGCGGATATCCCACCAGGTCTGGTTTTCAAAAGCTAGTTCTTTTCGTCTTTCGTTGCGTACCACCTCCAGATTCAGTTGTTCATTAGTTAATAAAGGGGCACCTGCCCGGTCACGGATGTCATTGATCGCTGCCAAGGCATCGGCCCGCAAAGTGGGCGAGCTGAGCTCCAGAGCAGCCTCCGCTTTATTTAGCAATATTTCGGCATAGCGAATGTCGATCCATTGCTGGTCTGAGTTCCACAAGCCTATCATGGAAATATCTTTGCCAGGATCCTGGTATTTCCGTACATAAAAGCCTGTATTGGTTGCCCCGTTTCCTACACCACTCAACCCAACGATCCTTTTTCCATTATATAAAGCATCCTCATTGCCAGAAGTTTTCAATACGGACCTATTATAAGCCTCATCACCATTATGGTAGGACGGGTATATGCCTCTTTGCACATCAATTACTTCGTTTCTGTACTGGTCTCCCGGCAAAATTACAGACGCCCGCAACCTGGGCTCGACATTTTGAAACAGTGCTGCCCGATTAGGAAATCGAATGGGGTTACCTTGCAGGTCATTCACTTGCAGACTTCCGTAAAGTTCCACATAATCAAGCGTCGGGTTTAACAACGAACCATAAGAATTGCCAGCAAACTGTTTGGGTATATTCAGCCCATCCCAGGAATGAGTGATATCCGGATATTTATAGTCTTTGGTAAATATATTTTCGTGGCTATCCTTATCCAAGAACAAGTTTACATAATTCAGGTATTTATCCGCATTGTTTCGGTAAAGGCTGTATTTGCCAGCGAGTAGATTGGCAGCTTCAATAGATTGCTGAAAATATCCGTCGGCACTGGAGGATGGGATGCCCAAAAGTCCATCTAGCTGCATAGTGCCATATTTGGCAATGCTACCCGCATACAGCATGGCCCTGGATTTCAGGGCAGCCGCGACATATTTATTGGCCCTACCCCGCACAGTGGCATCCATGCTCACATCTGGCATCAGTAAAATAGCACTGTCCAAGTCGCTTTTGATGAAATCATAGACCTCCTGTTCTTTACTACGTGGTACCATCAGCTCTTTTGAGGTAGATGCATAAGGGTCTTGCGCTACTTTGATCACCGGTACGCCACCGTACCTTTTCACCAGATCAAAATAGAAATACGCCCGAAGAAAATGGGCCTCTCCAAGAAAATTATTTACCTGTTCTGACGTAAAATTTAGGCTATTTTTTGGGAGGTTTTCCAAAAAATAATTCACCTTACGAATATCTGCGTACGGCCAATAACCAAAGCTGCCGCTTTCAATGCTCCCTCTGTACACATAATCGACCTGTAGCAACTCTCCTGTAAATAGTCCAAGCGAAGGAAATGCAGGAAACGCATTGAAACCATCCGACCAATTGTAACGGAAGTCTTCTATGGGTAGTTTGGCATAAATAGGAATCATGTATGCACTTACTCCCGCTTCCGTACTAAAAACATCCTTATCGGTCAGGATATTGACTGGTGGAATATCAAGATCCTTACAGGCGGCGAATGCACCTATGAGGGCAAATAACAGATTTTTAAATATATTTTTCATCATATTTAGTATTAGAAGGTAATGGTTAAACCCAGGTTATAAGTTTTGTTCATGGGGTAGGTGTATCCATACAGATCCGACGTATGTTCAGGATCCAAGCCCCGAATGCCAGTAAATGTCAGTAGATTATACCCATTTAAATAGATACGTGCCTGCTGCATGCCTATTTTTGCTATCCAACTGGCAGCCAGGCTGTAGCCCAGCTCTACACTCTTCAACCGGAGATAAGAGGCATTTTGTACCGATCTTTCCGAATTGGAGGCTGGTACAGTTCCCGTATAAGCAAAATATCCCTTCACCCATTTTGTGGATGGATTAAACGGATCCGCATTGGGATCTTCGGGGTGCCATCGATCCATAAACATTTGTAATGCGGAGGCATTTCCCCCAAAAGCGAGTGGTTCTTTTAACTGCTCCGGATAGTCCACGTAGGTCATAGCAGCTCCCTGAAAAAGTAAATTAAGATCAAAACCTCTATAATTTGCGGCCAGGGTGAACCCATAATTTATTTTAGGAATATTTCGCTGTGTCACATCGTCCAGTCTTACTCCTCGCGTAGCAATGGGATGATCATCCCAACCATCTATAATGCCATCCTCATTCCAGTCTGTATATTTATAGTCACCAGGTAGCAGGGCCCGGTTGCCACCACCATAATTTACCGGTGATTGATAAATTTCATCCAAGGATTGAAATTGTCCGTCATACCCTAAACCCCACCAGATATCATTGTAACGATTTGTCGGATTATTTCTCCAATTATCATAAGCATTGCCATAAGCTCCAACTTCCTGAAATCGCAATTTGGTTCGGGCATAAGCGATATTCCCGGTCACACTATATCCAAAACGGCCTAGGGTGTTTTTGTGCGAAAGGGTGAGCTCAATGCCTTGGGTGCGATCGCTGTTGAGGTTTTCCTGTGGCAAACTAGCGCCCACAGTACCCGGAAGGGTGCCGAGACGATTTCCCAGAAGGTCATTACCATCTCTCCTGAATATATCTAATGAAATACCCAGTTTTTGCTTCCACATATCCAGATCGACCCCTATATTGGCCGTTTGGTAAGTAAACCATGTAATCTGAGTATTAGCTAAACCTTTATCGGAAAGACCATTTTGAATGACACCATTCCAAATGTAGCGACCTGATGGAAAATTGTAACCCGATAGGAATTGATAGTTTACCGCGTCATCATTACCCAATACCCCATATGTTGCTTTGAGTTTAAGATTATCAATGAACGAAAGGGCTTCCGAATTTTTAAAGAATGGCTCTTCAGATATGCGCCATCCAATCAGCCCAGCAGAGAAAAATCCCCACTGCTGGTCATCCCTAAACTTGGATGACCCATCATACCTAAAACTGAATTCGGCCAGATACCGATCTCCAAAATCGTAGTTTACTCTTCCAATAACTGATTTTCTGGACCAGTCAGTCAAACCATTAGCGTCTTGCGTACCCGTTTGGTTATAAGTATTGCCAGCAAATAATTGGTCTATGGCAAATGCTAGTTCGCGTGAAGCCGAAAAATTATCACCTTTTCCAAACAATTCTTCATACGTGATCATCCCCGAAATGCCATGTTTGCCAAATTGATGGTTGTAGTTTAAGGCCAGCTGTATTAAATTCTCAGATCCACGGTTAAAAGACCTGAAGACACTCATCGGAGTTCCAAACACGTTAGATCTGTATACCTTGCTTTCTGTGTCGTAGGTATATAAATCGTACGGTTTTCGATATCCCTTGTACTCGGTTGAGTTGTAGTCGTAGCTGAATAAGGCCTTTGCTGATAGTCCATTTACTGATGGAATCTCATAGTTTAAGCTCACAGCACCCTGAAAGGATAGGTTGTCATAGTTTTTATAACCACTTTGCTCAGCACTGGTATTGACTATTGGATTATTGCCATTAGCTACCCCTCCAGGATAAGCAGGATCGTTATTTGCATAAACGGGTAGTGTGGGCAATTGGGAAAACAGGCTTTTAAAAAGATTCCAGGTATCAGTCCAGGGCTGCATTTTTGTATCTTTAATACCAGAAAGCCGCATTTCTGCCGTAAGGCCTTTAGCTATTTTGGCACTGACATTCGATCTGAAATTGTATTTTTTATAGTTGAGATCCCTCGATTTCCAAAAACCATCTTGCTTCAGGTTACCCAGGCTCAGAAAATAACTGATATCATCAGAACCTCCCGTTGCAGTTATGCTGTGAGACATTTCGGGTACGGTCCTGTCAAACACCGGAGCATACCAATCTGTCGTCTTTTTAGTACCGTTGGCATATTGCTCAAAGTCCTCATCGGTGTATTTGACAGTGGGATTTTCCAGGTTGTGCTTCAGTTTTTCATTCATCAGGGTCATAAAATCTACAGCATTGACCGTACTTTCAAATGATGCGGGGTTTTGTATCCCATAATACCCACTGTACGTCAGAGACGGTTTGCCCTTATGGCCACTTTTGGTAGTTACCAGGATCACCCCATCAGCAGCACGAACGCCATATATAGCAGCAGAGGCATCCTTCAGTACAGAGATACTCTCTATATCATTCGCGTCAAGGGTTGATATGTTATCGCGCTGCACGCCGTCTATCACCACCAGCGGATTACGGCCATAGCCACGAATGTCAAAAACGGTGTTAAAACTTCCGGGTTCGCTCGTCTTTTGGGCAATGCGCAGACCAGGCACTTTTCCTGCCAGGGAATTTAATACATTCTCATTCTTTGTTGTGAGTACTTCTTTACCAGAAACAGCCACGACCGATCCAATGACTGACGCTTTTTTTTGTGTACCGTATCCTACTACTACGACCTCGTTAAGTTCAGACTGATTCTCAAAGAGGGTGGCGTCAATAAAAGTACGGCCATTGATTTTTATGGTCAAAGTTTGCATGCCAATGTAGGTAAACTGAAGGTTTGTCGCTTCAGAAGACAAGGATAAGGAATAGATTCCTTCGGCATTGGTACTGGCTGACCCAATCATTTTGGTGGGACCATAGGCTGTCACACTCACGCCAGATAATGGGGCACCATTACTAGAACTAATGACTTTGCCATGAATGGTGTGCCCCTGTGCGGCCACTAATCGTGGAAAGACACACATAAAAATAAATACATAGATTTTATTGCTCATAATTTTAATTGGTGAATAGGCAGCAAGTATAAAAAATGGCACTAACGGAACATTAATAAAAGATTAAACAGTAAAATATACTGCAATTATTTTTTATTCAGGATTTATGTCTGCTAATTTAGCAGTTTTCAGTAAATAAGAATTTGCTGAAATTCTTCCCGATAATCTGCTTGATAAATCTCACGGTAATTTTTGACAAAAGTTTCATAGGTTGATTTAGCCAATGAATGTTTACCAAGCAGGACCAGCGCTTTGCATTGCAGGATCATTCCTTCCTCACTGACCGGGTCAAATTTAAAGATATGATGGGTGATCTCCACGATGTGTGCCGGGTCTTTTTTTATGCCTGTTTGGTGGGCATAGTTTATATATATATTGGTTATCTGATCGGAAATCTCAGATTTAAACACGTCAAGTCCAATAAATGGCATATTAGACAGAAACGATCCGCGTTTGGTTATTGCTATGAGTTCCTCGATGCATTTGCGGTTTATGGTGGTTTTCTGGCCTACTATCTGCAAGTATAATCCATAGTCAGAATAGATGTATGAACTATCAACCTCAATCTTCCAATATCCGGATTCTTTAGATAATTGGCAATGACCAATCTTTTCAAGTAGGCTTTTAAGTTTTGCCATGTTAACAGAACGGTTATTCCGTGCGCTTTTTTCCGATTTGTCAAACCAAAACAGCTCATTTAGCTTTTCAGAGCTTACACCGCTCTTGTAGCGGATAGAATGAAGCAGAATAAGTAAAAATATTTCTTTGAGCAACGGAGTAAAATACTTAATCATATCCTCCCCAGTCTCAGAAAATAACTGAAAATCCCCAAATAGATAGATAGCGCCCTTTTGGGGCTCTACACTTACCATTTCTTCGGGCATTATGGGTTCAAACACTTTATCTGATACTTGCGGAGTGTGAGGACGTCTCAGCCACCACACACCTAAAAGAGACAATAATAAAGCAGGAATGACCAGCGGCCACCATTTGCCAGCCACACGATCGGGCTCAGCACGCTCTGGGGTGTAAACTGCAGGAGGAAACGCTAATTGAAAAATATTGGCAGATGTTTTATTCGCCTTTTCTGACCATAACAAGGTTACTAGATATAGTTTTTGCTCCCGTTCACTGTAATAAAGGTTGACAATGGAATGGGTGTCATGAAAAATAAATGGAATAGTGTCTGCAAGCATACGTAAATCTGGAGATAACAATGAACCCTGAACAAGCTGTAGGGACGATTCATATTTGCCCGGATTAAAGATAACCCCATAATAAAGTTTTTTTCGGGAATCTACGATCAGGTCATTTCCAAAAACAAAGTCATTTCCCTCCGTTTTTAACGTATATAACTGTTTTATAACACCATCTTGAGGCGTAAACCTGAGCATATCATACAGGAAACCTGGATTTTCTGCTTGCTTGCCAGACCTGCTACCATACCCACCGACAAGATAAACGGTGTCCGCTCCGCTGGTTGTACCGAGTCCCGCCAAATAACGCGGAGTAAAAAAATCCCCCTTTGTTTGCACCACTTTCCAAGATGGGTTACCAGGAGTAAACTGAAAAATAGTGTTTTTATATTGATGCTGCCCATACCCTCCAAATACAAAAACCGAATTTTTAGCAGGCAAATAAAATTTATTAACATGCCAATAGATCGTTTGTTCGGGATCAAAAGGGTGCTGATCCCACTGCTGTGAAGAAAGGTCAAAATGGCTTTGTGCATGGGTATCTACTATAAAATTAAGTATTTTCTGCTGGTCAGACAAAAACAGACACTGGCTGCCAGGATGAAGATTTTGGCTGCCAGACCGACTCTCAATTGCCAGCACATTCTGGTTGTCGGGTTGGTAAGCATATATAGAGTCTGTTGAGACTACATATACTTCCCCCGTTTTGGGGTTAAAGCATGAACTGGCATCCCCATCAACCGTCAGTTTGGCTATTTCCTGCCAATTAGTATGCTCACTCTTTACCCATAATGCATTATGCACATGCCCATCCAGCCTCCCGTTTCGTTCATGAGCTATACTATCGGCAGATTCATTTAGTGGCCAGTGATAATCTATCTTTCCTGATCCAACGATGCGTATATCTTTCAGTCGTACGGGAGGAACATCAGTAGTAGCAAAATTACGGTAACAATTGGCGCCAAAAAGCAATTTATAGCACGCCTTCTGTCGCAGGAAAGGTGCGCTATCTGTATACCTCTTGCCAAGTGTGGATAAGGTAATAGTACCCCTTTGGGTATCAAAATCTATGGTTATTTTTTTCCATGTAGCGAGTTGCGTGTGAGCCAGGCGGAACAAAACGGATGATTCGCGTCCCGCCAATATCAATTTCAAAGTATCTACCTCATAGATCAGGTCGATGTTTTTTTGCTGATCATCCACCATTCTAAAAATATACCCAAAGTATGTATCCCGTTGCTGGATCATGCTCAAATCAAAAGATAACTTAAAATGATTTTTTAAGCATAGATCTTTTTTATAAGTCATATCCATCGACGTTCGTTTTTCTGACGCCACGTTGTAACTTTGAAAGGTCAGCCCGTAATCCTGGCAAAATGTATTGGTTACAGAGAACAGGATCATTGCCATAAGCAAGATACTTCCATGAAGCAAAGAGACTTTCGTCATAATTAGTGTCCTAACTGATCATAATAAGTTAATCAGCGCATAAAATTATCGATTTTGGCTAATGTAGCGTAAATTAAAGTGAAATTTATTAGTTAGGTCACCTATCGGCTTCAAGGCCGCATTGGTGGTGCGGCCGTTATGTTTTGTCAATTTATATTATCCCCCACCTTGAGGCGTAGTAAGTACAGACTGCCGTATCGTCTCAAGGATATGCTCACTTTGTAGCATAATCCGTCAATGGCTTTTCAAACAGCTCGCCAGAAAATGGTAGACTGCTCATCATTCATGTTTTTGAAAATATTCAGGTCTGCTAACGTGTATCTGACTATGAAGCTAAGATTAAAAAATTTAAAAAAAAATCTAATAAATAGGTACTTTTTCTGCTGACCGTTGTAATATTCATAAAAATGAATTCTTTTTTTATGAAAAATACTATTACCGTTCTTGAAATTTTAATAATATCATTACTAATTGCCTCAAATTCGATTGCACAGCAAAATATACTGAATCGATATACCGGAAAATGGACGTTATTAAAAGATTCTGTAACATTCGTTCCCTATTTTTCCGGATGTGAGCTCGATTTAAACACAAATAAAGACTCTATCCATATTTCTTGGAAATGGCTATCCAGTTTTCCGCACACAGATACCTATTCCATTCCCTTAAACGGGAAAACCATTAATTATCCCGTTGAAAACAGGGTGTGGCCCTATGAAAATTTTATGGGAGTAAACTATGTTCCCGGCACCAAGGGATATGCCACATATCAGCCCGGTAAAGAAACCAGCAATTTTGAAGTGCTGAACAAATACGAAATCAAAACCTCACAAGGAAAAAGCTGGATGGAAAATAAAGACCAGTATACCCTGTCAAAAGATGGGCAACTTCTCACCGTAAAGCACTACCGAAACAGCCGGTTTAACCCCGTGAAATATGTATTCAGGAAGGTAGGCGACAAAACAGCATACGTACACCAGATGACCAATAACTGGAAATTGGATGGAGGAGTACCTGAAAACGCATTTTTCGTCAGCCTGCAAGGACTGGTCAACCGGTCAGAAGCCCGGTTATATCTGGACTATCCAAAAGATTGGGAATACAAAGAATCAAAATCTTTGCAAGGATTTTATGAACGCCGGTTAGGCTATCAATTCCTGCCAATGGAAACAGCAGGAAAGGCGCTGGCGACATTTGCAAAAGACATCAAAGGATATATTATTTGGGATCCGCAATCCAGAGCATCCCTCTGCGTGGCCTTTACATTGTCCGGATTGGAAGATGCCGTCGTGGTCACTCCAGAAATGGTACCCTTGATGGAAGCAAATCACCTAACCCTGGTCAAAGATTTCAGCGGGCAGTTCAATGGAAAGCCAGATATAGATATCTACAGGTGGGCCATGAATGAATATGGAAGGCGATGTAGCAAGGATTATGTCGTATGGATGGGCGGAGTAGATGGCGATCAGATCATGCCTGGCATTGCCGACTTTGGCATTGCCCGAAAAGCGTTTTTTGCAGACCTGTCTACTGCTCCCAAGGATACCTTGGAGTACCACCTGGCCGACTCCATTATGGGTAACATGAACAAATTTGCGCTGGTGATGGGATGGCATAGCTATGGAAAAGACCTGGAAAGACATTATGTATCCTTGTCTTCCAGACATGGATTGCGAGTAGAAGGCTTAAATACCTTCCCCAACCTAAGCTTCACCAGCATGACCCCGCCCTCCCCCGGATTTAAGTTTAAAAATAACCACCAGGTAGTAGAAGGTAAAAAATATATACCTGAAAAGAAAGTATACATCACCTGTGTTCAAACCGATGGATTAGGCCTTGGATCCTGGAACAGTCCGCATCGCGGCACCATACCCTACGCCTGGGAAGTAACCATAAACTGGTACTGGATGGCGCCCGTATTGCTACAGTATTATTATGAAAATGCAACACCCAACGACTATTTTTTTGGGTCACTGTCAGGTCCTGGCTACATGTATCCAAAAGCCATACCCGATTCTTTATTTTCACCGTTAATGCATATAGCAGATACGCTTTGTCAGAACCTAGACTTGAATGTTTTTGAAACGATGGATTATTCAGAAGGAAGTTCTGGTACGGGCAATAACGATCTTCCCAAAAGTTTGGTTGAAAAATATATGGATGCTATGCCCGATATGCTAGGCATACTGAATGGGTATGCGCCTTCTTATACTTTTGGCCTGGTTAAAAACAAACCCTTTATTTCCTATGACTATTACTTGGATGAAACCATTCCGGAGGCAGACGCAGTGGATGACCTTAACGAACTCATCGCCATCAATAGCAAAAAACCCTACTTTTTGGCTTTACACGTCAGGGAGTGGAATGATATAGAACGTGTAAAAAGGATATTGGAAAGAGTGCAGGGTGTAAAAGAAGTAGTATCATTAGATGTATTCCTGAAGCTGGCAGCAGCAGCCCCTACCTATGCACCATACTATTTGCAACAGGCAAAAAATAATTAAATAATGACATTGTTAATATCCTATTAAATAATTAAGTTTGCTTATCGATTGATGTTTGTATGGCAATGAAAATGACCCCGATTGTGCCTGCTGCTAATCCGATTTCGATGAAGGATAGCGCAACGTTTGAACACATGTTTAGAAATCACCATGTGGCTTTATGCATGTATGCCAGTCGCATTACCCATTCCAGTGATGATGCGGAAGATATTGTAGAAGAAGTGTTTATGCAATGCTGGAATAATGGGCAGCTATTTGATAACGAAGAGCATGCTGGCTATTTTTTATATCGCGCCGTCAAAAATGCAGCGCTAAACCATCTGAAAATCCAAAAACGCGCAGCAAATAAATACGTGCAAGCCGCAAAACTATATGATGATACCGAGGAAAGTCATCTAAACAATCTGATCAGGGCTGAAGTAATTTGTGGTATTTATGAGCACATTGCCAGTTTGCCACCACAGGAAGAAAAGGTCATGCTTCTCAGTGTCAGGGAAAATAAAAAATTACAGGAAATTGCTGAAGAGCTCAGTCTTTCCCTTCAAACGGTGAAGAACTGTAAGTCAAGAGCCTTAAAGCATCTCAGGCTAAAGTTTTCCTGGGATGACAATGTGTTTCTAATTATATTGTTGATCAGCTGGCTTTTTTAATAAATTAATTTTAATCGGTAGGTACTTTTTTTACTGGCCGTTGTATGAAAATTATATGAGTGAAGAGGACGCATTTAAGCACGATGCCGGGGCTGCCAAAATTGGTCAATTGATCATTAAATACATGAGGGGGGAGCTGACTGCCGCAGAGGAAAAACAATTGGAAGATTGGAAGGGGGCCAGTGTTAGCAATAGTCAGTTATTTGATGAACTCAACAGCGATGAATTTAGGTTGGAACTTGTAAAGCACTATAAAAAACCAGACACGGAGTTTTTACTGGAGCGGTTGAAAAACCGGCTGAATGGACAAGTAGAGCTACCTAAATCGAAGCTGCCGAAACGGTTGTCGGTTTCCTTGCGATGGGTAGCTGCCATGGCAGTTATTGCTATATGGATTATAGTATATTATGGACATACCATATGGATACCAGCCAAGCCGGATAGGCCCATAAAGCTGGGGTCAATTGGCCCGGGGGGTAATCACGCTACACTTAGCCTGGCCGACGGTACAATACTGGAGCTGGATAGTAAACAAAACGCGATTGTAGTAAATCAGCATGCTATAGCCTATCCGGATGGGCATAGGCTGCAAACCATAAGTGGCCATTCTGAACAGCTCATATTGGCCACTCCCCGTGGGGGACAATATCAGGTCGTTTTGCCAGACGGCACAAAAGTATGGCTCAATGCGTCGACGGTTTTAACCTATCCAAGTTTTTTTGAAGGTGACGATAGGCGCGTGGAGGTTGAAGGAGAAGCCTTCTTTTCAGTTGTCCAGCAACAGGATAAGCCTTTCAGGGTATTTTCACGCGGGCAGGAGATTGATGTATTATCTACTGAATTTAATGTGAATTCTTATGCGGATGAGTCTGAATTACTAACGACTTTATTGCAGGGAAAAGTGAGGGTAAAAAACCTCACATCCCAGGCCTCCATTTTGCTGGCGCCAAATGAACAAGCCATCGTCAAAAACAATACAATAATTAAGCAAGCGGTAAATGCTTCTTATGAAACAGCCTGGATCAATGGGATATTTGTTTTTACCAATGTACCATTTGAAAAAATCATGCGGCAGGTAGGCCGATGGTATGATATCGATGTGCGCTATGAAGGGCGTATACCAAAAATTGATTTCAAAGGAGAGATGCATCGGGGTGTAAATCTAACTACGTTACTTACTTTTTTTCAGGAATCAGGAGTACATTTCAGATGGGAAGATGGCCGCAAACTGGTCGTAAAAAATGAGTTATAAATTTTATACGTAAGGATATAACGATAGAAAGGAGCCTGGTAATGGAAAGAAATTAGCACGCTGGCACACTATGGTGGGCACTAACGAAACAGGGAAGACTCTCACCTCTTCCCTGCGTAGTCCGGATATGCTTCATTAATCACGATAATTAATAATTGAATTTTTTATATCCAAAACTTCACAAAGGTAATGAAAAATAAATACGTCTGGTTAGTTATGCGGATAACTACATTATTCATTTTAATCAGCTTTATGCACCTCAGTGCATCTACGCGCTCCCAAACAATCACTCTGGATGCCAAGGAACAACCCCTTGAAAAGATTCTGGATGCAGTAAGGCAACAGGTGGGGTTTGCGGTACTCTATAATGCCCCTGTGCTCCGGAATGCCAGGTTGGTATCTGTTCATGTAAAAAATCTTCCCCTGGAAGCATTTATGCAACAGGTATTTGCAGGACAACCTTTAAAATATACCATTGACCATAGTACCATCCTAATAGTCGGGAAGGCCGAATCGCCGGTAATATATCAACCCACTATTTTTAAAGGCATAGTGAAAGATGAAAAGGGTGAACCTTTGCAAAATGTGACGGTGAAGAATACTGCCACAGGCAAGGCGGTAGTAACGGATGCAAATGGCAGCTTTTCCATCGAAGGCCATGAAGGCGATATGCTGAAGATATCCCTGCTCGGTTTTTTCCCCCAAGAACGCAGTTTGGGAGCTTCATTGACGCTTGCGGTAATCATGAAAGAAGATAAAAGTACGCTGGACGAGGTCATCGTGGTAGCTTATGGAACCACCAAAAAGAAGGATTTTACCGGTTCATTCGTCAATATTTCAGCGGATGATATTAAAAAACAACAGCTTTCTACGGTTTCCAGGGCATTGGAAGGTGCGGTTGCCGGGGTACAAGTGTCCAGTGGCACTGGCCAGCCGGGAGCTGATGCTACTATCCGTGTGCGAGGTATGGGCTCGATAAATGCCTCCAATAATCCACTGATTGTGGTGGATGGATCAGTTTCAAACCTTCCGCTATCTGCCCTAAACCCAGATGATATTGAGTCATTAGTAGTCTCCAAAGATGCGGCAGCCAATGCCATCTATGGTTCACGGGCTTCTAATGGGCTCATATTGGTTACCACCAAACAGGGTAAGCAAGGCAACACGCGTATTGGTTTTGATATGCGGCTGGGGGCAACCAGCCAGGGGGTTCCAGATTATGACATGGTGAAAGATCCGGCTACCTATTATGAATATACCTGGCAAGGGATTTATAATTACATGCGGTATAACCAAAAATACAGCGATGAGGATGCCCGGCAATACGCCAGTACAAATCTTTTTACGGCCAATGGATCCAATAATACCGGAAACGGACTGGGCAATTATCTAAATTACAATATTCCGGATGGAACCACCTTAATTGATCCGGCCACAGGAAAGATCCGTTCAGAAGCTAAGCTCTTGTACCACGATGATTGGCAGGATTATTTTTTGAAAACCACGCTCCGGCAGGAATACAATGTAAATATTGGTGGTGCGACCGAAAAAACCGACTATTATGTCTCTATGAATATGCTAAAGAACCCTTCGTATGTGATGGGTTCAGATTTTGACCGGTATTCATCCCGGGTCAATTTAAACACCAAAATTTCCTCCTGGCTTAAAGGCGGAGTGAATATGTCGTACTCCCGCACGTATTCAAATGCACCAACATCATATACGGGTGGCCCGGTTAACACCAATATTTTTACATTTCTAAATCTTTTTTCTCCAACCTATCCTATTTATGCATATGATAAGGATGGAAATATTATTAAGGATGCCGATGGAAATGCCACGTTTGATTTAGGATCCGGACAGACCTATTCGCCTTATGGGGTCACCAAACGCGTATCATTTAATGGATATTCGCCAGCTATATATTTTGATAAAGACCTGACCGAAACCACAACCGATTTTTTTACAGGGAGAAGTTATTTAGAAGCTTCTTTTTGGAAGGATTTTAAATTTAAGGTTGACTTAGCTGTAGACAATCAATATGTTTCTTATAAAAATTATGGCAATAATGAAAGTGGATCTGATGCACGTGACTATAACGGTATCATTACAGAAACATGGTCAAAAGCCCTCACTATTAATTTGGATCAGTTACTGACCTGGAATAAAGATTTTGGCACCCACCATGTAGATGCCTTAATTGGTCATGAATACAACCACTTCCAAACGAATAACATGAGTGGCACCAAATATAAACTTTATAGTTTGGACAATCCCTATTTAAGCAATGCCGTGAGGGTGCTGTCTTTAAATGGCGGACAATCTGAAACGGCATTGGAAGGCTATTTTAGTCGGTTTAACTATAATTATGCGGGCAAATATTATGCTTCAGCCAGTATACGGCGCGACGGGTCTTCTTATTTCCGGGATAACAGATGGGGCACCTTCTGGTCATTGGGAGGGGCTTATCGTATTTCTGAAGAGCCATTTCTAAAAGATAATAGTCATTGGATTAATGAGTTAAAAATAAGAGCCAGTTATGGCGTACAGGGCAATAATGGCATTCCTGCCAATCTGCAGTATGCCTGGACAAATACCTACTCGTTGTCATCTTCAGGAAGCATCACTGATGCCGATTTTGCACTAGCTGCCAGTACCTGGGGTGATCCGTCTATCACTTGGGAGTCCAATCAAATATGGGATGTGGGTGTAGATTATCGTTTTTGGAACAGGTTTTATGGCACGGTCGATTATTTTCACCGCAAGACGGTAGATATGTTATTAAGTGTTTCTTATCCGGCATCTTCAGGCCGGTCCGGAGCACTCCAAAATGTGGGTAAGTTGCTGAATACAGGGCTTGAGGTAGAAATGGGGGTAGACCTTATTAAAAAGAAAGATTGGCATTGGTCGTTTGATGTCAACGCATCCCACTACAAGACCACCTTGCTTGAAATCCCTGACAATATGGGGTCTGCAGAGTTGGGAGGTGGCTACCTATCAGGAAATTACCTTCGTCGTGAGGGAGATGATTATTTTAACCTGTACATGTATAAGTACGCCGGTGTAGACCAATCTACCGGCTTGGGGTTGTTGTATAAAAAATTGAAAGAGGCAGATATGGCTA
Source organism: bacterium A37T11 (assembly GCA_900109895.1). Lineage (GTDB taxonomy): Bacteria > Bacteroidota > Bacteroidia > Sphingobacteriales > Sphingobacteriaceae > A37T11. Next base: position 148,235 of record FOBR01000007.1, read on the forward strand.
ACTTTCCGGATAATAAGGTGGGTGATGTAGTGACAACTACCGATGGATCACAGGCAACCCGGTTTGAATTGGGTACGGCCTCTCCCAAAGTTATGGGAGGTGTGTCAACCAGCTTGCGCTATAAAGATTTCGATTTGGGAATAGCCGGTAGCTGGCAGTTGGGAGGTAAGGTGGTCTCCAGAACGTATCAATACATTACCACACAAACCATCGGTCGCGGTATCTCTACCGATATGCTGAATGCATGGACACCAGAAAATACCAGCTCTAATATACCCATGCGTATGCTGGGTGGAACTAATTATGGAAGCCAACCAGTAGGTGGAAGCGAAGGTCAATATTCAGATTTTAGTTTATTCAGTGCACACTATTTTAATTTAAAAACGGTGACATTAGGGTATACATTGCCTTCTAAGATAGCTAAAAAATGGCAGTTCGAAAATTTCCGGGTATACATCTCGGCCCAAAACCTGTTTTTTGCCTCTGCCAAAAAAGGTCTGGATCCGCGAGAACCTATTGATGGGGCCACCGTGAATCCATTCGGATACCCGCAGGTCAGGGAAATATCGCTGGGACTAAACATTCAATTATAAGGTATCGTATTAATTTAAACGAAATATCACGATGAAAAAGATATGTTTTATGCTATTGTGCCTGCTTGTCGTATTGTTGCAATCATGTAATAAAAAACTGGACATTGACCCGACAGGGAGTACGTTGACTGAAGATGATATTTTGGCTTTGGTCAAGAAAGATCCGGATTTAGTCCTGGAACCTATGCTAACAGCCATGATTTCAGCTGTAAATGGATATACCTATGCTAATTCGGTAGATACTAAAAATCTGGCAGTGATCAATATGCTGTTAAGTCTAAAGGGAAATGACCTGATCCTATCCAACCGAAATGGTGCTTGGCTGGTCAATGATTATGAAATGAGGGCCTATCGCGAGGAAAGTACAGCCAGGGTAGCAATATACTGGGGCACTTTTTATAAATATATATATTATGCCAATGAGATATTAGCTCTAATACCTGCTGATATTGACTTGACCGAAGCCAATGGAACAAATGAAAAATTTATGACATACAAAGCTTCAGCTTTGACGATCAGGGCTTTTTCTTATACCTACTTGATGTGGTTATTTCAGGATGATTATCAGCATGGCGGAAAGGATAAGCCGGGTGTACCCTTACACTTAGATAACACGCAGGCATTTATGGATCGAGCGCCATCACAAGAGGTGTGGAACCAAGTCATCAGCGATGCGAAAGAAGCTATACGTTTATTTAAAGTATCTGGCAATTTTAAAACGGATAGCCGCACAGATCTGGATGGTACGGTTGCCTCTGTCGTTTTGGCACGTGCGGCCATTACCACAGGTGACTGGCCAACCGCTATTTCTGCAGCGGCTGATGTGATCACCCAGTATCCTACCTTGATGGACAAATCACAATATACCACTTCTGGCATGACTTTGCTTGACAATGAAGCTATTTTTGGATATCAAGTCGATGTTAATACGAGTAAAGGAACTTCGTCGTTTCCTGGTTGGATGAATCCGTATGGAGAAGGAGGATATGGAGGTTCTCAGGGCTCATGGGTTGCCATAGATCAGCGTTTATATGACAAGATACCCACTACCGACTATCGGAAAGACAATTTTGTCAAGGATGCCAATATCGTGATTACCTATCCTACTTCTGGAGCAAAGGTAAACTACCCAAAGTATAACAGCACCAAATTTGGTGCACAGACGATGACCGGTTTTACGGCAGCCTATTACCAAAATGAAATCTATATGCGGGCTTCTGAAATGGTACTAACAAAAGCCGAAGCCGAGGCCAGGTCCGGGGCAGATGCGGATGCGCAAAACACCTTATTTCAATTGGTGTCAAAACGGGATGCAGGCTACACTAAATCCAATAAAAGTGGGGATGCCCTTTTGGCGGAAATACAACTTCAGCGCAGAATTGAGCTGTGGGGTGAAGGAGGTTTTGAATTTTATGATAATAAGCGCTGGAATCTGGGCGTCGATCGGTCAAATTCAGCTAATCATTTATATAATGTTCAGTTGTCACCAGGCAAAGATTTCACGTTGCAGTTGCCGCTGGAAAGTGAATTGTTGGTAAACCCGATGATCACGCAGCAAAATCCATAGTGCATATTAACGGCCGCATCGATGGTGCGGCCGTTATGTTTTGCCTGTTGTCATTGTTAAAAACCTCAACCTTTAAGTATTTATTATAGCATCAAAAGCCATCCGTCAATAAGGATGGCTTTTTGTTTTTTCCCATAAGCTCACTAATTTTTGCAAAAGTAGTTCAAGCGAGCTGGGTTAAAATAGCATCGTTGGCTACCGTTACCGTAACTTTCGTACGTAAAATCCGGGCATCTTTAGCCAAAGAGAAGAACTAATTTATCATAAAAAATTTGGCCACTTACTTTTCAGTAGGTGGCCTTTATTTTTTAACCTTCCCGCTCTTCTTCATCTTCACAAACCGCACTGCCCGGCCCTGATCCCCGAACGGGATATTTTTAAAGTAGATCATGGGTTAACCTATTATTGAATTACCTAAACAAAAACTCTTTTCCCATCTTGTCCAATATTATTTTTTCAACCGGAACACGCTGTTCTTCCTTCCGGGTCTGTTGGAGTCCTCAGGTTGCTCGGCGGCGTATTCAACTAAGTATCTTAGTGAGCCTTTGGTAAGTAAAACCGTAATGCGGTTGGCTGTTATCTGTCTTTTAATGGTCCTCTCTAATAGGCTGTAAACTTGATTGGAAGTGAATATTTCGGGTAGTTTTCCAGAGTCTAGGATTGTTTTTACGTGTACAGGAAGTTGTAATTCATCATTTTTCTCAATAACACCCTTTTCCATTCTTTCAGAAATTAACTGCTTGGTTTTTAATGGTAAATTTTCAAGATCTGGTATAGCTTGATCAGGATTAACCATTTGACAATAGGTTAACCCATAGACAGCCGCAATTTTATATGCCAAATCCAGATCTACAGTCCTTTTTCCTGATTCAACACCTGTGTAATCTCCTCGTTTGCCATTATAGAGGCCAGTAATATTATCTTGTGATAGAGTAAAATGTTTCCTGTATTTTCTCGCTATTATTCTAAATTTATCACTTTCACCACTCACTTTTAAATATTTAAATAATTAATTATTTTTATTTGCATTATTAAATTATTGTTTTACCTTTGTTTCATCGATCAGAGTAGGGGAGCCGCCAGTGCGCCTGACCTTGCCTTTATCGACAACTTATTTTTACGGGTCTCTCGGCCTGAAGCCGCCAGTTTCAACAACGAGAGAGACCGTGATTCGCCCATGGGCTGGATATTTTGTATCTTTGCCGATGCAATCCACCTGGGCGGATTCCGCGTCTTGCTTTTGTTGTTAGTCCAATAACCTCCGGGTTTGCGGATCGGTTCCTGGCGGCACCAAGGACAAAAGCAGCGGGGTTCGCCCGATGGATTTGCATTCATCCATCTGCAGCACCTCATTTCTTTTGTCGGGAGACCCGTTTTTACCATACACTAACTAATTTTATATGGCAAAAACGTGTACTAACCAACCATCCAGTTACCCTTGCAGCACCTCGCGCGCTGTTTACGTATCCTGTGTTCATCAGGATCCGACTATCCGTATTATTTGTGCACCTGAGTAAAGCTGTAGGCTTTAGGCCGTAAGCTGTAAGCTCCCTTCCATTTTGGCTATAGCCAAATATGTATAGCTATTTATTAATTCATTCATAACCAACTTAATAAATGAATAAACTTTATTCAATGGCACACTATTGCCCTAATTTCCGGCTAAAAATAACCAAAATAAAGCAAATAAAAAGCAATTCGCTTTTCGCATTATGCTTTTCGCTATTTAATTCTTTCGGGCTGGCGGCATATAGTCAGGAAAAGAAACCAGATACGACCCGTAAAACTTTAACCGACTCCGTATTTCAATTAAACGAAGTACAAGTTAGCACCGGTATCCAGTACATTCCCAAAGAACGGGCTACTGGTAGTTTTGTGCTGGTAGACAGTACCCTCTTCAACCGCAGTTTTTCCATAGATGTCACCAGCCGGTTGGAGGGGGTGGTTAGTGGCCTTCGGTTTAACCGTCAGGACATGAACCCCAAAAACGTAGATCTGACCATCCGCAGCACCAGCACCATCCGGTCCGATGACCAGCCGCTCATCATCCTGGATAATTTTGAGTACAACGGCGACCTGAAAAACATCAATCCAAATGATGTACTTCAGGTCTCGGTGCTCAAAGACGCCGCTGCGGCCAGCATTTGGGGAGCTCGTGCCGGTAACGGTGTGATCGTTATTACGACCAAGCAGGGTAAATATAATCAACCTACACGAGTTTCTCTTAGTAGTAACCTAGCCACCAAAGGCAAGCAAAATCCGTTCAATACCCCCTGGCTCTCTACCTCTGACTACATTGATATGGAAACTTATCTGTTTAAGCAGGGCTATTATACCAGTGCGTTGGGGAATATCAGTAAACCGCCTGTTTCCCCAATAGTATGGTTATTAAATGAACGAAAAAAAGGGCTTATTTCTGCGGCAGATTCCGCTGCCGCCATTGATCAATATCGTGGCATAGACGCCAGGAACGACTTTCGCCAATATTACTTTCAGCGAAGCATTTCGCAGCAGCATGCGCTTTCACTGACTGGAGGAGGAGCCTTTAACCAGTACTACGCATCGGTCGGTTGGGATAAAAATCAAGGTGGAACGGTAGGATCTGCCTATGACCGCCTATCCCTTTCTTTTAACCACAGCATTGGCTTTTTTGATAATAAACTGGAAGTAAAAACAGGCATTATTTATACCAAGACACAGGATCAGCTAAATGACCCGTATCCTGCAATCACCTATCCTTACGCACAGCTGGCGGATGCGGAAGGGAACAGCCTTTCCATCGCCCGGTACAATCCCGGCTTTTTAGATACCATAGGGCAGGGACGCCTTCTGGATTGGGGCTACCGTCCATTGGAGGAATTGGCGCTGGCAGACAATACTGTCAAAACATCCGATCTGAAGGTTAACCTGAATATCGGGTACCGCTTGTTTGAGTGGCTAAAGGTCAAAGCCCTTTATCAGTATGGCGATGGCCAAACCACAACCCGCAATTATCAAAGCCAGGAAACCTTCTATACCCGCGACTTAATCAATCAATTTTCGTCCATTGCCTCGAATGGACAGGTTAGCCGGCCTATACCATTGGGCGGTATTGTTGACCTAAAAAATACTCACTATATAGCACAACATCTGCGTGGGCAGCTGGACCTGCAACATCGCTGGCAGGCGCACGAACTACAAGGACTTATCGGTGCTGAATTAAGTAATCTCAACACCCAGGCAAATGGCTCTAGGTTTTACGGGTATAACGAGGGGCAAACCAGTAGCAGCAACGTGGACGCTGTAAACGCTTATACAAGCATGGTCACCGGACGGAAGAATATACGAATCGCAAACGGGCAGAGCCTTCGATATCTCACCGATCGCTTTTTGTCCTTTTATGCGAATGCCAGTTATAGTTACATGAAGCGATATACCTTATCCGGTAGCATGCGAAAGGACGGATCTAATCTTTTTGGGGTCGCTACTAACCAAAAATGGTCGCCACTGTGGTCTACCGGTTTCAAATGGGATATTTCCAAAGAGCCTATTTATCAGATTTCCTGGTTGCCGTCATTAAGCATACGGCTTAGCTATGGTACCAGCGGCAATATTAATAAAACAGTTTCTGCCTATTTAGTAGCCCGCTCCCTCGGTTCCAACAACTATGGGCTACCCATCCTGAACATAAGCAATCCGCCTAATCCGGACCTTACCTGGGAAACGGTTGCTACGCTCAATGCGGCCCTAGATTTTAGCGTGCTGCAATCTGGTCGAATTAGTGGGAGCTTAGAATTTTATCAGCGGAAAGGACGTAATCTCATGGCCGATGCAGAGCTTCCGGCAGCAAGCGGGCTGCTAACGTATCGCGGCAATACAGCTTCGATGAGTGGTAAGGGCGTAGACCTAAGTTTTAACAGCCAAAACCTGGTTGGCGCATTACATTGGCAGACTGCAGTATTATATAGCTATACTACCAATCGGGTGACTGAATACCGTGTTACGCCAACGAATAACAGCAGTTACCTCAGTGGGGCCTACCAAGTTGGGAAATCTTTGGATGGCTTTTATGTCTATCGCTGGGCTGGTCTGGATCCGCAAAATGGCAATCCACGTGGTTATTTGAACGGGCAGGTCAGTGAAGATTATGCCGCTATGGTCAACTCTACTGATTTGAGTGACCTGCACTATGTAGACAGCCACCGGCCTGTTCATTATGGAAGCATTAGAAATACAGTTGGCTGGCAACATATTTCTTTGTCATTCAATGTGACCTTTAAGATAGGGTATTACTTCGGCAACAGTTTACTAAACTACAGTAATCTGTATGGCGGATCTTTTACAGGAGGTGCGGCAGACTTTCCAATGAGATGGCAAAAACCTGGCGATGAAGCCCATACGCAGGTACCATCCCTGGTATACCCCGCGGTGTCTTCGCGGGATAACTTTTATAACAATTCAGAAGCAATAGTCGAAAAAGGCGATCATATTCGCTTTCAGGACATCCGTTTGGCGTATGAAATTATTAAAAAGACGGCCACCTGGCTCCCCTTTCGCAACCTGCAATTTTTTGCGATGGCGGCTAACGTGGGGCTCATCTGGAAAGCGACAAAAAGCCGCATGGATCCCGACTATGGTTATCAGTATACGCAAACCCGCTTTTCCGGCGGGATAAAAATTGAATTATAATCCTAATAACGATAAACATGAATATAAGAATAAACGTATTGATCCTTTGTGGCTGCCTGGTGTCGTGTAACAGTTACCTGGATGCCGTACCCGATAGATCACTGGCCATATTGACAACCTTAGAACAGTATGAACAGCTTATTAATGGCGACTTGTATGCTCAGGCTCCGGCCCTTCAGGAGTTAGGCATTGATGATTATTATGTGCCTTTTTCAGTTTGGCAATCCAAAGACATCCGGTTGCAAAACGCTTATATTTGGAAAGCAGATATTTACGACGGGAACAGTGGTTCAGGTGTTACCCAAGACTGGAATGCACCCTATGGTAAGATCTATTATTGCAATGTCGTGCTTGAAGGACTGGAAAGCCTTAGTGGTAGCCATGAATCGGCCGCATTCAGGGAAGTGAAGGGACATGCCCTGTTTTTTCGGGCATACCAGCACTATTTGCTGCAAGAGGTCTACGGGCAACCCTACCGTCCAGCCACTGCCAATATGGACTTGGGCATCCCGCTTAAATATACGTCCTTACCTACAGAACGTATTTTCAGGTCAACTGTCGCAAAAACATTTGCCAGTATTATCCTTGACTCAGAAAAAGCGCTTGAAATGCTGCCGGAAGACTATCAAGCTGTAAACAAAGTGCGCGCATCAAAGGCAGCCGTCTGTGCCTTTTTAAGCAGAGTGTATTTAACCATGCAGAACTACCAGCAGTCGTTGGCCTATGCGGACCAGTGTTTAAGTTATTATGTGCAATTACTGGACTATAACCAACTTTATCCCGATTATCGTTTTGGCTATCCGGACAACCAAGAAGTAGTGTTTTCGGTCAATGCCAGCGGTACGAGTGGCGTCTTTTTGAATACCGGAATATTTGTAGACTCTCTCCTATATCCGTTATATGCAGATCATGACTTGCGTAAACAAGTATTCTTCCTGCAAGACGCAACCACGGGTCTTCCTCATTTTAAAAGCATGTATTCCGGAGATTCCAATCCCTTTGCCGGCTTGGCGCTTGATGAAGTATACCTGAACCGGGCTGAATGCCGGGCACGTTTGGGGGACGAGGACGGTGCCTTGGCGGACTTAAATGAACTATTGATTCATCGCTACGAAACCGGATACTATTTTCCATTGACCCGCGAAAGCGCTGGTAATACGCTGCAAGCCGTGTTAAAAGAAAGGCGAAAGGAAATGGTGGTCCGGTGTACCCGCTGGACGGATCTCAGAAGGCTAAACCAAGATCCGGCTCTGGCAACGACATTAAGACGCTCGTTAAATGGAACAGATTATGAACTGCTACCAAACAGTCCTCGTTACACCTATCCCATTCCACCCAAGGAAGCCGCCATCAGTCAGCTACCTCAAAATCAACGTTAACAAAATATGAAACAGGTTATAATAGTCTTCGTTACATGGGTGATCGGTCTTCTGCAGGTGCAGGGACAGCAAGTTGGTAAACCTGTTCCCGCATTTCGGTTGGAAGATAGCGAAGGGCACTTCATAAATCTGGCTGATTTCGAAGGGAAAGTGGTTGTTATTGATATTTGGTATACCGGTTGCAGCAGTTGTGCCTATTTTTATCAACACGTTTTATCGGGCATAGAAAACGAGTTTCTTTCAAAAAATGAGGTGGTATTCATATCGGTATCTACGGATAAAGATCGGAAATGTTGGTTGAAAAGCGTTGCAGGGGGTAACTATACTTCGTCCAAGCTTATCAATGTATATACTGGGGGTAAGGGATTCCAACATGCCTTACTTACTTTTTATGATGTAGAGCGTTTCCCTTATCTCCTTATAATAGATAAAAAGGGTAACCTGCACGCAGCGATTGATACAGTCAATCATTATTCTACGGAACAGATTACCCAACTAATTAAGGATGTGCATTAACCTGAAACGGCTGGACCACGCATCCAGCCGTTTTTGTTGCCAGATTATTTAACCTCAGTTAGCATACGGACCGTTGCCCGATGTAGTGAAGTCGGCATCATCGTCTACATACCAACCATTTGCAGCGTCGCCCTGAATGGTCACATCGCCTTCTTCAAAGCTGATTCTACATGGATAGCTAGCAAGACCACATGATCCACTAGTAGTGCTGATCGGACTGGCTGTGATGTATAAACGGTGATTTCCTGAATCCTGACTCAGCACACCGTAAACAACCGTTGCCACCTTTTTAGTCTTGTCTTCCTTAAAAGACATCATCACTACGCCCATCAATAGGGCACCCACTACGGTGAACGTATTCACCTGTAAAAGCAATTTTCTCATTGCAGTAAAAAGTTTAATTTGTTTGTTGCCACCATGGCCCTTGAAGCCTTCGCCTGGTGATCGTTACTTCTCAGTTCTGCGCAGGGCCGGCTTTTGCCCTGCTGTCGCTGGTCATCCACTATTCCTGGCCACCTCCTTTCGCACTTTTAAACGGTGTAACCATCTGTTGATATATGAGAGCCAGCCCTTCTGTAGGGCAAGGACGGTCATAGCGAGTAAGATAAAGATTGTGTTGAAGCGCAGGTTGGCCATAAAAGAACCTTTCTCCAAAAAGCCCATACAGGCACAGGGTTGTGTTTTGAAGCTCCCGGCCATCCCCAGGATGAGGTAGCCGGTTAACACGGCCAGCATCCGTAAGGTCGCCCGCAAGCCATACAACCGTGTGGGATGGTAGCTTAACAGCGCTGCCAAGATCAGCTGCAATACAGGCAGCGCCCAGGCGATGATATGCGCCAACTTTTCAGTAAAGATCTGTTCATCCATCTGCTCCCGCGCCTTGTCCAGGTCGGTCAGCTGATCCCATGCGGCAAAGAGCAACGTCAGGGATATCACTGCCGTCAGGACATTTACGATCAACTCTTTTTTTGCTGCTGTTTTCATACCACAAAATAAGGTAGTTTATCAACCGCAAAACAGTGGTTCGTGGCGCACCACCCCGGAATAATCCCTAAAAGATGGTGTTTGGAGTATACTAAACGCAAAAAAAAATTAAAAATTTTTTTAATAGGAGAGGGGGTGGTGTCAGGAAAACCGTTAAATTCCGCTCATCAACGTTTTCCACGCCTGCTTTTCGGAGGTTTTTAGATTATCCAACAAGTCCGGATATTCCTTAAACAAACGGAGTATCATGGCCAGCAATAAATAATATACCCCTTCCAGCGTATGCTGCGAAGGATCTTTACTGTGGTTGAGCAGGCTTTTTACACTCAGTTCTTCTTTCTGTCCGCGGGTATTGATCACTGATGCCAGTGCCTCCATCACCTGTTTTTTCGTATACTCCTTGGGGAAGATGCCCAGGTCTATCCACAGTTGCACCAGGATGGACAGTTGAGGTGCAGACACGGTGGCTTTGACTTTTTGGGTGAGGGGAGGGCTATTCAAATCAAGGTGGCTTAGCTCAAAGTTGATCCGGGCGATGAGGCATTCCCGCAAAGAATTGCGGTCGGCGGCATAATAATATTTGCGGCTTTCTTCCTGGTGCTCCAGCTGCAGGCGGTAGTAGCGCAGTTTCTTTTCAGCATCATCTCCAATAGCCATATCGGTTATCTGCTGTTTGAGGAAGCGTTGAATGGGGTAGTGGTTAAAATTTAAGTAAACCAGCTCTTGTATCAGGGTGGTTTCCGTCTCCGGCCCGTCCGCATGCAGCATGTTTTCCAGTGCACGGCCCAGCTTTTGGCCATAAGCCACTTGATGAAAACTCAATAGATGGCCTGTACCTTTACACAGAGGCAAAAAGTAGTCGCCCATCAAATATTCCCATTGCGGGCTCACCGGAGCCATACGCAAAGAGTTTATGAGCCGTTTGCGCAGGTTTTTAAAAGCTGGGGCCACCTGCGCAGCCGCAAAATCCGGAATCCGAAGGTACCGGTGCTGGCCAGCTGGGTAGAGGATGTGCAGGGAGGCGATCGTCTCTTCCAGGCTGCGCATACCTTGCTGCCATAACCCGTAAAACGGATGTGCTGAAGTACCATGGTGGGCATATTGCCAAAGTTGGTTGCTGTAGTCAACCAACAGATCCTGCCGGATGCACAGGTTGAGGATGGCTATTTCGGGGTTGCCAGACAGGGCCACCGACCGAAAAACATGCTCCCCGACCAGGATTATGCCATTTTTTAGTTGCGTGCGCAAGGATGTTAATGCAGGGTCTGCCATCCCTTCCCCAACCCCAGGATTGAGTTCTTGGGTAATCCAGTGACCAAAACGGTATATCTCTTCCATAGGCGCTTGCTATTAAAGCAGCCAATATCGGAAAAGGGTAGGGGATCAGGCCATACTAAGTTTTGAAAAAAAGACCAGAGTGAGTGCAATTCTTTTTCTAAAGGAACCAATAAACTAGTTCGAAACCTCTTCTTGAAAGGCAATGTCGCCTTTGGTGAAAGCGATGGCGAGCTTATGAATCCTTTTCTTTTGATTTAAGAAGGGTTTAGCATAGCCAGTAGCTTCAATTTGGCTCATGGCTTCTTTGACCGAAGCTGAAAGTGCTTCTTTGGTTTTGGCGTATTTAATCTCCACCACATACACCCGGTCTTTGAATTTGAGTACCGAATCGGTCCGGCCCGTACCGGTATGGCTTTCTGATTGATGATTAATATTGGCCAGGATCATTGCCAGCTGGAAAAGCGCATGGTAAAACCCTTCGTTCTTATTGGTAGTTTGCGTGTCGTAGGTAATATTAGAAAGTAATTTATCCAGGTTATCCATCGCAGCGGCAGTGTCGCCTTTGGCAAACGCTTCCCGCATGTTGATGCCCAGATCGTGCAGAGCAGGCAGGTCTTCATTGGTCAAATCCGTTAATACCAACTCCGATATGGCCGTACGCACTTCCTCGTTCGGTATCTGCAGGTAATAATACCCCTCTTTCCGGTCAAACGCATGAATCGTCAGGTAACCTGCCTGAAACAACAAGGCCAGGCTGTTTAAGCTTTCGATCCGCTGACCCTCAGTAAAGGTCTCCGTCACACGGATGGATTCCTTCAGTACTTTTTCCAGCGTATCTTTGGTTTTTAGAAGTTTCAGCAGGAATGTTGGCGTGCCGCTGCTGTACCAGAACGGCTTGTAGCGGCTTTTATCAAAGAGCAAGAGCACCGAGTACGGATTATACACAAAAGTCTCTGCATCCCAGCTATACCCGTTGTACCAAAGCTTTACTTCAGCAAGGGTTTCTGCCTTGGTTGTGTCGTTGGCCTGAGCCGTTGCCTGTATATAATCAGGAAAATACGCTTCAAGTTCCTGCTGAGTATACCCGCAGATGCCCGCATATTGCGCATCAAAGCTAATGTCGTTCAGATTATTGAACCCTGAGAAGATCGTTGTCTGGCTGATCTTTGTAATACCCGTGACTACCAAAAGCTTCAGGTAATCGGAAGAGGCTTTTAATGCCCCATAAAATGTATAAAGTACCTTCCGCATTTCATTGGCTAGATCCAGGTCATCAATCTTGTCTAAAATAGCTTTATCGTACTCATCTACCAATACCACCACCTGCTTTCCGGTCTTTATATAAAGTCGACGGACTAGCTGACCCAGCATGTCTGAGGGCGAATTAGGATCATCATCAATTTCCACACCGTTCAATTCGGCGATGGTTTGCAACAAACGGGATAGGCCCGTTTTCAGGGTATGGGGACTTTCTGAGTTCAAAGTCATATCCAACACGATCACCGGATATATTTCCCAATCCATCTTGCCTTCGACATAAAGCCCCTTAAACAACTCCTTTTTACCCTCAAAAAGAGCCTTGATTGTGCTTAGTAACAAACTTTTGCCAAAACGCCGGGGGCGACTCAGGAAGATATATCCGGCGCTGGTTGTCAGCAAACGATGGATATAGGGGGTCTTGTCTACATAGACAAAATCACCTTTTCTGAGTTTTTCAAACGATTGTTCGCCAACGGGTAAATTCTTCATGGCGCTAATATAAGTATAAATTTTGAACGCTCCTTGCCTCTGGGAACCTCATAGCTACAAACTTTAGATAAAATTGCTTAGAAGCATCCTCTTTATTAAGCAAGTAACTTACAACTCTACACCCAGTACAGTTGCTGCATTGATCTTTAGCTTACGGCTGATGGTTCTCGCTATTTTTAACGTAGGCTCGCTTTTGCCGGTGAGGTATTCGCTGACACGCGACGGACTAACGTCGAGGATGGCGGATAATTCGGCTTGGTTAAGGTCCATTTCGTACATGCGCAACTTAATGACCTCGGATAATGATGGAGGCTCAACCGGATAATGCAGATCTTCATAATCAGCTATTAGATCTGACAATAAGTCCAGCTCTATAAAATCCTTGTTATCTGATGGTGTTTCGTTTCCAACAATCTGTAAAAGTTCTTCAATCCTTTCACAAGCAGCTTTGTATTGTTGTTCTGACTTAATCATAACCTAAATATTTGCACAATCTATTTTGTCATATTCTTTATGAGTACCAATAAACCGGATATACAATTTTTGGGAAGCAAAGATAACAATGGCTACCAGCCTGTACGTATTGCCTCTAATATTAAAGACATATCGGTTATTGCCTACGTTGTCCACACTATTAAACGTATTTTTTATATCAGCAAAATTTGCCCACGTACTTGCTTCGACTTTCTTGTACCAGTCTCTTAAGGCAACATCTGCATCCGGATACACCGTTGAAAATTCCCTAATCCTTGCAAATGTGACAATCCTCATTTCTTACTATTCAAATACAAAAATAGGTTGTTTATTCCGAAATAAGAAATAAAATTACAAAAAACAAATTTTTAATATTTGAGTACTAATATTGAAGTATCCAATATCGGCCAAAAGTTTTTGTGGGTATAACCATAAAGGCCATACTAAGTTTTGAAAAAAAGACCGGAGTAAGTGCAAATATTTACTCGGTTTAATTATCTTTGGCCACTACTATGCAAAGATTACTATTTATACCAGCCCTAGCTACCCTCTTGATGGCAGGATGCGGTGGAGGCAGCAAAAACAGGGCAGTTAATAGCCAAGATACGGATGTAAACAACAGCCAACCCACTGTTGCAAGCACCGAGCAAAAAAGCGGAAGATTATTTGATGTGGCATCGGTAAAGGTATCCGAAAAGATATCCGGAGCGTTTCCCTACATTCAACTTCCTGCAGGAATCATTCCGCTTAATAAGCCTTTGTTAAGGGACTATGACGAGTTGTATTTTCCGGTAGGAGACAGCTTAGTATTAATTAAAGGAAAAGCCTATAAAACATTTGTTACCGATTCTGGTGACCGCGAGTGGTCTGCTCCTTATTTTTTACGGCAGCTGGAAGAAAGTATTACTGCCAAGGGAGGTGTGAAGATGTTTGATGGGAAATTGCGCAAAGACCAGGTAGCCTACTTTCAGGAACATGCACAATATGCTGGTGAAGAAGGCAGCATAGACTATGCAAACGAGCCGGTAAGGAGTTATGTAATCCGTAAGCCTGATAGTACGCTGGTATATATTCAGTTTTATGGGTATAGTGCTGGTGGTTCGGTGCAGGTGGTTGAAGAGGGGAAGTGAGGGGAATTGGCTCCGCTATTCAGTTCCAATGGATGAAAAGTTAGTCAAATAAACTTGCTAGAATAAGGGATTGAGCTTATTAAGGCTCTTCTGCCCTTATAAATACAATGTAAATAAATCTGTTTATTTTTTGCGACTTAGTTCAAGATCTAAGTTTGAAAAAATTCGGTCTGCGTTTAATTTTTTGTGATACATCGTTTTTATCGTTCTCATAGAGAATTTGTGTGGTACCAATGGTTATTATTATTACATACCTTAGCCGTTTCGATGCCCATCCCTGACAGGAAGTTTATCATGTCAATTTGTTTGGCCCCACTAATCGAAAGCCGCTTTTCCCTGAATTCCATAACCGCACATTTTCTCTTTCACATTCAGTTTACTGAAAACAAATGTAAAACGACAGGATGGATTTTACCTATCCTGACCATATTTTGATCAGGATGCATATTTGTATACCGGCTATTTTTGTATGGTAATTTATTGTTTAATTAAACACGTGGTATTATGACGACAAATGTAGTGGCACAGGTATTCGATACGGTATTGAGTACGCCAGGGATGAGTGAAGTGGTGAAGATCGACCTTAAGATTTCACGTAAGAATGTATTGCTTTTAAATGAGATTATTAAGCGGGGCCTCTCCGGCGGTGACGACACGACCCGGCAATTAGCAAATGTCCCCAAGGAGGATTTACAGGACTTAACAAACCTCTCTAATGAAATTCTCCAAAAGGCAATGTCGGTAGAGCTAAGTGAGAAGCTCAATTCATTAACCATTGTTAAGTGAATCATTGGCTGACCAATTGCCCGGCCATTTTTATTTTGGAGGTTAGGAATTTCCAACAAAAAAAATGTTGCCAGTGGGGACAGTAAACAGTAGAATTTTGACAACAGATTAACTTGCAATTATGGAAATGCTACAAATAACACAAAAACGCAGTCATCTAGGACTAGCAGCACGGGACACTTTCATTTTTTTTTCTATGCCTTGCCTGTATTTTCCTTTTCCTGTCGTCTGAAGCCACCTGGCATTGATATCCCTGTTAACATATAAGAAAGCATCACCGGATGATATCGCCATTTTACTATAATTGATGGTAGGCTTTCGGAAATAATATCCAATTTTGTAACTGATCTGCACGGCCAGGCTTAAGCCCCTGTATGAAAAGCGATTGTTGATGGCGCCAAAGTAGGTGGGGCGTGCAGGGCCTGCGTAAATCAGGTCAGTTAAAGGGGTGTTGTTAAGGATCGAATTATAGTCC
The DNA here is from genome assembly GCA_900109895.1 of bacterium A37T11. GTDB lineage: Bacteria > Bacteroidota > Bacteroidia > Sphingobacteriales > Sphingobacteriaceae > A37T11. Next base: position 163,834 of record FOBR01000007.1, read on the forward strand.
TGGCTTTGTTCACCATTAATATATCCATATGGATTTCCAGTGCCGTGGTCAAGCCCGGCCCATTTAAAACCATAAAGACCGAAAACGGGCTTTCCGACTACTGGGGATGCGCCCGTCATATTTCCGTCAGCACTTACCAAAGCGGTTGTATAGGGCTCAATATCATACTTCGTAACTTTATCGGTAGCATGACTGAATAAAACTGTGGTGTTCCATTTAAATGCACCACGAAGGTTATTTGAAGTAAGTGTAATATCAAATCCCCTGCCTTTCATGTCCGAATAGTTGCCACGCAAGGACGTAATACCACTGTTTGAAGGAAATAACCGGTCGCCCAAAATATCGGTTTCCTTTTTAATAAAATATTCCAGGCTGCCGGACAAAATGTTGTCTTGGGTACTAAAATCAATGGCGAAGTTTGTTATGCCTGTTTTCTCCCAGCGGAGGTCAGGATTGCCGATATTGGAAATCATCACATAATTCAGTCCTGTATAACGCGCATTACTGTAATATTGGAACGTGGTCATGCCTGTAACCGAATAATCCATATTTCCGTTGTAGCCGTAACTTCCCCTAAAAGAGAGTGTCGGCACCCATGACAAATGATAAAATTTTTCCTTGGAAATATCCCACTTACCACCAATTGACCAAAGTGGGACATTTTTTTGGTTGGTCGATACGCCAAAATAATTTGTGCCGTCAATACGGCTGCTGCCCGAAATGTAATAACGGTTTTTATAGCTGTATAAGGCGTTTGCGAAAGTTGAACGGATGCGGACCAATGTTCCATTGACGCTAAGCCCGCTATTAATTTGCGAATATCCACCTGTGGGATTGATTGGAAAATAATTTACGGCATCTATATTGGTAAAGGTTGCGAGATCATTATTATAGCCGTAAAGCACAGAACTATTTCCCTCACTTGTGGTTTGCGACAACTCGTACCCCGCCAGTATAGTAAGGGAATGATCGCCAAAAGACCTGTCAAAATTTAACTGGCCCCTGAAATTTTGTGCTATCGAATTTGAATTTCCCTGGTTAAGAATACCGCCTAAGGGGATGTTATAACCATTCACCTTACCATCAATAACATTTGAAAACATGTTAATCAGGTTGCGGGTGTAGTACGTGTCCTGGCTGTTATAAATACTGCTTTGCACATTTCCCCGTTGGTATTGGTAACGAATCTCGCCACTAAACCCTTGGATAAATTTATATTTTAAGGCAGTATTCAGCCTGATGTTTAGATTTTTTACCGTATTATCGGTCGCACCGAGTTCATTAAGCGGATAATATTTCCAATCTAAAAAACCATTCTCTGAAGCACTTTGCACGTAACTTTGCCTGTATCCATATACTATAGGTAAAGCACTTCCATTGGCATCGGCCACCTGCGAGTAAGGGAAGAGCGTATTGCTAAGTGCTAAAAGATTACTCCCGCCTTTATTTATCCCCTGGATGAAATAAATGCCTGTATTTATCTCCAGGCCCTTTGCTGGATAAAAGGAATTCTGTGAATTAAGGGTTATTCTTTGAAAAGTATTAGTTTTTTGTGTTGGCAGGTCCTTATCGTAACCGGCAGAGAAATAATATATCGCCTTATCCGAACCACCGGAGAGGTTCAACGCATATTGCTGGTTGACGGCTTTTTGATAAAAATATTTGCTAAGCTGGTCGTTTATATTGTAGTTCTTCAGTTTATCCAACTGTTTATCAAGGTCTGTGGGGTTAGCTGCAAAAAGCTCCACTGCCGGGGAAATCACAGGGTAAGAGCTGGTATTACTAAGACTGCCATCATAAAACCCGTTCTTAAATAAAAATCCCTCCATGTCGATATAAGAAGAGGCATCAAGCTGGTTCGGGTTGTATTTTAAGTCGGGCCTTCCCGATACCGTCAGGTTTGCATTAAAAGATACTTTTAGTTGCTGGTTAGCCCTGCCTTTTTTGCTGGTAAAGACAATAACACCATTCCCTGCACGTACACCCCAAATACTCGCAGCTGCCGCATCGCGCAAGATCGTAGGCTCATCATAATCATTGGGATTTATATCAGATATATCACCGGAGTATGGAAAATTATCAACTATAATAAGAGGCTGGTCATTTGCGAAAATTGTATTACGGCCACGGATATTAATGTCGTATCCATTGGCTGCTGCAGATGTATTGGAATTAAAAACCAACCCGCTTGTAATACCCGATAATTTCGATATAAGGTCTGTTGAAACCCGCTGCCTATACATTTCTTTAATGGGCTGTACAAAACTGCCTGTCACCCTTTCCTTGGAAATGTTTTGGTAGCCTGTGGCGACAATAGCCACTTCGTTCAATTTATTATTAAGCTGGTGTAGGACTATATCCTGAAATGGCATATTTTCAGAAACTGTGAAAAGATATGGGGTAAATCCGACAAAGGATACCGTAACCAGGTCGCCAGTCTCGGCCTCAAAACTAAATTCGCCATTTGGACCAGTGGTAAAGCGTTCTGCCTTTCCCTGTATCGAAATACTGGCCCCCATCAGATAGGTGCCCGTAGTATCGGTAACTTTACCAATAATTTTCTGCGATGGGTTGCTCATGCGTTTACCTTTAGGGAGCAATGATTTTTCCTTTGCTTTTACAATAATTGTATTATCCACAATCTCATAAATAAGCGGTTGTCCGGCAAAGCATTTATCCAGTGCCTCAGAAAGACTGACATGATCAATGTGAATAGTTACAAGGGCAGTATTTTTAAGCAGGTCATTTTTATAAAAGAAACTATATCCGCTCTGCTTCTCTATCTGTTTGAAGATTTTGGCAAGCGGTGCGTTTTTCTCATTTAAGGTAATGGTTTGTGCATGAACGGAGGCAGACACCTTAAAACAAGCCAGGAAGATAAGAAGTAAAGAAAGCTTCATAACCAAGAGTGTTTTAATAAGCCGCCCCCAGTAGGAGAGCGTAAAAATTTGCATACTTTTGTTTAGTTAGGGTTAATAGTTAAATCGTTAGAAGGATTTTCCGGTTTGACCGGTTATTGGCCCAATAGGCCGGCGGGTGTTGGAAGCACCCAGCCGGCTTTTTTTGTGATAATTAATTACCACTGTTATTATCATTTAATACGTTTTGAAGTACTAAAACATACAGTGCTTATCACTTTATATGGTCAATTTATGCAGCACGATATTCAATCGTAAATGTTAGCGAACCCGTAGTTTGAAGTACGCCATCTGCATTCGTAGAAACAATCAGGCTACTTACGGAATCTATCCATTTATGAGAGTGTTCGGGCGATGGCGTTGAAAGTGAAACCGACAGACGTGATCTGAACGCAACCGACGATTGCGCCCCATAATACTTAGCTGCATGATCATTAATCCTGCTCAAAAAATCACTTTGTGCAGTTGTTAATGTAAAATTTACAGCCATCCAAGCACGAAAGTCGGATTCAACAGAATCAGCCTGTGCGAAAAGCAATGTATCAGATAAAGCATATAATTCAGCAACTTTGTTGGCAACACCGGTAGGGGTTAATGGTTGTAGTGACATAGTTTTGATTTTATATTATATTTATGAATTAAATTACTGAATATTAAATAAATATTACCTAAAATTCGTAATACACTTTTAATTATTTTAATTTATTTTTTTAAATGAAATGTTAAATTTTTTTAATTATGGTGTTATTATTAACTTGTTATCTTCTATTTTTGAATGAATTCCACCAGATTGCAGTATTTTTAACAAACTAGATAGGTTTGAACTGCGGGAAATACCTCCTGTGAAAAGTTCTTTTTTGATTTTACCTTTATATACGACATCCACATTGTACCACCTGCTTATTGTACGCATAATGGTAGGGATGTCTGCATCTTTAAAGTAAGTCTTGCCATTTTTCCAGGCTACTGCTGCATCAATATCAGCAGTATTGATAGTAATCTTGTCCGTTGCCATTGACTGTTGTCCTGGTTTTATAAATTCTGTATGTCCACCTTTTGATACCTTAACTGATCCTTCAAGAAGGGTAGTAATAATAGATTCTTCATTCTCATAGGATGAAATATTAAAGGAGGTACCTATGACATCAACCTGCTGCCCCCTACTTTTTACAATAAATGGTTGATCCTTAACCTTAGCTACCTCGAAAAATGCTTCGCCATTGATTTCGACTTCTCTTTTACTTATTGAAAATCGACTTGGATATTTCAAGGTACTGGCTGCGTTGAGCCAAACCTTAGTTCCGTCGCTGAGTATTATTTGGTATTGACCACCCTTAGGAGTACTAAGTTGCAACAGCGCGTCATGCTGAACTTGATTCAGCATCTCACCCGACTTTGGGGATGTTTTGGCTGATATAGGTCCGGGATGACGGCCTGAAACAGATTCACCATTTTGATATTTAATATCTTCGTCCTGAACAATGATTCCGCTTTGCGCTGAATCTAAACTTATTATTTTACCATTAGCTAAAGTCAGCGTGGCTTGGTTATAGCCAGGTAAAATGTCTTGATTTACGAGTTTAGATTTACGATTTACGATGAAATCACTTCTAAAAAAGTATAGGGCTATGGCTAAGGCTATAATAAACAGGGCGGCGATGGCGGCATATTTTAATAGGGGTATTTTGCGGATCGTTTTCCTGGACTCATATTCGTCTATGGCAGCTGGTAGGGTTTCGTCGAGGTGTTGGACGAATTCCTGGACGGATGCCGGTATTTCGTTTTGTGCGTCAAGTTGTTGTAGTTCCTGATGAATTAAGGTACGGAGGGTGCTTTGGTCGTCTTCCAGATCAAAATACCGGAGCAGTTCCCGGATTTCTTCGGGGGTGGCCTGCTGGTTCAGGTACTTTTTAAAAAGGGTTATGATCTGTTCGGTATTCAAAGCTATTCTCCTAAATTTTGAACCTAATACGCTTGGCAGCAAAAGTTCGGTGGCTCTGTTTTTGAACTATTTTATAAGGTTTTGATTGTGAGTGATAAAAAATTCTGTGGGCTGGTGTTTAGCAGAGGCCGTGGACAATGTTCGCCGCCAGAATAAGCATCAAAAGGTCTTGGTTCAGGTGTTCTTTCAGAAAGGAATTAGCCTTTTTGACATGGTCGTGTATCGTATTGACCGAAATGCCCACCATCTGGCTGACCTCTTCGTAGCTTTTTTCCTCGAGTTTAATGAGGGAAAAGACGTTTTTGCGTTGAGGAGGGAGCCCTTCTAAGGCTTTGAAGACCAGTTCGCGGTTTTCTTTGCGGGTGATCCAGGCATCAATGTTGTTATTTTCTTCCTCCCGGTATTCCTGAATAAACTGTTGAAATACTTTTTGGTCACGGGCGGCCTTGCGGAAATGGTCGGCAACGAGGTTTTCGGCTATTTTATAGAGGTAGGCTTTTACCGGTTGGTCAGGGTCTACTTGGGTGTGGTTGATCCAAACCTTCATAAACAGCTCTTGTAAAGCTTCCTCGGCCAGGTCATCCCGGCGCAGCAATCGTTTCAGGTTAACGCCCAGCCGGTGTTTATAGGTATGATAGAGCCGGGTAAATGCAGCGCGATCACCTTCCCGCAACCTTTCCAGGATTTCTTTTTCTGTTGCAGGGGTAAGGTCCGGTGTCATTTCTTTTTAATGTTATCAGGATGCTAAGGTACAGGGATTTTCTAATTTATCCAAATAAAAAAACCGTACTAAGTTTTTTAAAAAAGACCGGACTATGTGAAGTTTCTTTTTTTTGTGTTGCGTTTAAAAAAGGTCTTTGGTATGTTTGCCGCCTTGATACTGGCGCTTCTATATGACAGAAAACCAACGACAACTACTTATACGCATCAAAACCCGACACAGCAATGGCGAATACAAATATCAAGCCATTGTAAATGAGGTTATCTTTTCTATTCAAAATAAATGGCTGAGTGCTGGCGATAAATTACCCACATGGGATGAGATGCATGTGGAAGTTGGCTGGAGCAAATCGACCATCATGCAGGCGGCAGACCAGTTGAAAGCCGGTGGCTATATTAAAGGCAATGCCGGTGCTGGTAGCATCGTGCTGGGAAAAACGGAGGCATTGGAATTCCGAGAATTAGGTGAACGGGGGAATGAGCAGGTCTGGTCTTTTGATGGATCGGTATATCCGGCCAAAAACAGGCAGTTGGTGCAATTGCATAACGCATATAATGCAGCCATAAAAAAGGCCCAGCAGGAAGGCCCGTCAGATCCGGCCAATATAAACCGGCAGCTATGCGAAGTGGGCCGGAAATTGCTGTACGACTTCCTGGCTGTCCAGGTGAAGCCGAATGAATTGCTATGCTTGCAACACCGTAATTGGATAAACCGTGCCCTGGCAGCATCCTTGGCTAAGAAAAAGGAGCGGGTAAATGCCAACGTTATGGTGATGCTCACGCCGGGCTGTAGTAAATTGGCCGCTGTTTGGAAAGCAAAGGGCTACCGCATTATTGGGCTGCCGTTAATACATAATGAATTTAATATAGCCGCTTTTGAAGCGCTTTGCCAAGCGGAAGATGGGGTGGATGTGCTGTACCTTATGCCCCGGTATCATTTCCCGACGATGGTATCCCTGCCTAAAAACCTGCTGGAAAAAATGGTGGCCATGCAGCAAACGTATCCTTTTTATATTATAGAGGATGATATCATGGCAGAAAACTGGGATGCCATTGGGGTAGCGGGTGGCCTGTTTAGTCATTTTCCGGACGCCCGCTTGCTATATATGCGCGGATTGGGCAGGGCACTGCCCGATGGAGCCGATGTTTATTTTCTGGCAGGGAGGGACCTGGAATTGCTGGCTAGCATTGCGGCCTATTTAGAGCCCTTAAATACGACCAGCGAACAGCATACGGCCTTAGCGGTGTCAGCCCTGTTAAAAGAAGGGGTCCTGCATACCTATCATAAAGGCATGGAACGCCGTATCCGCAAAACGCGTGGCTGGATCACCGAGGTACTTAAAGAGGCCAACTTGTTTATGGAATGGGGCATCCAGCCGGAAGTTGGGCTGAGCTTTTACCTGAAACCCATAGACCGGCAGTTTCCCGCTGGAATCAAACAGCGGTTAAAGGATACGTACCAGATTACGGTGCTGGGGGAGGATGATTTTTTTGGCGACAAGCCAGGTGCCTGGGGCATTCGCTTGGAGGCCGGCAGGCTGTTGGGCCTGGATGAAAAGGCTGTGAAGGAGCAGGTGAGTAGGGTGATAGCGGCCTTGATGGATATGGTTGAAACTTAACGTTATGCATACACTTCAACTACAACTCAATGTAACCAATGAATTGCTCAGGCACATTGTCCTGCTGCTGAGCACAGGTGCTACCAACCAGGCTGCCCAATGGTTGCAGCTAAACGGGTCCATTTCACGCCTGGAGTCCTGGGTTTGGCAAATGAGCCAACAACACTGGCCTCAACCCACTCCTGACGTACACCTGGTCCCCACCATAGCTCCCGATCCGGATCCAGCTACTGAAAAAATCCCGCAACACGTTTCCATTACCTGGATCTGCGACTATTTGGGCATCCACCGTGCGACATTCTACCGCCATCTGTATAAAAAACTTCTGACGCCCTTATTTAATGTGGGCCGTCGCGGCTATTACAACATGGAAGACGTGCAGCACATGAAGCAACCCCACCAAAAAGGGGCGCACACCTATAGCAAGGTATAACGCCTGCTTAATTTCGCAAAACGACATCCCTCCAGCGACAACCATCGGCTAGCCGATGAGGATTGGTTATGACTGGTTAGCCGACAACAACGGACTATCTCTAAACACCTGTTTTCAGGGTAATTTCTTTTTGGATGATTTGATGTATTAATTATTTAAAACACTGTTTATCAATGTATAAATGTTGTTTATGGACGCATGGTTTTATGTTGTATCGATGGAGTTGTCTGTTGTTTACATTGGTTTGTTTAGCTGTAAATTACGCTAAGCATATCCTCATTGGCTGGTTTGCAGGCTATTCCGTCGCATTCGTTCTGCAACAAAGCATTGACGTGCGACAAAAGAACCGTTTCTTTTTGCCGAAATGCCCTTGTTAAAATGCAAACTGCGACAATAGACCGCATTTTATTGTCGCAATTGCGCGGATCTGTCGCAAGTTGTCTTGGTTTGTCGCAGTTTTTTTTCTGTGAGTGAGATGTGCACATTTTTGTGGCATGAAAAATTAAAAAGGAGTAAAAAATGAAAAATGAAGTAAAACAATCGGTTTTCCCGTTGATCGGGATGGATGGCTTTCCGGTAGTGGAAAGTGAACTTAGAAAAACATGGCCAGGGTGGAGGATGCTGGCGGTAGTGGGTCAGGTAGGGCTGTGGTTATGCCTGTTTATCTATAGCGGGCCACTGATCCGTTGGTTTGACCCCAGTGCCGGATCCCTGGATCCCGGAATCCTCAGCGAACTCTCGCTAACAGTACTCATCGTAGATGTTTTTGTAGTGATGGCCTGGCTATTCGTGCGCATGGTGCGCGACACCCTGATCGGTGCAAATGATTGGGATGAAGATGAAACAGTTATAAAGAAAGGAGTATCAGCATGTTTAATAACCAAAATCGTTACTGGATTATTTTTAATACTAGTGTCGTTATTTTTTGGGGTGTTTGTGGTTTTGTTGTAGAAAAGGTGGGAAGGTGTCCCGAAACGTCAACGCGTCAAACCCTCCGCCATATCTACACCGCCGAAATCGGCGTGCGGGAATTTACCGGCCATAACGATGGCGCCCGGGTGCAGGAATATCTACAGTACGTAAATCTTCGGGGTAATTTTTCTTATTGCGGTGCCTTCGTATGCTGGAACTTGGGGAAGGCGGGTATCAACAATCCTAAAAATGGCTGGGCTCCAGCTTTATTTCCAGCAAATCGGGTCATTTGGACCCGCAATACAGCAACGGACAGGGGAGTCATAAAAATAGGCGATGTGTTCGGTATTTATTTTTCCGAGCTAAAACGCATTGGCCACTGCGGGTTTGTAGACCAATGGGACGGCACCTGGTGCATCACTGTGGAAGGCAACACATCCAACCCGATCCGCGCCGGCCCCTCCGCACAAGGGGTCTATAAAAAGAAAAGACTGATAAAGACGATATATCAAGTAGCTGATTGGATAACAACAAAAAAATAAATAACATGAGACAAAATAAAGTATTAACCAACTACGATCGATTGAACGATCACGAACTGTCAACTTTGGCAGGCGGGGTGGTACTGGCACTGACCGGTAACCCCAATTTTCCAACGCCAACTCCAACCCTGGCTGATTTTACAGCATTGGTGGATGATTATCGGGTAAAGCTGGACGTAGCCAACCGCAAGGGAAGCACGCTGGATTTCAGCTTGAAGAAAGAGGCAAAGGAAGCGCTGCAGATCGCGATGAGAAAACTGTCGATCAATATAAACTTAACAGCCGACGGCAATGCCCCCATGCTGTATAGTTCAGGGTTTCCGCTCGGGGCACAGCCCCAAGCTACCCAATCACCTGATCGGGTGCTGCGGGTGCTCGTATCAGACGGCAGGCAAAGCGGCCAGATGCGTCTGGATTTTGAACCCGTTAAAAAAGCCCGGGAATACGAATACCAGGCGGGGACGAAGCCCGAGGGAAGCGAAGAAATAGTCTGGGGCAACATCCTGAACACCACCACCACCCGGGCCAACGTCATCCCGGTCACCCCAGACGAAATTTACTACGTACGGGTCAGGGCCCGCAATGGTAAAGGCATTGGGGATTGGAGTGAGGTGGTATCACTTAGGGCTAGATAGCATCCATTAACGTCATCTTGAGCGGAGTGAACCACCACACTTCACTCAGGGTGACGTTTTATTTTAAATCAAAAAAAACTCAAAAAATAGGATGAATAAACTTATTCTAATGATAGCATTACTTATGGCCGGCTGTTCTGCCTATAAACATACGTCAAAGAGCAGCCAGGAAACTTTTCAGGAAAATACCCACGTATTTCAGCAGGTGAGCGGGCAGGAACAGAACAACAGCCTCAGGCAACTTACGCAGCAATGGGAGCAAGACTCCCTCAGTTTTCAGGCAACCATCCTGGCAAGCGGGCCTTATAGGCTTAGTCCGGATAGCGGGTTAAGTGGCAGCGATGCCCTGATCCGCATAGTTGGTCGGCGAAAAAGAACCATTAACCGTCAGGATAGTTTGAATACTGCCCAGCAGGAAAAGCACGAGAACAAGACGGTACTCCTCGACCAGCAAAAGTCAAAAACCAGCCAACACCAGCAAGAAACCCGAAAAATAAATGTAGTTCCCTGGTGGCTTTCTGTCCTGGTAGTGGCCATCCTCGTAGGGGGAGTGTGGTATTTTTGGATCCCAAAGTCGTAAATTGCCACCTAGTTTGTCGTTTTTACCTATTGTAATATATGTGTCATAGCCATACTTTTGTTGAATAAATTAAATTAAATAAATCTAATGGCAACTCAAATTTTTGTAAACCTTCCGGTTAAAGACCTTAACAGATCTGTAGCCTTTTTTACCCAGCTTGGTTATACGTTTAACCCTCAATTTACGGATGAGAAAGCGGCGTGTATGATGGTTAGCGACACCATATATGTGATGTTGCTAACGGAAACCTTCTTCCAGACCTTTACGAGAAAGGAAATTATTGATGCCCACAAATCAATAGAAAGCATTATTTGCTTATCTGCGGATAGTAAAGAGGCCGTCAATGAAATGGTGGACAAAGCCCAAGCAGCAGGCGCTTATATTCCTAAACCGGCTACCGATTACGGCTTTATGTACCAGCACAGCTTTGAAGACCTGGACGGCCACTATTGGGAATATACATGGATGGATCCAAAAGGCTTTATGGAACATCAGCCCGGTAAGTAAAATTTGTGTGGATAGTATTCCCGGTACTAACCCCATTTTTTTCACATACATTTTGCAGGATGCAATATTTTTTGTATAATCGTGTTTATAAATGAATATTAACACGTATTGAATGATGAGATTTGATTGGATAAATAAGAAATGGATGGTATTCTTCTCGATAATGTTATGTTTTTTTACTGGTAGTGCCCAAAAGCCTGGTGCTGAAAAGGTGCAACCGGCAGGGTCATTATCTGAGGGGACCATTGAAAGCCAATTTAATTATTTATTGGGGGTTTCTAACAATTTTCAGGACTTTAAAGTCATCAAGAAAACCAGTCTGGATAAATTTAAATCAAATGTTTTTGATTCGCTGAACGTTTCCAAAAAACAATTAATTGCTGCTAATAGCCAGTTAAGTGCCCAAAAAGTTCAAATAGATTCATTAAAGTCGGGTAGGCAGCATGTGGAAGATGAATTGAAAGCAGCGAAAGACAGTAAAGAAAGTTTTTCGGTATTGGGGCTTTCGGTTAATAAGGGTGTTTACAGCGGCATAATGTGGGGAATAGTGCTGGTTTTAGCGGCATTTTTATTATTTTTCATATACCGCTACCGTCAGAGTCATATTGTAACAATTGACACCCGGAAGGCACTGGATGAGGTGCAGCGAGATTTTGACGTGCATCGTAAGAAAGCCATGGAACGTGAGCAAAAACTGAATCGGCAGTTGGTGGATGAAATGAACAAACGGCAGGGTTAATCGGGTGCAATATGGCAGATAATTTAGTAACCAACGATCCTGTTGCACTGCGTGCGCTGATGAATGAAACGCTATTTGCAGTGGAAGAAGCTGTTAACGAAGAAAAGGCTGATTTGCCCGATTTTTTGGGTAACAATAAGAAAAACTTATTGTTTTTAATTGATGAACCGGCCTATGACTTTTTTGAAGATGCCGACCTGGAAGCTTTTGCAAAAATTTTGGCGGCTAAACAACTGTCGATGGACGATGTTGCCGTAATAAATTGCGCCCATCATCCACCCATGGATCCAGGCAGCCTTCATTCCCTATTTAAGCCAAAGAACTTGATATTTTTGGGGGCAGACCCATTATGGGCCGGATGCAAAGGTTTAACCTTAAATAAACCTGAAGTCGCTGATGGCCGGTATACTTTACTAACGTATAGCTTTGCGGAAATGAATCAGCAGCAGGATAAAAAGAAGATTTTTTGGTCGCTTATTAAACAGATTTGATATGCCAACGTTTGGATCTGATCTATTGATTTTTGCCACTAATAATTTGCATAAGCTGGAAGAAGCAAGGCAAATGATTGGTGATCGCTTTTTAATAAAAGGTTTGGCAGATATAGGATGTGATGAGGATATCCCTGAAACGGGTGTTACTTTCAAGGAAAATGCATCGCTAAAAAGCAGCTATTTGGCTAGTAAGTTTGGGCTGGATGGTTTTGCGGATGATTCCGGACTGGAAGTGGAAGCGCTGAATAATGAGCCCGGGGTGTATTCTGCCCGGTATTCGGGTAGCAGGGATATGGAGACCAATATAGACTTGGTATTAAACCGCCTTGGCGATAGTAAAAATCGACGTGCATGCTTCCGCACGGTCATTTCCCTGCAATTAAGCGGGAGGGAATATTTCTTTGATGGGGTGGTGTGGGGGACCATCGGTTATGAACGGCGCGGTGCAGCCGGATTCGGGTATGATCCCATCTTTACACCCGAAGGTCATGATCAGACCTTTGCTGAAATGACCTTCGTCCAGAAAAACAGCCTGAGCCACCGGGGGATGGCCATCCAACAGCTGGCTGACTTTTTGCAAAGTTCGGGTCTTTAAATTTTTGACCGTATCGTTTTTTAATGTATCATTTTTTAATGTATCATTTTTTAACGTATCCCGTGCCCATGCCGGGATTGATTCTTTTTTAAGGCTGTCTGCTTTCGTGCTGTCTGTTTTAGAAGAAGGCAGGTCTTTTTGCCGACGGGCCTGTTTCTTTAAAATAATGTCGTCCTTTGATTTTGGCCGGTCTTTTGGCCTCCAGGAAAATCCTTCTAATATTTCAAGGTCTGCCGGCAATTTATACAACGGGTAGTAGTTACTTTCCACTTTTTTGGTGGGAATTATACTGACGACGGCATTATTCTCAAGCAACATTTTTATGCGACTGGCCAGTGTACGGCCCATGCCTACAAACTTGTTCTTTTCCACCCGATAATAAATGGCTTCCGAATTTCCATCTACATACATGATCTCTAAGGAGTTATTTTTAAAAAATCCGGTAATCTTACGCCCTTTGGTTTGGTTGTATTTGCTGGAATCCAAATCGGTACTCGCTATAAAAGCATTATTTTTTAGCAGCATATTGTCAAGTTGCTGGTTTTTTAATTGCATATAAAGCGTATCGGATGAAAGCTGTGATCCCTGCGACCAGATCATCGGACGGCCATAGAGCCGAAGCACGGAGTCCGGGTAGCCATAATAAGCTGAATCGGCCACGGCTTGCAGGTCTGATTTAAAAATTTTAACTTCATAATAGGCTTTCACAATACGGGTCCTGGCCGTGTCTGAGATGGAAGTGTCAATAGCGGTCGTTGTTTTCATTGCCGCTTTTTCTGCTTTTAACAATAAACTGTCGGCCGTACCTTTGCCAGGTGCAATGGCGCTGTCGCGAAGAAGGCTGTCTTGCAGCAAATCCGCGCCGATGCTGTCTTTACTAAGTTGGCTTAGAGAGTCAGGTGGTTTGATAATGCGGGGGCTTTTTAATAGGGTACTGTCAACTTTAGACGAGTCTGTTTTCGGCACTTTTAAAAGATTTTTAAGTTTTGAACTATCAGATTGGGTACTGTCCAGCTTGGTGCTGTCCAGGGAGTCATCGGTAAAGTTTTCTTCCTTATCTTCATCCAGATCACCCCCGTCACGACGTAGGTTAAGATTGGCCAGTTTATAATTTTTTAAAAAAATGACCTGCGATATCAGCGTGTCGGCAGTCATATAAACTGAGTCGGTTTTTACTGAGTCGGTTTTAGCCGGATCGATTTTCAAACTATCCGTTTTTACAGAGCTGCTATCATGGTTGGATGAATCAGATTTGGTGACCAGCACTATGTAGGCATTATCGGTCATGGTAGTGGTTTCGGTGGCCCTGTCATACAGCCCAAGATTGCCACGCATTACAATTTGCTGGGCCGTGTCAATAAAAAACACGTTTTTTACGGCTTTGCCGCTTCCTAAAATTCCATCGTAGTATAAGCTGTCTCCCCGCAGGTTTTTGCTGTCTTCTGTATATAAATTGTTTTTTCCGAACCGGGCAAATTTAGTTTCTGTATTGTAATCGCCATTTTCGGTGTACAGGTTGCCTGTGCCTGTTTTGTTCTTGATGTTTGTAGGTCCGTAAAAAAAATTCATTTTGGTCAGGGAATTATACCGCATGGTATCGGTATAAATGAGCGTTGAAGCGGTCCTGACGACGACATTATTGCGGAAATAGGTGTCTTTGGTTTTATCAAAATAATGCCCGTTTTGGCTGGTGATGGTGTCGGATTGATTAACAATACGCCCGCCGCCGGTGTAAGTACCGTTTCCCAACAGCATGTTATAGGTGAGGTAGTTGGTGGTGAGCACGGAGGCCTGGTCTACCATCCTGACATGATCGGTTAAAATGGCGATGCGTGTGCTTTGTACATAATGTAACTTATCTGCATAAATTACCGAACCATTGGGCTGGGTAATGATCACATTATTAAAAGCATCAAAATAGGTGTCATCTTCGCCTTGTTTATACAAATAGGCACTATCGGCAGATAGCGTAGAGCCTTCATGACCAAATACAGGGCGGTAATAGACCGCTTTGCCTGTTTTTGAATTGGAAACGGAATTTTTGGATGAAAGCAGTTTAATTACCTTTTGCGCTGACAACATCAGCGGAAAAAGCATCACCAGAAGCATAAAACAACTTTTCTTCACGAGCGCAAAAATAGGGTAAATAAACAGCATTCAGAACGCTATTTTTGCCTCCGGTTTATGGTTTTATTATCTTTGAACATGCAACTGACAGAACGATTCAAATCCTTCGTAGCTGAAAATGGCTTATTTTGCCCCACCGATCGGATATTATTGGCCGTGAGCGGAGGAAAAGATTCGGTACTGATGACTCATTTATTTGCGCAGGCTGGCTTTAATTTTGCCATTGCCCATTGTAATTTTAAGTTGCGCGGGCTGGAATCAGAAAAAGATGAAGCCTTGGTGGCTGAATTGGCAGATACGTATCAGGTTCCTTTTTATTCCAAGGCTTTCCAGACGGAACAGGTGGCCAGTGAACGGGCCATTTCAACACAAATGGCGGCAAGGGAGTTGCGTTATGCCTGGTTTGAAGAGATAAGGGAGGCAGGCGGCTTTGCGTATATAGCCCTTGCACACCATCAGAACGACGTAGTGGAAACGGTGTTATTAAATTTACTGCGGGGTACAGGGCTTGCTGGTTTGCATGGTATCCTTGCAAAGCGTGATCGGCTGATCAGGCCGTTATTGTTTCTTAAGGGGAACGATATAGCGGATGCCGTCCGTTTTTTCCAATTGTCGTACAGAGACGATATGACAAATTTCTCGAACAAATATGCCCGCAATAAATTACGGTTAGATGTAATCCCGGTACTAAAAACAATGAACCCGTCATTGGAAGAAACGTTCATGGCAAATAGCCGGCGATTTGAAGGCTTGGAAAAGATCGTGGTAAAATACATGGATGAGTTGCGGCAAACGATGCTGCAGAAGGTTGGCATAGGTGTGTATGAAATAGAGCTTGGTGCCCTGCGAGCGCTTAAACCAGATCTTTTCTTATTATTTGAACTTTTAAAGCCTTTTGGTTTTACAGAAAGTGTATTGGCTGATGTGCTTACAGCGTTGGATGCGATCCCCGGCAAGCAATTTTACTCTAAAACGCATCAGCTTTTCCTGGACCGCGGAAAATGGATTATCCAGCCGAAAGATTCGGTACAATGGGATGAGGTATTGATCTTAGGAATCAATGAGCACACGTTTTGGGGAGATTATTCTTTTGTTTTTGAGGAAACATGGTCGGGACAGTTTCCGGATACGGCAGATAAAATAGTACTGGATGCGGATAAAGTGCAGTTTCCGGTACACGTGCGGTCATGGAAACAAGGGGACACCTTTAGACCGATTGGTATGAATGGCACAAAAAAGCTGAGTGATCTTTTTATTTCACTGAAGATACCGGTGGCAGAAAAGCAACGGATACCCGTATTGGTGAATGCGAATGGTGAGATTATCTGGGTAGCGCCTTACCGGATGGACGATCGTTTCAAAATAACGGGCGTAACAAAAAAAATGTTTACCTTAGAGCGCTCTTTAATACATGGAAAGTAAGATAATTTACGTTGAAAATCAGTACCTGGGTAGGGACAAAGGCTGGCTAAGTGTTCGGTTGCTGATGGCTTTGTTCTGCTTCACGGCCTATTACATTAATATGGAAAGGGAAAGTGACAGCCAATTATTCCTGGTGGTGGGGTGCTCAATTCTGGTAGTTTCCTTACTGATGATGTATATGCTGCATTACCGCATCACGGTTGAGAAAAGAAGTATTTTACTCAGCGGTCTTTGGACAGCCCGGCTTATTAAGATTGACCTGAATAGCATTGTAAAGGTGCAGAAAGCCCCTTACAGTAAATTTTTTGTGAATAATCCTGTTTATAACCTGCATCAACGCGGCAAAGTTCGGTTTTATGCCGGTGGTAAGGATGCTATTTGGTTAACAGACAGGGATGGTTTGGTCTATATTATAGGTACGCAACGCCAAGTAGAACTTGAGCAAGCTATCCTGAAGGCAAAAGAGGCTTAGCGCGGATTTTATAGCGGTTTTTTTACCTTCAAGACGATGTATGGAGATAATGCCCTGGATTCGAAAGGTCTATAAGGCGCTCTTGCCGGCAAATATTTCAATAAGGCGGCAAGGTAAGGAAAAATACCCTCTTAAAAAAGATTGGCTAAAAGTGAATTTGTTATTTTTTTTGTAAGTTTGCTTACCAATAATTAAGTTAATTAAGATGGGTTTGTTAAAAGTTCTGGTTATTAGCATATTGTTGTTATGGGTTATACGGGCTGTAGCTACCTGGTTTTTCCCATGGGCTTTTCGTAAATTGAGCGATAAAGTGCAACAGGAAGCCAATCGGCAAAGTCAAAATAAGCAATCAAGCCCGGGCTATAGGGAAGGCGAGCTCCGCGTAGATTATATTCCTCCTAAGAAAGAAAAAAAGATGGTGAGCCGCAAAGCCGGCGAGTTTGTTGAATTTGAAGATATCAAGAAGTAGTTTTTGAGAGTATGTCTTGGTAGATAGCCAATAACTGGTCCAGGTTTTGGCTTGCTGTATAGCATTCTTCATAGGTTTTTTTGGATTGTTCCCTTAAATTGTTTTTTTCCTGTTCATTCATGGTTACCCAATAGCTGATTTGTTCATTCAGGTTTTCGATGGAATGAGGTTCGAACAGCAATCCGTTTTTTCCGGATTGGATCATGGAAGCCATGGCCCCCAGATTGCTTGCAATGATGGCTGTACCCGCAGAAAAGGCTTCCAGCATAGTTAAGGGCATCCCTTCAAACCAAATGGACGGAAAAATTAGGGCAGTACATTGCGCCATGGCTTTGTAAATAGCGCCAGCATCAAGTGTACCAAGGTAGGTAATGTTTTTAGCGCGCGTACAGGCCGATTCCACCAGCGATCTTAATGGCCCATCACCCGCTATGTGTAGCGGATAGCCATTAGCCATAAAGGCATTGACCAGGTTTTTGATCCCTTTTTCTTCAGTGAGGCGACCGATAAACAAAAAGTAAGGTTCTTTGGCTATTTGGGAGGTATGGTTCTTTTTAGGCGCTTGGACAGCATTAGGTTTTACCGTAAATTTATTGGCTGGTATCCCGATGGATGAATGCACGAATAGATCCTTGGCGAAGGGGGTTAGCACAATATACCGCGCAGGAATTTTCCAGGTTCCTATTTTTTTATGTAGCCAGTTGGTAAATGCCAGCCAGGCGGTTTTTATGGACGAATGGCTGTGGACACCCAAGCGGATGGCTTTCCAGGGGAATGAATGGTGCAGGCTATCGGTAAATAGTTGTCCGTTGTAAAACAAGGTGGCCGATGGGCAGATTAACCGGTAATTGTGCAGGGTAATGACCACGGGGATACCTGCCTTGCGTGCAGTCCGGATGCCGATAGGTCCTAAGGCATAATGGAAATTATGAAAATGAATAAGATCCGGACGGAACTTACGGATGGTTTTTCGCAGTTTGAAAGCGCCGAAAATATTCCAAATAGAGAAGCAGGTTTGCCATAGGCCGCGAAAACCAGGATAATTTTGATAGGTTAACGGATAGACTAGTTCTGTTTCTTTTAGCAGATCAGCTTCCTGGTTAAAAACGGTATCTTCCCCGCCAGGATGCTGATAAAAATTGTGTACAACCAGTATTCTCATATTTACAGAATGGGCATCGGACAAATTTACAATAAATTCCTTTTATCATTTCTATTCTCTATTTTTGGCGTTTCAGTTATCCCATTTAAACATTTATGAAGTATTGGTTTAATAAGAATGCTACTCACTTTGCCATTATAGGAATATTTATTGCGATATGCTTTATCTATTTTACGCCAGCGTGGCAAGGGAAGGTGTTGATTCAGGGCGACGTTTTCAGGGCTGAGGCCGGGCAACAGGAAATTATGCATTTTATGGAAAAAGACGGTAAAGCACCGATATGGACCAACAGCATGTTTGGAGGGATGCCGGCTTACCTCATCTGGATAGAATTTCCGTCCAATGTGGCCACATATATTAGCCGTTATATGCGGGCTATATTTCCAAATACCATCGACGTAATGATGTTGTATTTGTTGGGAGCGTATCTTTTGTTTAATTCCTTAGGATTGCGCCCATGGTTGGCTGCATTGGGTTCAGTGGCCTTAGCCTTTACTTCCTACAATTTTATTTATGTGGAGGCTGGGCATATAAACCAGGCATTTGCCATTTCGGTATTGCCCGCCATCATCGCCGGGATTATTTGGGCATTCAGACAAAAATATTTGCTTGGAGCGGTCGTGCTGGCATTCGCTATGGCTCTGGAAATCCGTTTTAACCACATCCAGGTAACCTATTATCTATTTATTGCGGTCCTTGTTTTATTGGTGATTCAAGGCGTTTATGCCTATAAACAAAAAGCTTGGAGCCATTTCTTTAAAGCAGTTGGCTACTTGGCGGGGGCCACCGTGATCGCCGTGGCTGTGAATGCAGGACTGCTGTGGACGACTTATGAGTATAGCCAGGAGTCTATAAGAGGCCATGCCAATCTAAAAACAGAGACCAAGTCTGCAGATGATAAAGGACTGGATAAGGAATACGCCTACCAGTGGAGCCAGGGTATTGGTGAAAACTTGACCTTTTTGATCCCAAACGCCTATGGGGGTGGAAATACGGGAAATTTGGACGGAGACTCTAATTTTGCAAAGATTTTATTAAATAATGGGGTGCCTGCCGGACAAGCTGCGGACATTGCCAAAAATGCCCCTACGTATTGGGGAGCGAAACCATTTACCAGCGGGCCTTGGTATTTTGGGGCCATCGTTATTTTTTTATTCGTATTGGGGCTTTTTATTGTAAAGGGTCCCATTAAATGGTGGGTGGTTATCGCTGGTGTATTGTGCTTGTTCCTGTCATTTGGGAAAAACTTTCCGTTTATTTCGGACCTGTTTTTTGATTATTTTCCCATGTATAACAAATTTCGGGCAGTAGAGTCTATACTGGTGATCGTGGCGATATTGGTGCCTATATTGGCCGTATTGGCGGTCGATGAGGTTCTCAAGGCTGACAAGAAAGACAAAAAGTTGGCCAAAAAACTGTTATATGCCTTGTACATCACGGGCGGCATCACTTTGCTGATCGCCCTACTGCCGGAGGTATTTCTGAGTTTCAGAAAAGGGGATGACGTGCAGCAATTTGTGCAGATGTTTGGGGTAAATCAGCAAGTAGCCAATGAGTTGGTGAATGCATTGGTAAAAGATCGGGTTGATTTGGCACGATCTGATGCGTTCCGCTCTTTTTTATTTGTGTTAATCGGATTTGCGAGCGTTTGGTTTTTGTATAAAGGAAAGTTAAAACCGGCCAGTGCTATCTGGATTTTAATAATTTTTGTTTTAATAGATATGTGGAGTGTAGACCGGCGCTTTTTAAACAAAAATAACTTTGTTGAAAAAAGCCGGCTAAAGGATGTATCCGGATCTACGCCGCGTGAGGTAGACAATTTAATCCGGATGGATAAGGATCCGGACTACCGGGTATTGGATTTAACCTCAAACCCGTTTACCAATGCATCCACTTCCTATTTTCATCTTTCCATTGGGGGCTATCATGCGGCAAAGTTGATGCGTTATCAGGAACTCGTTGAAAGGCAATTTACCAATTCAGTGAACGAAGATGTGTTGGATATGCTTAATACGCGCTATGTGATCACCTCGGATAATAAAAACTCGCAGCGCATTCAAAAGCGCAGTTCAGCTGCAGGGAACGCCTGGTTTGTGGACAAGGTTACTTTTGTAAAAGACAATGAGGAGGAGATGAAGGCGATCAACAGCTTTGATCCCAATAAGGAGGCATTTATTAACCAGGAATTTAAATCAGTGCTGAATGATAAACGCTTGGGACATCCGGGTAATTCCTCGATCCATTTAGTTAGTTACCGTCCAGACAACCTCAAATATGAGTATTCTGCACCGAATGATGTTATGGCTGTATTTTCAGAAATATGGTATGATAAAGGCTGGAAGGCATTTGTGGACGGCAAGCAAATTCCTTATGTGAGGGCTAATTATGTGTTGAGAGCGGCCCAGTTGCCTGGTGGTAACCATCAGGTGGAGTTTAAATTTGAGCCTTCATCCTATTATACCGGAGAAAAGATATCGCTGATTGCTTCCATTTTATTAATACTCGCGCTTATTTTTGTGATTTGGCGGGAGAACAAGGAAAACAAGGTCAGCGTAAAAGCTTAATCATTGGTTCGGCCATGCCGTAAATAATAAGCGGCAAGTTTGATGGCAATAATGGCGTGGTTAATTAGGTTAGGCAAGAGGCCATAGTGCTTTGTAAAGATCTTGAATCGCTCCTGAAGGCTTTGCCAATGGCGTTTTTTTGATTCACCTCCTATGAGATACTTGGCTACATACTGCCTTGTATTGACAATAGAGGTCGCTTTTTTTGCGGCATTTATAATCCAGTCTATGTCAGCACTTAACTGATACCGTTCGTCATATTTGCCTGCGATCGCTCTTTTGACATAAATGGCCTGGTGGCTGATACTCATACCATATTTAAAACTTTGCCAGGTAAAAGTGTCGGGAGCCTGGTGCCTGCGACGGCCTTGACTTTGATGGTGGCTATCGATCATTTCAGTTTCACCATAATAGATGTCAGCTCCAGGTTGGCTGGAAAACACTTTTTCTACCGTATCCGGTGCGTATATCTCATCTCCGGAATTCATAAATAATAGGTAGTCACCAGTAGCCAGTGCCAACCCTTTATTCATCGCGTCATAAATGCCATGGTCTTTTTCACTGATGAAATGATGGATGTGCTGGCGATATTTTTCAATAATGGGCAGCGTGCCGTCGGTTGAGGCCCCATCCACGATGATATATTCCAAATTTGGATAGGTTTGGTTGATAACAGATAACATGGTCCGTTCAATATCGGCTACGTTGTTGTAAACAATGGTTACGATGCTAAGTTTAGGTTGCCACATGTTTAAAGGATACGCTTATCAAAGGTAAAGGGCAGAACCCGGTCCATTTTAATTTTACTACTGTCAGGGTGTCTTGGATTAATCAGATAATTATATTCGGTTTGTATAATGGCACTGGGCACTTTTAGGATGGCCGTATTGTTTTGTTGCAGCCATTGGTCTCCTAACTGCTGGGTAACGGCATACTGTTTTTGGTCAAACCATGTATCCGATAGCTCGTGCAGTTCTTTTTCTGTGTAAACAGCCATTTTTAGTTTATCAGGGATGCTGAATACCGTGATGGAAAAGGAGTCGTTGATCATCACCACTCCTGAACGATGGGCCAGATTCTCCAAACAAGCTAAGGCAATAGAACCGGCTGTGTAAACCATAAAGGTACCTTTTCCATTCCATCGTGCAGGGCGCCCGGATGCTTTTAAGGATCCGGCATAAGGCGTTAAGGTAATGCGGAATATTTCCATGCAGCGTTAAGCAAGGGCACCAAAAGCTATGCGGGAAAGTTCATCCATGACGCACTCGATGCCAATAATGGAATCCAGTAAATTGACAGGCTTTTCATGGAGGCCTACATTGGGTAAATTTAACCACATACGAAAATTATTGAGGTCAGAAAAGACTTCAATACCCTTGTCAAAAAGTTCAAAAAGCTGTAACAGGTGCTCACTAATGCCGATATCTAAGGATTTGCTGTCGCGAATATAGGAACGAAGGGTTTTGTCTGAGATGTTAAGCAAACGGGCAACATCTTCACGGGTGCCATTAAACATGCTGATAAAATCAGTGAGGGCTTTGGTTTCAAGGCCGGCACGAATGAAGCGCAATTTGACGTCAGGATGGCCATAACTGTCCTGGTAACGGCTAATGGCACCATAGGCAACAGCTGCATCGGCAACGTGCTGGCTGTCTTTGATTGCTGGATATTTTTTTGCTTTCATGTTTTTTCCTTTCCTACAAAGGTAAATATTTCCGAAATAAATCGGAAATTTTTCTTAAAAAAGTAATGGAAAGGATATTATTTTTTAGGAAAGTTCTGATTAATTCGGTGAAATAGATTGATCAAAAACTTTTTGCCGCGTTTATACAGGTTTCCTTTTCGGTGTTTAAAGAAATGGGTCAGGGCGAGTAAAGCCTGCTGATTTTCAAGTACGATATCTGGAAAATAGGTAACCGGTTCTTTTGAAGGGGTAATTTGGTAGGTGTTTTCTATAATGGAATGTACGCCGGTGCCGTCATGCCCAATGTTTTCGATCAATGATTTTGCCGGCCAGAGCACAAGGCCATCTTTTAAAAATACGGAGGCATACCAGCGGATGGCCCAGGATTTGTTTTTTCCTGCTTTATAGTCATTTAATTGTTTCCAATAATTCATGCTACTGTTGATGGAAAAATCAACGATTTTTTGCTTGTTGAACTGCGGATACAAACGGGTAACATCCGGTTCAAAATGTATCCAGGCTCTTTTCCAGGTAGCCCAGCCCCAGCTATTAATGGCCCGGAAAAAAAAGGATTCCGGAAGCGTTTCGGCATGCTTTACCGGAAACATATAGCCGCTGATCTGCATGACCTTTTCTTCTTGTTGGTAGCGTTCAAGGGCATTATTAAAATAAGTAAGGGTATGCGGGGAAGATAATAGATCGTCTTCGAACACAATAACCTTTCCATAGGCATTCACCACTTCGGTTACCCCCTGAATGA
The DNA here is from genome assembly GCA_900109895.1 of bacterium A37T11. Classification (GTDB taxonomy): domain Bacteria; phylum Bacteroidota; class Bacteroidia; order Sphingobacteriales; family Sphingobacteriaceae; genus A37T11. The sequence continues at coordinate 187,130 of FOBR01000007.1, forward strand.
TGGAATTGGCCAGGCCAAGGTTGGTTTTTTGCTGGATGACTTTAACCGATTTGAATCCGGAAATATGCTGGATAACTTCACGGGTTTCTGCTACAGCTTTTTCTTCCAGTGGTCCGGCGGCAGCGTCTGCATAAACAAAAAGTCTGCTCTCATCTGCCAACAGGTTTTGTTGTAGAAATTTGAGGGTACGACGTGTATGTTCAGGCCGGTTATACACAAATAAGACAATGGGGGCCGGATTTTGCATAGCTTAGCAGGTTCAGGAAGCTGACTTATTCAAGTGGCAGGAGGCTCCGCCAATGAGCATGGCATCTTCCCCAAGGGCGGACGGTACTATCTGGATATTTTGTAACAAGGCTTGCAGGTTTTGCAGGGTTTGAGGGATGAACTGATTCCATGCATTGGCAATATTGCCTCCTATCACAATCACTTCCGGTTGATGCTTATGGACAAACTGTTCAAGGAACCAACTAAAGTCATCGGCAAATACCTGCATGGCTTGCCGGGCAAGCGGATTGCTATCATATTGGTCAGTAACAGCTCTGGCATCGTCCACCCGTTCACCACTTAGTTCATAATAGGCACGCACAATGCCCCTTGTAGAAACAAACTCTTCTATTTTTTCGCCTTTATAAGGGAGGACGCTCAGTTCGGCATCTGCTGTGATACCATCATAGCTATAAGATGAACCTAGCCCAGTTCCGAGCGTAATGCCAATAGCCCGATTAAAACCTTTTGCGGCTCCTCCTATCAGCTCGCCCGCCAGATAAGCTTCTGCATCATTCCGGAAGCAGATAGCGGAGGGCGCCATGCTTAATCTTTTTGCCAGTTCTTCCCGAATATTTACCAGATAAAGGGCTTCATATTTATCAAATCCGGTGATCAGGCTGATACCTTCTTTATAGTTAAACGGCCCCGGCATGGCAATGCCGATCTGATCGAAACTATCCGGAAATTTATTTGCTATTTCCAAAATGGCACCGGCCCAGGTACCAAGGATAACATCGGCAGTTGCATTCCGGTCAACCCGTTTTCGTATAAATGTAGCAGGTATGACTGCGGATATTTTTAAATCTACCAGAGCCGCCGTGATGTGCGACCCGCCAATATCGACTCCTAATACATTAGTTGAAGTGCTGTTGTTCATGACTGCAAAGTAACTAAAATTCACAAACAACAGCGTTTCCTTGCTACGCTTTTTTCAAAAAATCGCGCAGTACATACTGAAGGATGCCTCCATGGCGGTAATATTCGATCTCGATGGCCGAGTCAAAACGTACCTTTGCCTCAAAAATGATTTGTTCACCAGATTTTTTGGTAGCAGTTACGTGAAGCAGCTTATGGGGCGTCAAATCATTGGCCAATCCAGTGATCTCATACGTTTCAGTACCTTCGAGCCCTAGTGACAATGCGTTTTCACCCACAGGAAATTCCAATGGGGCTACGCCCATTCCAACCAGGTTGCTGCGGTGAATCCGTTCAAAGCTTTCAGCAATAACGGCTTTTACGCCTAAAAGATTAGTACCCTTGGCGGCCCAGTCTCTCGAAGATCCGCTGCCATATTCTTTTCCTGCCAAAATGACAAGCGGTGTATGATCTGCGGCATACCTCATGGCAGCATCATAGACACTCAACGTTTCGCCGGTTGGGAAGTACGTGGTATATCCACCTTCTTTATCCGTAATTTTGTTGCGGATACGTACATTGGCGAAGGTGCCTCGCATCATCACTTCATGATTTCCCCGGCGTGATCCGTAAGAATTAAAATCTTTTGGATCTACTCCAAGTGATAGGAGATATTTGCCCGCCGCACTATCAGCTTTAAACGAACCCGCTGGTGAGATATGGTCTGTCGTGACTGAGTCTCCCAACGAAAGTAATACTTTGGCGCCCTTAATATCTTGTATAGGAAGCGGGTGCTCACTGATGTTTTGAAAGAAAGGTGCTTCACGCACATAGGTTGAATCAGCACTCCAGACAAAATCTTGTCCGGTAGGTGCTGCAAGCCCTTGCCAGGCGCTGTCGCCATCGAAGATAACGCCATAGATATCTGCAAAATCCTGCTGACGCATACACTGTGCAATGGTGTCGTTGATCTCTTGTTGGCTGGGCCAAATATCACGCAGGTATACGGGGTTGCCATTAGGATCGTAGTCAAGCGGATCATTCAGCAAATCCACATCGATCCTCCCGGTGATGGCGTAGGCCACAACCAACATGGGCGACATCAGAAAGTTCATTTTAACCTGCGGATGTACCCGTGCTTCAAAATTGCGGTTGCCGGATAGCACAGATGCAACTACCAGGTCACCTTTTTCCACCGCCTCGGCGATATGGGCCGGTAAAGGGCCGCTGTTGCCAATACAGGATGTACATCCGTAGCCTACGGTATGAAAACGCATTGCTTCCAGGTCTTCCAGCAAATTGGCACGTTTAAGATATTCGGTCACGACTTTTGACCCGGGCGCCAAGCTTGTCTTGACCCACGACTTTGTCCGGAGACCGCGCTCTATCGCTTTGCGTGCTACCAGGCCGGCTCCTACCATAACAGCAGGGTTTGAGGTATTTGTACAGCTGGTGATGGCGGCAATGACAATGCTGCCATCACCCAGAATGTATTCCTCGTTTTTTACTTTGATGCGTACCGAGCGCATACTGTCTGTTTCGACAGCTACTTCGCTGCCGTGATCCAGCGATTCGTAGGTGAAAGCGGTACCTGAACCACCTTCTGAAAGCCAGGCCTGTTCCTGGCGCTTTTTAACAGGTAAATAATTCCGGCTGTATTCCTTGCTTAACAACACAGAGAATTTATCATGCAGCTCTTTAACCAAAATTTTGTCTTGCGGACGTTTTGGACCCGAAACGGTGGGCTCTAAGGTGGCCAGATGGAGTTCCAGGACATCCGAGTAGATGATGCTATCCTCGCCAGTACGCCATAGCAGGTTTTCCTTGCAATATTCCTCCACCAGTTTGATCTGATCAGGCGAACGGTTAGTACGCTGCATATAATCAAGCGTTTGATGGTCGATAGGGAAGTAAGTTACCGTACAGCCAAACTCGGGCGACATATTGGAAATGGTAGCCCGGTCAGTTACGGTAAGATGGTCAAGTCCATCGCCAAATACTTCTACAAATTTTCCAACGACTTTATAATCCCGTAACAGTTTAGTGATCGCTAAAACCATATCTGTGGCAGTAGATCCTTCCGGGATACGTCCGGTTAATTTCAGCCCGACTACTTGCGGGCAGGTGAAATAAATAGGCTGACCTAACATGGCGGCTTCAGCCTCAATACCGCCCACGCCCCAAGCTACTACCCCGATGCCATTAACCATGGGCGTGTGTGAGTCTGTGCCTACCAGGCTGTCTGGAAAAGCCCATCCATCACGTTCAATGACCCCTTTAGCCAGATATTCCAGGTTCACTTGGTGGCAAATACCCATACCCGGGGGCACCACGGTAAAATTATCTAAACCCTGCTGTCCCCATTTTAACAGTTCATAACGTTCAGTATTGCGCTCGTATTCCAAATCAACGTTGTTTTGATACGCATAATCGGTTCCAAAAAAGTCCACCTGAACGGAGTGGTCTATAACAAGATCTACCGGGATGGCCGGATTGATTCGACTGCCATCTTTCCCTTTTCGGATCACTTCCGCACGGAGCGAGGCCATGTCTACCACGCCTGGAACGCCGGTAAAATCCTGCATCAGAACACGTGCAGGTTTAAACGGAATTTCTTTATCGGTCCCCGCTGGCTCCCAGTTGATCAGCGTATCAAGATGTTCATCGGTGATGGCAAATCCATCATGGTTACGAAGTACATTTTCTAAAAGGATGCGGATGGAAAAAGGAAGTTTTTCAATGGATTTTCCCTCATCCTGGAGTTTTCGCAACGAAGCTATTTTCTGGTCCATAGTCTGTTTAGTTTATGTATAAGAGCAGGCAACCACTACATTAAAATTAGTTTGTCTGCTAACATACGGTTTACAAGTTTACCTATTTCTAGGTGAATATCCAATCAATGCACCGTCATAAAATGAGGACCACTGTAACTGATATTATTCAGGAAGCACTTCAATGCTAAATCCGGCATTATGAACGGAGTTAATCACATCTTCCATTGATACACTCGGTTCCGCAACAAATAACACCTTATCCGGATTGTTAATATCAACCTTCCATTGTCCCTGACCAGCAGTTTCGTTCAAAAAAGGGGTTACTTTAGCTAAGCACCCGCTGCAATTGATGTTTGTTTTAAATTTCATGATTAATGATTTACGATTTACGATTTTCGAATTTTTATTAAATGAATAACATTTCTTACATCAGGTTTAAAATTTTGCCCTTTTTAAAAAATCTGATTGTTCCGGCAGCGGCATCAGGAAAACCGCTTCGCCCCGATATTTCGGGGCGAAATGGTGTTCCGTAGCCGCAGAGGGACAATCAGATTTTTTACAATTACCACAAACTTTTTTTCTCATTAAACTATTTCTTCCATTTAAGACGAAGGCTATTAACCACCACACTAACACTGCTCAGAGCCATGGCAGCACCAGCGATCATTGGATTGAGGAGAAATCCATTGACCGGATACAATACACCAGCAGCCAACGGTATGCCAATGATGTTGTAAATAAATGCCCAAAATAAATTCTGGTGAAGCGTAGTAACCGTAAGCTTGGATAAATGGATGGCCAGTGGTATTTTTCCCAAATCACTGGATATTATGGTCATCTTCGCCACATCCATCGCTATATCGCTGCCTTTTCCCATGGCAATGCTGACATCCGCCTGAGCCAAAGCATTGCTATCATTAATGCCATCACCAACCATGGCCACAATTTTTCCATTAGTTTGAAGCTTTTTGATAAAAAATGCTTTATCAGCCGGAAGCATACCAGCCAGGAAATGGGTAATGCCCGTTTGTTTGGCAACCGCTTCGGCGGTTTGCAAATTGTCACCAGTAAGCATGTGCACCTCGATCCCTTGCCGCTGAAGATCGGCGATCGCTTTGGCAGAGGAAGGTTTAATCTGGTCAGAAATGGCAATTGTAGCCAAAACTTGCTGGCTGTTGGTAAAAAGAATGACAGTTTGAGCCCTGTTAAGATGCTCTTTAAGCCAATTTTCAACATCCGCAGCAATGATGATCCCTTTGCTGCGGATGAGTGTTTCGTTGCCTATATAATAGGTATCATCCAGATAGATACCACGAATACCCTGCCCGCTGATGTTTTCGATGCCTATTCCGGATAGCTGTTCCGCCTTATTTTTTAAATAGCTGGTCACCGCTCCCGCCAAAGGATGTTCCGAAGCGCTTTCTATACTAAACAAAATGTTCAGCCCAGAGGATGTCTGGGGTACAAACCAGTGTAGCTGGTCAACGGTAGGATTCCCTTCAGTAATAGTGCCAGTCTTATCCAAAATAACGGTATTTACCTTTCGGGCATCTTCAAGGCTTTGCGCGTCTTTAATTAAAATACCTTCTGAAGCCGCTTTACCTATCCCTACCATGATGGCAGTAGGCGTAGCCAACCCCAACGCACACGGGCAAGCGATAACCAATACCGTGACCAAGGCCAGAAAACCTTGAGTCATGGCGTTTTCACCACCAAAAATAAACCACCCGGTGGCAGCTAAGAGGGCTATGAGCATTACAACAGGCACGAATATCCCGGCAATCTTGTCAACTAGCTTCTGAACGGGTGCTTTGCTGCCTTGAGCATCCTGTACCATTTTGATAATTTGAGCCAATAGGGTTTCCCCACCTACTTTTTCTGCAGAAAATTGAAAGCTTCCTTTCTGATTGATCGTCCCCGCAAAAACCTTTTCTCCGGTTTTTTTTAGCAAAGGGAGGGGTTCTCCGCTGATCATACTCTCGTCTACATAGGATTCTCCGGAAATGACTGCCCCGTCTACCGCAATTTTTTCGCCGGGTTTGACCAGAATGACTTGGCCTGGATGGATGCTGGCAATAGGCATCTCCATTTGATGACCGCCTTCGTGTACCACCGTCACCATTTTGGGCTGTAGTCCCATGAGCTTCTTGATGGATGATGAGGTACTGCCTTTCGCCTTTTCTTCCAGTAACTTTCCGAATAAAACGAAGGTGATCACCACCGCTGCAGTTTCAAAGTATACGTGGGGATGCATTCCGCGGCTGTGCCAGAATTCTGGAAACAACGTGTTAAATAGGCTGAAAATGTAAGCTATCCCTGCGCTTAAAGCGACCAAGGTATCCATATTGGCCGAGTTGTGCTTGGCTTGTTTATAAGCCCCAATAAAAAATTGACGCCCAAATATCAAAACCACCGGTGTTGCCAAAGCCCACATCAGGTAATTGGCGTAACGCCATTCCATCAAAGCAGGTATCATGGCGATCACGAGCAACGGAACAGAAAGCACCGTGGCACAGACTGTTTTTCGCTTCAGCGCCTTAAAATGTGCTTGCTGGAGGTTTTCCAAACTTTCTTTGGCATCCTCACTTTCATCAATCATGAGGTCATAACCCACTTTCTGGAGGGCAGCTTTTAACTGATGGGCATCGGTCAAGCTGGGCACAAATTCGATCTGCGCTTGGCCATTGCCGTAATTGACGCTCGCTTGCACAACGCCCGGCTGCATTTTAAGAACGTTTTCACTGCTAGCGGCACAAGATGCACAGCTCATGTTTAATACTGGGAATGTTTTATGTGTCGTTGTGTTATTGCCAGTTATTATTTTATTTGCGGTGGCCATGATCTTAAATTTTACAACACAAAGGTCGGGAACCAGATGGGCGATACTATTATATAATTGTGGATAAAGTTTATAAAAGGTCTTTTAAAAACTGAAACTTTATCCCGTAAATTTTTCTTTTTTATCACCAATACTGTCCAGGGACTGCCGTAATGCCGAACCATGCGCCTTAAATTGGGAAGGGGTCAGCTCGGTGATCTTTTTAAACTGCGCAGAAAGATGTGCTACACTGCTATAGCCCATCTTGTAAGCTATTTCACTTAAGGTAAGTTCCTGGTAGGCGAGCAATTCTTTGACTTTCTCTATTTTCTGGAGAATGATGAACTGTTCGATCGTGATTCCGGCCCTGGTAGAAAAAAGTTTGCTGAGCTGCGAATACTCTTTGTTCAACTCGTTTGACAGGACTTCAGAAAAAAGGGTATGCCCGTTCTCAAGGTGATGTATGTGGGTAATGATAATGGCTTTGATCTTTTCGACCAATTGGTTCCGCGGGTCATCCACAATTTCAAATCCCAGCGATTTTAGTTTTACGTTGAGTTGTTGAAGCTGCAAGCTGTCAAGAGGATCCGCTAGCTGTGCCAAACCCAGTTGTGTACGTACAGGCTGAAAACCCAACTCATGGATCGCTTGCTCCACAGCCTGGATGCAGCGAGGGCAGACCATATTCTTGATAGCAATGTCCATGAGATAAAGGTACAAAAAAATCCGTAGCAGCACAAATTGGCGGGCTACGGATTTCTAAGATACTATAAAAAGGTTACTAAAGTAACTCAAAAACTACCTGAACCTGATAGTTCAGTTTTATTTTTTTGACATCCAGATCAGGGCTTCCACTTTCCATGCTATCGGCACTGCCTGATTTAAAAGCCATCACTCTCATAACCGGCATCGCTACGCCACCACCATCGTCGTTGTTGTCTGTAACTTCAATGGCTTTGCCTAGGGTATCGCCTAGTGTTTGGGCAAGAATGGTTGCTTTGTTTTTGGCCGAATTCACCGCTTTTATACGCAGGCTATTCCGCAGTTCATCCATCTTAGAGTAATCTAATCGACTAATGCCGCTTGATTGAATGCCTTTGCTGTTAACGCCATCCAATAAGGCATTTACATTATTTAGATTAGATAATTTAATACGGTATTGCTTACTAGCAAGAAATCCCGGATCTTTTTTCTTTTTTTCGCTGGAGTAGTTGTAGCTGGAAATGTTATCAATCATCAGGTCCTCTTTCTTTACGCCTGCTTCCGTTGCAGCCGCATACAATTGCTTTTCCAGCTCGTCAATGGTTACTTTGTTCTTGTTCCCACTGTCTTTAAAATATTCTTTTAATGACAGGCTGATATAGATGATATCTGGTGTCACTTCTTCTTCTGATGATCCGGATACTTGAATTTTACGACGCAGATCCACGTTTTGGGCAAATGCAGTGAAAGCAAGTGTGCTTAAAATAACTGCGGATAATAGTTTTTTCATGTTTGTTTGTTATTTTGTTTGGCAAGGTGTAAATACCGTGCCATTTCCATAACAAACGTAGATTTTTATCTGGGTGCTACATAAACAGGCAAAAGTTCATGTTTGGTACAATCTTAAACTTTTCCTACTTTTAGCCCGTTAAGGGTTGGATGAATTAACAAAAGTACATGTCAGATAGTTCAAAAACACATGAGGTTATTTCTTATTACGATGGTGTGGTGCAATCTAAACTGGGTAGTTACCTCTATGGCAATCCGCGGATAGAAGAAGCGTATAAAACCATTGTGAAATACAGGCCAGCCTCTCCAAATCCGCTGAATATATTGGAAGTTGGTTGTGGGGTAGGTGATATCTGCCATCGTATGAACAGGCAATGGCCACAAGCCCAAATCACCGGTATAGATATAAGCCCCGGTTCTATTGATACGGCAAAAAAACTGTTTGCCAATGACCATACCCATTTTATAGCGGGCATACTTACGGAGGAAACGTTTAATGAGTCGTTTGACATGATCATTTTTATGGACGTTTATGAACATATTGCTGTTGAAGATAGGCCTGTGGTGCATGCAGCCATAAAAAAGCTTCTTAAAAATAAAGGGAGATTGATCCTCTCTGTACCTACTCCTCATAATCTGACTTGGTCTGCCGTGCATAAACCAGAAACGATGCAACCTGTGGATGAGCATATCAGTCTTCAGGTCATAACCCGGCTTGCCCTGGAAACAGGTACAGAGGTTTTGTTATATCAAATAAGGGATATATGGAACGTAGGCGACTACGCACATGTTGTTTTTGAAAAAAATGATGATTTTGAAGCTGCTTTTTTCCATCCTAAACCGGTAACTTTTTCCTATAGGGTATTGCGGAGGTCTAAGCGCATATGGAAAAGGATAACCGGGACTTTTAAGGCTGCAAAACTTAAAGGAAAGTTAAAATAACATGGAGCCTTTGCGGTTGTGCATTATCAAGCCGAATAAATCTGCCTATTCGGAAACTTTTATTCAAACGCATATTGAACTGCTGCAGGCTGAAAAATATGTGCTATACGGGGGCGATTTTCCGGTTTATGGGCCAGGTCACAAATTTTTGATACGTAATTGGGTCGGATTAGCCAGCTATTTGGTGCAAAAGCGTTTTTTGAAAAGGACGCAGATCGCCGTTCGCAATCGGGCGCTTGTCAATTTCCTGACTTTCCATCGAATTCAGGTCGTACTGGCTGAATATGGAACGGTGGGAGCTACAATTGCCAGCGCCTGCCAGTCGGCAGGTGTTCCCATTGTGATACATTTTCATGGGGCAGATGCACATCATCAGGGCACCTTAAAGCGATTCTCGTCACGGTATAAAAGCGCATTTGACTATGCTAAGGCGATGGTAGTGGTTTCAAACGATATGCTAGCGCAACTAGTAGCATTGGGGGCTAGCCCGGACAAGATCAAGCTAATTCCGTACGGTGTCAATATAGACCTCTTTAAACAGGTAGTCATTGGAAATAATCAAAACTTTTTGAATATTGGACGGATGGTTGAAAAGAAAGCCCCGCTGCTAACGATCTCCGCATTTAAAGAAGTGGTGAGCCAATTCCCGGATGCCCATCTGTATATCGTCGGAGATGGACGACTTCGCAAAATCGCAGAACAAAAGGTGAAAGAATGGGGGCTTGGACCTTTGGTGACATTTACGGGTGTTTTAAAAAGAAAAGATATTCTGGAACTCATGGCCCGGAGCTGCTGTTATGTACAACATTCTGTCACGGCATCAGATGGAGATATGGAGGGCACACCAAATACTATTTTAGAGGCTTCTGCAGCAGGTCTGCCTATTGTCAGTACCAGGCATGCGGGTATTAAAGAAGCGGTGATAGACGGAGTTACTGGATATTTGGTAGATGAATACGACGTTGCTGGTATGGCTGAAGGGATGAAAAAGGTTCTTGCATCCAGAGAAAAGGCCATCCAGATGGGTAAGGCGGGTAGGGAATATATGGCTGGCCACTACGATGTGAAAAAACAAATTTTAAAATTGGATACCGTTTTGAGGGAGGCAGCTGGCCTGTAGCATCACATGAACCTCATAAAAAAACAAGGTATTTATAACAGTATATGGCTTTATCTGGGTACTGCGCTTGGCTTTGTGAACCTGATTATTATTTTTCAGCGAAGCCTTACTATTGAACAGATTGGTTTTTATAATCTTTTAATTGCGTTGGTGGCGCTCTTCAACCAGTTTGCCAGCCTTGGCATAAGCAATGTGATAACCCGATATCTTCCGGTGTTCAGGACGCCCGATCATAAACACCATGGTTTTGCTACGTATGTTTTTCTGCTATGTGGAGTTTCTTTTGGCCTGTTTAGCGCCTTATTTTATGTGTTTAGGGAACAGGTAATCGCCTTTAAAGGTGGTAAAGCTGCTACAGCGTCGTTATTGAGCAATTACTACCCATATATTTTGCCTATTGCAGGTTGTGCGCTTTTATTTCTGATTCAGGAAACTTTTGCCAGAACCATCTTTAAAACTATTTTTCCATCTTTTTTACGCGAGATAGTACTTAGACTCTCAGCTACTGTGGGGGCGTTGTTAGTGTTGGGAGGATGGGTTGGATATGGTGGCTTTATAAATATTTATTTATTTACTAATATCCTATTGGTGATGATCATTAGCGGGTATGTCTATTCCATCAAAGCATATAGCATAGCCCCCATGGATTATAAAATTCAGGAAAATCTGAAGCCAATGCTCTATTTCGGATTTTATTCGACATTGAGCGGTGGTTCTTTTTCATTGCTTCAGAACCTGGATGTTATTTTACTGAAATTTTTCTCCGGCGAGGCAATGGTAGGAGTTTACAGTACCTTTTTTGCCATTGCCCAAGTGATCACCCTTCCAGCAAAAGCTCTTAATATTACTTCATACCAAATCATTGCCAATGCCTGGAAGGAAAACGAGCTTGAAAAAATTAATCGGATTTATGGTAAAACGACGATCATCCAATGCCTGGTGGGTAGTCTTCTGCTAACTGGAATGATCATTAATCGGGAGAATCTTCTTAATTTATTACACAAACCGGAATACCGCGACCATTTTAACGTGCTTATTGTTGTAGGGCTTACTTTTTTAATTGACGCCACTGGGGGAATCAACCAAGCTATTGTAGGCTTTTCTAAGCATTACAGGCTGGTGATGGTGGTCATGATAGCAGCGTCAATAGTATGTTTCTTGTTAAATATATGGTTAATTCCTACGTTTAATCTATTAGGGGCTGCTTTTAGCTACCTGATCACAATATCGTTAACCAATTTTACTTTTTGGCTCTATCTAAAACTCAACTATCATATGCAGCCTTTTAGCGGAAAGATCCTGCTGATCTTTTTGACGGCGGGTATATGCATTGGTGTCGGTATCGTCATACCTCCCTTTGCAAATCTGGTCTTCGATATAATATTTCGATCGGGTATAGTAATGATTTTGTATGCCCTTATTTCCTATATGCTGGGCGTGTCACCCGAGTTCAATGAAATCATTGATAAATACCTCCCTCGCAGAAAATAGCAAAGGAGAATGGTTATTTATCAGATGACCTGCACCCCCCTCGCAAAACCATCAATGGCCGGATGGTTGGGTTTCAGATCGGTTACCAGGTAATGAATGGCATTTAAGCTGCATACTTTCATTTTTTGAACGGTGCCTAGTTTTTCGGCAATGCTTAGTATCGCGATCTTTTGGGAACAACGTAACATGGCTTTTTTGATCTGGACCACCTCCCAGTCTGAATCGGTCACGCCGTCTTCCACCGAAATGCTGTTGGTGCCTAAGAGGCAGAGGTCTACCCTTATTTCAGATAACTGGTTGATCACTTGGGAACCGATATTGATATTGGTGTTGCGGGCAAGTTTGCCGCCGATCAAAATGACATCCGCATTGGTATGTTCAGCCAATTCCAATGCTACCAGCGGGCTTATGGTAAAAAATGTGCATTGTAACGTGTCGGGAATGATTCTGGCGAGTTCAAGCATCGTGGTGCCTCCGCCTGCCAATACGGTCATTCCATTTTGTATGAGTTTTAAAGCTTTGGCTGCAATTTGTTTTTTGGCATCACGGGCATAAACTTCATTTTCCTGAAAGGGATGTTGAAATGATTTGGATAAGGCCCCGCCATAAACTTTTAGCACTTTTCCATTCTCAGCCAACTCATTCAGATCGCGCCGGATGGTATCTTCCGAAACATTCAGTTGTACGCTCAGATCTGCTGAGAGTACTTTATTATGTAGGTTTATCTCATGTATAATATAAGCCTGTCGTTCGTCTTTTAACATTGTTTTTGAATTGCAGCCGTAAATGTAAGCCTTTTTTGGAGTTTTTCAATAGGCGGGGGATTTACAAATCAGTATAAGGTCTTATTTTATTAAATGATTATAAAGGCTATTCAGTACGGCACGGGTAAAATTGTTATATTCACCGGTGTAACCCGTATGGCAGCCATTGGTGATCACTACAATCCCGAATTTCATTTTCGGTTCAAAAAACATGGAACTATATAAGCCATAGGCGTTTCCTGAGTGGCCTACCATGTGCTCACCGGGCACAAGGTCGTAAAAGTTCATCATGGCCATACCGTAGCCCTCTGCGGTATTTGAGATCTGTTTTTGCATTAATTTTGCATATTTTTTGGGCATAATACTTATGCCATTGGCTTTCCCGTAATTCATATGCATAATCATATAACGGGCCAGGTCTGTGGCCGAGATCTTCATGCCGCCAGTGGGTGAAAAAACCGGGGTATTATATCCCATTTTATAGTTACGGATAATTTCCTGGTTTGGTTTGTACGCGTCTGCGGCTTTGCTGAACTGTTTGGTACTGTCGTTGTATTCATATAGGTTTACAAAACGGGTTTGATCGAGGGAATCCACACAATAGCCCCCGTAAAGTCCTAAAGGGTCGAGTACGTGATGCTTTACATATTGGTCAAATCGCTCCCCGGAAGTGATTTCGAGTATGGTGCCCACAATATTGAAGTTCAGATTACAATATTGGTATCCATTGTCGGGCTCATAGTCGTTATAGCATTTTGCCCAATTGGGATTTTTAGACGGATTGATCGCATCCAGCGTAAAGTAGCCCTGGCTATCATTAATGCTGGACCGGTGGGAAAGGATCATCTTTAGGGTGATCTTCTTGTCCGGATATTTAGGGTTGCGAACCTTAAAACCCAGCAGGTCGCTCACATCGTCCTCCAGCGAAAGCTTACCAGCATGGATGAGCTGCATAATGGAGGTTGCGGAAAATGACTTTGAAATCGACGCAATCCTGAAAATATCACGGTCCGTAAGTGGAATTCCATTTTCCAAATCTTTTAAACCAAAAGAGTGAGTATAGATAACTTGGTTGTGCTTCACCACGGCTACAGAAAGGCCGACTGCTTCATATTGTTTCATCAGATGTTGGATATCAATCTCCGCTTCCGCCGTTTGTGCGTGTCCGATTTGTTGCAGAATACCCATTAACAAGATAACCGAAAATATTTTTATAGAATTTTTTACCATGATCAAATTTTTAATTGGTAAAAGTGATGATTGTAGGGCATAATTCCAAATGTATTTGCATGTTTCTGCGTTTTATGTAAAAATAAATAGCTGAGAACTTGTAAACGTGTTATTATTGTGATATAATTGCATAAATATTTATGAAATGGGTTTTCGTATTCTTTTTTCTTTGTTGTTGGTAACGAATTTTCATTTTTCAAACGCTATGTTTTTGCAGGATTCCACTGAAATTAGAAAAATAATGCAAATTGCAGAGGAAACGAAGCAACAATTTGCGCCAGACAAACGTACCATACTTTTTGAACTTAACATCGACAGTGTTTCGAGTGAAAAAAGCCCCTGGCTTGAAACCTCTAGTCAGGAAGCTGCCAAGGCATTCTCCGAACGATTAAAAACAACCGGAATAGCAGCTGAAGTTGAGGTCCGTATTTTGCCCGATTCAAATAGCGGCATCCCTAAAAAAGCTGTAGTAAATTTATCTGTAGCCAATATGCGTGTAAGACCAGGAAATCAGGCTGAAATGGCTAGCCAGGCGCTTTTAGGGACTCCTTTGGATGTGCTGAAACAGGAGGGCGGGTACTATATTGTACGGACGCCCGACCACTATATTGCTTATATGGACGAAGACGGACTTACATTAATGGGCAAAACAGCCTTCCAAACTTGGAAAAAAGCCGAGAAAATTGTTTTTACAGCTGATTACGGACACGTTTATCTGCAGGTAGACAAAAGCGCAGGTCGCGTTTCTGACTTAGTATTGGGAGACGTCCTGCGTAAAGATGGGGAAGTAGCAGGTTTTTACCAGGTACGCTTTCCGGATGGGCGCAAGGGATATGTAAAAAAAGAAGAAGCTATACCCTATGAACAATGGCTTGCAGGGGTTCTGCCAGAGGCGGACAGGATCATCAAAACCGCAAAAGACATGATGGGACTTCCATATTTATGGGGCGGAACTTCGGTAAAAGGGGTGGACTGCAGCGGCTTGACCAAGATTGCCTATTTTATGAATGGCCTTATCATTCCCAGGGACGCTTCCCAACAGGTGCGAGAAGGAGAGCCTGTGGATATTTTTGACAGCGCAGGCAAATTAGATACGCTTAAAGCCGTCAAAAATTTAAAGCCCGGAGATCTGCTGTTTTTTGCATCGGGTCAAAACCGTCCACTGGATGCACATGTGACACATGTGGCCCTTTATATGGGCGATGGTGAATTTATCCATTCCGCAGGGAATGTTCGGATCAACAGTTTCCTTCCTAACGCTACGAATTATGGAGTACTTAAAACAAGGACTTTAATAGCGGCGCGCCGGTATCTGGAGGTAAAACTTACGCCGGGCATTGCAGCAGTGTGCGATTAATGTAATGAAAAAGCTATTTGCATTCCTTTGGTCTATACTGGCATTTGTAAAACTCGAAGCCCAAACAGGGGCTTCGATTAGAATTGTCTACCCAATCAAAGAACATAGTATTGTCAGGGAGCCGCTTGTGTATATACAAGGTGTTGCCCATCCGGGGGGTGTACTTACCATCAATGGGGCACCCGTAAAAATATACCACACCGGTGCATTTTCTGCGCCAGTGTCCCTTTCGCGGGGCGATAATGTGGTCAGCATACACCTTGAAAATGGTACTGAATATGTTAACAAGCAATTAAGTATCCATTATGAAAAGCCCGCACCACCTAAACCAACGGATGGTTTTGCCATCGAATCGGTTAACGTAATGCCTTCGGGAGAATTGTGGCTCCAGCCGGGGGACCGGATACAAGTAGCAGTCAAAGCGATCCCTGGCATGGAGGCAACGTTCTATAAAGGCATTCCATTAACAGAGGCAGATGAAAAAGAGGTGGGAGTGAAAGGTATTTATCGGGGAGAGTATATCTTCACAGAAAAAGACAGCTTGTCGGCAGGCACCATTCCTGTGCAATTGCTGAATCCCCTAACGAAAGAGCACACGGTCACCGTTTGTAAAGATAAGGTAACTGTATTGCACAACAGCTATAGCCTCACAGGCCTCGTCACCGGATCATCCGCACATTTGGAGTATGGATTGGGTACCGACCGTTTGGGGAGTGCTCGTATGGGTTTTATCGACACACTGGTTAAGCTGGAAGTGAGCGGTAAAATGCAGGGAAGATACCGCGTACGGCTGGCAGATCAGGTCCAGGCCTATATTCCGATCGAAAATCTTCGGTTGCAGGAAGGGATTCATTTCCGGCCTTACTCGCTTACCGGTAATTGGAATGTCTTTCCCGATTCGGGCTACGACCAGCTCAGCATACAACTCAACGAGCGCCTTCCCTATGCGGTTACGCAGCAAACCGATCCCAACCGGCTGGTGATGGATGTGTACGGAGCCGTGTCAAACACAAACTGGATCATCCAGAAGCAGGGCTTGCAGATCATTAAGAATGTGTGGTATGACCAGGTTGCCAAAGACGTGTTTCGCGTTTATATCGACCTAAGCAAGCCAGAACTTTGGGGTTACGATGTGGGCTATAAAGGAACATCCCTTGTCATCCGCGTCAAACATCAGCCCCCCGTCCTCAAGTTAAGTAAACTGACCATTGGAGTAGATGCCGGTCACGGGGGCAATAACATAGGGGCCTCTGGCATCATGGATATCAACGAAAAAGAAATCACACTGGCCATGGCATTAAAATTAAAGAAACAGTTAGAAAAGGAGGGGGCGGAGGTCGCGATCACGCGCCAGAACGACACCAGCTTTAACAATGCCGACCGGGCACGCTGGATGAAGGAGCAGCACCCTGATATCCTTGTGAGCATTCACTGTAACTCCAGCGGCCCTTCTGCCAAAGGGGTATCCACTTATTATCATCACATAGCCTACCGTAAGCCCTCCCAGGCAATCAATACCGAACTGATCAAACTAGGCTTGGCAGACTACGGCAATGTGGGGAGTTTTAATTTCTTTTTTAATGCCCCTACCAGCTACCCTTCCGTCCTGGTGGAGACGGGTTTCCTTTCCAATCCGGAAGACGAGGAGCGGCTGCTGGATTCTGAATTTCAAAACCGGATCGCTAAAGGTATCGTGAAGGGACTAAAAAATTACCTCAAGCAAGTCGATAAGGCTGATCATTAAAAGTTTGAGTGTTTCCGCATGGTTTTGTATATTTTCGTGTTTGAAATTATTAGATAATTTATATTAAAATGTAGTTTATGCGTGTTTTTGCTGTTTTTAAAAAAAATAAAATAAAAAATGCATAGCATATGAAAAAGCTTTCGTATTATTGTCTTGCCAATTAATTATAGTCATATATTACTACAGAGGGTTTTGCTGTGCCTGCTTAATTGCGTGCAATTAAATGGATGTTGCAGATGTTTATGTTGGATTTAATATCAATATATTTTATAATTTTTTACTTTAATCAATCAGCATGAAAAAAAGGTTACTATTGCTGTACCTGAGCTTATTCAGTCTAACAACTCAGGTTATGGCGCAACAACAAACAATTACTGGTAAAGTGACAGATCTTATAGATGGGCGTCACCTTGCGGGTGTAACGATCATTGTTAAAGGAACCGGCCGTAGTTCTCAAACGGATTCTCGGGGAAATTACACCATTCAGGCAGCTGAGAACGAGGTATTGGTGTTCAGATACATCGGCAGGCAACCAGAAGAAAAGACTGTGGGCACTTCAAAGGTTATTGATGTGAGCCTAAATGCGCAAGATGAATCACTGAATGAAGTGGTTGTCACGGCGTTTGGCATGGATCGCCAAACCAAGTCACTGGGCTATTCTACCCCTCGTGTGAGTGGGGTAGAAGTTTCGCAAACCCAACGTGAATCTTTTTTTGGAGGGCTTCAGGGAAGGGTACCTGGCCTCTCGATTAATGCAACGAATGGCAATCCGGGAGCGTCTGCACAAATTGTGTTGAGAGGATTTGTGTCCATTAGCGGTGATAATAATGCGCTCATCGTGGTAGACGGGGTGCCGATCAATAATTCTACACTGAATCAGGATAACCTGGCCTATTCAGGAGCAAACAGAAGCCAGGATTATTCCAATAGGGGTATTGATATTAACCCGCAGGATATTGAGAGTTATACTGTACTTAAGGGACCAGAAGCTACGGCACTATATGGAAACCAAGGGGCTTCTGGCGTCATCCTGATCACTACAAAAAAAGGTAGAGCAGGCAGAGGCTCTGTTATCTATAACAATTCATTTCGGACTGACCGGATTACACGAGGGCCTGAACGGCAAACGGTATATGGGCCAGGTTCTGGTGGTGTTTTTAGCGGGGTAACTTCAATTTTTGAAGGTCCGAAATATCCTGAAGGAACCAAATTGTATGATAATATTAATGCTTTTTTTGATACGGGCCTTACCCAAAAACATAACCTGGCTGTTGAAGGAGGAGATGAGAAATATACCTATCGATGGAATAGCGAATATACAGACACAAAGGGAGTTATTCCAACAACTTCTTACAGAAGGTTTTCAACACGATTAACAGGATCTGCACAAATTTCTCCGATCTTTAAAGCGACCACATCCTTTAATTATATAATAGGGTTACCCATTTAGTTCTCAACTATTTTTACTTGAGCATAAGTCATCGGTTTATGCTTAGCGCAACGGATGATGATTTTGTCCAGAATTGT
>FOBR01000046.1 GCA_900109895.1 bacterium A37T11
CATTAAATGTAAACAAGCCTTCACTTTGTTTTTCAATTGAGTAAATATAATCTGCCTCCCCGAGTTTGGCGGTGCTATCTGTTGTAAAAGTGATGACATTGCTTTCTTCCGGCGCAAAAACCGCGTTGAAATATTCTGCGTCTGCAATAAACTTTGCGATCACTGTCTCATCAGTCACCTCGCCATCTTTGGTATACAATTTTACCGGTCCTTGTTAAGAAGAGCGTTACTAAGCAGAAATCACAAAAAAAGTCAACCACAGCCAGTACCTCGTTAGGTACAGTAACGCCAATGAGTTTGGTTTGTACCACTTATGAAATCCCGGTTTATTCAGAGGTTTGTGTATATGAAGATCCCGAAGACGATGAACCTGCATACTGTTATCAGACGCTTGAATATTATGAAACGATCACAGACTGTTATGATGATGGCAGTGGCGGGCCAACAGGAAATGACTGCTACGACTACGGCATTAACTGCGATGGGGAGGATCCTATTGGTGGTGGGGGCGATGGAGGAAACCCAGAAATTGATCCTACGACACTTCTGGATGCAATAATGAGTAACACATCTACATTAAATCAAGCCCAAAAAGAAGCTATTGAACAATTACTTAATAAAATCGGATTAAGTTGTATAGGAAATTCTTTATATGATTACATGACTAGCAATAATAAGCAATTTAAATTTCAAATTAATTCGGCGATGAACGCGCAAGCGGCTTATAATCCAGTCGATAATTCAATAAGTATGAAGAACCCTTCCACCGCAGATATTCAAAGTCTATTTGAAGAGTTATTCCATGCCTACCAAAATTTTACAATTTATGGCGGAACTTCTCAATATTTAATTAGTGGTAGAGCAAATATAGAATTTGAAGCAAAGGTAATAAGAGATGTGTATCAGCTGGTAGAAGGGATAGCAGGTAGTTTAGCCGTCACAGATGACGACTATACTAATTGGCTTTCTAAAATGACTGATGGTTTTACAAAATTTCCCAGTAGTTATTCTTCAATTTCATCAGAATACTTTAATTTTATGAACTTATTTATTCAGCAAAATCCGGGCTATGAGCAAGCACCGATTGATCCGAATTTGAATCCGAGTTCAATGTTTAGTTTAGTTAATTCATCAGATTGTCCTAAATAGAAAATAGTAAGATGAAAATTATAAATTTATTATTCGTTATAGTATTGTTCTTTTTACCATACTATACCTTTTCACAAAATAAACTCGTTCCGGGAAATTATAAGATGGCCAGAAGGGTTCTTTCGGTTAGAACGTCTCCCAAAGATGCGGGCCGTATTTATATAGAGGATGAAAATAATTCCACTGCCTCGTCTAATAATGACCTGAAAAATCTGACAAGGATTGGAGGAGTTAAGTTCAGAGGAGAAAATACGTTAAACAGTATTTTTTTGACGTCTTTAAACAAAACAAAGTTGCAAGAGTTAGCGAAAGACAATTACAACATTTTTGTAAATCTATACATTAACAATATGGGCAGAGTTGAAAATGTTCAATTCTACACTACTGATAAAACAAAAATATCCTTGGGCGAGTTCGATGCATTGACAGATTCCATCAAAAATAATATTATAATAGACGTTCCCGATGATTTTGATAAAAGTAAAAGGTTAGCACCTATCTCTCAAGTAATACATTTCAAAAAGCTCATCTAGAATAATTAGGTTTTTGGCATGAAGCTAAAAGGACTTATGTTATTTTTGATAAGTTATTGACATTTAAAAATAATTGGTAGTTATATATTTATAAACGGTAGCGTAAATAATTACAATGCTGCTATTAATGGTAATAGGAAATCGATCTTTTTTTGCCGGATTGATTATTTCATTAACCTATTTGCTTTATCATGAATTGAAAAATAAGGCGTTTAGAGGACGTAGCAGAGGCTGGATTTTTGTTATTTCTATGCTCATTGTTACATATATAACAGTTTTCATAAAACCCGACTCCAGCCTGGGCCGCCTTTTCATTTACAAAATCACGAGTAGGATCATTATAGACCATCCATGGGCAGGTATCGGCCCCGGGAACTTCCCACTCGTGTATGGCAGGTATCAGCTATCCTATTTTAAAGCTGGGGCATATAGCCAGAAAGAGCTCCTATTGGCGGATAACACGAAGCATGCATTTAACGATTACCTTGAATTTGCCGCCTGCTTCGGCCTCCCTTCATTTTTATTTCTGTTGGCAGGATTATGGCTTCTGCTGCGCTATTTATGGCAAGTACCTAGTCATTACCCGCAACGGCCGCCACTGTTTATGGTATGTGCAGCACTTATTATTATGCTGCTCGTTGCAGCACTGTTTACACCTGTCTTTGACAAATGGTATTGGCAATCTTTGTTGCTTGCAATGTTTGGTGGAATAATCTATTCCAGCAAACCCATTTATCCATTGTGGTTAAGATTCCTCCCTTCCATTGGCATTATCTTCGTCATAATTTTTTATTTCGGGTACTATGTAGCTCACTATGCCCAATACCGGCAATGGCACGAGGCGCGACAATACGCCAGGGCCGGTTATCAGCGCAAAGCCCTAACCATATATCGGTCTTTAAATAAAACTTTAGTAAAAGAGCGGCGTTTTGCAGTTGAGTTTGCACAGACTGCCATAAACTTGAATAACTATTCGGAAGCGAAAGAAATTTTAACCATATTGATCAAGCAAGACAGCCATAGCCTGTACTATAGCCTCATTGGCAGATGTTATCAGGCTTTGGGAAATGGGAGACTTGCAGAAGCCGCATTTGTAAACGCAGTATACCAGGTTCCGAACCGTTTTATGCCTCGAAAAGAACTTTTTGATTTTTACGTTTGGAGAAATGACAAGGTTAATGCCATCCGAGCAGGGCAAGAAGTGATGGGGCTTCCTATAAAAATACCCTCTTTTGCAGTAGATCAAATAAGGCATGATATTCAGGCAAAAATGGATGAATGGAAATAAAGAAATGCGGTATAGTTGCCCTGAGAAAACATCTACGCCAGCTTTCTGTCATTATCCGGCATCTTTTTTCATAATCCATTTTCTCCGAATAGTTAAGGTTGGCGTTGTAAAAGTTCATCCTCCATCATTTCCATCAATAAACCGTCAGCCCTGTCACGGATGCCTTTCACCTTCATCACCAGGTCATGGCTGAAAGTCAAATTCTTTAGCATCCTGCTTTCCATCAATACATTGTTCTCCATCAACCTAAGCTGGTCATTCTATCCCCCGGCAGGCAAGGTGCTTTGAAGGGTCAAACCGCATATACCAATAACCTGAAGCCAGAGAGCTACTGGATGGGGCTGGTTTTATGGAATTAATTGCCTTGTCGCATCTCAATATAAAAAGTATTCGCTGTTATTGAAGACGAATGTAATTATGAAATATCTACTCTGCATATTATTTGTTTGGAATGTGAAATTAGGGCTGTGTCAGTCTGACTCCTTATTGAGATTGATATCCTTAAATCTAAGTCGCGAGATGGATAACAGCCTAATTAGAGGTAGAAATGTAGACTGGATCGTTATAAAAGACAGCACCGGCCAAGTTCATTTTAATGGAGACAAAAACATAGACTATTCTATATTTCAACAAATCATCATGCAGCAAAGCGATTCACTTGTGGTTGGAAAGACCTATAGAGTTTCCATCTATTTTGATTTGTATTCCAGCCATGTTTATCCCATCATTTATAAAGAAATTCCTTTTGAAGGATTTCCAAATTTTGATAATCTGTCACCCAGCCCGAAAAAGGGTTATAAACTATTACTAAAATCCATTTATGCTGACTTGTATCGGCATCGATCAGCACTTCATGCCATTTCTTTGGAGGAATGGAATACACCGATGGATTGGTTGATTGATTCAACAGGAACGCTGTTGGAGGTTAGAAGGAGTCGTATAACTAGCTTCTTAGATAGTAGCCTAAGAATTCCTTGGTGGCCTGCAATATACCATGGCTGGCCAATGGCCTCCGTGTTGCCTTTGCAAATTGACAAGGACTCGCTTTTTAATGGTGGCGTTCAATATAAGCCATCAAAATCATATGGTTATCGGCCCGTTATTAGCTTTTCTTATCTCTTATCCGAAAAGTATAGGGAAAAGTGGGTTTATTTTGACAGAAAGCAGCCAACTTCCTTTGGAGAGCTGGCTGTATCCTTCGTGTTTAACCCAATTACGCAACAGTTGGAAAATCCAGTGATACATGCAGGCAATGAACTTGAAGCCTTACAATTCATTGCATGGCTAAAAACACTATACTGGCCATCCCGTAAATTCTATTGGCCTCAAAACCCTTATACATCTAGGTATTATTTATGGCTCCCCACTGAAACTAGAAATCCTAGTTGACTTGGTTTCCATCTAGATTTTTCCATTCTTATAGTGATCTTTCACTTGGTAATAACTTATACATAGCTCAAATTTATGTAGTAAAGATAATGTTTTTATGATATCATTTATATCTCCCCAAGTTTCCCTACCTTTACCTCATGCACCTTTCGGTAGGAAAGGAACCTCATTGAAGTCAACCCTAATATTATTTAAAAAAGCAAAGAAGAAGAGTAAGACAATGCAAATAGGAAGATTGATACTATTACAATGCAAATAGGAAGATTGATACTATTTTTATTATTTCTGCAAGTAATCCCGGTTTACAGCCAGGATAAAACTTTCAACGCTCAGGTCGTCCGAAT
>FOBR01000008.1 GCA_900109895.1 bacterium A37T11
GTAACATCCGTGTCGTTCCAAGCCGCGATGCGCGCTTCGTTCAAATCCACCACCGTGACGGTAATGTCCGGACTTTGTTTGGCTATTACAGCCATGGTTGGGCCGCCAACATAACCTGCACCAATGCAGCAAATCTTTGTTATCTTCATAAAAAAAATATTTTAAATTATTAACCAAAAAGTTACATGCAAATTAGAAGTTGCATCTGGCCATGAGATCAACCTTTTCGATATAACATTTTGGAATAAACTATTTCTTTATTCTTTTGGAAAAAATAAATTAAAATTCCGTTAACTTTTTAACTACAGATTTAGGCTTCATATTTTGATCAAATAAATACGGATAATTTTTTTTATTAAATTGTTGAATAATATAATTATTTCTGTCAAATGGACTCCATAATGTTATACCAGTTACAATTCCTTTAAACTGTCTACAAACTCTAAAGATTGTTTCATATACATTTGATTGTTTAGAAATAATATCTTTTGAATATAAATCACTCATATACTTAAGATCTGCATTTGTCATTGTCCTACCCAAAATCCTTTTTCGATATATTGAAACATCTAACTCTGTAAGTTGAACCTCAAGGCCAATTGAATTAAATTTGTTAATAGTTTCTGTCAAATCCTTTTCAGAGCAGCCTTCAATTCCCCAATGAGCCTGAAGTCCTACTCCGTCAATTGGAACACCTTTTTCTTTCATTTTTTTCAAATATTGAAAAATAACATCTCGTTTATAAGTCCATTCAAAACTATTATCATTATAAAAAAGTTTCGCCTTTGGATCTGCAGCGCGTGCGTACCTAAATGCTTTTTCAAAATATTCTTCACCAGCGATAACTAACATTGAATCGGTTCTTTTATCAATCGGTCTATCCCCAAAATAAGGAATAGCCTCATTTACAACATCCCAACAATATACCTTTCCCTTATAATGATTTATAACGCTAGTTATATGTTTTTCCAATCTCTTTAATAAAAGCTGCTTATTCGCTGCTCTATTACCATCCCGAAACATCCATTTAGGCATCTTTTGTGGCCATACTAAGGTATGACCCCGTATTTTCATGTTATTTTTAATTGCAAAAGAAACTATCAAATCAGCATCTTTGAAATTAAAAATATTTTCTTTTGGCTGAACTACAGTTGGTTTCATTTGATTTTCAGGAGTTACGCTCGAATAATTTTCAGCAATAAAAGAGGAAATCTTCGGATCTTTCACCATAGAAGGATCTATAGCAGTTCCTATAGGAAAATAGCTCGCGTATTTATTACGGAGTGTTACTTTTCTTTGTAATTTAATTTTCTTTATTGGTATCCCAGAATTGCCATTATTCTCTAAACTATCATCATCCCAAGTTATTTTTCTATTATTCGCCAAATTTACTTTTAAGGATTGCTCGTCGACATCATTTTTTATGACAGAAGCTCCACTATCAATAGTTTTTCTTTCTTTTTGACTACTAATTGATAAACAAGAATTAAACAGAATATAAACACATATGAATATAACTAATTTCATCTTGTAAATTTTATATATTATTTTTCTAAAAATTCCCTAATAGAATTGGTCAACTCATCCGAAGCCCAATTTCCAATTTTATGTAACGAATTATATCGGCGATTTTGTACAATATCCAGCGCATTAGTCACCAAATCATTCTCATCCCAAGCTATGTTAACATATTTCAACGACTGCATTTTTCTAGCAGTGGCAAACTGATGCTCATTTCTGTGTTCTCCTAGCTTAGCATTTCTAGGCATAATTAATATAGCCTTGCCTTTTGTTAATGCTGAAAGAATTGTCCCCATGCCAGCGTGACTAATTATTAAATCAGCATGATCGAAATATTTATCAAAATCTTCGGGGGTTAAAAAGTCGAAAATTTTTACATTTTTCTCAAACAAAACTTTCGTCCTTGCTTGAATAAAAATTTGAACTTCTGGAATTTTAAAAGACAATTTACTTATTGAACCCATTAATCTTTCAAATGGTTCTTGCGTTCCTATTGTAACAAATATCATGAAATTACGTTTCCTGAATAGTGAATTCCTTTTTTTGCAAGATCAGGCCATTGAGAATATACCCTGCTAGCAAACATTGTAGCCAATTTTCCACTTAATGAAATTTTTTCTACATTTGCAATACTGTCTACCCAGATTGTTTTACATCCCAGAATCCAGCCTACGAAAAGACAAATAAGGCCAGGTGCAGCACCTGTAGTAATTATAAATTCAGCCTTTTCTAATTTCAAAATTTTATAAATTTTGAAAAATGCCTTAAATATTTTAACTTTTTCTTTTCGATTGAAATCATCAACAAAATAAAATTTGTTGTTTGGCACCATAGAAGAAAAGTTTGAGTTTGTACTTACATATACCATTTCATGATTCTTAAACGCTGGATTCAATCGTAATAATTGGATCCAATGTCCTCCTATTGAAGCTACAGCTATCCCTTTCATTTTATTTATTTTAATAATTCATTATAAAAGGAATTCAATTTAGGAATTACAAAATCTGAATAATAAGGTTCAACCATATTATAGGACTTGTTTCCAAACAATGCTATTGTACCTGGCTTTTGAATGAAAAAATTTAACGCATTTAAAATTTCATTTTTATTTCCTGGCTCTATTAAAATTCCATTTTGTCCGTCTTCTACAATTTCTGGTGTTCCACCAACGGGAGTTGATATAATGGGCATCTTATAACTCATAGCCTCTAATATTGATAAAGGTAATCCTTCATTATAAGATGGAAGAATGTAAATATCACATTCGGCAAAAAGATCTTCTTTTTGTTTTCCGGTTACCCATCCAACAAACTCGATTATATCTTTTAATTCTTCATAATTAATATAATTTAATAATTTTTCAATTTGCCCATCTCCTCCAATGTATAATTTCAATTTTCCAACTAAATCAATTTTATTATCCCTTATAGTGTCCAAAAGATCAAATATACCTTTTCTCTTTCCAATCGCTCCTAGAAATAAAAATTTAATCGGATTATTAGCTAATATTTTTAAATTTTTGTTTGATACTTCTTTCCGCTCTACAATATTTTCCAACACTTTTACGTTATCAACACCAAACGTTGAATAAAAAAAATTTAACCACTTATTTGATAAACAAATTATTAGATCTGTCTGGTTAAAAAATTTATTCATCCATCTTTTTATAATCTTATTACTATTTAAATAAAATTTTTCTAGCTCAGATCCATGACTGTGATATATAACTTTTTTACTAAAAATTTTTTTTGAAATCCAAAAAACACAATATTTTCTTATTAAACTACCTTTAGCAGCTCCATGAATGTGCACAACTCTAATATCTTTATCACAAATTAATTTCCAAAATAATTTAAAAATTGCCAATATAAAATAAGGATAGATAAAAATCTTTCTTTTTTGGGGGCGATAGGTAGAAATAAATTTAAATGGGAAAAAAAATTTGGAATAGGTCTCAATTACTCCACCAATACCTCCCTTGTGATTAATATAATTTAATCCAACAGTCAATATTGCCTTTGAATTCTTAGGTGAAATATAAGCTTTGGCTTTATCCATTTTACAAATTTAAATTCTTAATAACCTTTGCAGGATTCCCCCCTACAACACATTGTTCTGGAACATCTTTAACTATTACAGAACCGGCCCCTATTATTGCTCTATTCCCAACAGATATTGCCCCCAATATAACCACTTGAGCACCTATATTAACATTATCTCCTATTACCGGACATTCACCGTTCATACCTTTATTTCCAATCGTCAAGCTGTGCCGTATACAACAGTTTTTCCCAATGATTGAATTCTTGTTAATTACTATTGCTTGCAAATGATAGATGCATAGTCCCTTGCCAATAGTAGTATTATAGGGTACTTCAAAACCTATCAAATATTCAAAGATAAGTTTATAAAAAATTAAATATGGTAATAAAATTATTTTAAATAATTTACTTTTATTTGCATAATTAGCGATTCTAAAAAAAACAGCAACTGCCCTACCTTTGGTATTTTTTTTATTTGCTTCCCAGTCTTGAAATGTAAAATAAAAAAACCCCATATTAATTCACTAGGCTTAAATAAGTTTTTAAATAACCACTTACCATTCTATTCAATGAATATTTACTTTTAATTTCCTTACCCACTTCCTCTAAAAATTTTGTCATAGTTCCATTTTCTAACATAGATATAACATTTAATATTTTCAATGAACATTCTTTGGAATCACCGGTTCTAAACAAAAAAATACTATTCCATTTTTTTAAAATTTCAGAAGGCCCCCCTCCCTCTGAAGCTATTACTGGTATACCCGCAGCGATACCTTCAATTATAGTCAAACCAAATCCTTCATATATTGATGGTTGAATTAACAAATCAAATTCTCTAAGGTTATTCATGATCCAAGTTCGGTCCTTATTTCCTAAAAAATATACCATCGATTCTATCCCTTCCCTAACCACTAGATTTTCCAAATACTCTAAAGATGGACCATCCCCAACAAAATAAAGTTCAAATAAAATATTATATTGTAATAATTCGGTAACTGCCTTAATAAGAATATCTTGACCTTTTTTTTCATGAATTAAACGACTAATTTGTATTAATTTTAGCGGCTTATTTATATCATATTCTTTAAATGAAGATTTCTCAAATTTATCAAAATCTATTCCATTATAAATAATTTCAGATGATGTGTTAAATCGGTCTTTGATGTCTTCAAAAACGGCATCCGAAATAGAAATTAACTTTTGATAATTTTTATGAAATAAATTCTTAATACCAACATCATGAACAGTTAATATACACAGGGATTTTTTAAACAATATCATATTAACCATATTCGGTTCATGACAGTGAATTATTGTTGGGTCAATCCTCCAGAGGAGAAAATTAAGTCTAAAAATATACAAAGGATTTTTACTACCTCGGGGCCTATATAAAAAATATATTCTAATACGCTTATCTAGCCTAGCAATAATATCATTTGACCATTCATCATTTATAACTATCAAATAAACCTCATTATCCCTACACAAACTATTTAATATGTCAACTACTAACATTTGTGATCCACCTGTGTGCATGGTGAAAATACAATGAACTATTTTCATTAAGAAAAATTTAAAAAAATAAGATTGTATTCATCAAAAATCAACATATCACAATATCCATTTATTCAAAATATAACCTCCTGATCCATTCATTGATAGTATCTTACTCGGTATTCCCCCATGCACTGAATTATTAGGACAATCAATCAAAACAACAGCATTCGCACCAACACAAGCATTATCTCCAACTAATATACCACCCATAACTTTTGCACCAGGCCCAATAAAAACATTATCGCCAATTTCGGGATAGCCTACATTTTTCCCTCGCGCGCTAAACCCAATTGTAACACCCTGTGATATATTAACATTATTTCCAATTTTTGCCTTTCCCGAAATAACTATTCCACCAAAGTGACCAATATAAAATCCATAACCAATTTCAGTACCCACAGGAATATCAAATCCATATCTAAAACTATAATGTCTTAAAATAAGCCTAATAAGATAATAAATTATTTTAGAGCGTGATTTCATATGCTTACACAATCTAAAATAAAACATATATTTAAAACCAGGAGTGATAAAAAAATGCTTTATAAAAGATTTAAAAGATAAATTCCCCGAATACCTAAACAAATCCGACTTAACGAAATCCAATAGCATTTTTAATGGTACCTTTAAATAATTCCTTTTTCAATTTAAACCAATTTTTTGAAAATCTTTTTAAACCATTTCTTTCTAAGCATAATTCAATATCTTTCAAAAATTTCTCAAAACCTGTTGATGTCTTAGTAAAATCGGACATCCTAAAACCAGCAATAGGCCCATTTATCATATACAAATCTCCATGTAGGGTTAAACGTAATATTAAATCTAAATCCATACAATAGTGTATATCTTCATTGCAAAATCCAACTTTTCGAACTAAAGAATTTCTATAAAAAGATCCCTGCTGAACCACATTATAGTCATTATTAATTAGATCATCTCTTTTGTGAGCCTTAATTGAGCGTAATTTAATAACTAAATCGCTTTCATCAATCCAATTTACAGAATTTGGCATTAAAACTGCCGGTTTTATTGGGTTAAGGTTCGAATATATTTTTACAACTTTCTCTACAGCTCGTTGATATAAAACATCGTCTGAATTAATCCATCCTACTAATTCTCCTTCAGCAAGTTTAAAACCTTTATTAATTGCATCACTTTGACCTTTATCCGATTCATGAATAATAATATCAATTTTATCTTTATATCTGTTAACAACTTCCATAGTGTTATCAGTTGATCCCCCGTCGACCAAAATATATTGAATATTTTTATAAGATTGATTTAATACGGAAAGAATAGTTCGTTCGATAAATTGCCCCTGGTTATAGGATGGAGTGATTATAGAAACTTTCATATGCTTTGAATCCATAAATTATATTATAAAACTAACACTTTCTTTTTTGGTACTAACATCAAACTTTTAATTTGTATAACATATAATATTAAAAACAAATAAAGTGTACTTTGTATTCCTGTAAAGATACAAAAGAAAAAATAAGAAAATATTGTCGCCTGAGTAATGGCAAAATCAGATTTTAATATTAAACTTTTATTATTTGTTTTAAAATATCTATTTACAATGCTAGTATTTTTTAATAATACAAAAAACAAGTATAACCACATAATAAATCCAACATATCCAGATTCGACTAGAGATAAAAAAACTAAGCTTTCGAAACCCATTAAAACAGGATGAAAACCATAAGTTGCATTATAATATTTTCCATAACCAAGTCCTAAACCAACGAGTGGTGATCTTTCTATCATCTTAAAAGATCCTAATAACTGGTCATACCTCATAGAAGCACTTGACCCATTAATGTCTTGGTTAACTTTTAATGTTGAATCCCAAAAGAAAACTGTTGATTCAAAAAAATCTTGATATTTCGTCAGTGCAGGAATTTGATATAATGCGATTAATGTAAGAAATGCCCCAATAACTGAATATTTAATAATACCAAATTTCATTTTAGCAGAACTTTTTAGCGTATAATAAAATATACCTATAATCATTGCTAATAACGCAGATCTACTTCCACTAAATATTACGTTTACAAATAGGAGAATTAATAAAAATACCTGTATCCACCGTTTTAAATCCCACCTCTTAATAAAAAAAAAGAACAATAATACACAACTGCCTCCCCAAGTAAGAGGATGCATCATAGTCCCTAAGACTCTACCCTCCAATCCTGCTCTTTCTTCTTGAGAGAAACGATCAGTCATAGAATCATCCTGATTATAAAGAGCATTTACCAAAGATACGTATGGATTCGAATGAGTTATATAACAAACACAACCGTAAAAAGTAATCAAAAAAACTGTCCAAGCGATTATCTTAGCAAATCTGCTAATATCATATTCATCCTTAAAAATACACCAGCCTATGAAACATAATGTAAACTCGGTATATATCATCTGTATTAAGGTGCTAATTCTAATTTTTAAGGTCATTTCTCCAGCAAAAAAACAAAGAATAAATAGTACTAATGCAAATAGTATTACACCATTAAGAAAATAAGAAGGAATACGTAACATTTTTTCTTTCGCTATCATTGTTTTATATAAAAATACACCAATGAGAACGAGGGTTAAACACGAATTCAAACTTAAATCTTTTATTCCTAAAGGTACACGGACAATTGCGGGCACTAGTAAACGGCATGCCAAAATTAATGAAAACCCTAATTGAATACGGTATACTGTTATTGAGGAAATAATTATAAAAATAAATAATATTAATATTCCTAAAACCATAAACAATTATTTCTAATAAAAACTCCTCTAATAACGAATATTTTAATTAATTTTTCTGCCATATTTTATAAATACCATATTCACTATTTTGCTAATTTCGAAACAATAATTTACTTCTGAAAAATTTTGTGTTGCATATTCTATACAATTTTTAGTTAATTTATTGTAGTTATCCATATTAATAAGTTTAGGAAAAAGTATTTCGAGGGCAGACTCTGGATCACTAAAAAGATAACCATTATAATTATCAATAACTAATTCAGAAGTACCAGCATTATTAAGCCCTATAACGGGTATTCCCCATTGCATAGATTCTATCGTAACCCGGCCAAATCCTTCCATTTTTGAATACATTAACATATAGTTAAAATTTTTAAATTGTTCGTATGGGTTTTTTAAATAGCCCATAAAATTCACTTTATTTTTTAAAAGTGAACTATCTTCGCAGTATCTTTTAAGAGAATTAACATAATGTTCGTCACCATTACCTATTATTGACAATAATGCTTTATCATCCAAACACAAAAATCTTTCAAACGCTTTAATTGCTTCCATTTGACCCTTAGAAGGACTAATATGTCCTATTATAAAAAATCCAATAGTTCCTCCCTGTTTAATTTTAGGAATAAATCCATTAGGATTAAGATTTGGTAATCCATTGTAAACCATAAAACAATTAGGATTATTATTCTGCAAATAATAATTCTTTATAGATTTCGAAATTGCAATAACAGCTTCACTTTTTCGTAATAATTTAAGGAAAAACTTTTTACCAAAGGGCCTTAATAATTCATAATCTTCTAGACCAAATTCACGAAGATGCCAAATATGTGGGATTTTAAGAATCCGAGAAACAAAATAACCGTGATAAAAAACTGATGAATTTGAGTAAATTATATCTGCTTTCTCAGATTTAATTTGCTTCAAAAGAGCAGGAAATCTCCAAATATCATAGAGTGTATATAGTATCCCTCTTACTAATCCTTTAAGACCTTTTGAAAAACATGAGTACTTAAACTTTAATAGGATACACTCAATTCCATTTGATCTCAACAGTTCAAAAAAATCGCCAGCAAATGGTAAACCCACTTTAACTTTAATCCCACGATTTTTTAAAAAAGATACAATTGAAAATAATGATCTGTTTGCTCCGTAAAGTCCAGAATAATGGGTAATAAAAAAAATCGTCATGATTCAATTTCTGAAATTACATTATCTATATCCTCTACTGTCCTTTTCAAGCTAAAACGTTCTTCAATACGAAGCCTTCCCCCAACTCCCAAAAACTTTCTTAAATTATTATCCTTAATTAGTTTTTCTAAAGCTTCTTTCAACGATTTATTGTCTCTTTCTTTAACCAATAGGCCATTAACTCCCGAAGTTATAACTTCGGGAATACCTGCATGGTAGGTTGAAACGACGGGTAGCTCCATACTCATAGCCTCAAGTACACCGTTTGGAACTCCTTCCATATCTCCATCAGGTCCCGTTCGACTATTTAATACATAAATATTTGCTTGCATTAGAAGCTCCTTAACCTGTTCCCTACCCAACGCTCCCCAAATTTTAACCGGAGGTTGATTATTGTTCAAATTTTTGGTTAATTCTTTACAAATTTCCAATTCAGGACCATCTCCAACTACATCCAAGTGAATATTTTTATATTCTTCCCATAACTTTAAAAATACTTTTATTAAATCGATCGCTCCTTTCTTTGGAACTAATCTCCCTACATGGATAATTCGGATAATGCTAGAATCATGGGAGACTTCAGTTGGTCTTTTAAACTCCTGATTATCTATACCACAAGGAACCCACGCTACTTTACCCATCCAAGTTTTCAGCCCTAAGGGTTCAATCATATGGTTACTAACAATAAATATTTTTTCACAATAGGAATATAGCTCTTTTAGTTTGTACTTATAAATATTATCCTTAAGAAATACTTCAGTTGCATCGATACCGTGGAAAGTAACCAACAAAGGAATATTTAATGCCTTTGCTATTGGAAGAATTTTTAAAGCAACAGGTCCAAAATGTGCATGAATAAATCTTACTTTTTCCGATTTTAAAAAATTTTTAATTTTGCGGACAGTATTTGGAGATAGCCTATAGTTATCCTTAAATAAATCACGATAAATCTTTAAGATAATTCTATCAAGCAAACCATAATACTTTCTATAAATTAACGTTTTGTTCTTGAGTTTAAAAAAATCAGTATTCTCTTGCTTGGAGCCTATCAACAAAACTTCATATTTTTCTGAAAGACCCAAGATTTGTTTATAAACAAAGGTTTGGCTCATAGGGAGAAAACTCTCATTAAAAATGACGATTTTCGTTCTATTTTTAATGTTATTTTCCATTATTCAATAATTTTATTTAAATATCCAACAAGTTCATTCGGACCTGCATGTAATGGTATTCGTATTAAAATTGGGTTTATATTGGAGAAAGCTTTACTTAATATTGATTTTGTTGATTGATATAGTGAAGAATATTCAGGCAATATAGAATCATTTTGAGCAGTACACAATGCAACTATAATTTTATGATATGGATCAATTTCGCTCATTACTGTATTTGCTGCCCTTTGGGATAATTCTTCAACACTTAATTGCCTTTGGGAAAATTCGGAATTGTTTACGCGTTCAATAAAAAAAACATGCGTAAGCGGTGCAGTTTTTGACACCAAATCGTCTCCAAATAATGTTTCTGCTGAAACACGTCTCCTAACTTTTTTTATTCCTTTATATTTCTTACGATAATTCCAATTTATTCTGTCTAGTAATCCGCGACCTTTTGTAAGAAGCTCTTTAAGTCTTGGCTGCCCTTCTAAATTGTAAGCGTAAATTTGCATTTTTTTTGGTGACCGGTACAAATTGCCTTCGGTATCAATAAGTCCCAAATCATCACTTAAAAATTTCCACCCTTGTTCTCCCACTAATTTTAGCATAGCCGTTGTTTTCCCAATACCTCCCCAAGCAACAATAGCAATGGTTTTATCTTCTTTTTGAAAAGAACTTGCATGCATATAACTTTGCCCTACCTCTACATTTTTTATCTGAGTAATGTAGTCAAAAACATCATACATAAAGTTTTTAGCAAGCTGTTCTGATGGTAATAAAAAATTCCAATCTTTGAACCTACTATACTTTGGGAGATATCTGTATTTCTTTCTTAAAGTATCAGATTTGATTAAAATTTTAAAGTTACCATTTTCTTCTTTTATGACTTGGTACTTAAATCCTTGCCCTTCATACAAAAAACTCTTACCATCACTAATGACAGGGGAAGCAAAAACCCCATTATCTAAGTCTTTAGGAACATCTCCAAAAATAAATCGAATTTTTTGCTCTTTTCCCGAGGTTGATTCTATAGATGTTAACTCTTCTTGTAAATGGATAAGCACTTTGTCTTTTCCTTCCAGAGAAAATACAAGCTTACCAAAATTATATTTTTTTACCATATTTATACTTTTTGAGCTTTAAATAAATTCATTTTAACTAAGCTTTTATAGAGCAAAGTTCTTAATTCAACTGCTACTGAATTTTTACTAAAAACAAAAAATACTCCATAAACTCCAATTCCTGTTAAAACACCTAATAATAAAATCATTCCTTCGGAATGACCTGTTAAATATTTTTGAAGTAAAAAAACCGGCACTCCCATCCCCACACTCCAAATAAATGGAGCAGTAAAAGTATTTAAATACTGTTTCAAACTTGGACCTAACAAATTTTTAATAAGGTATTGGTAGCTAAATGCAGCAAACAAAACCTGAAGCAATAAAAATGTATAAGCCACCCCAAGAACTCCCCCCAAATAGGCGCCAATAACTATTGCAGGAACTTGTATAACAATTTTATAGAGATTAAATGTAAATATTCTTTTCGCTTTACCTTTTGCATAAACAAGGGAACCAACTGGATTACCAAATGATCTCAGTAGACCAACACCACATAAAATTTGAAGAATTGTGGCAGAAAATAACCATTTTTCACCAAAAACAGTTAAAACAAAGGGCTTTGCTAATATAAAAAGGCCAACAAAAATGGGCATATTTATAAAATTAAGCACGTTTAATAATTTAAAAAATACGGATTTAAGCTTCTCATCTTGATCCTGTATATGTGAAAATGCTGGAAAGAAAACTTTTGTTAAAATGGGATTAATTCTCATTGATGGGATGATAATTATGTTAAATGCTGCATTGTAGTAACCTAGTGCTGCTGGTCCTACAAACCTGCCAATACTAATACCATCAATATTAGTATTAATATAATTTAAGATGCTTTCACCAGCTTGATAAATACCGAAAGCCAAAAATCGTTTCACCCTACTATATTTATAATACCACATTACTGTATATACCTTACGACCTTCATAAATTAACAACAATGTTCTTATAAAAGCATTCGCAATTTGTCCGTATATTAATGAATAAACATTATATCCGTTATATGCCAAGTATATAGTAAGTGGGACGGAGATAACTATGGCAATAATATTTATTCTTTCAATAATATTAAATTCCATTCTTTTTTGAAAAATGGCACGGTATTGCTGGCCAAATGGAGTAATAAAATATATAATTGAAATCCATTCCAAATAGTTTGTTAATTTGGGTTCCTTTAAAAGTGTGCCTATCAATCCACTTCCTCCAAAAATAATACCGGCTAGGATAAATCCAGTAATTAAGTTAAGGTAGAAAAGGGATGACAAATCTTTTACATCGATATCCTTTCTTTGAATTATGGCATTTGAAATGCCCATATCTAGAAATATGTCTGAAAACTTAGAAACAATGAGTACTAATCCCATTATTCCAAATACCTCGGGTGCAAATAGCCTTGTCAATATAATTAATTGCAAAGTTTGCATCCCAAATGTAACCAAGGACGAAGCCGTGTTCCATCCCAATCCCGTCAATGTTTTTTCTTTTAAAGACATATTATCGACTTTGACCAAGGATTTTGTGCCATATATCTAAAAGTGCAAAAAATTTTATTATCCTGCTAAGTGCTCCCATTGAGTTTTACTATCTTTTTGAAAAGCACTTACATCAGAGGCGACCATCTCTTTACAAAGTGCGGCCAAATCATATTCAGGCTCCCAACCTAATTTTGTTTTCGACTTCGTCGGATCTCCAATTAAAAGTTCCACCTCTGTTGGTCTGAAATAGGCCCGATCTACTGAAACCACCTCCTGTCCAATTTCCAATTTAAAATCGAGATTTGAAATCGACTTCACAACTCCTTTTTCATCAATTCCAACCCCATTAAATTCAATCTCAGCACCTACTTCCGCAAAAGCCATTTTGACAAAATCCCTGACAGGGGTTGTAATTCCTGTTGCTATTACATAGTCCTCAGCCGTATCTTGTTGCAAAATGAGCCACATCGCTTTTACGTAGTCTTTGGCGTGACCCCAGTCACGCCGTGCATCCAAATTCCCCAAAAACATCTTCTTCTGCAACCCAAGTGCTATGGCCGCAACTGCGCGTGTAATTTTACGCGTTACAAAGGTTTCTCCACGTAAGGGGCTTTCGTGGTTGAACAAAATACCGTTACAAGCGTACAGATTATATGCTTCCCGATAATTTACTGTAATCCAATAAGCGTATAATTTCGCAACCGCATACGGGCTCCGTGGATAAAATGGGGTTGATTCTGATTGAGGCACAGCCTGAACCAATCCGTAAAGCTCAGAAGTAGATGCCTGATAAATCCGGGTTTTCTTTTCTAGCCCAAGGATGCGAATCGCCTCTAATAGCCGAAGCGTTCCGATACCATCAGCATTGGCCGTATATTCTGGTGTATCAAAACTTACTTTTACATGACTCATAGCGGCAAGATTATAGATCTCATCGGGTTGGGTTTCCTGTATAATACGGATTAAGTTTGTGCTATCGGTCATATCCCCATAATGGAGTTTAAATCGAACATCAGGGTCGTGAGGATCTTGGTATAGGTGGTCAATCCGATCCGTATTGATTAGGGAAGACCTTCTTTTTACGCCATGTACCATATAGCCCTTTTCCAATAATAACTCTGCTAAATAAGCTCCGTCTTGTCCATTAACTCCAGTGATTAGTGCAGTTTTCATGTATATAATTAGTTATTCTATTATCTCTCAGTTAGTATTTCCTTTAATTTAAAATCATTATAGGCCTTTTGAATACCCTCCAGCAAAGACGTATGATGCTTCCAACCGAGGTTATGAAGCTTACTTACATCCATCAACTTTCTGGGAGTACCATCAGGTTTGGTCGTGTCAAATTTGAGTTCTCCCTCAAATCCAACAATATCTTTTATGAGATAACCAAGCTCTTTGATGGTTAAATCCTCGCCCGTGCCGATGTTGATCAATTCTCGTCCATCATATTCGTTCATTAAAAAGACGCATGCCTCCGCTAAATCGTCTGAATATAAAAACTCCCGCCTAGGTGAGCCACTCCCCCAAATAGTGACAGCTTCATATGCGTTTTCTTTGGCCTCGTGAAACTTGCGTATTAATGCTGGCAATACATGGGAATTCCTTGGATGGTAATTGTCGTCGATACCATATAAATTTGTAGGCATTGCACTTATAAAGTTATCGTTATACTGATCCCGGTAGGCTTCACAAAGTTTAATGCCAGCAATCTTGGCGATGGCATAGGGTTCATTGGTCTCTTCTAACAATCCTGTCAACAAGTATTCTTCTTTGAGTGGTTGGGGAGCCAATTTTGGGTAAATACAACTACTACCTAAAAACAATAGTTTTTTTACGTTATTAAGGTGTGCTGAATGAATAATGTTACTTTCTATAACTAAGTTTTCATAAATGAAATCTGCCCGATATGTGTTATTGGCAATAATTCCGCCAACCTTAGCAGCAGCCAGAAAAACATATTCCGGTTTTTCATCCTTAAAAAAATCAAAGACAGCTTGCTGATTACGTAAATCCAACTCAGAAGATGTACGGAAAATCAAATTAAAATAGCCCTCCTTTTCTAAATATCGCTTTATGGCTCCTCCGACCATGCCACGATGGCCTGCTATGTATATCTTATTTTCTTTATTCATTATGAATATCCTTTAACTATTAGACAAATACTTTCCCAAAAACAATGTGCTATTTATTTTGCAAAATATAATTTGCAATCCATGAAGCAAAATTTTTATTTTCTACCGAAATATTGACCATTTAAATACCCAATATAACAAGGATCTCATATTTTGACATTGTATAAATGTGTAATGGTTTTTTAGTCATTATACGAATTTTATAACAAGTAGGTAAACTAGCGCTTTAGTTTAAATTAAAATATCGATGCAGGCAAATATAATAAAAACCTCTGATCATAACAAGAGTCAGTGGTTTAAAGGATTTCAATTTTTCAGACAAAATATATTACCTTTTTAAGATTCACTTTCCTGAGACGCTAAAATATGTTTTGGTTTTTTACAAAATCAACCAAAACTTTAACTTGGATCTCCGAATTGATTCCGCTGCCGCTCATATCTATCAGACCTTCTTTTAACAATGTTTGAGCCATACGTTTCGTCTTATCCCCATAATATCCTGCGAGGGATAACAAACTCGATTGAAAAAGGCAGCCCAGGCTTTTTAACTTGCGGTAGCGTTTCAAATTCAATTGATGATAATATACGTATCGCTCTGGACAGGCAAGAACTGGCGTAAATCCATTAACTTCTAATTCAAAAATAATGTTTTCTATAAAAGGGGGTTCTGCATCTAACGGTAGATCGAATAATACATAGTGTCCAGACATAGGTATCAATTCATTTTTTTTCAATAATGACATGAAACCTTTTTCTAGCCGATAAATCCCAGCCAGCATGACTTCCATCTCACATCTCTCCAATAGCAATTTTTGACAGACGGACTGGTAGCCCCTCTGAATAGTATCAAAAGTAATTGGAGATTGTTCATTAATGGGGGCAATTAAAACTATCTTCTCTAAACCCAAGGCAGCTAATTGACTGATGAGCAAACAAGCAGTATCAACATCTTGGGGCCCTTCAATCAAACCAGGCAAAAGCTGAACATTTGAGTCTATATGTAGCCAATTTGGTTGCCGGGCCAAAACATTTTTCTTTTTATTGGTAAAGAACATATCATATAGCGATTTGAAATTATTAATACGCTTGTTTATCTCCAGCAACCATATTCCAAAAGGTCAAAAAGATGATTTTGAGATCCAGTAAAAAAGTCCAATGCTCAATATACCAGATATCGTGTTCCACACGGGCTTTTAACAATTTCGGATCACCCGATTCCCCCCTTAAGCCGTTAACTTGTGCCCAACCTGTGATTCCTGGCTTTGCTTGATGCCTTACTAGATAATTATTAACGGTTTCTAGTGATTCGCGGTTCATAAGGGATGCATGAGGTCGAGGGCCTACCACGCTCATATGCCCCAACAAAACATTGATGAATTGCGGAAATTCATCGAGACTGCTCTTGCGCAGAAACCGTCCAATGGGTGTAATGCGCGGATCGTGTTTTTGCGCCTGTTGAAATTTGCCATTTGCATTGGTATCTGGAGCAGCAACATACATGGACCTGAATTTATAACATAAGAATGGCCGGTTGCGTTTACCCCATCGTTCTTGTTTGTAAAATACCGGGCCTTTTGAACCCAGTTTAATAAATAGGCCGATAATGGGGAATAACCAAGAACAGATAAAGACCAATACAAACAAACTGAATGCAATATCAAATATCCTTTTAATGGCTTCGTTATAAATATCCTCCAAGGGTTCATTACGAATACTTAGAAGAGGAAAATCTCCAAGGGTACTCATTTGGTAAACGCCGGTGGACGAACTGCCGTATATATTGGGAATAATGCGCAATCGAGCTGCATTGGCACTCAGCATAGTTGCAATCTCCCTCGTATTATATAATAACGACTCAGATTCAGCAATGAATACTTCATCCACATCACTGATATCACCTAAGCGTTGAAAAAAACCAGCCGTATTGGCCTCCAATTGAAGGCCGCCATTGATGAAACGTACCACATCGTATCCATAATATTGGTGGTTGCTGATGTATTCATAAAAACGCTGCCCAGTAACTCCATCGCCAATGACAATGGTTTTTTTACGAACTACTCCTTTTCGATACATCCAATGGAACACACGCTTTAGTGTTATCTTACTTAACGGCATGAAAAACGAAAGTGTAAGAATGTAACCTAAAACAAAACCACGCGTATACGTTTTTTCCTGGAAGGCAAAGACAAATAGCACCATCAGTGTTCCAAGTACGACCAAGCATTTACCTGTTGTAAGCAGTTCTCGTACCTGATTAACCGGCACCCGGTCTGCATATAATGCGTTAGACCGGGAGATGAAGTACCAACATGTAAGTAGGTATGCCAGAAAACCGAGGTCAAACAAATTAATAACAGGAAAAGAAAGGCTACCACCAAACCACGTAATGGTGATAAACGCAACTGTAATTAGCGAAAAATCTGCTAACAGATGGGAGAAATAAAAAATGTTACGACTATTGGTTGCCATGGCAACCCCCCTTCCTTAAGTAGTCCATTAGGGAGGAAAATAATACTGATGTTTCCATATATAGTGATCGTTAAAGAACATATTTGCGATCAATCCCCGTAGATGTTTTATTTTGTCGCAAATTCACTACAAATATAAATGAGTTTTTGAATAAATGAATAAAAAATATAAAAATATTTTTTATTTTTATATTATATTCTTCAAACAGCATAATTTAACGCAATAATTACATCAATTGTTTATTAATTTAACAGTAAACTAACAACACAAAAGAATCGATTATCTGCATCTTAGCTTGATCACGTAGTTGTTAATATATATAAGTACAAAAGCTACAAAAACAGATCATGATTTTTAAAGGGATATGCAGAGAGTAACTCGGCTGCCTGTCCACTTTTCACGAATTCGCGAATTCGAAACAGGTGGCGGTCATGATGCAAATCAGTTCCAATGAGATCATAGGCCTTCGATTTAAGTAATTTTACGGAAATTTGTTTGGCTTTTGGACTATAATAGCCGGTAGGAGAGAGTAGATTTAACTGAAATAAACATCCCAATTCTTTTAGCTTATCATAACGCTCTGGATGATCATAGTAAAAACTGTAACGTTCTGGATGGGCTAAAATAGGAAGGTAACCCTTTAGCTCTATATCAAAGATCATAGCCTCCAGCTGCATGGGTTCAGTATTGTAAGGCATTTCAATAAGCAAGTATTTGTTAGGAAATGGTATGATATCCCCGGCATTAAGCTTATCGCGAAATCCGCTGCCTAGCATATATTCAGCAGAGGCACTAACTGGTACTGATAATCCCTCATGATCAAGTTCTTTTTGTAACACGCTAAGTGCAGACAAAATGGTTTTGGGGGTATTTGGATGAATTTCATCATAGATATGTGGCGTACAAATAAACTTTTCCAGGCCAAGACCCCTCAATTCTTTAATAATTCGAACAGAACTTGATGCATCAGGCAAACCGTCATCGATACCTGGAATAAGATGAGAATGAATATCTACCCCCATCCAGGATAAATCGGTTATCTTTTTCCTTTTCGAACCGAATATGTTAAAAACTCCCATTCTAGCAAAGATACGATTAATAGGCTTGTTTATCTCCTATGATCATTTTCCAGAAAGTTAAAAATATAATGCGTAAATCCAGCCAGAAGGTCCAATTTTCAATGTACCAAATATCGTAAATGACCCGGGATTCTAATAATCGGGGGTCGGTAGATTCGCCACGAAGACCGTTAACTTGTGCCCAACCTGTGATGCCGGGTTTAGCCTGATGGCGTACCAAGTATTTCTCGATGGTTTCAACCGATTCTTTATTCATCAGCGACGCGTGCGGTCGTGGACCAACTACAGACATATCTCCTAACAGTACATTAAGGAACTGAGGTAATTCATCCAGGTTGCTTTTGCGTAAGAAACGACCAATCCGAGTGATGCGGGGATCATTTTTGCGCGCTTGTTGAAATTTTCCTTCTGTATTCGTATCAGGAGCGGCGGTAAACATTGAGCGGAATTTGAAGCATAAAAAGCGGCGGTTACGCTTTCCCCATCGCTCCTGCCTGAAAAACACCGGGCCTTTGGATTCTAATTTGATGAAAAGGGCAATAATTGGAAAGAGCCAGGAACAAATGCTCAGTAAGATAAATAGACTGAAAAAAATATCGAATACTCGTTTTGCTGTTAAATTATAAATATCTTCCAAGGGTTCCTGACGTAAGCTGATCAGCGGAAATCCGCCTAACTGACCTACTCTTGGATTGTGAGACAGCATTTCGGCTACGTGAGGAATGATACGCAATCGCACAGAGTATGGAGCTAGCGCATTGGCAATTTCCCGCGTATTAAACGTGGGTTGCTCCGATTCTGTAATAAAGACCTCGTCAATACGACCCAAACCTGTCTCGCCAATGGCTATTCGATTTAAGGCGGCAGAAACAGATCCTCGGGTACGCTGCAGAACTTCTCCTTTAACATATCGAACTACTTGATAGCCATAGAATCGATTTTTTTTTAGGTATTGATAAAAGTTTAATCCGCCATTGCCATCTCCAATGACAATGGCTCGTTTGCAAAGAAATCCCCTGTTAAATATATATTTGAAGACGCGCTTAAGAACAAACTTGGAAAAAGGAATAAGGAACCCCAAGAGAACCACATAAGTTATAACGAACAACCGCGAATATTTATTTTCAAGTTGCAACGTAAAAACAAACAATACAGCTAATAGGCCTTGGATTACAATACAATTGATCGCCCGGAAGACCTCTCGGATTACATTGACCTCCGAACGATCTACATAAAGACCATAACTACTTGATGAGATATACCAGCCGGTTAGCAGGTATAACAGAAAGCCCATTTCTAATAGGTCTAGCTCGGGAAATGCTACGATATTAAATATCCAGACCACAGAAAAAAAAGCCAGAATGATCAGGATATTATCTACCAGCAAATGGGTAAAATAAAAAATGTTACGACTATTTCTTGCCATAAATGGTCATCAGGCAGATGCCTACAATAATGAAGACAATATTAATTAAAATTTATTTTTTGCTCACCACTTTAGCGAACAATTTTTTTAACCATCCCTTTTTCTCGTCTTCGCTGTGATAATACCCATACCCATAATAACCCGGCGCATGATCACTGATATCGTTAAGCACAATACCTACGTTTTTAATCTTTTTATTTATACGCAGGTCTTCTGGAATGTTCAGCACTTCGTGCGGCGTAACGCCACAACGTACCAAGTACAGACATACATCGCTGTATTCACTTAACAGCTGTGCGTCTGTAACCGCACCTACCGGTGGAGCATCTACTATGATATAGTCAAAATCTTTTCGTACTTGTTCAAAAAATTGTAGAAGCCGGCCATTTAAAATCAGTTCAGATGGATTTGGAGGAATTGGACCTGATGGAGCAAAGGACAACTGACCGGTGACAACATCTGAAACTACCAGTATATCTCTGTAATTCATGTCAGGATTAACCAGGTAGTTGGTTATGCCGGTATGCCCATATGTATTAAAAGTAGCCGAAAGCTTGGGTTTACGCAAATCGAATTCCAATAATAATACTTTTTTTCCTGAAACGGCATAAACCCGAGCCAGATTAAGGGAAATAAAAGATTTTCCCTCGCCAGGTTGTCCTGAACTTACTAAAATTACTTTATTTTTTTCACTTCCTAACAAGAATTGCAGGTTTGTACGTAAACCCCTAAACTGTTCGGCAATAGCTGACCGGGATGCGTTAAAGGGCACTTCTTCCTCGCCTTGATTGTGGGAAATTTCCCCAACTATGGGTACCTGAGTGCGTTTTTCAACATCTTTGCGAGACTGAACGGTGGTGTCTAACAAATCCTGTAAATAAATCCATCCGGAAGGTATTAACAGTCCAATTAACAATGCAGCAGCGAAAACCAAGCTTTTCCTCGGACTAAATGGAACATATTCAGCCTTAGGCGGATCTATAATTCTAATACCAGCCATATTAGAAGTTTTGGCAACCGCAGTCTCTTCTCTTTTTTGCAAAAGAAAAACGTATAGATCTTGTTTTATTTGTTGCTGTCGAGAAAAATCAAGAAAAGATCTTTCTTGAGCTGGCACTTGCCTGATATTTCCTTCTAATAAA
This sequence comes from bacterium A37T11, assembly GCA_900109895.1. Lineage (GTDB taxonomy): Bacteria > Bacteroidota > Bacteroidia > Sphingobacteriales > Sphingobacteriaceae > A37T11. The sequence goes on from FOBR01000008.1 coordinate 21,064, forward strand.
TTAATATTTTTCTTTGTCTCTTCCTGACTAATCTCTAGATTGATTTTTGTGCTCTTAATAAACGCTTGAATGTCTTGCCGAACTGAGTTTATTTGTTGATCCATATTTTGGATAAAGGGATTTTCCTCTGTATAAGACAAAAGTGCCCGTTCACGCTGTAAATTTATCTCATTATACCGATTAATCATACCAGTAAATCCTGGATCATCAGCTAAAACAGAACCTGCTATTATTTTATTGTAATTTTTAGGATCTTTTAACTGGTTTTCAACTGAAACAATGGTTTGAATCTTTGTTTGAATATCTGCTAATTGCTTGATATATTCACTGCTATTGCTAAATAATAATTTAGACTGTTCTGAAATATTTGCCAAGCCGCTTCCCTGCATAAATCCTTGAATTTTTCCTTCAATCAGATCCAAGTCTTGGTTTACAAGCGTTATGCGTTTATCAATAAATTCAATTGTGCTGTCTGCAATGCGACTTTTATCTCTAAAATTTTGCCGTATATATTCATCAATGTATGTTCTTAATATTTTCTCACCCTTAGCTGATACAGGATAATCAAAAACAATATCAACAGTTGATGCCAATTTGTTAGTTACAGTTACGACTAAATTCCCCTGAAGTTCTGCAACTTTAGCATCAATGGATGATAGAGTAAACATGTAATTTTTTTCAGAATTCATTTTGGCTGAATGCTCGTTATTAAGCCTAAATAACCCAAATCCTTCTAATTCAAAAGGCTGACCAAATATACCCTCTTTACTTAAGTCATTCTTAGTATGAGGATCTTCATAATCTAACCTAAATTTTGAGTTGCCAAGCAATGTAACATCAAAATCAGTTGTAATTATGGAATCTTTCAAATGCTCAACGATGAGATTAAATGGGGATAAATAAAGCTCTTTATCTCTCAGAGGACCTTTTTCAAACCAAATAACATTCAATTTCAAATCTCGAACAAGCTCATCCATCAAAATTCTTGTTTGCAAAACTTCTGCCTCATTATCAACAGAACTTTTCGCTCCCAATAGGCCACCAAGATCAAGCATATCACTAATATTTGATTCCCCAGTCTTCTTCTCATCCTCTATCAAAAGCTTAGCATTAACGTGATATTCAGGAATTGCAGATTTTAAGTATAAAAATCCAAAGGCAAAACAAAATAATATTCCGCCTACAGCTAATGGCCAAAGTCTAATTAAGCGAAAAATATACTCTTTTAAATTAAAAGGACTATTTAAATTAAACTCCAAATCGTGAACTTCCTTTTCACTATTCATATTTTATTTCTAGATTGAAATGAACACTAAATTAAAAAAACCTGGATACTACAACTACCACGGCAGACAAGATTGTTCCAAGTATAGCATACGTACGTGTTCTGGCAGCATCGGTTGTTGCAACTTTAGATTTATTAGGTTCAACATAAATAACGTCGTTTTGCTTCAAATAATAATAAGGTGATTTAAATATATCTGTGCTATTCAAATTAAATCGTACCATTTCTTTAATTCCTGTTCCATTATCTCTTATTAGCAAAATATTCTCCCTTTTACCATATATAGTAAGATCTCCTGCCATCCCAATTGCATCCAAAATTGTTACTTTTTCATTTGGGAGTGTATATGATGCTGGCTTTGTTACTTCGCCTATAATTGTAATTTTAAAATTGACAAATCGTACTTGTACAGATGGGTTATTTAAGAAAATTTCTGCCCTTTTTCGGATAACCTCCCTAGCTTGAAAAGTGGTGAGCCCTGCTAATTTAACATTTCCTATCATAGGAAATTCAACTTCACCATTTTTATCTACTAAAAATCCCGATACTTGTTGAGTTCCTATATTTGTAGCTGTACTGGCTCCCATTGCCGATTCCGTTATAGATTTTTGATTAACCGAGGCGGAAGAACTTGGGTCTACCGTTTGAATTGTTATATTTAAAATATCATCGGGTTGAATGATTGGCTCCGTAAACTTGGCCTGGGGAATTTGACTATATTTTATAGAATCTGATAAATTTTTAAAATAAGGAATATTTTTGGGAGTAGAACAGGATGTGACTATTACCAATATTACCACGTATCCAAATGACAAAAAAGAATGTCTTTTCATGAAATTATATTAAAATATGTAACAGGCTGCAGATATAACCGTATTAATTTTGTTCATTTTTGTATACACAAAATCTGCCTGCGAAAATAAAGGTTTTTGCACGCTTCTTACAAAGAAATTAAAATATACCTGCTTTCCCACAGAATATGCTTCAAAAAAAAGGTCTGGCGATAGTAAAAATAATTCATTTTTGCTTTTACTAGCATGAGCATTTATTGTGCCAATTGTAACTATAGTTGACATTAATTCTTCTGCATTTCTATCACCCAGATCTTTTTTACAGTAAAATAGATCATACACAGCACCCCACCAAACAACCCTCCTAGGATCATCCCAAACAATTTACCGGTCTTTTTCTTTTCCAGAGGTAGCACCGGGCTGTCGATCACCTGAATCAGCGGGGTGTTTTGCTGCACATCCATTCGGGAGAGTTCCTGGTTTTTAACCAACTCGGTCAAAATAGCTGTATTGGCCTGCACATCCACCGTACGACGCTGAGAAGGCACTTTAAGCCGGATCATTGCGGTATTGGGATTAGGGTTTGCTTCCGTAGCGCTGGCCACCCCGGCGATGGCCGCGTTGAGCTCACGCCGCACAGAATCAACCTGCCGGGTAATGCTTCGCAGGTTATCCTGCGATTTTTGGACGCGCGTATGTGTATAGAAATCCTGCACGTTTTGCAGCAATTTCTCAGCAAAGGCTTTTGAGAATTGTTCGTCGGTGCTACCTATTTCAAGTGCAATGATGTTCAGTTTACGATCTGGTTTTATAATATGCAACCTTTTCTTGAGGATTTCTTTGTAAAATTCTCCCAATAAACTGTCCTGCAAAAACAGGCCGGAGCTATCCCGAAAGATAAGCCCTGCCAGCTCAGGCTTTTTTTTCCATTTATCCCGCAGGTTTCGCAAATTGATATACCGGTTCACCAGCATTACGCGGGTTCCATGGATATTTACGGTGCTAAGCAATGTTTTTTGGATCATTCTTCTGGATTGGATAAACTGCATGATGTTGTCGCCTTCAAACAAGCCGCTACCTCCACCTACCCCATTTAGATTTATACCAAATTGGGCCGCGATGCCAGCGTATGCCCCTAAGCCACCTGAGCTTTTCGGTTCATCCACTACGAAGCTGACTGTGGCGATGTATTGTGGTTTATTAAACAAGGAATAACACAGCCCGGCCAGAGCGCCGAAAATACCAGCCAGCAACACATATTTTCGTTGCGCCCATAAATAGCGTATCCAATGCCGGAAGAGAAAAAAAAGGGATCGGAAACTGATTTCTTGGTTCATAGGTCTGATCAGTTTCGATTGATGAGTGATACAATTATTGCAGCCATCGAGGCCAACCCGGTACCAATGCCGATCCATTGGGATGCGTTTAACCGCTCCTTAACCTGTTTTTGTGGAACAAAGATCTCTGCGCCCGGCCGTAGTTGAGGATAATGGTTAAAGAAAAGGAAGCGACTGGTGCTTTTGGCAATGCCATTGGCATAGATGACATACGATCGCTTCTTGAGGGCGCGCTGGGTAAAACCGCCCGATTCAGATATATATTGTTTGAACCCTTTGGAAGGGCTATACACCACTGTGACAGGCGACAACACCTCTCCGCTGATCTTCACCGTTTGCAGTTCTTTGGGAATGCGGATCTGATCGCCACCTTCCAGAATGAGGTCTTCCCCGCTTCCGGGTTTATCCATGATGCGGGTTAAGTGAATGCCCACACGGTTGTTGTAGAGGCTTCGGGCCAAGACCTCTTCATTCACGCTATTTACATCTTGCTGCAGGCTGCGCATTGCTTGTTCCCGCTCAAGTTCCTTTTCTTTTTCAAGTGCTTTCTGCTGCTGTTCCTTTGAACTTGCGCTCATGGGCTGCTCGGCTTCAGCACCCCTTCGCAATGAAGCCCCATCAGGATAGGCGTAGGGGGTAAAGCCGCCGGCACGTTTAACCAGATCGGAGATCCGCTCGTCTTTACGGATGATGGCATATAGTCCCGGATAGCGCACTTCGCCTTCTATACGCACGGTTTTCTGGCTTTCATAACCCGGTGTGGTGCGCACGACGACAACGTCATAGGGGTTGAGCACAAAAGACGCTGCTTGTTCTGCCAATGCCTGGTCAGCAGCCACCTGAAACACTTCAGCAATATTAACCGTATTGGAAAGGGTGTCAGCATTTCGGTTCCGCCGGGAAATCTCAATGCGTTTGGGACTGGCGCTTTCCCTAAATCCGCCAGCCTGCAAGATCAGTTCTTCAACAGTCATGCCCTCGGCAAAAGGGAGGATGCCGGGCTTCCGCACCTCACCATCTATGCGTACAGTATATTGGTCGCGCAGGTCAAAAATAGAGGAGATGCTAACGCGGTCTTCCCGTTTTAGCGGAATATCGGCCGCGGTTCCGGCCAAAAGGGCTGCGACATTAAAAGACAACTGCTCGGTTTGCAGATCGGGCTTGAGCCGCAAGATGGTGGCCCTGTTTAAAAAGGCATCTTCGGTAACGCCACTGGCCTTTTTGATCAGCATGGACAGTGTGAGGCCGGGGCTAAGCTCATAAATGCCGGGACGATATACTGCCCCGGCGATTTGTACCCTATTGACGAAACGGGACAAAATGCGGTCTACGGTATAGTGATCGCCGGTCTGGGGTTTATACTGGGCAAACTGACTTTGTAACAAATCTTCGATGCGATGTTCGGTACCAGTATTTTTTATAACCTTTATTCGGGCCTGATAAGCGGTTTCGGTAAAACCGCCTGCATAGCGCAGCAGATCTTCAAAGTTTTCGCCATTCTGCAATTCAAAAATGGCCGGATGCTTCACCTCGCCGGCGAGCGTGACGCGTTGTGAGTAAGGTGGAATAAGTAGCACGTCCTGATCCTGCAAACCGATGTTGTTCCTAAATGCTCCGTCCATGAGGAATTGGTAAATATCCAGGATGGCTATGGCCTGCCCGTTTCGGATCACACGGATGTCACGGTATGACCCACTGCTATCAGGGCCTCCGGAGGCATATAGTGCATTGAAAGCCGTGGCCAGTGACGGGAGGGTAAAGGTTCCGGGCTTTTTGACTTCGCCGGTCACCGTAACCCGAATACTGCGGATATTGCCTAAACTTACGCCTACTTTGGTTGCCCCACTGGAGAGGCCAGTATAAATAGCGCTTAGTTTTTTTCGGATACGTGCCGTGGCATTTTCCATGCTGACACCGGATACGGACACGATACCTGCATAAGGAATATTGATCGTGCCTTCGGGGCTTACGGTGAGCTGATAGCTGGCTTCCGAATTTCCATATATGTCAATAAGCAACTGGTCTTCGGGCCCTATGATATAGTTTGAGGGTGAAGCAATACGCAAATTTGGTTCAAATACGGGCTGGGCATTATTAAACAAATTGGCGCCAAAAACAGGCAGCTGGACGCCTCGTTTCACAGAATCAGTTTTGTTTCGCAGGTCATCGTTCTGGGCCGGCAGGCTATCGCTTAGCTTTCTCTTATTGAAAGGAGGGGCTTTGTGGCGGATGTCCTGACCGGTAGTCGCCTGCTCAGGGCTTAGCCCCAGTTTTTCGACCCGGGCCCTTAGTTTGCTTATCTCGCTGACAGGCATGCCTCTTGAAAGGGCCATTTGTTCCATTTGGCTTTCAGACAGGCCGGATGTTTCTGCCCGGCTGACAAACGCCCGGATTTGATCGTCCGTTAACTGGTCAACCTGAACTGTGCTTAGGTCGTTCGGATCGATCTGTTGGGCCGGGGCCCGGCTGTATATGCCCAGCTCCAGAACAAGGAGACTACACCAGCAGATGATTTTTCGGATTTCCATAACGCGCTATTTGTTGGACAAAGAAAGGCTTTTTTTAGGCAAATGTCAAAAACGGTACATCAAAGAGAGGTACGCGTGGAAATTATTTTTGTCCTGGGGATCAAAATCCCAATAATCATCGGTGTTTTCTTGTTTAAATTGATACTGGTAATTATAAGCATGGATAAATTGCAGACCAATACTCGCAATGAATTGCTTGTAGTCCCAGTTGGCATAGGCCAGCAGGCTTGCATCGATCCAATAGCGTCTTTTATCATCGTAAAATTTATCCACCAGGTCTTCATTATGGGAGAGGCGTTCGGCACGCAGACCAATGTTTTTAAGGCCCCGTACCCAGCTTACGTCAACTGACTGGGCATTGCTTCCGGGGCCTATCCCTGCGCCCATGACTTGGCCCAGGTTGGTATAGCCATGTCGGATCTGGTGGTGCACATACCACGTGGGATATGCGCGGATACGCCGGGTATTAGTGGCTGAAAGCTGGGTAACCTCGGCATTGACCGCAATGTGCTCGCCGGCTTGGGTCGACGAAAGGGGGATGAGTTTCGTAATGCCCACGACATAACCGCGCGAATGGTCAAGCTGGGTGTACAGGTCCCTGAAATCCCAGGGATGGTCATTGCGCGCATATTCTGCATACACTTCGGCCTTGGCTGCGGGTATGGCCCAGCGGAAAAAAACAGAAACGCCCTGGTCGGTCTGTTTAGGATCCTCGTCATCCGCCCCTGCAACTCCTTCTTTTAAACCCGGTGTAAAGAACGGGAAATAATCGGATATGCCGCTGCCCATGTCCTGATGGTACATGGAAAAGGTGCGGATAAGGCCCAGCGACAAACCTGGCACCCAGCGCGGCTGGTAGCTGAGCACCAAGCCCGCAAAGTAACGCCAATCATCCCTTCGGGGAAGGTAATAGGCGCTGTGCATGCTTGTATCGCCCAACAAAGAGGGAGGAAAGCCGGAGTCTTCCAGCCGGCCACCGACAACCTGCCCTTCAAACGAACCAAGGGGGGTACGGATGGGGCTGACGGTATTGAGGGTGACGTGTGCGAAACCCGGTGCGGTATTGCTCATTAGGATGGAATTTCGCTGGCCAGGGCCCCACCAAAGGTTTTCGGTAGAAAACCCTAGCGAGATGGGCTTAAACGTGATGCGAACACTGCTTTGTCCGGGAAAAACACGGCTATAAGATCCCAAACCAAATATTTCGGGCATGTCTATGCGGTTGCCGATCAAATCATACCATTGTTTGGTGGGCCCCGTTGCGCCGCCGAAACCTTCGTAGCGCTTGTTTTGGGCATAGACCACCTCGGGCTGCAATTGGATACTAAACCATTTGTATTGCGCATAGATGCCCACACTGAAACGGGTTTGATATCCTCGCGCGGGGATCATGCTGCCATCATTCCAGCCGTAAGGATAGCTGGTGTTGATCTGTTGGTCCCAGCGGAGGGGCAATATTTGTATAAGACGGTTGCTGCCGGCTTGGCCTGCGATGACCGATCTGGATTGGAAGGTTCCTTCCGGATCAAATATGTTGCTCTGGGACAGGGCTTCGGCATGCAGAGGCCGGATGCTAAAGGATAGGCTAGAATCTACAAGGCCCAATAATTGATATCTGCGGTAAACATCATCAAGCGCAGGGGTGCCAACGGGAATGGTTTGGCTCCTGACCAGCAAGAAGCCGGTACAGGACAGGAAACCGGTTAGCAGGATCTTGAAAAGAGTGGTATGTTGCATATCGTTTTTCTGTAATGAATGGCCAGCTGTGTCAGAACCGGTAAGAAATCCCTAATCGAAAATTTACATTGTTTTTATCGTGCTTCGCATAATCCCAAAAATCCGAATAGAATTCGTCAACAATGTGTTGGTAGTTATAAGCGTGGGTATATTGGAAACTGGCCGTGGCTACAAACTGCTTGTAGTCCCAGCTGGCATGGCCCCTGATGCCCAGATCTGCCCAGCTGCGGCGGATATCGCGGACGTAATGATTGAAGAAGTCTTCGTTGTGTGAAAATCGTTCAAATTCGATACCGATGGATTGCAGGTCGCGGATCCAGCTAACATCAATGGACTGAAGATCACTACCGGGCCCAATACCGGCCCCTAACACCTGACCCTTGTTGGTGTATCCATCACGTACTACGTCATCGGTATACCAGGAGGCAGTATAGTTACTCTCCATGGGGTCGGGCGAGGCTAACTCAGTGGCTTCGGCGCTGATCTGGAGGTTGGCTCCACTAGCCCGGTGCAGCGACACCATTTTTGTGAATCCTAAAATGTAGGCTCTTGACTTGGTGGGATTGACCATCCAGTCCCTCCCATTTTCTGCTTTCAACTTACGCCCATATTCACCATATACTTCAAATCCTCCGGAGGGCATGACCCACCGGAAAAAGACAGATCCATAGCGATCGCGCACATGATTACTTTGCTGTTTGACACCATTGTCATCCAGATAGTCGGTACCACTTAGACTTGGGCTGAAGAATGGCAAGTAGTCTTGGAGCTTGTCCTGATCTTTGTGATACGTAACATAAGTACGAATAAAACCTAAAAATAGCCCAGGAACCCATTTGGGTTGATAGTTGGCCACGAAGCCTGAAAAATACCGCCAATCATCAGGTTTCTCTACGTAATATAATTCCTGATGCAGGCTTTCCCCGGTAATGGATGGAGGAAATCCTGAACGATTAAGCTTACCTCCTACAATTTGAGCTTCAAAGCTGCCTATGGGGGTGGCGATGGGGGTGGAGGTATGGATCGTGGCATGCATAAAACCTGGCGCAGTATTACTCATAGTAAGTGAATTGCGTTTTCCAGGACCCCACCAGAGGTTTTCGGTGGAAAGGCCAAACGAAATGGGTTTAAAAGTAAATAGGATATTGCTTTGCCCAAAAAAAGCTTTCTGGTAAGATCCGTTTCCAAAATATTCGGGCATATCGATGTGGTTGCCGATGGCATGGTACCATTCCATTCCAAAACCTGGTTGTTTAGCATGATTCTCAAAGGTTTTATTATCTGCATAGACAAATTCGGGCCTAAATTGGACGCTCAAAAATTTGTATTGGGCATATACGCCTGCGCTTAAACGGGTCTGGAACCCATTTGATGGGATCATACTTCCATCATTCCACCCATATGGGTAACTACTGTTGGCCTGAACTTCCCAGGTAATAGGAAGGATCTGCAAAAAGATCTGATCATCGCCCGTGCTGTATTGATAGGGGCTGTTTAAAGGCTCATTAGGCCGATAAATATTATCCTGCCTCAAGAATTTGGCTTGGAGCGGCCGGATGACAAAAGAAACGGTTGAATCAAGTTTTCCTAAAAGTTGCTGTTGACGATAATATTCTTCAAGTAAATGACTTCCAACAGGCAAAACCTGAGCGTTTGCAAAGGATACAGAAACTAGGAATATACAGACCAGCTTGATGAATGGAATTTGTTTTAGCATACCTGCATTTTATTGGATTAACGTCAATATTGTTTAGTTATTTCTTTGATGGCGTTTTTATAAATCTGTATAACCTTGTCCACAGAAAATTCTTTCATCATTTTCTCCCGACCGTACTTTCCCATTTGTCTTCTTTCGTCATATGATAGGTTTATTATTGCCTCCATTTGCTGCACAAGGCTTTCTGGATTTCTTGGTTTACACAAATAGCCGTTTTTACCATGCGTGATCAACTCCTTACATCCAGCAATGTCGGAGGCGATGATCGGCTTTTCCATCGCAGCACTTTCCTGCAGTATCGTCGACATTCCTTCCCGATAAGACGGCAATACTACACAATCCGTGCCAAGCAAGTAGGGACGGACGTCATCAGTAACGCCTAAATAGCTCACTATGCCTTCCTGCACCCATTCTTCGAGTTGATCCGCCGGGACTGCTGCGGGATTTTGGACGTTTAGATATCCCAAAAGATAAAAGCTGACTTGGGGATGTTTTTCCTTGATTTGGCGGGCTGCCATGATGTACTCGCGGATGCCTTTGTCATATAGCAAACGGCCTACCAGTAAAAACCGAATGGTTTCTGATGCCGGAGACAATGATTGAGGAAACAAAGCCGGATTAAAAACCCTTTTACAATTGATACCTTCGCCGGGAAGGACCAGCGTCTTACCAGGTGGGACCAAGCGCCGCAAGAGAAACAAATCCAGGTCGTCTTGGTTGAGGAACCAGATACGGTTGGCTTTTTTGAGGGCATAGCGATATAACCGGGAAGCGATAAGGGATATGATGTTTTTGTTGATAAAAGTATATCCCAGCCCTGTGATAACGGCAATGGCTGGGATGTGTAAACGGGATGCCGCAAGGGTGCTGTAAATATTTGGTTTAATGGTATACTGGATAACCAGTTCTGGCTTTTCAAGCTGATAGATGGTTCTGAATTCCCGATATAGACGCTGGTCTGCCAGTGGATTTACACCTTGCCCGTAAAGATGCTGAAGGATAATAAAGCGCAATTTCATGGCGCTTAACTGAGGAGTATATTCGTCTTCAGGCGCCAGCAAAATTACCTGGTGTCCATCTGATATAAGTGCCTGCAACAGGTCTGCCCGGAAACGGACAAAACTCCAGCTGGTATTGGACACGAGACAGATCTTTGCCATTTCAGGATGATTTTGTATGATGGATAAGATGATTGATCAATGATTCGTGATAAAGCGGTTTTTCGAGAAAGGCGCGATAAGCTTCCTGTGAAACTTTTCTGCAGGTTTCCGGATTGCGCAGAGTAGCCATCATGGTATTCAACGACTGCTGCCAGCTTTCGGGTGTATCGGGCTTCATAAAGATGGCCGACACGTGGTCTTCGGCATAGGCAGGTATTTCGCCTACAGGACTTACAAAACACACTGCTCCGGCTTGCATGGCTTCGGCAACACTCATTGCCATGCCTTCATCATGGCTTAGCTGAAGATAAAAGGGATATTGTTGTTGAAGCGTTTCTTTTAAATTCGGGTTTATTTCTCCTTTGAGCTGAATGTGTGCCTCCATTTGTTCTTGTTGAATGCGTTCTCGGATGGTGTGTATTTCGCCATTGTCCCTGCCGTAGATGTCAAAAACAATGTCCATCCCTTGCTTCCGCAACCAGGCAATGGCAGAAATGGCCAGGGGTATATTTTTAACCTTGTGCAGCCGGCCGGCAAAAAGGATACGGTAGGGCGGCGTAAAAGCGTGTACCGGGGGGGTGGCTGGGCTGGGGTTGATAAGCATTGATACGATCTCCACGGGTGTCTGGGCGGGAGCATCGCGGAGGGCAAGTTTTTTACTAGCGGCCGAATCGGCAAGGATAACATCCGCCCTTTTCATGGCCCTTTTTAAAAAATAACGGTCGGGCTTATGAAAATAAACGCTGCTGTGCAAAAATAGAAAGTATTGCACCCGGGTTTGCCGTTTTTTATAAATGCTTGCAAGCATGGCTGACCGCCATAGGGAGCTGATGACGATATCCGGGCGGAATTGATGGATGCGGCGAAGAACCAGGGGCATAATCAGCAGTCCCATCCAGCTTGGATAAGGATAGCTAATAATACGCCGCTTTATTTCGGGCGGATACGGTTCGAGAAGCCCTGGATCTACTTTTCCAAGCACGTATACCTGCAGGTCAAATTGGTGGTGCAGGTTTGGAAGCGCGCTCAAAAAAGCAAGCTCTGCTCCGCCGATGGCCACCTCATGCAGGATATATGCTAGTTTTTGTTTTGCCCGGATTGCCATGTGTTAAAGGATGTGATAGGGTTGCAGGATTTCTGGTGTGATCATTTTTAACCCGTAATAGAGCATATAGATAAGGAATAACAGGTGGAATGCGGTAATGCTATACCGGTCTTCACGGTAGCTTTGCAGCGTTTTTATCAATTGGGGTATCATAAACAGGATGACCCCAAATAACAGTAGTGAAAGTCGGAGCATGATGGCAAAGGATATAAACAGCAGGTTAATGAAGGATGATAGCGAGAGGGCAATGTATAACAGGCCGAGGGCTCTCTTAGGGTATTCTACCCGCAATTTGTCCTGATAGCAGCAATATCCGATCAATAGGAGCTGGGCAATAATGGACAAGACATATCCGCCCCGGCCAAATTCGTCGGCTATGACATAGTTTGTAAGGGTTGCCGGCAGTCCTCCCCATTGGAATAAGTGGCCAATGGGGTCAAAAAAACCGCCGATAAGGCCGGCAAAGGGCAATATTAGGTAAAACCATTTATTCTTTAGGACAAGTTGGCTCACATATAGCAAGCCAACAACCAGTGCAGCGCTGTGGAAACTGCAAGCCACAAGCGTGAGCAACAGGGCGTTTAACCATTTCCGGTCAATGAGGGCAAAAATGGCCCATAAACTGAGTCCCGCCGACAGTGCAAAACGTATTTGTGTAAAATCACGGTAAAAGTAAAAGAAACAGGCATAGGTAAAGATGGCTGTAAATGGGTATGGGCTTTTCCGGTATATGAGTGAATAATTTACGGCAGAAGTGAGCAGCGACATGATAAAGAATACGCCTTGCACAGTGCCCCCAACGCTGGATACGACTTTGTTCAGGAGCAGATAGCCGCGCTCCATCGTGACGTCATAAGCACCGCTTACAAGGGCACTCCAATCGAGCTTGTCAGCTAGCCTAAAGGCATCTTCATAGTTGATGCTGTCGTTATCGACACCTACAGACCGCAGACCGGCAAAAAGCATTAACAATAGGGCGTATGCGGCATAGAACACGAAGCGCACTTGCCGGTTCTGAAAATAGTCAAGCGGGCAGCAGCAAAACCCCAAAAGGATGAGCATGTAATAGGGTATCATGGCAGCTTGCTTAGGGGTTTTCGGATGAGTGTTTTTACTAACAACGCGCCCTTTTTTTGACCCAAATGAAAACCTTGGCTAAGTACGATGTAAATTCTTTCGGTAAGAGCAGCATGTTCTGCATACTTGAAATAGCTGCTGAATAACCGCTGTTGCCGTGGGCTGAGTTCCTGTTGATAGGTATCATAAAACGACCGGACGGCCTGAAAATGCCGATAATCTATAACATACCTGTTCTTATAAATAAAGTTGAGGAATTTTGTGCCGGTCCGGAGTTCTGTTTCTCCCGTTACATTCTGCGCGTGCTGGCGATAGTACATAAGAGGTATATTCACGGATATAATCTTGCCAAAGGTTGCTGCTGCCAGGGTAATGAAATGATCGTGCATGGCAATTACGGGCGGATAAGTTTCCAGCTGCCGGATAAGCGCCCTGTTTAAGATGAGCGAACAGCCTTGGATGCCGCCGTTCATGAACAACATATTATTTAACGACGTGGGATGAATTTCGGTTACCAGTTTAGGAACTGGATGGTTATCTTTGTAATAATAGGCATTGGCGTAAGCGATCGCCGGACTTGATACAGGCCGGATAGCTGCCAAAAGTGTTTCTGCTTTTTGTTCCATCCAGAGGTCGTCCTGGTCGCTGAACATGCAGTAGGGTGCGGTTGACCGGGATAGCAGATAGAGAAAATTTTGAGCAGAACCCAGTTGTTTTTTCTTATCCTCGATTAACTGGATTCGGGCATCTGACCGTTGCATTTCTTTTATGATTCCGACCGTATTATCTGATGATCCATCATCATGAATCAGTAGCCTCCAGTTGGCATAGGTTTGACGGCAGATGGAGTAGATCTGAGCTTTGATAAAGCGTTCTCCATTATAAGTAGCCATCAATATTTCTATGAGAGGTTTATCCATTAATCCTAATCATTTCGGTTATTCTTTGCCGATTTTGCAGTTGCTTTTGTTTTGCTGACTAGTAACGTATAAGGCAAAGCGGCTGATCACAAAGCGCTCATCCAGCCTGAACAAATAAATGAAGGCTATCAAGGTGGCTATTATTATAATAGTGCTACTGATAATGACACCATAATTATTCAGCGTTTTGAACAACGAGCTTAACACATGGACAAAAAAGACGCTGCTCAAGACCAATAATGCAAGCAACAGCAAATACTTGAGGGTAATGATATAAAGTGGCTTATGAGGCCCCGGGAAATATACAAACATAAAAATGGCCGAACAGGTGTGCGCGATGATAAAGGATGTAGGAAAGGTATATAGCCCTAATCTGGCATAAAAACATATATTTATTACAATCATGATGATCTGTGCCATAACTCCGAAGAACGCATAGATCTTTCCCCTGTTAGATGAAAGCAATGCCAGGCCATACATGATGTAAAAGAAATGGACAATAGCCGTCCACGAATAGTATTGGGTGAGCTGCGTAATATGGGTGATATCCCCGTTGCTGATCGTTCCTTTGTGAAAAAGTAATAGGGTAATAAGTTGATTTCCTGAAACACTCATAAATGCTATTAGCAATGCTACAACAAGGATACCAAAACGGTAAATCTGTTGAAAAGAACTTATAAATCCCGCGTTGTCTTCTTTGGCATGATTGGATGACAATGCTGGGACGAGAATGGTTAGTAAAACGCTTGTAAGTACATTATTGGGGATATCTATAAATTTCCGGGAATAGTCCTGAATTGAAACCATACCTTGGCCCAACATGCTGGCTAAAGATTTTTCAACCAATAAGTTTATCTGGATAAAGAAATAGGGAAGGAAAAATGGAAGGGCATATTGAAAAAATGGATAAAAAGCTGATAACTTAATTTTTTTATACCCGTTAAATATCGGAATCTTTTTCTTTTGCAGCTGATAGACGAGCATTGCTAACAAAAGCAAAAGCCCAAGATAATAGGATATAACCAACGAGTAAATACCGATATATGGTGCCAACGTAAAGATAAACACCAGATTTATTAGTGAAGAAAGTATTCCGCTAATTTCAGGTAGCGCAAATATTTCGTAAGCATTAAGTATGCTGGTACCGATAAGTGTTAGTTGATTAATCAACAGCGATGGAACGAGAAGCATAATCATATACACCAAGGCTTTAAATTGTACACCTCCGATCTTTGGGGCAATGACAGATGCCAGCAAATCTGGGAAAAGTAACATAAACCCAACTATGCAAACAGAGGTTAATAACGATACTAACAGCAAAGCCCTAACCTTAACAAATACTTCCGATTGGCCAATCGTTTCTTTAAGCAAAACGAATTTCGCCCGGAAAGTTTCATTAATGGGCCCCCAGATGATCAGATCAATCACTAAAAGGCAATTTAATGCAAGCACCCAGTTATCCCGATCAATGGATACACCAAAAAATTTTGCGGTAAAGGATAAGTTAACGACCATTAAGCTCAGCTTTAGCATTCGTAATAAAAAAAGTATACTAATCCGTTTCTTCATTCGCGCGTGGTTACAAAAACAAAGAAACAACTTTATATGGAAAATAATTTCATTTTTACCTACGTTTGCTTTAATGTGCCTTTTTTATGTGCTTCGGAGGTGTAATATATATTTTGTATGAATTTGATAAAATGTTCCCGGATTTTTTGAACGGTCTGAAGAAGGCAATTAAACGTATTAAAAGAAAGGGGCTAATATATTCGTTCGATGCGTGGCATAAATATTGCGAAACTTTTGAAAATTCCTTTTTTTCTTTTGTAACAGAAATTTAATTAATAAGCTAATTTTACTTTCTTTGTCTGGATATTATTCAATTAATGGGTTTTTATGCTGAACATTGCCTTTGTTTTAGTTCTCTCTTATTTACTTGTGTTCTATGCTATACCATCCATTATAAGAATAGCTTATCTAAAGCACTTATTCGATGATCCTGCACTTGAAGAACGTAAGATCCACAAATCGCGTATCCCCAATTTAGGGGGTATTGCGGTTCTCACTTGTTTTGCATTTTCAGCTTGCTTGTTTATACGTGGTGAGGCCCTGCCTTATGCTAACTACATTTTTGCAGCCGGGCTGCTGATTTTTTCTATGGGTTGTATGGATGACCTGACTGGTCTCAATCCTTATAAAAAGTTTTTAGCACAATTTATAACAGCATTTATTGTGGTGTACTATGGAGATATTCGCCTAAGCAATTTTGATGGCCTGCTGGGCATTAACGCCATTGACCCCATTCTAAGTTATGCTTTTTCTATGCTGCTGGTTGTATTTATTGTGAATGCTTTTAATCTGATTGACGGTATTAACGGATTGCTGGGAACAGTAAGCTTCACTGCGAGCATTGCTTTAAGCGTCTTATTTTATAAGATGGGTCAAACAGGTTTGTCTTTGCTGGGTTTCAGCTTGGCAGGGGCGGTGTTGGGTTTTTTGAAGTATAACATGGGAAAACATGCGCGCATATTTATGGGTGATGCCGGCGCTTACACGATAGGCTTGGTTATTTCCGTACTCACCATAAAATTTATGGAGCTTAACATTGCATCGGAACCGACGCCTGGAGATAATGGTGAAATTTTTGTTGTTTATTCTCCGCCTGCAATAGCCATAGCCATCTTAATCATCCCAGTTTTTGATACATTACGTGTATTTATATTGAGAATCGCGGCTGGGAGATCTCCGTTTATAGCTGATCGCAAGCATTTGCATCACAGGCTGCTTGACATTGGGATGTCTCATACGCAGGCTACCGTTATTTTGGGCGGAGTTAATGTGTTTATGATTGCAATGGCCATTGCTTTTCAGAAATTAGGCAACGCTGAATTATTGTTGTTGATCGGAATTTTAACATTTGTATTAAATGCGTTATTGTGGCTATACGATGTAAAAACAGATAAGGCACATCTCGATATTCAACCCGGAGATTCGCTGCCGGAAATACCTGTGTCTGCTAATGAAATAATTGGCCATGCAAAACAAGTGGCTGAAGAGGCTCTGCAACAAAATAAAAATTAAGTCCCGGCTAAAACAACTCAGTCTAATAACAAAACGTAAAGTTCTTTCGGGCCTTGAACGCCCATCGCTGATTTTTTCTCGATATCTGCCATACTACTGGGCCCGGTGATTACACTAACCATGCTGGGCAATTGACTATGGTATTTTTGTTTTAAAAGTTGAAAGCCTTCATTCAGGTCTGTAACAATCTGTTTGCTTCGTGCAATGACAATGTGAATTTTGGGGTAGATGCTGAGCCGACGGCCGGCGCTTGTGGCATTGCTTACTATAATGCTTCCGCTGCGGGCTATAAGTGCTTCACAGTTGCTGATGCCGGCTTCGGCATCAGCGAACCCAGTGTCTGAACTATAAAAAGGAAATCCGTATTTACCAAGCAGCCGCTGTAGGTCTGGTTCCCAAACATACATTTTTCGTAATTGGTGCACTTCGGCAATGGCCAGTAATTGTTCGATAAGCTGAAGTTCATCTTCGCAGAAAACAAATTTGCCTGCGGCAGCCTGTAACTGGATTGCAAAACTGATCTCTGGTGTCTCGCTAAGGGGAGGGTATACAGGAACTTCTTCTAATTGTGGAAAAGGATTATCCCGTTTCAGCAACAACGCCTTCCGGATCTTCTTAAGAAGCTGTTCCTTTGGCGTTGTTTCTGTGGGGTTAAATCTATTTTTTGCCATCCTGGTGGGATGTATTCTCGTCTGCCGGTTTTCGGCTGAAGGTTCCTGTATTGTCTCCGACACCGTCGTGAATGAGCCCTTCGGCTGCTTTTTCCTGATTGGCGGCGACGGTTGGTCCATTTACAAATTCATCATAGGTGGTACGGTTGTCAAATGGACGTTTGCCAAGGATATCCTCGAGGTCTGACTGGAACAGTATCTCCTTTTCAAGTAGTTTTTCTGCCAGGATTTTTAAACCTTCCTGCTTATCAAGCAACAAGCTCTTTGTCCGTTCATACATTTCAGCAATGAGCAGTCTAACTTCTTCGTCGATCAGTTCGGCGGTTTTTTCTGAATAGGGCTTGGTAAATTGGGCGTCTTGACTGTTATCGTTAAACGAGACATTGCCGATGCGGTGGTTCATGCCATAAAAGGTTACCATGGCATAAGCCAGCTTAGTAATACGCTCCAGATCGTTTTGTGCGCCCGTAGATATTTTACTAAAGGTAATATCTTCAGCTACCCGGCCACCAAGGGTCATACATAGGCTATCCAGCAGTTGCTCTGTAGTATAAAGGAATTGCTCTTTTGGAAGATACTGAGCGTATCCCAATGCAGCCACTCCACGTGGAACAATGGATACCTTGACAAGTGGGTCTGCGTGTTCAAGAAACCAGCCGGCAATGGCATGGCCAGCCTCATGATAGGCCACAATACGCTTTTCTTCGGGGGAAATAATTTTGTTTTTCTTTTCAAGACCTCCGATTACACGGTCAATGGCATCCTGAAAGTCTTGCATATCTACCGATTCTTTATTGCGACGTGCAGCAATCAGCGCGGCTTCGTTACAGACATTGGCTATTTCTGCTCCAGCAAAGCCTGGCGTTTGGGCAGATAGTTTTTTGGCGTCGACTCCTGCGGCTAGTTTTATAGGCTTAAGGTGTACTTTAAAGATTTGTTCACGGCCAACCAAGTCGGGTTTATCAATGGAGATCTGACGGTCAAAACGTCCGGGACGAAGCAAAGCAGAGTCCAGTACATCAGGGCGGTTAGTGGCTGCCATGATAATAATGCCTGAATCGGTACCGAAACCGTCCATTTCTACCAATAGCTGATTGAGGGTGTTTTCACGTTCATCATTGCCGCCTACCATACTGTTTTTGCCACGTGCACGGCCTATTGCATCGATCTCATCAATAAAAATGATACAAGGTGCTTTATCTTTTGCTTGTTTGAAAAGGTCACGCACGCGCGAGGCGCCAACACCGACAAACATTTCTACAAAATCTGAGCCTGATAGTGAGAAAAAGGGAACTTGTGCTTCCCCGGCCACAGCTTTGGCCAACAGCGTTTTCCCGGTTCCTGGCGAGCCGACCAAAAGAGCTCCCTTGGGAATTTTCCCACCCAGATTGGTGTATTTCTTTGGGTTTTTCAGGAAATCCACAATCTCCATAACCTCTTGTTTAGCTTCTTCCAAGCCTGCAACATCATTAAAGGTAACGTTTACCTGCGATTCTTTGTCAAATAGAGTCGCCTTTGATTTTCCAATGTTAAAAATCTGACCGCCGGCTCCCCCGCCGCCCCCCATGCGCCGCATAATGAATATCCAAAAAAGGATGATGATGCCGATAGGTAGGATAAATGATAAAAACCAACCTGTCCAGGGGTTGCTACGGTCTTCTAACCGGTAGGGAACACTGGCTAATTCAGGATTTTCTTTTTGTGCTGCGGTTATTTTACGTTCAAATGATTCATAAGAGCCATCGGTGAAAAAATATTGCGGACCACTGCTCCGTCCGATGCTTATAGCGTTGGAAGGCTGGCTTACGTCCTTATATTTTGGATCATTTAACCGATCAGGTTTGATATAAACTTCAACGACGAGTACTTTCTCATTTTTATTGTATGCTTCCAATTTATCCACATCACCAGCTTTGAGCATTTGACTTTCAAAGCGCTGGTAACTGATTTCCTTGGCCGCACTTCCGCTAAATATATATTGGAGCACGAAAAATCCCAGAATCATTGCAGCCCAAACCCACATAATATTAAATTTGGGGGGCTTGGGTGATATCTTTTTCCCGGGTACTTTTTTTATTCTATCGGGCCTTGTTGACATATGATTTTTTCTTTTATCTCTTTTTAATGTTTGATATAGGTAACCCTACCACGGGATACGCTGTTATGCACTTTGATAATGGACGATCTCAGCATCGCCCCATAATTCTTCTATGCCGTAAAAATGTCGCTTTTCTGTTTTAAATATGTGAACAACTACATCTATAAAATCCAGCAGGATCCATTCGCCATGTTCCGTTCCTTCTTTGCGCCATGGCTCCTGGTTCAAGGCTTTAAAAACTTCTTCTTCCACACTTCTTGCCAATGCACGTACCTGGGTGCTGGATTCAGCATGGCATACGACAAAATAGTCAGATACGGAACTGTGTATGTTTCTTAAGTCGAGCCGGACGATTTCATTTCCTTTTTTTTCCTGCATACCATGTATGATCACTTCAGAAAGATATGCGGATTGATTGGCTGTTTTTGTTTTAACCATTAAATAAAAATCCTAGTTTTGACCAATTGTATTGCTAATTGTTAATTCACTGTGCAAAGTAACACTTTTTCCGGACTTTTTGTTGGTCAAAAAATTATTACGCTTCAGCGGGTTGATTCTACGAATCGATTCCTTAGAGAGAAACTGTCAAATTTTGAGCCAGTAGCCGAGGGGACTGTTATAATGGCAGTTGACCAATATGCGGGCAGGGGCCAGCAGGGCAACGCATGGTGGTCTGAACCGGGGAAAAACCTGACATTAAGTATGCTGCTAAAGCCTGGTTTTTTACATCCAGAGGCACAATTTGACTTAAACAGGACGATTAGTGTGGCGGTGTGCGATACCCTGACGCCTTTGATTGGGGATCAATTAAGCATAAAATGGCCGAATGACATATATGCGGGCAACCTCAAAATGGGCGGCATATTGATAGAAAACATTGTACAGGGAAATTTTTGGAAATATGCAGTTATCGGCATCGGAATTAATGTAAATCAAACTGATTTTAAGAATTTGTCTGGCAAAAGCTGTTCAATAAAACAATTGTTACATGCCGATTACGATTTAAATATTTTATTATCCGACCTTTGCAAAGCTATAGCTGAACGGTACTTTTTATTAAAAGAAGGCGGAATTTCTAAGTTAAGGGAAGCTTATTTACAAAACCTATTTGGCTTGAATGAATACCGCCAATTTTTAGTGGATGGGATAATGGTTTCAGGCTCCATAAGGGATGTAAATGCCAAGGGGCGTTTGATCATCGATTTTGACGGGCACATGGCCGATTTTGGCGCTAAAGAGATTGGGTTTGTGATTGATTAATATTAGGTTTAGACGATAATTATATAATGGGTAAATACATTTTAGTGTTGTTAATGGTTGGGGGTTTACTGGCTGTGAACCGATCTCTGGCTGCTACGTCAAAATTTACGTCAGACACTTCGGTAACTGATACGCAGAGCTTGGATGATATTGTATTTACGGAAATTGGTGCAGATGACAGTGTGAAAGTGGATAGTGCTGCGGGTGACACTGCTATTTCGGTAAATGCCGTAGCGGCTACTGATAGCGTTTCTGACCCAGATAACAGCATTTGGGGAATTTTTATAGCTGGCCTCGTGGGTGGTTTTCTCGCCATCTTAATGCCTTGTATTTATCCGATGATCCCAATGACCGTTAGCTTTTTTACCAAACGTGCTGAAACGAAGAAAAAAGGGATACAGGGAGCCGTGTTGTATGGACTGTCTATCATAGTAATCTATGTTTTGCTTGGACTCATCATTACCTTGCTCTTCGGCGCTGGGGCTCTTAATGAGCTATCAACAAACGGCATTTTTAACGTATTTATCTTTGCAGTGTTGCTGGCTTTTGGCATTTCTTTTCTGGGGGCTTTTGAAATTGTACTGCCTAGTTCTCTAACCAATAAATTGGATGCTAAATCTGATTCTAAGGGTTTGGTAGGTATTTTTTTTATGGCGGCTACGTTGGCTGTGGTATCATTTTCATGCACAGGTCCCATTATTGGCACTTTGCTGGTGACACTAAACGATGCCGGGGGATATTTGGCGCCGATAGTAGGCATGTTTGGCTTTTCGCTGGCGCTGGCACTTGTATTTAGTGTTTTTGCTGTATTTCCGAACTGGATGACATCCTTGCCTAAATCTGGCGGCTGGTTAAACTCTGTAAAGGTGGTATTGGGTTTTGTAGAAATTGCACTTTCACTGAAGTTTTTGTCTTCTGCTGACCTAGCCTATCATTGGGGTATTCTTGACCGGGAGGTTTTTGTGTCTATATGGATTGTGATAGCCGCCTTCACTGGTTTATATTTACTGGGTAAATTAAAATTTTCGCACGATAGTGATGTGCCCTTCATTTCTATTACACGCTTATTCCTGGCGGGCGGATTTTTAGCATTTGCATTGTATATGGTACCCGGCCTCTGGGGTGCCCCTCTTAAAATCATCAGCGGCCTTACCCCGCCGCTATCTACGCAGGATTTTAAATTTTCTGTGGGATCTGCTCAGGCCGTTGATCCGGAAAGTATCAATGCATTGCCGAATGGTGCTAAAAAGAAGTATTCAGATTTTCTGGATGTTCCTAATGAAATTGATGGCTTCATGGATTATGAAGAGGCCCTTTCTTATGCAAAACGGGTTCATAAGCCCTTATTTCTTGATTTCACAGGACATGCCTGCGTGAACTGCCGGGAGATGGAGGCGAATGTTTGGACAGAGCCCGAAATTGATAAGATGCTGCGCAATAAATATGTGGTGGTATCTTTATATACTGACGATAAAAAGTCAATTCCTGAAAATGAACAGTTTTATTCGGATGTACTGAAAAAGAAGGTGACCACGGTGGGTTTAAAATTTATGCACCTGCAGGCAAAGAGTTATAATACCATTTCTCAACCATGGTACGTTTTGTTATCTCCTGATGAAAAATTGTTAGTGTCGCCACCAATAGGAGCAGAGTTTAATAAGGATAAGTTTAAGGCCTATCTACAGAAGGGGTTGGCAGTTTTTGCGGATCAAAACTAGAAATAGATTTTAAATACTGGGCTTGATTAAAGCCCTTCTTTGTCGTATGTTTGCGCCTTAAATAATTGCTAACATGTCAACCATCAAAAATATTGCGGTTTTTACTTCGGGGGGTGATGCACCAGGCATGAATGCGGCCATCAGGGCTGTGGTACGAACCGGTTTATATTATGATTTAAAGGTATTAGGCATTAACCGCGGATATGACGGGATGGTAAAGGGCGACATTTTTGAAATGGATGCTAAATCTGTCGCTAATATTATACAGCGCGGTGGCACTATTTTAAGGACGGCGCGCTGTGATGAGTTCAGAACGGTTGAAGGACGGCAAAAAGCCTATGATCAACTAAAAAGGTTTAATATTGATGCCCTGGTAGTTATTGGGGGTGATGGATCGTTTACGGGTGCTGATCGGTTTATTTCTGAACACAATATTCCGATTGTAGGCTTGCCAGGAACGATCGACAATGACTTGGCCGGTACAGATTTTACCATTGGTTATGACACGGCTATTAATACTGTGATCGATGCGGTGGATAAGATCAGGGATACGGCTGAGTCACATAACCGCATATTTATTGTGGAAGTAATGGGCCGCGATTCGGGGCTTATAGCGTTAAGAAGTGGCATTGGCAGTGGTGCCGAAGCGGTATTAGTTCCTGAAATAAAAACAGACCTAAACATGCTGATGGAACGTCTTGACAGATCTCGAAAAAATAAGGCTTCGCGCATCGTAATTGTCGCAGAAGGGGATGAGGAAGCAGGCGGAGCCCTTGAAGTGGCCGAACGGGTAAAGGAGAAATTTCCAAATTATGATATCCGCGTTTCGGTATTGGGACATATTCAGCGAGGCGGAAGCCCTTCCTGCATGGACAGAGTACTGGCGAGCCGATTGGGAGTGGCTGCTGTAGAAGGCTTGTTGGAAGGGCGAATGGGTGAAATGGTTGGATTGGTAAATGGTATAGTAACTTTTACACCATTTTATAAGGCGATTAAGCATCTTGGAACTATTAATCCTAATTTATTGAAAATTGTGGATATTCTTTCTCTTTAATTAACTTTAGAAAAATCTGGGTATATAATCCTAAGAAAGCGGGGAAAAATGATATCATTTCCCCGCTTTCTTAGGATTATAAATCGTAGCTAGTTGGTATGCTCTCCACCACGAGGTCCGCCACGGAATTTTTTCATTCGTTCTTCTCTTTGTTTTAGATAAGCATCATATTTCGTTTTTTGATCATCAGTAAGCAGGGACTTAATCTTGGTATCTGTTTTTTCCTGCAGGGACTTAAATTTGGCCATAGTGGCCTCCCGGTCTTCATTTCCCTGGCCCGGTTTAAACAGGGTTTGTTGCTCCTTGGATTGTGATAATACATATGAGTACACCGAATCTTTTTGTGCTGGTGAAAGTTTTAATTCTTTTTCAAGGTCTTCTGCTGTTCTTTTCGCTCTGTCCTCTGGATTAGGTCTTCCACCTCTTCCACCTCCAGGCTGGGCCTGACTGTACATAAACATACTTGAAATTAGGGCAAGTGCCATCATTACTTTTTTCATGTGAATGGTATTTTTTAATTTTTATTTTGGACAACAACAACTCAAAAAGGTTTAAATCTGTTGGTCAGATTGATCAACATTTAACATTAAATAACAGTATTTTACATAGGTGTGCGCTCTTCTTCTTCTTCAACAGTTTCGCTCTGCACTACGCGCACCGCATAAGGAGAAGGGGTAATGCCTCCACCATGTTTTTTGGCAAATTCTTTGGTAAATTCGGCTCCAAAGTAAAGAATGGCAGAGGTATAATATATCCAAAGTAGAATGACAATGACCGATCCGGCAGCTCCATAGGCTGATGCTGGTGCAGAATATCGCATATATAATCCTATAAGATATTGCCCTAGCATAAATAATACCGCTGTAAAAATGGCCCCAATGCGTACGGTTTTCCATCGGATACGTGCATCAGGTAAGAACCTGAAGATAACACCAAATAGGGTGGCAATGACTAAAAATGTTATGGCTCGGTTGGCTAAATCAACCATCCAAAGAGTGTCTATAGGTATGTAACGGGATATTATCACATTCATAGATGAAATGATCGTGGTTACAATAAGTGAAACAACCAGTAAAAAGCCAATCCCAATAATCATGGAAAAAGATAATAACCGGTTTAAAACTAACCGCACCCATTCTTTTTTAGGTTTTACCCGTACTTTCCAAATATCATTAATAGAATCTTGAATTTGCACAAATACGGTTGTAGAACCAATGACCAACGTAACAATGCCAATACCAATAGCAAGTCCGGACTTGTCCTGCAAGCCTATTTTTTGAATGACCTGCTGGATCTGATAGGCAGCTTCGGTGCCCACCATCTTTTCTAATTCTTTCAATATTTGTTCTTGTGATTCGGAGTGTTGGCCAAAGAAAAAACCCACAAGCCAAAGGACGATAAGCAACAATGGTGCAAGTGAGAAAAGAGTATAGTAGGCTAATGCTGCACTCATCTTCATGGCCTTGTCGTCTATAAAAGAATTGACAGTAGCCACGAGCAATGCAAAGGAGTCTTTGAAGAATGTTTTTTTTATCTTCATACTTAACCTATATTACAATTGTCTTATTAGTTTTGTTTGGTAAATACTATCTATTAGATACTACCAATAACTCCAGATCTTTGGGCGTAATGTTAAACTTGGCTGCAATATCTTTATTGGTCAAATGTCCCTGATAGAGGTATATGGCATTCCTTATTCCAGGCTTGTGCCAGATAAGGCTCATTAATCCTCCCATCTCCCCGATTTCCAGTAAAATGGGGGTAAAGATATTCGTTAATGCATAGGTTGCTGTACGCGCAACACGAGAAGCAATATTGGGCACACAGTAATGAATTACTTCATATTTCCGGAAAACAGGATCTGCATGATTGGTGATCTGAGAAGTTTCAAAACATCCGCCTTGATCTATACTCACGTCTATGAGCACAGAGTTGGGTTTCATATTTGAAACGGTTTCCTCTGAAATTATGCAGGGGCTCCTGCCGTTATTGGAGCGTATAGCCCCGATTACCACATCGCAAGACCTAACAGCCTTTCGTAAAACAATGGGTTGTATAACGGATGTGAAAACCCTGCTGCCAATATTATTTTGTAAGCGTCGAAGCCGGTATATGGAGCTGTCAAATACCTTAACCTGCGCCCCTAATGCAATAGCTGTGCGGGCTGCATATTCACCAACTGTGCCAGCACCCAGAATAACGATTTCAGTAGGGGGTACCCCAGTAATCCCGCCAAGCATCAAGCCTTTTCCGTTAAAGACGTTACTAAGGTATTCTGCCGCTATAAGGACAGAGGTGGCCCCGACGATTTCGCTCATAGCACGCACTACGGTTAATACGTTTCCTTCGTCACGAAGGTATTCATATGACAGTGCAGTAATTTTTTTCTTCATCATAGCCTGCAACTGTTCCAGCCCCATCAAGGATGGTTGTTGCGTGGACAAAAGAATCTGGCCTTGCTTCATCAGGTGAATCTCTTCCATTGTTGGGGGCGCAATCTTGATGATAATATCAGCCTTATAAATTTCTTCTTTGCTGTAGACAATTTGTGCTCCCTGCTCGCTATAATGATGATCTAAAAAATTGGCGCCCGCGCCTGCATTGCTTTCAAGCATGACCTGATGTCCGTTCTCAATAAGTAATGCGACTGAGAGGGGCGTGAGAGGGATGCGATTTTCCTGAAAACTGACCTCTTTTGGAATACCAATATACAGGCTGTTTTTTTTGTTTTGGATTTCCTGTAACGCCTCCTGTGGCTGTAATAGTGCCTGTTTGGTTAAATGGGAAAGTTCGCTCATGTTTACAAAATTGGGCTGAATTTACGCATTTTACTGCGTATGCACCAAAAAATCAGGAGTATTTTTCTAAGGAGACTTTCCTTATGCCCGCATTTATCTCGTGAATATGGACATAGACGGCATCCGGGGGCCAACTGCTTTCTGCTTTTTCCGGCCATTCGACAAAGCAATAATGCCCTGACCATAGGTATTCCTCGTACCCAAGATCATAGGCTTCTTCGGGCTTTTGTAACCTGTACAGGTCAAAATGATAGATGGGCCCGCTCTCTCCTTCATATTCGTTTACAATAGAAAAGGTGGGGCTTGAGGTACTACCGTCAACCCCAAGTTGTCGACATATGACCTTAATAAGGGTGGTCTTGCCGGCTCCCATCTCTCCGTAAAAAAGATACACCCTGCTGCTACTGCCAAAAGTAAGTACCTGCTCGGCTGCCTGGCGTAATTCTTCCAGGTTGTTGATTTCAAATTCCATCCACCTATTTTGTGCTGTATGTAGCGTAAGGTATGATCATTTCCTCTAACGAAATACCCCCGTGTTGGAATGTTTCGTTATAATAGTTAACAAACTGATTATAGTTATTAGGATATACAAAGTAGGTGTCTTCCTTGGCAAAGATAAAGCTGGAACTCACGTGTAGCTTTGGCAACATGGCGTCTTGGGGATTTTTGATCAGGAAAACGTCTTTGCTGATGTAGTTTAGGTTTTTTCCCTGTTTGTATCGTAGGTTGGTGTTGGTATTCCGGTCGCCGATCACCTTGCTGGCATGCTTAACCCGGATGGTACCATGGTCTGTGGTAATGACTACTCTTATGTTTTTTTGCGAAAGCCATTTGAGGGTTTCAAAAAGGGGTGAGTGCTCAAACCAGGAAAGGGTAAGCGATCGGTAAGCTGCCTCATCGTTTGCTAGTTCTCTAATCATGGCCATGTCTGTGCGGGCATGTGAAAGCATATCGACAAAATTGTATACCAATACATTGAGGTCATTGCCCATAATATTGGGCATGTTTTCAAGCACTTCCCTTCCTTGTTCAAGGGTCAGGATTTTATGATAAGAAAACTTAAACGGCTTTCGGATGGTACGTTGTATCTGATCTGCCAGAAAGTCTTCTTCAAAAAGATTTTTACCCCCTTCGTCTTCGTCATTTTGCCATTTTTCTGGAAAGCGTTTTTCCATTTCACTAGGCATTAATCCACTAAATATAGCATTTCGCGCATACTGCGTGGCTGTCGGAAGGATACTGATATAGCTGTCTTCTTCATCCAGCCGATAATAATTAGTGATGACGTCATTGATGATACGCCATTGATCATACCGTAGGTTATCTATGAGAAAGAAAAAAGTGGGTTTGTCGGTATCCAGGTTTGGAAAAACTTTGCTTTTAAATAATTGATGGGACAATATTGGGGCTTTTTGGGGTTCTTTAATCCAGCCAAGGTAGTTTTTTTCTACAAATTTGCAGAATTGGGCATTGGCTTCCGCTTTTTGCATCGTTAAAATTTCATGCATCCCGGCGTCTTCCAATTTTTCTAGAGATAATTCCCAATATACCAATTTTTTATAAACTTCAGTCCATTGTGCAAAGTCAAGGTTGTCATTAAGTGTCATACCCAGCTGACGAAAGTCCTGCTGATAGGCCATTGATGTTTTTTCACTAACCAACCTTTTGTTTTCCGTTAATTTTTTAATGGTTGATAGTATTTGTTTAGGGTTAACAGGTTTGATAAGGTAATCATCAATCTGCGAACCAATGGCATCTTCCAT
The DNA here is from genome assembly GCA_900109895.1 of bacterium A37T11. Lineage (GTDB taxonomy): Bacteria > Bacteroidota > Bacteroidia > Sphingobacteriales > Sphingobacteriaceae > A37T11. Next base: position 49,164 of record FOBR01000008.1, read on the forward strand.
CAGGTATTCTTCTTCGTTTTTGGTAACCATCACCATGGGTACGCCTGGATTAATGCTTTTGAGCTCTGACAGGGTTTCAAGCCCGGTAAGTCCAGGCATGTTCTCATCCAGGAAGACGAGGTCGTAATATGCTTTTTTAAAGGCGTCAATGGCATCATGTCCATTAGTAACCGTTTTAACAAAATATCCTTTTTCGTTCAAAAGCATGATGTGAGGCTTTAGCATGTTTATTTCATCATCAGCCCATAATATATTTGTAGATTGTGGCATATTTACTTTTCTTGTTCACGTATTGAAGTTACGAACTTAAAAAAAAGTTTGCCAAAAATCGCATTTTAACATTTATTTAACAGCAAACTGCATGCTTTTTGCCGGCTTTTGGAAAGTAAACCAGACCTTCGCGAATTAATTTTTTTAGCTAGTTTTGTGGAAATTTACTATGAGAAAATTTGAATAAGAAAAAAATAATAAACGACCCGGTATACGGTTTTATAGCGATTCCTTCTGCGCTGGTCTTTGACTTAATTCAGCATCCTTATTTTCAGCGTCTGCGGTATATTAAGCAGGTTAGCATGACTAGTATGGTGTATCCGGGAGCGGTACATACCCGTTTTCAGCATGCACTTGGGGCTATGCACCTCATGGGCCTGGCCATTGAAACGCTGCGTGGAAAAGAGGTTGCCATTAGTGAAGAGGAGTGTAAAGGGGCTATGATCGCCATTTTATTGCACGACATCGGGCATGGTCCTTTTTCCCATTCATTGGAATATGCGTTGGTGGAAGGAATTACGCATGAAAATATTTCAGCATTAATGATGGAAGAGTTGAACGCGGAGTTTCATGGGCAGCTGGACCTTGCCATTGCCATTTTCCGAAACCTTTACCCAAAACGTTTCCTTCACCAACTTGTATCCGGACAATTGGACACTGACCGGATGGATTACTTGAATCGTGATAGTTTTTTTACAGGGGTTTCTGAAGGTGTGATTAGTTTTGACCGCATTATTAAAATGCTCAATGTGGCCAATAACGAGCTAGTCGTAGAAGAGAAGGGAATCTATTCGGTAGAAAAATTTCTGATCGCCCGAAGACTGATGTATTGGCAGGTTTACTTACATAAAACGGTACTTAGCTCTGAACAAATGCTTATAAAAATTTTGCATAGGGCTAAATGGCTTACCGAAAACGGCCGGCGGCTTTTCGCGACGCCGGCACTGGCTCATTTTTTGATGAATCGCATTGACCGGAAAATTTTTGAAAGTGATAAGTGGCATTTGATACAGTTTTCTCGTTTGGATGATACGGACATCATGGCTTCCGTAAAAGTGTGGATGGAAGACGATGACCGAATCTTGTCGGCTTTGTGCTCACAGCTTATACGGCGTGAATTGTATCATGTTGAGATGAGTTCAATGCCTCCGACAGAAGAATACTTGAATGGCATGCGTAAAAAAGCAATGCAGCTATTGGAGGTTAATGAAGCCGAGGTGGACTATTTTGTAATAAAACAAATGGTTGAAAATAGTGCTTACGACAGCAACCAAGGTACAATTAGGATTTTGATGAAGAATGGCGCTGTAAAGGATATTGTTGAGGCTTCCGATCTTTCAAATTTGGAGGTTTTGTCCAAAAAAGTTCAGAAATACAGCGTTTCGTATCCTAAAATTTTAAGACAGATGCTTGCGCAGACGGAATATCCTGAAAGTCAATAACGAATAAATTTGGACTTAACATTTTAACCCATAAATTTGCACATGCAATTTAGCGCAAAACAAATAAACGAGCTTGTAAAAGGATATGTAGAGGGGGATGAGGACATTACCGTTGAACGGCTGGCTAAGATTGAAGAAGCCAATTCAGGTAGCCTTACTTTTTTGGCAAATCCAAAATATGAGCATTATTTGTATACTACAGACGCCTCGATTGTTTTAATAAATGAGGATTTACAATTAACCCAACCCGTAAATTCCACGTTGATACGTGTCAAAAATGCTTATGCCGCGATTTCATTACTTCTGGAAATTTATAATAAGCTCCGGCTCAATAAAGAAGGGATTGAAGAACCGGCATTTATTGCTTCTTCTGCCAAAATCGGAAAAGAGGCCTATATTGGCGCTTTCAGTTATATCGGGGATAATGTAAAGATTGGGGATAATGTAAAGATCTATCCACAATGCTATATCGGCGATAATGTGATTATTGGAAATAATTGTATTCTGTACGCGGGTGTGAAGGTATATTTTGACTGCCGTTTAGGAAATGACGTCATAATCCATTCGGGTGCTGTGATTGGAAGTGATGGTTTTGGCTTTGCTCCGCAGGATAATGGTGGTTACTTGAAGGTAAGCCAAATAGGGAACGTATTAATTGAGGATTTGGTTGAAATTGGTGCAAATACGACAATAGACCGTGCCACCATGGGCTCTACCGTGATCCGCAAAGGAGTAAAGTTAGATAATTTAATTCAATTGGCCCACAATGTAGAGATTGGTGCCAATACAGTCATTGCTGCCCAAACGGGTGTTTCGGGAAGCACAAAAATTGGCGAGAATGTAGTGCTTGGGGGACAAGTAGGTATTGCAGGTCATCTTTCTATAGCTAAAGGGTCGCAAATACAAGCACAATCAGGCATCAATCGTTCTATCGAAGAAGAAGGGATGAAATGGGCTGGATCACCCGTAACTACCTTTAATGCCCAGATGAGGGCACAGGTTATTTTGCAACGCTTGCCTGAATTAGAACGTCGCTTGGAAGAAATGGAGAATAAATTGCGGAATTCGGAAAGCGAAAAGTGTAGATAAGAAATTTTTTTAAATTAATTAAGTAGAATTAAAAGAGTGGTTTTGCTCAAAGAAACCAATACCATATAGATGAATGTAAAACAACGAACCATAAAATCGGAGATCAGTATCTCTGGGGTAGGATTGCACACTGGGAAAGCAGCAAATGTTACGTTTAAACCGGCTCCTGAGAATCATTGGTATAAATTTAAAAGGGTAGACTTGGAAAATCAGCCGGTAATTGATGTAGATGCCGACAATGTAACGGATACGGCCAGGGGAACAACCATTACTCAACATGGTGCCAGTGTTAGTACAATAGAACACCTCATGGCCGCATTGGTTGGCATGGAAATAGATAATGTGCTTATAGAGATAGATGGGCCTGAAGTCCCCATCATGGACGGAAGCTCATTTCCCTTTGCAGAGGTTATAGAAACTGCCGGTTATACCGATCAAAATGCTGATCGCGAATATTATGAGATTCCACACAATATTCATTATTCTGAGCCGGAAAGACGGGTGGAGATGGTAGCTATGCCATTGGATGGATACCGGTTTACGTGTATGATTGACTATAACTCGCCCGTGTTGGGCAGTCAACATGCAGCCATCACCAATATTCAGGAATTTAAAAATGAAATTGCATCTTCAAGAACTTTTTGTTTTTTGCATGAACTCGAAATGTTACTTCAGCACGACCTAATAAAGGGTGGCGACCTAAACAATGCCATCGTGGTAGTTGACAAGGATGTAAGCAGGGAAGAATTGAAACACTTGGCAAAGATGTTTCACCGCGAAGATATTGATGTGGCCAAAGAGGGTATTTTAAATAATATTGAGCTACGCCATCAAAATGAGCCTGCCAGACATAAACTATTGGACATGATTGGCGATCTTGCGCTGGTTGGAAAACCCATTAAAGGTCATATAATGGCCGCCAGACCAGGTCACGCGGCCAATGTGGCATTCGCCAAAAAGATAAAGGCACAAATAAAACGAGAAAAAAGCCGAAAATATGTGAAGGTTTATGACCCGAACATGACTCCTGTATATGATACGGTTCAGATCATGAATATATTGCCGCATCGGCAACCCATGCTTATGATTGACAAAATCCTGGAGTTGACAAAAATGTATGTGGTAGGACTGAAAAATGTGACCATGAACGAAGATTTGTTTATGGGCCATTTCCCGGATCAACCTATTTTCCCCGGGGTTATGCAAATTGAGGCCATGGCCCAAACAGGGGGAATTTTGGTGTTAAATACCGTTCCTGACCCAGAAAATTACATAACCTTATTTTTAAAAATAGAAAATGCCCGCTTTAAAGCCCAGGTGAAGCCTGGCGATACGCTCATCTTCCATTGCCAATTGATGGAACCTATCCGTAGAGGTATTGCCCAAATGAAAGGTGTGGGAATGGTGGGCGAAAAAGTGGTTGTTGAAGCGGAATTAATGGCCCAAATAGTGAAAGTTAAAGACAGCCCTAAGGAGGAACCTAAATCATGATACAGCCTTTAGCCTATATACACCCACAAGCACGAATAGCCAACAATGTGGTTATTGAGCCTTTTGTCACTATTCATAAGGATGTGGTTATTGAGGAAGGTACCTGGATTGGTTCAAACGTGACCATCATGGATGGGGCACGCATCGGAAAAAACTGCCGCATCTTTCCTGGCGCTGTCATTTCAGGCATTCCACAGGATCTTAAATTTGCCGGAGAGGAAACTACTGCGGAAATTGGTGACAATACGACAATTCGGGAATGTGTAACCATTAACCGGGGTACCAGGGATCGCTGGAAAACGGTGGTGGGTAAAAATTGCCTGATACAGGCTTACAGCCACATTGCGCATGATTGTATGGTGGGCAATAACTGCATTTTTTCTAACAATAGTACCCTGGCAGGCCATATTACCGTTGGAGATTTTGTAGTTTTAGCTGGTATGGTCGCTGTCCACCAGTTTTGCCACATTGGCTCGCATGCTTTTCTTGCGGGTGGTTCCTTAGTCCGTAAGGATGTTCCACCATTTGTTAAGGCGGCTCGTGAGCCCGTCTCGTATGTGGGGGTAAACTCAGTAGGATTACGCAGGAGGGGATTTTCTTCTGACCAGATTAATGAAATTCAAGACATATATCGTGTGCTATTTGTTAAAAACAACAACCTTTCAAAAGCATTGGAAATCATAGAGGCTGAATACCAACCTACCGAAGTAAGGGATGAGATTATTGACTTTATCCGCAACTCAAACCGTGGGGTCATGAAAGGGTTTGGATCCGGAATTTAAATGGTAAGCTTTCCTCAATTATTCAACATATTTAGTTCACCATTTTGAAATGGAGATTATACTGGAGAACATCGGACGAAGGTTTAACCGTGACTGGATTTTTAAAGGAATAAATTACGCTTTTATAACGGGGGAAACTTATGCTATACTAGGACCGAATGGTTCAGGTAAATCTACATTTTTACAAGTGCTGGCGGCTAGCTTAAGTCCTTCTGCTGGAAAACTGGGTTACCGTTGGGGAGGTGGAGAGGTAGATATAAACACTATTTACCAGTTTTTATCCCTTGCTGCCCCTTATTTAGAACTCCCGGAAGAATTTACATTAAAGGAGGCAATTGCATTTCATTTCCGATATAAGCGTTATCGGCCGGGTACAGATATGTCATATATCTTAGACCTCTTAAATTTTGGTGATGGGGCGCATAAAGAGCTTCATAAGTTTTCTTCCGGCATGAAGCAACGCACCAAACTCGCTCTTGCCTTTTGCGCTGACACCCCATTACTATTACTGGATGAGCCTACGGCTAATTTAGATAAGCAAGGAATGGACTGGTACTTGGATTTAGTTAAGGAACATAGTGCTGGTAGAACAGTGGTAATTGGTTCAAATCAACCACAGGAATATGCATTTTGTCGTCATACACTGAAGATCACTGATTTTAAATCCTAACCTTGCATTAATGAATTCAGAAACTTACCTTTGCGCCTGTTATGGCAAAAGCATCTGACATTAAGAACGGTAATATTTTGCGTTTTAACGGCGAATTGGTGGCCGTTGAAGAATTTATTCACCGTACTCCTGGAAATCTACGGGCCTTTTATCAGGCAAGAATGCGAAATGTTAAATCTGGCAAATTGGTAGAATATCGCTTCCGTACGGACGAGGAGGTAGAAATAGCGCGTGTTGAAACCAATGACTACCAGTATTTATATGAGGAGGGTGAGTTTTTTGTGGTCATGGATAATAATACTTTTGAACAATACCACATTCCCAAACATTTATTTGGAAACTCTGCGCGATTTCTAAAGGAAGGAATGGATGTGATTGTGGCTTTTGAAAGCGAAGAACCCATTATGGCCCAGGCGCCAACTTCTGTCGAATTGGAGATCACCTATACTGAACCCGCAGTGAAAGGAGATACTTCTACAAGTGCTTTGAAAAATGCTACTGTAGAGACTGGAGTAGAGATTAAAGTTCCACTTTTCATCAATCAAGGTGAGCGCGTGAAGGTAGACACCCGGACAGGGGACTACATCGAACGTGTTAAGTAGCTATCATGTCTGGCCAGACCAAGGCTCGGCTAAGAAATAATGCGCTTAAACGTCGAAAGACGCTTTCAGATGCAGAGATTCTTAAGAGGAATCAAAAAATTTTGCATTTTTTCTCAAATTGGACATTTTCCAATATTCATTATGTACATTCTTTTTATCCCATTCCGAGGCAAAAAGAACCAGACACATTACTATTGGTGCAATGGCTTAGGAGCCACCATCCTGATATTAAGATTGTCCTTCCCAAAAGCGATTTAAAAAACTTATCCATGCAGCATTATTTGTGGGATGAGCAAGTAGTATTAGGATTTAATAAATGGAATATCGTAGAGCCTCTTAGTGGTCATGAAGTAACTCCCAAATTATTGGACTTGATTTTGGTTCCGCTTCTTGAAATCGATATACGTGGTAACCGGGTGGGGTATGGCAAAGGTTTCTATGATCGCTTCCTGGCCCAATGCCGGTCTGATGTACAAAAGGTCGGTTTGTCTTTATTTGACCCGGTGGCTCCAATTGAAGACGTTTCGCCATTTGACATCCCACTTGATGCGTGCATCACCCCTTCAGGCATTATTTGGTTTTAAGTCCTCGGATTTTTTATAACAATTCATTTACCGAGGTTTAGGGATACAAATTACGGTATCTGTCTTTGCTAAAGGTATCGGCATCTGATCAAACCTGTTTTCCAGAAATAGAGAATCAGCAGTATATCCTGCAATTTTGAAGCGTGGAATAAACTGGCCGATGCGGTAGCAGCCTGAAATTTTTTGCTTTCCATTTGCTTTTGTAAAGATGCCATCAACAATGAGGCTGTCTCCCCGCACTACATAGATGCCTTTGGCATACTCTGTCCAGTTCCCGGATCCGTAGCAGGAATCAGTAATTGTCTTTTGCATAGAATGGGTTTGCATTATTGCATATATACTGTCGCAAGTAAATTTAAACTCATATTGTGTATAGCTCAGCAACTGATCTTTATAAGGGATGACTGCCTGCTTCCATACACCTTGTAAATACGGCGCTCCTTTTTCCTGCATGTTGTCATGAATCTGACAGGAGGAGGTTACTAAATGGAGGAAAAATATGCCGGAGACAACCCTCCGGCAATTTAGCATGCGGATCATTTAAGTCCACCGATCATGTCCTCAGGCCTTACCCATGCATCGAACTGTTCGTTTGTGAGCAGGTTAAGTGCCAACGCCGCTTCGCGTAGGGAGGTGTTTTCTTTATGAGCTTTTTTGGCAATCTTAGCAGCGTTTTCGTAGCCTATATGCGGGTTAAGGGCAGTGACAAGCATCAACGAATTTTCCACATGCTTTTTAATTCCCTCATAGTTTGGTTCTATCCCCACGGCACAATGATCATTGAATGAAACGCAGGCATCTCCGATTAACCGGGCTGACTGTAGAAAATTGGCAGCCATGACTGGCTTAAAAACGTTTAATTCATAATGCCCGCTGGCTCCGCCAACGGTTATAGCAACATCGTTGCCTATGACTTGAGCGGCGACCATCGTAACAGCCTCACATTGAGTTGGATTAACTTTCCCCGGCATAATGGAGGAGCCTGGCTCATTTTCGGGTATAAATAATTCGCCAATACCTGATCGTGGACCAGAGGCCAACATGCGTATGTCATTGGCTATTTTCATGAGTGAAACAGCCAATTGCTTTAATGCCCCATGACTTTCAACAATGGCATCGTGAGCTGCCAGCGCTTCAAATTTATTAGCCGCCGTGCGAAATGGTAATCCTGTAAATTGAGCAATGTATTGGGCAACATTTACATCGTAACCTTTGGGTGTATTAATACCGGTACCTACCGCCGTTCCGCCAAGGGCCAACTCTGAAAGGTGCTCAAGGGTATTTTTTAATGCTTTCAGTCCATGATTCAATTGGGCTACATAGCCAGAAAACTCCTGTCCTAAGGTGAGGGGGGTGGCATCCATGAGGTGTGTGCGACCAATTTTGACAATGTCTTTGAATGTTTCAGATTTTGCCTGTAAGGTATCCCTAAGTTTTTCCACGCCTGGTATCACCGTATGAAAAACCAAAGCGTAGGCAGCTACATGCATAGCGGTAGGAAAGGTATCATTGGAAGACTGCGATTTATTGACATCGTCGTTTGGATGGATAAATGGTTTTCCTTCTCCCAGCTTATTACCCTGAAGCACGTGGGCCCTGTTTGAAATAACTTCGTTTACATTCATATTGGATTGGGTGCCAGAACCCGTTTGCCAAATTACTAATGGAAATTCGTCATCAAGTTTTCCGTCCAGTATTTCGTCACAGACGTTGGCTATCAGATCGCGCTTTTCAGGTTGAAGTATACCAGCATCTGTATTGGTATACGCTGCTGCTTTCTTAAGATAGGCAAATGCATTTATAATCTCCTTGGGCATGGAGGCTGATGGCCCGATCTTAAAATTATTGCGAGAACGTTCGGTTTGCGCTCCCCAGTATTTGTCGGCGGGTACTTGTACCTCACCCATAGTATCATGCTCAATTCTATATGACATCGTTTTCTATTGGATTAGGGTACAAAGTTAAAAAGATATGCTTTTAGCTATTGTAAAAATTTCATAAAGTCTGGTTTGTCTGACATTATTTGTGCATTTTCGCATCTTTGTTAAGCAAAGGTCACACCTCAAGAATTATCCAATACGTTGAAATGGGTCTATAAACTCTTACTGCTTGTTGCCGTCCAGATGGTTGCATGCGGTCCGGGACGAAAAGAAAAAATAGTAAAGGAACGTCAACGCACAGATAGCCTGCGTCTCATCTACGATCCGGCGAATGCAGATAAACGTATTGATGCCTTTATGCAACGCTTACATAGTCATTCTGGATTTAATGGCAATGTACTGGTAGCTAAAAAAGGCAAGATTATTTATGAAAATTGTTTTGGCTGGGCCGATTACCTCCATCGGGATAGCCTAAAAATTGATTCCCGTTTTGAACTGGCTTCCATTTCAAAAACAATGACTGGCATTGGTATTTTAATGCTGGTGGAAAAAGGAAAGTTAAAATTAGATCAAACAGTCAATGATTTTTACCCGGATTTCCCTTATCCGGGTATTACCATCAAGCAATTATTGTCTCATCGTTCGGGATTGCCAAATTATGTATATTTTACGGATGATCTTTGGCCAGACAAGAAAAAGGGTATGTCTAATCAGGATGTTATGAAATTACTGATAGAAAAAAAACCCGCAGCATATAGCAAGCCGGATGCCCGTTTTTTTTATAATAATAGCAATTTTATGGTTTTGGCCGCCATTATTGAAAAGGTAACCGGTGAGACCTATACGGCATATATGAAGGAAAATGTGTTTAATCCTGCCGGAATGAATCATACAGTTGTTTATTCAAAGGCCGATTACGAGAAAATACCCGTGGATGTGGTAGGCCATGATCGTGTCTTCAGACGTTCTGTGGTTCAGGATTTCCATGACGGGCCCGTTGGTGATAAAGGGACATACAGTACAGTGGAAGATTTATTTTTACTTAATGAAGCGCTTAATGAGGGTCGTCTGCTAAAAAAAGAAACCCTGGATTCCGCTTATAAAGGTCGCAGTAAACCTATAAAGGATTTGTTTAACTATGGTTATGGATGGCGCACATTTACCAAAGACAGCCATCAAGTGGTTTATCATACGGGGTGGTGGCATGGGTTTCGTCATATTTATGTAAGGGATCTAAGCGCAGATATCACCATTGTTTTGCTATCAAACCTGACTAACGGAAGTTTGACTCACTTGGATGAGCTTTACCAGATATTGGGAATACCGGTCATCCGCCAGGGCGCGTATGGTTCGGATGGGGATTATGTGGGGGAATGAGTCATCCGGATGAAAATTTTATTAAATTTTTACACAATTTTTTATCTTCTGAATTTAAAACCGTATATTGAGTCGAAATATTTTTAACAGCGACTTTTATGCTTTATTTTTTAGCTTGTTAAATTCTTAATCATACAATCATTATATTATTATACATGACCGGGGATTTAGACAGGGATAGACCAGTTGTCAGACTTAGGGCATTCAGGGCAATTGACGATCCGGAAACTTGCGAGTTATTTATAAAGGGACATGAACATGTCCTTACCAGCATAGGTGTTAAAAAAGTAACTTCTTCGAAAAATGACTGGATGTATAATCCTGCAGCGTTTGTCCTGATCGTTGAATCGCTTGATAGAAAAAAAGTGTATGGCGGGGTACGCATCCATGTGGCAGGGGGCACACAACCTCTACCCATTGAAGAAGCCACCGGCAATATGGATCCAGCGATTTATGACCTCGTGTATAAATATGCATTAAGTGGCACGGGCGAGGGTTGCGGATTATGGAATTCACGGGAAATTGCCGGTTACGGCATTGGGAGCATTTTCCTAACCCGTGCAGGCGCCGCAATTTCTACCCAAATTGGCATTACATCTTTATTCGCTTTGTGCGCACCTTATACCGTCAAGCTGGCAGAGAGCGTGGGCTACCGTATAGAAACTAGCGTGGGCAATAATGGCACCTTTTATTATCCAAAGCTTGATCTTTTAGCAACAACAATGATCATGAAAGGGTTAAGCGACCTTAATACGGCTAATCAGGAAAACAAAGAAGCTATTATGGAATTGCGCAGCAAATCAAATATCATACGCACAGAGGTGTTGCGCAACAAGCAAATCGAAATCCACTACGAAACCGATATTCCAAATTTGGATAAATGGAGCCTTAAAGACACGATTGCCATACTTAAAAAATCTACCCAAAAAGCTTCAGTGAACGAACAAAATTTAAACATTCTAAAAACTTAAAGTATTATGTCTACTAAACATTATAATGCCGGATACCTTGAAAATACCGCGGATTTTCTAAAAAACCTTAAACAGCAATCATACGGTGGCTTTGCATCATTGCAAAAGGGAACATTAATCGACTTAGGCTGTGGGATAGGGGCTGACGCGATCAACCTTGCTAAAATTTTAGGTGAAAAGGTTAATGTGGTCGGCATTGATCATGACCAGGAACTACTTGACAAGGCGACCGAAAGTGCAATGGGCTTGCCAAATATCCGTTTCATAAAGAAGGAAGTCTGGGATATCCCATTTGAAGACAAGACTGTCTCCGGTGTTCGTGCGGAACGTTTGATCCAGCACCTTTCAAACCCTGAACAAACGTTTAAGGAGATATATCGGGTTTTAAAAGCAGGCCACCCAGTTGTAGTACTCGAAACCGTCTGGGATAGTCTCACATTTTATACCAAACATACAAGTATAGAACAACAAATAAGAAGCTATTTAACCGATAATAAGGTAAATAATGGGTGGGCAGCAAATAACTTAACATCTTATTTGAAAGATAGTAGTTTCAATGAAATTGAAGTAAACCGGTTTCCTCTGACAGGTAGGTCATTGAATGATGCCCGCCAATATCTTTGGATTGATAAGATTATGGAAGAAATGTTAACTGGAAGTTATATAGACCAACAAGAATACGATGTGTTTAATGAGGCGTTGACAGAGGCCGATAACGATAGTTTTTTTCTCTGCTCGCTGGATCTTCTCTTGGTGTCTGCCTTAAAATAGTTGTCATATAATGATTAGGGCTTCCCACAACATTTTTATTTGCCTGGTGGCAGGCTTCTTTTTTCATTTTGATGCTAAGGCTCAAATGGTCATAACAGACACTACCGAAAAAATAGCCATCGGGAAATATCTATCAATATTTTCAGGCAATCCCGCCGCTGGTATTGGGGACGTAATTAAATCCAACAGGTTTAGAAAAATCGGCAGGACAGTCCCTAATTTGGGAATTTCTAACTTAAATAACTGGCTCAAATTTACAGCATCAAACCATAGCCAGACTTCTCATTTTATATTGGAAATCGCCTATCCGATTTTGGATGAAGTGGAATTATATATTCCTGAAGGGGAAAACCGATACAAATCAGTATTTATGGGTGAGAACCGACCTTTTAAGACTCGGAAATACTTTTTACCAAATTATTTATTTGACATATATATCCCTCCCTCTTCGACAAGGACTTTTTTTTTGAGAGTCAGGAGCACTGAGCAGGTCATTTTGCCCATTTACCTTGGCACAACGGCAATCCTTTTGGAGAAAGTCAATATGGATCACGTCATTAACGGAATTTTCATCGGGGTCGTAATGATAATGGTTCTATACAATTTGTTCCTATTTTTTTCTGTAAGAGATACTAGTTATATATATTATGTGTTATATGTTGGCTTTGCCGGACTAACCCAGATGAGCATACGGGGCTATAATTTTCAATATCTATGGCCCAATTCCCCTGAATTTGAACAAAAAAGTGCCATCCTGTTTGGATGTTTATCAGGAATAGCGGCGCTGATGTTTGCAAATAATTTCTTGCAATTAAGAACAAATGTTCCTATATTCAAATTATTCCTGAATTCTTTCATAGCCCTTTTTGCCATTGGTTTTTTGTTAACCATATTTGGTTTATCACAATATGGGTTCATAATTATGCAATTTACAACCGGAATTGGATCCCTGACTGTTTTGATCATCTCATTCAGGGTGATGGCGAAGGGGTACAGTCCGGCGAAATTTTTTGTGTTTGGCTGGTCTGTATTATTATTAGGCTCCATTATATTCCTGTTAAAAGATTATGGAGTTCTTCCATATAACATCTTTACAAGTTATTCTGTCCAGGGGGCATCGGCAATAGAAATGGCCCTTTTATCCTTTGGTTTAGCCTATAGTATAAATATATTAAAGCAAGAAAAGGAATTATCTCAAGCCGAGGCGCTTCGGGTTTCAAAAGAAAACGAAAGGCTGATCCGCGAACAGAATGAAGTGCTTGAAAGAAAAGTTGGGGAGCGCACCAGTGAGCTCAAGGAATCAAATATAAACCTGGAACAGGCCATGACCAATTTAAAGGAAGCTCAATCTCAGTTGGTCGAATCAGAAAAAATGGCTTCCCTTGGACAGCTGACGGCTGGTGTGGCACATGAAATCAATAACCCTATTAATTTTGTAACTTCTAATGTAAAACCATTAAGGAGGGACTTGAGCGTGGTATTGGAAGCCCTGCAGGAAATTGAAAAAATCGGCTTAAGTGACCTATCAGTTAGTGAAAAATCAAAGCAAATGAAGGCCTACAAGGCTCAGCTTGATTTTGACTATCTTAAAACGGAGATAGACCATCTTCTTAACGGCATGTACGAAGGGGCTACCAGAACTTCTGAAATTGTTAAAAGTTTACGCATATTTTCCCGGGTAGATGAAGATGACCTGAAAATGGCTAATATTAATGAATGTATGGAGTCAACACTTGTGATTCTTAATAGTTTACTTAACGATAAGAATGTATTTGTTGAAAAAGATTTAGGCGATTTGCCCGATATAGAATGTTATCCGGGCAAGCTGAATCAGGTTTTCCTGAATATTATGAGTAATGCTATATATGCGATTCATAAGCAACATAGTTTGGATGGAAATGGTAAACTTTATATTAGTACCAGGGCGAAGCAAGCGTATATTGAAGTACTTTTTAGGGATAATGGTATAGGTATGGACGAAAGGACAAAAAGTAAGATGTTTGAGCCTTTTTTTACGACTAAGGATGTAGGAGAAGGCACGGGATTAGGAATGTCCATTGTCTATAACACGGTTCAAAAACACAATGGTAAAATAGAGGTTACTACTGCACCGGGGGAGGGAGCTTCTTTCATTTTAAAATTTCCATTACGCCAAAAAAATTAAGTGGGATCGTGATTTTTCTAAACAAAATAGTAATTTTACATGTTAAACGGCCTCTCGGGTAAATATAGCTTGCGGATAGATTAAATTTGGCACAAATCATGGCAGAAAAAATAAAGATCTTATATGTTGATGATGAGATTAATAATCTCATTTCATTTAATGCGTCATTCCGCTTAGATTTTAATATTTTGACGGCAGAAAATACTACTAAAGCTGAAGCGTTACTTGCCGAGCACCCTGATATCCGGATCGTTTTTAGCGATCAGCGAATGCCGGATAAAACAGGAGTTGAGTTTTTGAGCGAAATCCGGTACCGATATCCAAATCCTATCCGAATCCTTTTAACGGCTTATGCAGATTTGTCCACTGTAATTGGGGCGATAAATAAAGGAAATATTTTCCGTTTTGTGAGCAAGCCCTGGATTGAAGCTGAAATACTTTCAGCCATTGAAGAAGCCAATAAATTTTACCTTGCCAATTCCATGTTAATTGTTAAAAATGAAGAATTGCAATTAGCATATGATGAGTTGGATAAATTTGCTTATAGTGTAAGCCATGACCTTCGAGAACCTTTATCCAGCATTTTATCAGCAGTGAGGCTTGCCCGTGAATTTGATTCACTGACCGATATCCATGACCTTCTTAAGCTGATGGAAAAATCAGTTATTAAATTAAATGCGTTTATATTGAGCCTGCATGATTATTATGCCACTCAACGGGGAGAATTAACTATTCGGGATATTTCGTTGGAGGTACTTGCCAATTATTTTTATGACATGTATAATGTAAACGCGAATACTGCTGGGGTAAATTTTCGGTTATCTTTTCATCAGGACGGTCCGTTCCGGGGTGATGATGTAAGTTTAAAATTAATCATTAATAATTTACTTTCAAATGCCTTTAGGTATCAGCGGACGGACATTGAAGATAAATGGGTATCACTTAATCTTACAGCGAACCAAAATAAGGCGGTCATAACCATTTCCGATAACGGTATCGGCATTTCAGCACACCATCTACAAGGTATATATAAACCTTTTTATAAGGCTAGCTTTGAAAACGGTGGCGCCGGACTAGGTCTATTTAATGTGAAAAGCGCATTGGCCAAATTATCCGGCGAAATTTCAGTAAATTCTGTTGAAGGGGAGGGAACATCGTTTACGATTACCATTCCCGGAAAATAACATACGTTAAGAAAGTAATTTTTGCCTAAGCAAAAATTCAAGCTGATCATTACTAAGGGATAACTTGTCATTCATCTCTTTTATGCGTTCTTTTTCTTTATATAGGTTAAATGCATTGGTTATTGTTTTATCCAACTCTTCTTCAATCCACGGTTTGGTAAGGTAATGGAATATTTTTCCTCGGTTTACAGCATCTATAACGGCAACCATATCGGCATAACCGGTCAATAATATACGCATAGGGTCAGGATATATCTTAAGAACCTCTTCCAGAAACTCTACGCCGGTCATGCCTGGCATACGTTGATCTGTAATAATGATATTGATTGGCTTTTCTTTTAGAATAGCCATCGCTTCCTGCCCGCTTATGGCCGTATATACATCATATTTCATACGAAATACGGCTTTAAAAGAAATGAGGTTATTGGCCTCATCATCTACATACAGTATAACAATCTTATCCATATTATTAATATTTGAGTTGTTTTAGCGAAACAGGAATTTGTTTTTTTTCATAAATTGTTTTCAATTACAAACTTAGATATAATTGTATGCAAAAGCAATTTATTAAAATATTTGAGGCTGACTCAATGTTAAGTAACACCGTTATCTTCCAGTTTTGCCATCGCCGTATCTAAAATAACTATTTATCGTTACAGGGAGCTTACCGGATGGTGAAATTTGCTTTAGAATAACATTTGCAGCTGCCTTTTGCATAACTGGGTTATTTTGATATCCTATTAAAATGGTTTTTGCGGTTTCTATTCCTGGAAGACCCGCTAAAGTGTAGGGATTAGCAAATAGGCAGAAAATGGAGGGCCTGTTAGCTAATTCATTTATAAATAACCGTACTGTGGCATTATAATTCAATATGCTTTGTGGTTTTGAACGGTTATCAAACAGCGCTATTATAATTTGTTCGTATGATTTTAGTTCATTGGCTACGTGCACAACATCATCTGCCGAGGCTTGGGCGGATAATAAGAAATCTAATTTATTATCAAAATGTTTATTCAATATTTTTTGAAATTCGCTGACTTGTTCAGTACCAATGGCTACAATTGCCGTATTTTTGCTAAAATTAAGCGCATTCAGCATGCTATCGCTTTTTAAAAGGGTTATTGCTGCATTAGCCAATTGCTGGTTGAGGACTTTGGCTGTGGAACGATTTATATCGCTGCTAAGCATGGATAGATTGATCGGTTTTTGCTGATCAAGGTGTAGCCAATACTTGGCTGCGAGTACTTTTTTTACGCTAAAGTCAATTTCTTTCTGTGCAAGGCGTTTATCTGAAATCGCTTTCAACACCATATTAATGGCCCTGGTACTGTTTTGTGATAGTTCTAAAAGATCGTTCCCGGCCATCAAAGCGCGCACATCTGCTTCTCCATTTCTGAAATATTTTACCACGCCATTCATATCCATGGCATCAGTAAAAACTAGCCCCTTAAATCCAAGTTCGTCTTTTAGTATTCCAGAAACAATTTTTTTTGACAATGAAGAGGGAAGATTAGGCGTATTGTCCAATGCGGGAATATTCATGTGTGCAACCATTACTCCTGAGGCTCCAGCATTTATCAATGTCCTGAAAGGAAGCATTTCAAGCGAATCAAGTCTTTCACGGGTAAAAGTAAGTTGCGGAAGGTCATAGTGCGAATCTACGTCTGTGTCTCCATGTCCGGGGAAATGCTTTAGTGAGATAATAATTCCTTCATCCATCATTCCTCGCATATAAGCCATTCCCTTACGCGTTACATTTTCTTTATTTTCACCAAAGGATCGATAGTTAATAACCGGATTGCGCGGATTATTATTGATATCAACCACAGGTGCAAAATTGATATGCAGACCCATTCGTTTAAAATCCTTGGCTATTTCATGTCCCATCCGATAAATCAAGTCGTCATCCTGTATCGCCCCCAAGGTCATCTGGTATGGGTAAGATATGCTCGAATCAGGCATACGCATACCTAAACCCCACTCTCCGTCAATTGCTACTAATAATGGCACCTTTACTAATTGTTGGTATTGATTATTTAGACGAGCTTGACTTACTGGCCCGCCTTGAAAAAGCACAATTCCTCCCAACTGCTCTTTAGCAATGATATTTCCGATGGAATCTATGTACCGCTGTCCAAGATTGCTTTGCGCCCGTATCAAAAACAGTTGTGCCACCCTTTCGCGTGCAGTAAGTTTATTAAAAACTGAGTCAACCCAAGGGTGCATTTGGTTAACGAAATTAATAAAAGTAGGCGTTGGCTGACTTGTTGCCCTCATAACAATCGAGCAGGTCATAAAAATTAATAAAAGGGTTTTGCTCTTCACGTATTATTCTATGTAACTTTGCCAATTATACTAAAAAAACCTCAACGTTTTTATGCCCCAAATAGCTATTGATAAGTCTGCGGTAGCCAATCGCTTTTTAAAATATGTTCAGTTAGACACACAGTCTGATCATCACTCCAGTAATTATCCTTCCACATCTAACCAATTATCCCTGGCCCGTATACTGGTGGAAGAACTATTGGATTTAGGGATAACGGATGCGCAGATGGATAATTTTGGATATGTATACGCAACGCTGCCCGCAAATTCAAATAAATCGGTTCCGGTAATCTGTTTTTGCTCCCACATGGACACTTCTCCAGATTGCAGTGGTACGGGTGTCAAACCAATCGTACATGAAAAGTATCACGGTCAGGATTTGGTTTTACCTGATGATGTTTCTCAAGTCATTCGCTTGTCTGAACATCCCGACCTGAAAAACCAGTTGGGCAATGATGTGATTACTGCTAGCGGAACTACCTTACTCGGTGCCGATGATAAGGCAGGTATTGCTGAAATTATGACTGCAATAGAAGAGCTCCTGTCGCATCCCGAGATAAAACATGGTATGATAAAAATACTGTTTACCCCGGATGAAGAAATTGGCAGGGGAGTAGATAAGGTTGATTTAATAAAACTAGGAGCTGATTTTGGGTATACCGTGGATGGTGAAACGGCAGGCACCATTGAAGATGAAACTTTCTCCGCCGACGCCGTCCGAATAGCTATTCAAGGCGTAAGTGTACATCCTGGTTTTGCAAAGGGAAAAATGCAGAGCGCCGTTAAAATAGCTTCTGCAATTGTTGCAGCCCTTCCCGAGGATCAGCTCTCCCCAGAAACTACATCAGGCAGGGAAGGTTTTATTCATCCGGTACAGCAAGCAGGTACGGTAGAGCAAGCACAACTTGACTTTATCATCCGGGCCTTTACCGAAGAGGAATTGCTTGAGCAGGAAACAAAATTGGAAAGTTTAGTAATTGACGTATTAAAAAAATTCCCGAAAAGTCGTTACACATTTACGGTTACGCAACAATACCGAAATATGAAACAGGTGCTTGATAAATATCCGCAGATCGTGGAATTAGGCAAAGAAGCTATTAAGGCCGCTGGTATGGAACCTATATGCCGTTCAATACGGGGAGGAACCGATGGTTCCCGCTTATCCTTTATGGGTTTGCCTTGTCCAAATATCTTTGCAGGTGGGCATGCTTTTCATGGTAGGCAAGAGTGGATATCAATACAAGATATGCAGAAGGCTGTGTTAACGCTAGTTAATTTAGCACGTTTATGGGAAGAAAGAGTGGTTTAAACAAGTTTCTGATAGGTACGCCACCAGAGATCAGGCATCTCTCCTTCAACGGCCGTTTGGTAGTCTTCATATCGGCATGGTACAAGGTGATAGCGTTCATTCGCTGATTTATTGTTATGATAGGGAACCTGCATCCACCAGCGGTCTGTTTTTTTGCTTTTAATAAAGACCAATTCATGGGCATCGTTCTTTAGGGCCGTTCGAAAAATAAGATATGATGACTTCGGATGTAAAGGGAAATCTTTTTTCCGATTATAAAAGCCGTCGATAAAATACCAGACCATCTGTGCCAAGAGCATTCCCGTTTGCCCATTTTGATCAAAGACGGGATTATATTCATAAAAGCCAATGGAGCTTAGTTTGTCTGTCATGCCTGCATAACGGCATAAGCGGCAGGCCTCTTCACCATAAAAACCATTTGGCGAAGCATTGGCATTAGCCATGGCATCAGAAGACCGGATAGCCCCTATATCGAAACTCAGCATATTCGCATTCCTGATAACAGGTTCTGCCTGATCGGTCATTCCCGAAAATTGACCAAGTCTATAGGCATCAAAATAGAGTTTGTTAATAACCCGTAGGCTGTCTTTGCTTACAAAATAGGTTTGATAGCCAATGTTACTGAAGTTAAATAGATAATTGGGTTCATGAGTCATGATTTTATTAAGATAGGATCTGGAAGTAGCGGATCCATCAGGGCCAACATCTTCTTCAATATCAAATTGGGAATCAATTACCACAAGATCTACTTTTTGTTCCAGTTTTTCATAGGCTTGGTATTGAGCATAGGTAATGTCCTGTCCTCCGCCAATAATAATGGGCACTATTCCGGACTTAATAAGTTCACTGATTATTAAACTTACAGCAACATAGGTGTCTTTGATGGTCTTTCCGGCCTTGATATTGCCAAGATCCACGATGCTTACGTTATAATCTCCGTGATGTAGTTTATAAAAATTTTCCCGAAAATAATCAGGTCCTAAAGCACAACCTTCATTATTGACTGCATGGCGATCGTCAAGCACACCAAAAATCGCAATATCAGCCTTTTTTTCCGATAGATCGGGGAAAACTTGATGATAAGAAGAAATAATGGTGCCAATTTGAGTGCTATAATATCCATGAACAGGAATATAACGACTCATATCTATTGGACTAAAAAATTCTGCTAGTGACATCTTATATTGTATATAGGTAAAATTTAATGCTAAATTCGACACTTTGGATGCAAATATCCATTTAATCCCTTACTTTTGGAAGCGAAATTACAATATCGATAATTTTGACAGATAAAACGTGATCTTAGTTACCGGCGGAACGGGCTTCATAGGTTCTACACTGATCGTTCATTTATTGGCGGCCGGAAAGTGTGTTAAGGCAATTAAAAGACCTGATTCTGTTATACCTATATATTTGAACGGTGTTGCCAACTTGGAATGGGTAGACGCAGATATTGTCGATTACTTTAGCTTGGAGGACGTTTTTTTAGGAATATCGAAGGTTTATCATTGCGCAGGAATGATATCCAACTATCCTGAAGATCGTAAACAATTAATGAAGATCAATGTAGAGGGAACTGCAAACTTGGTAAATCATTGTTTACGCATGAGTGTCCGCATGGTTCATGTAAGTTCCATTGCCACTATTGGCCGTCCGCGTGTGGGTACTGAAAGTTGTGAAAAGGACTTGTGGGAAAATGATGGTCGTCAATCTATGTATGCGATATCTAAATATCTTGCCGAAATGGAGGTTTGGAGGGGAATTTCTGAAGGAATGGATGCGGTTATTGTAAATCCTTCGCTGGTTATTAGTAAACAGGCAGGTAAACGGGGCAGCGGAGCTTTGTTTTACCAATTAAAAAAGGGTCTTAGGTTTTTCCCGTCTGGTTCAATCGGATTGGTGGATGTGGAGGATGTAGTCAAGGCAATGATTTTGCTAATGGACCGGACAGATCTGCAAGGAGAACGATATATTTTAAACGCTGCAAATCGCACTTATAAAGATCTTTTTAGGCAATGTGCGGCTTTTCTTGCTGTTCCGGTTCCACGTGTAACATTAAATCGATTCGTGCTTGGCTTAGCTTGGCGCGGAGCCTGTATATTAACAATGCTAACAGGAAAACGCGCTGCGATTACCAAAGAAACTGCGCGCACATCACAAAAACTACTGGCTTTTAGTAATCAAAAAATAATGCATGAAATAGGTTTTGAATTCAAGCCAATTGATGAAACTATAAAAGAAATATGCAATACCATAAAAAACGATAATTAAACCGATGGCAAAAAATTACTACATCATTGATTTCGATAGTACATTTACCCAGGTGGAGGCTTTGGACGAATTGGCCCGAATTTCAATGAATAAACATCCGGCAAGCCATCTAGTTTATGAAGAGATAGAACGGCTCACAAATGCTGCGATGGAAGGACATTTATCATTCAGAGATAGTCTTTCAGGACGAATAAAACTTCTGCAGGCTAACCGCAAACATCTAGAGCAACTGGTAAGAGTGCTTAAAAAAAAGGTATCGGCGTCTTTTTCAAGGAACCGAGAGTTTTTTAGGAAACACAGCGACGAAGTCCTTATCGTTTCTGGAGGGTTTAAAGAATTTATTACCCCTGTAGTAACTCCATACTTTATAAAGACAGAAAATATATATGCCAATACTTTTGTTTTTGACAAGGATGATAACATAGTGGGTTATGATGAAAGCAATCCCCTGTCAAATGAGGGAGGAAAGGTGCGTTTACTTACTGAAATGAACTTGCAAGGCCACATCTTTGGAATTGGAGACGGTTATTCGGATTTCCAACTTAAAGAATCTGGACTTATTGAAAAGTTTTTTGCATTTACTGAAAATATTGAACGTAAATCTATAACTGAAAAAGCAGATCATGTAACTCCCAGTTTTGATGAATTTTTATATGTCAACCATCTTCCCCGTGCCATTTCATATCCTAAAAACCGTATTCTTTGCCTATTGGTCGGTAATGTGCCTGATATTGCAGCCTATGTGCTCAAACGAGACGGTTTCTCCATCCGGCAAAAGGAAACTTTTGAAGAAAAGTATGTGAAAGATGTCGGTATGCTATTGTTGGGAGATGGGGTAACGGTTGCAGATGAGTTCCTAATGCAGGCTGCGAAACTAAAGACCATCGGTTACTTAGGAGACAGTAAAAATCTACTCAACAAAGATCTCTGCAATCAGATGGGGATCGTCATTTTTGATGACAAAAAATATAAAAAAAGGAATGCCGAATTTATACCCCGTCGAATGGCAGAGTTCATTAATAAGGGTGATACCTATATGAGTCGTAATTTCCCGAACCTGCAACTACCTCCTATTGGTCCCGCCCACCGCCTGATCCATATACATAATAATGTCCCTGGTATTATGGCTCAGATTAATAAGGTTTTTGCTGACAACCATATCAACATCACTGCCCAATTTTTAATGACAAAAGGAAACATTGGCTATGCAGTAACTGATATTTCCCTTGGATATGATGGAAGTGTATTGCGACAACTTCGGCAAATTGCAGATACCGTAAAATTTCGGATCCTTTATTAACATCATATCCTAAAAACACAGGGGAAACGAATGAATTTTCGTTTCCCCTGCGATATTTTTTATTTTACCTTAAAAAAGTTAATCTAAAATTTCTTTAAGCTTTTTATCCAATGCTTCTCCCCTGAGATTTTTACCTACAATCTTACCATCAGGCCCAATAAGAAAATTTTGAGGAATAGACCTTATTCCATACAGCTGAGCCACTTCATTGTTCCAGAATTTAAGGTCAGACACTTGCGTCCACCCGTTCAAATGGTCATCTTTAATCGCTTGTAACCACTTGTCCTTTCCTCCGGGCTGATCAAGGGATACACCCAAAACGGTAAAGTTTTTATCCTTGTATTTATTGAAGGCAGCCACAACATTTGGATTTTCACCACGGCAAGGACCACACCAGCTTGCCCAAAAGTCAACCAACACATATTTTCCTTTAAAAGACGACAAGGAAACCGGGGTACCAGCCGTATCTGTTTGTGAAAAATCTGGGGCTACCGCTCCGATATCGGTAGCTTTAAGGCTGGCAATCTGCTTAGCTGTCGCTTTACCGGCTTCAGAATCTTTTAATGCGGGTGATAGCGCGTTGAAAGCCGGTTCAATAACAGTGGCTAATGGTTCTGTACTTAAGTATTGATTAAGAATATCCAACGAAACTGGAGATGATGTATGAGTTTTAGCAAATGCTAAATCAACCACTTTACCTTCATTTGCGGCAACTTGGTATTCTTCGCGAAGCTTATTTATAAAAGTTTCCGATTTTTTGTCCGTATCCGATGCCGCCTGATATTTGGCATCAACGGCTTTCATTTTATCATTAACCGCTTTTTTGGTAACGCTTAACGATTGAAAGTCCTTATTGGCAATACCACCTTCTATTTTTGCGTTTGTTAACGAGTCCGCCGCTGTAATCTGTACATTTCCTGGCTCTATATATAGATCTGCCATATCTACGCCGCCCTGAATTTGACGGATATTTTCCCCATTGTGTACCAAATAGACACGAGCTCTGGTTGGAGATGCTATAGTTCCTTTAAACTCAAATATGCCTGCATTAACCGCAGAAGAATCTAATTTTCCGGCATACTGAATATACGCTTTAGCTGGACTTCCTAGTTGCCCTACCTTTCCTTTTACAGAAAATTCCTGTTGACCAAAGACCACCATGGGGGCAAAAGCCAATAAATTTGCTAATAATTTCATGTATATAATTTTTTTACGCTACAAATCTAACAAACATCATTCCGATTAAAGGTATTAGCAGCGTATCCGTAACAGTGTTTTTACGGGTTAAGAATATTCTTTCAACAATTGCATGTTTTTTCATAACTTGCGCTCATTACATCGCAAAACTATATTACCGTGGTTGATTCAATAAATATTCAAGTAGAGCAATCTCCTGATTCGAGGTTGTCTCAGGTAGATTTCAACAATCTAAAATTTGGCCAGATCCTTTCAGATCACATGCTGGTGGCTAGTTATGACAAGGGTTCCTGGCAGTCAGTAAGGATTCTGCCATATGGTAACCTGCCTTTAAGCCCGGCTACCTCTGCATTGCATTATGGCCAAGCTATTTTTGAAGGAATTAAGGCCTATAAATTTGAAGATGACCGTGTCAGTATTTTCCGCCCAGACAAAAACTATGAGCGGTTTAATAAATCAGCCGTCAGACTGGAAATGCCGGAAGTCCCTGAAGAAATATTTATAGACGGGCTAGCTAAACTAATTGACCTGGATCGCAATTGGGTACCCAGCACCCCCGGAGCCTCCTTATACATCAGGCCATTTATGTTTGGAACAGAGGCAGCATTGGGCGTTCATCCTTCTGCATCTTATCAATTTATTATTATCACCAGTCCGGTTGGTGCTTATTATAATAAGCCTTTGCGTGTAAAAGTGGAGATTGAATATACACGTGCCGCTGAAGGGGGCGTGGGTTTCTCAAAAAATGCGGGCAACTATGCCTTGTCACTTTATCCTACCCGCATTGCTCAACAGGAGGGATATGATCAGTTAATTTGGACCGATGCCAAGGAGCACAAATATGTAGAGGAGGCCGGTACGGCCAATTTAGTCTTTAAGGTGGGTGATACGTTAATCACACCTTCTGCAGAGACAATTTTGCATGGGGTAACTCGCCGAAGCATTATAGAACTTGCCCGCCATTGGGGATATAAAGCCGAAGAACGCAAGGTCACGGTTCAAGAACTGTTGGAGGGAATTGAAAATGGCACCGTGACAGAGGCTTTTGCTGCCGGCACTGCGGCTACGCTCACACCGATTTCTGTCATTGGCTTCGATGGGAAAGACTATACCTTGCCAGATCCAGATAATCGGGAATTTTCCAATAGAGTGCTGGCTTACCTTTCGGACCTTCGGTATGGTCGTATTGAAGATCCATTCGGATGGAACTATGTGATCGGCTAAATCCGAGATTAACCACGGCAAAGAAATGCCGTGGTTAATCTTTAATTTATTCGTGGTTAATCTTAACCTTATTGTTCAACGAGTCCTGCTGATGTTTTTTACCAAACAAACTTTTAAAAAACCCATTTACTTTTTTAACTCCAGTCCCTGCATTCTGAGCTGCTTTGGTTAATTTGGCTTCTCGTTCCTTACTTACTCCCACAGATTCTTTAATTCCTTGCAGCAAGCTTTTCCACATGGTTTTAAAGAAGGGAAATTCCGGAGGTCTTACAAAATCTACATGGCCAATATGGTATTTACCATTTGCATCCGGATTACTATCATTAATAACAAAAGTATTTGCCAATGCTGACATAAAACTTTTCTGTTGTTGTGTTCCGTCAGCTTTTCTTTCAAAGATATTTATTTTTAAATTACGATATTTCATTTCTACGATACCCCAATTACGACGATCGTTCGCTTTAATATCAAACCGCAATGAAACTAAATTTGCCGATTTTATTTCAGCAGGCAATAGTGGTTTAACGATTCTATTAAATACCCGTCCATCGGTAGGACCAAGACTTCCTTTATAGCTAAAACCACCTTCCGGATCCGTCATATTGAATGCAAAGGACAAGTTTAGTCTGCCTTTATCCATTACATAAGTTAGCAAATCTGCCCGCATAATATTATTTCCTGCAAGGGCAAGAGAGTCATTGGTCACATTATAAAATGCACCAGTTATCCGGTTAAATGTAATTTTACCCTCATTTGGTGTCGTTTTACCTATTTCAGCATAACTAACGTCTACTCGCTTAAGTTCAAGTGTATCAATTTTAATACTTGCCTTTAACTTTAAAAATTGTTGGTGAGGTGATTGTCCGATCTTACTTCTCGCCGCTTTTTTAGGATATTTAAGGTTATTGGAGGCATTAACTGCGCCGCTGTCAATTAACATTTTTGCGGCACGAATTTTTTGCTGTTGCATAAATTTAAGCAGGTCTATTTGTTCAAGCCGTATGGTATCAAAAGCAAGAGATACCAAGGTATTAGCCTGGTTTATTCTTTTATAAACCTCTGCTTTGCTATAGCGCGGCTCATATTTAAGCCCTGTAATGGTTAAACTGCGATGACCGGTAGACAAACTTAAATCCTTAAAGCTTACATAATAAATACTATCAGGGGCATTATAGCGATATTGGTTAAAATGCAAAGCGATGTCGCGGGTATTAAAAAACCGTGTTGAATCATATTGTGAAGCTGAATCAATCAAGACATCAGTTATTACAAGATCAACATTTTTAATGACCGTTTTCTTTTCAACGTTTTTGCTTTTTTTGATAAAAGTGAATGCTATCCCTTCAAACTTAATAGCCCCAATACTAATCTCATTCAGAATAGAAGAAATCCGCTGATAAATGTTTCGACTATCTTTTAATTTTGCGGTATCAGGACGTCCTTGATACTCATTATAAATGGCAATTGTAGGCCGATCTATAATAATTTCGTCAATGTTCAAACGCATGCCTGTTAACAACCTCCGTGGATGAAAATTTTTAATGTCAAGGCTTGCCACACTTATATCGTAAATATTATCGGGAGCCGTACCAATTTTTTTTAACCGTTTGTATACATTGGTATCGGGTATCAGCTTGAAATTAATCAGTGATGCATTGCCCGAAAGCACATTTAAATTAATCTTATCATAGGCAATACGGTATAAGCTGTCTGTAGACTTTGTGACAGTTTCATCCAGCTTTTCGCTCAATAAAGGCTTCCAGTGGTTACTTAAGTACCAAAGACCACAAAATGCCGCGATTACAATTATAATTAGAATCCCGGCAAACCATTTCCAAAAAGCTTTCATTAGTTTTATTTGGTTGCTAATTTATCTGTTTTGTTTTCAAAATTAGAATATATCGTAAATATACAAACTATATGCCGATTTGTTTTTGCTTAAAAGTGTGATTTTAGGTAAGTTTGCCCTCCAAAACAACATTTTCAAATGGGAAGAGCTTTTGAATTTAGAAAAGAACGCAAGTTTAAACGTTGGGCAAAGATGGCTGTTCAATTTACGCGATTGGGCAAAGAAATTGCCATTGCCGTGAAAGAAGGAGGGCCACACCCCGAAAACAACGCTCGCCTTCGCACTGCAATCCAGAATGCAAAAGCGGTCAATATGCCTAAAGACCGTGTTGATGCTGCAATAAAACGCGCTTCTGAAAAAGACGCAAAAGGTTATGAAGAGTATGTTTACGAAGGTTACGGCCCGGGCGGTGTGCCCATCCTGATTGAAACTGCAACCGACAATACGAATAGGACAGTCGCCAACATCCGCAGTTACTTTTCAAAAGCTGGCGGAACACTTGGAAAGACCGGTTCACTCGATTTCATCTTTCAGCGCAAATCTGTTTTCCGTTTTATTCCGGGTGATAACCTCAATTTAGAAGAATTGGAGCTTGAATTGATAGACGGTGGTTTGGAAGAATTGTATGTTGAGGCGGATGAAGATGAAAATGATGTAGCCGTAATCCAAACTTCTTTTGAAGATTTTGGTAACATGCAAAAATTATTGGAGGAAAAAGGTATTGAGGTTAAAAGTGCAAAACTGGAGCGGATCGCCCTCACTACAACAGATGTACCTGAAGATGCTGCTGCCGATGTCCTGAAATTGATTGACCGGATTGAAGAGGATGATGACGTGCAAGCCGTATACCATAATATGGCTTAATTGAAGCTAAAGCGGAAAGCTAAGATAAAATGACGTTTGAAGAATTTTTTGTAAAGAAAAAAATTGATCTGGGTTTGTTGAAAATTCAACAGCCAGCTCTTTATGATGAATTCCAACTTCATTTTAGGTTAATGGGCGAAAAAAGCTTTGACCACACCAAGAAATATTGGTTTAACCGTTTGCGTAAAGATTTTTTATTGTGCGAAGAAACCGTTACAATACTTCCGGAAACAAAAATTCTTACTTCAAACCCGTCCCAGAACAGACTCGAGACCCCTTCTGGCAATTCTTTAGCCACAAAGCCCGCAGGCTTTAAGCCTCGCTTCAAGGTAGGCGTAACGGCTGCTCCTAAACCAGCGGATGATGTGGTTCCAGAGACGACACATGAAGTAGCTAAACCTGCGGAAGTACTAACCAACGAAGAGACCAAAACCAAAAAGAATGCTGCTGTAGCATCCAAGCCAGTAGGTTTCAAGCCCAGGTTTAAAGCTGGGGTTACGGCCACGAAACCAACAGATGAGTTATTGTCTAAGCCTATTCCCGAAGAATCCAACCCGGTGCAAGAAACATCCGATAAAGAGACAACTCAGTCGGATATACCACCTGCGGCTTCAAAACCCACCGGTTTTAAACCTCGTTTCAAAGCAGGGGTAACAACCATTAAAAAAGACCCTCCTGCAGAAAATGGCGTTTAAATAACAGTTGCCTTAACGAGGTAAGGCAATAATTCTTTCTGAAAGGAAATGAAATATTTACGAACGTCTGCCACAGACACCGCCGTAAAAGCAAAAGAAAATACAATGCTTTTACTGGCTTTTATTAAAAAACGGAGATTTTCGGGTGGGATATTTGGGTCAATTACCTCACTCTCCATAAAGGACAATATCAGAAGATTCTCCAAATCATCTGACAGGGTTTTTAGGTACTCTTGGGCATTAGCAGATTCCCGGATAAAATCCCAACCAATAAATTCATTGCAAATGGTATAGGTAAGCCGGCTTACCCGAAGAATTAATTTGCTTAAGTATGCTTCCTGCGTAGTCTCATTACTGGGATTTCGAATTAATTCTTCAACGCTTTCGCGGATATAATCCATCAAAATGGCGTGTAAAACAAGCTCTTTACTTTCAAAATATTTATAAATGGTCGCCTTAGCGATCTTAGCCTTTTTCGCGATCTCTGTAACGCTGGTTTTTTTATAACCATAATGCCTAAAGAGTTCCCGTGAAGCCTTTTTGATACTCTCTTTAATTTCTTCGGCTTCCATTAATTAGTTTATAACATAAATAATGTTCCCTTGCTTGGACACAACATATTTTTTAAGCGGACATTCTGCAATCTTTGAAGGCGAACCATTGATAAGTAGGTATTCCGCTCCGCTTTTTGGATCGGTCGCAATAAGCCCATCGGTGGTCTCTACGGCGTTCCTTTCGCTAGGATTTACTGTGCTACAACGATCAAAAGCCAATATTTCCCCATTGTACTTCACCAGGTAGATCCCCGCAACTCCCCCAGGTATACTGTCATAACCTCCGTTTACAGCCAATCGGGGGTGAGCAGTTATAGATATAGCTTCACTTTGAAAAGAATAGCTGGGAATAACATTACAACCACCCTTTTTGCAAGATGCAAATGGCAGTATGATCATCAGAATGATCCCTGCAATGTATTTTTCCATGTCACGCAACCCGCTAATTAAATAATTTCCGTTTCAAACTGCTTTAAAAACCGTACATCATTTTCTGAAAATAACCGAAGATCTTTGATCTCGTACTTAAGGTTTGTGATACGTTCTATACCCATTCCAAAGGCGAAACCTGTATACTTCTTGCTGTCTATGCCACAATTCTCCAAAACATTCGGATCTACCATCCCGCAACCAAGAATTTCCACCCAACCAGTATGCTTGCACATAGCGCAGCCTGTGCCGCCACAGATTGTACAGCTAATATCCATCTCAGCAGAAGGTTCGGTAAACGGAAAATACGATGGACGGAAACGCACCTTGGTTTCTGCCCCGTACAATTCCTGTACAAAATGGAACAAGGTCTGTTTAAGATCAGCAAATGAAACCCCTTCATCTACATACAGCCCTTCCACCTGATGAAAAAAACAGTGTGCCCGTGCAGAAATTGCCTCATTCCGGTATACACGACCAGGCATAATCGCTCTAAATGGAGGCTGCCCTTTTTCCATCATTCGCACCTGGACCGAAGAAGTATGTGTGCGGAGCGCAATATCATTGCCTTCTTGCTTTTTAATGAAAAAAGTATCCTGCATGTCCCTTGCAGGATGTTCCGGAGGAAAATTTAAGGCTGAAAAATTATGCCAATCATCTTCTATCTCCGGTCCTTCCGCTACAATAAATCCCAGCTTTTTAAAGATCTCCACAATTTCCTTTCGAACAAGTGAGAGCGGGTGCCGGGATCCAAGGTTAAATCCCTCTCCAGGCAAGGAAAGGTCGGCCAAATTTGCGGACTTTTCGTCAGTATTGCTAAGGCCTATGCGTTCTTGTGCTACCTTAAATTTTTCTTCGGCCAGCTGCTTAAATTCATTCAGCACTTTACCCAGTATACGCTTTTCTTCTTGGGAGACAGTCTTAAACTCTTCAAACAAGCTTCTTATGATGCCCTTATTGACCAAAAAACGGAGCCTGAAGGCCTCCACCTGTTCAGCAGTATCCAGATGAATATTTTCTACTTCTGTGCTATAATCCTGTATTTTATTCTGCAACATGGTTCAAAGATACTAAAATGTTAGATGACACCCAGACTCTTGCCTACTTTGGTAAATGCAGCAATAGCTTGGTCCAAATGTTCTTGCTGGTGAGCCGCGGAAATCTGAACCCGGATACGGGCTTTCCCTTGCGGTACTACCGGATAGTAAAATCCGATGACATAGATGCCTTCGTCCAGCATCGATGCGGCAAATTCCTGCGCCAACTTAGCATCATACAGCATGACGGGTACGATGGGGTGAAAGCCAGGTTTAATGTCAAACCCCGCTTCAGTCATCTTATCGCGGAAATAACGCGTGTTTCTTTCCAATTTATCCCTAAGCTCTGTCGTCTCGCTAAGCATGTTAAGCACAGCAATCGACGCACCGGCGATGGATGGAGCCAAGGTATTTGAAAACAAATAAGGCCTGGAGCGTTGTCGAAGCAAATCAATGATCTCTTTCCGGCCAGAAGTAAATCCTCCCGATGCTCCTCCCAATGCTTTTCCTAGAGTACCGGTAATGATGTCCACCCGATCCACCACCCCAAAATGTTCGTGGGTGCCCCGGCCCGTTTTTCCAATAAATCCAGAACAATGTGACTCATCAATCATCACCAGTGCTTCATATTGGTCTGCCAGGTCGCATATTTTATCAAGGGGGGCTACCGTTCCATCCATAGAGAAGGCGCCGTCGGTCACAATAATCCGATGCCGGGCACCCTGTGCGGCCTTTAACTGTGTTTCCAGGTCATCCATATCCCCATTTTTGTACCTAAAGCGCTGCGCCTTGCATAAACGCACACCATCAATAATAGACGCATGGTTCAATTCATCACTTATTATAGCATCCTCCGCAGAAAAAAGAGGTTCAAAAACTCCGCCATTGGCGTCAAATGCGGCAGCATATAAAATGGTGTCTTCTGTACCCAGAAAAGTAGAGATTTTTGCTTCTAGTTCCTTATGTATATCTTGCGTACCACATATAAATCGCACGGACGACATGCCATAGCCATGGCTATCGATAGCCTGCTTGGCAGCTTCTATAACTTTAGGATGTGAAGACAAACCTAAATAATTATTTGCGCAAAAGTTAATAACGGCTTTTCCTCCCTGTACTTTGATTTCTGCGCCCTGTGGGGTAATAATAATGCGCTCTTTTTTATACAATCCGGCATCTTCGATTGCTTTGAGCTCTTTTTGCAGAGCTGGCTGTAAGGTTTTGTACATTGTATATGAATTTCAAGGGACAAAATTACATAAATATATCAAAAAAGGCCGTTTGCCAAAAGATGAATAATGTATTACCTTTGGTCTATGCCTGAGATGCTTGCTGACAGAACAATTTTTTCCCTCGCAGAGGTCGCCCGTAGCGTACAAAAAACCATTGCGGAGCGCTATAAGAGCCTTTATTGGATAAAAGCAGAGATGAATAAATTGAATTTCTACAGCCATTCGGGTCATTGTTATCCAGAACTTCTGGAAAAAAAAGAGGGTAAAGTTATCGCAGAGATGCGGTCCATTTTGTGGAAAAATGATTATTTGCGCATAAACCAACAGTTTCAGGAAATAACCAAAGAGCCTTTAAAAAACGGTATCACAATTTTATTGCAGGCAGCAATCTCTTATGACCCGCTCTACGGGATGAGTTTGCGCATAGTGGATATCGACCCTTCATTTTCATTGGGAGTGCTTGAGCGCGAAAAAGCAGAAACAATCGCTTTTCTCAAAAATGAGGGCATTTTTGACGAAAACAAACGCCGGGCCTTTCCGCTGTTGCCTAAAAGGCTTGCCCTTATTTCTGTAGAAACGAGCAAAGGTCTCTCTGATTTTTTAAAAATAATTGATTACAACCCTTGGAAATACCGGTTTGAACATGTCTTATATCCGGCATTGCTGCAGGGAGAAAAGGCGGTTTCGTCCATTTTGGGTCAGCTAAAACAGGTGGAAGCACAAAAAGACCAATTTGATGTGGTGGCCATCATTAGGGGTGGGGGAGGAGATGTAGGTCTTAGTTGTTACAATCATGTTGACCTAGCCACTTACATTGCCCGTTTTCCAATTCCTGTCCTTACAGGCATTGGGCACTCCACCAATGAAACCGTCAGTGAGATGGTTGCTTATAAAAATGCGATAACCCCTACCGAACTCGCCGATTTCCTCATTCAGCATTTCCATAATTTTGCGATACCCGTGCAGCGGGCGGTTGATGCCCTTCAACAACAAAGCCGACAATTACTGGTGTTGGCAAAGACAGCATTAGATCGAAGCAGCAAAGAATTCAGCCGATCAGGTGTATACCGCATCCGCAAAGAATTGCAACAATTGGAACACAATAAGCTTCAGTTGAAACAAGCCACACGTTCAGGCCTTAAATTAGCCACTGAGAAGCTGCGATATCCTCAAAGAGGACTACTATCCGCCGGCCATATCCTCCTTAAGAACCAGCAAAGTTTGCTACTATCCCAGCAACGGCAGGTAGAACTTTTAGATCCACAGCAAATCCTTAACAGGGGCTATAGCATTACGCTTGCAAAAGGGCGTCCAGTGAAAAGTGCAGACGAACTATCATCTGGCGAACCGCTGGAGACCCTCTTTGCTGAAGGCAAGATAACCAGTATCGTTCGTTAAAAATATTCATAAATTAATAGGATGACCTACACAGAAGCATACGAAGAACTTCAAAAATTGGTACGGGAAATAGAAAATGGCGATATTTCAGTCGATGAATTATCCGCCAAAGTAAAAAGAGCAGTCTCTTTGATACAACTCTGCAGAGCCAAACTCAGTGCAACGGAAAGTGAAGTAAATGACATCTTGGCTCAGCTTAGTAATGAAGAAGAGGACGCTTAGCCCATTGCCACATTTAGTTTTTTCATATCCAATTCGTTTTCCCACTTGGCTATGACCAATGTCGCGGCGGTATTGCCGATTATATTAGTGATCGCCCGCGCCTCACTCATAAACCGGTCTATGCCAAAGATCAATGCAACCGATTCAACCGGAACATGGCCAACTAAGGGGAGGGTTGCAGCAAGAATTATAAAACCGCTGCCAGTCACTCCCGCCGCGCCCTTTGAACTCAGGATTAAAATAAGCAACAGCAGAAATTGCTGTTCCAGCGTCATATGCATATCTAATGCCTGTGAAATGAATACCGCTGCCATAGTCAAATAAATGGATGTGCCATCCAAGTTAAAAGAATAGCCCGTCGGGATCACCAATCCTACAACCGGTTTGGAACAGCCTGCCCTTTCTAATTTTTCAATAATCCCAGGCAGGGCAGACTCTGAAGACGAAGTGCCTAATACAATTAAAAGCTCCTCGCGAATATATTTTAGCATCTTGAACACGCTTATCCCATTATATCGTAGTATCAGGCCAACAATCAAGAAAATAAAAAGGATACATGTAATGTAAAAACTAGCCATCAACATGGCCAATGAGGAGAGAGAACCTAACCCGTAGGCCCCAATCGTATAACCCATCGCGCCCAATGCGCCCAGTGGAGCCACTTTCATAATAATCCTAATAACAGCAAAAACACCGTCCAGAAAAGATTGCATAACCCGCAGAACAGGTTCAGCCTTCTGGCCTATTCTGGATAAACCAAAACCAAGAAGAATAGCAAAAAATAATACCTGAAGAAGGTTTCCGGATGTCAGAGCACCTATAGCACTATCTGGGATGATGTCCAACAGAAAACTGGTGATGGAGGGATGTTGGTCAGGCTTTATATATGACTGGACCGCGTTGGTGTCAAGGCTGGCAGGATTTACATGCATCCCGGTACCGGGCTGTAGCAGGTTAATAACCACAAGTCCCAGGATCAATGCAATCGTTGACATGACTTCAAAATAGATTAGCGCCGTAATACCTACTTTTCCAACCTTTTTAACATCCTGCATCCCTGAAATACCCAAAACAATGGTGCAGAAGATCAAAGGAGCAATGAACATTTTGATCAACTTGATAAACCCGTCTCCCAGGGGCTTAAGCGCAATCCCAGTTGTAGGATAGAAATGACCGATGGCAACACCGATTAGTATGGCCACTACAACCTGAAAATAGAGAGTATGGGTGAGCTTTTTTATCATAATTTAATTAAATGCGGTTAGTCTGCTTATGGCTTTAAATAAAGATCAAAGTAATCAGTAATTTTTTGCATTAAATGCACCCGGTCGTATCCCCGCACGTTGTGCTCATATCCCGGGTATACAAAATAATCCACTTGTACTTTTGCTGTAACAGCTGCTTTTAAAAAATCAATACTATGTTGCCAGACCACCGTACTATCAGCTGTGCCGTGAATAAGCAATAACTTTCCTTTCAAGTTGCCCACTTTACTAAGCAAGTTGGCTTCTTCGTAACCGTTAGGATTTTCTTGAGGCGTATCCATATAGCGCTCAGTATACATCACTTCATACATTTTCCAATCCATAACCGGCCCCCCGGCTACCGCACAGGCGAATATTCCTGGCTTCCGCAACATAAACGAGGTGGTCATGAACCCGCCAAAGCTCCAGCCATGTATACCCATGCGTGCGCTGTCAACATAGGGCAGCGATCGTAAATAATCCACGCCTTTCATCTGATCCTCCAGCTCAACCGTGCCCAAGTGCCTAAACGTCGCCTGCTCAAACTTTAGCCCACGATTGCTACTGCCCCGCCCATCCATTGTGAACACCATGTAACCGCGTTGAGCCAAATACTCATACCACAGATTGCCGCTGGCTGGAAAACTGTTAGACAATAGCTTTACATTGGGGCCATTATAAAGGTAAACGATCACCGGATATTTGCGCTTTGGGTCAAAATGGGTAGGGTAAATTAATTTGCCATATAATGGCGTGCCATCATCCGCTTTAAGCTGAATATTTTCAATAGTAGGCCGATCATAGCCTAAGAGTGGATTTTTAGAAGATAATACGGTCTGTTTCCCCTTTTTGCCGATGCTAATTACATCAATAATCCTGGGAATGGTGTCATTACTCCAAACGTCAGCCACATAAGTCCCCTCCTTATTAACGATGCCGTTGTGTGTACCAGGCTGTTCATCCAGGCGGGTCATTTTACCATTTTCCCAATTAACAGAATACAGGTGTTTTTCAAGGGGTGATTCCTTACTTGAGGATAAGTAAAGCACCTTTTTCTTGGCGTTTTTACCCAAGATCTCATTAACAACCCATTCCCCTTTTGTCACTTGGTTCAGCAATTTACCTTCCGTATTATAGCGGTAAAGATGCATATATCCATCGCGTTGACTCCACCATATAAATTGATCGTCCTTTTTGCCAGGCAAAAAATAGAGCGAATGGAGCGGTTGGACATATTTAGGATCAGTTTCTTCAAACAATGTTTTTACCAGTGCACCAGACTGCACATTGTATTTATTAAGCCGTAAATGATTCTGGTCACGATTAAGCAAGGCAACGTAAATATAAGCTTCATCCGGGCTCCACGTAACGCAAGTTAAATACTGATCTTTGGGTTCACCCGTTTGCAAAAAAACTGTTTTCCCTATTTTTGGATTATAAATTCCTACCGTGACCTGGTGAGAAGTGCGACCAGCAAAGGGGTATTTTGCATAATGAATTGTTGCAGGTGTATTGTCCCAATTAACGATGGGATAATTCTCAACCATTCGCTGGTCCATACGGTAAAAAGCCAGGTAATTTCCGGCGGGAGAAAAGAAAATCCCGTCTTCAATACCAAATTCATCCCGATGCACTGACTGTCCGTTTAAAATTCCAACATCTGCATCCTTAGTCACCTGATGGGTTTTCCCCACGCTATCCAGCAGGAACAGATTATTTCCTCGAGTGTAAGCAAATTGAATTCCGGCCTGATCTAACTTCGTGTGGGCTGCATCTTCCGGCAAAGTTACCCACGAACTTGCTTTCCAAACAGCACCTTGTTTAGTTACCTTAAAGAAACGATTTTCAAGATTCAGGTAAAAGTTTTTGCCATTAAGCCATGATATTTCCGGAAAAAGCCGGAAAGCCTGCTTTCCGAAAATCTGCTGGCCCAATGAATCCAACCTAAGAATAGTATCAGTTAACAACGAGGGGATCTTTTTTCGAACAAGGGCTTCTCCGTATATAGTGCGCACCATATGGGATACGGCCGGTTCGCCCGGTATCCATTGAAGCTGCCTTAATTCATCCTGTGCCAAGTTACTATACAAGCCTAATGTAGCTTCTTCCATGGAATATTGCTTTTGCTGGCAATAAACAGGAGTTATAATAATAATGGTAAAAAACGCAAAAATGATCTTCATAATACAACAAACTTATCAAATTTTTACCTTATTTGTACCTTTCTTTGTATATTAGGTTTGTTAAGCTGTGAGAAAAAAAATTTTGATGGTTTGCTTGGGCAATATATGCCGCTCCCCATTAGCCCATGGGGTATTGCAGAAGCTGGCTAACGAAGCTGGGCTGAACTGGGAAATAGATTCAGCTGGCACCGGTAACTGGCATATCGGTGAGGCTCCGGATATACGATCCGTCAGGATCGCCCAGAAATTTGGCGTGGACATCAGTCAACAAAAGGCCCGCCAGTTCCACAGAAATGATTTTGACTACTATGATGCTATTTTTGTAATGGACCGCAACAATCTGCGGGATGTGATGGACATGGCTAAAACGGAGGATCAACGCGCCAAAGTTTCATTATTCCTTTTTGACAGCGAAGTGCCCGACCCTTATTACGACAATAAGTTGTTTGAACCCATTTTCCGGACAATTGAAGCCCGGTGTATAGAATTGATCGAAGAACTCAAAACCTGAATTTCACGCCTTCATATAAAACAAAACCATTATCGGTCATGTTCCCGTTCTGGCAGCAGGACTTTCACAAAAAACCAGGCGATGAACAATCCGACCACAGCGCCAACCACGGCAGCCAAAAACGACTCGGCGATCAGCCCACCAGTTAACGCCGCAAATACTACCCCCAATAAATAAAAAATACCAGTGTTACTATTTTGTTTTTCCATTGAATTATTTTTTTTGTTCTTTAGCCAACAAATTTATAAATAATCTATAAGCTCCGGGCACTCCCGCCGGTAATTCCCTAAAAAAAGCAAGGGAAGTATAAACAAACTTCCCTTTCCCATAGGGAGTAATGACCAAAGATCCCTTATTCGGTCGCTCTCCAGTATCGTGCATCTGCAAAGGCTGTTGATAATGGCTATCAACTTCTTCCACAAAATATAACCCGCGCTCTTGTGTCCAGCCTTCAAAATCGGTTGCCTTGATCTTATTTGGATAGTTAAGTGCCTGGTTTGACGCATCGGTTATTTCTACCTCCGCGTCTTCTTCAGTCACCCGGTCACGGCCAATGGAAAAAGGATAAGGGCCAATTTTGTTCAGGGTTAATCTTGAGTTAACGTTGTATTGCACAAGCAAGGTACCTCCGTTATTGACATATTCCAGTAAATGTGGCTGTAACAAGCGCATCCGATCATTGATGTTATACAGCCTAACGCCGGTAACAATAGCGTCATACATGGACAGGTCCTTTTTTAAAATTGTTTCCTCACTTAAATCATCTACCTGTATTCCTAACTCCCTTAAAGAAGGGGCGACCAGATCACCAGCCCCGGCTAAATAACCGATCCTCTTCACCGTGACCACCGCATCAATCTTACTCAGTCGCAATTTGCTCTCCGGAAACCAGGTTATCGCTGGGATGTGGTCATAAACTATATTATGAATAGCTTTCGCTTGAACAGTTTGGCCACTTTCGGTAATTTCGAAAACCATTGAATCAGTTACCGACACATCTTTTGCAGGATAAATCGTGAATACTTTATCCATCTCTTCGCCCCGCCTCTTTAGGTCGAGATCAATGCTTTCTGGATCTGCGCGCCAGCCTTCGGGCACCACAGCTCTTACCATAGCCTTAACCCCATCTCGCTGTGCAGTGATCACCGCTTCCAATTTCCTGGGTTCTTCTCCCTTAAATATCAATGCCTTTTGCGACAAATTGACGGTTAAAGCAGGCGAAATGGAGAGGGGCACATAAATCTCTCCTTTGGCGGGATCCGCAAATTTGTACGATACAGACCTTTCAAACACGAGGCTTTTACCATTAATAGCTAGTCTAATGAACATTTTAGGGGTCGTCCTATTTTCGGGAAGAGTACGATCTTGTTGCCTATTAACAACGTAAGTACCTCTTGAATGGGGTAAGGATAGCCAATAGGGCTGTGTTAACTCTTCTGCATGAAAAGTACTATGCTGTTCGGTCATCTCATTAAATTTGAGCACAGTGCTTCCGGACCCACTCTCTTCTGTTTGCAGCACGCTATTTGAAAGCTGTTGGATTTCTACACGTACATTCGGATTACGTACAATAAACTGAGTAGTTATTTGAATAGTTTCACCTAGAGCAAAACGGGGTGCGGGAGCATAGCTTTCTATCCAAACACCCCCGCAGGCCAGTATTAAGTTCTTTATTTCGCTAGCTTTTTGCGCCTTCCAATAGGTATCGTCAAGCGATTCCACTTTGTTTAATAAATCAATAAGGGCCTGAATCGATTTTTCAGGATGCCGCATGTCAAAATCCATATTGATTTTATCGATCAGATCCGTGATCAGATCCCCTCCTTTTATCCTGTTCCATGTGGTATCTACCCCATCCATCAATGAGCTGGTGGGCGCCTGCCCCAACAAAGTCTGAAAATATTCGGTTTCAGAACCCCGTTGTTTTTCAGAACCGAAACCCTGTGTACGGTGATTAGACCGACTTTCAGCAGCTATTTCGCCATATGATTTTCCCAAAAGGGGATTATATTGGCCTATTTCCAATTTCAACTGGTTGAAATTGGAAGTATTTATAATCCCATATGAGAAGGTATTCCAAAGTAAACGCTTCGCTTGCCAAGGCTTCACAAACGCCAGTTGTTCCGGAAATCTCTTTGGATCGGCTGCCGCCACAAAAGCTTCTTTCGCCAGTATGGCAGAAGCTTGGTGATGTCCGTGGCCCGCTCTCGAATCCGGAGGAAACCGCGTAATGATCACATCAGGGTGAAGCAATCGTATAACCCACACGGCATCGGCCAATACTTGCTCTTTGTTCCAGTTATTTAGCGTTTCTTCAGCTGTTTTTGAGAAGCCAAAATCAATAGCCCT
This sequence comes from bacterium A37T11, assembly GCA_900109895.1. Taxonomy (GTDB): domain Bacteria; phylum Bacteroidota; class Bacteroidia; order Sphingobacteriales; family Sphingobacteriaceae; genus A37T11. The sequence continues at coordinate 88,634 of FOBR01000008.1, forward strand.
GCTAAAATACTGCTCGCCTCCATCCATGCGGCGGGCAGCCAGCAGCTCCTGCGTCCTTATAAGCCCTAATTCCTCTCCCTGCTCTGAACCAATTAAGTTCTGGCCACCATCCCCACGGGTTAGTGAAAAATAGGCTGTGCGGTAATGCTTTTCATTGGCCAGCCAGGTGATCAACCGCGTATTTTCATCATCCGGATGCGCAGCAAAGTACAACACATTTCCTAATGTACCCAATTTCTCCATTCCCGCTTTAATTGCAGAAGCATCCATTATTGGGGATGGCTGAGCCGACAATTTTAAAAGCTGTGAAAATGTCATCCAAATAAGAAGAGCGTACCTTTTATCCATTCGAACACTGTTTTTGAGGCCGTAAATATAAAAAGACCCTTCTGTAATGGCGCAGTGGAACGACAGTTTGATAAAAATTTTACCTAATAGCTGCAATTGAAAAAACAAAAGCCGCCCCGGGATCTGGACAGCTTTTGTAAATTAACAATTAAAAAAATTTACCGCTTCGAAGCTTACAGAATTATGCATCACTGCATGGTGGATTAAGCTATTAATAAGCCTTGAAGTAACTAACCTTTAATGCTAGTAAATGTACAAAACATTTTTTCCGGAACCAACAAAGTTTTCAACACCTGTTTGGTGTTTTCCACATAACTTTCGTCATTTTATTGAAATAGAAAGCTTTATCTGTGCTTATTTTTATATTAATGAAAACAAAGAATTTTAAAATACCGGGTTTCTTTAATCATTTATCTATAGAACCCAAAACCCGTTTCATAAATGCATTTAAAGCATCCTTTTGTTCCATACCACTTTTCACCAGCTTATTCACCTCCAGGGCACCATAAAAATTGGAAATCAATTCTCCGATAACATCCAACTCTTCGTCTTTTAGTGCAGATGATTCGGTTAAATATTCAAGTGTTTCGATCGTCTCCAGCACATAGTCCTCATCATTATCTGCAATAAACTGCTGCAGATGTTTAATTATGGGTAACTTCATTGACCAGCTCCGTTAAAGATTCCAATTTATTCGTCTGAACCTGGTTGATGAGCTTTCCACCTTTAAAAGCGGCAAAAGTGGGCAGATTTGATACGTCAGCCAATTTCCGTGATTCGGGAAACTTCTCAGCGTCGGCAATCACAAACGGCACATCTTCATGTTCTCCGGCCAGTTTTTTAAATTTCGGCTTCATGATTTTGCAGTTTCCGCACCAGGAAGCCGCGTATTGTACCAGTACTACATCATTGCCCGAAACAATTTCCGACAAGTTGTCCTGTTCTAACTCTTGTACCATACGTAATTTCTCCTTATTAATTTGCAGACAGGTAACTGGCTACACCCTGACGGGTAGCACTCATGGCTTCTTTGCCCTCTTCCCAGTTTGCCGGGCATACTTCCCCGTGTTTCTGTACATGAGCGTAAGCATCAATCAGCCTAATATATTCTTTAACATTTCTTCCCAATGGCATATCGTTCACACTCTCATGAAAAACCTTTCCATCCTCATCTATGAGATACGTGGCGCGATACGTAACGTTTGATCCTTCCGTAATCACTTCCCTAAGCTCCTCGTCATATTCTTCTTTCCCTATATCCAATATACCCAGCAATTTTGACAAATTACGGTTGGTATCTGCCAAAATTGGATAGGTCACGCCCTCAATGCCTCCATTATCCTTGGCAGTATTTAGCCAGGCAAAGTGCACTTCATTGGTATCACAAGAAGCACCAATAACGATGGTATGCCGTTTTTCAAACTCTGGTAATGCTTCCTGAAAAGCGTGCAACTCTGTTGGGCAAACAAACGTAAAATCTTTAGGGTACCAGAATAGTAATACTTTTTTTCCTTTGGAAACAGCTTCCTGAAAAATATTTATTTTTAAATCATCGCCCATGTGGTCCATGGCGTCAACAGCAATGTTTGGAAACTTTTTACCTACTAAACTCATAACTCTTTTAATTTGTTGATTAAACTCATTTTTATTAACAGTACAAAGATAGGGCAAAGAGCCTTTAGGGTGTTATCCTTTTTATCGATACAGGAATAGCTTGTGTCTATTAAGACACAGTAAATTCATAGTTATATTTGATATATAAATTTTGTAAAATGCCTGCTAAAAACATTTTTTTGCTTTAGTAGCGGTGAAGTATTACTTTTGCTCGAAGTTTGGCCCTGTAGTTCAACGGATAGAATAGGCGTTTCCTAAACTCTAGATATGGGTTCGATTCCCGTCGGGGCTACCAATCCCATGCTAAAAAACCTTAGCGTGGGATTCTAGTTTTTACTTTACCTGCCTAATGATCAAATCTATTTCTTTCGTGACGGTTGCGGCATCTTTATTATAACCATGGCTTCCAGGAAACAAGGTAAGGTTAAAACCACTATTTTTAAATAACGTTATGTCACGTTTATTTTCTTCTTTTCCAAAAAATATATAAACTTGATTGTGATTTAATTTCTTCAATTCAGGGATAACCGGATAATTTTTATTTTCGGCACTAATGTTTAGCATAGTGGTTACTTTTACCTCAAAATCTGCATAGCCGCTTGGTGAAAGGCAAAAAACCTTCTTAATAGTGTGCTGCTCTAAAATTGGTAACCTGCTGATAAAAAAAGGGAGCACACTAGCTCCAAATGAATATCCGGCCACTACAATTTGCTTCTCTTTAAAATCTGCCGGAAACGTTTTAAAGATACCCGAAATCATGATGGCAACCTCTTCAGGAGTCTTTTTTTCCCAAAAATATTTCTTGGAATCTATGCTAAAGATGGTATATCCCTTTTGGTTGATGTTTTCAGCTATTTGCTGGCTAAAATCATTCCACCCACCATCGCCCGTAAAATAGATCACCACAGGTAACGCTGGGTTACTACCTCGTTTTATGATAACAGGTACATCGCCCTGGGCAGCAAAAAGGCCCAGGACAGACGTCCATAACAATTGTCCAAGAATTGTCAAAACAAACGGAACTTTTTTCATAAAGAATCTTTACTTCTCATCACTTTATTTAATGCCTGGGGTATTTGCAACAAATCATAATAATTAGAATATACCAAGTATTTGTTATGCCATTCAGGCTCATACTTTTCTTTAAACTCACGTAGTCCCTTATAATGTTTAAATGCAGGCAATTTTTCATAGGCAAACCTAATCGTCCTTTGTGAAATATTTTCGGGTGCATCTATTCCTGAAAATGGCACCAAACCCATATTTAAATGTGTATACCCGTTTTCCCTGCCATACAAAATAAGCGCCACAATCAAACTATCCATATTTCCTCCAGGAGCATCTTCCGTTCGCCGTATTAGATCATAGGTAATTTCATTTTTAACGTTATCCGGAATGATGTTTAAAAAAGCTACGATTTGGCCATCCTCATTTTCCAATGAAATAATAGTACATTGTTTTAACTCATCGTCATCAAACCATCCTTGCGAAAAGGTAAATTCTTCCCGATTATTAAATTTGAGCCAATTGTCAGATACCAGACGTAGTTTCATTACCAGACCATCATTTAATGGACTTGGATAGATTGCCGTATGAAAACCTTTTTTTTGAATACTATTCATCGCATTGCGCAAAGACTTATGCCCTTTGCCCTCCAGGCTAAATTGGCTAAGGTTTACAATAGCTTCCTGGCCTATAGGTAACGCCTTTTTACCAGCCTTTTCAAAAAAAACAACCCTATCTTGATCTACCCGATAAAAGCAACTATTTAAGCTGTTATCCGCACAAAACTCGTCGAACTCCTCCAATATCCGGTTCGATGTTTCATCATTGGCACCTACTGGTTCATCCAAAACAACAGCAAAGCTATTGGCTACCTTGTAAGCAATGAATGCATCGCCCGCCCTGCTGAAAAAAAACCGCTTATCCTTGGCAATTTTAAAATAATCCACTGCAGATATTCCATGAGCATCTAATAGTTTTTTTGCCAACACTCGCTCCTCCTTATCAGAATAAGCCGCTGGTTTAAATGGTTGAAACAAGGTATAGCACAAATAGGCAATTGCAGCAATCCCCAAAAAATTAATGGAATAAACAAATAACCTGGCAAATTCTGTCCGTGGAGCCAGATGTACCGGATCCATTAAAACCAGGCAGGAAAGCGTATTCGTAATTGACTCACGAAGGGAGAAATCATTGTTGAAATGATGTACTTGTAAAAAATAGAATCCCATTGTCCCATAAGCCAGCACGGCCATTAATACAAGCAGCGCAGTAGCAATGCTCGTATCATTAATAGTATTTTTACCCTTAATATAATATTGTTTATAAGTAATGGCCAAGGTAATTACAGAAAATAGTGCAAATGATGCTTCCTCGTAATCGATGGCCTTTGTCAAGTGACCTATAAAAGATAATACACTAAGTACCATTGCCATATACCATGCGTTCTTAAAACCCTTAAATAATAATGCAGAACACACCATTAACAAGAATCCCAGAAACAAGATCATGTGGTTGGAAAAGTAGATGGTCTCTGCAGGAATGAATTGCAGCAGGACATGCACTCTGCTAGAAATTGCCGGAGTCAATATGGAAAGCACATTGACGATCCCCAACATAAACAGCAATACTGGAGGAAATACACGAAAAAACAAATTCCCCTTTTTAAACAAAAACATCAAAAGCCCTGCAACCAGGGGTAACCAAAATTCAAATAATCGGTAAAGAAACGTGATTGAAAGACCTTCAGTTTGATTGTATCCATATCCGGAAAGAACATAAACCATAGAAATCTCTACAGCCCCAAGCCCCCGCATAAATGGTGAAAGACACAAAAACAAGGTTGGTATGGCATATCCAACCGTAGCAGACAGCAAAGACCCCTCAAAACCAAGAGCTCGCGTGGCTACATATAAATGAGAAATACCAATGCACTCAATGCAACAAGACAGCAGCAACGTTATTAACAAATCTTTTTTGGAAAAAGTTCCTTGGGTAATTTCAGTAACAGTAGCAGAAAAAGCAGGGAAAAACCGATTAATTAATCGAAAGACAGCTCCTCTTTTGTAAATAGATACACTGATATAGGTTAATAATAGCAATAAGACCACTAAACCACCAACTTCTTCCCACTCCGATCCAACCGATTTTCCCGACAGTCCAGTAAAAATAATAACTGGAATGACCAAAATGACCACCGTTACAATTCCGATAACACCATATATATAGGAAGCAAGATGGATCTTGCCTTTGCTCACACCACTCTTTTCAATCTCTTTATTAAATAACGCCAAGGAAGTGATGCCGCCACCGGGAAGAAAAACACTCGCCAAATTTCTTTTTAAAAACAAGATAATAGCCTGTTTCAAAAACACCTTTTCGCCTACCGTACGAAAACTAAAGACGTACATCAATGATTGAACCGTAATATAGATTACAACCAAGCCAACTCCAATCAAAAGCCAGAAGGGATTACTATGAAAGATGGAATCTTTTACACGTATAAGCTCATCACGCTGTTGCCTTAAAAAATAGATTCCCATTAAAATAAATAGAAATCCAATAATTTCTTTGGCATAATAATGCCGTTGCCGAAGATATATTTTTATTTTTTCCATGGCCTTTGCACAAGAACCTGTATTTTACTTATTTGTTTGTTCCATGTGGAACAAACAAATAAAATCGTTAAATCTTACCGCGTACTCGCAGCAATATCAGGCTTGTATGAGGAAAACCCAGGGTGACTGCTGGTTTAATAGACAGCCAGTGTTTCAGGTATACGTTAATAACTCCAGTTAGCACACGTCTTTTCGATTCTTCAAATTCAGGCATGGCCGTAACTTTCGCCAGATGTACATCACCGGAACCATCAACTAATACTGAAAAAACATCATAAAAATTTTTATAGCATTTATTGATTTCTATATCATATTCTGGATATAGATAGTAGTATGCTGCGGAAGCATTGATCGTTTCTGAATTGTCAGGAACGTGCCGTTTTACGGTGATATGCGGATTGATGGACTTCAGCTCTACGACATTTTTGGAAGAAAAAGCACTGTCAATGACGGTGGCATTTCTATTAGACCGGTCAGCAAGCCACTTAATAAAAACACTGTCGTTTCTGCGTGGTTTACGCAATTCCTCTACGGTTGTATGCAGCACGTCCTTTATATAATTGGCAGCATACAATTTCATATACACATTTGAGCGCTTTTCTTTGACATGCAAATTTTGAACTTGTAGCCGTTGCAGCAATAGGCTGTCCTTAGCAAGATTTTTAACACGAAACCACTCCCTACCAAAATTAAATATAGAATCCTGATCATAGTAAATTGAATATCCCAGCATCTTACCGCTGTCCGGACTAAAAATTTTTACAGAATCATTATTTATGAAATTGACCTGCCACTGTGGTTCCTGTTCAAAGCCGATGGTATCAAAAGCCAGTCCGTTATCAAAAGAGCGGCGAACTTCAAAAAACATAGTCCCGGCAATGGGTTCAAATTTAGGCCTGATTTTCTCTTCCTTTTCTTTCTTGATTTGCTGTGGAGTTTTACTTCCAGTACAGGCGGTCAAAAAGGCCCCTAGGAAGGATAAATACAGATATATTTTCTTCATTACGATGTATCAACTATGCATATAACGGCTGCAAGATACGTAATTTACAAAAATCATTCCTTGTCTACCTGCCTTTTCCGAGTATGAATTGCCGTATCTACGCGATAGGCGTGTACTCCCGCAATTACCTCTTGCTCCACACTTCGCTCCTCTGAAGATTGCAATTTATAAATAGCTTCCATATCCTGAACAGCTAAATCATAAGGCCCTCTTCCGCTCATTAGTTTTACCAAAACGGGTAAACATTCAAAAAAAACAAAAAGCAATCCCAAAAAACGAATGGCCCAATAGGTTGAATCGTCGGTCATACCATTATTTTTTAGTTGCAGTTCACCCAACATTCGGTTACGGTCGGCAAAACCAGCAACATTGACCAAACTATCCAACCATGGCCCGGCCAGCAATTTTTCAGATAGTAACCCATCAAACTGCTTCCGCCCATTAATATACTGTTCCTGCTTCTGAATATAAGATCGCAGCGTATCCAAATAGTCTTCCTTTTTCCTCAATTCCGTTTCTTTTCGGGCCGCATAAGGTCCATAACCAACTATACCCGAAGTCTCAGTGGTTTTATTTCCAAAAATTTCAAAATTAAGCTTTTGACGATCCTCTTTAATAGCTACATCCAAAGAGTCGCGTTGATTTTTTAACTCTCCCAGCTTTCCCAGTTCAATTGCATACTTATTCTGGAAAGCTTGGTTAAGCGTATCTATTTTTGCTCGTTGATCGTTAAGATACGTAACCCTAAGTTTCTCCCGGATTTCTTTGTCAAAAATCTTAAGCTCCAAAGATCTTGAAATGACCAACCCAATTAATATGGCCAACAAGATCCGGGGGGTTGCCTGTAACAACTGCTTAAAACTGCCCGCATTTTTATTAATGCTAGAGACAATATAACGGTCCATGTTAAAGATTGCTAAACCCCAAATAAGACCGAAAAATACCGAATAGACCACAGCCCAAGGGTTACCGCTAAACACAAAATATAATGCATATCCGCCTGAAAGCGCAGCAAAAAACCCTGTAAAGAAAATAGTGGCTCCAATACCCACATATTTGCTATGCTCTGTAGGATATTTTTCTATCGTTTGCCGATGCACTGCGCTGCAAAACCAGAAAAATCTATTTATTCGTTCCATAAACCCAATATTCTCCAGAAGTTTGATTTAAATAAAAAGCAGATGTTACACTTAAATATGAAAAATTACCAGGTTGTGAATTAATTATTACATAAAAAAAGCCCTGCCGTTAGGCAGAGCTAATCATTGGTCGGGATGGCCAGATTCGAACTGACGACCTCCAGCACCCCATGCTGGCGCGATACCGGGCTACGCTACATCCCGCAATAAAGATCCATGTTTGTGTAAAAAAGCACTTAACCTTTCAAGGGGAGGCAAATCTAGTCATAAATATATTTAAGTACAAGAAAAGAATTAACTTTGTAACCAAATGAAGACAGAATCCAAACACATCCATTTTTTCACGCAGGACATAGACTTTACACTTAAGAAAAAAGGTTTGGTCCGTGAGTGGATGGTGTCGACCATTCAATCAGAAGGATTTAAAAAAATTCAGGACCTCAACATCATTTTTTGCAGTGATGAATACCTTTTTCAAATCAATGTGCAATACCTAAATCATCATACCTATACAGATATTATTACCTTTGATAACAGTGAAAAAAATGATACAATTTGTGGAGATATTTTCATTAGTATAGACCGTATAAAAGAAAATTCCCAATCATACGGTACTGGAATGAAGGATGAATTAGATCGGGTTATTATCCACGGAGTATTGCACCTATGTGGCTATAAAGATAAAGGGAGCGAAAATAAAAAAGAAATGACTGCCAAAGAAAATCATTACCTCTCGCAACGCCCTTAAGTGTAATCGCTTCATTTTACTTAATTTAACATTAAGATTATCGGTACGATCTATATAAATATGTATTTTTGCAGGATTTGCAATTAAATATGGAGAAGAAAACGGTCATTGTATTTGGTGCCAGCGGGCTAATAGGCCGTCACTTAGTTGACGAATTGCTGGTGAATGATGCATTTGAATTTGTCAAGGCCGTTTATCGCAAAAATCCAAACTTTTCACATCCAAAATTAATACCTATAATAGCTGATTATCATTCAATTACCAATAAATTATCAGAACTTGTGGCTCACATTGTTTTTAGTTGCCTGGGCACAACTCGGCAAGATACCCCTGATAAAAAAACTTATTACCAAATTGATCACGACTATCCATTAAAAGTGGCAACACTTTTAAAAAAAGTTGGAGCAAATCAATTCCACCTAATCTCTAGCATTGGTGCCAACGCTTCCTCCAAAACATTTTATATTCGGATGAAAGGGGAGACCGAACGAGATATTTCAGCCATTGGTATGGAAAGCCTATATATATACAGGCCCAGCTTATTAGTTGGTAAACGCCTTAGAACCAGACCTGCTGAACGCCTTTTTATTTGGATATTTAAAATCATTAACCCCTTATTGGCAGGGCCATTAAAAAAATATCAAAGCATCACAGCAAATACGGTAGCCAAAGCAATGGTAAAACAGGCATTAAACGCCCATAAAGGTACCTTTATTTTAGAAACAGACGCTATAAAACAACTCGCGTGAGCATATTATCCACTGAACAATTAGGACATTCATTCAATGACCGATGGTTATTCCGGTCTCTTCATTTCGGTCTGCAACAAGGCAGTAGGGTAGCACTGGTCGGAATCAACGGCACGGGCAAATCCTCATTATTAAAAATTTTAGCGGGTAAACTTATACCCACAGAAGGACGCGTAGTAAGTGAACGCGGATTAAAAATAGGTTATTTAGACCAGGATCCACAATTTGCAGGTCTTAAGACCGTCAACGACTTTATTTACAGTGCTGAAAATGAGCAACAGCAACTTATCCGCCAATACGAGGAGCTCCTGGAACAAGAAAATCCGAGCGAAAAGCTTCTACAAGAATTAACCGATAAATTAAGTGAGTTGAACGCCTGGGAATATGAATATGAAATTAAAACCATCTTATCTCGCCTTGGAATACAACAGTTAACACACGAAATAGAAAAACTCTCCGGAGGCCAGCGAAAACGTTTAGCTCTTGCCAAACTACTAATTGACGAACCAGACGTCTACATATTGGATGAACCAACCAATCATTTGGATATTGAGACCATAGAATGGCTTGAAAAATTACTTACTACCGGGCAGAAGACCGTATTGCTGGTCACCCACGACCGATATTTTCTGGATAATATTTGCAACGAAATCAGAGAAATTGATCGGGGAAATCTATACACCTATCAAGGAAAGTATGAATACTTTTTAGAAAAAAAATCTGAAAGGGAAGCTACGGAATCTGTCATGGCCGAACGAGCGCGCAATCTATTAAGGAGAGAACTTGAATGGATGCGACGTCAACCACAGGCACGAGGAACTAAATCAAAAGCGCGCATTGACGCCTATTACGATCTGGAAGAACGATCGAAAGGGAAACAAGATCAAGGCCAAGTCAATCTAAGTATGAAAATAGCCCGACAGGGCAATAAAATAATTGAACTAACACAAATTGGCAAACGGTTTGGAAATATAAATTGTATTGAAAATTTCTCATACACTTTCAAAAAAGGCGATCGTATTGGGCTTGCCGGACGAAATGGAACAGGTAAGTCAACCTTCTTAAATTTACTAACCGGAATAAGCTCACCTGATCATGGGACCATACAGATTGGAGAAACTACTGTCTTCGGATATTATAAACAAGGCGGACTCCCGATAAAGGATACAGACAGGGTTATAGATGTTGTTAAAGAAGTTGCCGAATATATTGCTATGGCTAACGGAGAAACCATTACGGCATCGCAGCTGCTTACCCATTTCCTTTTTCCTCCTGAAAAGCAATTTGGCATGGTAAGCAAGCTCAGCGGGGGAGAACGCAAACGTCTTCAATTGATGCGAGTATTAATGACCAATCCTAATTTTTTAATTCTCGACGAGCCTGCAAATGACCTGGACATTGATACACTCAATGTCCTGGAAGATTTTTTACTTCAATACACTGGGGTACTTATGTTGGTATCGCACGATCGTTATTTATTGGACAGACTCACTGATCAACTTTTTATTTTCGAAGGGGAGGGTAGCGTAAAAATTTACAATGGAAACTATGCTGACTACAAAAACGAACTTGAAGCAGAGCAGAAGGAGCGAAAGAAAATTGAGATAGCTTCTGCAACACTCACACCCAAAGAAAAAATAGTTAGCAAAAGCAAGCTGGCTTACAAAGAACAAAAGGAACTTGAATTGCTCAACCATGAAATACCGCTACTTGAAAAAGAGATTATGGAAAAACAAGCCATTATGCATCAAACTACAGATCCAAACCAGTTGATAGCGTTGTCTAACGAATGCACATCCTTAACAACATTATTGGACGATAAAAGTACGCGTTGGCTGGAATTAAGTGAAATGGCTGAAGTGTAAAAATAGTTCCACGTGAAACAAAATAATTTAACAAATAATAGCTGTTCCACGTGAAACACAAAATAGGAAGAGATGTTTAAAAAATATGATGTTATTGTAGTAGGAGCAGGGCATGCGGGTTGTGAAGCAGCTGCAGCTGCAGCTAATCTAGGTTCTTCTGTATTGTTAATAACCATGAACATGGGTACAATTGCTCAAATGAGCTGTAACCCTGCAATGGGAGGTGTTGCAAAAGGCCAGATCGTTCGCGAAATAGATGCTATGGGAGGATTCTCAGGTATCATTGCAGATAAAACTACCATTCAATTTCGAATGCTTAACCTTTCAAAAGGACCGGCAATGTGGAGTCCACGTAGCCAAAATGACCGAATGCGCTTTGCGGAAGAATGGCGATTACAATTAGAAAAACTTTCAAATTTAGATTTTTGGCAAGATACCGTTAAAGAGATCATCGTAAAAAATGGAAAGGCTGCAGGAGTTGTTACTTCACTCGGTATTGAAATAGAAGCTACGGCCGTTGTACTTACCAACGGTACTTTTTTAAACGGTCTTATACATATTGGTGATAAAAAAATAGGCGGTGGCAGAACAGCTGAAAAGGCTGCAACGGGTTTAACAGAACAACTACAACATTTAGGGTTTGAATCCGGACGTATGAAAACTGGTACACCCCCACGAGTAGATGGACGCTCATTGAATTATAACCTCATGGAAGAGCAGTGGGGCGATACAAAAAGAGGCCGTTTTTCATTTACAGAGGTTCCTATAAATACGGAACAAAGATGCTGTTGGATTACCTATACAAACAGCGACGTCCACGAAACACTCAAGGAAGGGTTCGACCGTTCTCCCATGTTTACAGGCAGAATCAAAGGGCTAGGCCCCCGCTATTGTCCATCCATTGAAGATAAGATAAACCGATTTGCAGAAAGGGACCGCCATCAGATATTTGTAGAACCAGAAGGTTGGAATACGGTAGAAATCTATGTCAATGGTTTTTCAACCTCTTTACCCGAAGATATCCAATATAAAGCCCTTCGAAAAATTGTTGGGTTTGAAAATGTACGCATGTTCAGGCCTGGCTATGCTATCGAATATGACTACTTTCCACCCATGCAATTAGATCTCACTCTGGAGACAAAATTGATCCCACACCTATTCTTTGCTGGACAAATTAATGGTACAACTGGTTATGAAGAAGCAGCCAGCCAAGGTTTACTTGCCGGTATTAATGCGCACCAACGTATACATGATCTGCACGAATTAATATTCAAAAGATCTGAATCGTATATTGGCGTTTTAATTGATGACCTCGTTACCAAAGGAACAGAAGAACCTTACCGTATGTTTACATCCCGGGCTGAACATCGGTTATTGTTGCGACAAGATAATGCCGATGAACGGCTCACACCTATTGCGCATAAACTCGGCCTAGTTGATGATGAGCGATTAGAAAAGGTAGCAACCAAAGTGGCACAATCTGAACAATTAGTAGATTATATGCGTAAAACATCGGTTAGTCACCAAACGATGAACCCTGTATTAGAACAAGTAGGATCAAGCCCCATCCATCAAAATACACGCATGTTCCATATTCTTAGCCGGCCACAAGTCAGCATACAACATCTCGCAAAAGCTGATCAGGCATTCAGTCATATGCTTGACCATTATGCGGAAGAAGTGGTAGAACAGGCCGAGATTAAAGTTAAATATGACAGCTATTTTGAGAAAGAAAATGAGATTGTTAATAAAATGAAACACATGGAAAGCCGGGAGATCAATCCACAATTTAACTATAACCAGCTTGTATCACTGTCAAAAGAAGCACGCGAAAAACTGATGAAAATCAAACCACGAACACTCGGACAAGCTTCCCGTATATCTGGAGTATCACCTTCGGACATTTCAGTATTAATGGTACACATGTCTTAAAAAAATTTAAATAAATATATAAAAATTAGTATATACCATACTAACTAATTAAATATCAATATATAACAATTACGCTTAAATAATTAACACACAACACACTATTTTTATTTTTTTGATGTACATATCCAAAATTTATAAAAGTTACTTAAAACAGCTTAAAATAGCCTCTATTATGAAATGGTTATTTTTAGCGTATACTATTATACTTTTATTATTAAGTGTACAGTGTGCTAGTATCCAGGCACCACTTGGAGGCCCAATAGATTCTCTACCACCAAAACTAATTGAAGAAAGCCCCAGAAATCTGACCCGAAACTTTTCAGCAAAGAAAATTGAAATCAGTTTTGATGAATTCATCAAACTGGCAGACCAGTTTAAACAAATCAGTGTTTCTCCGGATATGGATAAATTGCCTTATTTTACTGCTAAGAGAAAAACACTCGAAATCGCTATGCCAGATAGCCTTGAAAAAAACACGACATACACCATTAGTTTTGGTAAGGCCATCACAGACTATAACGAAGGAAATCCATTTTTAAATTATACTTATGTTTTTTCTACGGGCAACCAAATAGATTCATTATCCATATCAGGCAATGTACGCGATGCCAGAACCCTTGATCCTGTACTTGAAGCCAGCGTGCTTCTAATTCCCACAAGCCAAGATTCTATATGGGGAAAAAGAAAAGCCAATATATTCAAACTAACAGACTCAAGCGGTAATTTTACCTTCAAAAACCTCAGGGAAGATACCTATCGTATTTATGCACTTAAGGAAGAAAATGGAGACCGTATATATAACTCACCCTCAGAATTGATGGCCTTTCAGGCAGACTCGTTCCATCTAAGTAAAGACACCGGCAATTTTCACCTCGAATTATTTAAAGCAATCCCCGAAAAATTTAGGCTGGATGACAGGAAAATAGAAAAAAGCGGACGTATGACGTTTATATTCAACAAATCCCTCAAAAAACCTTCCATTATATTCAATGATACTGATTTAGAAAACAGTAAAATCACAGAATTCAGTAAAACTAACGACACAGCCTTCGTTTGGTTTCCTGCACTTAAATTTGATACCGTTAAAGTAGCGTTCTTTGATGACACTACCAAGCTGGATTCCGTAACACTACGACGAGGAAAAAATGACAAATATGACCGAAGCATCCTCATTTCTGATAATATAAGTTCCAGAAAAGTTGATAAAATACAGCACATCAAATTAACTTCAAGCGCTCCAATCAAAAGTGTAGACCGTACCAAGATCATCCTGCTTGATGACTCAGTTCCCCGAACTAACTATCAATTTATAAAAGATAGCCTTTCTACCAGAAAGTACACACTTCGGTACAATTGGCGTCCAAAACACAACTATTCGTTAACTTTTGATGAGGGAGCCTTTACTGGCTATGGCGAAGATGAAAAAAATAAAAAATCTACCATGGATTTCACGTTGGAAGAAACTGAAAATTATGGGGATATGATCCTTAAATTAAAAGCACCAGACACTTCAACCCATTATTTGGCAGAAATTACCAATGATAAAATGGAAACAACCTTTAGCTCAAAAGCCTTTCAATCGGATACCACGCTCAATTATAAACAATACCCCGGAGGAAAATACCTTGTCCGTATTATCTATGATGTTAACAAAAATGGAATTTGGGATACCGGAGATCTTAAAAAGAAATTACAGCCTGAGAAACTTTGGTACTTTGAAAAAGTCATTACCATACGCCCCAACTGGGAACAAGAAGAAATTGTTACAATACCAACATTTAAGCAGCTACCTGCTGCCATTCAGGAGCGAGATAGAATACGGATAGAACAACTGAAAAAAGCGGCAAATCAACAACAACAGCAACGCAATAACAACAAACGTCAACAAGATCAACAACAGCAGCAACAACGCCAGCAAGATCTACGTAATAATGAAAATCAAAACATTATACAACGTCAGTAAACCAGGAAGCATACAACACATAATTATGCGGAAGCTTATCGAGCATCAAACGCTGTTCAGAGGTAAGCGGTTTTATTTTTTTTGCTGGCACACCCGCGTATAAAAAACCCGATTCACAAATTGTGTTTTCAAGAACAACTGCACCAGCAGCAATAATCACGTATTCCTCCAGGCGTGCATGATCCATGACGATAGCGCCCATACCAACCAGCACATGATCAAGTATGTGGCACCCATGTACTAAGGCATTATGCCCGATGGAAACATAATTTCCAATATCTGTACCCGCACCCTGGTACGTACAGTGGACCACCGCTCCATCCTGAATATTTGTAAACCGACCGATCCGGATATAATTAACATCACCCCTAATCACCGCATTAAACCAAACAGAACAATTTTCTGCCAAATTTACATCACCAACAATCGTCGCATTTTCAGCTATAAAACAATCAGGTGCAATGAAGGGTGCAACGCCTTTAACAGGAAGAATAAGAGCCATGATTAAAATGTTAAAATTAAAAAAGTAAAACTATTGGTTGTTAAAAAATAGTGTCCTGTATCTTTTCCTGATGGTTTGGATAGTCAGTGGTGTAGTGCAAGCCCCGGCTTTCTTTACGTAAAGTGGCAGATTTTATTACCAGAAAAGCTACCTGTATCACATTCCTCAGCTCACACAATTTCACTGAAAGCCGGGTATTCTTATAAAAACTCTCGGTTTCATCAAATAACAGCCCAAGCCTACGATGTGCCCGGTCTAACCGAAAGTCAGAACGAACAATACCCACATAGTCACTCATCATTTTCTGTGTTTCACGCAGGTTATGCGTTACCAGGATATCCTCATTAGAAAGCTGCGTATTGGAATCATCCCAATCAGGAATACCAGTAGGAATTTCTATCTGCTTATAAACCTTTATTGCATCTTCAAAAATACGATGAGCAAACACGGTAGCTTCTAACAATGAATTAGACGCCAACCGATTAGCACCATGCAAACCTGTTGAAGAACACTCACCACACGCATACAAATGCTGTATAGACGATCGCCCATTCTCGTTCACATATACACCACCACATAAATAATGTGCTGACGGCGTAACAGGAATATAATCACGGCTCATGTCAATACCTAAACTCAGACATTTCGCATAAATATTAGGAAAATGCTTTAGGATATCAGCCTTTTTTCGGTTGGTAATATCCAAATAAACGAAGTCGTCACCCGATTTTTTCATCTCAGCATCAATCGCCCTGGCCACAATATCGCGTGGAGCTAATGACAACCTTTCATCATACTCCTGCATAAATTCCTCACCATTCCGCCTACGCAGCACGCCACCAAAGCCCCTTACTGCTTCTGATACCAGGAACGAAGGATACTCACCTGGGTTGTATAGCGCAGTCGGATGAAATTGAATAAATTCCATATTCCTGACCTTTCCTTTTGCACGGTACACCATAGCTATCCCGTCACCGGTAGCTATAATCGGGTTAGTCGTACTTGAATATATATGTCCGGCACCACCAGAAGCCATAACGGTAACCTTACTAACAATCTTCTCCACCTGGTGCGTATGCGTGTTAAGCGCATAAATACCATAACAAGTAATATCCGTTGAACTCTTATCCACAAACACGCCTAAATGATGTTGGGTTATCAGGTCCACTGCAAAATAATGTGTAAGTATTTCAATGTTGGTATTCTCATGCACACGCTCCAAAAGGGCCCTTTCTATTTCATAACCGGTAATGTCCTTATAATGCAATACCCGGTTTTCAGAATGTCCGCCTTCTTTACCTAAGTCATAAGCACCCTGCCTTGTTTTATCAAAGTGAGTTCCATAACCAATAATCTCGTCAATTCGTTTAGGACCTTCTTTCACCACGATTTCCACAATCTTTTCATCACACAGGCCATCCCCAGCAATCAGGGTATCAGCTATATGCTTATCAAACGAGTCAGACTTATCCACAACTACAGCCACACCACCCTGGGCATACTTTGTGTTGGATTCATCCTCATTTGATTTTGTAACAACCAATACCTTACCATATTCGGCGGCTTTAAGTGCAAAACTTAGGCCGGCAATCCCCGAACCTACTACCAAGAAATCAACATGACGCATAGCAAAACATTATTCTATAAAACTTCAAACAAAAGCTGTGGATAACCCCCACAAAAATGTTAATTATATGTAAACAAACTGTGCAATAAAAAACCCTTATGGTGTGTAATTAGCAAAATGACTTACTTACACACAAAACAAATTTAGTTGCTACCACAAAACAGTAGTCTTTTCCACTGTGGACTTACACTTACTAACTGACAAAAAAATAAAGAAAGAAAAATTTGGCCGGATCATCGATTCTGTAAATCAAGGTGCTACTGTTAAACGAATGTTAACAAACTGTTGAAACATCCTAAACAACCAAAAATCCAAATAAAAATGCTCTCTTTTCTTCACAAAACTAACATACTAATAAACAATAAAAATACTTTTATTTAAAATAACATTATCATTATTAAACGGTGCAAAACGGCAAACGCTCAATTCAGCAAGTTTGCGTACTTTTGTAAACTAACGACTAACAAAAAAACAAAACTGAGAAGATGGAAACATATTCAGAAGTACTTGATGCAAAAGGATATATAGATGAAGCTATTGATCCACGCCTGGATTTAGTTGCAGAGATACAGCGGCTCAAGAAAGAAAAAAACGCAGTTATCCTGGCGCACTACTACCAAGAAGCGGAAATACAGGATATAGCAGATTATATTGGTGACAGCTTAGGACTGTCACAAGAAGCTGCCAAAACCCAGGCAGATGTTATCGTGTTTGCAGGCGTACATTTTATGGCAGAAACCGCTAAAATACTATCGCCACAGAAAAAAGTACTGTTGCCAGACCTTAAAGCAGGATGTTCCTTATCTGATAGCTGCCCACCACACCTGTTTGCTAAATTTAAAGAGTTGTATCCCGATCACCTCGTTATTACCTATGTTAACTGTACAGCCGAATTAAAAGCACTCAGTGATATCGTTTGTACATCCTCAAACGCCGTACAGATTGTAGAAAGCCTGCCTGCAGACCAGAAGATCATTTTTGGGCCAGACAAAAACCTCGGAGCCTATGTTAAGCGCAAGACAGGCCGCGATCTTGTTTTATGGAATGGCGCCTGTATGGTACACGAGATCTTTTCGCAGGAAAAGATTGATCGTATCCGGCGGGAATATCCCGAAGCCAAATTTATAGCCCATCCGGAATGTGAGGAACACATCTTAAAAGCGGCTGATTTTATAGCATCCACAACAGGTTTGCTTAATTATACCCAAAGAGAATCAGCCAATACATTTATTGTAGCTACCGAGAGTGGCATTATCCACCAAATGCAAAAGGCAAGCCCCCACAAAACATTTATACCAGCCCCACCCAATAACGCCTGTGCCTGTAATGATTGCCCCCACATGAAGCTAAATACGCTTGAAAAACTCTACAATTGTATGAAATTTGAGCTACCAGAAGTCACGTTGCCAGCCGATGTTATCATTAGGGCACAGCGCCCTATAGAACGAATGCTTGAAATTTCAGCAAAACTTGGATTATAAGCCGTATATAACCCCGTTCAAAAAGTTAACATTCAGGTAAACTTAACGGTATTTGTATAGCCAAACCCCCATCAGCTGTTTCCTTATATTTTACGTTCATGTCCAGTGCTGTTTCCCACATCGTTTTCACCACAGCATCCAAGCTTACTTTGGCTTTATCCGGGTTGGACTGCAACGCCAATTGTGAAGCGGTAATAGCCTTAATGGCACCCATCGTATTGCGCTCAATACAGGGTATCTGAACTAAACCGCCGATGGGATCACAGGTAAGGCCCAAGTGATGTTCCATGGCTATTTCAGCAGCCATCAGCACTTGTCGTTGAGAACCGCCAAGGCACTCAGTGAGGGCGGCAGCAGCCATTGCAGATGATACACCAATCTCCGCCTGGCATCCACCCATTGCAGCAGAGATGGTAGAACCCTTTTTGAAAATACAGCCTATTTCTGAAGCGGTGGAAATGAATTGAATAATCTTGTCCGCTTGGAAAGCATCATAAAAGGTAATGTAATATTGAAGCACAGCCGGGATCACTCCGGCCGCACCATTGGTAGGTGCAGTTACTACGCGGCCAAAAGAAGCATTTTCCTCATTAACAGCCAATGCAAAGCAACTCACCCAATCCAGCGTATATTGAAAACTATTTCCCCCAGCCCTAATTGCTTCCAGCCAGGATTCATAATCTGTATAAATTTTTCCTCCTATCAGCTTGTTATTAAGCTTATTAGCCCTACGTTCCACGTGGAGCCCACCAGGTAGTGTACCCGTGCTATGGCATCCGCGATATATACAGTCCTTTATTGTATTGAATATCTTTAAGATACCTTCTCTTATCTCATTTTCGCCACGCCAGGCTAATTCGTTTTCCATCACGACTTCAGAAACCTTTAAACCCGTTTTAATGCACCAAAAAAGGAGATCCTTTGCATTTTGTACCGGAAAAGGAAGGTCTGCCTCTTCAGCATCCTGACCATTTTCGCCTTCCTGTATAACAAAACCCCCGCCTACGGAATAATAAGTTTGTGACACAGCTTTCCCATTATCAAGAAATGCCTGAAAAGTAACCGCATTTGGATGAAAAGGAAGACTTTCGGTATACAAAAACAACAGATCATCGTTATAACTAAAGGGAATTAACTTGATACCAGCAAGATTCAATATACCCAAATCTTTGATCCCATTAAACGCAGGTGTTACCATGTTTACATCAAAAGTTACCGGATCAGCACCACTCAACCCTAACAAAACAGCAATATCAGTACCATGTCCACGGCCAGTCTTTGCCAGCGATCCGTAGAGTAATACCTTCACCTGAACGACCTGCTCTGAAAAGTGGTTAAGGCTAAGGAAAGCTGTGAAACGTTGAGCCGCTCGCCAAGGGCCAAGGGTATGCGAGCTCGAAGGGCCTATGCCTATCTTAAAAATGTCGAAAACAGATATTTGCTCTTTTATCATCAAAATTAAAAGCAAAGTTAAAGCAAAACAAGTTGAAAAAAGCAGAATTATTACTGATACAATGAATTTAGCAAAAAAATATTCCCGCAGGGAAATAAGATGTCTAATAATCGATTATTTAACCTTTTTATATCGTTTAGGGCTGGCGTCAGGATCGCGGATCAGAAACCCTTTCTCAACCGCCAGGTCAAGTGTGTTGGGGATGCTTTTGCGTAGAAATCGATAATTATAGTTCTCTTTACAATATTCATACACCTCCTTATCGGTAATCCAATGATCAAATAGCGAAGTTTCTAACAAGGTGCTTTCAATAAAATTGATCAATTTAGGACGATTGTACACTACTTTGTAAGCTTCCGTACCATACTTTTCATGAAAGCGCATCATTTTGGTTTTTAAAGCCTGCGAACTAGGTAAAGCTTTACTAAAGTTAAAGAACTCCGTAAGGCTAAAACCATAAAAGGCCAGCAAAGGAATGAGCGTAGCCAGGCTGGGAGCAGATGCCTGATTTTCGAGCGACCCTATGTGTTCCTCATCCAGGTGGGTAACCCTAGCCACTGATTGAATTGATAAACCCAACAGCTCACGGGTTTCCTTTAAGCGGCGTGGCAGTTGTCCCAAAATATGGTCTGCCAAATCCATAAATAGCGGTATTTCGGGTGGTTGATTTGATTCTATTATCGGCTGTTCTTCCATTTTGATAGTTTCCTGATGGTAAATATGCAAAAAAGCATCAAAATTTTATAATCCATTTCCTAAATTCTGTAAAATATTATCCTAAAATGGAGGTATTTTTGCATACATTAAGTACGGGCAATGCCTTCACTAAAAAAAATAAACAAATGAAAAAGATCTTTTTAATGCTTTCAATTGTAACAGCGGCCTTCGCGCAAAGCGTGTTTGCGCAAAAAAATACCAGCCCAATATTGGTTAAATACTATGCCTTAAAAGATGCATTGGTGGCAGGGGATGTCAAAATAGCCTCTCAAAGTTCAGGTGAATTGGTTAAGGCCTTAGATGGCGCGGATACAAAACTCGTACCGTCCGCAAATAAAAAAACACTGGTACTGGAAGCAAAAAAAATTGCCAGCGGTACAGACATTGAAAAGCAACGGCAAGATTTCGCCACTTTATCAACAGATGTTATTGCCTTGCTGAAAAAGTCAAAACTGACTGATCAACCCGTATATACCCAGTATTGCCCCATGAAAAAGAGCAGCTGGGTAAGCAGTGAAAAAGCCATCAAAAACCCTTACTATGGCAGCATGATGCTTTCCTGCGGCAAGGTGACGGAGACGCTTTGATCAAGGCAATACTGCTTTACATTATAAGTTTGGGGCTATGTGCAGCAACCATTGCACAGCCCCAAGCTTCATCACCCATTTCCAAACGCTATGATCTGTATCTAACCGATACACTGGTTAACTATACCGGAAAAACACGCAAGGCCATGGCAGTTAATGGCAGTATACCCGGGCCAGTACTCAGCTTTACCCAGGGTGATACCGCAGAAATCTATGTCCATAACCAAATGAATGTAGAAACTTCCATCCATTGGCACGGCGTTTTTCTACCCAACAGTGTGGATGGCGTACCCTACCTAACGCAGCAACCCATCAAACCCGGCAGCACCTATCTCTATAAATTTCCGGTTATTCAAAATGGTACCTATTGGTACCACAGCCACACCATGCTGCAGGAGCAGAGCGGCCTATACGGTGCATTGATCTTTAATAAAGCCAATGAACCTGCTATTCCCACCATACCAGTCGTACTGAGCGACTGGACCGATCTAAAACCAAGTACCGTAGAGCGCTACCTGCACAATGCCAACGATTGGTTTGCTATCAAGAAAGGCAGTACCCAAAGCTATGCTGAAGCCATAAGCCACGGCGAGTTCAAAACCAAACTGGTTAATGAATGGAAACGAATGGCCGCGATGGATGTAAGCGACGTCTATTATGAAAAGCTGCTGACCAATGGCCGCGAAGTAAGAGAATACCCTGGATACAAAGCCGGGGATAAAGTTAGGCTGCGCATCGTAAATGGCGGGTCATCCACCTATTTCTGGCTCACGTGGGCCGGGAGCAAAATTTCTGTAGTAGCCAATGATGGCAACGCTGTAGCGCCAGTGGAAGTAGACCGCCTCATCATCGCCCCTTCAGAAACCTACGATGTGGTACTGACTATTCCAGGCAACGGCAGCTATGAATTTTTATCGACTGGCGAAGACCGTACGCGCAGCACATCCCTATGGCTTGGCAGTGGAAAAAAGCATTCTGCCAAACCCTTGGGCAAGCTTCATTATTTTGAAGGCATGAAAATGATGAACGGCATGATGAAGATGAATGGTAGTATGAACCCCATGGGAATGGAGATGAGCAACCAGCAAATGGACATGAATACCGTCATGTATCCGGAAGGACCGGGTATGGGTACAGACAGCAATGCTTATCAAACATTAAATTATGGTATGCTGCGATCACCCGAAAAAAGCACTTTACGAAAAGGCCGCGAAAAGGTCCTGAAATTTGAGCTTACGGGCAATATGAACCGGTACGTATGGACGCTGGACAACAAAACCGTTTCAGAAACAGACGTCATCCCCATTAAAAAAGGCATCAACGTTAAGATCATTTTGTATAACAATTCCATGATGCGCCATCCCATGCACCTGCATGGGCACGACTTCAGGGTGCTTAACGGGCATGGTGCATACGCACCCCTTAAAAACGTGCTTGACATTATGCCCATGGAAACCGATATCATCGAGTTTGCAGCCACCGAGAGCGGAGACTGGTTTTTCCATTGCCACATCCTCTACCACATGATGGCTGGCATGGGGCGCATTTTTCACTACGAAGGTTCGGCCCCCAACCCCCAGCTGCCCAACCCCATGCAAGCCATGCACAAGCTAGGCATGGATGACCGCCGGTTTTATCCCTCAGCCACGGTGGGTCTGGAGAGCAACGGTAGCGACGGCGAGCTGCAAGTAGCCAATACCCGCTGGCAGGTTTCTACCGAATGGCGTCTGGGCCTAAAGGCCGTCCACGGATTTGAAAGTGAAACCTACCTAGGCCGTTACCTGGACCGTATGCAGTGGTTCATGCCTTTCATTGGTTTTGATTACCACCACAATACACGGGTCAATGTACCAGGGAAAAACATGTTTGGGCAGCGGAGCAACCAAAACAACCGCCAGGCAGCAGTCGTTGGGGTACAATACACCCTTCCCCTGCTTTTTTTGAGTGAAGCCAGGCTGGACAGCAAAGGAAAAGTACGTATACAGTTAAAAAGAGAAGACATCCCCTTGTCACAGCGACTGCGGCTCAACCTGATGGGCAATACCGACAAAGAATACATGGCCGGATTACGTTATATCGTTACCCGGGTATTTTCCCTTTCTACGCACTACGACAGCGATATGGGCTGGGGAGGAGGTCTTACGCTGACGTACTAGTATCAATGGTAGGCGCCGGTGCTATTACCCTCGGCAGTATTTCCGGATGGTCGTGTATACGGTGGCGAATATAGAGCGCAAACGAAAGACTGATCAATAGCCCGGCCACCCCATGAACAATTAACGCATAGTGAATAGTCATTTGGCGCGCCATAAAACCCGCCAAGAGACTACCCAACGGCAAAACTCCCTGAAAAGCCATCACGTAATAACTAATAGCGCGGCCCCGCAAAGCTGCCGGCGAATGCGTTTGGATGTAGGTATTGATCGAGGAGTTTTGGACCATCATCCCCGTCGCCGCCAGCATGGTAAAACCCAATGCAGACCAAAGGTGATGAATGGTTGAAACCAAAAAAATAGAAGAGCTCAGTAAGGCAGAAGCACCTATTACTAAAAAACGCAAATTCCGGCCTGCCTTCTGAAACGCCATATATACCGCCCCAAACATCGCGCCCATACCTGCCGCGCTCTCAAACCAGCTGAAAGTTTTGGCATCACCGTGAAAAATCTCTTTAGCCACCACCGGTAGCAAGGTGTTGAAATAGGGCATCACCAGCAGGCTGCTGGCCGTAAGCAATAAAATGAGCGAAGCAATATGCGGTGATCGTCGCAGGTAGTGGTAGCCCTCTACCAATGCCTCTTTCCAGTTTTCTTTAGACCCAACCATAGGCCTTAGGTCAAGTTTCATGAGGTATAACGTCAATAACACCGCTATAAAACTTACAAAATTAACCGTAAAACACACCGCTTCGCCGTAGGCGCTCAACACTACACCCGCTACGGCCGGGCCAATCATACGCGCACCATTAAATACCGATGAGTTTAGCGCGATGGCATTGGGCAAGTCTTCCTTTACGGGCACCAACTCCTTTAGCAAAGACTGGCGTGAGGTCACGTCAAAAACGCTGATAATACCCTGCATCAGGGCCAGCACACCAATGTACCATAGGTTGTACACTTTAAACCACACCAACAAGGCCAGCAAGCCTGCTTGGATCATCAGGCCCGTTTGCGTGATCATTAGTGTACGGTACTTATTATGCCGGTCAGCAAAGCTACCCGCAAAAGGAGAAATGACGAGCGTAGGAAAAAGCTGCGCAAAGGTGATAAGGCCCAAGATCAGTGCCGAACCTGAAATGCGGTATACCAGCCAGCTTACAGCAACACGTTGCATCCAGGTACCAATGAGGGAGATGGCTTGGCCAGTGATCTGTAGTCGGTAGTTCGGGTGTCTTAAGGAACGGAGTGCTGCAATCATATAATAACAATGATTGAGCAAATATTGTGCTAAAATAGCACTTATAGCGGTTTTATTAAACTATCCCTGATGACGCTGTCTTTCACCAGCGGTGGTATGCGATAAGCTTCGGGGTTTTCCTTGTATTGCAAATAGCTATCGCGGATATAGCCGATCAGCTCATAGTCAGACACGCTGCGGATATAATCGAGGGAAGGGCGGTATTGAACCATGAAGTCGGTTAGATCATCGTTCTTCAAACCAGTTATCCTGCCAACCAACGACTTGGAGAAGCGTGCATCAATGGACGCATTCTCCCGGTCACGTCTCATTAGGCTGTCCAGGTAGTTAGCCTGCTTTAATTTATGGGTAAACAAAGCATAGAGGAAATCGGTGCCCACCCCGGAGGTTCCCCGACCCGGGTTTAAGGAAGATGTTGCATCGGTACTGGCCTTATAACTGCTCTCATAGTCCTTCTTGTTCATAAATTCTTTTTTAACGCCGGGCATCCCGATCACCGTTACCTCCTTTAATAAAATGGATGACCGTTTGAGTTTAAAGACCAGGTCTTTCTGCTGCACTACGGTAGCCGTATCAGGAAAGTAACCCTCGGCATCGGTGATCACTACGTCGCCGTCTTTAGCAGCCAGCATAAACACACCCCGCATATCTGTCGTCGTCACCGCTTTGGTCGTGGCGTTCAGAATGCGGGCACCCGACACCCGTTGCGCGGTTTCAGCATCGTACAAAAAACCTTGCACAGTTTGGCCGATCCCGCAAAAGGGGAGGCCTAACAAACAAAACAGCAGCTGGTAGCGTTTTATCACATACCAAATATAATAGGTTCAATAAAAAATTTTAAACATTTTAACGGACTTTAACTTTTTTTTAGGCTGTTTTACAAAACGGTCGTAAAAATAACTG
Organism: bacterium A37T11; assembly: GCA_900109895.1. Taxonomy (GTDB): domain Bacteria; phylum Bacteroidota; class Bacteroidia; order Sphingobacteriales; family Sphingobacteriaceae; genus A37T11. Next base: position 114,299 of record FOBR01000008.1, read on the forward strand.
CACCAATCCGTAAACGTTACCATTATTCGTTAAAAACCCCTTTGCTATTTGCAATTTTAAAAATACATCCCTACATTTAGACCGTACAATGGAAAATCAGGAAGGCATTAATGAACAGGACCTGCTGCTGCAATTGCGGCAAGGGGATGAAAGTGCCTTTAACTATTTTTATAAAGCACACAGCAACCGAATCTACGGAAAGCTCCTGAAGCTGACAAAATCGGCAGAAGTAGCCGAAGAACTATTGCAGGATGTGTTTATGCGCATCTGGGAAAAGCGGGAAGGCATCAACCCGGCACTATCCTTCAAAGCCTACCTGTTTCGCATTGCCGAACACCTTGTTAGTGACCATTTCCGGCAGGCAGCCAAAAACCAGGTATTATATGACCAATTGCTGCAGGGCGGAACCGCTTATTTCACCGGAACGGATGAGGCCGCCGAAGAAATATACGAGGCCAACCTGGCCCGGCTGGAAGAAGCCATCGATCAATTACCACCCAAACGCCGCGAAATATACCGACTTTGCAAACTTGAAGGCAAAAGCTATCAGGAAGCAGCAGAAAAACTTAACATTTCGCCCGCCACCGTCAGCAACCAGATGACCAAAGCCAACCAATTTATCCAAAACTACATCAGCAATGCCGGTATTGTGCTGTTGGTATTGGAATACTGCCTAACCCACGGATAAAAAAAATTTAATTTTTTTTAGTTTAGCGTAGTGGTTTTTTCGGCAAGTTCCGTAATAGCTTACAAACAATAAAATTTTGGAGCAGGAACCCAAATATCCATGGCAAGAAATCTTCAGCCGCTTTGTCGAAGGCAAATGCAGCCCTGCAGAAATGCAAGCATTGCTAAGCCATTTCGGCACAGGCGATACCGCGGAGCTTAGCAACCTGATCAGGCAAGCCCTTGAAAGCGACCCTCCCGAAGAAGAAAGCACCACACCCGAACGGCAAACCGTCCTTAACCGGGTGCAACACCGCCTAACAGCAACCCTATTCCCCACAAAATCCACCCCGCGCTATAAGTGGTACTATACCGCCGCCGCCATACTGCTCGTGGCACTAGCCACCACCTTATATTTTTATCGAAGCGCAGCAATCGTAAATCGTAAATCAACAATCGTAAATCAAATAGCCCCCGGCTACAACCAAGCCACCCTGACTTTGGCTAACGGAACAACGGTGAAGTTAGACTCAGCGCAAAGCGGCATCATCGTCAACGACGAAGACATCAAATACCAAAACGGAAATAACGTTCTGGCGGAAAAGGGGAAAGGCCCTGGCGCGTCAGGAGAATCAATCGTAACTCGTAAATCTAAAATCGTAAATAATATTTTATCTACCCCGAAGGGGGGCCAGTATCAAATCATCTTACCTGACGGCACCAAAGTTTGGCTCAACTCCCAATCCTCTATAACGTATCCAACTCGCTTTAACGGCGATACCAGAACCGTTGAAATATCGGGTGAAGCATTTTTTGACGTTGCACAGGTTAAAGACAAACCCTTTACCGTGAAGAGTAATGGTCAGGAGACCATCGTCTTGGGTACAGCATTTAATATCAATTCGTACGAGCCGGTCGTTAAAACAACGCTGGTAAGTGGAAGCATTCAAGTCAGGGGAAGCAATGCGGTTATTTTGTCTCCCGGAGAACAAAGTATAAATAAAGAGAATACCCTAACCAAGGCAAAGGCAGATATCGAGCAAACCGTCTCCTGGCACAACGGCTACTTCCGTTTTCACGATACCCCCATCCGGGAAGTTATGAAACAGCTGGAGCGCTGGTATGATATCCAAGTTAGCTATGAAGGCCCTGCCCCCGATGACGGGATGAATGGCACCATCCGGCGGGACCGGCCCATTAGCGAAGTGCTGCAATTGCTGGAACAAACCAAGGTTGTACATTTTCAGGTAAAAGAAAGGAGGGTCATCGTCAAGCGATAGGAGCACATTATCCGTGACGGACTAAAAAAAGCCAGGAAAACGGTGGGCGCCGCTTCCCTGGCAGCTGTTAGGACCGTTAAAACTATTTTTCGAGTGTTAAACCGCGTTCCGGGCTGAAACTGGCAAGTTGCTCCCGGCACGCATCAATCCAAAACTTAGGACAAATGTATAAAATTTACCCCAAATTTATCAGGGTCATGAAGATAAGTACCCTCTTTATCCTGCTAGCGGTCATGCACGTAAGTGCCGCTGGTTATGCACAAAAAATTACGCTGTATGAAAAGAACAGCCCGTTGTCAGTGGTTTTTGACAAGATCCGCGAACAAACCGGCTATGATTTCCTGGTGTCCAGCCGCACGCTCCAAAACAGCAAACCCGTCACCATCCGGGTAGCGCAGGCCGAGCTCAGCCAGGTGCTGGAACAACTGTTCCAAGGCCAAACCCTGGAATACACGATCCAGAATAAGGCTGTGGTGGTGTCTGAGAAAGAGAAATCGATTTTGGATCGTGCCATCGACGCATTCGCTGGTTCCCCAACTGTCGGGGGACCTAACGAAATCCAACAACAAACCATCACCGGTCGCGTCACCGATTCCCTGGGCACTCCCTTAGAAAATGCCACAGTCCGTATCAAAGAAACGAACCGCGCCACCTTCACCAACAAAAATGGGGAATTTACCTTAAGAGGCGTTGAGGAAGACGCCACCCTCCAAATCTCCTTTCTCGGCTACACCACCCGCGAAATACCCGTCACCAGCTTAACTGGCACTATTATCCTCCACCGAACCAATGCTCAGCTGCAAGAAGCAGAAGTAATCGTTAATACCGGTTACCAACAATTACCCAAAGAACGCGCAACGGGTTCTTTTACCTTTGTAGATAATAAGTTGCTTAACCGAAATCCGGGAGTAGATTTGATTTCCAGACTTAGCGGTGTTACGAATGGCCTTTTGTATGATGATGCCAACTCAGGCAATACATTAGGGATAAACATCCGTGGTAAAAGCACCATCTTTGCCAATACTATCCCATTAATTGTACTGGATAATTTTCCTTACGTAGGGGATATTAAAAATATTAATGTAAATGATATTCAGGATGTCACGATCTTAAAAGATGCAGCAGCGGCAAGTATTTGGGGCGCAAGGGCAAGCAATGGAGTGATCGTCATCACCACCAAAAAAGGGAAAATGAATCAGCCACTCAAAGTTTCCTTAACCGCAAATGTAACGATTAGTGAAAAACCTGCTTTAACTTCCACCTCCACTTCAGACTATATTGAAATGGAAAAGTATCTTTTTGACCAGGGATTTTATAATTACCGGTTGTCAGACACCTATAACCACCCAGCCATTACACCCGTCGTGCAAATTTTGGCTGATCAACGGGATAGCCTAATTTCTGCAGATGAGGCAAACCGCCAAATAGATCTGTTAAAGGGCTACAATGTAAAAGACGAATTGACGAAGTACTGGTATCAACGATCTGTTGCGCAACAATACGCGTTAAATTTAAGTGGCGGTGGTAGCCATCATAGCTATTATCTATCCGGTGGGTGGGACAAAGACCTAAGCAACTACGTAAATAATAGTTATAACCGGTTAAGCCTAAATGGCTCCAATACATTTACAACGGCAAATGACAAATTAAACATTTCTACGGGATTTCAATACACGCAAAGCACCACATCTAATAATTTCCAAACCCCAGCTCCGGGTAATAGTAATTTATATCCCTATGCAAAACTAGTGGATGAAAACGGCCATGCACTTTCCTTAGACAAATATAAAGCAAATTTTATGGATACAATTGGCCAAGGTAAATTACTGGATTGGACCTATCGTCCGTTGGATGAATTGCGAAATAGTGATAATACCGTAAAAATAGTCGATTACCGCTTTGATCTGGGCGTGAACTATAAAATTTTAAAGTGGCTTAATGTGGATGCGAAATACCAATATGGAAAAGGGACAACAACGTATAGAAATTTGTATGGACAGGAAACCTTTTATGCCCGAGACCTGATCAATACCTTTAGCTCCATAAATCCGAATACGCGGGAAGTCATCCGGGCGGTGCCTTTGGGTGGAATATTGAATTTACAAAATAACGAATATACCTCCCAATACGGGCGCGCTGCATTCAATATCAATCAGACGTTTGGTTTTGATCACCAACTTTCAGCTATAATCGGGTCAGAAATCCGGGATATAGCTACAAATGGTTTCGTGAATACAATTTATGGCTATAATGAATTGCCTGCCAGTGTCTCACCGGTGGATTTTGTTAATCAATATACAACTATAATAACCGGGGGACAGCGTCAGATACCCGATATGAGTAATGTTACTGAATTATCCGAAAGATATGTGTCCTTATTTGCCAATGCGGCTTATACATTTAAACAAAAATACATTTGGTCAGCCAGTGCACGGAAAGATGGTACCAATCTGATCGGCGTCAACAGCAATCAGAAGTGGAATCCTCTTTGGTCAACCGGATTAGCTTGGATAGTCAATAAAGAAAATTTTTTTCATGTGAATACCATGAATTTATTAAAACTGCGGGTAACTTATGGCTATAGCGGAAACATCGATAAATCGGTAAGTGCTTTACTGGTTACAAGTGTTGGACGCAATGCTTTGGGTCAGAGGGATGCATTTATTGTAAATCCTCCCAATCCAAATTTGCTTTGGGAGAAAAGCGGCCAAATAAACCTAGGTGCAGATTTTGCACTTTTTGATTCCAGATTAAACGGAAGCCTGGATTACTATTATAAAAAGGGGGTAGATCTTATGGGGTATACACCCTTAGCACCTTCTTCTGGATTAACGCAATTTAAGGGAAATAATGCGAATCTCAGTGGTAAGGGAATAGATTTGGCCCTGCAAAGTGTTAATATAAAAGGGCGATTGGCTTGGAATTCTTCCTTGAATTTTAATTACAACACCAATACGGTTACCAATTACAAAATTAAACCGACATCCAATGACCAATATTTAGGAGGTATTCCCATCACCGGAAAACCATTATATGGTGTATTTACTTATAAATGGGCAGGTCTTGATCCGGAAACGGGTGATCCACAAGGATATGTAAACGGTGAAATCAGTAAAAATTACAGTCAGATAACCAATTCATTATCCCCAAGAGACCTGATTTATAACGGGCCTTCAGTACCCCCGATTTTTGGCAATTTGATCAACACATTCGCCTATCAAAACTTCTCCCTTTCTTTTAATATAACCTACCATTTTGGTAGTTATTTTAAACGGAAATCGATTGATTATAATAGTGTAATTAATAAATATGGGTATTTTACAGGCAATGATTTTGAGAAGAGATGGCAACAACCGGGTGATGAAAAAAGTACGGATGTCCCATCCTTAATATACCCAGCAGACCCATCCAGGGACGGCTTTTATACCAATTCAAGCGTTTTGGTTGAAAAAGGAGATCTCATCAGGCTGAATGATATCCAAATAAATTACCAGTTAAATTTAAACTCAGCCAAAGCCTTACATGTTACTAACCTGAATGTGTTTGCTACAGCAATTAATCTTGGGCTTTTATGGACGGCTTCTAAAAAGGGGTTAGATCCCGATAAATATCAATATTTATACGCACCATACAATTTATATCAACCAAAAACAATCACTATCGGTTTTAAAGCAGAATTTTAAAGAAAGAAAGATGAAAAATAGATATATATATGGGGTAATCATTTTTGGATTAGTCCTGAATACAGGATGTAAAAAGTATTTAGATTCCATTCCCGATAAAAGTGAATCGGTTCCGCAAACGTTAGTAGATTTTCGGCAGATTTTGGACTACGGTATATTGTATAATCAGAATAGCCCTGGATTACATGAATTTGCTGGTGATGATGTGACCATTCCAGATGGACAATTTTCTTCAACAAATATAATTGCAAGAAATTCATATATTTGGGCTGATAATCACTATAATGGGCAATCGATTGGTGATTGGCAATTTCCATATTTGGCCATTTATTATGCAAATGTAGTTTTAGATGCGTTGAAATCATTTAATATGAATGAAAACAACATGCTAGATTATAATGCAATCAAAGGAACCGCTTTATATTATCGGGGGTTTAATCATTATTGTTTAACCCAGGTTTTTGCCAAGCCGTTTTCAACAGGAACTGCTAGTAGGGATTTGGGTATACCTTATAAAGAAAACTCTTTAATTGATGAGAAGGTCAAAAGAGGGACGCTTGCGGAGACCTACGCGAAAATTTTTGCTGATCTTAAATCTTCCGTTTCCCTATTGCCGAAAGAGGTCACGGACCGAAATAAAAACCGGCCTACCAAGGCATCGGTCTACGCGGTACTGGCCAGAATATATTTATCCATGAGTGATTATTCCCATGCCAAAATGTACGCAGATAGTTGTTTGAATACATATAATACCTTAATCAATTATAATGATATTATACCCGGCACTTTTGCATTCAAGGGGCCGCCAACTTATAATGCAGAAGTTTTGTGTCTTTCTTCCACATCTTTTTACTTAAATTTTATACCGGTGTCAAGTGAATTGTATAATTTGTACGATATTGACGATTTAAGGAAAACATATTTTTTTAGGCCGAATGTAAGGTTTGGTTCTCATGAATTTAGAGGCAGTTATCTTACAGGAGTTTATCCTTTTAATGGGCCTGCTACGGATGAAGTGTATTTAATAAGGGCAGAATGCCTGGCCAGGAGCGGTAACAAACAGGGCTCATTGGATGATCTGAATGCATTATTGATCAATCGTTATAAAACAGGTTCCTATCACCCCTATACCGTTGATCAGGTCTCGGATATTTTGGGACTTGTATTGACGGAGAGGCGGAAAGAATTGGTGTTTCGTGGTCTTCGCTGGTCAGATCTGCGGCGTTTTAATCTGGAAGGTGGGGCTTATGCCAAAGACATCACCCATACCGTAAACGGTGTCACCTATACCTTGAAAAAAAATGATCCTAAGTATGTTTTTCCAATTCCGGACGCTGAGATTACTCTAAGCGGCATTGAACAAAACTAGGATAGACTTTTTAATTTATAACAAATGAAAAATTATATAATAAAACTAACTTTCTTTTTGCTTTTTATGCCGGTTTTAGGGTTTTGCAAAAAGACATCTTTAAATCAGGTTACTATCACTATAACATATGTAAACAGCAAAGAATTTCCAACTTCGCTTTCTGCCTATTATTCTAAAAATGCACTTTATGCTGATATAGCCCACCATTACACATCGAAGATAGAATTTAAAAAAACCGGGCGATCGTATAAGGTGATTTTACCAGTCACTAAATATGGCTACATCAGCGTTTTGGATAACGATTTAAAACCATTTTTGGATTGGTATTTTGTAGAGGAAGGTGATAACATAAAGATCACCGTTGATCAGAGTAAAAAACTTCAATTGAATTTTAGCGGATTCGGATCACAAAAATATCTGGCTAGATACCGCCCAGAAATGGCGGTTTATTATGATTCGGTAGCTCAAAGCCAAGGTGCAATGGCTTTACAAGCAAAAGAGTTAAAAATCTTATTGTCTTTTAAAAATAAAATCTCTGACATTTCATATAATGTTTTAAAAGCGGATATCATCGGTAAATATGGTACCCGGATGGAGATGAATAATAGTTTTGAATTAGCAAAACCTAATTTTGATACAACTTCCAATGAATTTAAGGAATCCTACTGGACTACCTATTATGATGATAATGATATAAGTGATGATGGAAAAGTAATTTCTCATCTTTACAGTCCGTTCTTTTGGAATAAAACTTTGAATGATTACCGCTTAAATAATAAGGGACAAAAATCAGACACAGCAGTTTACTTCAAAATGTATAAAATGGTAACTAGTCAGAAACTTCAAGATAAGCTGGGGACCTATTTAATTATTAATTATGGCAATCAATTAAAACACTTATCGTTGATCTTCAACGATTCGATACATCAAATTAAAAATAAAGAATTTCTTGCTGAGATAGAGAAATTCAGAATGATGTTGCCGGGCCAGAAAGCCTTTGATTTTCAACTTCCAGATATCAATGGAAATATGATCAAATTGTCTGATTTTAAAGGGAAAACTGTTTTTATCGACTTTTGGTATACTGGTTGCGCAAACTGCATGATTTTTTATCAGTCGGAACTAAGGAATATCGAAGAGCGCTACAAAGACGATCCTAATGTGGTGTTTATGACGGTTTGTATTGACAAAAGTAAAGATCAATGGTTAAAATCCGTCAATAGCGGCTCGTATACATCCGGACATGCTGTTAATCTATATACAGGAGGTACGGGAGCTAATTCGCCCGTTATATTGAAATACAATATCTTTGGATATCCGCAACCTTTAATTGTAGATAAAAACGTGAATATTTTCACCTTTGAAAGTAGTAGACTGAGGCATGAAACCACCGCCGTTCCAGCGATAGAAGCTGCAAAAGCCATCGCTCAAGAAGAACCGCTACCTAACATTCAAAAACTAGAAAATTAAAGCCTTTTCTAGCGCCAATTGGCAGGCAAAGTCTGAGTGTAGGGGGCATCTTGAGTAGCCTCCTACACTGATTTACCAACCAAATACACTAAAAATAACATCAATATGAGTAAAATCTCTAATCCCGACATATTACAAGAAAACTTCTGGATCTGGGTTCGGCAAACCTTATCCGGAGAAGACCTTATGGCCGATAAAAAAGAGATCGATGCCGAAGCCGACTGGGTCATGATGACGTACCACAGTTATATCGGTAAGTGGAATACCAAGCGACTGCAACGCTATTTCAGAGATCAGGAACTGTTATTGGGCAACATGATCAACCAACTACCCGATGGCGATCTCCGGGAAGCACTAGTTCGCATCTGGGAGCATTTGCACCGTTATGGACAAGATTACCTGGATGCTCAAGCCGTGCTGCCAACAGCCCTGCTGGCGCTGGAACGGCAGCAAAATACGGAAGCCTTTACGCCTATAAAACGGGCTATGAAAAAGGCCAAAGTTGACGGTGGGCTCATCAAACTCCTCGAAGATACCTTTCAATTCAGATGCCTGCCAGATGGAGAGCGTGTAGCCATCCGCAAAGCCCGGTACCTGCGAGACCTGATGCCCCTACTCAAATCAATAACAGAAGAACCCAAAAGTAACCTATCCCTGCAGGAACGGATAGTACACTTGCTGTGTATGCACAACCTGAACTCCGTACAGTTTTATCAATGGCGCCGGGACCAATTTCTATCACAGGTGCCGCCAGCTTACCCCCTGATGGAACGCTTACGCATCTTCCGGGAGCTCTTGTCCAACCATACTTCCGACCGGCAAAAAAATAACCGCTATTTCATCAGCGGTTTGCCCGGCATCCACAAACAAGTGGAGGGGTTTCTTTCTGGACAGGTAGATCTTTGGGAAGGGGTACTGCGCATGACCACCCAACTCAAAGAAAACGGCTTTTTGCCCATTCACATCGAAAGTATCCTGTCCGTATCTCAGTTGGCCCTGCTGTTTAAGGTATTCCGGGATTGTGAAGTATTTACCATACCCAAACCCAAACGCTTTTTTGAATTCATCGCTAACCATTTCGGTTCAAAACAAGCCCAAATCTTTGATCCGGATACCTTCCGGGTCGATTTCTATGTTTTTCCCACGGCACACGATGCCAAAGTCGTGTTTAAAATTTTCAAAAAACTGGGGGAACATATGGAGCGGGAATATGGAGTAGCGGTGTAGACTGATAAACCTACCGATTTAAATAATTAGACAACCCTTTTTCTTCCATAAAATCCAACAGCTCGTTCCACCAGAAGATCGAAAAGTCTTTCTTGGTGAAGACCCTTTTCTTATTGGATAAAGAGATTTCCCGGAGGGTATTAAACCCCAGAAGCGTGCTACGTAGCTTGAATTCCTCGCTCAGGGGCAATTCCTGTATGGATTGGTCCAGGATTGCTGTGTTTGGGGATGACTGGCCCATCATTTATCTTATTTACGATTCATATTTCGTCGTAAATATAAAAAATAATTCTTTTAATAATCAATCCTTTATCCAAAAAAGGAAGCTTTTTTTCAGGATGTCTGGGAAAACCTCTTTTACATCATCCTTTCATCTATAGGGTCTTGTTTTTCTTTGCGTTATCAGTTTATGTAACACATTTAATATAAATTATGGATTCACATTTACCCTATTATTCCGTTCTCAATACAATGGTCCAGCAACAAATGGCCATGACCAGCGTACTCAAGACGATTGACATCCGGCTAGGCCAGCATCAGCACGATCAATTCAACCAATTAATGGTGCATTTACAGCACATGGACCACCGGTTGCAGGTATTTATTGATTGTATGATCACCAAGTCACTGCCGTATAAAGAATGGCTGGACAACAACGACCTGATGGCCATGTTCAGCATCCAAAAATCTAAACTCTACGAACTCAAACGCAGCGGCTTTTTCCGCGTCTACGACCTGGACGGGAAAGAAATGTGCCGGCATGAGGAGGTGACGCAGGCGGTGCTTGATCATCCGAAGATCTTTTTGAGCGAAAATCGGAAAGCTCATTAAACCGTCATTCTGAGCGGAGCAAAATATTATCATTTGGCTCTGGAAATATAAAATTTCTCCCAAAGGAAAAGTGATTTTTCTCTGAAGAACATCAATTTAGCTCCAGGAATATTTCATTTAACTTTCCCGTAGAGCCATTCTTCTCTTGTGCTTATTCATTTTTCCTGAAAGAATAAGGGCATAGATCTAAGGGGTTCTCGTATTTCACTCAAGCAAAATCCTTATGCACTCGTTCATGGTCGTAGTTCTCTTAGGATTTTTCAATTTTTTCTGGAACTAAATTATTGTGCTCAAGAAAGGAACTACGAAATTCCCTAATCTAGCCCAAGTTTTTCTTCACATCGTCATCCCGAGTGTGGGTAGTGAGAAGGAAACGTGGGGAGTCGAGGCGATGTAAATAATGGCAGAGATCCTTCGGCTACGCTCAGGATGACGTTCTGTCGTTACTTTCGTTCAGCAGGATGTTCTAATAAACATCATGTTAAGTTTTCCACAAACCACCGTAATCTTCCACAAACTTCCTACTTCGGAGCCTGGATTGAACCGCCTTGCAGGAATCCCCATGTTTGCAGTGTTGAAAGAAAAATTAAAAAACAACAAGCAACAAAATGCAACCATTGATTCAATTAACGGAACAGGTAGCTCAACCTGTAGCATGGGGGATCGTCAGGGAGTTGGCGGTCCAGCCAGAAAAGAGCGATCAAAAAAAGTGGATAACGTGGATTAAACACAACTACCAGCACTGGATGCTGCAACTACTGATGGTACTGCTGCTACTCGTGGCATTCCTGCTCAGTACCTGGTACAGCTGGATGCTGGATAGGATGGCAGCACCTTTGGATGCCGGCATGCTGAGTGTACTGCTGTACGCGGTATTGGTTACCCTGGTATTTAAACTAATCACAAGCTGGCTATGTGCCGGTATGGTCAAACCACTATTTAACAAAATAACCCCATGGCAAAAAACTTGCTTTTATGGCTGCCTGTACTTATCGTATTTCTGGGCGCTGGTGTTGGTTTTCATCGCCGTGCTATAATCGTTGAGACAAGGTATTTCTTGTCTCAACAACGTCAAACCCTCCGCAAAATTTACCTCGCAGAGGTTGGGGTGCGGGAGAAGACCGGCCTGAACGACGGGCCACAAGTGGAGAAATACCTAAAAGCCGTCGGGCAGGAAACAGGAAAAAGTTGGTGCGCAGCTTTTGTATGCTGGACCTTAACGGAGGCCGGGCTTAAAAACCCAAAGAATGGGTGGGCACCGGCCTTGTTCCCGATAAAAAGGATTTTGTGGGAACGGGGTAAATGGACAGACGTAATTAATCACATCTCCACAGGCGATGTCTTCGGCATCTATTTTCCCAAACTCAAACGCATTGCCCATTGTGGTTTTGTGGACAAATGGGGAGATAAAATGGTGATCACCGTCGAAGGCAACACTGTACCCGACGGGACGGTGAACGCCCGGGATGGACCGCAGGAGGGGGTACACCGCAAACGCAGGCAGACAAGATCCATTTACTGCGTAGCGAATTGGGTTTCACCGTAATCATCGCGGTCGCTCTGGATGAAGGTTAAATAAAATGATCGAAATAAAATTAATATTAAAAAAAATGGCACGTCAAGCTTTAAACAACTTTAAAAAAATGGCCGATGAACTTTTGGCCACCAAAACTCATACAATTATCAACGCCCTTACGGGCAATGCCAACTATGACCCGGCGGTACTGGATCTGACCAGTGGCACTACATTGCTGGCTGATTTTGAAACCAAGCTGTCGGCGGCACGCCGTAAGGGTAGCCCACTAGAGACCAGTATTAAAAACGAGAGCCGCCAAACCTTAGAGGAATGGCTCCGGGTATTAACCTTTCAGGTAAACATTCAGGCCGGCAGTTCCTTGCCCGTACTGTTGAGCTCCGGGTTTGACATCAGTACCCCACGCAGCGCAGGCCTGCCCCCCGAAACGCCCAGTGGGCTGAAGCTGGGGGATGGCCGGCAACGCGGGCAGATGCGCTTGGACTTCAATCCGGTGGTATTTGCAACGGGGTATGAATACCGTTTTACGGCAGAAGTCGGCCCCGATGGCCAGCCGGTATGGGGAGATCGACTCTACACGACCAGCTCCCGGAACAATGTATTGACCCCGGTCACGGCTACCAAAATATACTTTGCGCAGGTCCGGGCGATTAATACGCATGGAGCTAGTGATTGGAGCTATACGTTGGATTGTGTGGCGAGGTAAATTTTTTTAGAACGTCATCCTTGGATAACAAGTTTGACGTTCTAATTTTGATATTACCTTAGAACGTCATGTTGATCGGAACGCAGTGTAGTCGAAACATCTATTAAGTGCGGAGGCAGGATTATAAAAAGAGTGCTGTTAATGATGGCAGAGATCCTTCGACTTCGTTTCACTTCGCTCAGGATGACGTTCTAAAATCGTCATGTTGATCGGAACGCAGTGTAGTCGAAACATCTATTAAGTGCGGAGGCAGGATTATAAAAAGAGTGCTGTTAATGATGGCAGAGATCCTTCGACTTCGTTTCACTTCGCTCAGGATGACGTTCTAAAATCGTCATGTTGAGCGGAACTCAGTGTAGTCGAAACATCTATTAAGTGCAGAGGCAGGATTATAAAAAGAGTGCTGTTAATGATGGCAGAGATCCTTCGACTTCGTTTCACTTCGCTCAGGATGACGTTCTAAAATCGTCATGTTGAGCGGAACGCAGTGTAGTCGAAACATCTCCTAAGTATGATGTCTATTTTATATTCAGTTACCAAGTTTCAATTTCAATCCAAAGATCTTTCCAAGTAGGATTTACAGAAGAGATTAAATCATTTTTCTTTGAACGTGACCATCCTTTAAGTTGTTTTTCACGTTGAATAGCTTCTTCTATGTCACTAAAAAACTCATAATAAATACAACATTCCAGGTTGTACCTGGCAGTAAAAGATGATGGGTATTTATGATGCTGATGTTCATAGATTCTTGATCTAAGATCGGAAGTAACACCGATATAAAGAACAGATCGACCCTTATTAGTCATTATATAAACACATCCACCTCGTTCCAAACGATTTAAATTTTAACTATCAATATTCAAACATACAAATAAAATGAAAAAGACACTACTAATCCTTTTACTCACCAGCTGCGCGGGGTACAAAACGATAAAGCAAAGCAGCGATAACCAGCAAATAAGGGATAGCCAGGCCTACGAGCAGCAGGGTGTTCAAACCAGCAAACAGGCAGTGAACTTATTGGAGACGTATTGGCAGCGGGATAGCCTGGGTTACCAAGCACTTATTCTGACGGATGGCCCATTCCGGATCAACGCCGATAGTGGTCTTAGTGGAACAGGGGCCAGGATTTGGTTGAATGGTACCCGGCAGCGGTACCAAACAGGGAAGAAACAACAGGATAGCAGCCGGCTGGATAGCCAGCAGACCCGGGTCATGACCAGCAAGCAGCATCAGGAGCACCAAACGGTAAATAACAAGTCTACCCGGCATGCCAGCCTGAACCTGTATTGGCTTATGTTACCGGTTATTTTGATTGGGCTATTATGGTTTTTATGGAAAAGAAAGTGAAGTTTGTGTATAATTTTTAGGATGGCTGAAAAAACCTGCATGTAGTCATCCTGAAAAGTATAACGCGTTCATTCCCTTTGTACTTTACAAATAAGCATTAAAGGAGATTATGAACATGGATATAAATTTACCTTTTTCAGGTGACCCCAACGCATTCTTATATGCCTATTGGGGAAAATATTGTGCTCTGGATGACACCAACATGGAGTGGCTGCGAGCCCATGCCTATCCTTTGCCTAAAATACAGGCAGGCGATATGTTGTTTAAACCCGGTGACCTGCGCAATTATGTGTATTTTGTAGTGGAGGGCCTACTGGCTGCGGCGGTTTGGGATGAGACGGGAAGGCGCCACCTTTTGCGGTTGGCCCCGGCTAAGTTTAGCCTCATGACCACCCAAAGCCTCTATACGAACAAGCAGGTAAACTTTAACATCGTGGCCCTGCGGGATAGTGTCCTATTGCGAATACCTGTTACCTCCTTGCGCGACTATAAAGAGCAGCGTATGGAAGCCAGTGTGCTGATACATGTACTGCGGGAGAAAAAATTGAAACAACTTACTATGTACAGCTACCTAATGAGTATAAAAAATGAAGTGGAACGTTACCGCTTTTTTGAAACCCATTGCAAAGAACTACATAAAATAACCACCCAGCAGGAACAAGCCGATTACCTCAATATTTCACTGATGTCTATTTACAGGGGTAGGGGAGGAAAAAGCAGATAATTGTTTAAATGTATCCCGGGATATGTTGTAGGTAGTTGGTGGACACTACTTTTGGAATATGAAAACAACGCAATTATTACACATAAAAGAGCAAGAAAAAATGACCACCCGGGAGTTGGTTTTTTCGGTATTGGTTATCCTGCTGGCCCTACTATTTCTGCTGGTTGGTATTGATAAACTGTGGGACTATGCCAAATTTAGGGATGGACTCCGTGGCGCCCGGATGATACCGGAGATACTGGCACCTGTGTTGGCTCGGTTACTGGGTGGAAGTATGGTATTGATCGCAGGCAGTCTATTCGCCGGGTTTTGGTATCCCCAATGGTTGAAGCGGGGGTTGTGGTCCTACCTGGGTTTGATGATGCTGTTTACTTTTTACCTGTTACTAGTGATTACCGTATTTAGTAACGACGAACCCTGCCGGTGCCTGGGCATCTATGAACTCTGGAGCTTGAGTTGGCTGCAGCACTTCTGGCTGGATGTGGGGATCACGATGGTTGTGCTTGTGACAATGGGTTTGTATTACTTGGATATCGTTTACGCATGGCTGTATATACAGTCGGTGCGTTTTCAAAAATATTTGCTGCAGCAGATAGAGCGGAAGCCGGAGGCTCTTTAAAGAAAGATGGTAAACACAATTTTTTCACTTAATTTTTTAAACTTATGAAAAGGAGACTTTTCAAAACAATTGCACTGGCGATATGCTTATGCAGCACAGTTGGAGCCCTCGTGGGGAAAACGCTCGACAACGAGCAAAGATGGTTCACGGTGGATGACACTGGTAAAGCACATCCACTAAATGTTGCCCCATGCGACAATACCACAACGGAGGATTGCGCGCAATTATTTGAGCGTGCCAGTTCTACCTCATCCTGGACACCTGTGTTGGATGTAAACGGTAACCCAATTATGGCTTACGGAGAACGGACAGATCAGTAATATGTAATTTTGTGGTCTATTCTTGGTGTCAAAATGGCCATGTCGAACATTTTGGGCATGGCCTATTTTGTTAATTGTACAAGATGATTACGGGAATTAATTTTTCCTCTGTTACCAAATCCAGGCCATAGTGACGTAACTGTTGGCGCATAACGATGAAGTCTTGGATATTACCAGTTAACCGAATATCCACGGGTGAGGATAACCCTATGTTGGTTTCGTTTACCAAAATCTTCCCTGCGCCATCTTGTTGGCTAAACAGCCGGTCAATCCCCCTGATAAGGTCACTGAATGCACTATTAACAAGTACCAAACTGTCTCTCGTGTGGGGAGAACTTTTATATGGTTTCCCGCCTGCACTTCTTATTTTATATCCAGGTTCTGTCTGATTCAGGGATTTTAAAACCAGACATTGCTTTCTTCGTTTTTCCGACTTCACGTTGACAGCAAAATAGTTTGCCAAATCGCGTTTCATCACCTCGCGTATCAAGTGTATCCGTTCAGGTGGTAACCGAGATTCATAACAAAATAGGTTCTTGTTTTTCCAATTGTCATCCAGAAAGTGCTGTTCAAATTGTTGATAATTTATGGAATCAGGCAACTCTATTAGGACCCTATTTTCCTGGTGTCGAAATCCGTCAACAGGGAAACAGTCTTCGTAAGCATATAAAAACAGATTTACGCGTGATTGATTAATGATGTGCAGCCCGATATGCTTACCTGTTTTCGTATCAAACAAGGGAGCACTAAACTGCCCATCAAAATTTACCCAATGGCTGATCAGGGAATAATAATCGACCTTTGACAGGTTCCTTCCGCCTCCTTCCGTAAGCAGAGATTCCAAGCTGTTAAAATTTCCATACTCATTTTTTACGGGCATAGTGAGGGTATCACCACGGATGAACTGACGAATAGCGGATGCATTCAGAAATTGTTTGGTACCCGTAAAATGCCTTAAAATTCCTTGTTTATCTATCCAAGCGTATGCTGGTACGGTTTGATAACTAAACAAACTTGATAGCAAAGTATCACCAATTAGCATTGGTAACTTACAATTTCTTGCTTTTTCATTTTTACTTAATAAGGAATTGACTAGCTCCACGCTGCTTCTGGTGACCAGTAAAACACGGATGTCTGGTCCCAGTTCCTGTTGCAAAGCCTCCATTTTAGGCATATTGGCTATACACGGAGCGCAAAAGACATCCCAGAAATCCAGAATGAGCAGTTTTGCCTTAAAGTCAAAAAGATTGGCCTCTTTGTTTGGATAATTAATGAGGTGAGTCAATCTTACATTAGGAACGGTATCTCCAATTTGTAGATGTCGTTGGGACTGCGCCTTACAGTAAATAACCATGCAAATGCCGCAAAGGAGGAAGATTATCTTTTTTAAAATCATAGCGCTTTTTTATCGAATGTTTTGTTTAATTCCGGTAGCTTGGATAATATAATCGGGAATAGGCATCACATAGCGTGGATCATTGGGAGGCAGCGAATAGGTAACACCACTTACCGTCCGACTTATTGTTACAGACCGATTGGGTTCCTGATTCAACCTGCGTAGGTCTTGCCAGCGCAATCCCCGCCTAATAAGTTCCCTTCTTCGTTCAAGTAAAATAAGTTGAATTACATCTTCTGCAATGACGGCAGTCAGGGGTGTAAAATCAATAGATCGATAACGTTTCTCCCGCAAGGAGTTCAGGTCAGCAACAGCATTGCTAATATTACCGGCACGTGCCGCACACTCGGCCCGTATCAAGTACATTTCACTACTGGTAGTACCATGGAAAAATTGATTAGTACCCAGGTAGCTTCCCGTAAATCCGATAGTTCCATCTGCTTTGTTATAAAAGAAAATGGTTTTACGCAAATCATTATCTTCATAGAGGTCATAAACAGCAGTTGGAATATATGCATTGGTGCGGTTAAAAATAGCGTAAGGAGGAAACAAGGTAGTAGAAATGTTCACTTCCACATTATAAGGAGCAATGGGGTAAGTCGGCGTTTCAGTCAGGGCATTAAAATCCAATAGCGCAGGATTGATCTGTAGACTTGAGTCGGCGTATTGGCCAGCCTTTTCATAGTCATGCATAACTAAATAACACCTGGCCAGTGCCGAAAAAGCGGCCGGTTTGGAAGTCTGCCGGACATCAAGGGGCTGAGCATCCAGCTTGAGGGAAGCTGTTGTCAAATCCAAAAGAATTTGGTCATAGGTCTGTCGAAGGCTGGACCGGGTGGTTTTCTCATTCACATCCGCCGTGAGCCGTAACGGTATGCCTTCCTTTTGATCCACTGTTGTGGCATCATAAGGTGCTGCAAATAGCTGGGCAAGGTTAAAGAACGTTTTGGCACGAAAGAAAAGAGCTTCCCCATAAAGTAAATTCCAAAGGTGTTGCTCTGATGGGTCTGGGTGATATTGGAGTAAAGCATCCAATGCCACGTTGCATTGAAAAATCTGCTTGTAGTTGTCATCCCATTCGGTTAGCATGGTGACACCATCAAGTATGTTTTTTTCCCATAAGTAAGCGGCACGTTCCCGAGGAGTTCTGGCATTGAAGGTAATATCTGTTACTTCATATTCATCCGCACTCTCCTCTGCTAAACCTATATTATCGTATCGGAGCAAATCAATATTTAAGAGAGCCCTGATATCATCAAGGGTGCTGGGAACCGTAAGGCTGATATCTCGTTTTACTTCCAGCCATTGGTCGCTACAACTAAACAAAAGCAAACAGAAGCAGTTGATAAAAAATAATATTCTTTTTTTCATGATCAAGGAATAATGTGTTAAAAATGGGCTGTTAGTCCTGCGGATAAAGTAAAAGGTTGAGGCAATACATCTGTGGCATAATCAGGGTCGATCCCTTGATTATTGGTGCGCCAGAGAATCCCCAGGTTGTTGGCGTACACATAAAAATGGATATTGCGGAACTGATAACTAACCTGGATATCCTGCAACCGGATGTGATCGCCTTTTTCTACTAAAGCAGACGAATTACTATAAAAAGCATCACTACCGGAGGTTAAAGGATAAATAAGGGCCGGTATATCGGTCGTCATTTCATCACCTTGTTTTTGCCAGCGGTTGGCATAGTCTGAATGCCCATCGTGGCTGGCAAATAGGTAATCATACCGGATGGATGATCGCCTGAAATAATAACCTAGCTTATAGCTTATGTTCACTGAGACGGAAAAATTTCTATAAGACAGGTCATTCCGGAAAGAGCCGTAATACGGAGGTGTCGCATGGCCGTGATATTTGAGGGAATCCATGCTGTAAGCCTTAGTAATGCCTGCATAATTCGTACTGGGCACACCATTTAGAAAACCTCTTGGGGCGCCGGTTTGCGGGTCTAACCCTGCCCAGGGGTAGCTATAAACAGAAAACAAGGGTTTGCCGACTGTTGGCGTGTAGCTGCTACCCGTAAGGCTACCATCTGCAAAATAGTTGCTGATACTAGATGGTGTATTATTGTACTTGGTAATCTCATCAGTTGTAAAGCTGGAAAACAAGGTACAACTCCATTTGTATTCATGTTGCAAAGGTTGCACCGTGACCATTACATCCAAGCCTTTACCCCGCATATTTGCCAGGTTACCCTTGAAACTAGTGCGGCCTGTGGTAGATTCCAGCGGGCCAGTACCTAACAAGTCTTTACCATGTTTGGTATAGTAGTCTACACTTCCAACCAACCACTGGTGGGGTAAGCCAAAGTCTATTCCAAGGTTGAGTTGCGAGGTTCTCTCCCCACGCAAGTCAGCATTGGGAAGCGAGTAAATAGAGGCATAAGCTAGTCCTGTTTCAGCATCCGTATAATATTTGGCTGTGGTAAACGCAGTAACGGTATTATCAATATTCCCATTATAGCCATACGTTGCCCGAACATTCAATTGTGGCAGCCAGTCAAATTTGTAAAAAGGTTCTTCTGCCGCATTCCATTTAAACCCAACTGACCATAAAGGCACCGAGCGTTGATTGGCTTTGACGCCAAATAGGTTTGACTGATCGATGCGCGCACTGCCAGACAAGGTATAGCGATGCTGATAGGTATAGGAGCCATTGGCATAATAAGACCGGAAGCGATCTACTGTTTGGGTGACACTGTTGGAAGAGGAGATGTTAGACCAGTTACCCGAAGGATAAAGCTTAAACGTGCTATCCTGATTGACAGGTTTGGCCAGTCCGGTTTTTTCATCATAGCCATATAGTACCTGTTCGTTGCCGTTTGATTTTGATTGACGGAGCTCCATACCTGCCAGCAGCACCAGCGAATGAGAACCTTTGTCCAATCGGTAGTCTGCCTGAAACCGTCCGCTGTGAGCGGTCAGATCCTGATGGCCTAACGAAAGGTAGGCCCCTAACGGGAGGTTGTAGGTAATACCTTTGGAGCCTATGACTGAATATTGGTTGATCAGGTTGCGGGTAAAGTAAGTGTCTTGACTATACAGCTCTCTGGATGTATTAAACTGTTTTTCGTACTGGTAAAGCAAACTGGTCTTGAAACCTTTGAACCAGGAATAACTGATGGTATTATTAAAGCGGATGTGATGGATCTGGCTGCGCTGGTCGGCGTAGTTAATTTCGTCCAAAGGTACGTATAACCAATTGAGCAACCCTTTGTCTTCGGCTGTCTCGGCAAACGATAGCCGATAGTCGCGTGCGACCGGCAAATGATTGCCCTGATCATCTGCCAGCCGTTGGTAAGCTTCGCCATTTTGGATGCCTTGTAAGCTACTGTTTATCCGGTTTTGGCTGTGGGTATAAAAAATGGCGTTATCGATGGATAAGTTAGCAATGGGCTGCAGGCTTTGCTGGGCAGACAGGGTGAATCGATTGTCCCCATTGCCCACAACAGCTGACTGGTTCTTATCAAACCCAGCATTCAGGCTGTATTGCTGCTTATTGCTGCCTCCGCGCATACCCAGGTCGTACTGTTGTTTGAAAGAAGGTTGGTAAAAGTACTTGCCCAGGTCATTGCGCAGGTCGTGTTGCTTCAGTGCATCCAATTGAATCTGCTTTTCGCCTTCAGAGAGTGCTGCATTGTCCAATATCTCTGCGACCGGATTAATGACCGGATAACTGGTAGTATTGGTTAAAGAACTATTATAATACCCCTGTTTATACAGGAACTGCTCAACATCAACCAGGTCACTTGGGCTGATTTTCGGTTCGTAGAAAAGGTCTGGTTTTGTGCCAATCGTCAGATTGCTATTAAAATTAATTTGTATAGGTTGGTTGCGTTTCCCTTTCTTGGTCGTGATCACAATGACGCCATTCCCTGCACGTACACCCCAAATACTTGCGGCTGCGGCATCGCGCAGGATGGAGACATCGGCAATATCATTTGGGTTTAGGTTAGAAAGGTCGCCTTCATAAGGAAAGTTATCCACAACGATTAAGGGGTCAGCATTGGCAAAGATGGTGCTTCGGCCCCGGATGCTGAGTTTGGGGGTGCCGCCTGCGCGCTCATCAATTAGGAGGGAAGGGGTAACGCCTTTGAGGCGGCTAATGACATCGGTAGAAACACTTCGGTTAAACAAGGCGCTATCAATAAACACAAATGAACCGGTAGCCCGTTCCTTGGGAAGGATTTGGTAACCTGTAGAGACCGAAACCTCTTGTAATTGGATGGTGTCTTTTAATGAATTTTTGGTAGTGTCTTGAATAGGCATCCCGAAAACGGAGGTGAAACCAGTATAGGGCACCCGCGACACGCGCGCGCCAGCAAAAGACTGCATACCGATCGAAAAAACGATCGACATACCCGAAATTTTCAGTATTTTTAGCCAGAAATTTGGGCAATGATATTCCATAGAATAAAAATTATTCATTTATTAGTTGATTTATTGTTAAAAATCAGTTAGTTAAAAAAGCTTTGGTGCGCTAAACAGGAAGGCTTTACGCTTTTATTCTGGCGCTGAAATAATACGGATAATCGGGTCCTGCAACATGCAGAAACCGCTGGCAGCGCACGAGGGGCTGCTATAAAGATAAGGAAATGGATAATAAGGTGTACTCGTTCTGTCCATACATTAACAGGATTATCACAAACGAGACTCTTGCGGGGTGAAATGGCCTTCCTAAAAACGGGATGGCCCCTTTCTTCCACTGCTATCGGGGTACGGCAAAGAACCTTGACACAGTTTCCAAAAGGGGCCAAACCCGATTCTTGCAAATATACAAAAATGTCGGGCATGGTATTCCCAAATGGCCTCGTGTCATTGAAAATTTGCCGTTTCCGATAACGAGACTCTTATATATCCCGGCAAGCCGGGTCAATATTTTAAGGATTTCAGCAGGCTTTCTGATTTGCCATTTAGTCTGTTGTAATCCGATGAAGCAAAGGTAACAATAAAAATAAAATTACCCAATAGATACCAAATTTATTTTTAATTATTTTTAAATTGAAAAATCAGTTTGACGAAAACCCAAGGATACAGTTTGGGAAACAACTCAAAAAGTATCGGATATTATATAAACTATCTCAATTGAAGTTAGCGGAGGCTATAGGTACGGATAATTCATACATTGCCAAAGTAGAGGAAGGAAAATTAAATGTAGGGATTGATAATCTGCATAAGTTTGCCCATTTTTTTGATGTGAAATACTACGAGTTGGCGAATCCGTACTTTCCATTGCCATCCGGCAAAGTAATACCGACAAGCATCCGGGATTTATTGGAACGCACAAAAAAATATAAAGCTGACCGTCCAAAGCAACCCCGAATAAAGCTTTCTCCTTTTCTGGATGAGTTGTTAAAATCAAACTTCCTGAAAAAGCCCCGCACCTTGGCCGAAATAACGGAAAAGCTGTCTGACAAAGTAATTGTTCCCCAAAGCCGCATTGCCGTACTCCTAGGAAAACACCCTCGCAACAAACTTATTAGAGTCATCCCCGGGGAAGAGTGGGGTGGGAGGGTGAATAAGTTTGTGTTGCGATTAGACGAAATACCACCTACAGGTTGACGGATGGTGTCATGGAGCAAGCGTTCTTTTTAAGCAGGAGGCACTTGCACGATGGACTATTTTTTATGTTCATTATTTTTAATAAATTTACCGAAATATTAAAATGGAAAGGACGACCTACCGCACACTTCCGGAAGATCAGTTGATAGCGCTACTAAAGCAGGGGGATGAAAGCGCCTTTAATGAAATCTATCTGCGTTATTACGATTTTTTAATAACCTATTCATTTAAATTAACAGGCGATGAACAAGAAAGCAAAGATATTGTGCAGGATTTGTTTGTCAATTTATGGACAAATCGCCTAAAAACCGAAATTACAGGTAAATTGTTTTCGTACCTGCATCAAGGGGTGCGCTATGGTTTTTTATACCGGGAACGGGGGAAAAATTCAACCACCAGGTTTCAGGAAGGGTTAAAACACTTTCTTAAACGGGAGAATAATGCGGTTGATAATTATATACTAGAGAAAGAATTGATAGCCCGGCTTGAGAAGCTGGCCATGACGCTTCCAGGCAAAACGGGGAAAGTTTTTCTTATGACCCATTTTGGAAACTATAGCCCCGAAGAGATTGCGAAGGCGATGGGAATAAACGAACGGACTGTTAAAAACTTGCTAAGCCAGGCTGTTAAAAATATGAAGTTGCGACTGGGCCTTGCCCTACTGCTTGGCATATTGCTTCCTTAATACAGGCTATTCTATGGGCTGAAATTTTTTTTAAATTTTTCGTGATTTTTTAATGGGTCATGCTTCATATATGTATACGGGCCAAAACAATGGATCACGAAAGGGCAAAAAAGCTGATAGAAAAGTACGTCGAAGGAACTTGCACACCCGATGAACGGGCTTTACTTGAAAACTATTATAACGAGTATCTGGGCAGCGAAAGCAATATTGTGTCTAAAAGCTTTATAAAGCACTCAGCGAAAGACACCTATCGTGCCATTGTTTCGCAGGCAGGCATTGGTGGTAGGCGTGCTAATTTTTATCAGCAGCCGTTATGGGCTGCTGCTGCTGCTATACTCCTTGTAGCTTTTATTGGTATATATTTCTACCAGCGCCTGCACTCTCCAGCAGCCTCTGAAATAGTACAGGATATATCTCCCGGTTACAACCAAGCCACGCTCACATTAGCTGATGGCACCACAGTACCATTGGACTCAGCCCAAAGCGGCATCATTATCGGAGATAAATACATCAAATATCAAAGTGGCAAATCGGTTTCAGGCGTCAAACTGAAAGCAGGCAAAGGATTACACTCTGCTCAGGATGACTTTCTTTTGGAGCTTACTACCCCTAAAGGAGGGCAATACCAAATTATCCTCAGTGACGGCACCAAAGTCTGGCTTAACGCTGCTTCCACCTTAAAATATCCGAGCCGGTTCAGCGACTATAAGAGAGAGGTGTTTTTAGAAGGTGAAGGATATTTTGAAATTAAAGAAGACAAAGCCAGACCATTCAAGGTATTAAGCAAAAACCAAGAAGTGGCCGTTTTGGGTACCTCCTTTAACCTCAGGGCCTACGTGGATGAAGCGTCTGTCAAAACTACCTTAATTACCGGTTCTGTGCAGGTAAGTGCGTTGAACAGATCAACGAAGAAACCCATAACCAAAAAGCTGTTAACCCCTAATCATCAAGCCATTTTAGAAGGAACTAATCTTAAAGTAGCGATGGCTGACGCAGAAGCAGAAACCGCCTGGAAATGGGGTTTTTTTAACTTCCGAAACAGAACCTTGGCAGAAGCGTTGCACGATTTGGGCCGCTGGTATGACATAGATATTGTTTACCCTGAGGGTATACCCACTGTTGAATTTTGGGGTGAGCTAGGCCGCAATCTAAGCTTTGAGCATGTGCTGAAGGCTCTGGAACAGTCAGGCGTGCATTATAGCCTGGCTCCAGGCCGTCAATTAATCATCCATAAACAATGAACAACATGAAAGCAGCCCCAACATAAATGAACTCATTTTGCCGGTAAGATATTATAGAAATGGCCGGAAGTTCCAATAAAGAGCAGAAAAGTGCTGGTAACACCTTTCTGCTATTAGATGGGGCGCCTCAGTATTCGTCTTAGCAAACAAATAACAAAAGAGTTTTACACCCCAAACCAAACGAAGGTATGAAAAAATCTTTATTAATACGTGGTATGAAATTGACCGCACTTTTACTTTTTATCTCTTGTATGCATATCTGTGCAGCCGGCTTGTCTCAAACGGTCAGCCTGGAAGCACGTAACTTGTCGCTTGAAGAGGTTTTTTCTGAAATTAAGCAGCAAACTGGCTACGGGGTCTTTATAAATAAAACACTGCTTGATAAAGCAGGCCCAGTATCCATAAAAGCCATCCAAATGCCTTTAGCCACATTCCTGGACCGTGTGCTTGGCGAAAAACAGCTTCGGTATGAGATCAGCATGACCACCATTGTGGTTTCCGCTGTTGCTGAAACTCCGGATGGGTCAACTACCGGGGGAAATAAACTTGCGGCATCCTCAATAAACCTTATTCTTGCTTATCCAGAAGTCAAGGGTAGGGTAGTAGATAGCCTTGGCAACCCGTTGCGTGGTGCCAGCGTGCGCGTTCTGAATCCCCAAGGCAAAAGGACTGCGCTGCAAACGACGACTGACCGCGAGGGGTATTTTGTATTGAGGAATGTGCCAGAAAATGCAATGCTGGAGGTGTCTTACATGGGATATATTACCGTTCAGTTAAAGGTATCGGCATTAATGGGCCAGATTGTGCTAAGGGCTGATCCTACCCAATT
Source organism: bacterium A37T11 (assembly GCA_900109895.1). Lineage (GTDB taxonomy): Bacteria > Bacteroidota > Bacteroidia > Sphingobacteriales > Sphingobacteriaceae > A37T11. Next base: position 139,796 of record FOBR01000008.1, read on the forward strand.
GGATGAAGTAGTTATTAACAAAGGGTATTATACCACCAGCCAGCGCCTTAATACAGGTTCTGTAGTTAAGGTTACTGCGGACCAATTGGAAGGGCAACCGGTATCAAATCCCATTATGGCCTTACAAGGAAAAGTCCCCGGATTGCAGATCTCAGCATCTAGCGGAGTTCCAGGAGCTGCCGTCAATGTTCTGTTACGCGGCAGAGGATCTTTGCAGAATGGAACCCTTCCTTTATTTATTGTGGATGGAGTACCATTCAACCCGGCCGAAAGCAGTTCGGCAACTAGTTTAATGCCATTGATTTTTCAAAGCCCATTAAATACATTGAATATTGATGATATTGAGAGTGTTGAGGTATTGAAAGATGCCGATGCTACCGCCATCTATGGTTCAAGAGGAGCCAATGGTGTCGTATTGATCACTACGAAAAAAGGACAGCCCGGCGAAATGCACACTGAGATGAATGCCAGTACAGGCTTTTCAAATATGGCATCTTCTTATCAGTTAATGAATACACAGCAGTATCTTGAGATGCGGCGAGAAGCTTTTGCCAATGATGGTGTCGCTCCAACAATTAGCAATGCACCTGATTTATTGGTATGGGATACTACCCGATATACCGATTGGCAAAAGGTACTGTTAGGGAATACTGCCAAAAGCCACAATGTACAATTATCTGCATCTGGTGGCGATGCGCACACGCAATATGCAGTTGGAGCAGGATATCATTTTGATGGTACTGTTATGCCGACCGATGATGGTGATACAAAGTGGAGTAGCCGGATGAGTATTCAGCACAGTTCACTAAATGGCAGGTTCAGGATTGCTGCCTCTGCAGGCTACCTTGTGGATGTCAATAAATTGCCGGGCACTTTGTCATTAGGCAATTATATTCTTTTGCCACCCGATGCCCCCGAAATTTATAATCCCGATGGATCCTTACATTGGGAAACCGGTTTTTCCAACCCTTTAGCAGGCTTTTATCAGCCGTTTGTTGGAAAGACCGGCAATCTAAATGGCAATCTGAACCTGGAGTATCACCCTATGGATGGATGGATCTTGAAAGTGAACGGAGGCTATAATCAATACGAAGTAGACGAGTCGCGGCTTACATATCAGGAATATTATTCGCCGACCAGCAGCTCGCGGCCAGCAAATGCCTCTTTTAGGTCGTCCACCAAATCGTGGATTGTGGAACCACAGATACAGTATAGCCATCCTATATCAGCGGGCAACTTGGAGGTCTTGCTTGGCGGTAGTTGGCAAAGTAAGCAATTTAATTCATTGAGCGTATATGGATCACAATATGCCAACAACGACCTTCTATGGAGCATCGGGGCTGCGGGCAAGATTAGTTCTAGTAATAGTTTTAAAGAATATGCTTATGAAGGTATTTTTGGTCGGATCAATTACAATTGGAAAAATCGTTATATCCTTAATATTACCGGACGCCGGGATGGCAGCAGCCGCTTTGGACCTGCAGACCGCTTTAATTATTTTGCTTCTGCGGGTGGGGCCTGGATCTTCTCAGAAGAGGCCTGGGCAAGAAGTGCATTGCCTTTTCTGTCGCTTGGCAAGATGCGAGCAAGTTACGGAACCTCTGGCAATGATCAGATAGGTGACTACCAATACCTGGATCTATGGAGTTCTTCATCAAGTTATAATTACCAGGGAGTGGCTACGCTAAATCCCAAAGGTCTGTATAATCCCTACTATAATTGGGAGCGCAATCGCAAACTGGAAGCGGCCCTGGAGCTGGGTTTTTTCAAACAACGACTGAATTTGTCGGCAGCTTATTACCGTAACCGGTCCGGAAATCAATTGTACTCGGCAAAATTGGCCACTCAAACGGGCTTCGCTACGATGACGATGAATCAGGATGCGCTTATCCAAAATTCTGGTTATGAATTTACGGTGAATAGCCGGAATATTAGTCGCCAGGACTGGTCCTGGAATACACAACTTAATATCAGTTTTAACCGTAATAAGCTATTGGCTTACCCCGATCTGGCATATTCGTATTACAGCACATATTATGCAATTGGGAGACCGCTGAAAGATAATTATGGGTATCGGTCATTAGGGGTAGATCCTCAAACGGGAGAGTATATGTATGCCGACTTAAATGGCGACGGGGTAATTAACAGTCCGGCTGACCTCGTGTTGTATGATGAGTTACCAACGGAATTTTTTGGAAGTTTCACAAATGATATTCGGTATAAAGGGCTATCATTAAGCTTTTCCTTTTATTTCACCCGACAATATACCGATTACGGTTATTTGAATAACCAACCCGGCAGTATGTACAATGAACCTGTTGAGATTCTTGCACGTTGGCAGAAACCAGGTGATCAAACGGTCATTCCAAAGTATTCAACCCTGTATGGCAACTGGTTTAATTTGCGGACTGATTCAGATATGGGCCGGGCCAATGCATCGTTCGTAAGGCTTCAGAATTTAGCACTGGGTTTTGAAGTCCCCACGAAATTAGTACGGAAATTTGGGGCAAAAACCTTTCGTCTCTTTACAAACGGACAGAATCTATTGACCTTCACAGCTTATAAGCGTAATGATCCTGAATCGCTGCAATCTACTTTTCCCCCAACGATGCGCACATATGTTATCGGTTTTCAGTTAGGTTTTTAATAAAAATAGCAGAACAATCATGAAAATTTTTCAAAATGTCTCTTATATAGTGTTGCACATTCGCTTGTACTTCATCATCAGTGTGTCGCTTATGTATACTTCCTGCAACAAGTTTACTGAAATAGACGCGCCAAAAAATTCCATTTCACGAACCAAAGTATTTTCAAGCGAGGCGAATGCCTCTGAGGCTGTGGCTGGATTATACGTACAACTAATCCGTACACCAGCTAATTTTAATATTTTCAATGGGCAAAGTACATTGATGGGAGGGCTACTGAGTGATGAATTGACCTACACCAGCTTGGTTGCCGGCAATGATGTGGATGGACTTAACCAAAATAATATTTCAACCACCAGCTCGTTGGTCGGCTCACAGTGGCAATATGGGTATCAGATCATCTATCTAGCCAATATTATCATGGAAAACATAGCTGTGTCCAATAATCTTTCAGAAGATTTTAAAAGACAAGTGAGAGGAGAATTGTTGGTGATACGGGCATTTTCTTATTGGTTACTTACTAATTATTTTGGAGATGTTCCACTGGTGCTCACAACAGATTATATGGTAAATAATACATTGCCCCGCAGCCCTAAATCAGCAGTATATGATCAGATGGTAAAGGATCTGATAGAAGCCAAAGGTCTCCTTTCAACGGCCTATCCCTCTGAAGGGCGGCAACGTCCTAACTTATATGCAGCCCAAGCGTTATTGGCAAGGACATACTTGTATAAGGGTAGTTGGAAAGCTGCGGCCGTTGAAGCTGCAGACGTCATCGCTGAGCCGGCATATCATCTGGAAACTGATCTTGACCGGGTATTCCTGGATAATAGCCAGGAAGCTATCTGGCAATTAGGCAGTAGCAATAACCTGAAATATAACCCGGAATCCGGGCTATTCCTGGTCTTTGATCCTTCGGGTGAACCAGGTGGCTACTATCTGCGTGATCAATCGTCGGATCCGTGGGAAAAAGGAGATTTGCGGAAGGAACATTGGGTATTGACAAAGATTATTCAGGGCGAACATTATTTCATCCCTTATAAATACAAAAACAGAGGGCTTCCGGAAGAATCCAATACAGAATGTTATATGATGTTCCGCCTGGCCGAACAATACCTTATCCATGCAGAAGCACTTGTGCATTTGGGACAACTTGAAGAGGCATTGCTTGACCTCAACCACATCCGTCGTAGGGCAGGTCTTAATGATTTGCCATTAACACTCGATGAAACTGCTTTAACTAGTTATATTGCCCATGAACGTGCAATTGAGTATCAAGCTGAATGGGGGATGCGCTGGTTTGACTTGAACCGCACCGGCAAAACCTTAGAGGTATTGAGAGATATTAAACCTACTATTTCTGCGATGGACCTGCTGCTACCCGTGCCGCAAAACGAAATAATGGCTAATCATAATTTAACACAAAATGAAGGATATTAATTTTTTTAAATCAATTACATGCGTCCTTTTTTGCACATTGTTTTCTTTAAAAAATTCAAAGGCCGCAACAGTTCAGGATAGCATCCGGCCCTTACAAATAGGCGATGTCCTGCCTGATTCTGTATGGAGCCTGATACCGAAGGAAACAAGCACGGAACTGATCATCCTAGACTTTTGGAGCACGTACTGCTCCGCGTGTCTGGAAGCGGTTCCGCATATGGAAAATCTTGCCCGGCAATTTAAAGGACGGCTCAATGTTGTGCTCGTCAATCCGTTTGAACTTAAGAAGCAAATCGACACCAGGATGGCAGCTACCTATAAGCGAAAATCGTCATACGGTTTAGCAATGGGCGATATTTTTCGTCAGTTGCCGCACATTGAAGGGCATCCTATCTTTCTGCAGTTGTTTCCCGCCAATTCAGTTCCGCACCATGTTTGGTTGGATGGCTGCGGAAAAGTGCTTTATATTACAGATGGGCACAATGCTACGCCGGCGCATGTAACCTCCGTGCTGAACAAAAAGCAACCCGAAATGGCATTGAAGAACGATTATTTATTCCATGAACTTAACCGGAAACCGGTATTGCTTCCTGCCAGTGAATTGGTTCCAACTTTTTACTATTCTGCTTTCATTCCCTTTTGCCGTTTTAGTTCTTCTGGTACTGCCCAACTGGATTCAGCGAAAGGTTTTTTCAGGAACTCTACATATAACCTGGATGTCATTAGTCATTTTTTGAGGGCTTTTGCACCCGACAAGGGACCCAATAAGGGAACGGGGATGCTTTATTTAATTCTGAATACTAATTTGAAGGATTCGCTTAATCAACCTACAAATATGGATCTATACGATGCATGGCGCAAGCGTTATTGTTTTACGTACGAAATAGTCTGGCCGTATAAGGAAAAAGACAATTGGCGCGACAAATACCGGCATGATCTGAATGATTTTTTCGGTCGAGAATTTGGCATAATAGGGCAAATAGAGAGGCGGGAATTGAGTTTTTATGTACTTAAAGCTAAAAAAAATGCTTTAAAAGCATTACTTTCCACGAATGGTTCAGTGAATAGGACAAACATACAGGATGATTCCCTTACATTGGTGCATTCCGCTTTCAGGAATATGGACACCTTCCTTTCCAAAAGATTGACTGACGATGACAAAGGACTCTATTTTTTGGATGAAACAGACTTGGATGCCGAAACATTTGTCAACGTAAATCTTCAGATGGATAATCGGGGTCATCTCGCAGCACTGAGCCAGCAGCTTAAACGTTACAACCTTTATCTGGTTAAAGAAAAACGCAAATTGGACGTTTTGGTGATAAAAGATAGATAAGGAGCGGCTATTAATTTTTGTTAAGTTTGTGATGTAAATCAAGAACGTACAGCCAGGAAAAGCCAACCCCGTGCAAAGCTAGCTACGTAATTTGATAACTTATTAAATACTGAAATCTTGATAACAGCACACACGGCAGCTGAGATTGCTGCCGCAATTGAAAAAGCAGATGGGATAGCGGTAGATCCCGGAAAAGTCTCCGCTCTATTAACTAAGCACCCACGCAATAAGACCGTCCGCACCATCCCTGGGGAAGAATGGGGTGGAAAGGGGGATAAGTATGTTTTAATTTAATGATGCATGCCATCTTTTTCAACATAGTGATAGCCTACATGCTATATGCCGTCATTGTAAATAAGCTGGACACTTGGCTATGGATTTGTTATGGATTGGTATTGACGGAAGGGCTGGTACTGCTTATATTTAAACCCACTTCCAGAACCTATGCAGCAGGTTAAGCCGTCCTCGGAGCATACATGATAATACCCACACCAATCAACGCCACCAAGGCCCCGATCAGGTCATATCGGTCAGGGGCAAAGCCATCCACTTTCCACGCCCAAATCAGAGCCATCACGATAAAAATGCCGCCATATGTTGCATATGTCCGGCCAAAGTTTGCTGTTTGCCAAGTAGCTACCACCCCATAAAGCACCAGTATGGCTCCTCCCAAAAAGCCATACCACAGGGGTTTCCCTTCTCTTAACCACAACCATACCAGGTACCCGCCGCCAATCTCACAGAATCCGGCTAGTATGAATAAGAGCAACGATTTAATTATTCCCATCATGTTATAACGTTAAAAGATCATTATTGTAGTTCCTTTTGTAGCTGCGGTAGACGTTAAGCCAACAATACTTTGGCAGCTATACCTTAACCGCCCACTAAGTTAGTATTTTTTCTTTTAACCAAACAATCGGATGTGGATGCCTTGGCTAAAGAAGTACAGAGTGGATGGTGAGCTAAAAACAGGGATCGACAACCATGTAATCGACGGTTCATCGTTCCCCACCTTGAAAAAATACGGCACGCCATCCAAAGAAAAGAGAGTAGAGGTGAGTTTATATATTTACTTGCCAATAACCACCCCTGGCAGGGCCGACACGGGACAGAGCATTCAACGCTATTAGTTTTTTGATATTTGAGGCTACATTGCTCTCTGCTAGTCCCACAATCAACGATAGTTCTTTGTGTGTTATTTTTTTGTCGACCCTCATAGCCTCAATGATTTTCAGTTGATTTTGAGAAAGTCCTTCAAGCAAATTTTCACTCCTGTTTTTACTCCTGTTTTCACTCCTGTTTTCACTCCTGCCACTGATTTCTTCCCTGACAAAATCAGGATGAATGGGGAGCATCACCGAAAACCAGGTTCGCTCGTCATCAAAATCAAAAATGGGTTCCGGGGAGCCATTTTGCTGCATTTCACGTATAATTAAGCGGATTCCGCTCGCATAGGCCTCGGTAAGATCAAGCTCTTTTAAGAAACTTCCCAACCGGCGGTTCCGGTAATGCTGTGGTAGCACCCTGCCACTGACAAAATCTTCCCGGCGAACAGATCGATCAGGGCCGCCACTGTTATAAACATACATGCGATCGGATTCAATACGAACCCTAATCGGCTCATTTACTTCGTAATTACGATGGAAAATCGAGTTGGAAATTAATTCTTCAACCGCAGCTGGTGCCTTTCAAATAACTGGTCTGTAAAAGAATTACAAAGACAGTACAACTCATCTCTGTATGAACGCTTGGCGCTTAGCAAGGATAAGAAAGGGGTGCGGCAACTTTCGAAAAAAGGACAGGTCGTTGAAAAACCAACCGATGCACTTAAAAGCCACTATGTGCTTAAATCGGATAGGAATGTTGTGGCAGGCAATACAAGTGGCTTTATGGCTCAGCCTGAGCACACCATCGTGGTGACTGATGCGACATCGGTTATCATGACCGGGATGAATGGTATCTGGAATTAATTATTGCTGAACTTTTACTTTGAGATTGAGTGTGGCCATTTTAATATCAGTCATTTCTGTTAGAACTAACGTACCCATTGGATCGAGATAACTTATAGTGGCCAGTGTTCCCGAGCCTCCTCCCGCCACATCTCGGCCTCTTCTTTCGGCAAACCTGCATAAAGATCTTGGCCACGACCAGCCCGGACAGAATGATATTATGTGCATAATGATGTCAATTTCATCTTTGAAGACAAAACAGGAAACTTTGGGTTCGTACTACGTGCTGTGCGTACGATATATGATTATGTGTTTGGACGCAGGGGCATCCCTGGCCGGAAAATCCACTTCCAGAATCTATGCAACAGGTTAAGCCGTCCTCGGTGCATACATGATAATACCCACACCAATTTGAAAATGCCACCATATGTTGCATATGTCCGGCCAAAGTTTGCTGTTTGCCAAGTAGCTAATAACGTTAAAAGATCATTATTGTAGTTTCTTTTGTAGCTGCGGTAAACGTTAAGCCAACAATACTTCAGCAGGTATACCTAACTTCTGGTGAAGTATTCTGGCGATTTTTAAGGTCATGGGTTTTTTGCCACTGAGCAACGCCGACACATAACCTTTACTTCCAATCCAAGGGGTCAGGTCTTTGTTCTGCAACCCTTGTTCTTCCATTTTTAGTTTAATGGCAGCCATGGGATCCGGCATAGGAATAGCATAATGTTCATCTTCGTAGCTTTTGACCAGCAACAGGGCAAGTTGTAATTGTTCTCCTTCAGGGCTGTCTGGTGCAGGCGCAGCATCAAATTGTCTGTCAATCCATTCTAACATGGCCTCGTAGGCATCTTCTGTTTTTATAATCTTAAATTCCATGTTCTATCTGTTGTTCTGCACGGTTTTTACATCTATTCTGTCATACTCCTTATGGGTTCCAAACCATTTGACCTGAATCACTTTATAGGTAAATATCATCCGGATGACCAGGCGGTAATGATTTCCCATTATATTCAGTACGACCCTATCGTCTCCAACTAAACTGGCATTTGGATAGCGTTGCTTTAATTCCTGAAAAGTTTTAATGTCACTATTCAAGAATTCATAGTACCATTCCAACAATGCATTTTTTGCGCCCGGATAACGTTCACAATATTCCAAAAGGGTTTTCCGGGTAATAATATTAAACAATAGTTTGACGATTTGCTTTTAATAGCACAAAGGTAAAAGTTTTCTATTAGAAAACCAATGGTTTTTAATACTTAATAAAGAAATTCCTAACATCCTCTCTATACAACATGCGTTCTTCCTCCGATTAATTGTCATTAAAGTGTTTTTAAAAACCGCCGCAAATTTAATCATTAAACTATTAAATGAAATTATTTGATTTTTATTTGATACTTTAGTTTTATAGTTTATATTTGCATACAGAATGACAACTAATTAAAAATTTTTGCTTTATGAACGATTTTATTTACGAAGAATTTAAGGAGCGGGTACAAAATTTCGGAATTGATATTGGCCCTGAAGATCCGGATGGCAATGTATGCGTAAATACACTTTTGAATCAATTTTTCAGTTTCCCCGAAGCTCAATTGGCTTTGGTACAGGCCGAATTCCGTTTTTAGAATTCCGTTCACCCGTTCGGCAATTGCGTTTTCATATGGATCGCCCTTTTCTGTCATGCTGATCCCTATTGTGGCAGACAGCAATGTTGCCACATAAATGGCGCTGCAATACTGTGAACCCCTATCTGAATGGTGTATCAAATATGTGTGCTTATATACTCTATTTTCCAGGGCCATTTTCAGGGCATCCACACAGCCTTGAGCCGACATATCCAGCCGAAAAGAATAACCCATGATTTTTCGGGAATAGGCATCGGTTATCAGACTCAGGTATGCCCATTGGTTACCCAGACGGATATACGTTATATCGCTTACCCAAAACTTGCTTCATTTTTGAGACTGCCCGGCACCAGACTTTTTTCTGATGTTGATCTTTAGCTGCTCTTGCGCAGTATCTATCAATATATTCAGCGCAGCAACTTTCAACTGTGATTCTTCCAGTTCTTTCCGCAGCATTTTAACTTCTGCTGAGGATGGCTCCGATATTGATTCCTGTTCTTTCAATGCTTCCTCTTTTAACCCGCAAATATCTATATTATCTTCCTTAAACAGGCGTATCCATTTTTGGATGGTGTCATGGCCTTTGATACCGTAGGTAGCCTTTGCTTGCTCAATGGTCATCAGGCCCTGTTGAATGCTACTGACAATCGACCGCCTTTGTAATAATGTGAGTGAAGCACGATTCTTTAGAGTTGATTCCGGGTTCCCGTACTTATGAACCCATTTGCTTAAGGTACCTGAACTCATACCGTATTTGTTGCACACCACGTCCCAGGTCGCCCCTTTCTCAAGAGCTGACAATGATTTTTTAATGGTGGCTTTGTCGTAATAAGACCTTTTAGAAAAAAAATGGGAGGTGTTTGTTTGTTTTGGCTTTTTAGTCATACACTAATTTTAGTGTATAGTTTTTTTAGGACCGGTCAATGCGCCAGTCTTTCATGTAAGCTTCAAATGATCGGCGCTCATTTTCGGTAAGCTTCATGATGTCCAATTCTTCCTTGGCTTTCTGAATTTCTTTAGCCCTGAATTCATCTTTGACTTCGCTATTTTTAAAGAAATAGATCCATTCGTCCAGGGTATCTTTTGCTACGTCATCAAAATTGTTGACCTTAATAATGTAATATTCAGGAAAAATTTGGCTGATGTCTGTACGGACATAAGCATCCCGCTGCTTTTTGGACAATTTCAGGAAGTCGCCATCATGAATGCCCTTAAATTCATTCTTGCCCCGGTATACATAATCATCGCCCTGGCCCAGGTCAAAATAAACGATATTGATGGAAATGATTCGTTTGATCACTCCGTAATCCATGCCGCCCTTGATCTGCTCGGTAACCAGTTTGGAGGTGGCGTAGAGCATGCGGTGGAAGTAATCGATCTCGCTGCTTTGCTGCACTTCGATAATAATGTACTCATCCTTGTCATTCTTTACAAGGAGGTCAACCCAGTTTTGCTTATCGGAGGCATCTTCCTTATTACTCTCGCTTTCCAGTATTTCCTGTATCCTGACATCTTCCTTCAAAAGTTCAGATAGGAACCCTTAAAGGATGACAAAATTGGCCTTATTACGCAGTAAGCGCTTAAAAGCCCAGTCAAAACGTACAAGTCTTTCCATCAGAATACTAAAATTATTTTACAAAGATACTGAAAGGATATTAAATTTCAATGATGGTGCTTCGGTGATTATATTGTCGTCTATAGTGGCTTCTACGCATAAACCAAATAGTTCAATTTATCAGGCCAGCAAAGCAGCGCTTAATTCTATAGCAAAAACTGCTGCCGCTGAACTTGCCCCTAGAAACATACGGGTAAATATTGTAAGCCCAGGTCCGCATAAAACGGAAATTATGAAAAAAGCCGGATTGGATGAGACCACCTTGCAGCATATCAACGAAAGCTTGGTTGGCCAGATCCCTTTAAGGAAATTGGGAGAGGCTTCGGATGTAGCAAAAATTGTAGTTTCTCTTTGTAATGATAGCTTTAATTTTACAACCGGCGCCGAAATAATTGTAGATGGCGGGATGACCTTGTAGGTTAGGCTTCGGCTAGTCGGCTTGTTCAAATGTTACTTTTGATAGCTTAACTTGTGAGGCGCTTAGAACCTAATAATGTGTTGCCACTACCTTTTTAAGCCACTGAAAGTTTTCAGGGGTGAGTATTTGGCGCTCATCAGGTTTCTCTCGTTTTTCAGCCCTGCTATTTTCGTGGGATTCTTTCAAGTCTTTTCTACGCTTTTTCCAACTATTCCATTTGGCAAAAACCGAGTTTTCAACGGATGTTTCAGCCGAATTAAGCAAGGTACCTGTGGTTCCGTTAGGGGAAATAACGGTGGATCCGGCTATAATGGAATGCGTACCATCGGGGTTTACTAAAACCGAACCGGCAATGACAGAATGTGTACCGTCAGGGTTGACAACAATGTTACCCGTTACTATCGAGTGTGTACCGTCAGCATTAACCACAATGCCTTGGCCATATAAGGAAGTTGTTAGTAATGTTAATCCGTATTTGCCCAAACGCCACTTACGGTATAACCATTTTTGGGCACAACTTTTAGATCGCTAACAGCAAATAGAGTTCCCCCACTGAGCGATGAAGTGTCTGAAGTTATCGTATACGTATCTGTGGAATAATTGGGTAGTCCGGGAAGGCTATAAGTGACGGAAATGGTCGAAAAACTGTGATCATTTGATGCCGTCACTTGGGTAACTTTCCCTTGAAGCTGTGTATAAGTTTTAAGCGGCCCAGTATATAGGTGGCATAGGGTTGTAAATGTGCTATCGTCATTAAAACGAATGGATATAGGATGCGGAATATTTCCCTTAATAACTAAAGCTACTCCTGTATATTCTTTATTAGAAAGTAAAAAGGTTTTTTTAATGGGGCGGGAGGTAGGTCATGATTTTTACTACAACTACTCCAAATAATGTCGCACATGCGACAATGGCAAGAATACTGCCTGTTGAAAATCTATGCATAATAAAGTATATGTGTTAATCGAGTAACAAAGTAACACATGTAAAAACTAACAAGACTTACGAAATTGTCTCAAATACGTACTTATTTGTTTCATAATTGATCTTGTAGACTTAAAAGCCATTCATGGTTTAATGGGGGCTTAGTTTAAAATAGTTTTTCTTATTGTATATTTGGCTTGGAGGAAGCATTCTTTGAAAAAGATAGTATACATATTGGTCGTTATCATCATGACCGTCCACGCTGCCATTGCCCAGCAGGGCCAGCGGCCCAATATTGTGTTCATCTTGGCCGATGATCTGGGTTATGGCGACATAGCGCCTTATGGCCAGCAGTTGATACAAACTCCAAATTTGACCCGACTGGCCAATGAGGGAATGAAGTATACGCAGTTTTATGCCGGCACCTCGGTCTGCGCTCCATCCCGTTCTTCACTGATGACAGGTTTGCATACGGGGCATACACCCATCCGAGGGAATAAAGAGGTTGATCCGGAGGGCCAATGGCCCATACCGGCATCCGTGCCAACCATTGGTGAACTGATGAAAATGGCGGGCTATACTACGGGTGTTTTTGGTAAATGGGGGCTAGGCTTTGTGGGTAGCGAGGGCGATCCGCTTAGGCATGGCTTCGATCGTTTTTATGGTTATAACTGCCAGGGTGAGGCCCACCGATATTATCCAACGCATTTATGGGACAACGATACCCGGATAGACCTACAGGGGAATGCCCAATTGCAAAAGCCGGTTACGTATGCGCCAGAGCTAATTCAGGAGAAGGCTTTACGCTTTATAGAAGCGAATAGTGCAAAGCCATTCCTGCTGTTATTGACTTACACCTTACCTCATGCTGAACTTTTAATGCCAGAGGACAGCTTGCTGGCGATGTATAAAGGAAAATTTCCTGAAAAACCTTATAATGGCAATGATTACGGGATTAAGGCGGGCCGCATGGGCTATGCCTCGCAACCTTATCCGCATGCCGCCTTTGCGGCGATGGTTACCCGGTTGGATGCTTATGTAGGGCAGGTGTTGGATAAATTAAAGGCTTTGGGCATCGATCAACACACGCTGGTGATTTTTACCAGTGATAATGGGCCTCATTTGGAGGGCGGGGCAGACCCTGATTTTTTCCGAAGCAGTGGTGGGCTACGAGGTGCAAAAAGAGACCTATATGAGGGAGGTATACGGGAGCCGTTTATTGTAAAATGGCCGGGTAAGGTGAAAGCCGGCACCGTTAGTGATGCTGTTGGGGCCTTTTGGGATGTGATGCCTACGCTGGCAGATGTCATTAACGAGCCGTTAGGAATTGCTACAGATGGCATTTCGATGTTACCTTCTATGTTGGGCCAAAAGCAGCCCAAGCATAATCACCTCTATTGGGAGTTTCATGAAAATGGCGGAACCCAGGCCGTATTGTTTGGTAACTGGAAATGTATACGCTTGCACGTGGATGATCCGTCAAAAACGAGGCTTGAACTGTACGATCTTTCAAAAGATAGAGGAGAGAGGCACGACCTTGCGGCGACATATCCGGAGATCGTGCGGAATGCGGTATTTATTATGGACCATGAACACGTGCCGTCAAACGATTTTCCGTTAGCGGTTGAGCGTTAAATAACAGCTAGTATTAAATAATTGGATTGAAATTTGCACAGAAGCACTCAGTTATAAAAATTGATTAAATTGAAAGGCAGGCAAATTTTATTTTGTGTGTTTCTGTGTGTGCTGATAGGTGGTTTAAATAACGTTAGCTATGCCCAAACACCGGCAACCCACACGGCAACGGATTCTATCCCGAAGCAGCGGTCCTTAGCAGATGAATATGATATTTCAGATTTGTTTGTCGATTTGTTCCATCCTGCCAAAAAGGCAGATTCAACAAGAAAACAGAGGCGATCGCCCATTACTTATATGCCTAACATTGCGTATAACCCTAGTATTGGCGCTCAGATAGGAATAAAAGCTGTGGCGGGGAAGGTTCTTGGCAAGGACCCTAATACCCTGATGTCCGTAGGTGCTACCTCGGCTTCCATCACCACAAAAGGCATTATTTATTTCTACCTGAGCCACAATGTGTATACCAATGCGAATAGATGGAATTTTCAGGGTAGCCTGGTCGTTGCAAAAACGGTATCCCCTGATCGTGGCATTGGCATTGGTTATGCGCCAAATGATGATCCAAATACTATTTTATTAACCAATCCCGGGCGCACAGAGGTGTTTGTGCAAAAAGCTATCTATTACAAATTTCAGGAGAAGGTTTATAAACAGATCTTCAACCACCTGTTTGTTGGTGCTGGGCTTTCTTTTGATATACGGAATAATATTAAACAGGGATCGCATGATGTAAAAACGCCATATGAGCTCTATAACGAGAAATATGGATTTGCCGACGATCATTACGCAGCGAACGGTTTTTTATTTAACGTACAATACACCACGCGTGACAACCAAAACCAAGCTTTTAGAGGGATTTATGCAGATGTAGGCGTACGCACGAACCAAACCTGGCTGGGAAGTTCAAAAAGCGTGACGCAAATTACGACTGACTTTCGTAAATACTGGAGCCTTTCAAAAGAAAATCCGGAGCATGTCATTGCTTTTTGGCATTGGGGAGCCTATACGTTAAATGGCGCGATGCCTTACATGGAATTAGCCGGATCTGCCCGCGATTTGGGTGCCCGCAGTGCCCGTGCGTACACATTCGGCTATTTCAGAGGGCCTAACTATTTTGATTCAGAGCTGGAATACCGTTTTCCGATCTTAAAAAACAAGTTCATCAGCGGCGCGACTTTTTTTAGTATGCAAACAGCCAGTGATGGGCTTGGCACCAAGTTATTTGATCGCTGGCAGCCTGCTGGTGGAGCAGGATTGCGTGTATTGTTCAATAAGGCCACCCGCACTAATTTATGTATTGATTATGCCATTGGTAAATATGGGGCAAAAGGATTGTTTTTGGGGCTGAATGAAGCTTTTTAGGGTGGAAAAGATATATAATTAACTTAAAAAACCACCCTGTTAAGGTGGTTTTTTAAGTTGTGTGACCCGGGAGAGGATCGAACTCTCGACCCACTGATTAAGAGTCAGTTGCTCTACCGGCTGAGCTACCGAGTCATCTCTAAATTTTTTTATGAGAGGGCAAAGGTAGCAAACTCTGATTAAATATCCAATTTAATTCTATTCGCATAAAATTTAATACGAACGTAACATAAACTTCGTAATTTTAAGGCTTATTAAGTAAACGAATGGATAATCGCAGGGATTTCTTAAAAAAAATAGTGATGCTGGCCGGAGCAACCGGCATGGCAAACAGTATTCCGCCAGCTATTCAACGCGCACTGGCTATTGAGGCGATTCCAGGCAGTACGTTTATGGATGCGGAGCACATTGTGATACTGATGCAGGAAAACCGCTCTTTTGACCACAGCTTGGGTACGTTAAAAGGGGTTCGTGGCTTTAACGATCCGCGGTATGTGCGGCAGCCAAATGGAAATCCTGTTTGGTTACAATCGGATAGTAAAGGTCATACTTATGCTCCTTTCCGGCTAAACATGCGGGATACAAAGGCTACGTGGATGGGTGCGGTGCCGCATTCCAGGCCTACGCAGGTGGATGCGTTTAATAACGGCTGGCACAATAACTGGATAGAGGCTAAGAAAAGGGGATTGCCCGACGACCATATTCCGCTGACGATGGGCTACTATAATCGCCAGGATATTCCTTTTAATTATGCATTGGCCGATGCGTTTACGGTTTGCGATCAAAATTTTTGCTCGGGAATGACCAGCACCTGGCCCAATCGCCTGTTTTTTTGGACAGGAACGGTACGGGAGGCCCCAACCGCTAACAGCAGGGTCTGGATAAGAAATGACCTTCCTGAGGGGGAAGGTAGATGGAAAACATTTCCTGAACGGATGGAAGAGGCCGGAATTGCCTGGAAGATTTATCAAAATGATATAACCTGTGGAGGGGGTTTTAAAGGGGAGGAACGATCTTGGTTGTCCAATTTTGGGTGTAATCCGTTGGAACTTTTTGATCGTTACCATGTAAAGTTTTCCGATCGTTACATGCCCGGGCTTCAAAAACAAGTGGCGGAACTTCCGGATGAGATAGCGCAATTGCAGGAAAAACTGAAAACGTTAACATCAGGCAGCGAAGCTTATAGCAAGACTCAAAAAGCGATTGAAAAAAAGAAGGAAGTGCTAAAGAAGGCCCAGGAAGAAATAAGCATGTATGCAGCAGAAAATTTTGACAAACTAAGCGAAACGGAAAAAAATCTTTTCTTAAAAGCATTTTCAACTAACAAAGATGATCCGGATTATCATAAACTTGATCTACTAAAATATGTGGATGACGAAGGTAAACAACAGGAGTTGACGGTACCCCGTGGCGACATCATTCATGCCTTTAGGAAGGATGTGGAGGCAGGTACCTTGCCGACAGTTTCCTGGATGGTGCCTTCTGAAAAGTATTCAGACCATCCAACAGCTCCTTGGTATGGGTCCTGGTATGTTTCGGAGATCATGGATGCGCTAACTAAAAACCCCGAAGTTTGGAAAAAAACCATTCTCATTATGACTTACGATGAGAACGATGGTTATTTTGATCACATCCCCCCATTTGTACCTCCAAATCCAAATAAGGAAAATAGCGGCAAATGCTCTGCAGGGATTGATCCTCGCATTGAATATACCTCGCTTGAGCAAGAACTGGCAGAAGGCAAATCAAAAAAAGACGCGCGGGGAGCCGCGATAGGCCTGGGATACCGGGTACCAATGATCATTGCCTCTCCTTGGACAAGTGGCGGCAGGGTTTGTTCGCAGGTGTTTGACCACACCTCAACATTGCAATTTTTAGAGACCTTTTTAAGCCAAAAATTCAAAAAGAACATCAAGGAAGAGAACATCAGCGCATGGAGGCGGGCCATTTGTGGGAACCTGACAGCGGCTTTTTTGCCGGCTAATGGTGCTGGTGCAAAAGAGTCGCTTCCTTTTATTGAGCGGAACTCGTATTTAGAAGGCATATACCAGGCAAAATTCAAAGAAGAACCGAATGGATATCTTAATATAGGAGCTGCCAATATGCCGAAGCAGGAACCGGGCATTAAAAGGGCCACCCCCTTACCTTATGAACTTTATGCTGACTTGTTGCTGGGTGCGCATGGAATTACATTAAATCTGGAAGCCGGGGACCGGTTCTTTGGACAACGTAGCGCGGGGGCACCTTTTACGGTATATCACACCGATCAGATCCGTTCATATGCACTTGTTGCTGGCGACCGGCTTTCAGATGATTTTGAAGGGGCAGCTAATGGTTATGATTTAAAGGTACACGGTCCGAATGGATTTTTTCGGCGGTTTAAAGGCAAAGGGGCATCGCCTTTTTCCGCACTGCTACGCTATGAAACGAATAACGGAAAGCCGACCGGCAATGTGACTTTGCAGCTGAAAAACCTAAGTAATGCGGCGGTGTTGCTTACCATAACAGATAATGCCTATGGCAAACCCGCTATACACAAAAAACTAAGCGGGCAGGCAACAGCCACTGAAGTGGTTACTTTAACCGGGAGCCATGGGTGGTATGATTTGACCTTGACAGTGGATGGCCATCCAAATTTGGCTTGGTCATATGCGGGCAGGGTGGAAACCGATGAGCCTGGTTTTACCGATCCGCAAATGGGGATGGTATCTTAAACTATACGTCCATTTGGAAACTACAGGCCGATAACTTATTTTTGAACAATTTAATTTATATATGAGCGACAAACCCACATTGGTAATCCTGGCGGCTGGTATGGCTAGCAGGTATGGCGGTAACAAACAGACAGAATCTTTTGGGCCTTCGGGCGAAACGATTATGGAATATTCCATTTATGATGCCATCAGGGCTGGTTTTGGAAAGGTAGTTTTTATCATTCGTGAATCATTTGCGGAAGCATTTAAGGCCTCGATAGAACCCAAATTGGCTGGAAAGATAGAAACAGACTATGTTTACCAGGAGCCGACTAAGTTTTTGGGTGGACGTACCATCCCACCAGATCGGGTAAAGCCGTTTGGCACGGCCCATGCGTTATTATGTACAAAGGGAGCGGTTAATGGGCCTTTTGCGGTAATTAATGCGGATGATTTTTATGGTTCTGATGCTTTTGAAAAGGCTTATGGTTTCTTGACCGGCGCCATTAGTGACGGGCACTACGCCAACATTGGATATCGGCTGAGCAATACATTAAGCGATAATGGCTCCGTGACGCGTGGTGAGATCAAGGTTGGAGATGATGGAAAGATTAACGGCATTATAGAGCGCAAAGAGATTATTAAAGAGGATGGTAAAGCCATTTCTACAGAGGGAGGAAGCCATGAAGAACTTCCGGCAGATACAAAAGTAAGCATGAACTTTTTCTGTTTTACCCCGGCATATATTGACTTTTTGGAAGAAGAATATGGAAAATTTCTGGACGCCAATATGCAGAATATTAAGTCAGAATTTCTGATCCCCGAAATATCAGACGTGATGATCAAAGCAGGCAAGGGAGATATGGTATTGATTTCTACAGATGCGCTTTGGTTTGGGGTGACTTATAAAGAAGATGCTCCGGTAGTGAAGGCTAAGCTGGCGTCTTTAGTTAATGAAGGTATATATCCAAATAATCTTTGGTCCTAATGGGAAATATCATCGTCTTTGGAGCATCTGGCCAACTGGGCCAATGTTTGAAAAAAGTGTTGGAAACAACGCCACACGCATCCACTTACCGGTTCTTGGCCGAGGATGAGGCAAACATTCTGGACGATGCCAAACTAGCCACTGTTTTTGAAAAATACCAGCCTGTAGGCGTGATTAATTGTGCGGCCTATACCGCCGTTGATAAGGCGGAAGAGGAGGTACAGTTGGCCTATGATATCAATGCAAATGCCCTGATCACCATTACCGAACTTTGTAAAAAGTATGACAGTAGGTTGGTGCAGATTTCTACAGACTTTATATTTGGGGGAAAATTGGAGCGTCCACTGACGGAGGAAGATGAGACCGGGCCTTTGGGGGTATATGGTTCTTCTAAGTTGGAAGGGGAGATCGCGGTGATGAGCAACAGGTTTTATCATTTCTTTATCATTCGTACGAGCTGGTTGTATAGCGAATATGGCAATAATTTTGTAAAAACGATGCTGCGTTTGGGTTCCGAGCGTGATTCCCTCAATGTGGTATCCGACCAGGTTGGTACGCCTACCTATGCCATTGACTTGGCAGGAGTTATTATTCAGCTGCTGGAGTCGGGCAGTGAAAAATATGGTACGTATCATTACAGCAACGAAGGGGTAGCCTCCTGGTACGATTTTGCGAAAGCTATTTTTGAGCTGAGTGGGACCAAGGTGAATGTTAACCCTGTGCCTACATCGGCCTATCCGACAAAGGCTAAGCGCCCGGCCTATTCTGTGTTAGACAAATCCCTGATCAAACGGACCTTTAAAATTTCGATCCCTGATTGGAAGGATAGCCTGAAAGTATGCCTGGAACGTTTGGAGGCAGGCGTATGATTCTGGAAAATGGGTATATAAAGATCGTAATAGACCCCAAAGGGGCCGAATTAAAAAGCATTTGGTCCAAAATAGACCAGCGTGAATACCTGTGGGGTGCCGACCCGGCGTTTTGGGGCAAATCAAGCCCGGTACTGTTTCCGATAGTAGGAGCCTTAAAACAGGATACCTACCGCTATCAGGGTAAGGAGTATCACCTGCCGCGTCATGGTTTTGCACGAGAACAGGTATTTGCTGCCGACCAGCTAAGTGAGGAGGAAGGTCTGTTCACCATAACAGATACCGAGGCGACAAGGGCGGTATATCCATTTTCTTTCAAATTGGGGCTGCGATACAAGCTTTTGGCCGGCACTGTTACCTGCACTTACGAGGTAGAAAATACCGGGGCTGAATTGCTGCTGTTTTCGATCGGCGGCCACCCGGCTTTTGCCATTGGGGGAGCAGATGGCTTGGAGTATGAAGACTGGTACCTTAATTTTTTTAACGATACCCAACTGGTTTATCACCCAATACTGGATAATTTAATAGCTGATAGGACGGAAACGTTGACATTGAAAGATCATCAGTTACCATTAAATCATGCACTTTTCTATAACGATGCCTTGGTATTGAAATCTTTGAAAAGCAACCAAATCTTTTTAGTAAATCGGAAAAATCCACATGGATTGCTATTCAGTTTTCAAGATTTTCCATATTTTGGGATCTGGGCAGCCAAGGATGCCAATTTCATATGTCTGGAGCCATGGTGTGGAATAGCGGATGGGGTAGGACATAATCAGTTGCTGGGAGAGAAGGAAGGCATCATTTCTTTACCTGCCCGCGGGACCTGGAATAGAACATGGACAGTAACTTGTGTGTAATATGGCGGCAGTGTATAAACGGGTGCTAACGGCAGGGCTGTTGGTAGTCTTAGGTGTTGTTTTTAACAGTTTCAATCAGAAGGAAAAGGTTTGGCTTGCTTTGGGCGATTCCATAACATACTTAAACGATCATTTGGATGAGACAGGCAATCGTGTGACCAAAGGATACCTGACCCGCGTTACCGAAGATTTGCCTGGACTGAAATACATAAATCAGGGTCATAACGGTTGGACTGCCATAAATATCGCCAAAAAGCTGGACGATCTGGGCTTGTCAAAAGCGGATATCTATACGGTTTTTTTAGGGACAAACGATTGGTGGGCAGGCAATCCCCTTGGTACACTGACCGATTATCAGCAAAATACCGGTAATAATACGGTTTATGGGGCTTTCCGCACCATTATTGACCGTTTGCGCAGCCTGAATAAGACGGCCAAAATAGTCCTGATCACGCCCATGCAAAGAGCTGACTTTGTGTATGTGCTGGATGCAAAGAACAATGCTTGGGGCTCGTACAAAGAAAAGAAGGGGCAATCGCTTGAACAGTTTGCTGAGGTCGTCAAAGCCATCGGCCGGCAGGAGGGCTTGGCAGTCATTGATCTGTATCATCAAAAAAGCCTTTCAGTAAAACACCTGGTCAAATTTAAACGGCTCAAAGACCCCCAATCGGCACAATACAAAAATTTCACCTATCCAGCCTATACATCGGTTCCTTTTGATCCACAAGCAGACGAATACCCCTATCCGCCCGAATCAATTGGGATGACTTACGATGGTCTTCACCCCTCAGACCAAGGCAATGCGGTCATTGCCAAGCTAGTCAGCAAGGCGATCAGGTAAGGGGCAGGATCAGGCCTTCAAGAAATAACTTTTAAAGCTTTCATACGATTTTTCCACGTGCTCAACTTGCTTTTCGCGGTCAACTAATGCGGTTACCTGTGCTGGGATACGAATTTTTGCGCTGGTTTCTGGCGTAAAGACTTCAGGAAATTTACAGGGATGAGCAGTCGATAAAAACACAGTTGCATATTCGCCAGGGTGATCTTTTTGATAGGCTTGCGCAGCAAGCCAGGCAATAGCGGTATGCGGACAGGCAATATAGCCAAAGTGGTCAACGAGCGAATGGATAGCTGCGCGGGTATCTTCATCTGTAAATCGATAGGCAGTTACTTTTTCTTTGACCTGGTCAATAGCTCCACCGAAAAGGTCCATAATGCGTACCCAGTTGCTGGGGTTACCTACATCCATGGCATTTGCCAGCGTTTGGATGGAGGGACGTGGTTCATAAAGCCCATTTTCAAGAAAGCGGGGTACGGTATCATTAACGTTGGTGGCGGCCAGAAACTGGCGGACGGGAAGGCCCATTTTATAAGCGAGTAATCCAGCGCCAATATTTCCAAAATTGCCACTGGGCACCGAAAACACCACATCTTTAAGGCCTTGGGAAAGGAGCTGAGCATAGGCATAAAAATAGTAAAAGGTTTGGGGTATAAGCCGGGCTATATTGATCGAGTTTGCCGAAGTAAGACGGAATCGTTGATTTAATGCAGGATCGTTAAAGGCTTCTTTGACCAAGGCCTGGCAGTCATCAAACGTGCCATCTATTTCCACCGCACGGATGTTCTGCCCATGGGTGGTGAGCTGCAACTCCTGGATAGGGCTTACTTTTCCTTTAGGATAAAGAATGGTGACACGGGTGCCTGCGACACCCAGGAATCCAAGCGCGACGGCCCCACCGGTATCGCCTGAAGTAGCTACAAGTACGTCCAGCAGCTGGTCGTCATAACCGGAAAAGTAGGACATTACCCGGCTCATAAACCGGGCACCAAAGTCTTTGAAGGCCAGCGACGGCCCGTGGAAAAGCTCAAGTACCGCCATTCCAGCATCAAGCGGCACAACAGGTGCATCAAAATTAATGGCCTCTTTTACCAGCTTTTTTAAATCATCTGCCGGGATGTCATCCCCAATTAGCCGGTAAGCTACTTCAAAGGCAATTTCCTGCAGGGAATAGTTCTGTAGATTACTGATAAAATACGGATCTAATTTCGGGATGTCTACGGGCATGTATAGCCCTTTATCAGCAGGAAGACTATTAAACACGGCTTCCTTAAAACTAACCCGGAGGTCTTTATTGTTGGTACTATATAATTTCATATTGATTTACAATTATCATTTAAAAAATGGATTTGTTCCGGCAATTTATCATTCATAATTTTTTAGGACCAGTAGCATTTACCCCCGAAACATATCCATTACTTCCGATGCCTGCTTTGTCCAGATGCTCCTGAATGCGGGACGTGATCTGGGTGGCTAGCTCGCGGCTGCGCGTGAAGGCAAACACCGAAGGTCCGGAGCCAGAGATTCCAAAGCTGAGTGCCCCGGCTTGCATAGCCAGCTGACGCAACGCATAAAATTCTGGGATCAGGATAGCCCGAGTAGGTTCGATGAGCACATCTTCCATGCTCCGCCCGATCAGCGCATAGTCGCTGGTGTATAAACCACTGACCAATCCGGCAATGTTGCCCCACTGCACAACGGCATCCTTCAGCTCCACCTTATTGCGGATCATGCGGCGGGCTTCCCGGGTTGGGACATCGACATGAGGAAAAACCACCGAACAATGGAGTTCAGTAGGAACGGGTAGACTGATCACATCCAACGGTTCATAACTCCGAATAAGGGTAAATCCTCCCAAAAGGGCGGGAGCCACATTATCCGCATGACCATGGCCGCACGCCAATTCTTCCCCTTTAATAGCAAAAGGCAATAGTTGAGCACGGGAGAGGGGGGTGCCGAGCAATTCATTGATCGCAAACAAACCCGCTACCGTACTTGCTGCGCTAGAGCCCATACCGCTTCCGATGGGCATGTGTTTATGCAGCGTAATACTGACCCCAATATTTTCCATACCAAGATGGGTTAATAAGTGCTGAACGCAGGCACTCACTGTATTTTTAGCCGGATCCAACGGTAGCCTGCCGTCATCGCCCGTTATAGAAGCGATCCGTACACCGGATTCCTGTGTGCGCTGCATGATCACTTCATCGCCCGGTTCATCCAAGGCAAAACCCAGAATGTCAAATCCGCAAACAACATTGGCTACAGTAGCCGGCGCAAAAACGTGTACATTAGAATTTCTTAAATCCACCATCATTCCATCATTCATTATTTTTCATTAAACTACGCCCCAACATTAACCAAATCGGCAAATACACCCGCCGCGGTAACTTCTGCCCCGGCTCCTGGGCCTTTAATCACCAGCGGCCGTTCTTTGTACCGTTCTGTTTTGAACGAAATAATATTATCGCTTCCAGACAGGTTATAAAAAGGATGGCTTTCGTCAACCAATTCCAGCCCGATGGTCACCTCACCAGCTAAGAGCTTACCAATGTATCTGATAACTTTACCTTCCGCCTGTGCTTTTTCTTTCAGTTCATTGAAATAAGGATCTGCCGCTTTCAGTGTTTCATAAAACGCAGTTACACTGCCTGCTTCCAAACAGTTTTTTGGTAGAATGGCACCCAGCTTAACATCTGTGGGTTCCAGTTCATAACCGGCATCCCGTGCAAGAATGAGCATTTTGCGCATAAAATCCGTACCTCGCAGGTCGTCACGGGGGTCTGGCTCGGTATAGCCTAATTGCTGGGCCGTGTTTACGACGTCATAAAAAGATTTATTGCCGGTAAAGTTGTTAAAAATATAGGATATGGTGCCTGAAAGTATGGCTTCAAGGCTGATAATGCGGTCGCCGCTGGTCATGAGATCGCGTAGTACCCGCACAATAGGCAGCCCTGCACCTACGTTGGTTTCGTAATAAAAGTCAACCCCGTGCTTACGCGCGGTATCACGTAACGATCGGTACTGGCTGTAAACCGAGGAGTTGGCAATCTTGTTACAAGTAACGACCGAAATATTTGATTTAAATGCTTTTTCGTAATACGGCACGGGTGCATGGCTAGCTGTATTGTCAACAAAAACACAATTTGGCATATTCAGTTTGACCATTTGTCCAAAAAAAGATTCAAGGTTGGCAGGGGCCCCTTCAGTACTCAGTTTGGTTTCCCAGCTTGCCAGATCAATCCCTTCTGCCTGGAGCAGCATCCTACGGCTGTTGCTGATGCCGACGATGTTGATCTGTAAGTCATTATTGTCTCGCAGAAATGCTTGCTGATTTTGTAATTGACGGAATAAGGTGCTTCCAATATTGCCAGTACCCAGGCAAAATACGTTAAGGGTTTTATTGAGCTGGATAAAAAAGGCATCGTGTACGGCATTGAGGGCCTTCGAAAGATCGTCGTGAGAGATAATTACCGAAATGTTGTATTCAGAAGAACCTTGCGCAATGGCCCGTACGTTAATTCCGTTTCGTCCGAGTGCATGGAATAGTTTGCCAGAAATGCCAGGCGTTTGTTTCATGTTTTCGCCCACGATGGCTAATACCGATAAGGCCTCTTCGATGACTGGTTTTTCAATTTTGCGGGCTTGAAGTTCCAATTCAAATTCCTGTTCAATTAATTGTTTGGCCCGGCCGGCATCAGTGGGATGCACCGCAAACGTGATGCTGTGCTCAGAAGAGGATTGAGTAATGAGCACCACATTGATCTGCTCACGCGCCAGCAACGTAAAAAGGCGGCCGCTGAACCCGGCTTTTCCCACCATGCCGCTGCCCGTAAGGTTTAGGATGCTGATGGATGGAATGGATGAAATGCCTTTGATGGGGAGGGCTGTATGGCCGCTACTGTGCTGTATCCGGGTGCCTTTAAAGGCCGGGTTAAACGTGTTCAGGATGACGATGGGGATTTTTTTGAGGAATGCTGGTACCATCGTGGGAGGGTAGATGACCTTAGCCCCGAAATAGGAAAGCTCCATAGCTTCTATATATGACAATTCGTGGAGGGAAAAGGCCTTTTTTACAATCCGCGGATCGGCGGTAAGCATTCCATCGACATCTGTCCAGATCTCGATCTGTTCAGCCTGGAGGGCTGACCCGATGAGTGCTGCCGTATAGTCGCTTCCGCCGCGACCAAGGGTCGTGATGCGGCCTTTTTCATTGGAGGCAATAAAGCCGGTCACGAAGGATACTGCATCTTTCTTTTCATAAAAAAAGTCTCTGATAAGCTGTTCTGTAAGAGCTGTATTTACAAGGGCATTTCCAAAGTTGCTATCGGTTTTAATAAATCCGGAAGCATCGGCAAATGAAACTTCCGGAAAGTACTGCGAAGCGACTTTACTAACCATAAATGCAGCGAAGCGTTCGCCATAACTTATGATGAGGTCTTTGCTTTGGTTGCTTAATTCACGCAGACTATAAACGCCTTGTAGCAATTCATCCAGTTCATTCAAATAAATTTTTAGTTGAGTAAATACGGGGTTCTGCTGCTTTATGGGAATGAGTTTTTTAACGACTTCAAAATGATTGGATTCCAATTCCTTTAAGCCTTGAGCATAGGATTTACCAATAGCTGCATCACCTGCGAGTGTGCTAAGAAGGTTTGTAACACCAGACATGGCCGACAGGACTACAATTGGACGTTCTCCTGATTCATATCGTTGTTTCAGGATGTCGATAATAGCACTAATGCTGGTTGCCGAACCCACAGAGGTCCCCCCGAATTTTAACACATTCATGTTTTCTTTTTTCTTTTTAAACAGAAACGCCTTCCCCGGTTGGAGGAAGGCGTTTCTATGATTTATGTTTTGTCGTTAACAATACATCATTCATCCGCCCCCTCCCCGCAAATGGAGGTGGTTGTGGTTGTAATGGATGTAATAGTTAATTGAACGTTCACCTTTTTTAATTTATGGCAACAAAGTAACAGCATTCTTTCTAAACTTGCAAGAAAAAAGCGTTTTATTTGTATAATGGATATTTGGCCATCATTTCCTTTACCTTTTTATGGATTTTGCTAAGTGCCGCAGGGTTGTCGTGCTGTATTAAGGCGCTGTCAATAAGATCTGCGATCTTTAACATTTGCTTTTCTTTCAATCCGCGTGTGCTGATGGCAGCGGTACCCAAACGAATCCCAGACGTTACAAAAGGCGATTTGTCATCAAATGGCACCATGTTCTTATTGATGGTGATGCCGGCTTCGCCTAAAGCGGCTTCTGCGGCTTTGCCACTGATGCCTTTGTTACGCAGGTCTATCAGCATAAGATGGTTGTCTGTTCCGCCAGAGATGATCTGATAGCCGCGGTCAATAAATTCCTGCGCCATAGCGGCGGCGTTTTTCTTGACCTGAAGGATGTATTTGAAATAGGAATCGCTGAGGGCTTCGCCAAAGGCGATGGCTTTTGCAGCAATGATGTGTTCAAGCGGACCACCCTGTATCCCTGGAAATACAGCGAGATCCAGCAGTTGGGTAATGGTGCGAAGTTCACCTTTGGGGGTTTTAAGGCCCCAAGGATTTTCAAAGTCCTTGCCAACGAGGATCAGTCCTCCGCGTGGTCCACGAAGGGTTTTGTGCGTGGTAGTGGTCACTACGTGGCAATATTCAATGGGGTCATTGAGCAGGCCGCGTGCGATGAGGCCGGCTGGGTGCGAGATGTCTGCGAGCACCAAGGCTCCTACTTCATCAGCCACTTTACGGATAAATGCATAGTCCCAGTCGCGTGAATAAGCAGAGGCCCCGCAGATGATCAATTTTGGTTTTTCGCGTTGGGCAGTTTCTTCCAGTGCCTTGTAATCGATGAGGCCGGTTTCTTTATCTACACCATAAAAATGCGATTCAAAGTATTTTCCAGAAATGTTGACGGGAGAACCGTGGGTCAGGTGCCCTCCGTGTGAAAGATCAAACCCGAGTATCTTGTCGCCTGGCTTCAGGAAGGCAAGAAATACAGCCGTATTAGCCTGCGCGCCAGAATGGGGCTGTACATTGGCCCATGAAGCATTAAATAGCTGTTTGGCACGATCAATGGCGATGGTCTCAATTTCATCGACCACTTCGCAACCGCCATAATAGCGTTTTCCGGGCAGGCCTTCGGCATATTTGTTGGTAAGCACGGAGCCTGCAGCCTCCATGACCTGTTTGCTAACAAAATTTTCCGATGCGATGAGTTCTATTCCTTCTTCCTGGCGCTGAAGTTCCTGATCGATCAGCTTAAATATGGTTTTATCCCTTTTCATTCAGTGTAATTACGTGGGCGCAAAGATAGTACATCCTTATGAAATTAGCGAATGACTTAGTTGGCTAATTTTTCCATGACCTTGAAATTGTTATATCCCAAACCTAATTGCAGCTCCAATAATTGCTGTTGCAGCATTTCAAGAATAGCCAAAAAGTTATAGACAAAATGGACCTTATTATCTGAAAACTTGCGGATGCTTGAAAAATCAAGTTGCTTATTGATGCTGATGAGTTGGGATATAGCCTTTTTTTGCTGTTCAATAGTATAAGGGTATTGTACTACGGTATGTTTTACCTGCTTGCTGCGATTTTCATAGGCATTCATCATCCGCTCGTAAACGGTCATGAGCTTATACAGATCTACACTGCTAAGCTCTTCGCCGGGTTCGGCCGTTTGTGCTGCTGCCTGAAGGTCTTTGGCAATGTTTCCGCGTTTTTCGATTTTAAACCGGGCATCCTCCAGTAGTCTCAGTTGTTCGCTTATTTCTTTGAACTTTTTATATTCAATCAGTTTCTGTACCAGGTCTTTTTTAAGGTCTATTTCGTTGCCCTCGGCATCGAATTCTGGCCGTGGAAGCAGCATGCGTGCTTTAATGCGCATCAGGGTTGAAGCTACGAAAATAAATTCGCTGGCTACTTCCATATTCAGTGCCGTCAGGTGCTGAATGTAATTTAAAAAATCATCGGTAATGCGCGCAATGGGAATGTCATGAATGTTGAGTTCGTCGCGCTCGATGAAAAAGAGCAACAGATCAAAAGGGCCTTCAAATGACGGCAACTTTATTTCAAAACCTTCGGCATTCATGGAACAAACATAAACAAAAAGTTCAGTTCCCTGTTAAGGAATGTAGCTGAATGCTGCCTTAGATAAATTTTTGTAGCAGGTATTAAATTTTATTCCGTAATTTGTACATTGTCTTAATCCGTAAAAAATGGAGTCTGAAGCAGGAGATCTCTTAAGGAAAATTAATGATCCGTCTGATCTGAAGGGTCTTAAAATAAAGGACCTGGAGCAGGTATGCCGGGAGCTGCGGCAGTATATTATTGATGAGGTTTCGGCCAATGGGGGTCATTTTGCGGCAAGCCTGGGAGTAGTTGAGCTGACGGTGGCGTTGCATTATGTGCTGAATACTCCCTACGACCAGCTGGTGTGGGACGTGGGCCACCAAGCCTATGGCCATAAAATATTAACCGGGCGAAGGTCTGTTTTCCATACAAACCGTATTCATGGAGGCATCAGTGGTTTCCCTAAACGCGGCGAAAGTATTTATGATACGTTTGGAGTGGGCCATTCGTCCACTTCTATTTCTGCTGCGTTGGGCATGGCGGTGGCATCTTATTATAAAGGCGAGACGGACAGGCAACACGTAGCCGTTATTGGCGATGGCGCTATGACGGCAGGCATGGCCTTTGAGGCCCTGAACCACGCTGGTATTGAAAAATCAAATTTGTTGGTGATCCTGAATGACAATTGTATGTCCATTGATCCCAATGTTGGCGCACTTAAGGAATACCTCACAAGCATTACAATTTCTAAACCTTATAACAAGTTCAGGGACGATATCGCCGCTGTGCTATCCAAAATATCTGAATTAGGGCCGGATGCTTTTGGTATTGTTAAAAAGATTGAAAAGAGCATTAAGGGTACCCTATTAAAAAGCAGTAACTTATTTGAAGCGCTTAAATTCCGCTATTTTGGCCCGGTGGATGGGCATGATGTAAAGCGCTTAACAGGTATATTAAAAGAGCTCAGGGATATTCCAGGCCCCAAGTTGTTACACTGTATTACCGTAAAGGGAAAGGGCTTCGCGCTGGCGGAAAAAGACCAAACTAAATGGCATGCACCTGGCTTATTTGATAAGATCACTGGGGAAATTAAGAAGTCAGTAAGTACGAAACCTATGGCTCCGAAATACCAGGATGTTTTTGGGCATACCCTGGTAGAACTGGCGGAGATGAACACCAAAATCATGGGTATCACGCCTGCGATGCCCTCTGGGTCTTCTATGAATATTATGATGAAGGCCATGCCCAATCGTGCCTTTGACGTCGGTATTGCGGAACAGCATGCGGTGACGTTTTCGGCTGGTCTTGCTACGCAAGGGTTGGTGCCTTTTTGCAATATTTACTCTAGTTTTATGCAGCGGGCCTATGACCAGGTGATCCATGATGTAGCGATCCAAAATCTGAATGTGGTATTTTGCTTGGACAGGGCTGGCATAGCAGGTGCTGATGGTCCTACACACCATGGGGCCTACGACCTTGCTTTTATGCGGTGTATACCTAATATCACGGTGTCAGCTCCGATGAACGAGGAGGAGTTGCGCAACCTAATGTACACAGCGCAGCTCGAAAATAAAGGTCCTTTCGTGATTCGCTATCCCCGCGGTTCTGGCGTAATGCCCGACTGGAAAAGGCCATTTAAGGCTTTGGATGTGGGCAAAGGCCGTAAGATTTGTGATGGGGAGGAAGTGGCCGTACTGAGTATAGGCCATATCGGTAATGAGGTGGTCAAAGCTTGCCTGCAGCTGAATGAGGAAGGTATTTTTCCTGCCCACTACGACCTTCGTTTCGTAAAACCACTGGATGAGGCTTTGCTGCACGAGGTGTTTTCCAGTTTTAAGGAGGTTATTACAGTTGAAGATGGATGCCTGCTGGGCGGCATGGGCAGCGCGGTGCTTGAATTTATGGCTAACAACAGCTATCAGGCACACGTGACGCGCCTGGGTATACCAGATGTGGTGGTGGAGCATGGCGAACAGCAGGAACTCTGGGCTGAGTGTGGCTATGATGCGATTGCCATAGCAAATACCGTGAGGCTTGGGGCTACCATCCGCAAAACAAATTCCATCGCAGGGTAGCCGGTTCTTAAATAAATCGGTACTTTTGCCCACTAAATTGAATTTTCATGCACAGGACACATACATGCGGTGAGCTTAGGCTGGCGGATATTGGAAAAGAAGTAATTTTAAGCGGTTGGGTACAAAAATCCCGGGATTTGGGAAAAATGACCTTTATAGATGTTCGCGACCGCTATGGAATTACTCAGCTGGCTTTGGATACCGGCGATGACGAATCGTTGCGCGTACAAGCGCGTGAGCTTGGACGTGAATTTGTGATCAAAGCAAGCGGCGTGGTCATTGAACGTTCCAATAAGAATGCAAAAATACCTACCGGCGATATTGAGATTAGCGTTAAAAAGCTGGAAATACTCAATGAGGCCAAGCTTCCTCCTTTTTTGATTGAAGACGAAACAGACGGCGGTGAAGACCTCCGCATGCGGTACCGATACCTTGACCTTCGGCGCAACCCTATAAGAAATGGTTTGATTCTTAGGCACCGGATTTCGCAAATCGTACGTAATTATTTGAGTAATGCTGGTTTTTTGGAAGTAGAGACCCCGGTATTAATAAAATCTACGCCGGAGGGTGCGCGCGATTTTGTGGTTCCAAGCCGGATGAACCCGGGTGAATTCTATGCCCTGCCACAATCTCCGCAAACTTTTAAACAGTTGTTGATGGTATCGGGCTTTGACCGCTATTTTCAACTGGTAAAGTGTTTTAGGGACGAAGATCTTCGGGCCGATCGCCAACCTGAGTTTACGCAAATAGACTGTGAAATGGCTTTTGTGGAACAGGAAGATATACTGAATGTGTTTGAAGGCCTGGTGAAGGA
Organism: bacterium A37T11; assembly: GCA_900109895.1. Lineage (GTDB taxonomy): Bacteria > Bacteroidota > Bacteroidia > Sphingobacteriales > Sphingobacteriaceae > A37T11. Next base: position 170,961 of record FOBR01000008.1, read on the forward strand.
CCTTTTTAAGGAGGTAAAAGGCATTGACTTCCCCGAATTTCCGCGGATGGATTATGCGACAGCGATGCGTCTGTATGGCTCAGACAAGCCGGATATTCGGTTTGGCATGCAGTTTAAAGAACTGAATGACGTGTTAAAAGGGGCGGGCTTCCCGGTATTTGACCAGGCTGAGCTGGTGGTAGGCATTAAAGCTGAAGGATGCGCCTCCTATACACGCAAGCAACTGGATGAGCTGACAGATTTTGTAAAGCGGCCGCAGATTGGGGCTACGGGCCTGGTATACCTGCGGGTAAACGAGGATGGGACCTTAAAATCGTCAGTAGATAAGTTTTACGGGGAAGAACAGCTAAAGAACTGGGCAGGGGCTTTTGATGCCCAACCTGGCGATTTGGTGCTGGTGATGGCCGGAAGCGCTGAAAAAACACGAAAGCAATTGAATGAGTTACGGCTTGAGATAGGTTCAAGGCTTGGCCTGCGCGATAAAAAAACGTTTGCCCCCCTATGGGTAGTTGATTTTCCATTATTGGAATGGGATGAACATAGCGGCCGTTACCATGCTATGCACCACCCATTCACTTCTCCAAAACCAGAAGATATAGCCTTGCTGGATACTAAACCGGGAGAGGTACGGGCAAATGCCTATGACTTGGTGATCAATGGTACGGAAGTTGGCGGCGGTTCCATCCGGATTCATGACCGGGAATTACAGGCTTCCATGTTTCGGTTACTTGGTTTTAATGCTGAGGAAGCCCAAAAACAGTTTGGTTTTCTCATGGAGGCCTTTACTTACGGGGCTCCTCCGCATGGAGGCATTGCGTTTGGGCTTGACCGGCTGGTATCTATCATTGCCGGGCTTGATAGTATCCGTGACATTATCGCTTTTCCAAAAAATAATTCGGGCAGGGATGTGATGATCGATGCCCCATCTGCTATTAGTGCTGAGCAACTGAAAGAGTTAAACCTTTCTGTATCATTTTGACGTAGATAACTTATCTTTGCCACATGGCGAGAGAAATTTACGAAACGAAGCGAAAAGCGCTAAATATCAACCTTAGCGAAGAAATATACGGTACTTTTGCTGAAATAGGTGCGGGCCAGGAGGTGGCCCGCAATTTTTTTAATGCGGGGGCTGCTTCAGGCACCATTGCCAAAACCATGAGTGCATATGATATGGCCTTTAGTGATGCAATCTATGGCGTGGAAGAGTCTGGGCGGTATGTGAGCCGTTCACGCGTCAAGAAGATGCTGGCGCACGAATTTTCTTTATTAAGTGAACGGCTTACGGGTGCTAAGTATGAGCGGAGGCGGTTTTTTGCTTTTGCCAATACGGTAACCACGCTCAATTTCAGCAAAACGAATGAACCGCATGGATGGATGGGCATCCGCTTCCAGGCAGAAGTGGGTGGCCCTGTAAATGACATTATTTTCCATGTGCGTTTGTTAGACAGCGATAGTGCGTTGCAGCAAAAAGTGTTAGGGATATTGGGCGTCAACCTGGTCTTTGCGGCTTCTTTTTATCGGGATGATGTACAAACGATGATTGAGTCGCTCGCAGATAACCTGGGTGTAGGGTCGGTCCAGATCGACGTGGTGAAGGTTTATGGACCTGCTTTTGAACACGTGAACGAGCGCTTGATCAATCTTTACCTGATAGCCCGCGGGTTTTCTAGTGCGGCTATCTTTGATGCCCGGGGCAAAGCGATGCAGGCGAAGGATTTTCTGTATAAGAAGAACATTATGATCTTGCGGACGAAATACCGGCAAAAATCAAATCCGAATTTCGACCTGTTTAATCTGGCTGTGGAACAATTTAAAAAGAATGTTCACAGTGATAACAGTGATTTGGTGGTCATGATTGAAGTGCTGATGAGTAATGTGCTGGATGACCACCCAAAACTCAGTAATGATGACCTGGACGAGTTTGCACAGCGAGCGGAAGAGTTATGTAAAACCGGAAACCATGTGATTGTGTCCAATTTTACCCGCAACAATCAGCTGGCAGAATTTTTATCACAGTTTAAACCCAAAAACGTGGGCATCTCGTCCAATATCGCCAACCTGCGGCGCATTTTTGATGCCCAATACTATACGCAAAACTATACCGACGAATTACTGGCGTATACCAGCGGATTGTTTAGCAAGCATGTTAAGTTGTATGCTTATCCTTACCTGGATAAAGATGACAACCAAATCATCACAGCCGCAAACATGCCCGTTTCAGAAGAAGCAAAACCCCTATTTGACTTTTTAGTTAAAAACAAATACATCATCGACATCGAAAATTACGATGAAAAATACGTAAAAACGGTGTAATTACTTTTTCCTTTTAAACAATCGGTTCCTCCGCATACGCCTCTATAGGAGGGCATGAGCAAACCAACGAACGGTCTCCATAGGAGTCGTTTACCCTGCCCACCGATGGCCAGAACTTGTGCTCTGCAACAAAACTGAGTGGAAATGCGGCTTCCTGACGCCCGTAAGGGTGTGTCCAGGTGTCACTGCTGATGACGGCAGCGGTGTGCGGGGCATTTTTAAGTACATTATCTGCCTTGTCGCTAACGCCTTCCTCAACGGCAGTTATTTCTTCGCGGATGGCGATCATGGCGTCGCAAAACCGATCAAGTTCAGCCTTTGGCTCTGATTCGGTAGGTTCCACCATCAGTGTGCCTGCTACGGGGAACGATACGGTGGGTGCGTGGAATCCATAATCCATCAGCCTTTTGGCAATATCGGTCACTTCGATACCGGCACTCTTAAAACTGCGGCAGTCCAGGATCATTTCATGGGCACAACGCCCGTTTGTACCGGCATAAAGTACCGGAAAATACTGTTCAAGGCGTGCCTTGATATAGTTGGCATTCAGGATGGCGTAGCGGGTGGCGTTGGTCAGTCCTTCGGAACCCATCATCGCCACGTAGGCATGTGAGATGAGAAGAATGGAGGCAGAACCCCATGGGGCTGAAGAAACAGCAGTAATCGATTCCTTTTCTGCGATATTAACTACGGCATGGGCGGGTAGGAAGGGAACCAGGTGTGCAGCTACTCCGATAGGACCCATACCCGGGCCACCTCCTCCGTGAGGGATGCAAAAAGTTTTGTGCAGGTTGAGGTGGCATACGTCTGCTCCGATCAGGGCAGGGCTGGTGAGCCCAACCTGTGCGTTCATATTGGCGCCATCCATATAAACCTGTCCGCCATTCTGATGGATGATCTGGCAAATTTCAATAATGGACTCTTCAAATACCCCGTGGGTAGAAGGGTAGGTCACCATGAAAGCCGCCAGCTCATTGCTGTGTTTTTCTGCTTGTGCCCGCAGGTCACTGACATCGATGTTGCCCCGGTCATCGCATTTGACTACGACGATCTGAAAACCGGCCATTGCGGCTGATGCTGGGTTGGTGCCATGTGCTGATGCTGGGATAAGCACTACGTTGCGGTGCGCATTGCCCAGATTTTCATGGTAAGCGCGGATGACCATTAGTCCGGCGTATTCGCCCTGCGCACCTGAATTCGGCTGAAAGCTCATTTTGGCAAAACCGGTGATGGTACAGAGCCATTGGTTTAGCTCATCGATCACTTGCATGTATCCGCCGGTCTGATCGGTAGGTGCAAAGGGGTGAAGTTTACTAAATGCTGACCAGCTGACCGGGATCATTTCGGTGGTCGCGTTGAGCTTCATGGTACAAGATCCCAAGGGGATCATGGAGTGGCACAACGACAGGTCTTTTGCCTCCAGCGACTTGATGTAGCGCAGCATTTCGTGCTCAGAATGGTGCGAGTTGAATACCGGATGCTGAAGGTAGGGGCTAGTGCGCTGAAGGGATGCCGGGATGACAGATTCCAGATCTTCGGCGAAGCGCTCTATGCCCAGGTCGCTAAGCGACCGTCCTTTGATCTTGGCAAAGACCCGGAGCAGGTTTTTGACATCTTCCAGGGTAGTGGTTTCGTCCAGGGAGATACCTACTTTGCTTCCTTCGTAAAACAGGTTGATCTCGTTATCCAAGGTTGCTGCATGCAGGGGACCTGTAAGATTGCCGGTTTCTACCTGCAGGGTATCAAACCAGGCGCTGTTCAATTGTTCGTAACCTAGTTCAGCAAGGCCTTTGGCCAGCAATATGCTGAGGCCATGGATACGGCCGGCAATCTGCCGGATGCCTTGGGGCCCGTGATAAGCGGCATAAAAACCGGCCATAATGGCCAGGAGCGCCTGGGCAGTACAGATATTAGATGAGGCCTTGTCGCGACGGATATGCTGTTCGCGGGTTTGCAGGGCCATACGCAGAGCATAGTTACCCGATGTATCAATACTGACGCCAATGATGCGGCCTGGGATGTTGCGTTTATAAGCTTCTTTAGTGGCAAAATAGGCAGCATGCGGTCCTCCGAATCCCATCGGAACACCAAAACGTTGGGTAGAACCGACTACGACATCGGCACCCCATTCTCCCGGAGGTGTTAAAAGCGCCAGGCTCATAATATCGGCCACGACACACAAAGAAATTCCTTGGGCATGCAAGGCCTCGGTATAAACGCGGTAGTCATTAACCTGGCCATTGCCGGCAGGATATTGTACCAACGCGCCAAAGTATTGATCTCCCAGTAGTGCTGCTTCATGGTCGCCAACTACAATGCGGATGCCATAAGAGGTGGCCCGTGTGCGCAATACATCCAGTGTTTGCGGGAATATGTTTTCTGAGACGAAATACGTGTCTGCATCTTTGTGTTTGCGCAGCCCATATTGCATAAACATGGCTTCGGCAGCAGCAGTAGCCTCATCCAGCAGGGAGGCGTTGGCTATTTCCATACCCGTCAGGTCAATGACCATGGTCTGGAAATTTAGTAGCGCCTGTAGTCGTCCTTGAGCAATCTCTGCCTGGTAGGGCGTGTACTGCGTGTACCAGCCAGGGTTTTCAAAAACATTGCGCAAAATGACGCCGGGGGTAGTGACGTCATAATAGCCCTTGCCGATATACGATTTATATACCCGGTTTTTGGCCGCGGTTTCTTTTAATTTATGCAGGTAGGCAGCCTCGCTGAGCGCTTCAGGGAGTTGCAGGGCCTGGGGTAGCCTGATCTGTGCCGGGATGGTTTCATCGATGAGCTGATTTATTGAACTGACACCTATTGTAGCCAGCATTTCTGGCAAATCATCATTTTTGGGAGCAATATGGCGTCCTTCAAATTTTTCCTGAAAATTAATGTCTAATTTCATGAAGTTATAAAATGTTAACTTATATTTGTATGAGGGTGTATTATATCTGACCTTTACGATGAGTGCAAAGATACGAATTAGGCCAAATGGAACAATGAAACAACGTGATTTTGAGCGCCGGAAAATTTTTGCCCTTGCAACCTTTTACAAGAATAATTACTAACAGATGAAGGGCTTTTTCCTGATAACAGCAATTTTGTGTTTCGGTGGTATTTGCTATGGCCAGAGCGGGGTTGATAAGGGCCTTCCACAGGTGTTGCAAAAGCTGGAGAAGTACCAAAACGACTACCCACAAGAGAAAGTTTATTTGCATTTGGACAAGCCTTATTATGCAGTGGGCGATACTATTTGGTTTAAGGGTTATGTCACGGTTGGGCAACTAAACTTCCTTTCGGGTCTGAGTAAGATTCTAAATGTTGACTTGATAGGACCTGACAATACCATTGTCCGTTCATTGAGACTGCCTGTAGTGTCTGGACTGACCATGGGCGACATAAAACTGGCCGATAGCCTGTCTGAAGGTAATTACCGCATCCGTGCTTATACCAACTGGATGCGCAATTTTGATACAGATTTTTATTTTGATAAAGTCATTCCGGTAGGTAATACCCTGACGGATAATTTGGTTACTCATAGTGAATTTAGCTACCAGGATAGTCAGGAAAAACAGGAAGTTCAAGCCAAAATCTTGCTTACAGACATAGGGAAAAGGCCTATTGCCAATAGTTTGGTTAATTACGAGGTAGAGCTCGACGCCCGCAATGTGGCAAGGGGAAAGGAGCGGACGGATGCCAACGGCCTGCTGTCCATTCATTTTACCAATAAGCAGGTATTTAACCTAAAGGCTGGGCGAATCAGGCTGAATATTCAGGTAGGGGATGCGCAAATTGTCCACAAAATTATACCAATAACCCATACAAGTAAAGAATATGTGATTCAATTTTATCCTGAAAGCGGCATTTTACTGGCTGGGTCAATGAATAAGTTGGGATTTAAGGTGCTGGGCCCTGATGGAAAGGGAGCCAATGCTTCCGGGATTATTGTAGATGACTCCGGAACTAAATTAATGGATTTTAGCACAGATTATGCCGGGATGGGAAATTTAGTGCTATTGCCAGAGGCTGGAAAAACCTATCATGCCACTGTTCGTTTGCCAGACAGCACCCAAAAGGAGATCGCATTGCCCAAAGTGGAAACATCAGGATATATTCTCTCGGTTAACAATGTTCTTGAGAAGAACGTTTATTTGCAGGTAAGTTCGGCAGAAGCCAAGGGACAAACAATGTCGGTGATTGCGCAAAAAAACGGGCAGGTTTTTTACGCGGCGAAACTTAAGCAGTTAAAGGCCGAAGTAGGTATGAGCATTAGCCGGGACAAACTTCCTTCAGGGGTCATTCAATTAACTTTATTTGATGAGCAAATGAAGCCAGTGGCTGAAAGGCTGATTTTTAATCTGAATGCGGATGACAGGCTAAAACTGGAAGTAATGCCTGATAAGCAAGCCTATCAGCCAAAAGAAAAGGTATCTATAAAGTTGTCGGCAGGAACATCAGCTGATTCTTTAAGGATAGGTAGTTTTTCTGTGGCGATTACCGATGCAGGGAAGGTGCCGGTGGAGGAAGATAAGGATCAGGGAATTGTGAGCACACTGCTACTGAGCGAAGAGTTAAAAGGCTATATTGAAGATCCGGGCCATTATTTTAATCATATTAATGAGGAAACGGTTCGTCAGTTAGATAATTTAATGTTGACACAAGGGTGGCGAAGGATTGTATGGGCTCCTTTATTGGCAGGTACCATAAACCCAGTGACCTATAAACCCGAGCAGGCAATGAGGATTAGCGGGACGATTGTGAAGCATAATGGTAAACCCGTGCCCAATGCCAAAGTAACAGTGCTATCAACGTCCAATTTCGGTGCAGTAATAGACACGGTAACTGATGCGGATGGCCGGTTCAATTTTGATCGGCTCATCTTTTATGACAGCACAAAGTTTGTGGTGCAAGCTCGGGATGAAAAAGGGAAAAAGAATGTGGAAATACTAATGGACGAAGTGCCGCGGCAACAAATTGGCCAAGATAAAAACTCGCCAGACTTGTCTGTCGATGTTAACCAGTCTATCAGCACTTATTTAAAGAGTACCAGTGAACAATTTGCGGAATTGCAAAAATATGGTTTGATGGAGCGAAGCTACTTATTACAGGAAGTAACTGTGACAGCAAAACCTGAACCAAAAGTAAAAAATTCAAGCAATCTAAATGGACCTGGAAATGCAGATCAGGTGCTCACAGCAGATGATTTGAGTACCTGTCCAACGCTTGATATGTGCCTGCAGGGTCGTTTGATGGGGGTAATCTTTCGCAATGGGGTGCCTTATTCTACCCGTTCGCAAAATATACCGATGTTGGTGGTGTTAGATGGGATGTATATGGACGCCGAAAGCAACCCGCTGTCTATGATTAGCCCGAGTGATGTGCAGACAATAGAAGTACTCCGGAATGTGGGAAATACGGCTATATACGGTTCTATGGGCGGCGGCGGTGTTTTGGTTATCACCACCAAAACGGGGAATGGGGGAAGTGCCCGTGACCGTTTTGTGCCGGGTATTGTGACGTACAGTCCACAAGGATATTATGCTGTACACAAATTCACCGCTCCTGATTATAGTAAGCCACAGGAAAAAGAAGGAATGGTTGACCTGCGTACAACTATTTTATGGAAACCCGATGTGGTAACTGATGCACAAGGAAATGCGTCTTTTGAATTTTATACCGCATCTACGCCTGGTAAATACCGGATTGTTGTAGAGGGTATTGATGCGAACGGCCATTTGGCCCGTTCGGTAAGCTATTTGCTAGTTAAATAGGCTTCTACGGCGGCTGTCGCATGCCTGAATCGTTCTTCACCCTGGCCTGAGATGACCCGGTATGTGCCTTGCAATTGACTTAGTTCTTTCTGCCAAACAGCCATAAAATGTTCACGTTTATCAGGGAAATCGCGAAGGGGGTCATCTTCCCACGGTAGGTCAATGTCCATCAGCAAATAAAGATCATACGGGTGTTTATAGAGCTGCTCAATGACTTGCGGGGGTGTAAAACCAAAAAAATGGTCGCTCCAAATTTTGATCGTGATAAAAGTGGTATCACAAATGAGTATTCCATGCTTTGCCAACGGTTCAAGGCTACGTTCCAGGGCTAACTGGCCATAATACATATTAAGCTCATCCTGCAAGGTGGGTTTTACCTGTAGGCCGCTGCAGTATTCACGCGCATATTCAGGCACCCATAACGTATCAAAATGCCTGGCCAGTTGCAAAGAGAGGGTTGATTTGCCAGTTGATTCTGGTCCTACAACGGCTATTTTTATCAATTGTTCGTTTTCCATGATCTTCTCCAGTCTCTATAACCTATCAGGGCAATGATGGTAAAAGCGGCATATAAAATAGCGGTTAAGGATAGTCCTTTATAAATATAAAGCGGGATATAGGCAATGTCTACGAGCATCCAAAGCAGCCAGTTCTGAAGAACTTTGCGTGTCATCAGGAGTTGACCTATAAAACTAATGGCAGTACAGGTTCCATCAATATAAGGAACGTCGCTATCTGTAAATTTATAAAGGAAATAGCCTATTAGCACGGCTAATAGCATGGTCACTGTGATAGTGATGACCATGGCCTGGCTGCTAAACCGGACTACTGGCTTTTCATCCTGCTCCTTTCGTTTAAGCCAATAATACCAGCCATAAATGGCTGTAACCAGAAAATAAAGCTGCAAGACCGAATCGCCATAAAGTTTATTTTGATAGAAGAGCAGGATGTAGGCTACGACGCTCAGGATACTGATGGGCCAGTTAAGGATGTGCTGCTTGGCTGCCAGGTAAACGCACAGAAAACCGGTGAGCGTGCCAAACCATTCAAGCAAGGTGGTTTCCTCAAATTGGCTAACAAGATTATGGTATAAATCAGCAAATGGCATAAGGGCAAAGGTATGTGATATTCGGTTAGGATATATCTATAAAATAATTATACCTTTGCACTCCGACAAAGCAGTCGGAATATACCCCTCTTTTTACAGGCCATTCCGCCTCGTTTTATCACACACGATTTTTTACTATTTACTTTTTTACTTTAAAAAATGCCCAAAAACGACGCGATACGCTCTGTACTCATTATCGGCTCAGGCCCCATTATCATAGGTCAAGCCTGCGAATTTGATTATTCTGGTTCACAGGCTGCCCTTTCCCTTAAAGAAGAAGGTATTGAAGTTTCTATCATCAATTCTAATCCGGCCACGATTATGACCGATAAGGTGATCGGCGACCATGTATACCTACTGCCTTTGAACTGTGAAAGTATTGAACAGATTCTGCTGGAACGGCATATAGACGCCGTCCTTCCTACAATGGGGGGTCAAACAGCCCTTAATCTTTGTAAAGAAGCCGAAGAACGGGGAATATGGCAAAAACATAATGTTGCAGTTATTGGCGTTGATGTTGCTGCGATAGAAAAAACTGAAAATAGAGAGGCATTTCGCCAACTAATGGTGGATATTGGGATAGGCGTAGCCAAGTCAAAAATAGCCAATTCATTTCTGGAGGGCAAAGAGGCCGCGCAGGATATTGGTTTCCCATTAGTGATCAGACCTTCTTATACCCTTGGGGGTACTGGTGGCGGTTTTGTACATAAAAAAGAAGAATTTGAAGCGGCGCTAAGCCGTGGGCTGCAGGCTTCACCCACTCATGAAGTACTGGTAGAACAAGCGGTATTAGGCTGGAAAGAATTTGAGCTGGAATTACTGCGCGACAGCAAAGATAATGTGATCATCATATGCTCCATTGAAAACTTTGACCCGATGGGTATTCATACCGGTGACTCGATTACGGTGGCACCGGCGATGACACTAAGTGACCGCTGTTATCAGGAAATGCGGAACCAAGCGATTAAAATGATGCGTGCAATCGGTAATTTTGCCGGTGGATGTAACGTACAGTTCTCAGTCAACCCAGTCAATGAAGAAATAATAGCCATTGAAATAAACCCCCGTGTATCACGGTCTTCAGCCCTGGCGTCAAAGGCAACGGGTTACCCAATTGCAAAGATTGCGGCTAAACTGGCCATTGGATATAACCTGGATGAAATTGAAAACCAGATTACCAAAACGACGTCAGCTTATTTTGAGCCTACGCTTGATTACGTTATCGTTAAAGTGCCACGCTGGAATTTTGATAAGTTTAAAGGGGCTAATAAAGAGCTGGGCCTGCAAATGAAATCAGTAGGGGAGGTGATGGCCATCGGCAGAACGTTTATTGAAGCACTGCAGAAGGCTTGTCAAAGTTTGGAAACAGGTCGTTTGGGCCTGGGCGCTGATGGACGGCAAAGCCGCAACCTCGAAGAGATCATGCATAGCTTGGAACATCCAAGTTCTGATAGGCTTTTTCATATAAAAGATGCGTTTGAGATGGGTGTTCCACTCGAATCCATTCGAAAAGCTACCCTCATTGATAAATGGTTCTTGGTGCAGATTCAGGAATTAACCCAATATGAGGCTGAGTTAAAGCGCTATCACCTGAACAATATTCCGAAAGATTTCTTTGTTACTTTAAAACAGAAAGGGTATTCAGATGGCCAGATTGCATGGCTGCTGGGGAACGTAACAGAAGATGAGGTTTACAACCGGCGAATAGAACTGGGTATTAAACGGGTTTACAAAATGGTAGATACTTGTGCGGCCGAGTTTCAGGCCAAAACACCCTATTATTATTCAACTTTTGAGGAGGAAAACGAGTCAAAAGCTACCGACAAGAAAAAAATCATTGTGTTGGGATCTGGCCCTAACCGTATAGGCCAAGGCATCGAATTTGACTATTCTTGCGTGCATGGTTTGTTAGCAGCCAAAGAGGCCGGCTATGAGGCTATCATGGTTAACTGTAACCCTGAAACCGTTTCCACAGACTTCAATATGGCCGATAAGCTTTATTTTGAGCCTGTATTCTGGGAGCATGTGCGTGAGATCATTGAATTGGAAAAACCAGTCGGCGTGATCGTACAGCTGGGAGGCCAGACGGCGCTTAAAATGGCTGAAAAACTGGAGGAGAAAGGCATAAAAATCATTGGAACCTCGTTTAATGATATGGATGTCGCCGAAGACCGTGGCCGTTTTTCAGACTTGCTGAAAGAGCTTGACATCCCTTACCCAAAGTATGGTGTGGCTGAGAGTGCTGAAGAAGCCATTGAGGTAGCCCATGAAGTGGGATACCCGGTATTAGTTCGCCCCAGCTATGTATTGGGTGGGCAAGGGATGAGCATCGTGATAAACGATGAAGAATTGGAACGTGCGGTCGTCAACCTGCTCAAAAACCTTCCGGGCAACCGGGTCTTGATTGACCATTTCCTGGACCGGGCCGAAGAAGCAGAGTCTGACTCTATCAGCGATGGCGATGATGTGCATATCATCGGCCTGATGGAACATATTGAACCCGCAGGAATACATTCAGGCGATTCCAGTGCCGTACTACCCCCTTTCAGCCTGCCAAAGGATGTGCAGGATAAGATGGAAGAGTATTCTGTTAAGTTAGCCAAAGCACTTAATGTACGGGGGTTGCTGAATATTCAGTTTGCCATTAAAGATAATAAGGTGTATGTGATAGAAGCTAACCCACGTGCTTCACGGACGGTGCCTTTTATTGCCAAGGCGTATGATGTTCCATATATCAACATTGCTACCAAAATCATGCTGGGGACAAATAAGCTAAAAGACTTTACCATAGAACGTAAATTGGTGGGGTATGCCATCAAAGAACCGGTTTTTTCGTTTGATAAATTCCCCGAAGTTGACAAGCAACTGGGCCCGGAGATGAAATCTACAGGTGAGGCCATCCGCTTCATTAAAGACTTGGAAGACCCCAATTTCAGGCATCTGTATGCCGAAAAGTCTATGTACTTGAGCAGGTAGTAGTTATTTCACAAAAGCTATAAGGGCACTGGCATAAGGCTTAGTGCCCTTTTTTTTAACCAAACAACCCCTGAAATACTTCTTCTACGCGGGCGACTGGTTTTACTTCCATATGATATGAGGAAAGATCCAATCCCTTTTGGTTGTATTTTGAAATATAGATTTGTTCAAAACCCAATTTCTCTGCTTCGGAAATACGTTGTTCAATCCTGTTGACGGCTCGGATCTCGCCGGAAAGACCTACTTCTGCCGCAAAGGCTGTTTTATGACTGATGGGGATGTCTTGCTGGGAGGAGATGATGGAAGAAATTACGGCCAGGTCTACGGCTGGGTCTTCTACCCGAAGGCCCCCTGCGATGTTAAGGAAAACATCGAGCATACTGAGGCGAAAACCGAATCGCTTTTCCAGAACGGCTAGCAGCATATTGAGTCGCCTGGTGTCAAAACCGGTGGAAGACCGTTGCGGGGTGCCGTATGCGGAAGTGCCTACAAGGGCTTGCACTTCTATAAGCATGGGCCGGGCCCCTTCAAGCATCGCTGCAACGCTCACCCCGCTCAGGGGTGTATCGCGCTGTGAAAGCCATATTTCTGACGGGTTTGAAACTTCCCGAAGTCCGGAAGCATGCATTTCATAGATGCCCAATTCTGATGCCGATCCAAAGCGATTCTTCACGGCTCTTAAAATGCGGTAAACGTGGTGGCGGTCGCCCTCAAATTGTAAGACCGTATCAACCATGTGTTCCAATACTTTTGGGCCCGCAATGGAACCGTCCTTGGTAATGTGGCCTACAATGAAAACGGGGGTGCCACTTTCCTTTGCATAGCGCAGCAGTTCTGCGGTACACTCGCGCACTTGCGATACGCTGCCAGGTGCCGATTCGGCCTGCGCCGAATGAAGTGTCTGGATAGAATCAATGATCATCAGGTCTGGCAGTATCTGCCCTGCCTGTTTAAAGATCTGCTGCGTGGAGGTTTCTGTTAATATATAACAATTGGCTTTAGCTGATTGCATCAACCGTTCAGCCCGCATTTTTAGTTGTTGTTCGCTCTCTTCTCCGGATACGTATAAGATTTTAAGTCCCGGCATGTTCAAGGCAAGTTGCAGCATGAGCGTTGACTTGCCAATACCGGGTTCTCCGCCAATGAGGACGAGGGAGCCTGCTACAATTCCATCTCCTAATACACGGTTTAACTCTTTGTCGGGGGTAATTATCCGGGATTCTTCCTTATAAACGATCTCATGGATAACCGCGGCTTTGGACGTATGTACCCCTGAATTCAGGTTGCTGCCCCGCCAGTCCGGAAGACGGCTGTTTCCACGTTCTACCACTTCTTCCACAAAGGTATTCCATTCATTGCAGGAAGGGCATTTGCCTAGCCATTTCGCCGATTCATAGCCGCAATTCTGACAGAAAAAAGCATTTTTTGTTTTTGCCATAAAAAAAGGGGCTTATACGGCCCCTTCAAAGTTAAAATTTTACAAAAGAAATTAGAGTTTTATTTCGACTTCCTTAGCATTTAAAAAATGAAATTCAGTGAGATGGTAAGAGCTAACAGGCTTAACCTGCACCCATTTTCCATATTTGAAGAACCATTTAACGCGTTTTGAAATAATTCCTGCAGTAATGTATGCCTTTATGTAGGGATGCACGCTCAGGGTTATACTTTTTTCGTTTTGCTCATTAAGTATATAGCTCAGGTTACTTTCAATATCATCCATCAGCACAATGCTTGAGCGGATCTGTCCTGTGCCTCCGCAGGCTGGGCATACTTCGCTGGTAACAATATTCATTTCGGGCCTTACCCGCTGCCGGGTTATTTGGATCAGGCCAAATTTACTGGGTGGAAGGATCGTATGCTTTGCCCGGTCTGTTGCCATACATTGCTTTAGGTAATCATGCAATTCCTTGCGGTTTGGTGCTTTGTGCATGTCAATAAAGTCAATGACAACAATACCGCCCATATCACGTAAGCGCAACTGGCGGGCAATTTCTTTGGCTGCCTCCTTATTTACCTGCAGCGCATTATCTTCCTGATTTTCCTTACTGGCAGTACGGTTGCCGCTATTCACATCGATCACATGGAGTGCCTCGGTGTGTTCAATGACAAGGTAAGCGCCGCCAGGAAGGGTTACCGTTTTACCAAAGGCCGTTTTGATTTGCTTCTCTACGCCAAAATGCTCAAATATCTGTTCTTTGTGCTTATAATGCCGCACAATTTTTTCCAGTTCGGGAGAAATGCCCTGAACGTAATTCCTGATCTCTTCATAAATCATCCCGTCGTTGACATGGATATGCGTAAATTCATCGGTCAGCATATCCCTCAATATTGTCGAGGTACGATCCATCTCTCCCAGTACTTTCTTAGCGGGTTCAGCAGTTCGGAGCCGTTTACTGAATGTTTCCCATTTGGTAATGAGATCGAGAAGGTCTTTTTGTAATTCTGCAACGCCTTTGCCTTCTGAAACTGTCCGGATAATCACGCCAAAGTTAGCCGGCTTAATGCCTTCGACGATTTTCCTTAAACGATTTCTTTCGGTATTGCTTTTGATTTTTTTTGAAATGGATATGGTTTCTGAAAACGGGACTAACACGACAAAACGTCCGGCAATTGACAGATCAGAACTTAACCGGGGGCCTTTTGTAGAAATGGGCTCCTTGGCAATTTGTACTGGCAACAACATACTCCTGCTTAAGACCTCGGAGATCTTGCCGGATTTATTGATATCCTTTTCGAGTTTTAGACTATCAAGCAGTTTTTCTTTATAACTGCCGTTCTTTACTAATTTAGTAAGCTTGATGAGCGACTGTACTTGTGGACCCAGGTCCAAATAATGCAAAAAAGCATCTTTTGAATACCCTACGTCCACAAAAGCAGCATTGAGACCGGGCATAATTTTTTTAATTCTGCCCAAATAGATATCTCCAACGGCGTAATTATTATTAAGCTGCTCTTTGTTGAGCTCAACAAGCTGTTTGTCTTGTAGTAAAGCAATAGTAACTCCTTTGTCAGGAGTAGAATCGATAATTAATTCCTTTACCAACAGCTAATTTTTTATGAAAGCAGCATGTTTAGTCTGGTAAAAGAATAGTATCTACAGTGCTACTCCTCGACACAGCAAACAAGGCTGCGTTCTGTTAAACGATAAGATTTGTTTAAAAAAACTAAAACACTATCCCGGATTGATCCCGGATAGTATTTTCAGGAAAATAAAGACGCTTTTTTAAAGCGGTTTATTTTTTCTTATGCCGGTTTTTTCTTAAACGCTTCTTCCGTTTGTGGGTAGCCATCTTGTGTCTTTTTCTTTTTTTTCCGCTTGGCATAATTAATTTTTAAATGTTTTTAAATTTTTTAAATGTGTTTACTTACTCAGTTCAGCGATCTTACGGTCGATGAATTGAGAAAGGCTTGGATCGGAAGCAAGTTTTTTACTTTTTTCAAAAGCCTCAATTGCTTCTTTTTTCAAACCAATATTTTCGTAGCTGGTAGCCAAATAGAACCAGGATTCCGGCTCATCCGGGTTGACGGATAAAACCGTTTTGAAACGCGCGATGGCTTTGTCAAACTGACGGGATTGCATGGAAAACAGCCCAAGGCTCTTATTCGCTTTTAAATTAGTAGGATCTGATTTTACTACCTCAAGAAGTAGAGAAATTCCAGCCATAGGGCTGGCGCCGCCATTTACATAGGCTATTCCCAACCCTGTTTTTGCATCCAGATTTGCTGGCTGCAACTTAAGGGCCTGCTCATAGGCTTGTATCGAAAGGGTGTTGAGCTCCCGTGCTAGGCTGGTATCAGGCAGATTTTGGGATGCATCAGTATAAGTATTCCCGGTTTTCACCCAATTGCCAACGGATGGATCCAAGCCAGCAATTTTTTCATACGTAAAACCCAAAGGGATTAGCTTATTGACATCATTCCAACGATCCGCCAGTGATTTGAGCAAGGTAAGCTGCCCTTCCTTGGGGGTTGAAGCTAATTGATCTTCCAGTTCCGTAATCTGTGCACTAATATTGTTACTCAAGCCTTCTTTAGCCGACTTGGATACTGTTTCATACGTAGTCAGCGCTTTGTCTGCACCAGTAGCTTTATTTCCGCTATGTTCAGAACCAGCAGACGAATCTTTTTTCACCAAACCTTTAATAGGTTGTGCTAGCAATGCCCCCATTAGAGCTACTACTAGCACAACGACTAAGATTTGTTTGGATTTATGCATCCTGATTTTAATTAAAAGAAGCGATTACTTCTTTTTCTTGCTCGGTTTATTATTGCTTTTAACCTTTTCAACAAAAACTTTTGCGGGTTTAAAGCTGGGCACAAAATGCTCAGGAATGATGATAGCAGTGTTTTTGGAGATGTTACGGGCAGTCTTTTTAGCCCTTTTCTTCACTACAAAACTACCAAATCCACGTATATATACATTTTCTCCGCCGATCATGTTATTCTTCACTACCTTGAAGAATGCTTCAACGGTTTCCTGTACATCAACCTTCTCCAAACCTGTCTTGTCAGAGATTTCTGCGATAACTTCTGCTTTAGTCATAATAATCTTATTGTAATTGTTTTTTATTCAAGCACTAACCCTCTCATATGTAGGGGATGCAAAAGTATAGCTTTAAAATGATTTGTTAAAATAAAATGAACATTTTTTTGTAAAACCCATTGAGTAATAAGTTATAACTATAAATAATGAAAAGCCTATAAAGCCATAAATGGTCTATTATTGCCGCCTAAACAGGATTATTTAGCTGTGTTTATATGAAGGATATTAACACAGCCCTGGCAATTTGCTCTTTGTCAAATAATAATCGGCCTATAAAAAATGTAACCTTGATGGGTATTAATTTTAGGAATTTGAAAATTGGTTCGTTTATAACTCATAATTTTGCAGGATGAGCTTTTCACAGGAAATTATCAGGTGGTATATGGATCATAAACGCGACCTCCCGTGGCGGCACACAAAAGATCCGTATGTAATTTGGTTATCAGAGGTGATCCTCCAACAAACCCGGGTTGATCAGGGATTACCCTATTTTAACCGATTTGCTGAGCGTTTTCCAAACGTAGCGTCTTTCGCACAAGCTGATGAAGGAGAAATTCTCCGTCTATGGCAAGGATTAGGTTATTATTCCCGTGCACGTAATATGCACCATGCGGCCAAAATGGTGATGGAACGATTTGACGGGGTTTTTCCTTCCGACTATCATGCGTTGCTATCATTGAAGGGTGTTGGCGGGTATACGGCCGCAGCCATTTCTTCGTTTTCAATCAATACCCCCCGCCCAGTACTCGATGGAAATGTGAGCAGAGTGTTGTCGCGCTATTCAGGAATGACCGAAGCAATTAATTCCACAAAAGGAAAAAAAATACTGGAAGAGCTTGCAGAAAATTTAATGGATAAAGATAATGCAGCTATTTTTAACCAAGCAATCATGGAATTTGGAGCCTTGCAATGCAAGCCTAGTCGTCCGGATTGCGAGATTTGTCCCATACAAGATAACTGTGAAGCCTTACGGCAACACCGAGTAGATTTTATCCCTGTTAAACTAAAAGCGGCTAAGAGCAGGAACAGGTACTTTTTTTATTTTGTTTTGGCTGAGGGAGGGAAATTATGGATGAATCAGCGTGGAAGTGGCGATATTTGGGAGAAACTGTACGAATTGCCCTTATTGGAAATAGAGAAGCCGATGGAGGTTGGTGATCTGATTGCGGGAGGACAAATTACCGGTTTATTTGGCGATAACATCCAAATAAGAAGGGTTAGTGAGCAATATAAGCATGTATTAAGCCACCAAAATTTATACGCTCGGTTTATACAGCTAACGGGGTTTGTGATCCCCGATGACAAAAAAAAGTTGTGGAATTCTTTTTTTATAAAAGATTTGGATACATTAGCTAAACCAAAATTAATTTTCTCTTTTTTAAGGGAATATTTAATGAATGAATAAACTTAATTAACGTATGTCTGGCATTAACAAGGTTATTTTGGTGGGACATTTGGGCAAGGATCCTGAAGTTCGCCATTTAGAAGGAAACATTACCGTTACCAGCTTTCCGCTGGCGACCTCGGAGACGTACAATAAGGATGGCCGTAAGGTAGAACAAACAGAGTGGCATAACATTGTTATGTGGCGCGGTTTGGCTGAGGTGGCTGCCAAGTACCTTCAAAAAGGGAAACTCGTGTACATTGAGGGTAAATTACGTACCCGTTCATACGAGGATAAAGAAGGTATAAAGCGTTACGCAACCGAGGTGGTTGCTGAAAACTTTACGCTATTGGGCCGCAAAAGTGATTTTGAAAACAATAGTTCGGCAGTTTCAGCAGATGTCGCTAAGCCGGAGCATAACGAAACGGTTGATTTTAAAGAGAATAAAGAGGACGACTTGCCATTTTAGTGCAAGAGGCCCATTTTTATGAGGGCATAGAACAGGGCTGACGTATGTAGCGCCTGTCCAAATTTATTAGCCAGCAGAAGGTGTTTGACTTCTTTTGCAGACACTAGGGAAACTTCGATTTGTTCCTGTGCATCCAGTTCCTGCCCTTGTACCTTTTTACCGCCGGTAGCTAAATAAGTGAATGTCGTATTTGTCCCAGTAGCAGGATTTGGGAATAGTTCAGCGATAAGTTCAATTTTATCAAATTGATATCCGGTTTCTTCCAATAATTCCCTGCGGGCACCCTGTTCGGGCGTTTCCCCGGGTTCTATCACGCCTGCCGGTATTTCCAATACTTCCTGTCCCACGGCATGCCGGTACTGGCGTTCCAGAATAAACTGGCCATCTTCAGTGATGGCTACAATATTGACCCAATTGGGGTATTCAAGAACGTAATACTCCGGCACAATATGCCCGTTGGGCATTTCACACCGGTCCTTGCGCAGCACAGCCCAAGGGGCATTGACCAAATATTCTGACGAAAGTAATTTCCACTTCATTTTCTAGTATGATTTTTTAGCTGATGAATAAATCTTAAACCACTCCACAAATTGGGCTACACCTTGCCCGATATCCGTATCAGGGCTATAACCAAATTCCACGGCCAGTTCGCTAATGTCTGCCCAGGTTTCTTCCAAGTCGCCAGGTTGCATCTCCAAAAATTCCATCTGTGCATTGGTACCCAAATTTATTTCCAGTTCCCGTATAAAATCCATTAACGGAACTGGTCTATTATTACCAATATTATAAATACGGTAAGGGGCTGTTGAACGCGACGGATCTAATGAGGACCCGGTTGTTACCGGCAATGGCTGAGCAGGCTTTTCAATAATTGCCTCGATGCCGCGAACAATATCATCGATATAGGTAAAATCACGTTTCATTTGCCCGTGGTTAAAAACTTTTATGGTTTTACCCGCACGAATGGCTTCTGCAAAAAGATAATAGGCCATATCAGGCCGCCCCCATGGGCCGTAAACAGTAAAAAACCGCAAACCAGTAGTAGGGATGCCATACAGGTGGCTATAGGAATGCGCCATGAGCTCATTCGCCTTTTTTGTGGCAGCATACAGGGATAGTGGGTGATCAACCGGGTCTGTTACCGAAAAAGGAACCTTTTCATTCATGCCATAAACACTGGACGAGCTGGCGTAAATGAAATGCCCAACTTTTGCTAAACGCGCAGCTTCAAGAATACTTAAAAAACCTAATAAATTAGCCTGCGCATAAGCATGTGGATGGTTGATGGAATAACGTACCCCCGGCTGTGCAGCCAGGTTAATCATCACATCAAATTGCTCTTTAATACACAGATCGTTTAGTGGCTCCTGATCTTCCAGGTTCATCCGGATAAACGTGTAAGCAGGATATAGCTGACTTTTTATTGGTTGATGCCAATGAATTTGGGCAGGATTAATTCCTAAATTTGCCAATCGGGCATTTTTAAGATCTACATCATAATAATCATTTATGTTATCGATGCCCAATACCTGATCACCCCGCTTAAGCAAGGCCCCGATAAGTGAAAAACCAATAAATCCGGCGGCGCCGGTTACTAAGATTTTTTTAGGCATCACCCAATAAATCCTTCATAATCCGGTCAACTTTAGCTTCCAGAGCATCTTCTACACTTTCCAAATCTTCCTTGTTTTTTAGCGTTTGCCGAACGCTACAATAAAATTTGATCTTTGGTTCCGTGCCTGAAGGACGTGCAGAAATAACATCCCCATCGGTGGTGATGAACTGCAACACGTCTGATTTTGGTAGTGAAATGGCCTTTTTTTCGTTTTTTGTTGCCGGACTAAAGGAT
Source organism: bacterium A37T11 (assembly GCA_900109895.1). Taxonomy (GTDB): domain Bacteria; phylum Bacteroidota; class Bacteroidia; order Sphingobacteriales; family Sphingobacteriaceae; genus A37T11. Next base: position 191,368 of record FOBR01000008.1, read on the forward strand.
TCACGAAGTTCATAATCCCGGATTTCTGTAACTTTTACGCCACCTATGGTGGCTGGGCTGTTTGTACGGAGACGCTGCATCATAGCTATAATTTCTTCGGCACCTGCTTTCCCTTTCTTAGTTAGGGAAATTAGCTTTTCTTTATAATACCCATGTTCCAAATAAAGATCAGCCAGTGCATCAAACAACGTTTTTCCCTTACTTTTATAATAAGCCGTCATTTCGGCAATAAAAGAACAGGATACGACGGCATCTTTGTCACGAACTAATTCGCCAACCAAAAATCCATAACTTTCTTCGCCTCCGGCCAAAAAACGGGCTTTTCCTTCATTGGCAGTCATAAGCTCACCAATGTATTTGAACCCAGTGAGCACTTCATCACAGGGAACACCGTATTTAGCGGCAATATTAGCTATCAAATTAGTTGTAACAATGGTTTTGACCACATAATCACCCTTTTTAAGTTTGCCTGCTTCCACAGTCGCCTCCAAAACATAATTAACCAGAAGGCTGCCAATTTGGTTGCCATTTAATAACTGATAGCTGCCTTTTTGGTTTTTAGCGGCAACCCCCACCCGGTCAGCATCCGGATCGGTGGCCAGGATCAAGTCGGCATTCCGGCTTACTCCCTCGGCAACCGCCATAGACATTGCCTCCTGCTCTTCCGGATTAGGATATATCACGGTCGGAAAATTTCCGTCAGGTTTAGCCTGGGCCTCTACTACATGGACGTTATTAAAACCCCATCTTTTTAAAGCTGGGGGTACCATGGTTACGCCGGTTCCGTGTATGGGCGAGTAAACAATACCGAGGTCATGTTCTTTTGAAACGGCATCAGGGCGCAGTGACAAAGCCAGTATCTGGTCAATAAACACGGTGTCCAATTCAGGACCTATCGAGATAATGTTTTCCCTTGGACCATCAAACTTTACTTCTTCGGGCCCATTAATAGCATTCACCTCCGTGATGACATTAGTATCATGCGGTGCTACCAGCTGGCCCCCGTCTTTCCAGTACGCCTTATATCCATTATATTCTTTTGGATTATGTGAGGCGGTTAGCATAACCCCACTTTTGCAACCAAGGTGGCGAATAGCAAAAGAGAGCAGGGGAGTAGGCCTCAAATCGTCGAAAAGATGCACTTTAATACCATTGGCGGCAAAAACCCCAGCCACAACCGATGCAAAACTGCGGGAATTATTACGGCTGTCAAAAGAAATAGCTACCTTAATCTCTTCCCCGGGATAGGTCTTTTTTAAATAATTGGCCAGCCCCTGCGTGGCTTTTCCAATGGTATATTTATTCATCCGGTTAGTGCCAGGACCCATTATGCCTCGCAGGCCACCAGTGCCAAATTCCAGGTCTTTGTAAAAGGAATCGGTGAGCTCAGTTACCTGACCCTCGTCCAGCAGTTTTTTAACCGCAGCACGGGTTTCATCATCGTAGGGGGGGAGCAGCCATAGACCTGCCCTTTGTTGTATATTTGAATCTAATATTGCCATTTTACTTGCCAAATTTTATGATTTCCCAAAAATACATATTATTCACAGATAGTCAATAGAACGATAAGCGCTGTTCGTTATAGCCGTGCGTCAACAATGGAGCGCGGCAAGCATCCTTTCGTATCAAACAGAACAGACCTTTCATTTTGGAGTGCCTTATAATCAAGACGGAGGAATATGCTATGGGCTACGGCGAGTACAATGGTGTCATACCGTTTAGTAGTTGTTATGAGATTCGGAAGCATAGTAATATGATATTCTTCGGTAACTTGATTGGTATCTGCCCAAGGATCGAATAAATCTACATTCAAACCAAATTGCTCCAGCTCCCGGTAAATATCCACAACCCGGGTATTACGTACATCCGGGCAATTTTCTTTAAAAGTTATACCTAGTATTAAAGCATTAGCGCCTTTAACCGGGATATCCTTTTGGATCATTAGTTTCGTCACTTTAGCAGCAACAAACGCGCCCATGGTATCATTTACGCGCCTTCCGGATAAAATTACTTCTGGATGATAACCGAGAGATTGAGCCTTATGCGCCAAATAATAAGGGTCAACACCAATACAATGGCCCCCTACAAGACCCGGTTTGAAAGGCAGAAAATTCCATTTGGTGGCCGCAGCTTCAAGCACATCCCCAGTGTCAATACCCAGTCGGTCAAAAATAAGGGCTAATTCGTTCACAAAGGAGATATTAACGTCCCGTTGGGCATTTTCAATGGCTTTGGCCGCCTCAGCCACGCGGATAGATGGTGCAAGATGTGTGCCGGCGGTAATAATGGACCGGTATAGATCATCCACTCGTTTAGCAGCTTCCGCTGACGATCCGCTGGTGACTTTGACAATGGCTGCCAAATGATGCTCTTTATCGCCCGGACTTATACGTTCGGGCGAGTAGCCTACGCTGAAATCATGGTTAAACCGTAATCCAGAGCGTTTCTCAAGGATTGGCACGCAATCTTCTTCTGTGCATCCTGGATACACGGTAGATTCATAGATCACTAAATCCCCTTTCTTCAATACATCCCCCACCATTCGGGTAGCCTTAAGCAGGGGCTCCAAGTCGGGAAGTTTAAATGAGTCAATGGGTGTAGGAACAGTAATGACAAATATCTGGCAAGCATTAAGAAATTCAGGTGCAGATGCAAGGATAAGTCCCGGACCTACACTTGAATCTTTTTTTAACACTCGTCCCAATTCCAATGGATCGGCTTCCTGAGTATGATCCTGTAATTGCTGAAGGCTTTTTATCCGGGACACATTTGTGTCAAAGCCAACCGTATCGTATTTTTTTGCAAATGCTACAGCCAGTGGCAAGCCCACATAGCCTAAGCCGATCACAGCTATCTTTGCGTTATTCATGTGCAATAATACACAATTTTAAAACTGGCAACAATCTTTGCCCGAAGGCAGGCGGATAATATTCCGATTAGTCGAAGCTTTATGCTTGCTGTAGTTATTGCATTTCCCCAACCGGAGGGCGAAGCCAAATACCATGCTTAAACTAGCAGGCGACCGAAAAGTTGTTGCGTAATCTCCCTGAACCAAGTATCCGGTATTCCGGGCTGTGGCAAGGAGGTTTTCTGTTCCCGCAAATACATCTATTGCAGACGTACGTACTAAAAAAGTCATACCCAGTACAAAACCTTCTAGGCTGTCATAGCCCGTATTTATCCGAAGGTGGTAGGGCTGTTTATGCAGGTCGTGAAGCAGGCTTAAAGAGGTTCTATTTTCCAGAAATATTTGAGTTATGAGTATATTAGCGGTATAATTTGCATGCGCCAGAAACGAAGCACCAGCCTCGACCCTTGTAGGCAAAATGGTTGAAAATGAACCTTGTTTCCAGGTGCCCAGGCCAATAAGGCTATCTCGAACTTGCTTAAACCTTGATTTTATATTCAAATGGCTGGAGCTTCCGGCCATAATCTCATAATCTTTTACGGCAACCGAAATCTGTACGTCGTTTGTCCATTCGGGATCGTGTTTCTGCCAGTAGATAATCCCGAGATCTTTTATGGCCAGCGTGTATTTGAATTGGTCATTGATCCATTTTTCTATTCCTCCCGAAATTGAAATACCCGGATTTTTGAAATTAGGCAAAAATTGATTGAATGTAATGTTGTCTTCCAAGCTATCAGCATGTATAGCACGGCGATAATTACCGGTTGCGGTAATTATTCCTGACTGATGGTTAGCGTCAGTCGTCGTAAAAGTTGACTGCTCAATAAGGTAATTCCCATATAAAACACCGCTTAAGTAAGCCAGCCTTAGCCCGGCAAACAGGTCATCATCTATGTCTGCCCGCCATCCAGCAGACGTTTCATTGAAGGCATAGCCCACAGCTTTTCCATTGAAAGGGCCATCATCCAGATTTAATGAATAAGGATGTCCTTTGTTTAGCTGGCCCCCGGCTACGTCAACCAGCAAATTTTTAAACCTTCCCCAGCCGATAACACGGCTGGCATGGCCAAAATACCATTCCGTATTTTTAAAAGAAGCATTTGGCCGGTTAAGTTTCAGACTGATCCAATCAATTCGATTGGTACTTGCATAGCGATTTAGTTCCTGTGGATCTGCTGATAAGCTATTTGCTGGCCGGTTTTTAATGCCCCAACCCAATAGTGGGTTAACCCCCTCTCCGCGAAAGTCCGAATACGAAAAGATATTTGGAATCAAAAAATTAAACCCCAGCTGCTGGCATTTATTGTCAAAAATAGAAACCCATGGATTATCGACCGATTCAGCCAGGGTTTGCGTATTATATAGTACAGATTGTTGTGCCCGCACTTTTTGGAATCCAACTAATAAGGCGGCTATAAAAATAACCGAACGTATTTGCCGGTTAAATTTTTCCAAAATTTGATTCAAAATAGGCATCTTTAAAAAAGATGATTAGCTGAAAGATTAACTTTCAAGTACGATCGAATAGATCGTATCATAGCTTATGATGCCTTTCCGATAGGATGTACCTTAAAGCCGATGCTCCTGAGTTTTTCAGCATCCAGCAGGTTCCTTCCGTCAAAAATGTGGGCCGGTTTTAGCATGTTGTCATAGATACGCTGCCAATCATAGCCTTTAAATTCGTCCCATTCAGTAAGTACGGCAATGGCATGGGCACCCTTGCAAACTTCGTAAGCTTCGGTAGACACTTCTACCAACGCTTTGTTCTCCGCGCTTTCACGAGTGGCCAAGTAGTCCAGGTCGCTGTATACCTGCTGCTGGGTAACCTTGGGATCATAGACGGAGATGGCCGCCTGCTCATACAGCAAATGGTCGGCTACGTAAATAGCTGCTGATTCGCGGGTATC
>FOBR01000028.1 GCA_900109895.1 bacterium A37T11
CCGCTCACGCTTCGGCTTCTATTTTGATGATGCCCCGAAAGGTATCCAAATATTCAATTTTGTCGGTTCTGGCATCGCGCCGCAACCTTTTTTATCTTCCGAAACCCTTTTTCTAATTCCCCTCGTTTCGTTTGGGACTGCAAAGGTAGAAGTATTTTCCTATTCTGCAAAAATTATTTTTTTTTATTTTTTTTTCAGGAACTCGCTTCCTAAACCGCCTGCTTTTTCACTTTTCTTCTTAACCCTTAGCGGGGTGCAAAGGTAGAAATGTTTTAAACATTTCCAAAACAAAAACATTTTTATTTTGTTTCTATTATTAAAGCTGGTTTACGGCCCTCCTTTATTTAACTATACACCTTCAAATAACGACCGCCATTCCGTTTCACTCATCCCTTATCCCCTTGGCGGGCTGCAAAGGTAGAAAGGATTTTCGTTTCTCCAAAAAGAATTTTACAATACCAATTAAGTTATTGATTATCAATAAAAAATAATCATATAAATTAAAAGACATAACTCATTTAACATTTTTTATCATCTAAAGTCCTTCTCAATTGTTATGTTTACCGTACCAAAGTATCGTGATGTTAAAAAGAATAATGTGTATTATATGTGTAGCGATTGTATCAAAGGGGCTTGCTCAACAAAACACCACCCTAAAAGGTGGTGTGTTTGAGCAAAAAACAAATTTACGAATTAGCGGAGCAACCATTAGCAACCAAAAGACGGGGCAAACACAGCTTACCGATGATCGCGGCCTATTTAGCATCAAAGCGCAAATAGGCGATACATTGCGTATATTTAAGGAAGGGTATGCTGAAAATCAGGTAGCCCTTACCTCGCTTTCTGATGTCATTATAAATCTTACACCCGTCATCGCGTTAGATGAAGTGACGGTGGTTGGTAAAAATAAAAATCAGGAAATGCAGGACATTATGAACGATTACCGCAAGAAGGGTACGTTTTATAATGGCAAACCTCCGGTGTTATCTTATATATTTACGCCCATTACTGCGTTATATGAGTTATTTGGCCGCACACCCCGCAATGCGCGTAATTTTCAGAAATACATGAATAATGAGGTGCAACAGCAAGTTGTTGATCAGAAATTCAACAAAGAGATTGTAGCCCAGCACACCGGGCTCAGTGGAGAGGATTTGACCAACTTTATGGCCTGGTACCGTCCCAGTTTTGAAAAAGCACAATATTGGAATGAGTATGACGTGATTGATTATTTACAAAAATCGCTCGCCCAATTTAACAAAGACAAGCGCCCCAAGGCAGAATCCCTACCAAAACTTGAAATCCCACCACAGCACAAATAATTTACCTGTGCAGCATGCCCTGCACTTCCCCGAAAAAATAAGGAACAATGCCCGGAAACATGACTATAGTAATCAGCAAGCCGGCCAAGGCTCCGTAAAAGTGGGCATCATGGTTAATACCATCATAGGATGACCGCGCCATATAGGCACAGTATATCAGATAAAGTGGTCCAAAAATTACCGCCGGAATACCAATTGGAATAAAAAACAGATAAATGCTCATCCCCGGCATAAACAAGATCATACTAAACAGAACTGCGCTGATCGCCCCTGAAGCACCCAGACTATGGTATGAAAAATTATTGCGTTGTTTATATACGGTAGAGGCATCACTTAATACCATGCTTAGCAAATAAAGCAGGGCAAACTGCCCATGCCCCCACCCGCTGGTGGCCGCCATAATCTTTTCAAGCGGGAAACCAAAAAAATAGAAGGTAAGCATATTAAAGATCAGGTGCGACCAATTGGCATGCACCAGCCCGCTTGTAATCAATGTGTGTAAATTTTTACCACGGCTTACCGTATATGGATGCAGCATCAGTCTGCTAAACACTTCCGGATTATAAAACGTATAAATACTGGTTACTACCGTAAATAAAAAAATAATACTTGCAACGGGTGTATCTGCGATTATTGATTCCATATGCTATTTCGGCGATGAAGATACTAAAATTAAAACAAAAACAGTTGTTTTCCATGTTGCGGATTAAACAGATCCAGCCTGAGGGATGGCATCCCGGCATCAGGCATGTATCGCTTCAAGGCCAGGGAAAATAATTGGCGAATACTTTCAGCCTCCTGCCCTTCACCCTTCATACGCCGACCCCATTGGCTGTCGTTTAACGAACCACCATGGCAGGCAGCAATGCTATGCAACACCTTTTCTGCCCGATCTGGGTAGGCCTTATGCACCCAATCGGTAAAAATTTCTGCTATAGCACCATTCAGCCGCACAATGGTAAATGAGGCCGCACGGGCGCCATGTTCAGCCGCTATTTTTATTAATGCAGGCATTTCATCACTATTCAGGCCCGGAACGATCGGCGCACACATCAACATTACCGGGATGCCCGCTTCGGTCAGCTTCCTTATCACTTTCATCCGTCCCATCGCGGTAACCGTCCGGGGTTCCATCTTTTGGCGCAGCTCTTCATTCAGCGAATTAATGGTCACGGCCACATTCAGCAAATCCAGGGCAGCCAACTCGCTTAATATATCCAGGTCGCGCAGGATTAAATTATTTTTACTGATAATAGATACCGGATGGCGGTATTTGAGGAACACCTCCAGCAAAGAACGGGTTAGTTTCAACTTTCGTTCTACCGGTTGGTAGCAATCCGTATTTCCGGACAGCATGATCACCTGTGGCTTGTAGCCCTTTTTATTAAATTGTTGCTCCAGCACCCGGGCCACCTTCCGTTTTACCATAATTTTACGTTCAAAATCAAGGCCGGCACTATAACCCCAGTATTCATGGGCATTACGGGCATAACAATAAATACATCCATGCTCGCAACCCTGGTATGGATTGACCGAATACATAAAAGGCAGATCAGGGCTATCAGACACACTGATTACCTTTTTCGGGTGCTCGTCTATCAGCTGCGTATCCGTATTTTCCAAAAAAGGCTCATCCAGCCCTTCCGGATGTTCCGTCACATAACGGTTAGCCGAAAATTTATTGTGCGTATTGATCTGCGCACCGCGGCCCTTAAAAAAATCATCGTTTTGTACCGTATCCATTCCAGCAAATATACTAATTTAATTAGTACATACAAATAAAATCCACGCTGGCAAAATCCACAAAATACCCTTATTTTTGCCGCTTGGAATATCCATTAACAAGCGTTTATATGAAATACCCCGCATTATTATTTTGTTGCCTGCTTTCCTTTTTTGCCCATGCACAAACATACCGTGCTTCGGACACTAAGATCAATGACGTTGTCAGTACCAGGCTTGATGTACGTTTTGATTACGACAAAAGCTACCTGTATGGCAAAGCCTGGATTACATTAAAACCTCATTTTTATGCGACGGACTCCTTGACGCTCGATGCCAAGGGAATGGATATTAAAGAAGTTCTATTGATTGAAAAGGCCAAAACTACGCCGCTTACGTATACTTATAAAGACAGCCTTCAGCTGAAAATTAAACTGAACAAAAAATATGGAGCTGAACAGCCCTATACCGTATTTATTCAGTATACCTCCAAGCCTGATGAGCGGAAATCACATGGCAGTGCTGCCATTACTGATGATAAAGGCTTATATTTTATCAACCCAAAAGGTACTATTAAAGATAAGCCTACCCAAATCTGGACGCAGGGAGAAACCGAAAGCAACAGCGTGTGGTTCCCGACTATTGACAAGCCTGACCAGAAATCGACCGTCGACATTACCATGACCGTACCGGCGAAATATGTAACACTTTCAAATGGTTTGCTGGTTAAACAAATCAAAAACGCGGATGGCACGCGCACCGACCGTTGGAAACTGGACCAACCCATTGCCCCATACTTGTTTTTCATGGGTGTAGGTGACTATGCCATTGTTAAGGATAGTTATAAAGGCAAACCGGTTGATTATTATGTGGAAAAAGAATACGCCTCTGTGGCCCGGAAGATCTTTGGTAACACGCCTGAAATGATCGGCTTTTACGCTAAATTATTGGGTGTAGATTATGTATGGCCTAAATATAGCCAGATTGTAGGCCGTGACTATGTCAGCGGCGCTATGGAAAACGTTACAGCAACGCTGCACCAGGAGTCAGCCCAGCAAAATGCCCGTGAACTATTGGATGGCAACCAATGGGAAGATGTAATTGCGCATGAATTATTTCATCATTGGTTTGGCGACTTGGTGACCACTGAAAGCTGGAGCAACCTGACCGTGAATGAAAGTTTTGCAAACTACAGTGAGTACTTATGGGAAAATTACAAATACGGCAAAGATGCTGGGGATGCCCAGGGCTATAAAGAAATGCAAGGTTATTTGCAAAGCGGCAGCGAGAAAAAAGACCTGGTGCGCTTTTTTTATAAGGACAAAGAGGACATGTTTGATGCTGTTAGTTACAACAAAGGTGGCCGCATCCTGCATATGTTAAAACATGATGTGGGGGATGAGGCCTTTTTCAAGGCTTTGAATTTATACCTCACTCAAAATAAATTTGGCACTGGTGAAGCACACCAGCTGCGCCTCGCTTTTGAGCAAGTTACCGGGCAAGATCTTAATTGGTTCTGGAACCAGTGGTATTTTGGTGCGGGCCACCCTGTGCTTGATATCAGCTACGGTTATGACAGCATTGGGCATACTGCCAGCGTTACTATTGCACAGCAGCAGGAAGGGGACACGCTTTTCAGGCTTCCGATTGATATTGATTTTTACTTAAATAAGCAAAAAAAGCGGTACAGTGTGGTGATGGATCAGCGGAAACAAACTTTTACTTTTCCTGCTGCCAGCAAGCCTGATCTTATCAATGTGGATGGTGATAAGGTTTTGCTGGCCGAGAAGAATGACCACAAGAGTATGGCTGATTTTATGAACTTGTACAAATTGGCCGGTGGCTATGTTGACCGCAAGGAAGCTATTAGTTATGCTGCCGCTCATCCGGATGAAAATGGTTCTAACGCATTGATCAGCCTGGCGCTTAACGATCCTTTTCACGGTATTCGCAGCGATGTGTTGCAAGGAACCAATCCGACGGCTTATTCGGCGGATGATTTTGCCGTTATTGAGCGCTTGGCCAAGTCTGATCCTAACCGTATTGTCCGTTCGCAAGCGGTGGATGTTTTAGGTTATTTGAAGGATAAAAAATATGAACCTCTTTTTCTTGCCGGGGTTACTGATTCTTCGTATAGTGTTGCTGGGGCTTCATTGCAGGCTTTGGCGGCCATTAATCGTGACACCGCGTTGTCGCTAGTTCCCAAATTATCGGTTGATGCCCGCGGCAGGCTTGCCACCATCTTGAAGAAGTTATCTTTGGTTAGTAAATCGGATGCTGATTTTGATCAGGTTTACGGGGATTTTGCTGATATGCCTGACAACCAGGAAAAAGCGGATATCTTGTTTGACATGGTGGGTTATTTGGGCAATCTTCACGATACTGATCACTTTAAAAAGTTGACGAATGAAATTGTCCGGTTCCGGGATGTGATTATTAAGCAATATCCGCCTTTTAAGGATATTTCTAATCAGATGCTTTCTAAGGTCATCCAGTCCAAGAAGGCTGCGCTTTCTTCTTCGGCCAATGCTGCTGCTGAACAGGATCAAATTAACTACTTGCAAGGAAAGATCTTGTAAAACTGCTGTTTTGATATGGCTATGTACTTCTTCAATGTAATCTTGTTCTTTGTGTTTGTCACTATTTTCCTTGTCGACGTGATGTTGAAGTTTGTGTTTGGGGATTTTTTCTCCTGCAAAGGAATGGGAGAATTGGTTGGGGTGACGGTACAGGGAGTGGAACGTTAAATCTATACTGCACAGTTGCAATTTATATAAAAGCGAAACTGCCCGTTGCGGAGGGAAACACCACTTCGTGAGCCAAGGTCTCACTTCGTTATATTTCCCATTTCCGCATCAGGCAGCCCCGCTTTTACTTAATACTCAACATAAAAATTTCCTTACATATTTTTGGAATACATCTTGAGGGTGCCTAGCAGGCAGACGAATTAGTTATGGCAGCACTTCGTGGTAGGCTATTTCTCCTTTGGTAAATGCAATTGCGAGTTTATGGACGGTATTTTTTTGGTTAAGGTACGGTTTGGCATATCCATAGATCTCTATTTGATACAAGGCTGCTTTTACGGATGCCTGGAGTGCTTCCTTAGTCTTGGCATATTTGATCTCCACGACATAAATCAGATCCTTGACTTGAGTATGTAATAGGTACGACCGGTACTACTATGGCTTACGGCCTGATGGTCCATATTAGCCAAGATCATGGCTATCTAAAACAGAGCATGATAATGCACCTCATTTTTGTTGGCATGCTGGTCATCGTAGCTGATATTTGCCAGCAATTTGTCCAAATTGTCTATGCTAAAAATGCTTTTATCCACTTTCATAAGCGGATAAAAGCATTTTAAAAAGAATCGGTGATCCTATCTGTTTATAGTGTATAAGAATAACCTACCATAACAATACCGGCACCGGTGTTGTTCTTACCGTTCTCAGCATCTTTCTGTATTTTGATGAAACCGTAGTTACCACCACCTTCAATAAAGATATTGCTGCGTTTAAGTTTATAGTTAAAGCCAACTTTGGCTTCAAAACCTACATTTATTTTATGAAGATCGTCTTTAATGTCGGTTTCCTTATTTAAAGGCAAAGCCAACGGGTTAGCTGAGCCACCAATAAAATCCGGAAGGGTTTGAGTGCCGGCTTCATCCAAATAAACCGTATTATTTGGTTCATTATTTCCTGTAGTGGTACTCTTGGCATTTAACAAGAAACCAATAAATGGACCAACACCTCCATATACTCGCCAAGGACTATCCTGATGCAAGTCCCAACCAAATTTGGCCAATACGGGAACCATTAAATAATTGAATTTCGCTTTGGCTTTATAATCAGCATAAATATACTTAGGTATATTCCCGCCTAAAGCAGCCTCTATCGTTGGCAATAACTCAGCTGGTATCTGAGACGTTATTTCAGCCGTAGGTATGGCCGAAATTCCATCTTTCTTACCGCCCTGCGCGGAATATTCAACGGCTGGTTCAATAGAAAATAAGTTAGAAATTTTAAAATCAGCAAAAATGGCAAAACCTGGGCCTACAGTTGAACTATAGCCTTTACTTAAAGGTGTTTCGTCTTTGCCTGCGGACGTAAGATTAGGAATACTGAGGCCCCCACGGACCCCAATGGATACTTGAGCCTGAAGAAAACCGGCAAATAATAAACCGATACAAAGAAGGGTAACTTGTTTCATGGAATTACTGTTGTTATGAATGGCTAATAATGTATTAAAAATTTATAAGCAGCAAAAATGGCTAATTCTGTCCTTGAATTAGCCATTTAATTGCCATATTTTTATTACAAAGCCGCTATAGGTGTAGTAATAACAGAAGGTTTGGATGTTTCTTGCTGCTGAATTTGTTTTTTCAACTGATCGCTCAAATTTTGGATAGTTTCGTAGGCATGCTTGCGCTGCCGGTCCCAACTGCGCTGATTGAGTGCACTTAGGTCTTGTTCAAGCGGTATGGGTTTTACATTAGCAGGAACCAGACTTCCATACCGGCTGATGACGTAAGGCTTGTAGTAAATATCCGTAAACCAATACCGCAAAATGCCGTCCTTATTTTCAATGATGGCGGTATATAGCAAATAGCCCGCTACATAATTGCCGATCCCGGCGTTCTTTTTGAGCTTTGTTTTGCCTGAAACTTTTAATTGTCCATCGGCCGTAGTACCTACTTTGGCCGACTCATCGGCAAAAAAAGCCGTAACGCTGCTTTTAAGCTGATCATCGGTCATGCTCGCTTCCAATTTATCCTCACCAAACAGGACAAATTTGCCACGCTGGTCTTTTGAAAAGCCTCCATTGACCAATGAATCGGGATGCGATGGAAAAAATCCCACAAAAAGGGACAATACAATACTATTGAGTGTCATGATTGTTAAAATTTAGTGTTAATTATTTCTGTTTATTAAAAACATTCAAAATTAGGATTTAATTCAGGAATATAAAAACGCAAATTTTATCGAAACCGACCAAAATATTATCCAAAAAAAGATTTTTCTACTTTAGAACTTCTACGTCCAAAAAACTGTCACTATATACGGTATGCGTGGCTTTAATATAGTCACTTTGTTCGGCCTTGTACGGGTTTTCAACAAATTTCTGCGGATTGCGGGCAAACAGCGGGAAGGCGGTGCTTTGTACCTGGATCATAATTCGGTGCCCCTTTTTAAAGGTGTGCAATACATCCTGCAGCCTAAAGCCTACTTCAGTTTTCTGATTGGGAACAAAGGCTTCGGGCTTTTCAAAGCTTTTTCGGAAGCGGCCCGGCATAATCTCCGAGCGCACCATTTGCCAATAATTGCCCAATACTGTTTTTGGATCTGTGAGGTAGGGGTGGTTTGGCTCATTCATCGGATATACGTCGATGAGCTTAACAATCCAGTCAGCATCCGTACCGGTGGTAGCTACTTGCAGCTTTGACAAAAGCTCACCGCCCAGAGTGATATCTTCGGTCAAAGTGTCCGTTTGGTAAGTAAGCACATCAGTACGCCGGCCGGCAAAGCGCTGGTCTTCGCTCATGTAGTTATGCGGGGTGAAACCGGTAGTGGTGCTGAGATCTTCGGTATAGGGTACCGGCTTCATGGGGTCGCTTATAAAAGATACGGAGCCATTGCCTTCAGGTCGGTCAAAACTGATCTTTCCATCGCTGTTGAGGTATAGTTTAAGGTGAATAGCGTTGGCAGCGGGCCATTGATCAAAGGTTTCCCATTGTTTTTTGCCGGTATCATACATATAGGCATTGGGCAGGCCTGAATTCTTGTCGCCCTTGCCCTTGAGAAAATGGTAAAAGAACTTGGCTTCTATTTGCTGTTGGTAAAATGTTGCAATACTGTCACCAAAATACACGTTGCTGTGCAGGGTATGGCCTGTTTCGCGTGACCACCGCCCGTGGCCAAAGGGGCCCATAACGATGGTGTTATAGGCGCTGGGATCTGATTTTTCAATGGCACGGTGTATGGCCAGGGGCCCGGTGAGATCTTCTGCATCGTACCAGCCGCCCACCAGCATAACGGCCGGCATCACCTTTTTATAGTGCTTGGGCAATGCACGTTTCTGCCAAAAATCATCGTAGTTGGGATGGTTCATGGTTTCCTGCCAAAAAAAATTGTCCGCATACCATTGGTTAAAGTTTTTAAGCGGCCCCACCTCCAGCAGGAACTGAAAGCCATCGGGCCCTGGTTTAGGTATCATCTGCTGGTTGTACCACGCGGCGCTGGTGGTATCGGATTTTTGAACCCCAAACACGGGATACGTAAAGATGTAGCTTTCCAAAAATGCACCATTGTGGTGAAAATCGTCAAAGAAAAAGTCAGATATGGGCGCCTGCGGCGAAGAGGCCTTCAAGGCCGGGTGGTTTGATAGGATGCCAGCGGCGGTGTAGAATCCGGGGTATGAAATGCCCCACTGGCCCACGCGGCCGTTATTATAGTTCACGTTTTTGACTAGCCAGTCTATAGCATCGTAGGTATCTGAGCCTTCGTCCACATCATTTTTACTTTTTTTATCATCAATTACGGGTGTCATGTTGGTCCAGGTACCTTCGCTTTTCCAGCGACCGCGAACATCCTGATATACAAATATATAACCTTCTTTCATCATCGTGGCCGATGGACCCAGGCGAACCGGATAATTGGCCTCGCCATAGGGGGCTATGCTGTAGCAGGTGCGCTGCATGAGGATGGGGTATTTTTTCTGAGGGGAGGCATCTTTAGGGGTATATATGGCTGTAAACAGCTTTTTACCGTCGCGCATGGGTATGTAAACCTCTTTTTTCGTGAAGTGTGTGGAAATGTATGGATCTACCGCCGGCACTTGTGCAAAAAGGGATAACATGCCGAAGCATAAAAGAAAAAATAGGGCGAAACGCTTCATCTAAATCATATATTAATGGAAACAAAACCCAAAGATGGGTATTTTTTATGGAATATTATATGATTAGGGACGTAAACACTTTGAAGATTGTCTATTATAGGTAGTAGGCAAAATTATAAACGGTGACGGAATATATTTCCGTCACCGCACAAAGGTTAAATTATGCTTTTTTGCTTTTCGCGCCAGAATTTATGGCCGATTTTTTTGCATGATCACCGGTATTTGATGTTTTTTTATCAGTGGCATGCTTTGCAGTATCCGTTGAAGATTTAGCCGAAGCTTTTCCATTGGATGTTGACTCTGCTTTTTTCCCTGTTGCTTTTTTTGAATTTTCCATTTTTTTTAAATTTAATTTATAAACTTTTTGTAGAATCCTTAAGAATAATTATATGAATTTAAGGATTCATATATAACCCTTTTTTGTAGGTTCGTTTTGGTATTAATCACTACCTTCTGTTTTTACTATTTTATTGTAAAGGCCCATGATTAGAAATGGTGCTGCCCATTGTCCAACAAATAGTGCGGAATTTCTTCGTCCCATAAATTTTAACGTTAAAGATATTCCCATTGACAACAGTGCTGCTGATAAATAGACCCCAGAAGGGATCTTTGCTGTTTGGCTTTCAATAGCCTTGGTTAATTGCCCCTCATCGGGCGTTGACATATTTGACATAACAATTAATTTATTTATAATTAGAAAATAATTATATGCATAACATCGGGAAATACATATTGTTTTAATTTTATAAACAATTAGTATTTTTTTTGTAGGAATAAGCCTACTTAAAGGTTAAAAATAATTTTGTTTATAGGTTTTTCTTCATCTAACATCTTAATGGAAAATAAGTTTATAAAAAGAAACATATATATCCATTAAAAAAAACGCGGGATGCTATCACAGCAACCCACGCCTAACAAATCAAACACAAAATTTTCAATTCCCTGATCCCGAAGCAGTGGTTATTTCTACCCTAACATCATCAATCGCCGCTTCCAGCTTACGCTCTTGCTGGTTCCATTTGAAGAAATAAAAATTTTTATCAGCTATTTCAATGGCTGGCATAATAATTACTCCATTAACGCCATAACCAATGGCCGACTCCGATTCCAAATCAATTTCTGAACCAGTTTTTGTAAATAAACTTAAGGTTTTGCCAATGAAATTGATTTTCGTTAAAGAATCGCTTAATAAAGTATCCCCTTTAAAGCTCTTCATCCGGTAGTCGTCAGCCGTGAAGTTTTTGATCAGCTCTTCCCGTAATGGTTCTTTGTTTCCACCCCAATTCGCGGCGGTTGCTTTTTCAAGGCGTATTTCTGTTGGGTTCCTGTTGGTCTTAAAGATAAGGTCATCTCCATCTTTTCCATAATATAAAAACTCAAATTCACCGGCGGCACCACGGCCACCGGTTCCAAAATCGTCACTATTGGCACCGTCAGATAGCTCATCGATGTAATTATACGTGGTAAATCTTAATTTAATAGTACTACCCAGGGCTACGTCATATTCACTGGTATCAGTTTTTGATCCATGATTGCTCGCCTCCATCCGTACATAAGTACTGTCTATAAAATCAAATAAATAGGTATATTGCGCCATATTGCTATCTCCGTCTATTATACGAGGAAAATACACAAACTTCCATCCATATTCAGATGATTGCAGCTCTTTGTACAAATCCGCACGTGCAGTTTCTATGCGTTCATTAGGTGTATTTCCAAAAATGCTTTCTGTGTCTTTCTTGTCACAGCTAGCCATTATCACCGTGATAATTGGGATGAAAATGAGTAATAACAAATAGTTGTTAATAAATGTGCTCATTTTATTTTTTAAGTGTTTTAACATTCGTTTCTTCATTTTAGTGGGTCTGTTTTTCCCAGCTGCAGGTGTGCAGCCTACTATCTAACAATCTAAGTTTAATATCGTGGTTTTTTGCGGATGCGGTTGCATCTGATTGACTTTCCGGTACGATAGGGGTCGACAGGTTTTTAAACGTATTGGCCTGTAACGCGTAGATATCTATTTTTAAACTATTCTTAAAGTAGTCTGCCACAAACTGCTCTTTCTCCTTGAGTTTTTGTTTACCGGCGCTGGCCACTTCCAAATTTGCAGATATTTCTGATAAACGATTTAAATTAATAGGACCCTCAAGTGATTGTTCAAACGCAGGTATCAATACATTAAGACTAAATTCCATCAGTTCTCTCAATTGTGCCGGGGATTTAAATAGATTTGTCGTAAATAAACTATTAAAATGTTTATACAGGGATCCATCAAATCTTTGCACTACCAAGAAAAAATCAGAAAACGCCAGATTAATAAATGGATAGCATACATAATTCAAGTAATTATTGGCAATTGTCGGATCAGCGTTGGTAAGATCATCTTCGTATACATCCAGTAAAGGAACAAGCGCCTTTATATCCGCAATAAGCCCAGGTATTTGTTTCTTATATTCTGCTCTTTGCGCCGGTATATCTGATAGGCTAATGATAAAATCATCACGCTGCTTGGTGTATTTGTTGACTTCCTCACTGACCATATCTTCCCACTCCTGAGGCGAATGCGTAACGATGTTCTTTACCATTTCCGCAAAATCTTCCATAATGTTCATACGGGCATAACTACTGATAAAACCTTCCTGATGTGATACTTCTTCCGGAACCTGCTGCCATTGGGCCGTATAACCTTCAGGTGTGATCTTTTGGAAATTCTCTTCATCAAAGGGTACATTCTGATTGAGGATGTGCGTGAACTCATGATGGATCAAGCCGCTATAGGCCCTTAATGAACTGGTATTCCCAAGGTCATTCTGGCTAAGGTCATTGACTTGAAAAAGTAAAACGTTTACACCTCCCGATGCCTGCCCCCACGCACCCGGGGTACCATTTGGGGTGAGGTCTACCCCACCGAACAAGGTTAACTGCCTGGGTGAATTGTGTTTAATAAAGTCCTCACCCACAGTTTCTACATACGAATCGATCCAACTGCGTTTAATGATACGCATCAGTACCTCGGCATGTTCGGCAGTGGTTGGGAAATTATATTTTCCCAGGTCAGACAAATTCCATTCATTCCAACGATAGCGCACAGCGATGTTGTAAGTATTAGTCAGATTGTCCGTCACCCAGCGATCAAACTCATTCATTGGGGGGGTAGTGGTGTCTAACTGGCTTTTGCTGGGCAGGTTTTCCTTTTTACTACAGGCCGCGAAGCTAAACAAGGCACATATGATCAATAAGCTTTTTTTCATGTTCTTAGCTATTAAAAGAATTTTAATTACCGTACGTTTGGTTTTAGTCCCGATTCTTGTGCTGCAGCAGGTATCTGTAATTCCCGCCTGGGATCATCTTTCTTCAAAATCATATTGTCCTGTGGCAATATGAGGTGCTTGACCTCCAAGTTAAGCCGGCGAATTTCAAACCAGCGTAAACCTTCATGAAGATATTCCATCCGTTTCGCTTCGGCTATGCATTTCACATACACTTTTTGTTGAGCTGTCATGGTATAATAAGGTGACAGTTCATTTTCCTTTGCCGGAAATGCCTTCTGTATGGCTTCCTCCGTTAACGGCGTAGTCACCCTGTTATACCCTGATGTCTTTTTCTCATAAAATATGGCCAGATCGGCCCTTGCTGCTTCAAAATTACCGACCATCGCATACGCTTCTGCCCGGTTTAACAGTACTTCATCATAGGCAAAAATAACATGCTGTAAAAAGCCATTTCCTATGCCTGCAGCCTGGTTGGTATAGACAAAATGTTCTGTATATTTAGGAACAAATTGATTCCCTCCGATCTCATAACTGTAAGTTTTATAAGCCCAGGAATTACTAACGGGCCTGGGGGCATTGAATAAGGCGTTTATTAAGTGCTGAGTTAAGTCAAACTGCCCTGGTGAGCCTGCGTAGTAACGCGCATAGTAGGAGGGCGATGCTCCCACCATGATATTAGCAGGCTCATCGGGTGAAGAGTATTGTATTTCAAGTGCGTCAGAACTTAGTGATTTATAGGCTACAGACCAGTCTCTGAGTTGGGTAGAAGGTGAGGTTAATAATTCTGAAGCATATTGGATGATCTTGGCCCAACTATCATTACCTCCTTTATTCAAATAAAAGCGCGTGGCAAAGGCCTTTCCGGATTCAGGTGTAAAACGAAACTTGGGCGATGCATAATTACTTCCTACCAATTCCAGGCCTTCAAGCAAGTCTTTTTCAATAAAGTCATATACTTCCTGAACAGTGTTGCGGGTATATTTTTTAAATGGCTCCTCTTCCGGTTCTGTTACGTATGGTATACCAGGATCTGTTGCTGCTGTTTGCGGGTTATATTGCTTTGCCCACAAGTTAACCAACATAAAATGGTAATAAGCCCTTATCAGTAAAGCTTCGCCCCTGGATGGCAGATCTTCAGGGCGGTCGCCCAATTGGCTAATCGAGGCCAGTGCCTGATTTGCCACAGCAATGGACTTATAACAGCCTACCCAATACCCCAGCGGACTATCTTCGTCCTGATCGATATTATTTACTTCCCATTTATAGGCAAGATCATTGATTCGCTGAAAATGATTTTTTTTTCCTTCATCTTCGACATTGTCTGACATGGATTCCGTAATGTCATAGTGGGTAGTACCTTCGTAGGCGCTAGCCAAGAGTAATTCTACTTTTTCGTCAGAGTTGATCGTTGTACGGTCATCCGGAATCTCAGATAAATACTTGCTGCAACTTACGGACAGCAGGGTACTTATACCAATTATCGTAACGAATTGTGTGACTGTAATAATTTTTGTTATTTTCATATGCTTTACAAGATTAGAAACCTACAATAAGTGATAGGATATATTGTTTGGGAATAGGCAAAGCTACACCGCCCGTGTCAAAAAATTCCGGGTCAGCCCCGTTCAATTTTGAATCAGAATAGAGCAGGAACGGGTTTGTTGCAGCTACGCGAAGGGCCACGTTCGTTAAATGGTACTTTCCCAACAGGGATGAAGGCAAATTATAACCAAGTGCAATATTGCGTACCCGGATGTAGGAGCCGTTAGCAACACGCTCTGTGGAAAAATTATAGGCATTATAGGCCCTTTCCAAATCACCGATCTGATTACGAAGCCGTTTATCGGGAATAACGGGTATATTGGTTTTGTTCTCATCGCCGGGCAACAGCCATCTGTTTACAAAATCCCTGGAAGGCACAAAACTTTCGGAGTAACTATCCGAATAGATCGGCTTCAGCCGCATCTTGTTCCCGGCCGATCCATATAAAAAGAAACTAAAGTTCCAATTTTTATACCGGAAGGTGTTGGAAAAGCCGACCGTCAGGTTCGGGTCAACAGCGCCTTCGTATTTCAGATAATCGGTGATCTTGTCCCTATCCTGCATATCCACATCTTTTATTGTGATATCCTCCTTCCCGTCTTTCCCAATATTGAATTGCGGCAATCCCTGATCATTTAGCCCCCTAAAATCAAGCGAATAAAGGGAGTTGCGCGGCTTTCCAATGATATTGCCTCCATTGTCCGTCACCAGATCAAAGACATTCGGCCTTAACTTTATCTTGGTGATCTCCTGATGGTATACACTAAAATTGACGGCACTGGTCCAGGTAAAATCTTTTTTATGGATATTGTTGCTAGATAACGTTACTTCCAGACCACGGGTTTTCATATCGGCATTATTGGCACTTTTTTCCAACTCGCCTCCAATACCTCCAACCTGGACATTATCAATCAGGTCAAATGATTTATTCTGATATGCCTCAACCGATAGGGTAAGGTTATTGCTGAAAAATCCCAGATCCACTCCCAGGTTGCTGGCATATTGTTTTTCCCAGGTCAGGTCGGCATTTCTTAAGGCTGTAATATCGAGGATCGATTCCCGGGTATCGGGTTGACGCCTGTTTGTCGATATCGCATTGGTGAAAATAGCATAGGCATTGGTCGCAGGCCCGGTATTGGCTGTGAGCCCATAGGAATATCTGACTTGAAAGTCGCTCCATATAGGGCTTTTTACCTTTTGCATAAAGGTTTCTTCCATCACATTCCATTTTGCGCTCAGCGTCCAGGTAGGTATCCAACGGGATTTGGGAGATTCACCCTGCCGGTTAGACCCATCATAACGACCAGAAAAGGAAGCGAAATATCTATTTTTATAGCCGTAAGTAGTTTTGATTAAAAATGCGACCGTACGCTCCCGGAAACGATCCAGGTTAAAATACGATTGTCCTTCATTGATGACTTTTTCAATAATATGCGGATCTGTAAATGGTACATATCCCCGATCATATTGTATGCCGTAACCTGTAAACTGAGGTGACTCCCTGTTCACAAACCGCACCTCCTGAGCCGCCAGCACATCGATATCATGAGTATCATTAATACGGTCAGCGTAGTGCAGCGAATTCCGTACATAGTAAGACAACAAACTATTATCTGTCTTTTTATAGATACCTCCATTTTCCAGGGCCGATATGGGTAAAAAACCTATCTTATCCAAGTCTGTATATAAGAAACGATTGCTATTCCTGATCTGCTGCGAACTGGCAGCATTATAGGCCATGATGGTATTTGAACCTTCATAGACCTTGTGTTCGCGGGTTGAGTTGAAAAAGCGGGCAGACCCGACAGTAGAAAAATCGATCTTACTGGTAATTTTATACTTAAAATCGGCCTGGAACTGAAAATCCTTTACACCAATATCCATTTTATTATTGTCAAGCTCGTTGAGTATATTAAAGGGTGCAAAATTGGCGGTATAGTATTCAAGGTTGCCATTGTTGTCTTTAGGCCGCAGCATTCGACTGGTGGATATAGCATATCCAAATGGATTGATGTCAAAATCGCGCGTTACCTTTCCATAATAAGTATCATTTTGCGAGTCAAAGGTACCTGGCGCCTGCTGATCCCTGATGGAACCCAGCATTGACAAGGTCAGATCCACCTTGTCAGAAAAGAAAAATGTATTTTTTAAGTTTACGGTAAGTTGATCTACCTTTTCACCGACGGTCCATCCCGGATCATGCAAATAGCCTAAAGATGCATAATAGGTGTTTTTATCACCCCCACCAGAAAAAGAAAAGGAATGGGTTTGGGATATGCTGTTTTTAAAGAGGGTCTGAAACCAATTGGTATTTGCCTTTTCATAGGTTTGGAGAAACCGATTGAGGTCTTGTGGTGTATTTTTCAACTGAAAACTTTGACTTGCCTCGTCATAAATTCCCATTTTGCGATAAGCAATACCAAGAACACCTGAGTTTGCAGACCCAGCAATGTCGCTCATATTGTAGAAGCCTTTTTCCAATTCCTCTTTAAGCATTCCCATACTTTCATAAGAATTGAGGATGTCAAAATTATCATAACTTGGAATAGTCCTCATAGAAAACTCATTGTTGTAATTCACGGCAACCGGCGCATTTTTCTTTCCTTTTTTGGTCGTGATCACAATCACCCCATTTAAAGCGCGCGCGCCATATAGAGAGGTTGCTGCTGCATCCCGTAATACATCTATTTTATCTATATCACTCGTATTAATACCCGCAAGAGATGACCCAATGAGTGTAGTAGCATTTCCGGAAGTAAGATCATTGAATGATTGCTCGACGATATCTTCACGCACTACACCATCAATTACCCATAGCGGTGAAGTTTGGCCCAAAATAGATGATCCGCCCCGTATCGTTATTTTAGGAGCAGAACCAAACGTGCCAGACACGTTCTGGATGTTGACCCCCGCCGCACGTCCCTGAAGCATCCGGGAAATATCGGTGGTACCCTCCACCTTTATATCGGCCATCTTCAAATTTTGAGAAGCGCCCGTAAACATTCGTTTATCAATCGTCTCATAACCGGTTACTACCACTTCCTGCAACTCCTCCTGGCTGGATTTCATGGTTACCGTAAGAAATGTTCGTTCGATAGTGACCCGCTTAGGAATCATGCCTGTGAAGGTAAAGATCAATATATCCTTCATATTGGCCATGATGGTAAATGCACCGCTACCATCTGTTACAACTGCCCCTTTTCCGTTTTCTAATCTTACAGAAACGCCCGGTAATGGTTGATTGTGATCATCTACTACTTTTCCTTTGATGGTATTTTGGTGAAAATATACGCTTGCATTTAAGCTGCCTGAGCTTGCTAGGAAAAATAAAACTACCAGTAGGAGGTATATCTTTTTCATAGTAGAGACTTCTTGATAAACTTTATACATACTCTTTGGTTTTTATAATGGATACGGCAGTAATCCAGAAATTACCCCACAGTTTTAAAATTTTTTTTAATTTTTTGGAAATTATTTAAAAACATTCACTTTAAATTTAAAAAAGTCTTTATTTTTTTAATAAAAAATAGATTTTACCTTAAAGAATAATTAAATATTAATCGTTAATAAATTTATTTCCATGATATAAATTTATCATGGAGATAAATTGTGAAATAGTACTAGCGCGAAGTTGGATTCATTACAGAAATTAGCTCCCTGGTAACCGAATAGGTAGTAGGAACTATATCATTCTGACCTTGTGGTACGCCATCTCTATCAACCGCATAGGAGAAAATACCACCTTTCGTTCCTTGGGAAGGCTGCCATTTAGCATAACTATAAGCCCGACTATTTTGTAATGGATTTGTGACATCGCCCCAATAAGTACCCCTTTCTTCATAAAATGAAAATCCAATGAGGTATTGTGACGGTTTAATTTTATTTGCATAAGAATCAAACGTGTCCTGTAGGGTATTTATAGAACGGCCATAGGACTGCACAATAGCATAATCTACCAAACTATAAGCCACAGAAAATAAGTTAGTATTGCCCCCTTGGTTAGTATCGTAAATTAGTAATTTGTCACTTCCTGACTTTGGCCCCAAATATTTTGACAATGCTTTCATTACTCCTTCAACCCTTTCTAATTCTTCCGGATTAAAAGACCTTTCTACATCCAGGTCAAGTCCATCCAAAGAATAAGCTTGAACATTTTCTTCGAATATTTTTTTTGCGAGTGCTATATATCCTTCCTCATTGTTAGCATAGTCCGGGTTTATTAAATTTGAAATTCCTTTACTCATTACTACTTTTGTACCTCTACTATGTAAATGTGGCACATATACCACTTTTAATGAATCCCAAAAAGCATTGTCGGCTGGTGTATAATCCGGAAACACCAAGGCAATGTCCAGACTATCCGGCAATTCTTTCATGGAGGTCTTATTGGCAACCGGATCTGTGGCCTTGTCACGCCAGGTCCTGAAATAAGCCGCCATTAACTGATGTTCGCTCTTTTTGTAGTCATTCAGGCTTTTTAAATACAGGGCCATACTGTCCACTGGCTTTGGACCTACAGGGTGCATCGGCCCCTTTTTACAGGCACTAAAGCCCATTACAATGGCCATTCCGGCCAGCCTAAACATCATTTTTTTTGACTTTAACATCATTTTTGAATTTATAAGTGAAACAATTATTGATAATTGGCTATTGAAAAAAACCGCATGGCCTGAATGTGAGCCATGCGGTAAAAAGATGTACTACTTATTTTTAGTATCCCACCAAAGGCGGGTTGCCCCATTGTCTGGACCGCCGAGTAGGGAAACGGCTTTGGCAACTTCAGCTCCATTGGAGTTGTATTCTGCCGTGGGATAAGGCAATCTTCTGATCTGTTTCTTTGTATTGATCACGCCATTACTGTAGTTGACCACCACCGGGAATATTTTTGGATATCCAGTCCTTCTATATTCGGCCCAAGCCTCGCAACCTTCCGGATAAATCGCGATCCATTTTTGTGTAATGATGCGTTCCAGTTTTGTTTCGAAATTATCTGATTCGTTCCATTTAATCGTAATTTTGCTGAGGTCGGAGGATGTAGCAGCTATATTATTGGCAGCGTCAACCGGATCGGTATATGCCGATGGCTTGCTGGTACCATCCGCTAAATAAGTACTCGCCTGCGATGCACTGAATCCTTCTTTTCCAAAAGACTTGGTAACACCTTGCTCATACAAGTCCTTTGCGTTCCCACCCATGTTCCAACCCCTGAGGGCGCCCTCTGCTCGTAAAAAACAGACTTCGGCAGGTGTCATCCAAACTACTGGTGTGTTCACATTCGTATTCAGCGAAGAGAAATTGACCCGGTCGTCTTTTGAGACAATATCGATTCCCCTGCGGATGCCCTTATATGTCCCAGGAAACTGGGTAGATGGTTTGAAATAAGTCGCAATTCTCGGATCTTTATATCCCAACAGGAACGATTCCATGTCTGCAGACATCCTCGTATCTCCCTGGTAAACCACGTCTATGACATACAACGGATTAACAATAACATATCCCGTCTGTGTCTGTATACGTGCTATCTCAGTGGCATTGTCTGTAATAAAGCCGTGCGGATCGGCCACGGCTTTCTCTGCTTGTTGTTGTGCTAATTGGGGCGCTACATAACTAAGCCGCATGGCTATTCGCAAGCGCAACGAGTTAGCAAATTTGATCCACTTAGTAAGGTCGCTACCATAAACCAAGTCAAATTTTTGAATGGGTTTTGCTTCTGGCTTCTCTTTTATAAATGCATCCAGTGATAGTATAGCCGAGTCAATATCTGTAAAAAAAGTTTTGTAGATGGATTCCTGGCTATCGTAGCCTACAGAAAACCCCCCTTGCCCATACTGGGAATAGGGCATAGGGCCGTAAAGGTCTGTTACCCGTTGCATTGACAATACCTTCAGTATTTGTGCTACAGCAAATACCTCTGGAGCGTCGACAGAAGCCCGCTGTTTGACCTGAAGCCAGGCTTGCATTACATTGTTAAGTTCATTGTTAAAATAGCCACTGGTCCATCCATTGTTAATGGAATAATTTAAATTGTTTTTTCCTCCTCCAAAAGGTGTAGGGGATGAAAGCATGCCGCTGAATGCATCCGCACAAAGGTTTTGTGCTACCTGATAGACAGATGCATCGCCAGTAGTGGCATTGGGCATGATATTTTTCTGCATTTGTACTAAAAATATGGCTTTGCCAATATTGTCATACTGTAGCATGGAATCGGTTGCATTGGCCGGGTTGGTATTATAATCTTCAAACTTTTTAGTACACGAGGCAATGGTGCTCCACATGAAGGTTATAATCAGTGCTTGTGAAAAAAACTTTATGTTTCTGGTCATCTTTTTATCTTTTTGATCAAAAAAATTTATTCTTTATCGGCTTTTTCTCAAAAAACCACCTTCAAATTAACTCCATAGCTTCGAAGGCTCGGTTGCATGAAATAATCGAATCCCTGCAGGTATGATCCTGTAGCCATAGATAGTTCGGGATCGAAAGGGGCATCATTATGTAGCATGAAGAGATTCCTGGCGGTAAAACCAATGCCCAAGGATTGTATTTTACCGGAAAATACGTGGGCCGGGAATGTATAGCCAATATTTAGTTCGCGTAAGCGAACGTTTGTGGCACTGTAAACATATTCACCCAATAGGTCGGCACGATTGGCCTGCAGCACGTTCTGGTAATAATCTTGTGCACTAAATTGCTTTCCATTAATGTTTATCCCCCCGGCATCCCTCAGATCCGCAGAGGCCTTGGAAGCCCCGAACCCGTCCATAATGGCCTGGGTGGCAGAAACTACTTGTCCGCCAAAGCGCCCGTCGATCAGAAATCCAAGACTGATGTTTTTATATGTAAATGTGTTATTGAAACCTAAGTTAAAATCAGGGCTGGCTCTTCCTACTTTGATTGTTTTGAGTGTTGCAAGGGGATTACCATCATCGTCTGTTATGATCTTTCCGTTAGCGTCGCGTTGGAGAGCTTTTTGATAGATATCACTCAATGTTCCACCTTCGGCAATTACCCCTGGGCCACCACTCAAGGAATCTTGCGATTTATAAGTATTGTCAAAAGGGTCGTAATAGTTCCTTAGGGTTTCTTTTATCTTATTCCTGTTTAGTGAGAAAACCACACTTGGGTTCCATGTCAAGTCTCCAAATTTGCCTTGGTATCCCAAAGATGCTTCCACTCCTTGGTTGTTTATCTTACCAGCATTGACATAATAGGAACTATATCCAACTCCGGCAGGTGGTGCAATGGTAAAAATCTGGTTAGAGGTATTCGTGTTATAATAGGTTACCGAGAGGCTTAGTTTATCTCTGAAAAACCGAAGGTCTGTACCTACCTCTACAGACTGTGTCTTTTCAGGCTTAAGTGTCTGAAATGGGACTGCTCCTATCGGATTAACCACTCCGCTACTCACGGGATAAGATGGATTGGTCAAAAATGCCCCAGGAGGGTTACCCACGTAACTCAAAGATGAGCGAACTTTTGCAAAAGAGAACCAGGAAGGCATTTGCACCATATCGCTCACAATGGCAGAAAGGCCTACTGAAGGATAAAAGGTCGAGTTTTTATTTGCAAAAGCAAGTTGGGATATCCAGTCATTGCGCCCTGTTAAATCTAAAAACAGGTAATCCTTAAATCCCAGGGTAGCGGTCATAAAGAGGGCTTGGGTTTCATTATGTATGGCAGCATTACCAGTACCTGAAATATGCTCCTGATCTATGTTATTGGTAGAAAAAAAGTTTGGTATGCCATTCTCTGCCAAAGCTCCCCCCGCTCCAGTAGTTGTTGTCCGATTATTCATGATGCTTCCTCCTAACACAGCAACCAGACTGAAATCCTGGAATTTCTTATTAGCGGTTAATAACAAATCTGCATAAACTTGCCTGTTGGTCGTGGTATTTTGGTTATAACTTCCATTGGGACTTCCGGTAAAAAGCTCCAGTGTGGATGCATAACGCTTGTTCTCCAAAAAATCGGACGCATTGTCTATTCTGGCCCTACCTCCAATTTTCAACCAATCATTTAGTTTCCAGGTCAATCCCAGATTTCCCATAAAGCGTTCCCGATCAAGCGATGTCAACATGCGGTTCACTGTCCAATATGGGTTTTGCATGGCCAAGGTTTGGTCTCCATAGGGCCAGTATTGCACATTTAAATTGCGTGAAGGGTCATAACGTTCGTACTCCTTGTAGGTTTGCAAATCGTCTCCTCGCGGAAATAAATAAATTGGAACCAATGGATTGACATATTGGCCACTGTAAGGTGGATTGTCCATCCCTTGATTAATATAGGTTATTCCCAAATCGAGGTTTAGCTTGTCATTTGCAAAACTAGACGTATTGCGACCGGAGATGCTATACCTGTTGAGTTTGTTATTGGGTATAATACCGCGCGAATTTAAGGATGATGCCGAAACAAATGTTTGACTCCGTTCGGTGCCTGTAGACACACTGACAGAATTATTAAAGTTATTGCCTGTTTGGAAAAAATCATTTGGTTGATAATTTTTTGGACTACTTAAGGCATCTCCCCAGCTTGAAAAAGATTTATTGCCTTCAGATGACACTAAGGAGCCATATTTGTTTTGCACCTCAGGCTCCGTAAATGGAGAAGAAAATGTGTTGTCTGAAGAAAAGCTCACTTTGGTCTTGCCAGTGCTTCCTTTTTTCGTTTCGATCATGACCACTCCATTGGCTGCCTGTCCTCCATATAAAGCAGCTGCTGACGCTCCGCTCAGTATGGAGATACTGGCAATGTTTTCAGGGTCGATATTTGCAATTCCATCGCCATAATCGGTTCCTCCAAAACTGTCACCCGCCTGTCCTGTGGAAGCTAATGGTTGCATCGGGATCCCATCAATTACGTAAAGAGCCCCGTTATTATTGGCGATAGACTTCACTCCTCGCATAACTACCCGCGTCGAACCGCCGGGTGAGGGTGTTGAATTGATCGTTACCCCGGCAATTTTACCGGTTAGGCTGTTTACAAAACTGGCATCTTTCACCCTTGTCACTTCGTCACTCTTTATTTCCTGTACGTTATAGGTAAGTTCTTTGGGTTTACGATGTATACCTAATGCGGTAACAACCACTTCATCCAGGGCATTGTCTTGGGGAATTAGCTGTACACTTAAAGTGCTTTGACCAGCCTGTACCGTAATAGTCTTGGCCGTATAGCCAATAAAACTAGCGGTCAAAGTTACTGTGCCGGCTGGCACTTCCAAGCTAAAGTTACCAGAGGCATTTGTTGAGGTTCCATTTTTTGATCCTTGTACCAGTACTGAGGCCCCAACAACGGGTTCATTTGTTTGTCCATCGGTCACTTTCCCCGTAATTGTTCGATTTTGGCTATATGCGCTCATAATTGAAAGCAATAACAAGCCTAATAGGATAATTTTGTTCATGATCTATTTATAAATAATTCATTTTACTATATAAGTTCATTATTTTGGTTAATTGCATCCTGAATATATCAAACGATCAGGTAGCAAGCCTCATTTTAAGTTAATACGGGGCACTTAGAAAAATTACCCCACTTAAATAAAATTTTATTTTTCTGCATACACTTTATCTGACTTAATAAAATACATAATCAAATTTCTCACCCGATCTGGGGTGATTTTTTAATATGTCCCGTATGTGAGGATATGAATATATCCTATTTAAATTTCTTTGACACATTGGATGTGATCATTCCGCCTGTAATAATCACTGATGCTAACTATTTGCATTTATTTAGAAACCGTGCTTTTTATGAGCAAATTGGTTACGGTTCAGTGGAGATGTATAATAGTAATGCCTGGCTCGAGCTTGTCTACCCGGATCCAGACTATCGAAAAGAAATTTTGCGGCAATGGAATGAACAGGTTGTTGAAGCAGCACAAACTGGTTCTTCACAAATTCATCTTTTATCTAGAGTGCATTGCCAGAATGAAAATTACAAGTGGTATGATATCCATGAACACCGGCTTGGCGACCTGAAAATAATTACATTTTTAGATGTAAACCGCTTACAGCTGCAAAATGAAGAATTATTGCGAGTCATAAAATTCAATAGCCTGTTTAATGCTACATTAGCCCATGACATACGTTCGCCATTAGCAACTCTGGACTTGTTGCTAAAGTTTAAAAATAAATTTTTCCCTACCAATGAGGAACAATTACAAAGCCATTTTCAACGAATTTCCAGACAGCTTCATCGAATTTTTGATGTGATTGACTCTGCTGTACTCCATCAGGCGGCCGGTTCTGACCACTTTCAATTCACAATTCGTAAAATAGCTATCAGAAATCTCTTGAAACATATCCTTACTTATTACGAAGAGGAATTAATTGCCATGAACATCACGCTGGATGGAAACATAGAAAGCGAGATTTTTATAGAGTATGACGCTTTTATTCTGGAAGTCATGCTTCGCAATATTATTAGTAATGCCATTAAACATTCACCCAGAAACGCAACCATTACAATCACAACCATTCAGTCTCTCCACCATATAGACCTATCTGTTACGGATAATGGGGAGGGACTGACGCAGGAACAAATAGACCATATTTTGGAACCAAGGGGTGGTAACCTATTACCCACACGTGAAAATTTCAATGACGGGTTTGGATTGGGGCTTAGAATGGCAAAGGATCTTTTGGAAAATCATTATGGCAAGTTACTTGTAGAAAGTTTACCGGGTATTGGATCTGTATTCACCATCCGCCTTCCAGGATATATCCCCAAGTTTCCGGATTATTAAAATTTATCGTTCAAGATACGTTAAGGATGCTACTTCTCCAAAACCTATGTGATTATCAATCAGTTTTAAAGGCTGCATGCCCGGAGTTACTTCAAACCTTTCTAATTTTCCGGAGGTATCGTTTCCAGGTATAAAAGTGCATACTAATATTTGCTTTTGCATGTCTTTATAACGTGCTTTATTGTATGATGGCGTTTTGACGTCGTCTGACCCATACAAAAAATTATGAAATTGAAGGAGGTTGATAGTTGCCGGGCCATAATCAGCCATGAGTTCTTCTTTCCCTTTTTCATCGTCATATTGGTAAAGCCTGCCATTAACGGAATAAAATAGGGTACCGTATTCAGGGCTTATAGCAAAATGCGTTGCATGGGCAATAACCGTTGATGCCACCTGCTGATAGGATAACTGAGTAAAGCGATTGAACCGGGCAATATAAACACTATCATTACTGTGATCCTTCAAAACGGCCACATATTGCCCGTTTGAGTACAAGCTGTACGCTAAGTAAAGCAGGTCTTTGCCTGTTTTGTAATTGAATAAATTGCCTTTACCAAACGATGAACAATAGTTTAAACCCAAGACATGCCACAGAAATTCTCCGCTGGCCGTATTAAAAAGTACGGTAGGGTTTTGGGCAATAAAGAAGTTTACGGCTAAAAATGGAGATGCAGTAAATGGCAGCAAGCTACCGTCAGCTTGCTGGATGTTGGTAATATCAGAAAATTGTTGGTCACCTGAAATTACCTTTCCTCCTGCATAAAACAAATCCCAATAACCCAAAGGGTATAGGCGCATATCTGGTAACGTGGAGGTGCCATTCAAAATATATTTAAGGTTGGTGATATCGTTTAGGTCGTCTTTCCTCAGCAGCCACACACCTTTTGTGGTGCCGATGAAAATACCACCCTTTTGCCCCCCCCCAATTTGTGTAACACCGTATTCTACAAAATTAGGAAGTCCTTTTAGCAAAAGGCCACTATGTTGGTTTTCCAGAACATCTTTTAAGTACACAAATTGGTTTTCTGTCTCTTTGTAGGAAAGCATGTCCAAACGGCTTTTTTCGCCTTCTTTGCACAACAATAAGTAGCCTTCATATATTTCATTCGTAACCAACAAGGTAAAAAATTTCTCAGTGAATAATTTTGATCGCCTGTCTGTGATGCGCAGCGACATTTCATATGCCCCCTTATCCCAACTTATAACCATATTAATACTTGGACCTGTAAATATTACTTTTGAGTTGGTTGGCGAATAACCTACATTATTAAGCCATATCCATTCATAAGTGTAGTTAGCAGTGTCTCCAATGGGATCCTGAGAATAAGTTATGTTGGGTTTGATGCGGAGGACACTGTCTGAATATACAGTGTATATACTGTCCATGCCCGTCACGATGGCTTCATTAACAGGGGTATAGTGCCCGTCAGATGGCTTGTTACAAGAGTGCGTGAGAGCCATGCTTACTACTGCCATCAATAAACTGATATACTTATATGCTTGTTTTTTCATACTTAGTATCTATCTGGTGCCTTCGGGCCTGCTTGCATCAACATACCGTTTACCTCGTAAACAGGTGTACCGGCAGCCTGTTGTTCTTTTAAATATTTTTTTAGCTTATAGGATTTTGCATCTGCCTGAAATTTTAAAATATTAAGGATGTTTTCAACCGTATACTCTTGGTTTTCAAGACTGATTATTAAGCGTAACTTTTTATCTGAATAAATTCCGTAATAATCTGCGATATGATCCCAGTCGTCTGGCTTATCAATATGATCAGAAGTTGTAATCTTGAAAATCGTGGCATATTCCTGGTCTTCACCATCCTGCCAGATGCCGGGAAAATTGGTGTTGGGTATTAAATGTAGTACTATCGTAAGTGTATCGTCATGAATTGCTGGCGAGCGTAGCATATGGATTGACACCGAATCCTGCGCCAAATTTGGTTTAAAAATGTAAGAAGCAGGTAATATATAATCCCTACCGGCTACCGCGGTACTGCTTTCATCTGTTTGTAATAGATAGGAAGAAGGCTGGTTAAGGTTATTACCAAATAAATAAATAGGTACCCAAACTATGGTGTCATTTACAAATTCCCTGATCGCACCAAAATCAACTTCCGCATGATTTTCCCCATTCTTAAAAAACACACCCTGGTCACCTGAATAGAACTGGGTTGCTTCTTTTCGGCAACTTTGGCCAATTATAACCGCTGCAATATAGAGAATGGCTTTTTTCATGATCCTCGTCTTTGGGTTTCTACTAACGGCAAAGGTACAACATACCGGTTCTTGTCCATATTCAGACTATTAGCAGCACCTCTTCCGTTTGGAATTTGTGCTAGGTTATTACGTTTAAAGAAATAAAACAATTGCCCCTCTCCCCAAAACTCCCTGAGATAGGCGTTTAAGAGTTCATTGCCCAAATCTACACCTTCGTTTAACAGTATTTCGCCCCGGTGTTTTCTTACTTGATTGAGACAGTCAATGGCTTTTAATTTACTCTGAGTACATTCGGCCACTATATAATAGGCTTCTGAAAGTCGTGAAAGTGGAATCCCTGCGGTACTGGCATCCGGCTGGATGGTGGCAGGTCGATATTTTATGAATAGAACATATGGATTAGAGCTGCTAGGTACAGTAGTCCATTGACTGATATAATAATAGTCTGATAAATTATATTTATACAAGCTAAACAATCGTGTCTGGTCTGGCATTAACAGCGTCTCAAAAGGCAATGATGACTCGAATAAATTGAGGTATTGCTGCCTCAAGGTAGGCTGAGGCAAGTTAAAAATAATTCCTCCCGGAAAAATAGGGTCAATCTCGTCTGGCGTGGCCGGATCTGGATCCCAGGGAAAAACAGCTGCAGCTTCAGAAATGAGGCTTTCAGCTACCTCAAGCGCTTCCTGTTTATGGCCGGTATACAGATTTACACGGGCCTGCAGCAATTGAGCCGCATAATAGTTAAAGCGCCTGTCTCGGTGCTGAAAGAAGGGTTGACTGGCTAGTTCAGCAAAACCTTTAGAGTTGCTGCCCCGGACAGGGTCCTGCTGCAAATTTAGGAGGGATTGTTGTATATCCTTGCCGATGCTATCTGCTATTGCGCTGGCGGGCAAAAGTGGTTGAACGGCATCAGTGGCCTTTACCATGTATGGAATGGAGAGCGCACCGGAATCTTCTGCATAGACCGGTCCGAACATACGCAACAGGTCAAAATGCAGAAAGGCCCGAAGGCCATAGGCTTCTCCTAGGAGCAGCGATTTCTGTGTTTCACTGATGACGCTCATGGTGCCTTTTAGCCGGCCAATAAAGCTATTTATATTGAGAATACTTGTATAACTGTCTTGCCAAGCGCGGCTAAAGGGGTTTGCAACGCTGGTATCCTGGTAGGCATAACTGGCTTGGCTGATCCTTTGGTGTGCTGATGTAATACCTGAGAGGTGATAGTCTTGCAAGTTGTAGTATTGGCCCATCACATCAATTATTCCCATGGTAAGTTCTTTGCCATACAAGGTGGGCGATGCCATTCGGAGA
The DNA here is from genome assembly GCA_900109895.1 of bacterium A37T11. Taxonomy (GTDB): domain Bacteria; phylum Bacteroidota; class Bacteroidia; order Sphingobacteriales; family Sphingobacteriaceae; genus A37T11. The sequence continues at coordinate 29,027 of FOBR01000028.1, forward strand.
TAAATACCGTTTAGAGCTTCATGGATGGTAGCCTCGTTGCTGAACACCTTATCTTGCAAGTACTGGTCTTTGGGTTTTACGTCAAGATAATGGTTGCATGAACCACAAATAATACTTCCGGCACAGCTTAGTAAAAAATATAGCGCTCGCTTCTTCATATGTTTATTTATTAAAATATCATACTAATGCTGCCTGAGAAAGTACGGGAAAATGGATACTCCGTACCCCGCTCTGCCAAGATGTTAGATAATCGGAATACGTCATTCATATAGAGAGTTAGCCGCAGTTTGTGAATGGATGCCGTATGCAGCCAATTATGTATGTTCCCCTCAAACTCATAACTTATGGAGATGGATTCGCCACTTAAATAGCTTTCTTTTTGTATAAATCGGGACGATATGGGGGTATAATCAGTTATGGAAATGCCTTTAAACCGGGCTATATCACCAGGCACCTTCCAACGGTTGTATAGTGCTCTGCTATCTTGGTTATCACTCAATTCATCATAGGTAATGTTTTCAACTTTATTATATAAGGCTTCATTGAACCGCGCATTGCGCATTACGTAGCGCATATAAACTCCAAACGTGAGTGCCTTGTAATTGAAGAACGAACTGAGTATTCCCTCGGCAAGGGGCCGGCTGTTGCCCACCACGACAATGTCATTCTGATCATAGTTAAATGTATGCTTACCATCCTTAGTCATGAAAACTTCCCTTCCGCTAGACGGATCGATGCCCTGTGAAGGTACGGCCCACAGATCATCGGGGCTGTTACCGTCCATAAAACGAAACAGTGAGTTATTAAGCAACAGATCCTGGTTCTGGCTTTTCAATAGCGCAGCGAGCCCTTCATATTGGCTTTTATACATTGACATGGTTGCGCCGATGGTCCAAATGACCTGTTCACGGGGTCTGTAAATGGGTGAAAAGCGCCATATTGCGTCCAGGCCACTTACCTTCAGTATGCCTACGTTCATTGTAAAATTAGTGGTGCCGTTGGAGGCAGGCAGGTTAATAGTGGCAATAAGTGGGTCTGTATTTTTTTTATATAGGTTGATGGTCAGCGAAAATCGCTGATCCCATAATTCCAAGTCCATACCGAGGTTTGTTTGTTGGGTATTTTGCCAGCGGAGCTGAGGGTTACCAAGGGTGTTATGTACCAAGCCTTGGCCGAACAGGCTGCTATCAGACAAATGTGTATAGGCAATAGTGGAAGCAAAACTTCCAAAGTTTTGATTACCTGTAAGTCCCGTATTGATCCGCAAGCGGAACAGGCTGATGGTATTTAATGAACGCATAAAAGGCTCGCGGTTGACATTCCACCCGATCCCTGCCGACCAAAAACTGGCATAACGATGGGCCGATCCAAATTGGGTGGATCCGTCGATGCGCCAGGTAGCGTCCGCAAAATACCGGTGGTCGTAGGTATAATTGGCACTGGCGAGCGCATCTATTCGCCGGATGGTTGGAGGCGATTCTAATGGGGGCAGAATGACAGGCTGTGCCTGGTAAGACTGGGAAGGGTTTCCGTCGGCATTGGATGGAAAGCCCTTTAAGGTATAGCCCTTTAAATTCAAATCATTTTCCTGAATTTCAGCGCGGCCATTGACGGTTAATATATGTTTTTGACGGAAAGTTTTGTTCCAAGTAGCCATGATATTACCCTGGTAAGCCTTCCTGTTTTGCCGCAAATAATCATAGCTGCCCTTAAGCTTTGCATTTTGGTTATCAAAGCGGGTATCTTTGGGAGAGATAAACGCTTTTTGGGTATTTTGACCTCCTTGTACTTGCAAATTGGCCGAAAATTGCCATTGCGGGTTGAGTTGCCATAAAGCCACTATGTTTTGCTGAAAGTTCCATTCACTTCCTCTTGAAAACGAATTTTGCAAGTCGTTGTAAATATGATTGGGCTCCTCTATTGATGTTTGCGAATCATCTACCGTAGGCACCGTAGCCAGGTATTTAGCGGTATCGCCTTCGCGATAATAAGGATTTTGTTTAACATAATCAGCAAAATTAGATGTAGGAGACCCGTAAGAATGGTAGCCGCTAAGGAAACTTTTGGCCCGGATATTCCATTTACCTTTTCGGTAACCAATGTCGCCCCATGCTCCCCAATTATTTCGGCCAGTTCCCTTCATCACCCCATGAATATCCTTGTAATTGCCTCCCCCTCCCACCTGCCAATCGTTATTGCCGCCCTGCAGGTATAGCGAGTGATTTTGGCTGAACCCTGTTTGCAGGGGGTTATCCAGCCAGTAGGTATTAATACCCTCCTGCGCCCAGGTATTGCGTTGGTTGTATAGCCTATCCAGCATAAATTGGTCTCCTGAAACAACTACCTGGCTATTTGGCTCATCTTTTACTACCGATTCAAAACGGCCCGATAGCCGCTCAAAATCCACTTTTTCAGTAGAATTCATCATATTATAATCGCTGAGGTCCGCAAGTTCAAGGTTTACATCGGCATTATAATAAATGTTGAGATCGCCAGCCTGTGGTTTGACGGTTTCCACAACTACGACACCATTGGCCGAACGTGCTCCATACAACGCTGACGATGCTGCATCTTTCAGCAGAGTAACGGTAGCAATGCGGTTAATGTCAAGCTCCGTTATTTGCGAAAGTGTGGACTCAAAGCCATCCAGAATAAATAGAGGCTGGTTAGGATCATTGGCATACTGATTTTCTACCTGCAGCCCGGAGATGCTGGTTTTGCCCCGAAGCTCAATTTGCCCCAATTTATTAGGATCACTTCCCCGTAGGTTATTGGCGATTAGGGCAAAGGAAGGGTCCAGCGTGCTAATGCTGTTAATGATGTTACGGTTGTCAAGCATTTTAAGTGTAGCACCACTCATGACCGTCACGGCACTGGTGAAGTTATACTTATTCCGGTTAACGATGCCTGTAACAAGTACTTCGTTCAGCTGGTTATTAAAGGGAACCAATGCGATTAGTTGCGAAGGGAGGTCTCGCAGCAAAAAATGTATATCCTGATAGCCGATATGATGTATATGAATAGTATCTGTCAGGAGTGGGTTTATCAGGGTTACATGCCCCATTTGATCACTTATAGCTGGGTTTTTGCTACTTTGGTACAAGTTTGCCCCGCTTATTGCCTGGCCACTGCGGGCATCCACCAGGCATAAAATTATTTTCTTTTTTTCTCGTAGTAATTGTGGAATATCGGCAGTCAATTCAGGTTTAAGTGATAAGACAACCACTTTATCCCGAATTTTATATTGAATGGGTTGTGTAACAAAAATCCGCTTCAGCACATCTTCGAGTTCTGCATCTTTTATTTGGATACTGACCGGTAATGCATGTGCCATAACCTGATCATTATAGAAAAAATTGATTTCTGCCTGTTTTTTTATATGCTCAAGTGTGGTTATAAGGGTAACATTCCGTGCATCAATGCTTATCTTTTGCCCAAAAGAACATCGGGGAAGCAAGGCAAATAATCCACTTATTACACCTATTAGAATGATTCTCATACCACACCATGCAGCAAATATTTACAAATATAGGCATGCAGGTGAAATTATAATATTATATTAAGGTTTGGATTTTACCGTGATATAACGGTCATTCCGAATGAATTTTACCCCTCCGGCTTCTTCTAGCAAACTCAGCACATCCTCTATGGGAGTTTCACAAGGTATGGTTCCAGTAAAGAGTGCCGTAGGCTTGCTACCTTCATAATTAATACGGATGTCATACCAATGGCTTAGGTTATCCATGACTTGGATGATGGAATCTTGCCTGAAAGCAAAAAGACCATCTCTCCAGGCTCCTATTTCTTTTATGTTTACTGATCGTAAAATTGGCTCCCTAACGCCACGGGTATTGAAATATGCTTGCTGGCCGGGAATGAGCTTACAGGTTTTTCCTTGATTGTACTGTAGATTCACGGCCCCTTCCATCAGAGTAACAGATGAAGACGGGTCGGCCTGATAATTAGAAATATTAAAGCTTGTACCCAATACGTTAACGGTAATTTCGGCACTTTTTACCTTAAACGGGTTGTCCACATCTTGGGCAATTTCAAAATAGGCTTCACCCTCCATTTCTACTTGGCGCCGGTTTTCAAAATCGACTGCAAAGCGGATAGTTGATTTGGAATTGAGCCAAACCTTGCTACCGTCTGCTAACTCCAATCGATAACGTTGAGCCCGAGGCAAGCTTATTTGCGCCCACAGCCCTTTCATCGTCGTAGATTTTGAATTATCTTCACTAAATATTAACAAATCATCAGATTCCTTACTGATCAGCAAATTTCCTACTTTAACCAATTGGCCTTTATGCGCATTATTTAAAAGGATGTCGGGCTGGCCCTTAATCCGAAGCGTAGCCTCAGAAACATTCGCTTGTAAATTTCCGGCATCCGGAAATAGATATTTAACTGAGGTGTTTTGATAATGATAATACCATCCCCAGATGCCGGCCATCACAAAAAAAGTGACGGTGGCAGCTATGCGCAAAAAGGTTAATTTTCTTATCTTTCTTCGCTTGTCCTGAATGATTGACTGCCTAAAGCGCTGAAATGACCGCTCTTTTATTTCGCCGTCCGGCTTGTCATTTTGCAAGGTAAGCTGTTGTATAAGCTGCCGGCCCTCTTTAACAACAGGGATAAGATTTGGATATTGATTTTGAGCATCCTGCCAAAATTTATTTAATTCATCGGTTGGATGTTTCACCCAAGCGACAAAATCGTCATTGGCTAAGAGGTCATGAATACTGGTTCCTAAAAAATTTGAGGACTTTTGCATGATAAATTTTATTTTCTATCCACATGGTAGCAATACCCGGGCTTCTGTATGATCTGAAAGGATCAGCTCGGATGCCTCTAACCTGATCTGTTCGATCAGTTGCGCAGCTTGCGGATTTTTTTGTTGAATACCTACCCAGTATGCATTAAGCAAAGCATCCGGGAATAATAGCCATTGTATGAAAACATCGTTACCTAACAGGTCATCAACGGTAATGGCTGAAAATTTAATGTTATGTTCCATATTCTAATTCAATTTTTGATCATCTAATTAATCTCTCTTATTGTGAATGAATACGGTGGTTTTTTCATTATTACCCCACGATTAAAAAAATTTTTTTTAAGAAACTTTTAAAATATCGTACATTTTATTTAAAGCCTGTACTATCAGTATACCGACGATTTGACTGCCCATTACCTGACGCAATGCATCAATGGCCCTACCCATCAATTTATAGGTATCTTTGACAGACAGATCAAGGATCGTTGCCACTTCCTGGTATGAGAACTCTTCATAAAAACGCAGAAATATGGCTTCCCGCTGTCGCGCGGTCAGTGTGGCTATCGCTACAGCAAGCCGTTTTGATAACTGCTCCTTTTGTTCGTTATTAATGATGATATGTTCAGCGGATAATATGAATTCAAATTCTGGACCTTCTTCGGGTTTATTTAACACATAACGGTTGCCTGCCTTAAGTTTATCACTTAGATGGTTTCTAAAGCCTTTATATAGATAATTTTTTAGGGAAGGGGGTTGTCGCAGGTTTTTGCGATTTTTCCATATACGCAAGAAAAGGTCCTGTATAGCATCTTCGATAAGTTCTGTATCAGATGTATACCGTTTACCATAATTATACAACGCGTCGTGAAATGATAAATAAACGTGTTCAAAAGTTTTTTCATCACCCTCTACGATACCATGCCAATTAAATTCTGTTTGATCCAGATGCATCCGAAATCGTGTTAACTTGTCGATTCAAAATTATTTAAAATTAATGTTAATATAATTAATATCAATAAAATAATTAATAACGGTTGTAAATATTAACTTCCAAGCAGCTGGCCAGTGCTGCAGTTTCGGTTCGCAGGCGTGATGTCCCCAGTGAAATGGGCTGGAAACCCTCATGTATGGCTATGTTTACTTCAGATGGACTAAAATCACCTTCAGGCCCTATTAAAATAATAGTTGGCTGACCAGGAATGACCAATTTAGAAAGATATGATTTTTCGCCATCCATACAATGGGCAATATATTTGCCGCCCAGATGATTTAGTTTCAAAAAATCTGACATCTTAATCAAAGGGTTGAGCTGGGGGGCATATGCTTTTAATGACTGTTTCATGGCAGCTATGACCACTTTGTTAAAACGTTCAATTTTTAATTCTTTTCGCTCTGAGCGTTCGCATAGAATTGGGCTAATTTCATCTATACCGATTTCTGTAGCCTTTTCAAGAAACCATTCAAACCGGTCAGCGTTCTTAGTGGGAGCTACGGCTATATGCAGGTAATGGTTGCGCTGCCCATATCCAGGAATATATTGAATAATTTGAATTTGCGTTTTTTTTGGATGCGCCAGCCTAATTATAGCAGTAAAGAGCCCACCCCGGCCATCTGTAAGATGTATTTCTGACCCTACTTCCAGTCGCAATACCCGGATACAGTGAGCACTTTCTTCTTCATTAAGTTGGTAGGTGATTTGTCCGGGCTCGATATTGGGGGTATAGAACAGCTGCATTTAATAATGAACTAATCCTTGTCATCTTCAAAAGGTTCTTGCAGCAATTCAAGTTTTACGTATTCAATGTTTTGCTGCGTCTTTTTTAAGACAATAAAGTTGTATCCGTTATATTCTTTGCGTTCACCAACATCAGGAATTTTATCAAACAGGTTACTTACCAGCCCAGATATGGTATCATAATCAGTACTTTCCGGAAGTTCTTTAGGTAAAAATTCATTTACGTCATACACACTGGCTGACGCATTAACAACATATTCTGTATCAGATACTTTTTCAACAATCGGCTTTTCTTCATCATATTCGTCTTGTATCTCGCCCACCAGTTCTTCCATAATATCTTCAAGGGTCACCATCCCGGCCGTACCGCCAAATTCATCCAGCACAATGGCTATCTGTATGCGCTTTTGCTGAAACTCGGCCATCAGATCATTGATCTTTTTCGTTTCCGGGATAAAATAGGGCTTGCGGATAATTTTTTTAAGAATAAGTTCTTTGTGGTCTACCAGCAAAGGCAAAATATCTTTGGCATGCACAATACCAACAATTTTGTCAATAGATTCTTCGTAAACCGGTACGCGAGAATAGCCTTCCCTAATAAGAGTTTTAAGAAATTCATCCTTGGGACTGCTTAATTCAATGGCTGATATTTTGGTACGGGGAACCATGATATTCTTAACAACCCGCTCGTTGAAATCAAAAACATTTTTTATGAGTTCATGCTCTGCCAGATTGATGGCCCCGCTTTCACGTCCTTGTTCTAACAAGTACTGAAGTTCTTCGGATGAGTGATGAGCTTCACCAGCATTGGCCACTATACCAATAGGGCGTAAAATAAGACTTGCAAAACCATTTAACACCCAAATGATGGGCCTGAAAAGGACAAAGAAAAACCGTAGAGGTAAAGCAACGGTCATGGTAGTTCCAACAGGCCGCTGAATAGCAATAGACTTGGGTGCTAATTCACCAAAAACAATGTGCAGCACCGTAATAATGCTAAAAGCAAGCACGTGCCCCAAATTGGTTGCAAAAACTGAACTTAATTCAATATTAAAAAGGCTAAATAATTTATGGACTATTTCGCTCATTACTTCTTCGCCTACCCAACCCAATCCCAGTGAACATAAGGTTACTCCCAACTGAGTGGCGGCAAGGTATGCATCCAGGTGCTGAATGATATGCCTGGCTATTTTCGCAACGTTATTTCCGGTTTTAGCCCTGATTTCTATTTGCGAACCCCTTACTTTGACGATCGCAAATTCCGCAGCGACAAAGAAACCATTGCCTAAAACCAAAAAAATCGTCCAAAAAATCTGTAGACCCATGGACTTATTGATTTTCTACAAATAGCTTTTTATATAGATCTATGCTTTCATTGATCACTTTGTAGGCAAAGGATTTTCCTAACAATTGCTCAATGGTGACGTTTTTTTTCTCCAATGCTTTATAATCCTGAAAAAATCGAACAATTTCTTTCATCGTATGTGGTGGTAGTTCTGAAAGGTCGTTGATGTAGTTTACCGACATGTCATTTTTTGCTACAGCAATAATCTTGTCGTCCTGTTCGCCATTATCAATCATATGCATCACACCAATCACCTTGGCTTCTATTACTGACATTGGGTAAACATCAACCGAACAAAGCACCAAAATATCTAGAGGGTCTTTATCGTCGCAATAGGTGCGAGGGATGAATCCATAATTGGCGGGGTACATAACCGATGAAAAAAGAACCCGGTCCAACTTAATAAGACCGCTTTCCTTATCTATTTCATATTTTGCTTTGGATCCTTTAGGGATTTCAATAATGGCGTTTACTAAGGACGGAACCTCGTCGCCAGTAGAAACTTCATGCCAGGGATGTGATATACTCATTTTAAATTTTAAATTTTATTTGACAGGGTTCTTTTTTGTTTTATTGCTTTTTATTTGCCGTTTTATTAAGGCAATGATAATCGGTAAGAAGGCTAATATGATAAATCCAACAACAATATATTCCAAATAATTAATAATCTGTGGAAATTCTCTTCCCAGGAAAAAACCTGAAAGTGTTAGTGACAAAACCCATAATACGCAACCAACAATATTATAAAGTATAAACTTTCTGAAATCTACACGTACTACACCAGCAAATATAGGTGCAAACGTACGTATAATAGGTACAAATCTTCCTAGGACGAGGGCCGCGCCCCCATATTTATGGTAAAACTCTTCTGCCATTATCACATATTTCCGCTTAAAAAACCAGCTATCTTCTCTTTTAAACAACATGGGTCCAGCCCTTCTGCCAAACCAATAACCTACAAAATTTCCGGCTATACCTGCCCCCACCATACTCAGGCATAAGGTAGTTATACCAACGTCCAAGTTGCCTGAGGAGCAAAACAGACCGGCCAGAAACAATAAATAATCGCCTGGAAGGAAAAACCCAAAAAACAGGCCAGTCTCCGCAAAGATAATGAATAGTACTAAATAAATGCCGCCAGTTTTCAGCAGGGATTCTGCATCCAGCATTTGTGATAACGACGACCAGAGCTCTTGCATATATATTTGTCACAAAAATACAAATATATATTAACCATTTGGAAACAGAATTGTTTTTTACGATAATGAGGCTTTTAAACCTTCTTTATGGTAACGGTGCTAACCTGCATTTTTCTTTTCCCTGGCAGCGGCTTTCTTCTTTTTAATATACCGGTATAATACGGTTTTATCAAAATTAGGGTCTTTGGTGAGATGGGAAACGTTAATCCGTAACGCTGTTCCTTCACGCCACAAAAAGCCCCCGGCTGTTAGTTGCCTGCCACGGTATGCATTAATAATGCTTCCGCTGGCGATACCTGTCGCACGTTTGGCTTCATTAAAACTACGGTAGGTTTTTACCCAAACACCGTCAAAAGTATATTGGGAGATTTGACGTATGCGCGATGTACGCTGGATGTAATCTTCTCCTTTTTCCTCCAGTAGCTTACTAAGATCAAGCTTTTTGGCTATACTCTTACGCCATAAATAGCCTTTGCAAGTCACATGTTTTCCACGGAGAGTGTCAATCATATGTCCATATAATACGCCAATGGCATCCGCGGCTTCTTTTGCGGTATGGTATGTATTAATAAGGTTGCCGTCAAAATCATATTGCCCTACCCGCATTACGTGCCGTTTGGCTAAGGGCGAAAAGTTGGCATCGTGTTTTTTAAGGTATGCCTTGTAGTCTATTTTCGGGGCATTGCCCTTTGCCCACAGATATCCTCCTGCTGTTACGGTATATGCCTTTCGGGATGACTGGGTGATAAAATTTTGGCTGAGGCCTACTATTCTGGACGCTTCCCGTGCGTTCCGGAATGTTTTGATCCAATTACCGTCCAGATCGTATTGGCTGATCTGAAAACAGTCACTTTTAGCTTTTTTAACAGCTATGCGGTCTAGTATTTCCTTTTTTTCTTCTGGAGATGTATTCGTAAAAGCTGGCACCATGCGGCCTAACTTTTCCATTCGTTCCTGCTTTTCGGCCTGTGTGGCCAGGTACAAGTTGTCTGCCCGGTTATTCAGGGTATCATCATCTTTGTAAAAAATGACGAAATTTTTATCACGGATATTAAACGGCTTTACAAACGCATTATATACAAGCCTACCAACGCGATGATTGTGTGTTTTGCCATTCATCGCTGGTGAAATGCGCATGTATATACGCGTTTCATTCAGAAATACATTAAGCGCTGTTTGCTTTATTTGCACTAATACTTTTGGTTTTACAAATACGTCTTTACCTGTTTTTGACTTTCGGACATAAGCCAAACGCCTTATGCGGCCCATATTTGATACTTCGTAGTATTTTTCCAACAGTGGGATACCTTTCCACTCTTCACCTTCCATATCTTCCCAGGATAGGTTTTGGTACGGATAGATTTTCTCTGACATAATTTTTAAATCAGTTGGTTTTATTACAATTCAAAGTTATAAATAAAGGTATAAGTTTCAAAATCGTTAAATCTTATCAGGGGTAATTTATATTGAAAAATCAACTTCTGCACTTTAAACTCATCATTGAATATATCAATAAGCCTTATTTTATTTACGTAATAATTTTAGTACTATATTCTAATGATTTTAACTTAGCTAGTCGACTTAAAGTGATATCCTAAAAAAGGACGATCATATTCCCGAGCAAAAATCGGGTAGCAGCATGGATGTGGTAGAACAAACCGCCTTTTCATCGGTTGGGCAGGCCAAGCAATTCTATAACCTTAAACATACTTCCGAACGCGCCTCAAAAATACGCGTATTATGTTCCTTTCTGGACCTAATCTTATTTCATCGGCAAATCCCTGTTTTTGGGAAAATGAATTTAAATAGTTGTTTTTCTGTTTTTTATTATTTCCCTGTCCGGCTTCCTGTCATCATCAGCTATGAAGGCATCCACCAGGTAGAAACCTATGAATACCCGAAGGAAGCAGTCCGTGAAGCTTTGCTAAATGCCCTGGCCCATAAAATGTACGAGGGGTACGGCATATCCATCTGTTTGCAGGTAACCCCTGAAGCTGTCCAGCATGCTTTTGGTGGCCACCATCCCCGCGTGGGCTGGTAGTCAAACAGGGTAATATCATCCATGGGGCTATGGTATACCCAATAGTAACCCTGGTGGCAGGCACCTTTTTTATCACTTTCCAAGACCTTTAACGGCGTCTCGTCCACCTGTAAATAACCTTTTGCTTTGATATCAAACATAAGCTGGTCATAAAGCGGGTGGAGTTGGCCATTCCAATGACATACCTGTCCCCAGCGCTTTGGGTATGGGGAAAGTGCCGCTTTCCAGTCTCTTGTAATACAGCACAAAGCCCCCATGCTCCCAATGCAAGAGTTTCATATGGGTGCAACGTCGGTTCAGAAAGACGAATACTTCCCCGCTGGTGGCAATCCGGCCAAGCTCATTGATGACCAAGCCGCACAACCCGTCAAAACTTTTGCGCATGTCGCAGTGGCCGCGGTACAAAAAATAAACATGCGATGACCCCAAACTGAACACAATACAACCTGATCAGACGCGACAAGAGAACCAGATAAAACCATCTCCCTGGAAATCTTCTTTACTTTTGGCTACCCAGTAACTAAACTTACCAAGGGTAACCCCCTGCGATAAACAAAATTTCCGCTGACTTTGTCCGCTTTCCTGCCACTGACTAACCAGCGACATCATCTTTTCTGTAAGATCCATATAACTAAGTTTTGACCGTAAAGGCAGAGCGCTTATCAATTAAGGAAAAGATGTACTTCGTCGGGCTGATACGGTTACAGAACGGTGCAACAGCAATTGCCTTATGTGTTCACAACCACCACGAGACCGGGAAGATGTCTATTACCTCCATGCGGGGAGCCCACCTTAATGGGCAACTTGATTTTTGAGCTATTGGAACAGCTCAAAAGGGAACTACCCGACACAGACCTGCATTGTTTAACCAACGGACGGGCATTACGCAGAGGCCGCGGCCCCACAAAAATGGAGAGTATTTAAACCAAACTTCGAGAAGCCCAATATTGACATGCAAACTTTTATTGGGATCACCAAATGAACCAATATAGATCGCCACTTTTTCCTTTGTCAGGAAAATCGCCGGAACGGCATGGCCCAGTTCATGAATCACGACGGTTAAAGCCCTTGTTGTTGCAAGTACTAGAAATAGAATAAGAATTATGAATAGGTATTCCATACCTTTATTTTAGGTTATATAGGAGATAAAGCCTATATCCGTTATACTTCCAATCAGCATTACCGTGTCGGAACTGAAGTTCTCTCTGTTAATGGTGGGCAAGACCGATTTCATACCTGTTCAAACTATAAAGAGGAACCTGATTTGTTTTCCTGATAAGTCGCTAAAACATCCTTTAAGTATTTAATAGTTTCTGGGTGAGCTGGTTTTTCGTTGCTTTGGGCCAAGTTTAATGATTTAGCAGCAAAAGAAATCGCTTGGTCTCTGTTCCCTCCCTTATACCAACAACGGCCTGCCAGATCATAAACGATTATGAAGTCTGTGTCTTCAGGTGCATTCCTTATTATTATATCAAACAATTCAGCTCCATACAAGTACGTCCTTGGTAAAAGATCTTTGGTTTGAGCGATCAGATCTCCGACGTTAGCAAGAAACTGGAAATCCGCATTATTTTTTACAACACAATCCCTGCTCAAAGCAACCGCTTTAGCCTGGTCAATATGCAAAAGAGATTCAATTTGAGTATAATAATAATCATTTTCCTCCGCTAATGAAGGGCGGAAAATTTGACTTTTGCGGTAAGCTTCAGCATAATTACCCTTTCGATTTTCATCGATCATATCTTGCAAAGCCATCACACTATCTGCAATAATCCCTTTCCGATTTTTCAAGTCATCAATGATAAGAGAGATTTCCTCATGGTTAAATCCATAGCCGCCTACGTTGCCATTTTGATCTATAACCATCGTGGTAGGAAAACCATTTATCCCATAAACAGATCTAAAATCAGTAGCTGATGGGCGCTTACCATGAGCATCAAACACAAACTTACAAGCAAATTTTGCCCCATTCTTCCTCACGAATTTATCGAAATTTTCTTTACTATCAGCACTACAGACCGCCAGCATCACCACATCATCCGCATTAGCCCTATAAAGACTATCCATTTTTGGCATCCCCTTAATACATGGAACGCACCATGTCGCCCATACGTCCAGCAAAATTACCTTGTTTCTAAAGTCCGATAGTTTACAAGCCTTTCCATTAGTATCTATAAATTCAACATCTGGTGCCTGCTGGCCAACGGTTATATTACTACTACTTACCATTTGAAATGAAGGCTTAGTTTGCGCGCTAATAGCGAACACATTCAGCAAAAAAGCCCCAATAAAACTTAATATTGCACTACTTTTAACTAAAATCATTGTTTTTATTTGTTTGTATATAATTCTGCAAGTTTTCTTCTTAGCACGCCACCAAACAGGTTGCGTGCAACAATTTTTCCTTCAGGACTGATCAAAAAATTTTGTGGAATACCATTAATACTATATAGATTTGCCGCCTCATTTTCCCAATATTTCAAATCCGTAACCTGTACCCAGTTCATCCAATCGTCCCTTATGGCTTTCTCCCACAAACTTTTGTTTTTATCGAGCGAAACGCCCAGTATTTCAAATCCTGCAGCGTGGTATTTCTTATATTGTTCTAATAGGTTCGGATTTTCTTTACGGCAAGGCCCACACCAGCTAGCCCAAAAATCAATCAGGACATAGTTTCCTCTTAGTGTTGAAAGAGCAATTGACCGACCAGAAGTATCACGTTGCGTAAATTCTGGCGCCAATTTATCAACACAGGTTTTTCTGACCTTATTAAAAATCTCCTTCAATTTTGGCACTTTCAGGGAATCGGGGAGTGCCCTATACACTTGCCATAACCTGGATGAATCAGAAGCGATCATCAAATAAGCAACTGTTAATTCCCTGCGCAGTTCATTCCTTTTTGAAGTAGTAAGATATTCATACCAGGCCATTTCTTGAATAGAATAAATTAGTTCACTAGATACGATGTTTTCATATTTTTTTAAGGAGTCTTTTTCGCTTCCATAAAAGTTACTCAACACACTATCTGTCATATTTTTTCTATAAGTCTGTTCAAGCAAATAGACCTTACCCCTTTCTACATCCTCCAAAAACCCGCGACCAGCGTTAGAATGCTGAACATAAAGCGGCAACTGGTTAAATATAGGCATAACAATATCATACAAGACCTGACCATCCGAATTGACAATATTACTAAGCACATAAATAATAATAGGTGATTTAGGATTTTCTTTAGCAAAATTTTCATAGACACCCCTCATCTCCGCATCATTTTCCAAATCTGTTACTTGACTTATTTTGGATTGTAGCTTGAGATAATCTTTTTGTGCCTGAGATCCCGTAAGTTCAATCTTTGAAAAGGTTTTTTTATGAATGATTTTCATTATACCGGGCTCAATATAAGCCATCAATATATCATCATCCCATTTATTTCTGTTTTTTCCTTCTTTATATTTTGGTATTATATTAACCAAGGCCGGTTCATCGAGATTTCCGCTGAGGGTGTACTTCCCACCACTGACTACACCTGATATCTGCGGACCGGTATTTTTACTTTCATCCATAAATTTCAACACAACCGAAGCTATGTCTGTTTGGTCTTTATCCAATGTTCCTTTAATAACAAAGTGGTTTTTCATAGAATGTTGAGCCCTACCTATAACTGGTATCCATAGCGACAGCAGAACTATGTTTAATTTAATTAAAATTTTCATCTACTATTCCATTATGTTAATTACGACCATTAATAGCCTTCATTATTGGGGCCCAATGCCGGATTTGATTTGATCTCTTTTTCAGGCACGGGATACAACGCGTCACTACTTTTCCAATATTTCGTATCCAAAGTTCCTAATAACTCATCCGCGAGACTTCCACTACCTTCGTGTGCCGATAATCGTTTCAAATCCAACCAACGTGTTCCCCATTCTGCAAAAAATTCAGTTTCCCTTTCATGTTCCACCATCAAGCGTACATTATCTTTTGAGGCATTTATTGCAAGCTCTTCCAGCCCAGCCCTGGTTCGTATCACATTCAAGTCCTCAATAGCACCATCCAAGTTATCCTGGTTTGCCCTAGCCTCTGCCCTGATTAAGAACTGTTCTGCCATACGCATCATTACATACTCCTCCACCGCATCCCCCGAATACGTATCCGCTTTATATTTATAAGGAGCATAATAGGTATCACCTTCCCCTGATGTCACCTCTGTCAACCAATCTGTTACGCGCTGATCATTATCTTCAAATGAATTTTTGAGTCCATCTCTTATAACGTACTGCGGATTTCCGTAATTGACAAAGAGTGAACCTTCATAAGTATTTTTCCAATAAGAGACAGGTGGCATTTGCCAGATAGCTTCAGAACTTCCTGTTAGAAATACCCCATTCAGATCGGGTAGCACCCCTTCAAACAAGCCAGATTCATCAATCACGACGGAAGCATACTTTTCTGCCTGATCCCACTGCTTCAAATAGAGGTTGGCCCGCGACAAAAGCCCGGCAGCAGCCCATTTTGTGGCCCTGGCCTTTGTACCTGAATCGTAAGCATCCGGAAGGTTCTGATAGGCTTGGTCCAAATCATCCAGAATCTTTGCATATACCTCATTCACCGTGCTCCTTTTGATATTTTTTGTAGTAGTCCAATCGGTAGTCAATATGAGCGGAACGTCCCCATATAAGTTTACGAGATAGAAATAGCAATACGCTCTTAGAAATTTGGCCTCACCCATTAGCTGGCCTTTTTTTGCATCACTAACCCCAACTCCGGCTTCCTCCAAACCTTCTATACACCCATTAGCCTGCCCAATTACTTTATAAGCATCATCCCATAAGCCAGCAATTTTGGT
The DNA here is from genome assembly GCA_900109895.1 of bacterium A37T11. Classification (GTDB taxonomy): domain Bacteria; phylum Bacteroidota; class Bacteroidia; order Sphingobacteriales; family Sphingobacteriaceae; genus A37T11. The sequence goes on from FOBR01000028.1 coordinate 44,967, forward strand.
ATTAGCGGCAAGTAGATTATTACTCATAATCTGGGTTGAATTTGCATCAGGATCCAACATAATGAGTTCGTCGGATGACATGCCGGTTATGATGGTAACATTGCCATACCCAAACCCTACATTGTTTAAAGTGGCATAAATTCCTAAAATTGCAGAGTTGGCACTTGCATCATCTACAAATACATGTTCCGTATCAATGGCACTTTTCGGGGGGTCTATCTCCGTAAAACTTTTACAAGAAACACACCATAAGATCACAGACAAGTATAAAACTGAACTATATATATTCTTAAACATCGGCTTAAAATTAAAATGTAAGTTGTAAACCACTGGTGAAAATACGTTGTGGAGCAAATCCATATTCCCGGCTTGGGTTGGTAGCATCCTGTCCCTTATAATTTGACAAGGTAAACAGATTTTGTCCTTGCAGATAAATTCTCAAATTTTGAAAATGGGCACTGGTTAGCCAGGGTGACGAAAATTTGTACGACAATGAAACATTTTGCAAACGGAGATAAGACGCATCCGACAAATTGCCATCTGAAGCTGAAAAGTTGTACAGATCATCGCCAGAACCTGTTGTATACTTATGCACTTGGGTCAAATCTCCGGGGTTTCTCCACCTGTCAAGCACACTGACAGGCTGGTTAACAGGTCCATCGTAATTATAGTTAAAAATAGGATAGAATCCGCGTTGCTTTTTAAAATCAAACAAGAAACTCAAACTCCATTCCTTATAAGAAACCGTATTTTCAAGGGCTCCAGTAAATTTTGGATTCAAATCCAAATTGTACAAGTCTGAGTTAGACCCATAAGAATCGATACTACCATTACCATTCGTATCCCTGAACGTATATATACCGGTTTGGGCATCCAATCCGGTATAGTGCAATACTTTTGAGACGTTGGAGGGCATCCCTATTACATATTCATCCGCATAGGAAGTATTTTCAAGTCCCGGAAAGGACAAAAGCTTATTGCGGTTTAAGCTTACATTAAACGAGGTGGACCAATTAAAAAGCTGCTTTTGAAAATTAACACTAGTAAGTTGCAATTCAAAACCTCTGTTTTGTAGCAATGCCGGTATATTAGCCACCACAGAATAGAAACCTGTATATCCCGGGAGATCATTGTTTACTAAAACATCGCTGTTCCGCTCTTGGTACACAGCAGCAGTTAACGATAAGCGGTTGTTAAAAAAGCCCAACTCCAAAGCCGCTTCGAGTTTTTTATTGACTTGCCACTTGAAGCCTGGATTATAGGGTTGATACAAATTGATCACAGGGCTACCATCATATCCGCCACTTCCTTGAGAAGATTGCCACAGCTTGAGATATTGGTAATCACCTGCCGCAGCACTGCCCGTAGTCCCCGCACTCGCACGCAATTTACCAAAACTAAGAAATGATCCTTTTAGAAATTTCTCTTCTGAAAAAATCCAAGCAGCCCCTACCGAGCCAAAAGTACCCATTTGGTCATTGGCCCTAAACCGCGATGAACCATCTCTCCGGGCAGCAACATCCAGAATATATTTACCCTCATAATTATAGTTAACCCTTGCAAAGTACCCCTGAAAGCGGTATTTCTGATATTTATTCATAGCATAAATATCCGTCGCATACCGAATATCTTCCAATAAATTATCATTTACATAACCAGATCCCTGCGTGTCCTCTCCTTCCGTAGTATTGTCTTGCAAAGTCCCTCCCAAAAGCACTTGAAGGTCGCCCTTTGCCAATCTTGTTTGATAAGTAACTTTGGGCTCTAAAATCCATCCGTTACTGTTATTCTTGCCAAAACGGCTAATTCCGGTATAATCTTCAGGATTCGGACCCTGAGTGGCCTTCGGCACCGTCTGGATCTGATCCATCCGGGTGGTACTATATCCAAAACTAGCGCTGATATTGAGATTGCTCAAGAGTTGATAACCAATGGAAAAGTTACCGATGAGACTGCTGGTATTTGCTTTATAAGGTTGAAAAAAACTTGGCGCAAACGAAGGCATATTATAACCGTACGCTGCATAGTTCAATTTCCCATTGGCATCCAGTATATCGGGGGCATTGGGAGCCAAGTCAAACTGGTAGATGGAGCCGCCAGGAAGCCTGCTGTCTGTAACACTATAATTCACGATAGCCGTAGTCTTCAATTTGTGATCTTTAGAACTATGATCTACCGTTAACAGGGAAGAGATTCGCTGATCCCTAAAATTTGACCCAAATTCAGAAGGAATAGGTGGAGTATCTTTATGAAAACCACCACTCAGCCTAAACGAAGTAAATTCATTTCCACCTGAGTAGGCCAGCTGCATATCATAAGTTTTGGCATTTGCCGCTAATTTTTTTTGCCAATCTGTATACTTGTCCTGATCCCAAACAACTAGATCAGGGGCATTATATTCATCCGGTGTAATGCCGTCATTTGCAAAGGCTTCTTTTCGCATCTCCAAGTATTGCGAGGTATTTAGCAATTTAATTTTTCCAGGATTAGTGGTGATACCGGTATAAAAATTCAAATCCAAGGCTGTCTTACCAGATTTTGATCTTTTTGTTGTGATAAGAATTACCCCATTAGCTGCCCTTGAACCGTAAATGGAAGTGGCGCTCGCATCCTTTAACACTTCAATACTGCTAATATCCGCCATATTTAATCCATACAGGGGGCTTTGCCCCGAATTACTACCCAAAAAACCGTTCTGATTCAGCCCCGCATTATTTAAGTCACCTGTACTTACCGTCAATGGCACACCGTCTACAATATAAAGCGGGGGTGTGGCATTTCCTTGGTTAAGCAAGTTCTTTTGACCACGAATGGTCACGTTCATATTTCCGCTTGCATATCCTGAATTCGGTGAAATATCTAAACCAGGCACTTGGCTAATCAGTGCCTCCAGCACATTTCCAACCGGTTTTTTTTCCAGTTGTTCTGCAGTTACAACGCTAACAGACCCTGTATTCAGCCGTCTGGTGGTTTTTCCATACCCAATTATTACAGTCTCATCCAGGGGATCTATCGTTTTTGACAAATAAAAACCAAAAATTCCTGATCCTAACCGTCTTATTTTTCGATTATTCTCCTGGAATGTTTCATCCATGGGTAAACTAAATAACTGTTTACAGGAAATCGATAACGTGGCAAAACCCAGATATGAAATTTCAATCTTTGCATCTTCTGGCACATTTTGCAATACGAAATAACCATCATGGTCTGTGGTAGTCTGTATGGTCGTGTGCATTCCATCGCTATTGATCACATGGATAGTTGCTTCTTGCAACGGATTCCCTATGCTATCTGCTACCTTACCTTTTACTATGAGGTAGGTACGAATAAGTGATTCACGTTCTTTGATCAGGATAGTCTTTTGCCTAATCTCATAGCTTAGCGGCAGCCCTTGCAGCAATTGGTTGATAGCATCTTTTAAGGAGGCATTTTGGAGAGCAATACGCACGGTTTTATTACTGTTCATGTTTTCGGCCGCCCAGAGGAAGTTAAATCCCGTTTGCTGACGAATCTGAATAAAAGCATTCTTAAGGCTAATTTGTTGGCTCGTCAAGCTTACCTGCTGTGCGAGTCCCCTAGCCTGCGTGCTTAGGATACCTACTAAAAGGAGAAATGTGGATAACTTTGTCATGACCCATAATTTTTTCCACGGATGGTATATCCGGATTTTTCTCTGTGTATAGTTTTTATACATTTGTTAAATAATAGTTCGGTTAACGAAAATTTGACTTAAACACTCCATTTTCGGAAGTCGGGCCTCTGGCTGGGGGTGGTTCGAACACCTCTGGCCTTTTTTTGCCGTATTCCCTTTTTTATGTTTATTTTTCCATAGGCGGTTTTTTATTTGAAAGATTTTTTGGTATAACAGTTATTTTTCTTCCATCTATATTAAAATCCACTTTACCGGTGACGCGCAGCATGTCAAGCACTTCAGACACATGGCTCAACCGGTCTATCACACCAACAAAAACCTTATTCCGGAGTCCATCATCGGCAAAAACTACGTCTATATTGTACCACCGGGCTATTTTGCGCATGATGCTTTCCAGTGGTTCCTCATTAAAGCTAAAAAGGCCCTCTTTCCATCCAATAGCACTACCCACATCTATTTTTGACTTATTAAGGGATGTGCCCAGACCTGCACTTTGCTCCCCAGGGATTAGTTCAACCACTTGTGCGCCTTGTGAAACCCTGACTTTCCCTGTAATTAAGGTGGTGATAGTTTGTCTTTCATCCGCATAAGCCGAAACATTAAACGAAGTACCAAGTACAGTAATAGATTGGCTTTTAGTATTAACAATGAACGGATCTGCCTGTTTATTAATTACCTGAAAATACGCTTCCCCCTCCAATTCAACTTCCCTTCTATCTCCCGAAAATTTAGACGGATACTTTAACGTACTAGCAGCATTCAGCCAGACCATTGTACCATCGGGAAGAATGATCTGGTACTGACCTCCACGGGGAGTAGTCAATGAATTATAAGTGATGGATGATGTAGCATGAATGGGTGCTTTGATGGCTGTTCCATCATTGTAAACAATAACGCTACCATTTGACCTGATACCCGCTTTAGCACTGTCAAGATCTATCTTACTACCATTGGCCAACGTCAAGGTCGCTTTATTATAACCCGGCAAAATATCTTTCTGAGCTACCATTTGGGCTTGTGGATTAATAGGCCTACGGGACGAAAGAAAATAAATGCCTATTGCCAATGCCACCAACAAGGCCGCGGCAGCGAGTAATTTCATTTCCCATCCCATTTTAGGCACAGGCAGCGATTTATGTACAGTCAAAGGAATACGCTGGTCCGCGCGCTTTAACAAGCTGTTTATACGCTCTTGGTTGTCCATTGCATCCGGATTCTGTCGCGCCAGCTCCCGTTCAAGCATGTCCGACAATTCGCCATTTTCGCCCGCTGCCTCAAAGTGCTCAAGCAACGCTTTGACCTCATCCGGCCGACATTCCCCCCGAAGAAACTTTTGGTACAATTGCTTTAACTGCGATTCGTTATCCATTCCCTTTTATAGTATATACGACTGGGAAAAAAAAACTTGTCAGTCCAAAAGCAGATTTTTTTATTTTATTTCTTCGAAGCTTACTGGGGATGCTATAAAAGCCCGAACATGGTCGCAAACCAAAGGCTGAGGAATATTTCCGGGTGATCTTTAATACGCTTTTTAAGCGATTGGCCCGCCTGCGATATATGGTAGCCGACCGTAGAAATACTTATACCCATTATTACACTGATCTCCTGGTGGTTCTTTCCTTCCAGTTTATGCAAGCTAAAGCATTTCCGTTGTTGTTCCGGCAGCTCACTAACCATTTGCTGCACCTGGGCAATGTGCTCCTTGGCGATGATCAACTCCTCGATATAGGTGTAAACTTCTTCGGCAGCTTGTGTAAAGTGAGCCTGCATTTTTTCATCCCTAGCTCCCCGACGGTAATAGTCAATCGCAATATTCCTGGCAACATGTACCAATAAGCCCTCAATGGGCTTCTCAGGCAGTATTTGACTCCTTTGTTCCCAAATTTTCATAAATAACTCTTGTAAAGCATCTGCTGCCAGCTCTTCCGATCTAAGAACACGCAAAAAATTGCGGGCCATTTTATTTTTATATTTATGATAAATCTGATTAAAGGCATATTCATCCCCTTCCTGCAATTTTTCTAGCAGTTCTTTTTCATTCATAAGGAGTTTTACAGCCAATATTTTGTTCTTATTGTTTTTCCGGAGTTAAAATTAAAAATATTTAATCAAAACAAACAAATAAATTTAAGATTTTGCCAGTTCTAAAGTGGAATACATGAAATGTTCCCAAATTAAAAATGAGCAAAACATTTTAAAAGCAGCCATTCAATGTATAAGCAGCTAGAGATGGCTGGGCTTCCAGAGCCGTTTTATGACTATAAAATGGTGGCAATTGTGTCCTTAAATTTGAGCCAGAGACCTTTCGCATGGGTGACTTGATGAAAGCGATCAGGATCTGCTAATTTATCTTGCCACACTCATCAGTATTATAAAACGAACACAGTAGCCATCGCTTTTTCCCTCACCGCATCATAATAAACGCCATTATACTCCCCGGCCTTAAGTCCTTTTGCTTTAACCCAAGAGCTAATGGTCTCAGCCAGCTCAGCTTTCCGCTCAAGGGGCAACCAATGGCCTGCTGCCAGGTTAGACGATCCACCAATGGCAGTAGTGTCGGCAAGGCAAATCAAACGCTGGTTGTCTACATAGATTGAAAACGATTTGATTTCAGAAGAAACTAGTTCAATAATGACCAAACTTCTGTAGAGGTCTCACCATTTTTCGCTATAATTGTAAAAAACCCCCATTGTTCAAAACTTGCCCGACCGGGTACTCGTTAATTCCAAAACCTTTTCCGACCTTTATTTCCGCTAATACGGTATTAAAAACAGCTAATGGGAATAGTAAATCTGTCCGTAATCGGATAAATACTGTACGCTTTCGGACATTTTCCACCATATATAAAAACACAACTTACTGAACATTATATAATTGAGATTAATGGAACGATTATGCCATACTTTGGCATGCATGCAAGCATTTAAAATAATGAGCCGCGCTGCTCCCCGGAAAATTGGGGATAGGCCATAAGCTCATTTTTTACTTAACAATTTAAAGAAAACAGGTGTCATAAAAACAACAACACCATAATTAACATTAACATTAAAAAATTAACAATCATGAAAACGATCATCACCTCCCTCTTCTCCGCTTTTATTATCTTCAGCAGTTTCACCGCTAGCAAAGCCGACGGTAAGCCATCCAACGTCTCAGCTGTCAACAACACCCTAGCGCAATACGTATCCACCGTCACCCAGGGTCGGGCAGATCATTTGGACCAGCTATTCAGCGATAGCTTCACCCAGCGCATTAACGGCAGCGGGAAGGCCAATACATTTAATAAATCGCAAACCATTGGTTTATTAAAGGCCAACAAAAACATCCAGCAACAGTGCACCACCACTTACAGTATTGTAGATGAAAACAACGGCTGCTCCATTGCCAAAGTAGAAATGAAATATCCTAGCTTCACCAAAGTAGATTACGTCACCATCACTAAGGACGCAGCAGGATACCATGTCAGCCAAGTGGTTACCACCTTCAAGTAACACAACACTCCCTTACCCCATACAAGGTAAAGTTAACATGGCTCACATGTACATTTTCGCTCAATTAATTTCACGGGCCTCTATCCGGGACCTTATAATCCGCGTGCTTTTATTGAGTTGTTGCAATATCGCCAGCAACAACTATCAGCAGTGAGGAAATTTGGGGTAAAATTTCAATTTCTCCGCGTACTCTGACTAAAATTTTTCTCGTTTTTAACCCAAATGTAATCCTTGCCCATCTGCTCCTAAGTAGCTGTCTTTGCCATATTTTCGTATAATTAATTAAAAACTACCGTCTCCCAATTTCATAACTGATTTACTATGGGCCAGCAATGAACCCTTGGTGAATGAGCAGCGCGTTCATACTTTCCATGTTGGATAAGACCACCAATTGCTCAATGGTTGCATAGTCCCTGACATTACCCGTCTTGTCAGGATACTTGTCCCGCCATTGCTTGGCCGTCTTTCCAAATAGCGCCATATTTAATACATCGGCCTCATTTGCATAAACCAAAGAAACCTGTGTTTTAGTCAAGGTAGCCGGGATCAAGTTGTCCTTGATGGCATCCGTATGGATGTGATAGTTAACCTTTGTAAGTGTGCGTTGGAAGTTTCATTCTAATTTAAACCGATTGCTTTCAATTTCTTTTAACCGCTGAAATTCTTTGATTAAGTAAAATTTAAATTCAGCGCTTATCCAGGTAGCGAACTCAAACGCGATATCTTTATGGGCAAAGGTTCCTCCATAGCGACCAGTTTTTGAAACTATACCAACGGCATTGGTCGTTTCAATCCAGCGTTTAGGTGTTAACGAAAAACTGTTTGACCCAGCCTTATTTTTAATTCCATCGAATTCGATGGAATTAAAATCGGGATTATTAAACAATTCCCACAGCCCTATAAACTCTATGGTACTTCTATTTCGCATCCAGTTTTGCAAAATATAATCTCTTCGCTCGCTGTCCCGGTGCAGAGCTGCTTGAAAACAACTACCTAAAACGGGCCGCCTTGCTGTTGTTCCACCCCCGGCCGGAAAAATTTGTGACCGGCGCATACATCAATATCGGTTATTTTGAATCCGATGCCGACCTGATCTTTCAGGATGAGGTGCATGGCAACCTGTTTGAGCAGATTGAAAAAGCCATGGACCTGCTGTTTACCAAATACATCAAAGCCATCATCAGTTATGAAGGCATCCACCGGGTAATCACCCTCTCCTTATACCAATATATCCTAGATGATGTCGCGGCAGATGCGGAATATGTTCATAGTGGCAATAATTAGGTTCCGAGGTTCATCCTATTCAAGCCATATCATCTAAAACAATAAATTTGTCTTGCAATTCTGACTTTGTATAGCTAACTTTAGCAGCAGATACAAGACATAGCATACCTCTATAACCAACTATAATAACACATGGCTAAAAAACTACTAAGTAAAGGCTTTCAGCGCCTATCTCGGAAAACGATGGCGGTCATCGCAGCTTCCATGGCCGCGCTTGTCCCTGCAAAAGCAAAAGCAATTCATTCTGAAACACCAGAAAATTCACCCAATGGTGTAGACCATTCGCGGTCCGTATTCAAATTACAACCAAAATTGGTACTCAAGCTCAACATAAGCGATCCGGACAGGAGCCTTTTGGCTATGCATCGCTCACACAGTTCCCATAGCTCGCACAGTTCTCACAGTTCCCATAGCTCGCATTATTCATCCTCCGTGGGGAGTACACGCAGCACGACGCCCACTTATACTCCCACTCCAAGACCTTCGACGAATTCCGGGCAAAGCAGTTCCGGGAGCTCGGAGGGCAATGGTTCATCAAGCACAGCCAGCAGAGGCTACAAACCCAGCGGTTTCTCCTCCCAGGGCAAAACCCTTCCTGCATCGTCTGCCAATCCTATTGTTTGGGGCAGTCATTGGTTCCATCGCACCTTGTATAAAGGTTTAGAGGGGCAGGATGTCGAAGAATTACAGAAGCTATTGCTCCAGCTAAAACTGAGTACACCTACCACCGGCTATTTTGGGGAACAGACCGAAAAGGCCGTACTTAAGTTCCAACGTGAAAATGAATTGAAGCCTGACGGTAAAGTTGGCGAGAAAACATATCAATATATAATTAAGAAGGCCAATGGAAATTAAGACATACCCAAACGGCATAGACTTCTATCCGCAAAAATCCCTTTACAGCCAAGAGGTCATTTTCAAATGTATTTATTGGTATAGCGCGGATTATGAAGTCGATATTATAGATCATGCCGCCACCAGTTATTGTATCCGCTTTCAGAATCTGCCAAGCAATATTGACTTGCCCATGCTTATCACCAAAGTGAAAAGAGAGTTGCATGACTTTAAGCTCCGGGAGATCGTCCAGCAGGAAACCCGTACCATCCGCGACCTGTTGGTCGCTAAGGCTTTTGCTTATGAAGATCAAGATGAAATTACCCCGGAGACCGAAATATCAGATCCGGTAGGATTTGACCCTTTATCCGTCTCCCATGATTAAAACGGCAGAAACCCCCATCAAAAGGAGCCGCAAATTTTTAGGCCCTGAATATTTCCGGAAAGAAGATCAGGCTTACCATTTATTGCCTTTTCGGTTCATGCGGCTCAACGAAGAAAAGGAAATCCTGGTCAACGATCTCGGTGAATACCTAATCAGCCCCAATGGAACTGCCGCACAGGTCATCCGGAAAGAGGTTGACCCGATAAGCCAGGAAACGCTTTATGCAGATCTGCTCAGCGGCTTCTTCATTAGCGAAACCCCCATTCCTCCATTGTTGGAGGTCATGGCCACCCGTTACCGCACCAAAAAATCATTTCTTGACCGCTTCACGTCCTTACACATCTTTGTCATTACCCTGCGTTGCGAGCATACTTGCCATTACTGCCAGGTCTCGCGGGTCAGTGAAGATAAAAATGCGTTTGACATGAGCCGCCAACACATCGACAAGGGCATCGCCCTCATGATGCAGTCACCGAATCCGCACCTCACGATGGAATTCCAGGGAGGCGAGGCACTCCTGGCGTTTGACAACATTGTCTACGCAGTAGAGCAGACCAAGCAACAGGCACTCCTCCACGAAAAGAAAATAACTTACGTCATTTGTACGAACCTTGCACCCATAACAGAAACGATGCTGGCTTACTGCAAGGACAACGACATCCTGATCTCCACTTCGCTTGACGGGCCGGAATACGTCCATAACCCCAACCGGCATAAAAAAGGAAAAGACAGCTATCAGCTAGCACTGAAGGGCATTCAACAATGCCGGGAAACATTAGGCAATGACCAAGTGTCTGCCTTGCTCACCACCTCCACCTTGTCGCTGGATTATCCGCTTGAAATCGTGGACGAATACCACCATCAGGGCTTTAACAGCATTTTTCTGCGCTCCATCAGCCCCTTCGGCTTTGCCGTGCGGAACGAAAAGAAAAACAAATACGATACCGGGCGTTTTCTGGAGTTTTATAAAACGGCATTGGACCGTATCATCCACTATAACCTGGATGGTCATTTCTATCGGGAGGACTATGCCACCATTATCCTCAAGAAAATACTTACCCCGTTCCCGGTCGGTTATGTTGACCTGCAATCACCGGCCGGCATCATCAATAACGTCATCGTGTTTAACTACGATGGAAAAGTATATGCCTCCGATGAAGCGCGCATGTTGGCAGAAATGAAAGATGAGACCTTTTTACTCGGGCACTTAGATGAACACCGTTACGACGAGATCTTCTATGGCGAAAAAGCCCTTGCATTTACAGCCGCAAGTATCAATGAATCCCTGCCCGGCTGTTCAGAATGTGCTTTCCAGCCCTACTGCGGTGCCGATCCGGTTTTTAATCATGCCACACAGGGCGACATTTACGGTTACCGCCCTACCAGTGCATTCTGCCAAAAAAACATGGAGATCATCCGGCACCTGTTCTTACTGATGGACAGCGATAAGCGCATAGAGAAAATATTTCACTCTTGGGTCAATAGCTAATGGAACTGAAAACAAAGGGAAAGGCAGCAAGTGTAACTGAGCCCATGGTGGTTCGCGTTACCAGGAATCCTGAAAAGATCGATAGCCATACCGCTTTATTGGCGGACGATTATCTTCCAGGCAATCTTGAAAATTTCAGGGCCGTGCTCAGCTCGCTTGATCTAACCGGGTTCCCCATCAGCCAGCCGCATGTACACGGTATCAAGTCCACATCTCACCTAGCAGAAGGAGATATTGTCGCCATCAATACCGATGGCGTCATCAATACCTTGTATCGGGTTAACTCCCATCACAATTTTCTGCTGGCCACAGAGCGTTGCAACAGTAATTGCCTCATGTGTTCACAGCCACCGCGAGACCGGGAAGATGTGTATTACCTCCATATGCTCCATCGACAGCTTATTCCACTTATCCCCAAAGACTGCAAAGAATTAGGGATAACCGGTGGAGAACCCACCTTGATGGGCAACCTGTTTTTTGAGCTATTGGAGCAACTTAAAACTGAGCTTCCCGAAACGGACCTGCACTGTTTAACCAATGGGAGGGCATTCGCGTGGAATAATCTGGCAGACAAACTGGGTAAGATGCAATTGGATCGGCTCATGCTGGGTATCCCACTCTATTCAGACTACTATAGGGAACACGATTACATCGTCCAGGCCAAGGATGCTTTTCATCAAACTATTCAGGGGCTGTATCATTTGGCCGCCAATAAGCAGCGGATCGAAATCCGTATTATTTTGCAAAAACAGTCCATTCCGCGCCTGGTAAAGTTGGCCAAATTCATCTATAAAAATTTGCCCTTTGTAGAACACGTGGCCTTTATGGGCCTCGAACACCAAGGTTATACACCCCGTAATATGGATCAGCTCTGGATTGACCCGGTGTATTACATGGAAGAACTGGGAGAGGCCGTGGAGTTCCTATCCCATAAACAACTGAACGTATCCATCTACAACAGTCAGCTTTGCCTGCTGCCCAGGGAACTCTGGCCCTATAGCCGCAAGTCTATTTCAGATTGGAAGAATATATACGTGGATGAATGTAAAAGCTGTTCTGTGTTTGATCAGTGTGGTGGATTGTTTGTTTCAGGGGAGAAGGTGCATAGTGAATTTCTAAAGGCAATTTAACTCAGTTAATTATGATTAAAATATTGGTAGTAATTTTCTTAAGGTCTTACCACAACGCGGTGCCCCTGTAAATAGTAGCAGCACCTATGCCTATTAATACTCAACTAACCCCAATTCTTCCAGCCGTATGGCCATTGCTTCTACTGAAACGTTAAACACATCCGCAAGAGATTTAAATGTAATGCCGGCAAAATACTCTGCCTTTGCTAGTTTTCGGGACAAACCTCGCAGACTCCTGCATTCGGCTTTCAGTTGACTGGGACTGCCTTGAATTAAATTGAAAGCATTGCTTTCATCGATAACAAACTTGTCCGTTAAAAAGAACGTTTGAAAAATCTCATTTATTTGTTTTCTAGGCATTAAAAAGTACGACGCAAATTTATCCGCCTGGAGTTCCTGTGGATTTCTCCGCCCCTTTGATTCTCCGCCATCTACGGGAATATCGCGGTGCAATACTGATTGGTTATGTAGTATTGCATGTCCTAGTTCGTGAGCGGCGGTAAATGCCATTACTTGCGGAGAAAAATCATTTGAAATTAGGACCAATTTCTTTTGTTGGTCTATTATTCCCGCTACTTCAGACATTTCTGTTTGATTACCATTTAGGCCTAGTTCATTTGAATATAAATAGTCATATCCCAAAACTTTTTTAAACAAGACGTCTGGGATTAATATCTGTAAGGGATTGGTGGGGGCATTTTTTGACCAAATTTTGTCGCGGTGCTTCCAAACTAACCGCTGTAGCTGGGTTGCATAATTTTCAACATCTGCATTCGACATTTTTTTGTTTGATTTTGATTGCTTAAGAAGCATGTTCACATCTTTGTAGAGATGCGCTTTTTTATCAACCTCCGATTCTAAAGCCTCAATTTTGGAGGCGGCTATCAAACTTAACTCCCCGAAATGGCTCTTTAATTGACTCGACTGTGATCTTGCGTTTTCGATCCAATCATATTCATCACTTCCAAATGATAACAGATTTAATTGTACGATTGATAGACAGCCGCCGAGAGCCGCAACGGCTCCGCTTAGGGCAACCTGAGAGTCCCCCCTTGCGGTTTTAAAAGCGTTGTCAAAAACAAATCCTGCGATTTGGGCTAGCTCAACGCTCAGGCTTGCAATGCTAAGAGGTATCTCAACAGCAATTTTGAGATCGCCTAACGCTTGGCGTGCCAGTCTAGCCTTTTTTACCGGGTTTTTCTCAAGATCCCGCGCCTGCCGCGACTTTATTGTTTTATCGAATTGCACAGCGTCTTCACAGAAGAGCTTTGTCAGTTCGGGAAAAATACGATCTTCTATAGCGGCATTCATATCTAAGAGTTTTGGTAAACACCCAGCATAATTTGGTCGCCTTTTTTCTTCATTAGTCAAACTAATAACCGTTACCAGCAGCTTTGCTGATATCATGCCTTGAAAAGCAGCAGCGCTTCCAGAACCAGGTTTGTGGTTTCCAGCCCCAAATTTCCTCAGAAGTTCCTCAGTAGAGATGTCAAGTAATTTAGTATCCATGCTTGTAAACAATTCAAATGCAATATCAAAAGTACATCTTATAATTTATAAATAACAAAGTTTGATGTCGCGCTAATAAATCTTTCTCTAAAATCAACAAAAGGAAGCACCAGCCGTTCAGCCGACGCTCCTTTATTCCAACCGTGCTTCCATTCGCTTATCCCTTTGGAGGATGAGGATCATTTCCGTAACTATCCCGGTCGCGAATCTGGCCGTTGGGCCGATGAATGAATAGTTCGGATTGCTGATTCCTCGAAATCTCCCTGGCTATATTTATAGCCTCGCTCTGGGTAGAGGTTATCACCGTTACACGGCTATTGCCTTCACCACGTACCGCCCAATTCCCGTTGTGCGGTACTACATGTTGATTTTTTGCCATCTTGTGTTTTTGTTTAATAAATTATTTACCCTTTTTAGTGACCGTTTGCTTGTACGTGGTCTTTGGATTGCTCTTAACGGTTGAGTCTTTAACAAACCTACCGCTTATCGCACTCTTGTTTACCTTTGTTGTTCCCATTGCCTTATACCCTCTTTCATTTTTGAACTTTTTAGTTGAACAATTATTTATAGACTATCATTATTAAACTAATAAGTGCAAATTTATGTGAAAATATTTTTAAATTCAACTTATTCGTTTTACATTTGTACACACGAAAGCGATGAAAGATACTTATCACTTTGTGATAGTGGAGATTAAGAGTTTTCAACATGTGGATAACTTGTCACGGATAAGTTGTTTATTTGCGAAGGGAAGGGGGTGATGTTCGATGTATTCATTTAATTTATTCATGCAGTGGCAACGAAAGATGACGTTTCCCATTTCCTTCGGGATTTTTTTGCCAAACAGTTGGTGTTTGGCATTGTTTTCAGGGACAGGCCCAAGAACGTACAGACGCTCTTAGATTTGGAAATTACCCCGGCACAGCGGACAAAAATCGTGGAGTCGATTACGCTCACAGATTACAGCGAAGGCCCACTGGATGACCAGCTCCACGGAATAGCAGGCATGTGGGTATTTGGCAAAAGACATAAAAACAACGAACTATATATAAAAATATCTATGGGGGTATCAAGCAATCCGGTTATCTGCATATCGTTCCATGCAGCCGAGCACCCCATCCATTATCCTTTTAAAAAGGAAAATATATGAACAGTCCAATCACAGGAAAAAAAATGAAGATCGTCCGCGAGGCGGACACGTTAACATTTCGCAAGGAAACGTTCCCTGTCGTATACCATTATTACCTATGCGAAGACAGCGGAGAGCGGTTTACCGACGAACAGTTGGATACGGTTAATATGGTACAGGTCACCAACCAATACCGCGAGAAGTATGGAATCCCATTCCCGGAGGAGATGCGGCAGATCCGTCAGCAGTATGGCATATCGGCCAGCAAAATGTCAGAAATACTGGGGCTTGGGGCCAATACCTACCGCTTGTATGAAAGCGGTGAAATGCCCACCGTTGCCAATGGGCGGCTTATCCTATCCGTACGCGACCCGGAGGAGTTCATCAAGCAGGTAACTGCCAGCAGCCATTTCCTGGGAGAGCGGGAGGTAAACAAGCTTATCGCTAAGGCAAAGACGTTGCTGGATGA
Organism: bacterium A37T11; assembly: GCA_900109895.1. Taxonomy (GTDB): domain Bacteria; phylum Bacteroidota; class Bacteroidia; order Sphingobacteriales; family Sphingobacteriaceae; genus A37T11. The sequence continues at coordinate 60,339 of FOBR01000028.1, forward strand.
GCGGAATATTGTGGCGCGTGACGAGCATCCAAAACAGATTGAGCTGCGGAATGACCCTCCTGGTTCATTTAATGGCTACCGCAGGCTCAGCCTTACCCGGATATCAAATGCCATTGCCTACTTTGACGAGCATATTGGGGACCTGTATAAAACCAAGCTAAACAAACTGCTGTTCTACATGGATTTTTTGGCCTACCAGAAACACGGGCGCTCCATTAGCGGATTACCCTACCGTGCCATCCCTTTTGGCCCTGTGCCGGCAGAATATGGGCGGCTGTACGTGCGGCTTCAGGATGACGGGAAAATATCCGTGGAAGAAAAATATCGTAAGGACGATTCGTGTTCAGAAATTTACCATGCTGATGTGCCTTTCGACGGCGATGAGTTCTCGGAAGGTGAGTTACAGGTCCTGCAATCCGTGGCCAAGCTCTTTAATGGCAAGAGCACAGGAGAAGTTAAAGACCTCAGCCATGAAGAGCCTGCCTGGAAGGAAAACAAAGATGAGCGACAGCTGATCAGTTACCAGCAATATGCGTTTTGGGTTGGTGCGGGTTTGATTGATTAATGCTGCAGCTAAGTAAGCATTCTCCCAACCCCCTGTTTTCCGGACTGCTCTATCGTCCTACCTTTGTCTCATACATATATAATTAAGCAGAATGGAAGCGACCAACAATTTACAAACAGCGATGCGGGATCATTTTGACAACTGGCAATTGAGCGGGCTAAGCCAGATAGGCTACTGCAGCCTTCATGGCTTATCCTTTGCCAAGTTCAATTACTGGGTCAGGAAGTTTCGCGGAAAGCGGGATGCTGCCCCGGTACCCCAGTCAGGTTTTTTATCGGTATCCGTATCTTCTTTGGGGACTCCGATATTGGAAGTTACGCGCAAAGACGGGCAGGTACTCCGGTTTTACCGGGGAGCTGATGCAGGTTTTGTCAAATCACTTTTGGACTGATGCTGTCTGTTTCACCGGCCTACCATTATTACATCTACCGCGGAATAACCGATTTCCGCTGCGGGATGGATTCCCTGAGCGGGATCGTTCGGCGGGAGCTGGACCGGGACCCGCTTGGGGGTGACATTTACATCTTCTTCAACCGCAAGCGCACGCAGGTAAAGCTGCTGCATTTCGAGGGTGACGGCTTTGCCCTGTACCAGAAGCGGCTGGAGGCAGGCACCTATGAGTTGCCTTCGGCAGAAGGGCCTGGTCAGGTATGCCTGAGCAGTGAAGAGCTGCTGCTGATCCTGCGGGGCATCCGGCTTAAAACACCGCAAGCGATTTTCCCTGCCCAAGAAAGCCTGATTTTTTCCACACCGGATTCCGTTATTTACCCCTGCAAGCTGCACGTACGCTGTGCAGGGGTACTTTTTAATGTCCGGAATGCTGTTTTCGGGGGTTTTCCACAAATCCTTATTTTTAGTGTTAATAACAAAATGGCCGGGTATAAGCCGGATAATACCGGCCGTTGTATTTTTGTGCTATGCCCGGATCAGTAGATTATAAAGGACTTTATGAGCAGATGCAGCACGAGAAAGCAGCTTTGGAAGCTGAACGTGCTGCATGGATCATTGAACGGGATGGTCTTCTGGCCGAGCGGGCAGAACTGGTCTTTGAGCTGGATAAGCTTCGCAGGCGGTTGTTCGGCATGAACTCCGACACGCGGGTGAAGAAAGCGGTGGAGGGCCAGTTGGACCTGTTTACCCTGGAAGCCCCTGAGGCGGTGGTTGAAAAGGCAGCCGAACAGCTGAAAAAGGAACTGGAACGGCAACGGACGGTCCCTGAGCACAAGCCGCGCAGCGGCAAACGCCTGGTACTGCCAGACCACCTGGAGCGCCGGGAAGTGGTTATCCTGCCCAAGGATGATCTTTCCGCTTACAAAGAAATATCCAGGGATGATGTCACCGAGGTACTGGTGATCGAACCCCTGAAGATGTGGGTGAAACGCATCATACGGCCGCGCTATGCCCTGAAGGACAGCATGGACATTACCCGTAAAGGCATCCTGCAGGCCCCGGCCCCTTCCCGCACCGTACAGCGCGGGCTGTTTGATGAATCGGTACTGGCTTTCCTGCTGGTATGCAAGTTCATTTACCACCTGCCCCTGTACCGTATCCGGCAAATGTTCTCCCGGGAAGGTATCCAGGTATCGGCATCCATGCTTTCCCACAACGTATCAGCAGCTATCAGCTCCCTGAAACCCATTTATAACGCATTGAAAACGGAAGTATTGGGCAGCCGATACCTGCAGATCGATGAAACAACCTATAAAGTGCTCCGATCGGGCAAAAAAGGCAGTTGCCATACCGGATACATGTGGGTTTACCACTCCCCGCCAACCGGGCTCCTCTTTTTTGAATACCGGCAGGGACGGGGACATGAACACCCCAAAAAAACACTAAAGGACTTCCGCGGGGTAGCCCAGACCGACGGCTATGAGGCCTATGAGACCGCTTTGCAGGGAAACGGCCAGGTTACCCATATCTACTGCCTTTCCCATATGCGGAGAAAATATGATGAAGCTGCCGGAAACGACCTGCCAAGGGCTTCCCACGCCCTGAAGGAGATGGGTGAGATCTATAAAATTGAGGACCGCATACGCCAGGCTTCCCCCGCACTGGCCGAAGAGCAGATCGTGGAGATCCGACGAAGGGAGGTCATCCCCATCATGGACCGCATCAAGCAGTGGATGCTCAGGGAATATCCGGCCGTATTACCGAAAAGTCCCATAGGCAAGGCCATCGCATATGCCCTGCAACGCTGGGACGCCATGTATGCCTATACCCTTCATGGCCATTTACAGGTCGATAATAACAGCACGGAAAACGCCATTAGGCCTTTAGCTTTGGGAAGACGTAATCACCTCTTCGCCGGAACGCATGAAACGGCACAGGATGCCGCCATTATTTACTCGCTCTTCGCAACCTGCAAGAAGCAGGGTATCGATCCCCAGAAATGGATTGCCGATGTCCTGCTCCAAATCAATGACCCCGAAGAAGAACTTAAGTACCGCAATCTCATGCCGCATAGGTGGAAACCTATAAGTAAACCTGAGCAATCTTAATACAGGGGGGTGGACGAATGCTTACGTTGCAATGCTTTGTAGGGTGCAGTCATTTCCTTAATCAATAGAGAAACTTCCTTTACTTCCCTGTGCAGTGCCTTTAAAATCTGAATGTCTAAAACCGTTATTTCCATATCTGCATCATTTAAAACTCAAAAATAAAAGCTACTTATACAGGACTTTCCTATGTTGCTTTCAGAGGTAGCATTTAGCGTTCTGTGGTTATAGAGTTGGGTTATTTTGGGCGTGCCACCGATTGTGTTTTGACAACGCACCGAGCCAACGCAAAAATGCAATTGTTATCGGGCTATCAGATAGAAGTCCTCGCTCCGTTGCACTTCGTTGTAGGCTTTCTGTTTATATCCCTCACGCAAACGAACCGCAGAAAATCAACACTTGAAATATTTGTGTATTTTTGTCTCACATATAATAGTTAGCGGTCATTGTAACAGCGACCGTGCAACAAACGACAGTAAGCAAAATGAAAGTAGAAACTCACAATATAAACAACATAAAAATTGCAGAAGTAATTTCGACAAACAATATCATAAACAACACTTCGGACGGTTTAGACTTGTTAGGAAATTTGTATTATCAGGACTTTGACAAAATCATTATTCACGAAAAAAATATTACACCCGACTTTTTTGACTTAAAAAACGGAATGGCAGGCGAAATACTGCAAAAATTCTCTAACTATCGTATTAGGTTAGCAATTGTAGGCGACTTCTCCAAACACACAAGCAAAAGTATTAACGACTTCATTTATGAAAGTAACAAACGCAAACAAATTAACTTTGTAGCTTCTCAATCGGAAGCAATAAAGGTATTATCAAACCAGTGAATACGGATATTTTAAGCACTACCTTCAACGAACTTATGGTAGAAGTACCGAGCGGAGAAATTGAATTGCGTGATGACAGAACAAAACAAAAATGGCCTGTAAACATTAAACCTTTTTTACTCGCAAAATTTCCAATAACACAAGACATTTATTTTAACATTACAAACGAAACACCAAGCATTTTTAAAGGCGACAAACGACCTGTTGAAACGGTTACTTGGCAAGAAGCCGTTATTTTTTGCAATCTGTTGTCCGAAAAGTCGGGACTAAAATCTTGCTATATTTTGAGTGAGCAAAATGTAGAAATTTCTTTTGACCAAACAGCTAATGGTTTTCGTTTGCCGACAGACTTTACGATATGTTGGGCAACGTTTGGGAATGGTGTTCGGACTTATACGACACGGAAGTATATGGTTCATATCGGATTTTCAGAGGTGGCGGTTGGTGTGACGAAGAACGTAGTGTAATGGCGACTACCAGACGAAGAAGTCATCCACTAAAATTTAAAATTGACGACCTTGGATTTAGAATTGCAAAAAACATTGAATAAACAACGAACCACTAACAAGGTATCGTCAAAACGTTAAATAATTCCCAAGCCTTTCAACTACTTTCTGAAAGGCTTTGTTTTTTTAGGAGTTAAAATTACTTCCAAAAAAGAATAAAAAGGTAGCAAAGATAAGGCGGACAGCCACCTGGATATTTCGGAGGGATAGTGCCAGGTGTTTCGGTCAAACCGTGCCACTTTGAAAGATCATGCAATGATATAAAAAAGTTATTATAATTCCTGTTTCAATATTCCTTTTCTGAGAGATTCTCCCCTCAAATCTATCCGGTGTGACGAGTTTACGATCCTATCGAGGATCGCATCAGCGATGGTTCCCTCACCACCGATAATTTCGTACCATTCCGATACGGG